>NZ_CP059732.1:3481875-4718750 GCF_014117325.1 Spirosoma foliorum | reverse complement strand
GCTAGTTTTGCTCTCTTTTAGTTTAAGTCCCATTGGAGCCAGCCAATCAGATACCAGCCCCTTGCATTGCTCGACTACGGCTAACTCCTCATGTAAAATAATGAAGTCATCGGCATAGCGAACAATGTGTGGGGTGGTTTGCCGGGTTAACACCCCATTGACCTTTCGGGTTTGGGTTGGGAAGGCTTGGTGAATCGCCTGTTCCATCCCATGCAGGGCGATATTAGCCAATAAAGGGGAGATAACGCCCCCTTGCGGGCTGCCTTCCTCGGTTGGGAATAACTGGTCTCCTTCCATAACACCTGCCTTGAGCCAGCTTTTGATCTGTCGTCTCAGGGTGGGGAACGTACTTAGTTTGGCTAACAGAGCTTGGTGGTTGATTCGATCAAAACACTTCGCAATGTCAGCATCTAAGACGTAGCGCGTCTTGTTACAGATGGCACTAAAGATGGCCTGAATCGCGTCATGGGCACCACGCCCCAGTCGAAAGCCGTAACTGTTGGCTTCAAAGCGGGCTTCCCATTCGGGTTCCAATGCCTTCTTGGCCAAGGCTTGAAGAGCGCGGTCGTACAGGATTGGAATACCTAACGGTCGTTTCTCCTGAGAACCAGGTTTGGGTATCCAGACCCGGCGAGTTGGAGTTGCCTTGGCAGGCATTTTCAGGGTGGTAACCAGGGCCAATCGTTGTGGAGGAGATAGCGATTTGACGCCATCGAGCCCTGCCGTTTTCTTTCCTTGGTTGTCTTGAGTTACCTGGCGAACGGCCAGTGTTTTGGCCGACTGGGATCGGATTAGCGTTTTTTGGAGTCGTCGTACTGTTCTTACATCATCACGTTGTGAAGCCTTGAATATTCTCTTTTGCAGCCGAAAGACGTACCGCTCCAACTTGCGCCAGGGCGTATCTTTCCATTCCTCCATCGTATTGGCCATACGTGTTTTAGCTATTACTGTTACTAAAGAATAATCAACTTAACTCACCGTGCCTACGTCAGCATATCCCAATTATTACGATGGGCGTTGGCTTCTTAGGCAATCTCTTTTTGTGTTGGCATCCGGTTGGCACCTGCTCCTTTAGAGAGAGCCGACACAAGCTTGCTTCGTTCCTGACACGCGTTGGTCGAGTTGTTAGGATGATACTTTCTTCCAGGTTTGTGGGGTATGCAACTGGTCATTGAAAAGAGATGCCAGCCCCTGGATTTTTCTCTGGCCCAACAATTGGTCAGCCCCTATCCTTTACCATTTTGGTCTTGCCTATTAACCTACCCGGGTCGCCGGTGCGATTGGCAAGTTTTCTGTGACGACAGTTCAAGTGTACTTTCGCTATCCATAAACTCATGCTCGACGGGATTTGGTGTTAGGTTCACCGTTACCGCCTTTTCACCCCGCTCTACGGATTGATGGCCAGTCGCTACCGTAGGGGTGATGCTGTTACCCCTGCACTGGGGAGAGGGACTTGCACCCTCACGCTTATCAAGTTGTCAAGGTGTTGATACCTTGCTGCCTATCCCTCACCGAAGTGATTTCAGGCAAACGAGTCGCACCTTTTCCGCAGAACTACCCCAATAGAGTACGATTTCGAAGGCCCATAGGAATTCGTCTTTGCTGGAATGAAGCATGAGACGGTTCTAATGGAAATATGCCACCTGAATATGGATAATTAATTGTCTAGTGGTGTCAGGTTGAAGAACCTGACACCACAACGATGGAACGCTACCGTTTGCTCGAAGAACCCGAGACCGAGGCTGCTGAATCACTGGCCGCCGAAATCATGTTGGCAAACAAGCGGTAAGCACCCGGTACGCCAGCGGGTAATTCGCGGAAGAAGACCAGACCCGTGTACATAAAGTGGCCTTTGCCGTATTTGGCATAAATCAAACTTCCTTGTTTGGGCGCTTCGTTCTGATCGTTGGCCGAGAAAATGGGTTCGTAGGCTTTATCCCAATCCTGCGCGAAATAAATGCCGCGTTCCTGAATCCAGCCCGAAAAGTCAGCGGCTGTAATTTTATTCGGGTAATTGAGTAGCGGGTGCTGCGGATTGATAAAGTTCATCGGTGCATCTTCTTCCGTAACACGCTCGTTTACAACTTTAAATGGGTAGGGGCCAAGTTGGGGTAGGGGGGCTTCATTCCGAAAGAACGAGTTAACGGGCGTAACATACTGCACAATCATCGTTCCACCATTTTTGACATAATCCATCAGTTTTGGTTGAGCCCGAGCCATCCAGCTATTGGTGTTGTAAGCCCGAACGCCTACGACAATGGCGTCATAGCCAGAAAGATTACCGATTAAATCATTGGGGCCGAGCAACGTAACACGGCAACCCATTTGCTGTAACGCAGCAGGCACTTCATCTCCCGCGCCAACGATGTAGCCAATGTTTTTCGCAGTTACTTTTACATCGAGCTTAACCAATTTGGCCGAAGCAGGCGGAAACAGCGTTTGTGTTGGAATATGCTTGTAAGCAACCAGTCGCAGACCAGTTGTGAAAGTACCGCTAGCCGTTGTCATGACGGCCTGTAATTTGCCATCTTTGGCCTGAGCCGTTGGTGACAGACTAAAGGTTATCCGTTGCTCGTCGCCCTTGTTCGTCAGCGAAAAAGGAACAGAGGCTGGTTCGGCACGCCAGCCCGCCGGAACATCCAGTTTAAGCGTTCCCGACTGATTAGATTGCCCGGCTTTTAAAACGATTTCTGCTGTTTTGGGGGTATTGTCGGAGAAGACGTACACCCGCTCGGTGAGGTTGGCCGTTACGGCAGGCTGAATGATAAATGGACGATAAATCTCCCCATCAACCGGGTCGGTGGATTTGTAAACGACGGGACGACTATACGTAAACGATTGACCACCAATCTCGAAAGTATAACTGGCCGTTACGGCTGCCGGGTTTTCTGGAAGACCGATTAACTGCTGATTATCTACCTGGAACAAGCCCTTGTCGATTGGTTTCTCAAGCCAGTAAGGTTGCGAAATCGGCTGCGTTTGGGGAATCGCCAGTGTAGTTGGGAAAAGGATAACGTCATTGGGTTTAAGCGCCAGATTGAGCGTCGTGTCTTTCCCCGTTGAATAGCGGATACTAACCAGCTTAACGGGCGCATCAACCCGGTTGACAACGTTAGTCGAAATTTTGATCGTTTCGCCGGGGGTAGCTGCGTAGTCAGCCGGATTTGTTTCAAACCAAAGCCCCAGACATTGTTGCAGGAGCGTTTGTATTTCCTGACGTTTGGCTTTTACGTAGATATTGGTCGTGTCCAACTTGCTGATCGCGCCATAAAGTTGCACCAATGCCGGAACGGAAGCGGCAGGTTGGTCGGGCCGAAAGCTGGCAATTGTCTGGTTAACGAGCGATTGCACAGCGTCGCTATTTTTTACCCGTTTCCAACTCATATCGACACCTTCGAGTGGATCTTTTTCAACAGGATCGCCACCTTTCAATAGGAAATAGTCGATTTTGGCGCCCCGGTTAGGGGCTACCCCAAAGCCCTGACTTTTATGCTGACTGCGGCTTTCGGAGGCAATCTCGCCATACGACTTACCCAGCATTGGGTTATATAGCCCCGTTTCAACGCCAACCAGATTGCCCGCTTCGTCGGGCTTTTTATTACTCAGGAAAGCACCCGGAATGAACATGTTCCAGAAAATTCGCTTGGCCTGCCAGGGTTTTACATAGGCCAACTGTTCCGGGAATTTAGTCGGATCGTTCGAGATTTTAAACGCTTCTTCGGCCAGAAAACCCGATGCGCTATGATGTCCGTGACCCGCACGGGCATCGGGTGGAAATCGGGTGATAATCACATCGGGCTGATATTTTCGAATCATCCAGACAACGTCGGCCAGTACTTTATCCTGTCCCCAGGTGCGCACGGCTTCATTGGTCGATTTGGAGAACCCAAAGTCATACGCCCGACTGAAAAACTGATCGGGCCCATCGACCCGACGTGCTGCCAGAAGCTCCTGCGTACGGATAACACCAATGTTTTCGCCCTGCTCCGGCCCAATCAGATTTTGACCGCCATCGCCCCGTGTCAGCGAAAGATAACCCGTTCGAACGAGTCGGTCTTTGGCGAGGTAAGCAAGGAGTAGCGTATTTTCGTCGTCGGGGTGGGCGGCTACATAAAGCACCGTGCCGAGAACATTCAGTTTTTTTAGATTCGAGAGGATTTCACTGGAGGGTGTTGGCTTAATTGGTCCATAAGGAACCTGAGCAACTAAAGCTGAACTAAGCGAAAGACCAAGTAGTAAGGCAGGCAGGCGTTTTCTGAGCGACACAGGCTGAAAATAGATTATTGATGGATTGGACAAATTTACAACGAAAGCATAGAAAAGGCTACCCTAAAAAGGTAGCCTTTTAACTAGTGTTGCCTAACAACTAAACGTATTTACTGGAAGATTGGGATTTTCGTAAACTGGTCTGGGAGTGGTGAAGGCACGTTTGGATTCGTATTGACCTCTCCCTGTGGATAAATAAACCGTTGAGGCTTCTGGGCACCGAAGTAAAGTGGGATAGGTAACTGCACGAGAGGTGTGGCCTTCGCCATCCGGCGTACATCGTTGAAGGCTTCGTATTGCATCAGGAAAACAATGTAGCGCTGCGTAATAATCTCATACAGCATGGCCGTTTGCACTGTTGCCAGTTTGGTTGGATTCGCCAGACCAGTAGGGGCAAAGTCATCCAGCGTATAGGCATCGTACTTGCGCCCTGTGGTAGAGAGGGTTTGCCCATTGATGTAGCCTCCCGACAGTCCGCTTCGAACCGTATTCAGGGCTGCCAGCGCTTTGGCCGTATCGCCTAACCGGGACTGCGCTTCTGCCAGTGTAAGCTGGTTCTCGTAGTAGGTTAAAATGGGGTGTGGTGCTGTCGACTTAAACGCTCCGTCTACAACATTTGGATCTAGGCTACCCGTTGCGGTTATGCCCGTTTTAAAATAGAAGTTATAGAGCGCAGTCTCGTTGGTTTTGGTATTAGCCGAGCTAATCCGGGAGTTCATCAGTGTAGGCAGATAAGCGCCATCGAAACCCGTATCGCCCGCCCGGTTTACCCGGAAGAAATCGTAGTTCTGGTTGTAATCGACACCCTGGCTGGTTCCGTGTGGCACCAGCGCATCGCCTGCTGTGCTGCTAATTCCCGTACTGGCGTTCGTGACCGCTTTGGCGTAATCGCCGGTGTGTAAATACAGGCGGGCTTTGAGCGTGTAGGCGGCCGCTTTCCATTTGGCCACATTACCACCGTAGATGAAGTCCTGAGTTGCAAAGGCCAGGCCAGCTGAAGCCGACAGGTTCTGGATCGCATTATCTAACGTAGTCTGGAGGGCGGTATACACATCTGCCTGCTTGTCAAACACTGGCGTCGGGTATTTAACGTCATCAAATGCCTGGCTGTAAGGAACATCGCCATACAGATCCGTAGCTTTTGCGATCAGCAGGGCTTCCAGTACCTGCCCAACCCCTTTGGTCCATTTGTCGCCAACGGCATCGGCTTTGGATTGAATCAATCGTGCCTGACTGGCTGCTGGATACAGTGGACTCCAGGAGAAATTCTGCGATGAGACGATGTATTCGGCATAGCCTTGATGTTGTCGGGCCAACCCATTCAGTTCGCCTGCCCAGATCGCCGAAATCCGAACATCGGTATCTTCATGCAGCATCGAAACGCCCAATAGCGTTCCTGATAGTAGGGTGGCTACATCGACATCAGTAACCGCATTTGGGTTGCTTTTGATATTCTGTTCATTAAACAAATCACTGCAACTACTGAGGAGCGTAACGCCCAGCAAGGCAATCGTGACTTTATTGGAAAATGATTTTTTCATGATTCTAAGTGAGTTTACGGTTGATGGCTTACAAAGATTCGTTGCAATAAGTAGCTGAGAAAAAGCTTGTTGACTTACTGTAGCAACGGTCTGTCGAAAACCTTGAACGCGATTAGTACGTGATTTTCAGTGTGAACAGCAGCGATTTCGTGTTGGGGTTTGTAAACCAGTCCTGACCACGTGATAAGCCAGCTCCCGTAATGTTCACCTCTGGGTCGGTGCCCGTGTAGTTGGTCCACAAAACAAGGTTACGGCCCGTTAAGCTGAAATCGACGTTCGATAAGTGGGTGAGTCGGCGGAATCCGGCGCTACGAAGGCTGTAGCTCAACGTGATTTCGCGCATGCGGGTAGCACTGCCATCTTCAATAAATTGCTTGTAAGAAGCTGAGTTGAAGGCTGTTCCCCGACCTTGCCACCAGGCCTGATTGATGGCTACTGGTCCGGCACCGAAATCTTTGATCTCACCCTGGAACGAAGTGCCTGCCGCTATTGTGTTGCCGTTCACATCTTTCAGACCACCTGTTGGCGCAACTACTGTATGACCCTGATCGCCATGTGTACCAATGTTATACAAAGCTCCGCGCGTACCGTTGTAAAAATCATTGCCAGCTACCCGGTCAAACAGAACATATAGCGACAGCCCTTTGTACGAGAATGTGCTTCCGAGGCCACCCCGCCATTTTGGATTTGGGTTCCCGATGATTTCGTTCGTGGTACCACCTTGTGGGAAACCGTTGGCATCCAGCTTGTATTTGCCCGACTCATCTTTCAGGAAGTCAGTCGAGTAGAAAACACCGAATGGCTGACCCGGAATCAGGGAGGCATTTTCCTGATAGCTGTCTGGTAAGGTATATACGCTAGCTCCTGCCAATGAAATAACCTTGTTGCGGTTCAGGGAGAAATTGGCCGATAAATTCCATTTAAAATCGCCCATTCTCATTACATCGGCACCGGCTTCGAGTTCGAGTCCTTTGTTCGATAGTTCGGCCGCGTTGATATTGCGAACAGTATACCCCGTTTCGTTCGGTACATTCAGCGACAGAATTACGTCTTTTGTGTTGTTGCTGTAAGCAGTAGCCGAGAAATTGATCCGGTTGTTCAGGAAGCGAAGGTCAACCCCAACTTCAGATTCTGTTTTACGCTCTGGACGCAGGAAGTCGTTACCCGCCGTTGTGCTCCGTACGTAACCACCACCATAAAGCGAGCTGGCTGCCGATAAACCACCGGCAAAGGCATCTCCATAAGATGCCGGTGAGAACGTAGTGAAATTCTGGTAGGGTTGTGGTTGAATACCCACTTGTCCCCAGGTCAAACGCAGTTTACCGAAGCTAAGTACTGAGCTTGTTTCCAGTCCTTTAAGCTTACTGAATTGCCAGGCCAGAGCCGCCGATGGGAAAAAGAAGCTACTGTTCGTTTTGGAGCCAAAAGTCGACGCACTTTCACTCCGACCGGTCAGGGTCAGGAACAGCATATTGTACGCTTGTACTTCGGCCTGCGCATAATAAGCATAGGTACGAATCAGCGAATTATAGTTGGTGGCTGTAAGATTCGAATTCAGGGCATTCGTCAGAATATCTGGCGCTGTCGGAACAATCAGATTCGTGATCGCATCCGTCAGGATGGCTTTCCGACGGCTGTTATAGTTAACGCCCACCAATACCGAACCACTAAAATTATTGCTGAACGTTTTGGTCGCGTTGGCAAATACATCAGTGTTAAACTGTTTCTCCGTAATCCAGTTTTTCGACAGATACCCACCAAGATAGGTCGAGGAATTACGGGCAAAACGCTCCAGACGAGCATCCGTAAAGTTATCGATACCCGTCCGACCCGTAATGCTTAACCAGGAAGTTGGCGTAATACCTAGCTCGATATTGCCAGTAATCCGATCGACATCGGTCGTGTTTTTGTTGTTGTTGATGTTCCAGACCGGGTTCGAATAAATAGAGTTCTGATCCTTACCCAGTGGATTCCGATACGAAACGTGTTCGTTAGTAAAAACCTGGCCCTGCGCGTTGGTGTAAGTGCCCGTATAATATGAGTTGTCGAAGTCGGGCGCAGTACGTGTGCCACCTAACAGAATCCCATCCAGGTTATCGCCCTGTTGGTTACGCGACGAAAATACTTTGGAGTAAGCAACGTTGGCAGACGCCCGGAACCATTCGGTAAACTGGCTGGCTACATTGACCCGAGCCGTGTTCCGCTGGTAATTACTGAAAGCCTTTACAATCCCTTCCTGATTCAAGTTCGAATAACTGATCATGAAGTTAGATCGGTTGTTGCCTCCGCTCAGGTTGATGCTATTATCCGTAAAATGACCGGTCTGATAAACGTCGTTCACGTGATCGAAAACATCTCTCGAATTTTTGCCACCATGTGGATTGGCCGCTGTTCCGGCCGCAATAGCGTACCGTTTTGTACCATCCGGAAAAGTTACGTAACCTTGATAACCCGCTGCGTTGGGATCGGTTATGTAGGTATCTGCCCCGCCAGCCCGGCTGGAGATCAGATCGCCGAAGCTCACTTTATTTCCCTGGCTGTAGAGGCCGTTAGTACCCTGACCGTAAGTAGTTTGCAGCGGGTGCATCTTATTAACCCGGTCGAACGAAACACTCGATTTAAAGGTGATATTGACCTTCCCTTTGCTGTCTTTCCCTTTTTTAGTCGTAATAATAATTACCCCGTTGGCTGCCCGTGTACCCCACAGAGCCGCAGCCGAAGCTCCTTTCAGAACTTCCATGCTTTCGATGTCTTCGGGGTTGATGTCGTTAATCCGCGATTGCTGGACAATACCGTTTCCGGCAGCTGTTCCGTTATTATCGCTGGAGTTACTAACGGGAATCCCATCGACAATGAAAAGCGGTTGAGCATTTCCGTTAATGGTATTCTGGCCCCGAATTTGAATGTAAGCACCTGCCCCTGGGTCACCGCCGTTCCGGGTAATAATTACCCCTGAGGCTTTTCCACTTAAACCAGTCAGAAGGCTCGTTTCGCCCGATTTGGCGATACTTTTCCCTTCCACCGTCGAAACGGATGAGGCAAATTTGTCGCGCTCTTCTTTAACGCCAAGCGCGGTGATGATAACCTCCGATAATTGTTTGGTATCGGTCTTCAGCTGAACATCAATGACTGCCCGGCCACCTATCACTTCTTCAACCGTTTGCATACCCACTGCCGAAAAAACCAGCGTGGTACCTGATGGCGGAACATTTATACTATACTCACCCTTCACATCGGTTACGGTACCAATAGTTGTTCCTTTAATAACAACCGTAGCCCCCGCAAACCCGCCAATCCCTTCATCGGCCCCAACAGTGCCGCTTACCTTACGACCCTGCGCCCACACGCACGAACAACTTAAGCCCACCAGCAATAGGCTCATGAGTAGTGATTTCATCATAGTTTTAGTTTAAGTTAAGAAATGCGGTTTTACTTCCATGAAATGGTATATAGTTGACTATTTACAAAATATTATTTTAATAAAAATGATTAATAAGAAACTATATTTTAATTATATGATTTTATTTAGAATAATTTATTTTTTAAGTATAAATACTAGGTAATTTAATTTTATTTTTATCGAATTTTAATCTGAGTGTTTAGGTCATATCTGTACGATATTGCTGTTAATCAGTGCTATGTATTTATTGATGATCATTTCTGTAAGTAGTATAATTACTCTCACTGGTCGCCATTTTTCTAATCATTACATACTTGAATATCCTACCCGCATGGATAAAGTTTAGGCAAGCTCGTTTGGCTCTGTTTAACGGGGGTCTTACCAAACAAAACACCCCTTCTTTCATAGCGGAAAGAAGGGGTGTTTTGTTTGGACCTAGTTGATTTATAACAACTAGCGCAGATTCGCGCTATAACTAAGGGCGTGTTAGCAGGCGTTCAATGGGTAGCACTTCGCCATTCTTGATTACCTGTTCCACATTCAGGGCGTCGCGCACATTGGTGAGTGGGTCACCGTTGACAATGACCAAATCGGCCAACTTGCCCGGCTCGATGGAGCCTAAATCCTTACTAACGCCCACTGTTTCGGCAGCCCAAAGTGTGGCCGATCGTAGCGCCTGATATGGAGTCAACCCTGCATTAACAAATACCTGAAGTTCGGTATGCAGACTCATGCCATAAGGGACAAATGGGCTATCGGTTCCGGTTGTAACATGGGCACCAGCATCAACGAGCGCTTTTATCCCTTTTTGAAGATTCCCGAAATTGCTCAGGTAACCGGGGCTTATTTTAGCATACTGAGCCGAACCTGCTTGTAGAGCATTCGTAAACTCTTCGGAATAAAACGCCTTATATTGCCGATTCTCCAGCAAACTTGGGTCTTTGATCGTCAATACGGAAAATCCACCTTGTAAGGAGGCCGTCGGCGTAATGTTCATGCCCGATTTGGCGAGCAACTGAATAACATCCTGATAACTCCGGTTCATGGCCGTAATCTTGGGTGAATAACCGCGTCGGCTGGTACCGCCAATGTGTTCAACCGCATCGACATCGTAGCGCATGGCCGGGAAAATTTCGTGCGACGACACCGGCATGCCATGAGCGTGGGCAAAAGCGGTGATGCGTTGTTGCATGGCGTCGGGCATGCGGACGTAGGTTTTGATAAGATCGTAACCCAGCCGAACAGATCGGTTAAGCTCACGATCGAGTTGCTCGTCGGAGTTGATGCTGGTGGCTGCGCCGTAATAAATTCGGGTTCCGTCAGTCAGTCCACCGGTGAAAAATTGGCGTGGACCGGGCCGAACGCCACTCGCCCAGGATTCCTTACGTTCGAGGGCGTCGTATGGGTCAGCACCGGGTTCACGGATGGACGTGATGCCGAACGATAACCACAAGCGTCCTATTTTTTCACCAACCATCGAGTGCTGATGCGTGTGCATTTCGAACAATCCGGGAATAACCGTCTTCGTTGAGGCATCGACTAGCGTTCCCGGACGACCAGCCTGATGAGGCACAATGGATTTGATCCGATGCCCTTCAATCAGAATATCGACATTGGTACGGTACGTGTTTGCTTTACCGTCGAATAACCGACCGGCATGAACCACTACTTGCCCGGTTGGCTGATTGATTTGCCAAGTCAGATCCATCGGGTGCGTTTCAATGTGTCCGTCGGCCAGATAAACCTGCTTCAATAGGTCGGTTGCCAGGAACAGCAAACTTTTTGAATCGCCCGTCCAGGTAGGTGTATCGGTTTGTTCAGTGGTCAATTGGCGAGGTTTTCCTGTAATCGTTCCGTCAGGTTGCACGTCTGTAATCCACAGCAGACCATCCAGAACATAGGCCATCTTCGTGCCATCGGGCGACCAGACTGGGCCGTTCTGACTCCGTGTTGCCAGACTATGGCCTGGTGCGGGTGATACGTATCGGTCGTTCTTCCCATCGAATGAAAGCAACAGTACTTCACTAACTCCCTCGCGATAGCGCGACGAGTAGGGGTGAAGAGCCGATATGGCAATCGTTTTCCCATCTGCTGACCAGCTTGCCTGACTGGGTACAAACACGGATTCGTGTAGTTTTTTGGTTTTTGGAACGTTCACATCGGCCGTGTAGGTTACGTCGGCGGTGTATAGCGTGCTGCGGCCCCATGCATTGCGTGGATCACTCTGATAAAAAGCAACTTTACTACCGTCGGGCGACCAGCTCGGGAAGTGCAGATCATCGGCCATATCCACCAAAACCCGATCCTGTCCTGTTTTTAGATCCCGAATCCAAACGTCCATATTCCCGTTCCGGTCCGAAGTATAAGCCAGTTTGGTTCCATCTGGTGACCAGCTTGGTTCCAATTCCATCGATTGCCCCTGAGTTAGTCGTTCAGGTTTTTTTGTCCCTTTTGCCAATAGCCACAAATCACCCAGAGCCGCAAACGCAATCTGTTTTCCATCGGGCGAAATGGTGGGACCTTTGATGCCAAGAACTGGTTGAGGTTTCCGATTATCGAAGTCGTAAGTTTTTCGTTTGTAGGTCGTTTTGGGTAGATTAATCAACGCCTGGAACGGAATGATATGCACAATTGAACTACCAATTTTTCGTCGTTTCAGGGAACCACTGCTGGTATATAAATATTCATCGGACGAGAACCAGCTTGCCCGAAACGGGAATACATCTTCCGACGCTTCGGTTAACATCTGTGCTTTACCATCAGCCAGCGAGACGACCTCTAAGCCACTTTGTGAATTATTCAACACATTATAGAACAGGTGCGATCCATCGGGCTGCCAAGCTGGCCCGACCAGTTTCCCTTTCGTCGACGAAACCAGTTTTTCTGGTTGGCCAGGGTTGATTACATAAATACCCGGCGCATTCGTCCGGTCAGAAACAAACGCGATTTGTTTCCCATCTGGCGAAAACGCGGGGCTGAAATCATTACCCGAATCGTTGGTAAGCTGAGTAAGTTTTCCATCAGCCAAATTGAGTTGCCAGATGTCATAGTTACCACCCCGATCAGAAGCAAAAACCAGTTGCTTGCCATCGGGTGACCAGTGAGGTTCGCGATCATCGTAAATGCCCGTAGTTAGCTGTTTGGGCCTGCCACCTTCCTTAGAAACAGACCAGATGTGATAGCGACCATCCCAAAAGGCATGGAAAGCAATCTGCTTCCCATCGGGCGACCAACTCGGCTGCCGGCAATCGCCGAGCGGGTCGGTGACAGGACGCGCCGTTCCGCCCGAAGTCGGTAAAACCCAGATCGTTCCCTGCAAATCAATGGCGATGGATTTTTTATCTGGCGAGAGGTCTGCCGCCATATTTGTTCCCTCCGTTACCGTTACGCGTAGCGAGTCAATGGAACCCGCCTGAGCAGTACTCTTTAGGAAAGAGGGTAAGCAGAACGATATGGCTATTATTGGAAAAATAAAAGAATAAATATGTCGCATAAAGCAAAAATAGGTAGCTATTATTTTGATGAAGAGTTGATTTTGTGTTTTTTCTTTTGAACCTACGCAGTTGAACGTCCACTTCCAAACATAGCCTTGATTTCTAGAGAGATAATTGATGAACTCCTAGAATAACCGAAAAAAACCTCAAAAAAAGTCAATCAATTTGCTTGTATGTTGGCCGTTATGAAACGGCAAATTCTATCTTTGCGAGAATCACATATTTTAACCTATACCTATTTCTATGAATTACAGTGTTTATCTGGTTCCCATCCTTGGCATTGTTGGCCTGCTGGTGATGTTTACCAAGTTCATGTGGGTTTCTAAGCAGGAGGCTGGCGACGCCCGAATGCAGGAAATTGCAGGCTATATTGCTGATGGGGCCATTGCTTTTCTTAAAGCTGAATGGCGTGTGTTGACGTATTTCGGCATTATTGTCGCCCTCTTGCTGGCCTACATGGGCAGTCTGGTTCCGAATTCTAGCCCAATCATTGGGCTTTCTTTTATCTTAGGTGCATTCCTGTCGGCGCTGGCTGGCTATATCGGTATGAACATTGCCACGAAGGCCAATGTTCGTACCGCTCATGCTGCGCGTACAAGCCTGACGAAAGCCCTGGAGGTTTCATTTACGGGAGGCTCTGTGATGGGTATTGGCGTTGCTGGTATTGCTGTACTGGGTCTGGGTAGCCTGTTCATTGTTCTCTACAAATTATATGTTGAGCCATCGGGTGATGTTAACGGTCTGCCGATGGAGAAAGCGCTCGAAGTACTGGCCGGTTTCTCGCTCGGTGCTGAATCGATTGCGTTGTTTGCGCGTGTAGGTGGTGGTATTTACACCAAAGCGGCCGATGTGGGCGCTGACCTTGTTGGTAAAGTAGAGGCTGGTATCCCTGAAGATGATCCACGTAACCCAGCTACCATTGCCGATAACGTGGGCGATAACGTAGGCGACGTAGCGGGTATGGGTGCTGACTTATTCGGTTCATACGTAGCCACCATTCTGGCAACTATGGTACTGGGCCGCGAAATCGTTATTCCAGGTGATCCAATTATTGGCCACGCACCGATCGTGTTACCGATGGTTATTGCGGGTCTGGGTCTGATTTTCTCGATTATTGCTACCTACTTTGTTCGGGTTAAAGACGATAACGGAAACGTACAGGGTGCGCTGAACTTGGGTAACTGGGCGTCGATTGGCATTACGCTGGTGGCTTCTTATTTTCTGGTGAATGCGATGTTGCCTGCTACCACAATGGAAATCAGGGGCGTGGAGTTTACCCGAATGGATGTGTTCTATGCCATCGTTACAGGGCTTGTGGTTGGTGCGCTTATGAGTACCGTTACGGAGTATTATACGGCTATGGGGCGCCGTCCAGTATTGTCGATCATTCGGCAATCGGCAACAGGTGCTGCTACGAACATCATCGGTGGTTTGTCAGTCGGTATGGAGTCGACGGTTATTCCAATTTTGGTGCTGGCAGCTGGTATCTATACATCCTATCACTTCGCAGGTTTATACGGGGTGGCTATTTCGGCTGCGGGTATGATGGCCACTACGGCTATGCAGTTGGCGATTGATGCCTTTGGCCCTATCGCCGATAATGCCGGTGGTATTGCTGAAATGAGCTACCTGCCGGAAGAAGTACGGGGCCGCACCGATATTCTGGATGCGGTTGGTAACACAACTGCGGCTACGGGTAAGGGTTTTGCAATTGCTTCAGCCGCTTTAACGGCACTTGCTCTGTTTGCTGCTTTTGTCGGTATTTCGGGTATTTCGGCCATTGATATTTATAAGGCCGATGTATTGGCGGGCTTGTTTGTTGGGGGTATGATTCCATACATTTTCTCGTCGCTGGCCATTGCGGCTGTGGGCCGTGCGGCTATGGCGATGGTAGAAGAAGTTCGTCGTCAGTTCCGAGAAATTCCGGGTATTATGGAAGGAACAGGCAAACCGGAATATGAAAAATGCGTGGCTATCTCGACACAGGCGTCTATCCGTGAGATGGTATTGCCAGGTGCTATTGCCTTGACGGTGCCTGTTGTCGTAGGCTTCATTTTTGGTCCTGAAGTGCTGGGTGGTTTGCTGGCTGGTGTTACTGTATCGGGGGTGTTGATGGGTATTTTCATGAACAACGCCGGTGGTGCCTGGGATAACGCGAAAAAGTCGTTTGAAAAAGGCGTGCTGATCAATGGACAGATGTACTACAAAAAATCGGAGCCGCACAAAGCATCGGTTACCGGCGATACCGTTGGTGATCCATTCAAAGACACATCGGGCCCATCAATGAACATCCTGATTAAACTGATGTCGATTGTGTCGCTCGTTATTGCGCCTTATATTGCTGTTCCCTCTGCCGAAACGCCGGGTTATAACAAAGAAGGCAAAGAAGCTGCTGGCACAGAGTTGCCTCTGGAAGAATCGACTGCGGCCGATAACGACAAAGTAAGTACGCCGAATACGGGTCTAGGCAAATTCCGTCCTGAAAAACTAACGAGCGGTGTCGAACTGAACATTCCTGAGTTTGGTATCGAAAGCAAACTGCTAGCGTTCATCAAAGGCGATAAGCCTGTTGACAAAACAACCTGGTTTGACTTCGACCGTTTGCTATTCCAGACAGGTAGCGCCACGTTGGAGCCACAATCGCAGGAACAGTTGAAGAATATTGCCGAAATTCTGAAAGCACATCCAACTGTGAATATTAAGCTGGGTGGCTATACCGATAACACGGGTAATGCCGCCAGCAACCTCAAACTCTCGCAGGATCGGGCCAATTCGGTACGGGTCGAATTAGAGAAAATGGGCATTGCCAAAGATCGCCTTGAAGCTGAAGGCTACGGACAAGAGCATCCTGTTGCTTCAAACGATACAGAAGAAGGCCGGGCGCAAAACCGCCGGATTTCAGTTCGCGTGACGAAGAAGTAAAGTTAACTGATATATTGACGAACACGCCAGCTCTTCAAAAAGGGCTGGCGTGTTTGTATTTAAGGGGTGAGGCCATCCCTATTTAAATGTTATACATTAATCGGAAAAGCCAGAAGTAGTGGTGATAGGCATTATGACTGTTCAGCAAGTAGCACAAAATGCTGAAGTATCAATTGATTTTGTGCTCAGATAAAGGCTAATTTATCCCATAAGCAGTAGCTTTTCGGGTGCCGAAGAATTACTTGCTTGGCTAAAATAAAAATCAAAAATCCGTAAGAAAACACCTGATTTAATGGACGTCTTCTTACGGATTTTTGATTTTGTTTAAGATAATTAATTCCCTAGTGCATTGTAAATCAGTAACTGATTGTTCGTCACAACGCGGTCGCCGGGAGCTAACCCGCTTGATAGGTACGTTTTTGGTCCAATCGATTTATAGACATCTACTTCCCGTACCAGCGGCTGATTTTGACGATTAACCATGACTACGAAGTTTCGATTCTTATCGAATACGACGGCGCTTGCCGGAATAGCCACACGTTTGTCCTGACCCGCGTAGGTGACGCTTACGTTAGCAAACATCTCAGGTTTGAGCCGGTAATCGGCATTGTCGAGGGTAACACGAACTTTCAGGGTTTTACTGTCGGGGTCAAGTACATTAAAGATTTTGTCGATCCGACCATGAAAGACTTTATCTGGGTAAGAGAGGGTTGTAATGGTTGTTTGATCACCCTCTTTTATGTTGGCTAAATCAGACTCATAGACGTTCGCTAACACCCACACATGATCGAGGTTAGAGATCGTAAATAAATTTTCTGGGTCATCAGAACGAAGTTCCATTCCCTGCGACGCGGATTTCTCGACAATAAAACCACTTACAGGAGCCTTTACAATGTAAACAGCACCCGTTCCACCAACAATTCGGCGTCGTTCATTTACCCGATTTACTTCGCCTTTAGCTGCCACTAGCTGCTCCTGACTCGCTATCAGTTCACGTTGTGAGCTCAGGCCTGCTTTGGTCATGTCTTCGGCAACTTGCAGGTTTTTCTGAGCAACGGCTAACTGGCCTTTTGCTGAAACATTCTGCTGCTCCAAATCAGCCAAGTCGCCAGATCGGATTACAGCCAGTGTTTGGCCTTTTTTCACATAATCACCTAAATCTGCTTTGAGCGTTTCGATGTGACCGCCTACTAATGGAAACACCTTGACAACCTGATCTTGGTTGAACGTGATTTTGCCCGTTAAATTCAATTCATTACGAGCGTTCTCATACTTGGCCGTGTCGAAGGCGGCCGTAGCTAACAGATTTGTCTCCTGGCGTTCTTTGGAGGCAGGATTTTCTTCTGATTTTTGAGCAGTACTATCGCAACTGGTTAAGCCACCCAATACGGCCAGACCAATAGCAATCACAAAGGCCCCACTATGTATAGATCCAACTGCCCGGCCAGAATCTGTACGTACGACGGACACCGCTACTTGATTTTGCAGGTTCGTTACTTCTTTATCGTTTATAAGCCTCAGCCAGTTATGAACCAGAGAGTAAACGAAAGCAAATGGGTATTTTTTCATGATGTTACGGCTCTTACAACGATATATTTTTTAGTCGCTGATAAGCAAAAAGGAGCCTTTACAAAAGTCTACTTTATTAATTAAAGGCTTCTTAAACCCAAATTAAAAGGTTATTAAAGCCGAAAAGCAACAGTGCCTGCCAGATCGATCTGGCAGGCACTGCATTTTTCAAGAACGTTGAGTAAATAGAGTACTATTACTTAAGCTTTTAAGGAAGATTTAGCGTCATCAACTCCCGATTTTGCATTATCGGCTAGCTCTTCGACTTTGTCGTTATATTGATCCTTAACCTCCTCTTTATTTTTATTGAGGGCAGCCTGTGCCTGGTCTTTATACTGATTGTATTGTTCTTTGGCTTTGTCGGTGTATTGATTTACCTGACTTACCGCCTGCTCGTATCCTTCCTTTACCTGCGATACACCTTTCTCCCACTGATCCTTTAAATCGCCGGAGCGTTTGTTCGCTTCTTCCGCTAATTTCTCACGGGTTTCTTTACCACTGCGGGGAGCTGTTAGAAGACCAATAACAACACCGGTAATAATACCAGTCAAAAAATCTCTTGTGCTTCTCATTGTTTTATGCGTTTTAGGTGAGTGTTGATTTCAGCGAATCAGCAGATTACTGCTTGGCTTTTTTCTTGGCCTGATTAACCAGATCCTGGGTTTTTCCGGTTGCCGAATCAACATAATCATTGTACTGGCTTTTTATATTGTCCAGTCCTGACTGTAATTGATCCTGCAAATCTTTGAAAAACGAATCTGAATCAGACGAGATACGTTTCCGCGTTTTTTTACCGCTCTCGGGAGCAAGCAAAACACCGACAACTGCGCCAATTGCTAATCCTACTAAAATACCTGGTAGTGATTTCATGATTTCTAACTTTGGTGAATGACTTATGGTTCCAAGATGGTCAATCTACTAGAAAATACTGTACCACTATTGAGTAGGTGAGTTAAGTGGCTGTAAGCTAGTTGTTTGTGCTTGGTCTTGTTTGTGTACATTGAGGATTTTTTTCTACAAGGACGTCCACGTTTTACTCAATAAATCAAATTGAGATTGATATCTGGTATTAAACTCATGTTCTAAAGGCGCTTGACTCATAGGGCGAGTTTGGTAGTAATGCAAAAAAAATCCCCGCGCTCAATTTGGCGCAGGGATTCCGTACCCACCGTAACTTGTACTTAACCTAAAATAATTCACCTCGGATTAACCCAGGCCTAACACAACGAGTTGGTTAGAAAATTATCTATATCACAGATGATATTTCATAACTTAACGTACTCCCTTCTTCACACACCACGACCTTGAATCAGACGTAGAATAATCGCAACTACTGCAATTACTAGCAGAATGTGGATTAAACTACTGCTACCAATTCCTGTACCCAGCACCCCCAGGAAGCCCAGGAGCCAGATAATAATCAGGATGACAGCGATAGTGTAAAGAAGGTTTCCCATGACGTTTATTGAGTAAATCAGAACAAACTATCTCGCAATTGATAAACTTATTAGAAAAAGTTGTGCCAATATTGGTAGATACAGGTAGTTATAGCCACTAGAAGGCCTTATACGCTTGGAAATGAGCATATAATTAGGTTATAATCTTTAAATAGGTCTTTTAGGGAGTTAACTGCCGAAAAACGAAAGTTGTGGAATTTATTCTACAACTGTAGAATAAGCGTGGAAAAATGGCTCAATTAACGGCTGAACGTTTCCACACTAATTAATCTGGAGACCGGCTAAATTTATGATATTATAACCGCAATTAGTTAATCTGATGGACATTAATATAGGTTGCTACTTGAAAATTGAGCACTAAAAACACTTTCGGCACATATTTTATACAGTGTATTGTCAGAAGAACACAATTGAAAAACGAGATGTGCCGTGGTAAATACAATAACAGGGATTAACATGGGGCAGCAATACAGGCCGATCGCTATTAATGCGACCCCTATGGCAAAGCGCGTATTGATTGTCGATGATGAAGCTGACATCTGTTTGCTGTTATCAGGACTATTACGTCGCCTGGGATACCAACCTACCTGTGCCCATTTTATTGAAGAAGGCCGTCAATGTCTCCACACACAGAAATTCGACGCTATTTTTCTAGACTTAAATCTGCCAGATGGATTGGGCTTTGATCTGCTGCCTTTTATTAAAGAAGACCAGACGGAAGCTAAGATAATTATGATCAGTGCGTTTGATGGACAAGCCGAACGTCGGCGAGCTACCGAGCAAGGTGCTGATTATTTTATAGGCAAACCCTTTACCCGCCGTTCGGTAGAGATGGCTTTGCAAACCATTCAGGTTTGAGTAACTTTGTTCATACAGCAAAGGTAGATTCATTCGTTGTTCATTACTGGACATGGTCTGTCTGAACAAGTTCAATACCGCTTCATGGAAAAAATTCTGATTATTGACGACAACAATGATATATGCCTGCTTCTAGAGCGTTTTTTGAGCAAGCAGGGCTATAAAACGGCGTCGGTACAGCGGGGTGATGATGGGCTGGTTTTGTTACGAAAAGAAGCTTTTGAGTTAGTCATCTGCGATTTTAAACTTCCCGATATTGATGGCCTTGAAATGCTTCGGCGTATCAAGGTTATGCACCCCACTACAGCTGTTATCATTATTACAGGCTATTCGGATGTTCGAATGGCCGTGCAAACAGTTAAGCATGGGGCATATGATTACGTAACGAAACCCCTGTATCCCGACGAGATTCTATACACGATAAAAGCAGCCCTCGAACGGCGTGCACAATCGTTGAATCAGTCAAAAGGGGCACCTGCAACCGCTGCACCGGGTACCACAAAAGTAAGTACCACAAAACCGTCGCCTGCCAAGACGGCTTTAACGCCCGACGGTAAACGATTTATATTTGGCCGAAGTCGTGCCGCCGAACAGCTTCAGAAACATATCGATCTGATTGCCCCAACGGATATGTCGGTAATTATTACTGGCGAAACCGGTACGGGTAAAGAGTTTGTTGCCAATGCCATTCACCTCAAGAGCAAACGTGCAGATAAACAATTTGTGGCGATTGACTGTGGGGCTTTAGGTAAAGAACTGGCTGGTAGTGAGTTGTTTGGGCATGTGAAAGGCTCGTTTACGGGAGCCATGTCGGACAAGGCGGGAAGCTTTGAATTTGCGAATGGAGGTACCATATTTCTGGATGAAATCGGTAACTTATCGTACGACAATCAGATTAAACTGCTTCGGGTACTACAAGAGCGCAAAATTCGACGAATAGGTAGTAACCAGGATATTCCGGTCGATGTGCGGATTATTGTCGCTACGAATGAGGACTTGCGTGAAGCTGTCCGGCAAGGAAAATTCCGGGAAGATATTTACCATCGGATTGCTGAGTTCGAAATGCACCTATCGCCATTGCGTGAACGCAAATCCGATATTATGATCTTTGCGGAGCATTTTCTGGAATTAGCGAATCAGCAGTTAGAGAAAGATATTCAGGGCTTCGAAGAAGAAGCGAAGGATAAATTGAAGGAATATTACTGGCATGGTAATCTGCGAGAATTGCAAAACGTGGTGAAGCGAGCCGTGTTGCTTACACAAGGCGATTATATAGAAGCCGATGTGTTACCTCACGAAATTATCTCGCCCCAGTACTTTACGCCCGAAGAGACGAACGCTGGCCATGTTCAGGTTAACTACGATCCGGCTCGACCAGGTATTCCGGTATTCAGTCAATCAGCAGCTAACTTGAAGTCCGTTTCGGAAAATGCCGAACGCGCGGCTATTTTGAAGGTGCTGGAGAAAACGGGGTACAACAAAACCAAAGCCGCTGAGGTCCTCAATATCGATCGTAAAACGCTTTACAATAAATTGAAAGCATACGATATCCATTTATAATGTTGAATGATTGAGTGATAGAATGATTGAATAGCTATACATTAAACTATATTCAATCATTCTATCACTCAATCATTCAACATTAGTTCACACTAAAGCCCACTGAAAGCAGTCCTACACCGTTTTTAGCATTACCCAGTATCGTATTGGCTGCTCCGCTGTTAGCAATGTTTTGTAATCCCTGCTCATAACGGGCTCCAATAAATGCTTTGCCAAAGTAGAGGTTAAGTCCACCTGCAATACCATAATCGACCTTATTGAAATTGTCGCGGTTGACTGCAGTAGAGCCGCTTCCAAAATCACCATTCGAATTAATATTCGAGTTCAGCAGGTAGGATACATAAGGACCAGCCTGCAACTCAACGGCCTGTCCTAACTTAAATGTGGCCAAAACAGGTAGCTCAGCATAATTGAGTTTGAAGGTGTTTTTGCCGTTGAAGCCAATAACATTATATGTGGCTGAAGCACCTTTCGTCATATAAAGTAACTCGGGCTGAATGGCAAAGAACTCACTAACCGGTATCTGTGAAAAAACACCCGCATGAAAGCCGATTCGTTCGTTTTTGTTCGTAGCTCCCTGACTATCGTAATACAACGAACTTGCATTTAAACCACCTTTTAATCCGACCCGGGCTTTACCCTGTGCAAGCGCATCAGACGAGTTCAACAATAGGCTACCAACGCTAAAGAAGGCAGCCACCATCAAAGTTTTTACTGAATTGTTCATAACGTTAATTGGTTGAAAACAGAACATAAATTATATCTGTCCTGGTAGAAGTTGTGTCAAATCCGTGCCAGAATGGGCAGAATTAGCGTAAATGCGCATTTACGTCTGGTTTTCTTGGGGTTAAGGTACTTTCGAAAGGGTATGAGTTTATTTACCTAGTTAGCAACAATGAGTAAGAAATTCCCCAATTTGTAGAGCGTCTCAATCAGTTTTCACGCCAGAACCGTAGGTACTTGATAAGTTGTAAACTGGCGATCAATTTACGGGGCTTTATCTATTGATTCTGGCTTTATAATCCTAAAAATGGATTTACTTATTGATAATCAACTTCTGCCCTAAAAGTAGATTTTGTCTGTCTATAATTAGAAATCAGGCATTTGAGTAAGCTAACATAGAAGACAACAAGCCGGAATTAAGCAGAGCCAGGTATCTGGAGTTTTATACTGGTAAATAATACGTTAATAAATTGATGTTTTTAAGTAATTTTGGAAAAGAGGGAAACCTCCTGAAAAAATAGAAAATAGATAATGGCGCTAATTGATTAGAGACGTTAAGTTGATTATAGCCTACTAAAACGTAAGAAATCAATTAGTATTCAATAGCCGTAATTTTTACTGATCTGTATGCACCGTAAACTTACAACCATGACCATTCTGATCGCCGATGATGATACAGATGATCGTTTGTTCATGGATAAGGCACTTCGTCAGAGTGGTTATACGCAAAATGTTCAGTTTGTTGAAGATGGCGAAGAGTTGATGGAATATCTGCGTCAGGAAGGGCGTTATAATGAGGAAAATGCCCCCTGGCCTAATCTATTGATTTTAGACCTGAACATGCCCCGCAAAAATGGCTTTCAGGCCCTGAATGAAATAAAAGATGATCCTAAACTGCGCCGATTGCCGGTGGTTGTTATGACCACATCCTCGGCCGACGAAGATGTACTGAAAACCTATAATCTTGGCGTTAATTCATTTGTGACAAAGCCCTTTAATTTTAATCGGCTGGTCGAAATGGTCAGTGCTTTGAAAACATACTGGATAGATACCGTTAAACTGCCATAACAGCTTTCGGTCAGTGATTTTTATACTTTTCTGCTGATTACTGTGTCTTTTCACTGTTCTCTGCCAACTACTCACGGTTTATGATACCTGCTGCACTTGATGTTGTCGAAAAAAAAGAGACAATTCGCATCCTGCTCATTGAGGATGACGAAGACGATTATTTGCTCACCAAAGCGTTAGTTTCAGTTCGGGAGAATGCATCTATAAAGCTCGACTGGGTCGATAGTTACGATCGTGGTCTGGCGGCTATTGACAAGGGAGAATACGACGTTTACCTTGTCGATTATAGATTAGGACCTTACACGGGCATCGACCTGATCCAGGAAGCGTTTCGGATGGGGTGCAGAGCACCTATGATCCTGCTTACTGGCCAGGATGACCTAACCGTCGATCAATCAGCTCTTGAGCTGGGTGCTGCCGACTATTTAGTAAAAGGGCGTATTGATGCCCAACTGCTTGGCCGTAGTATTCGGTATGCCCTTCGGCAAGCCAGTGTGCTGGCTGAAGTGGCTCAGAAAGAAAATAAATACCGTAGCCTGTTCGAACGATCAATCGATGCCATTTTTGTGGCCAACGACGAGCTACGTTTTCAGGATGCGAATTCATCTGTTGAGCAACTGCTAGGCTACAGCCGGGATGAACTCCGTTATCTGAATCCTGCCCGACTTTTTGCCGACCTGAACCACCTGCGTAATCTTCGATTTAACGTTCGGGAACATGGTCAGATTAAAGACTTCGAAACAATGCTCATCCACCGAAATGGGCGCAAACGAATTTGCCTGATTTCGGTTTGGGCCGTTGAAGATATGATTGGGCATCCAGAGTGGTATCAGGGAATTGTGCGGGATATTACTGATCAGAAACGAGCGCAACAGGATCTAATTCTGGCCGAGAAGCTAACAATGACCGGAAAAATTGCCCGGAGTATTGCGCACGAAGTTCGGAATCCGCTTACTAACCTCAGTCTGGCCTTAGAACAGCTCAAGGATGAGTTGGATACCGACAGTGAATATGTGACTATGTTTACTGATATCATTGGCCGGAATGTAGACCGCATTGGGCAACTCATTACTGAAATGCTCAATTCGTCGAAACCGCGTGATCTGGATCGGAAAAAACAGGATTTCAATATCGTTGTCAAAGAAACATTGCAGCTCGTTAGTGACCGTATCAAACTAAAGCGAATGCGTTTGGAAACGAGCTTCACAACCGACGATTCTATAGCACTCCTGGATCGTGATCAGGTAAAAACGGCCTTACTCAATATTCTGGTCAACGCTGTTGAGGCAATGGAAGAGGGGAAAGGCATATTATCCGTTCGGACTCACTGTACAGATACTAATCGGGTGTGTGTCGAAGTGAGTGATAATGGCGGTGGTATTAGCGAAGCAGACCGCCAACGGCTCTTCGATCCATTTTTCACCGGGAAATCGGGGGGAATGGGATTAGGGTTGACCGCTACCCAGAATATCATCAATAGTCATAAAGGCTCCATTGAGGTAGAAAGTAACGTGGGACAGGGAACAACTTTCCGACTTTTATTTCCCAAATAGGGGAGTCACCTTCACTGAAATTGGCAGATTGTCTTTAGACGATAATTTACCAGAACCAGCTTTGTAGAAAAGCTGGTTTTTTTTGTGGAATTGAGTGGGTAAAAATATACACACTCCACTAATGAATTCTACGGATTTGGTAGGAAAATAGAGGCTGGATTAATAAAAAATCCTTCATTTGTAGAGTTAATTACCTGAAAATGAATAGATTGGTAGCTAGTCTTGAGTGAGACATTCGCCTTAAGATGGAAATGGCACAATAAAAGCTATCTAGTAGATAACCTACTAACTAACGCTATGTGGTCTATCACTCATTTTCCGGCGGCCATGCGGTCATTAAACCCGACTACTCGGGCAAAGGCAATTGAGATTGCGAACCAATTGCTCGAACAAGGGCAATTAGAGAAGCAGCACATCATTATGATGAGTGTTGAAGAGGCTCGACGGTGGGCGCGTGTTGAAAGCGCCAATCGGGAGTGGTCAAGTAGAGTAATGCAACCTTACGCCTAACCAAAATTCACTAACTAAAAACCTACCATTGGCTATGATCTGGAAGAAAAACATCTATGATTCGTTGACAAGCTGTGCCACTCTGTGCAACGAGTTCGCCACCGAATGTTCTAATGCAGAAGACATTGAGATGCGTTATCGTAGCATTTTCCTGAATCTGGATTGTGCCGATATGTGCCGTAATCTGGCCATGTTGTATGTTCGGGGTTCTGAAAACGCCCGTCTGCTAGCCAAGGCCTGTATTGAAGTATGCGAAAAGTGTGCGCAGGAAGTAAGCCAGTTTGACACCGATCGTAGCCGTCAGATTTATGCCATATGTCAGCAAACGATTGCCAGTTGTGTGAACATCGTTGACATGGGTTATCAAACCGATATGGAAGTTCAGAAACCTGCTGTCACACCAGCTTCCCTATTTTATGGTATAGACTTGCGGGAAACGCTTTATAATTAATAGGCAACAGTACATATAGTCGTCAGTCGATAGTCAACGGTCAAAGTAGGTATGTTCTAGAACTATACTATTGACTACCTACTATCGACTGACGAATTTTTTTCAACGTTATGGAAACCACAGAACAAATTAACAAACCCCTGGAGAAAGTGCGTGATATGATTGAAGACATTCGTATCGCCATGATGACAACCCTCGACGAGCAGGGAAATTTAGTAAGTCGCCCAATGGCCGCACTTCAAGTAGATGAAGATGGAACCGTCTGGTTTTTCACGAAACGATCGTCGCCTAAAGTTGATCAACTTGAGCAGAACGGTCACCGGGTAAACCTGGCCTTTGCTGCGGTTAGTGACGCCAGTTATGTATCCGTATCGGGCCAGGCCCAGGAGGTTGAGGATCAGGCTAAAGTAAACGAACTCTGGAATCCGCAGGCCAAAGCCTGGTTTCCTGAGGGGAAAGACGACCCCGAGTTGACACTGCTGAAAGTTCATATTGACATGGCTGAATACTGGAATGCAAGCGATAGCCGCATGATTCGATTAATTCAACAGGCCACCGCAGCCATTACAGGTAATCCACCTAAAATGGGAGAGAACAAAAAAGTGTATAATTAGAAGAATAACTGGCCCCGTGGTGTCAGCTACTGATAGTTAGTGTATTTATATATCTTTTAAGTATCCTTGAAACTCCGCTAGGAGTGACCTGTTAATAGAAAACAGGGGATTGGAAGTAACCCCAAGCGCCGTAGGTGCGACCTATTTAAATAGAATTAGGCCGCACCTACGGCGCTTGGAAGCATAATAAACTGCCATGACTATTGACAGGACGCCCTTACAGCGCTGATTAGACTACACCCGAGATGTGTATATACAGTAGCTACTTATAACCGACACCACGGCAAAGTACTAACAACATAAACAGCAAAGCCCGCGCAACTTGCGCGGGCTTTGCTGTTTCTAGCTAAAACTATCACTATTTCAGCCGCAAAAGTATCGATGAACGACCTGGTACGGTGAACGGCTTCCCGCCCGCAGTAGGAGCTACCTGAGGATTTACTTGCCCGGTGAAGGTATTCACGACAACTTCCCAGGAAGAGCTTTTGCGACCGATTTTTGGCAGCATAAACGGGATGTCTTCCCAATAAGCATTTAAAATCCAGATCAATTGCTCATCGCCAATGTCCTGACCGTCTTCGGTCTGCTCCGATACCCGTAAACCGTCGATGAAAAGGGCCAAACAGTGCGTGTGTGGATTATTAAGATCATCACCCGTCATTTCTCCGCCATCTGGGCGCAGGTAGGCAACTTGCTCGCTGCCAAAGAAACGACGTCGACTTAGCAGAGGAATGTCATGCCGAAGGGCCGTCAATTGACTGGTAAACTCGAACAGAGCTTGCTGTTTCTCGTTCCAGTGCCAATCCATCCAGCTAATTTCACTGTCCTGATTGTAGCCATTATTGTTGCCATGTTGCGTGCGCCCGCATTCATCGCCCATCACAATCATGGGTGTACCCTGGCTCAGTAGCATTGTTGTCAGGAAGTTACGCTTCTGACGTTCGCGCAATTCGTTGATGGCAGGGTCGTCGGTAGGCCCTTCAGCACCGCAGTTCCAACTCATATTGTCGTTAGATCCGTCGCGGTTATCTTCGCCATTTGCCTCGTTATGTTTATCGTTATAACTAACCAGGTCATTCAGGGTAAAACCGTCATGAGCCGTAATCAAATTGATGCTGTTGGCTGGCGAACGGCCATCAGCTGCATACAAATCAGGGCTACCTAATAGGCGAGTGGCGGTTTCGGCCGCTTTGCCTTCGTCGCCTTTCCAGAAAGTCCGGAGGGTATCGCGGTACTTGCCATTCCACTCCGACCAGCGTACCGGAAAACCTCCGACATGGTACGATTGAATATCCCAGGGTTCAGCAATGAGTTTTACCTGAGCCAGAATTGGGTCCTGAGCTACCGTGTCTAGGAATGACGAAACGCTGCCGAACTCTTCGTCGGTACGGATCAGGGCAGACGCTAAATCGAACCGGAAACCATCAATATGCATGTCGGTTACCCAATAACGCAGACTGTCCATTACCAGCTGCAATACGCGTGGATGGCTTAGATTGAACGTATTGCCAGTACCCGTATAATCCATGTAATACTCAGGACTATCGCCAACCTGATGGTAGTAAACGCGGTTGTCGATTCCTTTAAACGAAAGTAAAGGTCCCAGTTGATTACCCTCGGCGGTATGGTTATAAACCACATCCAGAATAACTTCGATACCTGCCTTGTGCAGGTTTTTAACCATCTGCTTGAACTCCGCAACCTGCTGCCCAGCCATTCCAGACGAGGAATAGGTATTTTGAGGAGCGAAGAAACCGATGCTGTTGTAGCCCCAGTAACTCTCGTCGGTAAATTGATGAACAGGCAACAGTTCAACCGCAGTAACGCCCAGTTTTTTCAGGTAGTCCGTTACTTCGGGCGTACCCAAACCCGCATATGTCCCTCGAATGGATTCATCGATGGTTGGATGTAGGTGTGAAAAGCCTTTGACGTGCATTTCGTAAATAACCGAACGATGCAGGGGAGTGGCGGGTGCGGTGTCATCTTCCCAATCGAAAGCCGGATCAACAACCACACTTTTAGGCATGGTTGGTCCACTATCCTCCTGACTCATCACTAGGTACTCATCGGTACCTTCATCAGTAGAGGTGGGTTTAGTATGATCGTAGGCCAACCAAGTGTCGTTATGATTGACGGGGGCGTTGATGGCACGAGCATAAGGGTCGAGCAGGAGTTTGTTAGGATTGAAAAAATGACCTGCCTGGGGATCATAGGATCCATCTACCCGAAAGCCATACAGTTGCCCCGGTTGCAGACCATCCAGATAAATATGCCACACTAAGTCAGTGCGCTCCGTAAGTGGGATACGGGCTGTTTCGCGACTCGGATCATTGGTATCATAGAGACATAGCGAAACAGCAGTAGCATTTTCGCTAAAAAGCGTGAAGTTGACGCCCTCGCCATCATAGGTAGCGCCTAGCGGGTAAGGTTTGCCAGGTTTGGATTGGATCGATTCGGATAATGAATTGCTATTAGATTGTTTACTCATAACGTAGTTGTGTAGTAATAAAAGGTGTTTATGCAGAGAGTAACCACCTGTAGGAGATGAATGTTTTGGTGAGCAGATGGCACAAAAAAGCCTACCTCCAAAGGAGGCAGGCTTTCCAATCCCACCATTCACTACACTACCAAGGCCAGACGAGCCATTGTTGAATTGGCTGAGTCAATGCTATGCTTCTGTTGAAGCAGCAATTCACGTGTGCTGGCTGCTAAGTCTGTTTCCTGAAGTACGGAGTTATAGGTATTCAGGGCTTCCTGATCTCCTCTATGACACTCCTGTACTACAGCTTTATCATCATTGGTGGAAAATGCTGACTTGATGTTAATCCAGGCACGGTGTAAATCAGCTGTTAAGCTGGTGCCTTCGTCGGGTTCTCCACCCAGTGCCCTTATCTCACGATCCAGTTCCTGCGCAAACTCAGCTCGCTGACGCGACTGGGTTTGAAGCAATATTTTTAAGTCGTTATCGTCTACATTCTCGGCGGCTTCCTGATACCCTTTTTCGGCATCATGACTAAGGGTTAGGAGCTGGCTTAGTTGATCCAGGATTTCGACCCGGCTTACTTTTACATTCATAACGTTTTTAGGATTGTTGTGTTAACTAGGTGGCAAAAATTCATAACGTTTCGAGTTGAGCAAATCAGAAAGGCACTTGTATTTGAGTATTCGGTAATTACGATTTAGTAGGATCATGACCCCAGTTTTTTAGGGAGTATTCCCAATTGGAGTCAGCTACCTGTTCAGGACGTTGGGCAGTATGACGTTTTACATAACTGACTACTTTTCCCATGTGAGAGTAATCGTCGTCGGTTAAATCGCTGGCTTTCTTGTTAAGAATATCGATAATCCGCTTTCCTGACTTGTGGCCAATCGATTCACTTTCGCCCTCTTTTGTTTGGCCAACCGACTTTGATTCGTCGGTTTTTAGCCAGCTTTCAAGTTGAGACGCCGACATGTTGACGACTTGCTCAAACTCCTTTCGGGCCTGCTTCTTATCCTGATCGTTGTGTGTAGCTGTGGTCATAATCGTTTTATAGTTTGATGACTTCACTAGCCGATTTTACAATTCGTTTCTTTCCCTGTTTGATAACTAAAGCCGGTTCATCGGCAGAGCCTTTCCGTTTGACGGTTGTTCCCTGAACCGTTCGTTTGATGTCTTCCGGGTGAACTTCTACGATTTGGCCTGTAGCTTTCCCCTTACTATAGTTCCAACTTACTTCGTCGCCTTTTTTCGGATTATTCATGGCATTTAGTTAGGTAACGGGGTGGAGAAGAAAACAGCCGGTTAAGAACCTACTCTTAACCGGCTAATGACTTTATTCACTAGCGCTGAGCTTGCCGTTTTTAGCATCTGACTGCATTTGTTTGTTAGCAAACACAGCAATATCGACCCGGCGATTTTTCTGACGACCAGCTGCGGTAGCGTTGTCGGCAATTGGCTGATTTTCACCATACCCTTTCTCGTCGACACGGGATGTTCGTACACCCTGTCCTTCCAGAAAGCTGGCAACGGCATCGGCTCGTTTTTTAGATAAAGCCAGATTGTGTTCTGCCGAGCCTGTAGCATCAGCGTGGCCCTCAACCAGAATATTCGTATCCTCTTCTTTGTTGAGCGTTTGTGCAAAGTTGATCAGCTGTTGACGTGTAGCCGATTTAAGCGCATAAGAGTCTGTATCGAACAGAATGTCTGAACCCAGACTCACTTTGATTCCCTCGCCAACCCGCTCTACTTGCGCATCGGGCATCTGACGCTTGATTTCTTCGGCTCGTTTATCCATCCGACGACCAATTACGGCCCCGGCGGCTCCCCCAACGGTTGCGCCCAGAATAGCGCCCAAAGCTGTATTCCCTTTAGTTTTGCCAAGCATCCCACCAAGAACGGCTCCTCCGCTGGCACCAACTATAGCCCCTTTCTGGGTTTTGTTTAGCTTCTTTTTGTCACTCTGGGCAGTAGACACATTACTAGATAAGATACTGACAGCCATCAGAAGCGCAATTGACTTCGTTCCGACTGATTTCCATTGATAGTTCATAGCGTTGTGAATAATTGGTATTGCTTCATAGCTATCCAAACGCTGTACCAGTTTAAGGTGTGACACGTATTGGTGTTCGTGTATCTCTATACAAGTAATTGATAATTAATGGCTTAACTTTTATTGAGTAGGGCCTTATTTTAGATAATTAATTTTTAAGACAACTAATTTGATAGAGTAAGCGGGAAGCTAGATGCCTATTGTTGTGGATTTCGCTCTACATAAATGGACAATTGGGAAAGAGATAGGGCGCTGTTGTGAATCGTTACAACCAATACAAATAGAAATTTAGTGTGTTTAGTTGTTGGTTTTTATGTTCAACTATCTGTTTGTTAATAATTTAACTATTTTTTGGTGTCAGTCTGTTTATTTGTTTTAGCAAACGAAAACGACTTTGCAAACGTTAAATAAGTAGCCTGTCTATTGTTTTATCCAACTACATGTTGACTATTAAATCATTTCTTTCTCTGCTACTTGCAGGGATTCTTCTACTCGTTGTACCAACAAGCTGCAAAACATCGGGAGATGCAGTTGTAGCTGCGTTCCCCCGCACATTAGTGACGAGCACACTACTAGGCGAGTACACAACCGCCCAGTTACGTAGTCGCTTTACAGGTACGAATGCCGCTCTTCAGCTTTTTATTCGGTACGGAATTAAGGCGTATCGGTTAGAATACACCACGACGAATACAGATGGAAAGTCTATTAAAGCATCGGGAGCGCTTATTATTCCGAATGTGCCAACAGCCGTGCCGCTGCTAAGTATGCAACATGGAACAATTACGAGCGAGAGCGATGCCCCCTCGAATTTCGGCTCGAGTAGTGAAGCGTATTCATTTGGATCGGTGTTTGCCTCGCAGGGCTATATCATTGCGGCTCCAGATTACATTGGCTACGGAGCTTCCAAAGACCTTCCGCACACCTATGAGCAGCGTAACGGACTAGCTACAGCCTCGCTGGATATGATACGTGCCACCCGCGATTTCCTTACCGATCAGGGTATCAACTGGGACAAACGATTATTCATTGCTGGGTATTCAGAAGGAGGCTACGCTACCTTATCGCTACAAAAGAAAATAGAGGAAGAGACCACAAATGAATTCAATTTAGTGGCTTCGAGCTGTGGGGCTGGCGCTTATGATAAACCGGCTTTCATGAAGCAGATTATTAACGAAAAGACGACAGGCGTCGATTATATCAATCGACTTTATATATGGGTATTACAAACCTATGATCGAATTTATGGGCTGAATCGGCCCATATCGGCTTACTTCAAAGAACCCTATGCTACACAGATTGCAGCACAGGGCAAAGACGTTTCTATTAATGTAAGTCTGAATCAGACGTTTACGGATAGTTTTAAACAGGGTATCAACGATGGTACCGATAAAGCATTTCTGGCTGCCGTTCAGGACAACGACATTCACGACTGGAAACCACGTACCCCAACTCGCCTGTATCATGGTGATGCCGATGAGATTGTGTCTTTTCTGAACTCGCAGAATGCCTACGACGCCATGATAAAACGGGGTGCCACGAACGTTAGGCTGATTCCGTTAAAAGGAGCCACACACGGAACCGGCGTGCTGGGCTTTATTACAGGGACTTACGATTTTTTTGGCTCGATACAGTGAGGATCATATAGGCCGCCTGGTTAACCTGCCGCGTTTGGGAGCCAATGGTTGTCCGGGCGCGGTCGTCATCACAGATGAGCAGGAGCCGCCTGGCATCCAGTGGTGTCAGGTCTTCGGCTTTGTGCCCCGGCGTATGTACAGGCTGCCCCTTGGCATCGCGGATGAGCGTGAACGGCTTGTTGGCGTATAGTTCATCGGAAGTAGCGGTCCACAGATAGGCATCCAGTTTCCCGTTGGCTTCCTGCGAGGTGAGCATCCAGAATCGTTTCTGAAACGGATCATATTCCAGGCTCGATAGGGCGAGTGGTTTCGGCAACGTTGCATCAGCATTGGCGATGTCGAAATCATTGATCAGTTTCCAATCGTCCAGCACGCGAATTCGTTCTGTATTGCCGCTTTTCTCAATTTGGTACGATACGCCAATGATTTTTGCCTGATAGGTGAAACTTTCATACGATTTACCCATCTCCCGAATGCCGAACAAAAGTTGGTTGTCGGTAGCAGCCAGCCCCTCAATTTTGAAATAAGGAATTTCGCCGGGAAACTCGCTATTGGCCAGGACCTGCGCAATTCGATGCCGATAAGCCATCGAATTATGGCTGGTATCATCGGGAGCTAGTACGTGCGGATGCTGCTCGTCGCCACTGCGCCAATACAGAATCGTATTGTAGCTGTCCCAATCGTGGCTACCCGGTTTTACACGGTCGAAGGCAGTGGTGAGCAGGATAAACTTCCGATCGGGCGTTTGGGCAAAGTCCTCGTATTTACGGGTATTGGAGAATATGGGTTGCGTCAGGTACGTTGGGGACTGGTTCGAATCGGCCAGTGTTGCGGGTGTTTTCACAAACACCGGACTCTGACCGGCGGGCATGTCTTTATCATTGGCGAAGATCAGATTTCTGCCGTCGAACACAACAGCCGACGCTTCGCACCAGACCGCCTGCCCGTTCAGTGAAGTTCCGGCGGCAAAGCAGGTCAGGAATCCTTCTTCGGTAATTTTTGCGGTAGGTATAGTGGTTGCGTTGCTGGCTACTTTAGCTGTTTTACAGCCAAAAACGAGGGCCAGCGAAGTGACGAAAATGGAGCAGTATTTAAAAACCATAGTAGCGTATCGAAGTTGGGCGCAAGATAAATAATATGGCTAATAGATGATGTTAGTACCTACAGTGGCTACTGCCGTAAAACGAACCCGACTCCATGCACATTCTCGATTCGGATAGTTGGGTCCTGAGCAAGACGTTTTCGGAGTCGGGAAATAAATACATCGAGACTCCGACCCATGAAATAATCATCATCGCCCCAAACGGCCCGCAATAATTCATCTCGCCGGACAAGCGTATTGGGCCGGTCGAGGAGGTACGCGATTACATCGGCTTCGCGATGGGTGAGGGTCTGTGTTTGCCCTTTCACCGTAAGCGTTAGATTTTGCCGATCGAGAGTGGTATGGCTTACTGGTTGTCGATCTACAGCAGTCGTTGTTCGACGGAGGAAAACGTTGATTTTTAGGATCAACTCTTCAATACTGAAGGGCTTGGTCAGATAATCGTCGGCTCCCAAACGAAGCCCCTGCAAGCGGTCATCCCGGTTGGCCAGGGCACTTAGGAATAAAATCGGGACTTGTGTATTGATGGAGCGAATTTGCTTTGCCAGCGTAAAGCCATCGCTTTGAGGCAGCATCACGTCCAGCAAACAGACATCGAACGAACCTGCCTGAAACGCAGTCCAGGCATCGGGGCCATTGGTGCAGTGCGTAACCCGAAACGGGACGTTTTCGAGCGTATCCCGAATAACGAATCCAAGGTTGACATCGTCTTCAACGAACAGAATGTGAGCCGTTTTCAAAGGTGAAAGAGTGAAAGAGTGAAAGAGCGCATAGCTGAGAGAACACTCATTCGTTCATTCACTCTTTCGCTCTTTAATAAATTACTCATTACTTCAAACTTGCTGCCTTTGCTTACCTCGCTACTGAGTTTCAGTCGCCAACCATGTGCACGAATAACTTGCTGGACATAATATAAACCCAGTCCAAAGCCTTTTACATCGTGCGTATGCCCGGATGAGACCCGAAAAAACTGTTGAAAAACAGCTTTTTGATGCTGGGGGGCAATACCGATACCGTTGTCGCTCACCGACCAGATTAGTTGTCCTTCTTCATTTCGTGTGTGCAATACGACACAAGGCTCTTGGGTGCAATACTTCATCGCATTGTCAATCAGATTGTTTAAGGCCGTTTCGAGTTGATAGCGGTCGGCACGTATATGTGCGTTCGTTGCAGTCAAGTTAAGAGTAATAGTTGGCGTAAAGGAGTCTGCGGCAGTGCGCATAACTTCATGTAAATTGACTTCCGTTAGTTCAAGGCCGAAACCCGTGCGTTCGGAGCGGGCCAGTTGTAGAACGCTGTTGATTTGTTTCTGCAATCGCCGACTTTCTTCGCCCAACACACGAGCATATTGTTTCAGCCGGTCGGGTTGTTGGGTAATAGTTTCAGATTGAAGGACATCAGCCGCAATACGAATGGTTGAAACCGGGGTCTGTAATTCATGGGTGATGTTGTTGATAAAGTCGCGTTGTACTTCGGTTAATCGTCGCTGTTTTAACACAACACTTAGCGTGTAGCCGAAGAAACCAACTACCAGCAGTACCGCCATCGTCGACCACAGCCAACCTGTTAATTGACCAGCTACAAAGGCCGTTTGATTAGGAAATCGAATCCCGAAATAGTACGTATATCGTGGAAATTTCGGCAGCGTTTTGCCGTTTTGCAATTTCGTTACAGCCAAACTACTGGTGCTTACATAAGCCCCGTAGACCATTCGATCGGTTTCGCAATTATAAATACCATACTCATAATCGGTAATGAGATTATGTTGCTGCAAGGACCGCTGAATGTATAGCTCGAGCGTAGCCGGGTCGATAGGGGCGTCGGTATTGACGATGAAATAATCGGCCGAGAGTTGGGTAACGGCATACCGATTCAAGGTGAAGTTGTTGAGCTTGGCTACGTCGTCGGCCACATCCTGCAACGCAATAAACGCCGACTGCCGGAACTGCCGTTCGCGCAGAGCATAGGCATTCCGAACCCAAATTGCCTGTACGGCCAGGATTCCGATGATGGATAGCACCGAAAGAACAACTAACAGGCGTAGACGAGACATTTTTTAATGAGCGAAAAAGCAAAAGAGTGAATGAGTGACTGTAAAGTAACGTGAATTCGCTCAATCACTCAATCGCTCTTACACTAATTTACCCCTCGTTAACAACTCATTAACAAACATTAGCAAGTGCTTAACAAGGCGTTCGACATGGAGAAAGTAGGTTTGCATCGTTGCCTGAGTGGGCAAGTTGATAAACCATCTCAAACCATTTTTCTATGAAACGTTTCCTGTTTTTCGGTTCGCTAGTTGTATTGGCCGTTTCTATGGCCATGACCGTTCCTGCTGCTTTATTTAACTGGCGGAGTGCTACCCATGATTTTGGGCGTGTTGTTCAGAATAAGCCTGTTACAGCGGAATTTTCGTTCACGAATAAAGGCGAATTACCACTTGTGATCAATCAGGCCAAAGGTTCTTGTGGCTGCACTGGAGTCGAGTATCCTAAAGCACCTGTTTTGCCAGGTCAGTCGGGCGTAATCAAGGCCACTTTTAATGCCGCTGCTTTAGGTGCGTTTAATAAATCGGTCACTGTTGAGTCGAATGCCGAAGGAGGAACGCAAGTCCTCTATTTCAAAGGCGAAGTCATTAAAGAAGGCGCAGCGGCTCAATAAAGGAGAGGTGGTTCATAATCAGTCTTTTTGAGCTGAATTAATCCCTTTTTCTACAACAGTAATAATTATCCAGGGCGTCGCTTTTAGTAGCCTAGATCGGTACGATCCCATCGGGGTCATACCGATCTGTTTACTTGCCAAAAAGAGCCCTTTATGAACCGTATTCCCTGTCAGCCCTGTCTATCACTTCTCTATTTGCTTTGTTTTCTGTCGCTTACAGCCCATATCTGTGTTGCTCAATGGAAACCAAGTGCCTGGCCAACTCTGAAACATTATGACAAAGACCACCTGCGGAACATTGCCCTTCCGCTGGGCGGAATTGGTACGGGAACGGTATCGCTCGGCGGGAGAGGGGAGTTGCGCGATTGGGAAATCATGAACAAGCCTGCCAAAGGGTTTAGCACAGTTACCGTTGGAAATAACGCCCCGTTTTTTGCCATTAATGTGCAACCTACTCAGGGCAAATCCATGACGAAGGCTTTACTTGGCCCACTAGATCCTTCGGAATTTCAGCATTACGAAGGGCGACCTGTGAATCAGCATGGTTTCCCCCGTTTTACGGATGCTTCGTTCGATGCGGCTTATCCGTTTGGGCAGGTGAATCTGTCAGATAAACGAATGCCGGTTCGTGTAACCGTGAAAGGCTTCAATCCCTTTATTCCCGGCGATGCCGATAACAGTGGAATTCCCATTGCGGTGCTCGCCTATGAGGTAAGCAATACAGGTCAGGAACCCTTAACCGTGTCGGTATGTGGTTCAATGCGGAATTTTGTTGGCAGAGATGGGAGCAAATCCATAAAAGACTGGAAAGGCGACTACGTTCCAATCGGGGCTAAAAAGAATGTGAACACCTACAAACAGCAAGGCGATGTGCAGGGCATATTCATGCACTCGGATAGTGTGAATCGGCGGGATGCGGCCTGGGGAACCATAGCCCTGACAACCAACAACCAGACGGGCGTCAGTTACCGGACCAGTTCACGATCTAACGATTGGGAAAATGCCATGCTTGATTTCTGGGATGATTTTAGTGCAGATGGTGTCCTGACCGAAAAGAAGCAACTAGTTGATGATGATCCATTGGCGTCGCTGGCAGTTCAGAAAATCATTGCGCCTGGTCAGACCCAGACATTTACATTTTTTATCACCTGGAATTTCCCGAATCGAGCGGCCTGGGCGTCATTTTCAACAAAGGCAGATCAACCAGCCGTTGGCAATTACTATTCGGCTCAGTACGCCGATGCCTGGGATGTTATTGTCAAAACCTTGCCCCGATTGCCGATCCTAGAGCAGAAAACCCTACAGTTCGTCAACGCCTTTTTGCAAAGCGATTATCCCGATGTGATTAAAGAAGCAGCGCTGTTTAACCTGGCCACGCTACGGTCGCAAACCGTTTTCCGAATTCCAAGTGGCCATTTAATGGGCTGGGAGGGTGTTTTCGATGAATTTGGCTCGTGCTTTGGCTCTTGCACCCATGTCTGGAATTATGAGCAGGCAACGGCCTTTTTATTCTCCGATCTGTCGCAGTCGATGCGGGATATTGAGTTTAATTATGCGACGAACGAAGCTGGCAAGATGAGCTTTAGGGTCATGTTGCCGCTTGAAAAAGCGCAAGAGTGGAAGAATGCCGCAGCCGATGGACAATTGGGAACAATCCTGAAGTTTTACCGCGATTGGCAATTGTCCGGTAATCAGGAGTTTCTGAAGAAAAACTGGTCCCAGGTGAAAAAAGCACTGAGCTATGCCTGGGTCAATGGCGGTTGGGATGGTAACCAGGATGGCGTAATGGAAGGACGCCAACATAACACGATGGACGTCGATTATTTCGGACCCAATCCGCAGATGAGTTTTTGGTATCTGGGCGCATTAAAGGCGGGTCGTGAAATGGCCATCGCGATGAACGATCCTGAGCTGGCTAAAAAGTGTGATGATTTAGCGAAGAAAGGGAGTGCCTGGATAGACAAGAACCTGTTTAATGGAGAGTATTATGAGCACAAAATCACCGACCCTAAAACCTTTGCTTTTCTTAATTGGGAACGCGATTCGACTGTGAATGTGCCGGATTATCAGTTAGGAAAAGGTTGCCTTGTGGATCAGTTAGTTGGTCAGATGATGGCGCACATAGTAGGGCTAGGGTATCTGGCCGATCAGAGACACATCCAGACGACGCTGAAAAGCATTATGAAATACAATTACCTGGACAACTTCTCGGATCATTTCAACAACATGCGTTCGTACGTTATGGGCGATGAAGCCGGATTGCTTATGGCAAGCTGGCCCAAAGGACGTTTGAAAGTACCATTCCCCTATTTTGCTGAGTCGATGACGGGTTTTGAATATTGTGCTGCGGTAGGCATGCTCTATGAAGGCCAGACCGAGAATGCCCTTAGCTGTCTTTCGGCCATTCGGAATCGATTTGACGGCCAAAAGCGAAACCCATTTAACGAACCCGAATGCGGCTATCATTATGCCCGATCGATGACCAGTTGGAATGCAGTGCTGGCCTGGAGCCAGTTTCAATATTCGGGCGTCACAGAAACGATGACAATAACCTCGAAACCTGGAAACTATTTCTGGTCAAACGGCTCCGCCTGGGGAACTTGCGCTGTAAGTCAGACAGGCCCGAAAACGAACATTGCCTTAACCGTACTGAGTGGCAAAATAGGACTTCGAACGTTTAAGGTTCAGCATGCAGGAAAGCACTCATTCGCTAAACGGCAGGAATTGGGAGAAGGGAAAATGATCAATTTTACCGTAAATGAATAGTTTTTTGTACCCATGGGCTTCAGCCCGTGTATGAGATACTTGATACACGGGCTGAAGCCCATGGGTACAAAAACTTATATCAACTGCATTTTAGCCACTTTAGGATCCACGTGGACTGTATCATGCTCGAAATCTAACTTGATGCGCCATTTCTGCATCGTAGCCGCACCAATGATCGCTTCTTCACTCAAGCCCGGTACGACCAGAAATTCATCGGAAAGAAGTACATCCTGTAGATAGAAATCTAACCGAACAACATGCTTAATTTCGATGTAATGACCTTCTGCTGCCGTAGCCACACGCCGAATTCTACCTAGACTTTCCAAATGGGCTAACTCAGGAACGTGCTCAGGATTGATACAAGACAGATTGGCTCCACTGTCGAACAGTGTGTACAGATGCTTCTCTCCCTGAGAACCTACATAAAGTAGCGGCTGCTTGATAATTGACATGTCGGCGGATTGTTTCTGTAAAGTTACATAAAAGGCCTTTTCATATCAATATTTCATTTCACCCCGATCCTTCTCGACGGCTGATCGCCCCTCTTTCATCCAGATTGGCGTGGGCGCATCTTTGAGGTAATAATCAAAGAATTGGTACAGGCGAATGCTCAAATCTTTCGCATTATGACGCTGGGTCAGGTTATGCCCTTCGCCATTGTAGACCAACATCCAAACAGGCTTGTTCAGACGACGCAGCGCTGAGAATAGCTCAATACCCTGATACCAGGGAACGGCTCCATCGGCGTCATTGTGTGTCATCATCAGCGGAGTTTGAATACGATTCGCGAAGAAAAGTGGCGAGTTCTCAATGTAGTTCATCGGCTTATCCCAAAGCGTACCCCCAATCCGGCTTTGCGTTTTTTCGTACTGGAATTGCCGGACAATACCCGTTTCCCAGCGAATGCCACCATAGGCCGAGGTCATGTTGGCTACAGGAGCACCAGCCTCAGCGGCCCGGAACAGGTTTGTGCGGGTAATGATGTATGCAGTCTGATAACCGCCCCAGCTTTGCCCTTGAATACCTAGCCGGTCGCGATCAACAAAGCCTTTGTCCAATAAACTTAATACGCCCGGCACAATGCAGTCATAGGCATTGGGGCCCGGCTGGCCAGTGGTGTAAACAATATCCGGAATGAAAACCAGATACCCATTCGAAACGCAGTAAGGCACGTTTATGGTAGAGCGGCTTGGCGCTGGTGCACGGTAGTCATTTAGCGTTTCGGCATTTCGTTCGTAGAAGTACGTTAGCATCGGGTACTTCTTCTTCGGATCGAAACCTTCGGGTTTAAAGAGCAACCCTTCGAGTTTGATACCATTGGTGCCAATCCAGCTTACAATTTCGGCACTACCCCAGCGAATACTGTCCTGTTGTGGGTTCGTACGAGTCAATTGTTTTGGTGAAGCCAGCGTTGTATCGGTCAGAAATATGTTGATTGGCTCCTGGTAATTGCCTTTGTAAAACGTCATCGTCGACGCATTCTTCGCTTTGTTCAACCCGAAATACCGGTGATTACTACGGCTCAACGTGGCTGGGTCCATAGCCGCAAGCCCATTCTTGCTTTTCAGAATCCCGGTCGATTTGTCGCTTTCCCAAATACCTGTCAGAAATAACTCGATTTTTGGATCAATGGCCTTTTCAACAATACCACCCCGTCGGCCAGGCGCATCATCATCGTCATTGTCCAATTCGGCACGACGGAGCCGAACGTTGTTTTTACGTCCCCAGCCAGCAGTCAAATTAAGCGGTTTTTCACGCCCAGTTGGGTCAACCTGCCAGATATCGTAGCGGTCATAGAGCCACACATACCGGTCGCCGGTTGTCCAGCCAGCCGCCCCATAGGCACCGGGTAGATTTGGCGTATCATGCTCTTCATCGAAAAATTTACTAGGTAGGCCGCGTGTCAGATCAATGCGTTTCCCGTCCATCACCGACCAGGCGCGCCAGAGCGAATCCCGCTCATCGAACCAATAAGCATATTTCCCTTCTGGCGATAGCTTTGGTTGCGATGCCATAATATCATTGGCAATCCGCTTTTTTGTACCTGTCTGGGTGTCGATCAGGTATAAATCCGTATGGCCAGGGTCCCAGGATGCCTGTACCTGATAGGGCAGATCACTTAATCCCAATAAGTAACGTGGATTAGTTTTTGGGTCGAATCCAACCGTCGGCACTTCCCGATTGGCTAACGGAATAACGGTGCCGGATGCCAGATCATAGACAGTCAGGAAACCGCGTTCTTTTTCTTCTTTGAGCCGTTTCTGTTGCATCGGTTGCAGGCGCGTATCGGTCCAGGTCCAGATATCCATCCGCACCTTTTCATCATCGGGCGTCAGGGTGTCTTTGGTTGGTTTGGGCGCAATAGGTGACGTTGAAAAATACAACCGCTTGCCATCATCGGCAAACTTCGGCTCCCGAAACTCATTCACCGACCAACCTTTGGGCAGCGCTTTAACCGTCGTATCGGCAATTACGGTAAAGGGCACTTCAACCAGGGGCATTTTGGGCTTTTTACCTTTAGCTACGCTTGCTGGCAATAGACTTTTATAGTAGAGCGAAAACACTTTCACATCAGAGCCCGCGCTATCGGCCGATGCCATCCAGGCCAATTGTTTGCCCGCTTTATCAATGGCCAGGCCTTTGTAAATTTTTCGCTTCGAGCTTGTGTCGACAAGCATTGTTTTGCCATCGGTTGTATTGAACAGGAAAACGCCTGGAATACCTGCTTCGCCCGTTTTTAGTGAGTCACTTGCCGATTCTTTACTATAAAATACGGCCTGACCATTATCCGAAACAACAGCATTAGAAACGTAGCGAACGGTTTTACGGGTGCCATCGGCCATGTTGAGCAGCGTCAGATCATCACCTTTGGGCTTTTTCACCGGGCCTTTCCGGGTGGCTACCGTTGTTATGGAAACGGGCGGGGCTGGGTTGAGGGTGTCTTTCGGCGTTTGTGCTACAGGTTTAGGGGCGGGTTTTTCTTTATCTTCCTTCCGTTCCTGAACCACAGCCAGCCACGAACCGGCTTCCTTGCCAAACGAGAATGATTTGATATTCGGTAATTTAGTTGATTTTCCTGTCGATAAATTCAGCACTAAGAGACTATCTTTCGGCATCTCGTCGGGCTTTCGTTTTTTGAGCTTGGCCTTACGAACATCGGCTACCGGTACTTTCAGACGCATCACCAGAAATTTACTGTCGGGTGTAAATTGAGCCATGTAGCCCCGTGGAAAAACATAGCGCGTAGCTGCAGCGCTGGCAGCTACTTCCAGTCGCCCATCGCCGTCCTGAGGGTCAATCTGGTAGGCAATCCAGCGGCCATCGTTCGAGATTTTTTCCGAGCGAACACTTTGCCAACGATCGTAATCGGCACTGGTGAGAGCTCGCTTCTGAATCTGAGCAAATAGGGGGGAGGAAAATAAAAAACAGAGTAAGAGTTGACTGAAGCGGGTCATAAAAAGGAAAAGTTGAGACCAACTAAATTACTGAAAATCCAACAGTACGACCTTAATCTGAGTTAATTTGTCTTTTACTTACAATTAATCATGAGATTTCTACTATTCGCCTTCAGTTTATTGCCAATTAGTGCGTTTGGACAATCGATAAATTCGCTCAAACGCGAGCTAGACAGTATGTATGTGCTGGATCAGCGTAATCGAATATGGCTGACTAAACTAGGTAATAATCAGCCATTAACAGATAGTTTAACTACTCTGTATAAAGTTGATCGAACCAAATTGGCGGGCGTACTTTGGACCGAGCAGATAAAAATAGATTCCAGTAATCTGAAGCGGGCCGATGTGATTCTGAAGCAACAGGGTTATCCGGGTAAAACCAAAGTTGGTTTGCCAACCAACGAGGTTGTTTTTTATATCATCCAGCACGCGCATACGGTGGATAATTATTTGCCCGCTGTCAAAAAAGCAGCTGACGAGGGCGAGTTACCATTCCGCCAGTATGCCCTGATGCTCGACCGATCGTTGATGTATGCTCAAAAGCCGCAACTGTATGGCACTCAGGTCGCCTGTCGGAAACTCCGGTCATCATTGACTTCCCGTTGTTTTGTATGGCCCATTGAAGACTACCGAAACGTGAATCAGCGCCGAAAACAAGCTGGCTTGCTGCTCACAGTAGCCGAGAACGCCCTTCGCGTAAATGCGTCTTACGATCCCTCGCTGACAATGGAAAGCGCCCGGAAATTGTATATCCTGGAGTTGTAAGGTTTTCTGACAGGATTAACAGGATGTACAGGATTTTTAATGCTAGAAATCCTGTACATCCTGTTAATCCTGTCAGAAAATAACACTTAAAAAATCTTATAGTTATCCCGTTTGTTAGGCTCAATCCAGGTGCCCAATGGATCTATAATTACTTTCCGGGCATTCGGCAAAGGAGGCAGCGATACAAACCGTTCGTCTGGATTTGGATAGGCCAATTGGCTGTAGATTACACGATTATCCTGATCAAGGACGGCAAGGGGAACATAGTCGTTCATAGGGATACTTTGCCGTTGTCCTTTGCTGGGCTCTCGCCACTTTGCCGTGATAATTTCAACCGTTAAACCATTCGACAGATTAGCTACTCGCCCTACTTTAAAATCGAACCACAACTGATCGCTTAGGTAGGATTTCAGGTAATCTAACGAGTCGGGTAACTGGCGGGTAAGTTCACTGGCAAAGGCAACCGCTGTCGCCGATGTTGGCTGTTGAATGGCTTTTTGGTAGAACTGACTAATCGTAAAACTGAGCGGTTTCGCCCCCCAAACCTGTTCGATACTAGTTAGGGCAAGAACAGCTCGTCCGCGTTCGACGGCGTCGTTGCCACTTGACTGAAGTATAGGAAGTTCGGGCTTATTACTGCGCTGTCTGCTTTGGGTATACCACGTTGCCCGTTGCGCAAGTCGTTGTTGGAGTCGTTCCTGACCATATTGCTGGCCAACACTCTGTAAGGCCAGATATTCAGCCAAACCTTGTTTGATAAAACCATCTCCCGGCTTTGTAGTAGGCTTTAACTGATGCACTAGCCATTGCTTAAATACTTCACGACCAATCAGGTAGTCAATGTGATCAAGCTTATCGGGTTGTCGATCATCGGCGATCCAGCCTTGTTTTTCAGAAATAAGAATTTGGCCGGGCGCTGATGAAACATCGGCTATGCCAACTGGTATTTCGGAAATTTGTAAATCGGCATAGGGGTAGGCTCCAAATAGTTGTTCGCCCCTGTGTAAAGCTCGTTCAGTGGCACGGAGTATATGCTGAACCTGATACGGATGATGGTGGTGTATTCGAATGGCAATGGGCTTGCCAGTTACCGATTGAATAGCCAGCGTTTGCGATTTATACTGAATGGTTTGTGTGGCTGGTACTGCCCGAAGGCGTTGGTGAGTTTGCCAGACAGACAAGCCAAATAGGGTGCCAAATACCAGAAACGCTACTTGATAAGGCCAACGGAACTGACTTCGCCAGTGGCCAACACGTTCAGTTAATCCACTGACTACACCCCGATTCCAGGTCAGAAAAAAGGAAGTCAGAAAGACGCCCGCAACACCCCACCACACAAATTGGACGATAGTGCGGAGGGGCGCATTTACCCCAAAGTCGATTAAGTCCGAATAGGTTGCCGAACCGGGCAGAAAGCTATAGAGAAGAACGGTCTGCCCATGGCTATTGATCTGGTATAGGAACGTTAGGGTGCTAAAAATGAGTAGATTAACAACATGGCTGGCGATGCGATTGTTTGTCAGCGTGGCAACCAACGCGCCAAGAGCTATAAGCTGACAATAGCGTAGAAATCCATCGGTCAGCAAGTCGGCGGTATAGCGCCACCAATCGATTTCACGGAATCCACTCCCTAGCTGTATGCCAACACTGGTCAGAAAAAGGACAATTGTCAACAAAGCCGCAACGCCGACCACAGCCAGCAATTTGGCCAGCAGTAAAATCGCGTTGGGCTGGGGGAGGGCGTCATAAATAGGCCAGAAGCCCGTGGTTCGTTCATTAAAAATTAGTTCGCTAGTCATAACTAGCAAAAACAAACCAATAAATATTCCCAATGGCAACCGAAGGGCTGTCATGCGTGAGGTGACAGGTAGCTCGGGAAAGTCGGGATTTATGCTCAGTACGGTTGCTAATAGGATTGCTAGTAGCACCAATAAGCCTACCGAAATCGAGAAAATGGGTTGCCTAATCAGATTCAGGAATTCTAATTTTGTTAACCGCCAGGTAGTTTTCCAGGAGAGCCAACCGCCAAAGCGAGGTTGCACAGAAGGAAGCTGTAAAGAAGCAGGCCGTTCTGTGATTGACTTGTCTAAACGGACTGATTTCCTGGCTTGTGTACTGGCGAAAAATTCAAAGGAAAAGCGGCCCTCTGCATAGGCTAGCAAGCCAAAGGATAGCCCAAGCCACAAGAGTCGATTGATGAAAAACATATCGGAATAGGAAAGCCACCCACCAGGATCATCACTAAAAGGCATGTTGGCCACTGATTCTCTCGCCATATCCACGCCAAACGGGTCCAGTAGTTTCCATAGGTCTGAATCGGCCATTAGATTATGGCTGGATTCGGTTAGTAGAAAATAAAGCACAACCAGAAACAAGCTGATATAAGCTCCCCGTATGCTTCGGAGAAATACCGTCAGTGAGAATGTTAGGCTAACGGCTATAAAACAGTTTTGAGCGATTAATCGTACGAAACCATCCGCTAATGCCAGCCATGATGTAGGTGCCTGGGTGAAGGCTACTGAATGGAATCCGATACCGAGCAGATAACACATCGCCAGTAGCAAAACGGCACCATACGTGCCCATAAACCGCCCGGCAAAGTGCATCCGACTGGTGATCGGCAACGAAAATAAGTAGGCCGTCGTTTTGTAATCCAGATCTTTGGTGAGCGATTGGCCAGCTAGTAAAACCGACGCTACCGCCAGCATAACCCCTAGTGAGGCTACGATCAGATAAGCTGTAACGGCAGGATCGCTGTACGAATACAGCGCTGCTAATTGGGATGAGTACCAGATTCCCTGCCCGAAAACGAGAACAGCAAACAGGTAAACTACTGGCTGGCGTAAATGATAAGCCAACTCGAACCGGGCAATCGTTAGAATTAGTCTCATAATGCCCCAATATACGAGAGTTTGAGACGAGTTATATGCGCACTAATTCGGCTAGTCCTACGCCCGAATCCGCTGCACCATAGTACACCCAAATTTGACCAGCCTTATCGCTATGATCGGGCCACTGAATCCAGCCATTTGAAAACACAACATTGGGGAAGAAACCTTCGCGCTCCCACAATAATTCGGGTGAGAGCAAAGGCAAGCTCGAGCGATCTAACACATGAGCGGGGTCGTCTTTGTCCAACAAAGCCAGCGCCAGCGAATAGGAGTGGGTAGGGTCGGCTCCGTGGTAGCAAACGAGCCAGCCTTCATCAGTCAGGATTGGCTCCGGACCAGCGCCAATTTTTCCGCCCTCCCAGCCATAAGGATTGGCCAGTGGGTCAAGACTAGTGTGCCCTCTACCTCCAAACAAAAAGCGATGATTACCCCAGTGGACACCATCCTCCGATTCGGCTAACCAGATCGATGGTTTGCCAATATCCGAAACCATAGGCCGGTGAAGCAGTCTGTATTTTCCGTTGATTTTCTGCGGGAACAAGGCTACGTCTTTGTTCGGAGGTGGCAAAATCATACCGACGCGCTCAACGTTTACAAAATCGGTTGTGATAGCGAGCCCTACACCAGGGCCATGTTCGGAGACTGCCGTATAGGTAATCCAGTATTTCCCTTCCAGAAATGTGATTCGAGCATCTTCAATACCGTACGATTCATCCATACGAGCCGGAAATAAAAACGGCTTGTCGTCGATCTTGAAATGAATGCCATCCTTGCTACGAGCGAGACGAAGATGACTGAGAGATGTCAGGTAAACTTTTCCATCCAGCGAAATTACCCGTGGGTCATACGGTTCGGTGGGTTCCGGGAAATTTCGGATTACTAAGGAAGGTATACCATCCTGTTCTTCAATCAACGGTATCACAATAGTACCTGCTTCGGCCTTTGGTGCTTCGGCCACACGTAATAGAAGCACAACTTCATCGTTGAAAAAACAAGCCGCCGGATTGAAGGCTCCCAGTACATCAAAGCCTTCAACACTGGGCTTTACATCACTGGTTTGCAGAATAGCTTGGTCGGATAAACGTCGGAGTTGATAATTTTTCATAAGATACAACCTTGAGAATTGTTAGACTATGTTCGCAAGAATAAGGACGTTGGACTCTTATAGAGTTAAGTTCTATTCAGAATGCTTTAGTAATGAAGTGATTGATAAGGTAATAGAATGCGAGTACCTATATAATTAAGCGAGTTGTGAAGTCCCTTTATTCATTAATTCAGGCATCATGACAAATAAACTTTGTACAGACGTTGTAGTTTTGAATCAATTATTGAATAAGTTTGGGAGCGGCTTAAACCTTCGGGGAAAGAGCCGCGTTATGAAAAGTAAACTAACTTTTATTCTCTATTAACCATGATTTACCAGCCAACGTTTGATCAGGATGAAGACGTGCTGATGTTGAACCCTGATCCAGAAGCAGCTGCATTTGATGACGATGAGGACGACTTCGATGAAGATGATGCCGAATTTGATGAACTTGGCTCTGGCGCCGGTAGCGGCTATGGAGCAGATGATCTGGACGACATTGAAGAAGACTTCAATCCTGAAGATCTCGATGAAGACTTAGATGACGACATCGACGACGATCTGGACGATGACAGTATGGAGTAAAAAAACTGACCGTAGTACACTACGGTCAGTTTTCGTTTCAATCTTTTAATTTTCAACGTTATGACACAAGAACAGCAAGCGCCGAATCCGGCCGAAGAACCTTTAGTGACAACCGCAAACGCCGAAACCGAAGGCACTGCGCCTGACGCCGATACGCAATCCTCCGCAGCCAGCGAAGCTGGTGATCGAACCGCCGAAGAAGGCTCTAGAGCCCCAAACGATCCAGCCGAAGGAGCGTAATTTTTTAATGATGAATGATGAATTATAAATGAAGAACATTCATCATTCATCATTCATCATTCATCATTACTTTAAGAAGGGTTTGACATTTCATTTCGGTTTCCTGCCACTCTTGTTCAGGGTCCGAATCTTCGGTGATGCCTGCACCTGCATAGAGGGTTGCCAGTCGTCCTTCGAGCTTCATGCAACGGATATGGACGAAGATGCTACTCGTTGGGCCCTCGTTATTCGAGCTTATATTAACAGGACCTAGAAAACCGCTGTATAATTCACGGTTGTGGGGTTCGTGCTGGCGAATAAACGCAAAGGCTGCATCGCGGGGGGTACCACAAACGGCCGAGGTTGGGTGCAATAAACGCAGCATAACCGTGCCGAGCTGTGGGTAACGAACGGCTTGTGTATCGACGGTGAACGAGGTGCCGAGGTGCATTAAATTGCCCGCGATGATGCTTTTGGGCCCTTCTTCAAGGTATTCGCGCAACCGAATCTTCTTGAAGCATTCGATAATATAACGACTCACCAACGCCTGCTCCTCAATTTCCTTCTGCGACCACATGGCTTTAGCCGGATGTTTGGCCGTACCGTCGGGGTGAAATGCCGATTGTGTGCCCGCCAGGGATGTCGTCTTAAAAATCCCATCGGCATTAACGCTTACCAATCGCTCTGGCGTAGCGCTGATCCAGATTTGCCCCCATTCCGGAATCGAAACCGCGGATACAAAGGCCGTGGGGTATTTCTGGCAAAGTTTATCAAATAACTCAACAGCATTAGGGGCATTGGCAAACTGCACCTGTTTTGTGCGCGATAACACTACTTTTCGTAATTCTCCCCGTTGGATCGCTTCAATTGCATGACCTACGTTTTCCTCAAACAAAGCCTCCGCAGAAGGGTCGGCGATAGGTACGGGTAAGCCTGACAAAGCAGGCTGACTAGTCTTATTTTTAGCGCGTGTTTTTAGCGTGTTCCAAAACAGCTCAACGGTCGTGCTAGCTGAGTTTTTAAGCTCAGTTCGTTTTTGAGAAGAATCGCCATTGCCTAGAAAAGTAGCCTGGATATCGGCCCGTAAAAAAAGGGTTTGTGGAACAATCCCACTCTGATCTAAGTGTTCGGAAAGTTGTGCTTCTACGGGAGCGTTTTTGGCGAGGTTATCGAACGGACTAATCAGAAAACCTGCGGGTAATTCATCCAAATCGGCAGATACACGGGGTAGAACCTCTTCGAATGAGACAATCAGCTGTTTATCCTGTTGATTAGGTAACCGCCAAAGAGCGGCTGGAAATCCAAGTGAAAGGGCCGTTTCCCAAAGGTCGCTGGCGTCGGGTTGGCCAGTTCGTTGCGATTCGGCGAGTTGTCCTATTGATGAAGTATTGATTCTATAATCCGATTGCATAATCAACAACCTACCGGGTTAGGGTTGGTTATATAGATAACAGAGTTTGCCGAAAATTTGTGCGTCGACAGATCGAAACTCTTTAGTTATTGATAAACAAATGTCTATAATTTATATAGATCACTGTGATCTGCACCGGCTGTCAGTCGGGTTCATGTACGAGCATAGGCCCCGGATGATATAAGCGGGCATGCGTTGTTCCCCAACTGTAAAGTGCGTCGAGCATAGGGCGTAACGTCTGTCCATACGGCGTCTTGCTTGATCGGAATAGTTGCGTCAACGCCATTAGCCCTGGTCCGGTTACGACGGCTATCTACGATAAAATGGGTGTGCCAGCAGCGGGCATTGAAGGGTATACTCAACTGGTGCCTATGAAGCGATTTGGCTCACCGAGAGAGATTGCCACCATTGCTACGTTTCTGGCGTCCGATGATTCGTCGTTCGTGATTGGTGAAGAAATCGTAGCGGGCGGTGGTATTGGGACGTTGCAAAGATTGACATAACCCTACAAAAAATAGCCCCAGCTAATCGTTAAAATTAGCTGGGGCTATTTTTGCAACTAGTTATTTCTAGTCCTGAGTAATCATTTCGGCATCGGCCAGAATGTAATTCAGTTCATAGATGTTATCGGCGTTGAGCTTGAGGGTTCCCCGGAAGGTACGACGCTCATCGGTTTTGAATTTCTTATCCGACTTTTTGAATTTCAAGGATACGACTGATTCTGGTCCAGCACCACCGCAGAAGAAACAGGCACTATAAGGAAAAGCCGATAGTACATAAATATTCGATTCAAGATCAACGGGAAGGACGTAACCCGTTAGGTCAACCGTTTTTCCGTTTAATTTTTGAATCGCCTGCCCAAAAGTTGGGTAGAGCATGTACACTGACTCTTCAGCGTACCATTTTTTCTTGAACGTGACGTCTCGCAGGACTTCCCACGACAATTTTACCGGTTCGGCAGCGACGGGCGCTACTCTCTTGGACGTGGTTCGTTCGATGGGTAAGATAGCGGGACGAAAGGCCGAGGCTACGAGCGACACGCAGAGGAAAGCAATGACTATACGGTTCATGGCGTTGAAAGACTTTAACGGTAGAAAACAAAGGTAAAACTACAAAAAAGATTACTTTTATAATTCACTTTAAGCTTCGATCACGCTGCCGTGTCCGACTCACCCATCGATAACGCAAAAGACGGTTCGGTAATTCCCGTTCGGTTCACTCGTTTATACTTGACAATGCTTATTATCCTGGCCGTTATCTTAACTGCAGGGCAGGGGCTAACCCAATGGCGCTTTGGAGGCATTGATCAGGAATTGAGTGTTGTTCGTCACACCGCGCTACAACGCCACCAAAGTCAACAGATTGTGAAGCAGGTTTTGCAGGTAACGGATGCGAGTGAACAAAGCAGCTTTAACGAAAACGTTGCTGAATTACGACGGTTATTTCCCGTTTTTGAACGTTACCACTTGCAGACTCGGGAAGGCCGTACCGATGACCCTAAAATACATCTTATTTATGATGATAACATTAATCGATTGTATGAGGGGATTCGTCCACAGTTTGAAGCTTTTCAGCAAAGTGCCCATCGAATCATGCGTCTGCAACGATTTGATGAAGTAAAGCAGCCCGATGTACAGGCTAGTCTTAAATTAATGCTGGCTAATGAAAAGCCATTTCTAGAGAAAATAGACGGAATTGTAGTAGTCTGTAATAGCGATTTTAGGGCTAAACTAAGCATGTTGCGCTCTATTGAATTGTATTTGTACGTCTTTACTGTGATTGCGCTTGTTGGCATTGGCTTACTGATTTTCAGACCAGCCGCCCGGAAACTTAAGCAAACCTTTGCCCAACTTATTGAAGCTGAGAGCCAGACAACAGCCGCTAATAAGAAACTGTTAAGTGCCAACAAATCGCTGAAGGAAACGCGTCAGAAACTTTTTGAGGCAACGAAGCAACAGTATGAGCAGCAGATCGACGACCAGAAATTGCGCACATCATACCTGATTGCTGGCCAGGAGGAAGAACGTAAACGAATGTCGCGCGAGTTGCACGATGGTCTGGGTCAGATGCTTACGGCCATTAAGCTGCAAATCGAAGGCCTTGAAGCCGGGATAACCAGAGCAGCGGCAACCGAACAAAATGGAACACCCAGTTATTCTAAAAATTTAAAGACGTTAAAAAGTCTTATTACGCAGACGATTCAGGAAACCAGGACGATCTCTAACAATCTAATGCCTAGCGTGTTAAGTGATTTTGGTGTAGTGCCTGCCATTAAAATGTTGGCTGAGCATGACCGGAACGAAACGCTGGATGTTACCTTTAAAACAAACTTTACGGCCGATATGCCCCGTTTGGACCGCAACATAGAGATTATGTTATATCGGGTAACGCAGGAAGCCGTTAGTAATGCGGTGCGGCACGCGAAGCCATCGCATATACATATCGAACTAAAAGAGCGTGGAAATAGCTTACAATTAACAGTGAGCGACGATGGTAAAGGCTTTCAGGTACCTCGCAAAAATCAGCCTAACGAGTTAATGAAACCGATTCAGGAAAATATAACGAGTACAACTCAATCGGCAACGTTACGTCCGCCCTCGCAGGGATTGCATAACATACAGGAACGAACGAAGCTGGTTAACGGCAAATTCAAATTAACGTCTACTCCGGGGAAAGGCACTAAACTACAGGTTAGCGTACCTTATCAAACGCATCTTGCTCATCATGACACCTACTAAATTAATGCTGGTAGACGACCATTCTATTGTTCGGGATGGCATTCGACTCCTACTGGAGCAGGCCGATGGTCTGGAAATTATTGACGAAGCTAATGACGGAGAAGAGACTCTTGATAAGCTGAAAGCCCATCAGGCCACTCCAGAACTGCTGCCAGATCTGATCTTGATGGACATTTCCTTGCCAGGCATGTCGGGCATTCAGACTACACAAGTGGTTAGTCGGTTGTATAAGAATGTGCGGGTGTTAATGCTATCCATGCATAACAATGAAGATTACATTTTACGGTCGGTTGAGGCTGGTGCTTATGGCTACATGCTGAAAGATTCATCGTCGGATGAAATGATCAAAGCGATTCGTACCATTGCTGCTGGCGAAAAATACTACAGCTCTCCTGTTGCTTCCATTATCCTGAGTGGGTACATGCAGCAACTCAAAAAAGGTAGCCGACACAGCCGTACTGAGCGCCAATCGAAACTGTCGAACAAGGAAAAAGAGATTCTACAGTTTTTAGTGGCCGGTATGAGTAGCCGGGAAATCGCCGAAAAACTTCAGCTCAGCGTTCGAACGGTAGATAATCACCGCGCTAACATGATGCGTCGGTTACAGGTTCGTAACGCTGCAGAACTGGTTCGGATGGCCGTTGAAGATAAATTGATCTAAATTCTGGTCAGGAATTTTGAAAAATTGCGAACTCGCAACTTATTTTTTAGGTTTGCCCATCAAACCGGCTCGCTGCCGGTTTTCCATTTCCAGAATACTATATTAACAAGATAGAATTTGTCAACTAAACCACCTCTTATATGTCACTTCGCTTAGGAGATATCGCCCCCGATTTTGAGGCCGACACAACACAAGGTCACATTCATTTCCACGAATGGTTAGGTACGTCATGGGGAATGTTATTCTCGCACCCAGCTGATTTTACGCCTGTCTGCACAACCGAGTTAGGAAGAACCGCTTTGTTGAAAGATGAATTCGGCAAGCGTAATGTAAAGGTTATTGCGGTATCAGTCGATGATCTGGAATCGCACAACCGTTGGACGCCCGACATTAAAGATGTTACGGGTTCGGAAGTTAATTTCCCCATCATCGCTGACCCCGATCGTACAGTAGCCACACTTTACGATATGATTCACCCCAATGCTAGTGAAAAAGCAACGGTGCGTTCGGTGTTTGTGATTGGACCCGATAAAAAAATCAAATTGACGCTGACATATCCAGCCTCCACAGGCCGTAATTTCAACGAGCTACTGCGCGTAATCGATTCGCTACAACTCACGGCTGAATATCAAGTAGCAACCCCTGCCGATTGGAAAGATGGCGAGGACGTAATTGTAACACCTGCTGTATCGAATGATCAGCTGGAGGCTAAATTCCCGAAAGGGGTAACGTTCGTGAAACCGTATTTACGGACAACTCCTCAGCCTAATAAGTAAAAGAATGGCTTGCCTGTTAAGGTTTTCTAGAAGACTATAATTAACAGGCACTCGTTATAGTAGGTATTAGAAAAGCCCTGGGCACATGCTCGGGGCTTTTCTAATACGATCAGGTTCAAAGATAAAACCGTAATTTCGGTCCGTAAAGTCAACTATTTACATGAGATTTCGCGTACTGGTCAAGATTATTTCGCGCCGATACGGTTTATGGATTGTGGCAGGCCTGCTTATTGTAGCCGCCATTTGGGTTTTTCGATCGCGACAGGCAGACGACATGAATTGGCGGTTTGTGCAGGCATTCGGTATTCGCTTGCCGATGCGCTACGCTATTCATGGCATCGATGTATCTCGCCATAACGATCGGATCAATTGGGCACGGGTTCAGCAAATGGAAGCAGAGGGCGTTCGATTGCAATTTGTTTTTATCAAGGCCACCGAAGGAGCAACCTTAGCCGATAAACATTTCGACAAAAACTGGCGCGAAGCAAAGAAAATTGCGCTGCACCGAGGTGCCTATCACTTCTACCATCCCACCCGTGACCCACTTAAGCAAGCCAATAATTTTATTCGTCATGTAGAGTTGAGCCCAGGCGATTTTGCCCCTGTGGTTGACTTTGAAGTAATCAATGGCCAATCAGATGAGACAATCGTGAATGGGCTGAAGCTGTGGCTCGAAACGATTGAAGAGCACTATCAAATTCGCCCCATTATTTACACCAACGGTAATCTCTATAAACGCTATATTAAAGGGAACCTGGACGAATACCCACTCTGGATAGCAGACTATTCTACCAAACACCTACGTAGTTATAATGCCGATAAACTCTATCTCTGGCAGCATAACCAAAATGGCTGGGTTAAAGGTATTCGTGGGCAGGTCGACTTTAACGTATTTGTGATGGATGATACCCGGATGCAGGAAATCTGTTTGTGAATCGGTCAAATCCTGGCTTCAAGCAATCTGTCGCTACACCGTTACTTTTGTCAGCTCAACAGGCTTTGCAAACCAATCTTTTGCTTTAGCGCCAAACGCTTTCATGTGTGGCATTTCGTTATGCGCCTGCAACCCCGCTTCGTCATCCCAGAGTTCATGCATTATAAAGCGTTCGGGATGCTCTGCGCTTTGATATAGTTCATAAAATTGGCAGGCGGGTTCTGTCCGAACTTCCGTAACTAATTCCTGCAAGCCACTTTTTAAGTCGACTGCATTTTCTGGCTTGGCTGTGATGTTGGCAAAAACTAAAAGAGGCATGTGTTTAAGGTTTATTAGGACGCGAAAGTAGTTTAGTTACGATTGCCAGATTTCCCAGGCCTTTTCGGCTTGTAATTCCAGCATGCGCAATCCATTGTGTACAGAAGCTCCTCGTTCGAGGCCAAGTTTCATGAATTGGGTTTCCGCAGGGTTATAGACCAAATCATACAGCAGGTGCTTATCCGTTAGTAAATGATAGGGTATATCTGGCGCTTCGCTTGTACGTGGGTAAGTCCCAACAGGTGAACCATTAATAAGTAAGGAATAGTCAGCTAAAACATCAGGTAACTCTTCATAAGTTAAGTTATCGGGCGTTTTGGTTCTGGATACAAATTTATAAGGAATACCTAAGTCGGTCAGGGCAACTGTAACGGCTTTCGAAGCGCCACCGGTACCAAGCACCAGCGCTTTGAGGTCTGTAGGTACGCGCTCAAGTTTGGTGAGCCAATCGGTCAGCGATTGCCGAAAACCATAATAGTCAGAGTTATAGCCTGTTCGTGAGCCATCGGCCTCTAACTTAATTACATTGACTGCACCAATCTTTTCAGCCGATGTGTCTAGTCGGTCTAAATAAGGAAATACGGCCTGTTTATGAGGGATAGTTACATTCAGCCCGCGCAAACCTGGTAACTGCAATAGATCTGTCAAACCAGAAATAGCTGGCATATCGAACAGGTCGTAACGACTATCTATAATGCCTTCTCGTTCAAATTTCTCTGTGAAATATCGTTGAGAAAATGAATGGGTAAGTGGAAAACCAATAAGGCCGTATCGATTCATTGGCTTGGGTTTAAACTAGTATGCCACAGCTTTGGGCAGTGGCATACGTAAAATCGATAAATGTAAATACTACTTGGAACGCTTTTTGAAAAACTCAATGATAATGGGCAATACCGATAAGCCGACAATACCGAACACCACTAATTCAAAATTCTTCTGAACAATCGGGAAGTTGCCAAAAAAGTAGCCCAGTAATGAAATGCTTGTTACCCAGAGGATAGCACCCAAAACGCAGAATTTAATATACGTACCATATGTCATACTGCCCGCTCCGGCTACAAAGGGTGCAATGGTCCGTACGATAGGAATAAACCGGGCAATAATTACTGTCCGACCACCGTATTTGGCGTAAAACTTTTCTGTTTCAGCAATGTATTCCCGCTTGAAGAACAAGATTCGCTCCCGCGATTTGATCTGTGTTCCCAGGAATCGGCCAACAAAATAGTTGACGTTATCACCTAGCAGGGCGGCTCCAATCAGGAGTGGGATAATCACCCAAACGCTCAGCTCATTGGTCGGTCGTGCTGCCAGAGCACCAGCCGCAAACAGCAATGAATCGCCGGGTAACAATGGCATGACAATCAATCCCGTCTCCGTGAAAACAATCAGGAAAAGAATGGCATAAAGTAGCACACCATATTCATTAGCCCACAGATCGAGGTAACGATCAAGGTGAAGCAAAAAGTCAAGCAGCGATTTGATGAGATCCATAAAAATAAGTCGCCAGTTACCAGTCGATAGTTAATAATCGTCTAATTCGTACTGACTGAGAGCTATTGACTATTTATCTAAAAAGTGTGTAAATGTATCACCTCGAAGCCCCAACCGGATCGTTTCCAGAGGAATAACTTCATGAGGGGCGATGTTTCCAAGGTTAACATTGGCACCCAGCAGCTTCACAAACCAAACCTGCTGTTCTTTCTGAGGGGCTTCCCACAAAATACTTTCGAAGGGAACCTGCGTCAGAATTTCTTCAACTAATCCCTGGCGAACCTCACCGCTGGAACGGAACAAACCAACGGTACCGCCTTCACGGGCTTCACCAATGACTTTCCAGGAGCCAGCCTGTAGTTCGGCTTTCATCAACTGAATCCACTTATAGGGAGGAATGATTTTGGCCTCATCTTTAGAGCCTACTTCCGACAAAACAGTTACCTGAGTGGCTAACGTGCGGATGTATTCACACTTGTCGTCCTGAGCCATTTCAATCGACCCATCCGACACTTCGGCATATTCCATTCCGTATTTATCTAGTAGCTTTCGGTACTCATCGAACTGATTTCGTACAACAAAGGCTTCAAATAAGGTTCCGCCGAAATAAACCGGAATACCCGCTTCCTTATAGATGGCTAACTTTTCTGTCAGCTTCGGCGTAACAAACGATGTTGCCCAGCCCAATTTAACAATGTCTGTGTAGTCAGCAGAGGTAGATAAAAAATCCTCTACTTCCCGCAGGCTTAGCCCTTTATCCATAACCATCGTTAAACCGCTATTGCGAGGTTTCGAGGTACGGTCAGGCAACTGCGTAAGCGTATAGTTCATACAGAGTAATCGAATAGGCGTATTAATAATCGCTCAAAAGTAACATAAGTCTTGAAAACCTCCCAAGAAAATCCATAAATAATAGCAGCATAAGGCCCTCTGACTTAGTTTAATGCTATTTTTGCCGGATATGGACAATTTGATAAATCCCCGACTGGATTTCTTTCGTTCTCAGATCGGTCATGATATGCAGAATAGTATATCACCTTTCGGTCGCTGGCTGAATGGTACAATACGCGAGGCCGATTATGGGCGTATGGTTGCTGACTATACAGTGAGGAAAGAGATGACTAATCCGGCTAATGTACTGCACGGTGGAGCAGCATCGGGAATACTGGACGATTTAGTGGGCGCGACTGTGTTCGCCCTTGGTCGTGAATACGCGTATACTTCCGTAAATCTGGCGGTTGATTTTTTGCATGCCGCCCGACTCGGCGACGTTGTTACAGTAACGGCAGAAGTAGTGAGAGAGGGGAAAAATATAATTCATTGTGAGGGGCGAATCGTAGCTGCCGATGGGAAAATCATTGCGAAATGCGCTACAAATCTGATACAAACATCCTTGAAGTTGACTATCTAGTCGTTTCAATTGGAATATTTTTATTATTAGGTTACTTGATATAGCTATATACGTTTATCTTTGCCGAATGAATATAGGGGTGTCTTGATACTCAGAAAATATGCCTGTATGTCTCTATTTCGATCAATCGCTTACGAATAGATGTCTCTACTAACTGAATTCAAGTGAAAAGAATTAATAAATTTTTCATCTTATATAGAAGGAATAGGAGAAGAATTTAGATAATGTCAAGAAAAAGGTATTTGTTCGACGGTTCAGTTGGGAATTGTTTTTTTATCACTTGATAATTACTATTATTGACCATCATTAAACTAAAGAAAGTTTTGAACACAATTCAAGCGAATTAGTAGAATGATAATAAAAGTTGTTTACAAGCTTATTGTAAGACCTGTATTCAGTAAATAAAGTATTTAGCCTGTTAGGCTAGTATAATATTGATGACGGGTACTTAAAAAAAATGGAAAGTATGAATTGACTTTTGCAATTCGGCCTTAACATTGCAGAAAAAATGAAAGCGCAATGCCCATTTGGAGCTAATTAGCCATCAAATGAGGTTGTAATCGGAACGATTGTATGATTCGTTCGGCTTCATTTTTAGGGAAATTTTTCGGTTAAATGCAGCTGGTAATTTTTTTTTGTAAAGTTTAAGAAACATTTAGCCGAGAAGTTAGTCATATAGCATATACGTTAAGGTTGTAAGTTAACCTTTCTGTAGAAGTGCTTAGTTTACATAGCGGAATAAGCCTGTGGTTATATAGCTTGAACCGTTCCCTAAGTTTCTACAATCGTATTTGGAAGAGTAAAAGTTTAATCGGAATCATTGCGTCAAATTAACTCAATAAATATGCGAACATTTATCCAACAACACCCCCTGAGGATGCTGGCTGGACTCGTGTTGCTAAGTTTTGCAATACCATCTATTAGCCTTGCTCAACGGGCTGATTCAGTCCGGGTTCAACCCGCTACAACAACTTCCAGCGGGAATTATGTACGTGAGAATATCTACCGTTTAGGGAAAGGTATTTACACGGACACCCTGCGTAGAAGTGATTTCAAAGCGCAGGCCAGTGATGTGGCTGAACTTGATGACTGCGACACAACCTTTCAGACGTTTATTCTAGTACGGCGATTATCTCCCTGGCGAGTGGGCTTGTATGCTGGTCCTAACTTCGCTTATTGCGGTACTTGGGAAAATACTTTTGGGCCAAATAAACGGGACAATACCCTCTATAATGGCGCTGGATTTAACATCACGGCTAATGCAGATTATTATTTGACACCAGCAACCCGTCGGCTTCGTTTTGGATTAGGAGCAGCTTTGGGATATGGTAACTATATTACTCGTAGCATTTACCGGGATTATCTTTACAGCCTGGCTGCAGCACGTGGTTTCAATAGTTCTCAAGTGACAATTCGTCAGAGAGCTTCTGAAGATATGTTCATCACAGTTGGTCCTGTACTTCAGTTCACGCTTGCTCGTAGTCGTAAAAACCCAGATGCAGTAACCTTCATCGAAGCAGCTGCCCGAGGTGGTCTGTTCCGTACAGAGGCTGCTACCATTTCAGCTTATACGCCATCGACATTAACGCTGCCTGCAGTACCTTCATTTGTAGACGGTGGTGGACTTATTCGGTCGGTTAACCCCAGCTCGAATCTGTACCATTTGGGTGCATTAGGGTCTTTAGCAATCTTCTTCCCGTTGAAAAATAACTGGAACATTGGTCTGCAGGGACAAGGGTTCATCACACAACTCAATTACCTGATTGTAAATGGTGTTGATGATCAGTTGTATGAATTTAAACGTAAGCATGGTGGCTTTACCGTTGGACTAGCCGTTCGGAAAGGATTTGTTCAGAAGAAACTTATCCCCAAAGCTCCTGTGTCCTGCCCAACTTGCGAACAGATTCCTGAGTTGAACGTTCAGTTCAATGGTGCTTCGCTCAAAGGTGCATCACTGGCTTATACCGACGGCAGCAGCGCTCCTGTTAACACAGCCGCTACCGCCCCAGTTATCAGCTGGCGCAGCACGACTCCGAATCCGAAAAATGAAACCTTTACAGCTCGTTTGTATTATCGTCCAGATTCAGTCGTAGCAGGTAACACGGATCAAGTAATTGCACAATTGGAAAATACAACAGATACGTCGCTGCCATTCCCAGCTGCTTATTTCTCGAATGGTCAACTGAATCCAGGTTTCTACTACGTAACAGTTCACAACAAGCAAACAGCTAAGTGTGGTACTTGTATGAGTGAGGTTGTAACAACAAGCTTCTCTAGCGTTCGTCCAAGAAACATTGTTCAGCCTGAGTGCGAATACCGTCACCGTCTGGAGCGTCTGGAAGTGTATTACCGCACACCATACACCCGCGAAATTGCTAACGTTTGTTACTGTAACGGTACGGTTACCTCAGTTGGTGACACAGTTACCCGCCTACGTTACCGTGGTTTGAACCGTCGTCTGGCCGACAACGTGGTTGAGTTCGATACGAATACGGTTATTCTGAACCTGAACGAACTACCAGGTGGCTTAGCTCAACAGCTACAAGCTGAGAAAGCGAAAATTGAAAGTGGTAACGCTATCCGCTTCAAAGGTCGCCGTGTACGTCCACAGGTTCAATACTTCCGCGCAGTGTTTACCGTTACGAAACTGCCATGCAACGGTCAGCCTGAACAAACTGTGGGTAGCTTCAACACAACGATCAGCGATAACAGCTACACGATCACTGACCTGAAGCCACTGACAGATGATCAGAAAGCTAAATTACTTGCTCCACCAGCGCCTGCTAAGAAAAAAGCACGCCGGGCTGGTAACAGCGGTCGCCGTTCAGATGTAATGTTCGGAGTTGAATAACCAAGTCATACACTAGTGAAAAAACCGGGAGCCAACGCTTCCGGTTTTTTTATTGAATAGCTATTGTAGAGGAGATGAAATCAAGAAATTGTCGTCTTTCAGTCAAATAATTGATGCTTCGATTTCTATACTATCAATTCAACTAAGATTCAACTCAGTTAACAGATGCGCTTTTTTATCCTGATTATATTGTTCTACGGTTCTATGGATATACTTAATGCTCAATCCTATCCTGCTAATTCCCCGGTTATTTCGACAATAATGCAGACGTACTCGTTCCGCTTACGGCCAGGTCATGACTTAAAAAAGGAATTAGATGCTTTTATACGACAGGAGCGTATCGAAGCTGGCGCCATATTAACTTGTGTGGGTAGTTTAACTGATGTGAGCCTACGATTGGCTAATCAGTCAGAACCAAGCGTATGGAAAGGGCATTTTGAGATTGTTTCATTAGTAGGAACACTCTCAACGAATGGGAGTCATATACACCTATCGGTAGCTGATTCAACTGGCCGGACACTAGGTGGTCATCTAATGGAAGGATGCAAAATTTATACGACTGCGGAGCTGGTGGTTGGTGTAATGACCGACATAACGTATTCCCGAGAGGTAGACCCGGTATTTGGCTATAAGGAATTAGTTGTCAGGAAGAAAAGACGGAAGTAAAGAGTCGCTTTTAATTTCCCCTAAAACGGAAGAAAGCCATCTTACTAAGATGGCTTTCTGTATTTATTTAAGATGAGACTATTAATTACGTTTACTCATTTCATCGCGAATCTTGGCAGCCCGCTCATACTCTTCATTGCCAAGTGCTTCTTCGAGCATGTGCTGGAGTTCTTCCGATGAGGCATTTTTTAGCTGGTCGCCAAATGATCGCGTTGACGGGCGATTCGGAGAACGTACAAGTTCCTCTTGCTCTTCTTCGTCATTACCACTGGCTGTAATACCCGCTTCCGACAGAATCGACTCATTCGTATAGATAGGAACGTCGAAACGAATACCAATCGCAATGGCATCCGATGGACGAGCATCAATAACAGACTCCCGAACGCCATCGAAACAAACGATTTTTGCAAAGAAAATTCCTTCTCTAAGATCAGAAATCATGATCTCGCGGACCGTAAACTTAAATTGTTCCGCAAACTGCTTGAACAAATCATGAGTCATTGGTCGGTTCGGAACAATCTTCTCAATTTCGATTGCAATGGCCTGTGCTTCAAACATGCCAATGATGATAGGCAATCGTCGGTTGCCATATTCTTCACCTAACACCAGTGCAAACGAGCCCGATTGCGACTGGCTGGGTGATAGTCCTAATATTTCCAGCTTAATCTTATCCACGGTGCGAAAATAGCAATTTTTAGCCTTAGGTCATTCGTCTATAGCCATCAGTAAGCATAAGTTTTCAATAAAAACGAATGACTGACAATAGACTAAAGCGCCTTCACGGCTTTCGTCAGGCGGGGCAGCACGTCGAATACATCACCAACGATACCATAATCCGCCGATTTGAAGAAAGGAGCGTCGGCATCCTTATTGATAACAACAATTACCTTCGAGGAGTTTACACCCGCCAAATGTTGTATAGCGCCGGAAATACCGCAGGCAATGTATAAGTTAGGGCTGATTTTAAGCCCTGTCTGACCTACGTGTTCAGAGTGAGGACGCCAATCCAGATCAGATACCGGTTTAGAGCAGGCAGTTGCCGCATGAAGCGCTTTAGCCAAATCTTCAACAATGCCCCAATTCTCAGGCCCTTTCAATCCCCGTCCAGCTGATACCACTAAGTCGGCTTCTGGAAGGAGAATATCGCCCGAAGATTTCTCTGTACTTTTTACCGAAATGGCGAAATCAGCTTCATTTAATGCAGGCGTAAATGCTTTGACTGAAGCCGTAGCATCGGTTTCTTCTGGCGTAATGGTATTTTTCTTGATCGCCAAAATTTTTACATCAGCTTTCAAGTCGTTATAGGCAAATGCTTTACCTGTATAGATACTGCTCTTCACCTGAAAACCATTCGATAGATCAGGAAGTGAGATTACGTTTGCAGCCAGGCCCGCTTTGAGTTTACCCGCTAAGCGAGCCGTCATGGCATCGGCGAGCGATGATTTAGCAAGAACGATAACCTTGCTTCCTTCCTGCTGAACGGCTGCAGCCACTACCGTAGCGTAAGCCATGCCGTTGGGTTCGTTTAATTTAGCATCGGTAGCATGTAGCACGTTTGTTGCTCCAAAGCGCCCAGCTAAAGCTAGTTCTGACTCATCAGCAGCTCCAATAATAATAGCAGTTGCAGTTGTACCCGTCATCTGGGCCACTTTGGCCCCGTAGAAGATAGCTTCCTGCGAGGATTTTTTGATCTTACCTTCGTCTAATTCGGCAAATATGAGGACTGACATTTTTTGAAAAGTTAAAGAGTTTCCTGGTTGCAGAGTTATAAGGTTGTGCTTGATAACTCTACAATTTTATGACTCGGTTTAAATTACTTTAGCTTCGGTATGGAGAAGTTGGATGAGCTTTTCGGCTTCGTCGGCCGGAATCATTTTTACCGCGCCACGAGGGGCAGGTAATTCATAACTGGCAACGGTAGTAAGCGTATCAGTTCCAGTTGGCTCCACTACTTTAAGAGGTTTGGTACGAGCAGTCATAATACCACGCATGTTGGGGATTTTCCACTCAGCAATGGGTTCCTGGCAGCCTAGTACTAAAGGTAACTTAGCTTCTAAACCTTCTTTACCACCTTCAATTTCGCGCGTAATTCGGGCGGTATCACCGTCCAGATCAAGGAGCATAACGGGTGAGATCGAAGGAATACCAAGCATTTCTCCAACGATACCATGAACCTGGCCCCCATTATAATCGATAGATTCGCGGCCCATTAAAATCAGGTCGTAACTATTTTCTTTGGCAATAGCTGCTATTTGCTCGGCTACGAAATAGGCATCTGTTGGCTCAGCATTGACACGAATGGCATCGTCGGCACCAATAGCCAGACATTTGCGAATAACTGGTTCTGAATCAGCCTGCCCAACGTTCAAAACCGTGATCGATGCTCCCGTTTTTTCTTTGAGTTCAACAGCCCGTGCTAAGGCATAGTCATCGTATGGGCCGGTAATAAACGTTACGCCTGCCTTGTTGAGCTTTGTTTTATTGTCGGTAAAGGCAATTTTGGTGGTAGTGTCAGGCACACTTGTCACACACACTAATATTTTCATGCTTATTCGGGTTTTGTAGTGACTAGTCTGTAGTCAATAGCTGCCGGTAGATAGTCATTTGACAATAACTACCTCCTAACAACTGTTGACTAATTTTACGATTCAAAAGTACAAACAATCTTAAAAAAATGGTATGCTTGCATACTATTTTTCTCGAAAGTATGAACAACGACCGTATTCAGTTATTAAGGCAGTTTATAGAAGAAGAACCGGGGAATCCATTCAATGTTTATGCCCTGGCTATGGAATATATAAATAGTCGACCTGAGCAGGCGCGTATTTATTTTGACCAGCTACTTCAGGAAAATCCCGATTATCTGCCTACCTATTATCATGCGGCTTCTTTGTATGCGGAGTTGGACGAACGAGATAAGGCCGCAGAATTATATGAAAAAGGAATAGCTCTGGCTAAAGTGCAGAATAATTTAAAGACGTTACAGGAGCTACAGCGCGCACAACAGGCGTTTGAAGATGATGACGACGACTGGTAGCAGGGTGCTTTGAACCTACTTAACGTCGCTTGCGGCTATTTTTTTGTTGAACCAGATCCTGTTTGAATAGCAAAGGAACAGTAGCCTGTTCTGGTAAACTATAATTGATAGCCAGGTACTTCGCCGATTGAACTTTGGGGAAATAAACAAGTCCACGTACCGATTCGCCGGGTGCCACCGTAGTAGCTTTCAAGGCTAATTCCCGCCAGCGATACTCTTCATAATCATATCGTTGCATCCGATTGGCAAAGGTGCTATAATCGACGGCACGCTTAACCGCAATGCCTTGATAAGCAAGGCCATGAACAACTCGATTGTTTGTATATTCACGATAGGAACGACTATTGTTTGAGGACGAAACATCCGATGCAATAGCTGCCACCATCAAAATTGTATTAAATGCTTTAGCCCGCTTCAGTCGTTTTTCTTCTTCCTTACGCTTTATAGTCATACGACTAGCCTCATAAGCAGGATCAGCAGCCGAACGGGCCAGGATCGTATTCGGATGTTGGAGGTCGGAGAGGGTATCTTGTTCAGCGCCTAGTGCCACAAAGTGAAAATCGGCTGGATTGACATCAATGGGGTGATCAGTTCGGTTCTTGATCTCTATATCCAGGGTAATAAACTCCAGATCTTCGTGCTCAAACGAAGCCACGACACCCACGCCATTTTGCTCGGCTTTGGTCACTGGCCGACCATCTATCTGTGCCACATCGCCCGAAACTGGTTCAAGTCGATAAGCACTAGTTAAGGCTGGCGAACAACTATTCAGTGTACTAACCAGCAAACCAGCGGCCAGGGTATAGGTGAGGGTAGAAAGAAGCTTCATGAGTTGTACGAATTGAAGCAGATAAATCGATGTTCTTTTCGGTAAAGTTACGGAATCAAGTGATTCCGTTTCAGTAAGAACATATTAGTTTTAATAAGAAATCCAGCGCTACCTACCGATAAATAAAACATTGGCAAATTGTTGCCAATCAACAGATTAATCATAGCAAATTAAGCTCGTTAAACTGCTAATCCATACTAATCGAGCCATCTATGAAACGTTATGATTATATTTTTCTCGTCTTTGCTCTATTAACCAGTAGTCGACTTTTAGGGCAGGGGATAAGTGGTACATGGACGGGTACGCTGGGTTCACCTGCCAACTCGGCAATAGCGTTGCAGAGCGCCATTCTTTGGAAAGCGAATGGCCAGCAGATCAATGGCGAACTTCAGATTCGAGCTGGTGAGCGTGTCGATCAATACCAACTGCAAGGAACAACAACAAATACGAAAGCGCAAGGTACGGCAACTTATCCTGCTGACGGATCTATATTTCAATTTGAAACCACCCTACTCAATGGTCAGCTTTTAGTTAAGCTTGGTCAAAACGGGAACGTAACTATGTCGGGAACGTTGACGCGTGCCAACACAGGAGAGAAGCCTGGAGATACGAGAGCGGCACCTTCAAATTCAACAGCTTCTGCTGATGGTTTATACCGCGATCCTGCTTTGGTTGGTGCCTGGCAAACATCCAGCAATTATGGAGGAGGAAGCACTGATGGCGGCTTTTATGGAAGCACATCGTCCATTATGGTTCTGAAAGCCGATGGTACGTTTGGGGATGGTGGCTCGTCGGGTTATGCTAGTGGAGCAGGCGTCTCGGTGCAATCTTCGGGCAAAGGCAATTCGACTCTTTATGCGCAGTTGGCAGCGGCAGGGGCACGATGGTTCACGAAAGGTAATTTATTCTGCGTTCGGTTGCGGGTGAACGGGCAGATGCAGGAGGTGCCTTCCGCAAAGTATTACGTGGAGAATGGAAAACTGTTGATCACTGAGCTGAAGTCATCCAAAAAGACTCTGTACTATAAAACAAACTGAGTATAATTTGTTTATGCTTAACGGATTAAGGTATAGATTAGCTAGAAATTCATATTCAAATTTTTATCTTTGGGCTCTGTATTTCAGTTCATTGTAATTTACTTGACGAGTAAAAAACGGAACGAAAATTGCTATATTTAGTCATTATTTCCATAGCCAGATTTATCTATGAAACACGTTACTTTTACTTTACTTGTATTGACCACTAGCTTCGCGACGAAGACATTGGCGCAAAGCCAGATTATTACTCCTGACAACCAGGTGGTTAGTTTTCAGTCACCTAATGGCAACAATAATCTGTTTATTGGCCAAAGCACAACAGCTACAGTTGGCGGCACCGGCACATACAATACATTCATGGGTAGTATGGCTGGGCAAAAGAATGCAGCAGGCTCGTACAATACCTATTTTGGCTATAAAGCAGGTTTCCCTAATACCAGTGGAAGCCATAATACCTTCGTTGGTGTTGAGTCAGGTAGCTTAAATGTTGACGGCAGTGATAATGTTTTTATTGGTTATAATGCTGGGCAAAACAATCAGCGTGGTAATCGTAACCTTATTATTGGCCCCAATTCAGGTTTCGAAACGGTGGATGGTCAGGATAATACATTGCTGGGCGCTAATGCAGTTGGCGTTGGCGTAGGGCTTTCTAATGCCACAGCTATAGGCGCTAATGCGCGCGTGTTGAGCAGCAACGCAATGGTTTTGGGGAATAATGTAAATGTTGGTATTGGCACATCGTCGCCACAGAATCGACTGGAACTCACCGCTGGTACGGATGGGCGTAGTGGCCTTCGTTTGACAAATATGACAGCGAGCTCGCCGACGAGCGATGCAACGGCTAGTAAATTCCTGACCGTTAATGATAAAGGTGATGTTACCTTATCTGGAAGGCTTTCGACTGTAGCCATGCACGTACAACCTGCCTCGGAAAACCAATGGGCCGACTACGTGTTTGCGCCATCTTATAAGCTTCCATCGTTGACAGAAGTCGAGAAATACGTTCAGCAGAACAAACACCTTCCAGGTATTCCGAGTGCCACCGAGATGGTAAAAGAGGGCGTCGATTTAACAAAGTTGCTGGCTACGTTAGTAAAGCAGAACGAAGAAATGACTCTTCGTTTGATTGAGCAACAGAAGCGAATTGAACAGTTAGAGCGTGAGGTTCAAAAGAAGAAATAAATAGCTGACGATATAAATGAAAAGGAGTGGGCGCCAACTGCGTGTCCACTCCTTTTCGTTTTATGACTGAAATGCCAGCCAGACATTCCATAACCCCAGTATGGCAGTAACTAATACGATAGACCCCATTGCAACGTTTTGGGCCAATGAGTTGCGGTATTTACCCAGCAACGTTCGATTATTAACAGCAACAAACAGAAAAATGGTTACGAAGGGGAGGAGGATACCATTAATGGCCTGTACGGCAACAATTACGGGAATTGGCGTAACATTTAGCAAGCCAAAGGTCACTCCTGTAAGCATCACGACGATCCAGATGCCACGGTAAACAGGCGAATTCTTTTGAACACCCAGTAGGCTTTGTGCCGTTACAGCTGCTGCTAGTGGAGCCGTTAAGGAAGAGGCAAATCCGGCTGCTAATAAGCCAAAGGCGAACAAAGAGCCAGCCCATGAACCCAGGCTGTCCGTTAGAACTTGCGCCATGTGCGGATACGAAAAATCAGTAGGGATAAGCAGGCCAGCTAATAATAATACCACCGAGATAATGCCACCTAATACAACGGCAACCCAAATGCCGAGTCGCATTTCGCTAAGCGACTGACCAGGCACAATACTTGAACCAAAAAATAAATTGTAGGGGACTATCGTCGTTCCAATCAGGCTATTAATTAGCAGCAATGAGCCATCTGGAAAGCTGGGTGTGAGCAAAGACTTGGTTAATTGAGAGGGCGTAACAGGCGTTCCGAAGGCTACATACACAAAGGCCCCGCCCATGGCAAAGACAATCAAACCCAGAAAATTGGCCAAATTTTGGGTTGATCCAATCCATAACAGACCGATGCAAACTAACCCGATACCAACCGTTAAAGCAGGAACTGGTAGCCCGGTAAGTAAAGCCAGCCCAGATACTGCTCCCAAAATATTCCCGGCCTGGTACGCAGCACAACCTAAAAAAATAGCTAAAAATAAAACCCAGGATACCCAGCGTCCTTTTACTCCAGTGTATGTCTGGGAAATAACCTGTCCTAAATCTTGTCCGGTAGCAATGGTAATGCGTGCTGCGGCTTCTTGCAGCCAGACAGTGCCAAGTGTGGCAAAGGTAAGTACCCAGAGTAGTTGGAGCCCATATTTCGAACCAGCAATAGCGCAGGCAGTAACGGAACCGGGACCAATAAATGCGGCTGAGATAACCGACCAAAATAAAATACTGCCGAGACCTGAACGGAGAGAAAGAGATTTGGGCACGATATGAAATTGATGAATAATGGATAATGAAAAATGAATATAAGGCTTTTTGCCATTACCCATTGATCATTATCCATTATTCATTAAAACTACGAAAGATACTTCCGTAGCATCCAGGCCATAGCTTCATGAGCTTCCATCAGACCCGTCAAAAAGTCAGCGGTACCAGCGTCTTTTAATTCCTCATCACACTTTTCAACATCGTCACGAAGCTCGCGAACAATCTGTTCATGGTCTGATAAGAGATTCCTGAACATGTCAGCCGTGTCTTTAGGCTTGCCTGAATCTTCTTTCAGGCTGGTGTTATGAATAAACTCGGCCATAGTAGCCAAAGGGGTTCCCCCTAACTGTCGGATACGCTCGGCTACTTCATCAATTTCGGCTTCAATAGCTTTGTACTGGCTTTCAAAGAATTTATGATATTCCATGAAATTCGGCCCTGCGACGTTCCAGTGGTATTTGCGGGTTTTAATATAGAGTACGTGTAGATCAGACAAAAAGTCGTTTAGTAGGGTATTGTCCTGTTTAAGAACATCTTTTTCAAGGCCTATATTGGGTTGCATAATGATAACGTGAGTTTAATTGACTTGGTTATTTATGAATACACTGCGTTGTGCAGCATACGGATGAATAACTGTCAATTGAACGGTTTGTTTCAGTAGCCTAGCAACCCTGAGAAAAAGGTTTTAGCATAAGTCAGGTCTTGCTTATGCGCTTCTACTGGCCCCATTGTATTTGGCGATCCTTTCTCCAGGCATTGTTCCAGAACCAGCAATGGGCGGCTATTGATTGCTTTCAAATCGGTGGTAAGACGTTGGTAATCAATATCACCCTTTCCAAACGTTTCTTGCCAAATTCCCTCGCGCGATTGCCGAATATGAACCTCGACGATGCGTTTACCGTACAATTTTATCACATCGAATAACGCCACTTGCGAATTCCCCGACCCTCGATATACCCAGTGCGCATCTAAACAAAGGGATACGTTTTTAGGATCGGTTGCGAGAAGCATATGGTGAAACTCACGGGCGGCCTGCCGGTGTTCGGGCGCGTGCGTATGATAAGCTAGCGTGATATCACGTTTCCGTAGCTCTGCTCCCAGACGATCCAGGTTACGGGCCTGCTCAACCAACTCGGCATCTGATTTATCGTCGTTACTGCCCCACTTAATTGGGCTAGGGTTGGTTACAAAAATACTGGTTCCAATTGGGCGGGCAGCCTCAGCAATGGCCAGGACCGTATCAATGGATTTTTGGGCCTCAGCTGCTTGATGCAATGTGCTGTTAACGTATAAAGAAGGCATTGCCAGCTTATATTTTTTTAACAGTGGGATGAGTTTGGTGACTTCTTCGGCGGAGTTAATTGCTGGTTCATAGGCCGTTAAGCCAGATTGAGTCAGTTCGCTCAATGACGCATCGGGATCAGCCATCCAGGTTTTTCCCTGCCGTCCGTAGAAAGTAAGCCAGCTATAGGAATTGCAGGCAATCGGGTATGGCTTTACTGCGGCTTTGGCCTGGACTAATTTAGTTTCTGGGAGCAAAGAAATTCCAGTAAGCGCTGTAAGCGTGCTTAGGAAATGACGACGACGAAGATGCATAAAGCCGGGGTTTATCCCGTCTAAAGAATCCAGATCAGCCTCCTTACTTATAGTCTACGATTGAATTAACCACCTAGTTCGACAACCTGCCCATCCTGACAGCGCAATACGCGGGCGGGATATTTGTTAAGAAGGTCGTAGTTGTGCGTAGCCATGAGCACAGCGGTTCCGGCATTATTGATTGCCTGAAACACTTTCATAATTTGGTCGGATACCGCCGGATCAAGGTTTCCGGTAGGTTCATCGGCAATGAGAATGAGGGGTTCATTCAGCATGGCACGGGCAATCACAACGCGTTGTTGTTCACCGCCTGAGAGTTGGTGAGGCATTTTTTTCTGGGCTGTTCCCAGGCCAACCTGCATGAGCACATCAGCAATGCGGTTGTTCATATCAACCTTGTTGTTCCAGCCAGTGGCTTTCAGAACGAACTTCAGGTTGTCTTCTACAGTACGATCAAAAAATAATTGAAAGTCCTGAAAAACGATGCCAATTTTTCGGCGGAGCTGCGGAATATCGCGGGGTTTGAGCGAGTCGAGTGGATAACCAGCGACAAGCCCTTTGCCATTCTGAAGCCACAAATCGGCGTACAATGTTTTTAATAAAGATGTTTTTCCACTACCAGTTCGCCCAATAAGATAGGCAAAATCACCCTTATTGATCTGAAACGATACATCGCCTAATACCAGTTTTTTGTCCTGATAAATATCGGCATGGTCGAGCGTAAGGACGGATTCTGTGGAAAACATAGGGATTTACGATTTACGATTTACGGTTTACGATGTATAACGACAAATCGCACATCGTAAACCGTAAATTGTAATTCAATTTTATTTTTTCTCAGCTTTCGCGTGATCGGCCAGGAATTTGGCAAGACCACTGTCAGTCAGAGGATGATTGAGCAACATTTTAATAACGCCCAAAGGAGCGGTCATAACATCTGCACCGATTTCGGCACACTGAATAACGTGCATTGGGTGACGTACCGATGCGGCCAATACTTCAGTTGTATATCCGTAGTTCGTGTAGATATTTACGATTTGCTCGATCAGAGCCATACCATCCGTCGAAATATCGTCCAAACGGCCTACGAACGGCGATACATAGGTAGCACCAGCTTTAGCAGCCAACAAAGCCTGACCGGCCGAGAATACTAATGTACAGTTGGTACGAATGCCTTTTTCCGAGAAATATTTGATGGCTTTGATGCTATCGCCACTCATTGGCACCTTTACCACGATGTTCTCGTCGATATCAGCCAATTCTTCGCCCTCTTTAATCATCTCATCGTAGGTAGTTGAGATAACCTCCGCGCTTACGTCACTTTGAACGATTTCGCAGATTTGCTTATAATGGCGCATTACGCTGTCTTTGCCCGTAATACCTTCTTTGGCCATTAACGAAGGGTTGGTTGTAACGCCGTCAAGAATACCCATTTCCTGGGCTTCTTTAATGTCAGCCAGATTGGCTGTGTCAATGAAAAATTTCATGGTAAAATAGAGTTAATTAATTGTCTATGGTCAGTAAATCTATAAGCTGTTTTTTAGTCCATTTACTTATTATGATCTACTGCCTTGCTAACTACACTCGTTCCGTTTTGGATTTTGCAGACGTGAAGGTACGTATCTTTACCCGTTTGGGCTTTGTATTGTTTCATAATCAGGCTCGTAAATGTATCAATGGCCTCTTCGCGCACCAGATTGATAGTACACCCGCCAAAACCTCCGCCCATCATACGAGCACCTAGTACACCCGGATGCTGCCGGGCAATGTCCACCAGTATATCTAATTCGGGGCAACTAACTTCATACCATTCGCTTAACCCTTCATGAGAACCGTACATCAGTTGCCCAAACGTAGCAATATCATTGGCTTCGAGTGCGGCTACGCCATCAAGCAGGCGCTGATTTTCCTGTACTACGTAGGCACATCGCCGATAAATTAATGGCTCTGCATCACGAAGATGTTGGTCCAGCATTGGCATCGTTACATCGCGCAGACTCTTGATTTCAGGATAAAACGTTTGGAGAAAACGAACGCCCGCTTCACATTCTGAACGACGTGTGTTGTATTCTGAAGTCACCAGAGAATGTTTCACTCGTGAATCGCAGAGGACAATACTGATGCCATCCATTTGTAAAGGAGCATAGGTGTATTCGAGCGATCGGCAGTCGAGCTTAATAACATGATCAGCTTTGCCCATCATACTCGCAAACATATCCATAATTCCAACTTTCGCGCCAACAAAGTCGTTTTCGGCGCGTTGCGAGAATTTGAGTAAGGTTATACGATCAAGCCCCAGGTTGAATAATTCGTTGAGGGCAAAACCAACGCCATTTTCAAGAGCTGCCGATGACGATAGCCCCGCACCCATTGGAATTGTACCGCCAAAAACGCAGTTAAAACCACCGACCTCATGACCTGAAAGCCGAAATTGGGCAACTGTCCCCAGTAAATAATCGGCCCAGGTAGTTGTCGGAATCAGGTTGTCGAGAGAACCTTGGTAGGTTTTGTTCAAATCATGGGCTACGAAATGCAGCTCATTGTCTGAACGAGGGCCAACGGCTAGGTAAATTGCTTTGTCGATGGCAGCTGGAAGAACAAACCCTTCGTTATAATCGGTATGTTCGCCAATGAGATTAACACGACCAGGTGAGCAAATCAACAACGGATCGGTATGAAATGAATTCTGAAAGGAAGTGGTGAGTTGGCTAAGCAGGTCCATCTTAGTTAGAGAATTTAGCGGTCTGATACAGCTAAACGCATAACCCGCTAAACAGCATAACCGCACTGGGCGGAAATAAAAAATGGCAAACCAATGTCTCACCGCTACGACCACCTACCCTTGCTTCGGTCAAGACCTGGGGGATTCAGCAGGAGCTGGTAGCACCGATTTGCCGATGCAAAGTTAAGCAATTGTTCGTCAAACGACCAAATTTCACACGTACCTTTGTCCAAATTAAGTTTTAAAGTTTAAAATTTTCAGTATTCGGTTTACGGTGGGCTGACGCATTGGTACCATCGGCAACCCACCGTAAACCGAATACTGAAAACCAAAACCTCAGCTAATGAAGCGATTATCATTCTACATTATTCATTTTACATTATTCATTTTGTCCGCATGCAACTCATCCGATAATTATGTTGAACAGGGAAGGACTTATTTAAAAGAAGGTAAATTTCGGGAAGCAGTACAGGTGCTGAATCAGGCAATCGAGTCTGATGCCGACAACTCTGAAGCATTTAATTCAAGAGGGGTTGCTTATTTTGAGTTAAAAGAATACGCCAATGCTGCCCTTGATTACGATCAGGCCATTAAGCTAGCCCCCGATTTTTACCGGCCTTATTACAATCGGGGATTACTGAAAGTGGCCCAAAATGATTTGCCCGGCGCCTTAAAAGATTATTCGGATGCCATTCGATTTGCCCCAGATACCAGCCGCAGCATCAGTGCCGAACTATTTCTGAATCGTGGGCAGTTATTTGCAACACAGGGGCAGACGCAACCTGCCTTGACGGATTTTTCGCAGGCCATAACGTTAGATTCGACCAATGCACTCGCTTTATACAATCGAGGGAACTTGCGGTTTCAGCAAAAAGAACTTGCTGGGGCCACTGACGATTTTCTAAAAGCCGTGAAAGCGGACCCGAAATTTGGGAAGGCATTTTATGGGTTGGGCATTGCACAATTGTTGCAGAATGCCCGCGAAAATGGTTGCCTTAACTTAAAACAGGCTCAGGTATTGGGCTATGCCGATGCGGCTACAGCTGTGGCGGAATATTGTAAGTAAGTCGCTAGTCAATAATGGTCAGTCAATAGTTGATTAGACGAGTAGAATGAACGCTATTGACGGACCACTATTGACTAGATAACGATTATGCGTAAAATCCTTTTGATCACCTTTGGCATACTCTTCATTTTATTTGCCGCCGTACAGTACAATGACCCAGACCCACAGATCTGGATTCCTATTTATGGGGTCGCTGCCATAGCCTGTTTTATGGCTTATGCGAATGTTGGCGAATGGTGGGTTTTTGCCATATTGGGTGGTATTTATATCGGCGCGGCTGTTTATCAGTGGCCACCAAAATTCGAAGGATTTTTGTTTAGTGAAGTAGGTATGCGGAGCATGAACATCGAAATGGCGCGCGAAGCGGGTGGATTAGCCATCTGCGCTATTGTGATGGTTGTGCTGGCCATAATCATGCGTCAACAAGCTCGCCGATGAAACTTATAGAGTGCCCACGCGATGCCATGCAGGGGTTGACTCATTTTGTGCCAACAGACCTCAAAATTCAATACCTGAACACCTTGCTTCAGGTTGGCTTCGATACCCTCGATTTTGGGAGTTTCGTGTCGCCCAAAGCAATTCCGCAACTACGCGATACGGCTGAAGTATTAGCCGGGCTTACTCTGTCGAAAACCAAAACGAAACTGCTGGCTATTGTTGCTAACCTGCGTGGCGCCGAGCAGGCTGCTGCCTATCCGCAAATCCAATACATCGGTTTTCCGCTGTCAATTTCAGAAACCTTTCAGCAGCGTAACACAAACAAGACAATAGCGCAGGCTTTTGCCGAAGTGGCCGATATTCAGAAGGTGTGCCTTGACGCAGGTAAGCAGTTGGTTGTTTACTTGTCGATGGGTTTTGGTAATCCCTATGGTGATCCCTACAGCCCTGAATTAGCAAGTCAGTTTACGACCAGGCTGGTGGAATTAGGCATTTCAATAATTGCTCCCTCAGATACTGTTGGCTCATCGACCCCCGAATCAATTGAAGTACTTTTTAAGCACCTAATCGAAGCCTTTCCAACTGTCGAATTTGGGGCTCACTTGCACGCTCGTCCGGGCGAAGCCGATGCCAAAGTGCGCGCTGTTGTACGAGCGGGCGTACAGCGAATAGATGGCGCGTTACGAGGTTTTGGGGGGTGCCCCATGGCAGCTGACGACCTGACGGGTAATTTGCCTACTGAAGAAATCATCCAAACACTCGGGAGCGAAGGGATAGCCCTTCCAATCAATCAAGCAGCCTTACAAAAAGCACTGATGGTTTCGGCAGGTGTGTTTTAGTGTAGCGCGGACAGGATGTCCGCGCTACAAATCACATAAACATTGCCTGAATCTCTGCCTTCAGGGCATGGAGGGCTTCGGAAGTGGGCTGCTTATCGCGCTGAATAATTCGTTCGAAAATTCGCTTCGATAGTTCAAGTGCCGGTGCGTCGGGTTGGGTGTCGCCCGATGCCTGATTGACAAGGGTCATTACGTCGTTCATCGCAGCCTGAATCTGATCCCAGATAGCTTGACTCATATACACTTGCTGAGATAGATTGTGATTATACTCTTCCCGAATCTCGTGCAGAAGCCGTTGCTGAAACTCCAGCACAGTTGTCGAACTGCCGCCTAATCGCAACAATAAATTATTAGGGCTAATACGTTCCAGAAACAGAGTCATGCGTTCATAAGCTTGCAATCGAATCGGTACAACAGTTTCGGTGTAGCGGGCTTGTACATCGTATTTATGACGATCGGCTTCACGCTCCAGTAAGAGTTTCACGGTGAGGTACATACCGTATAATACCAGGCCGGCGGGTACAATCAGTTTCAAAAAGTCGCTCAATAGATCCATAGAGAGAGGGAACGTTGTTCCGTAAAAATGGGTAATTTTGAAAAAAGGGTTTATTGTATTTTATGCTGACAATTGACAATCCTGTATACGTTCGGCCTGAAGCGCGTCAACAGATTCTGGACACATTACAGGCTAATAAAATTCCCGGCGAGTACGGATTGCGCGTTGGTGTACGCGGAGGAGGCTGCGGATCATCCTGGTTATTAGGGTTTGATTTGCCTGGCCCGACCGACGAAGTGTATAACGTAGAAGGCGTGCGGGTCATTATTGATCGGAAGCATTTACTTTATGTATTGGGTGCTGAAATTGGCTATGAAACCGGCGGCTACACAGTCGATAAACCGGTAGTGGAGAAATGATAAGTAGTCAGTGTGAATCGATTAACTAACTAGTAAAAAACTTGGCATGATTTTAGGGATTGTTTTTGACTAAGACAATACTACCCATTTTGTGAAGCGTATCGAGAAACATATTTTTCTGCTACTGGCAGTACTGGCTGGAGGATTAGCTATTTTATGCTTCTTCTTACTGGAACAGAATGCCCCTGGTGCTACGGATGAACAATATGTAAGTGCTGTTCAGCAGCGGGTGAAAGATGAAATGAAGATCAGTGATACTGATCTGGATAGCGTAGCTGACTTACTGAAGCGCAATCCTAAATCAACGTTCACCAATTTATTTAAACTACCTACCCACTATCCTTATTTCGTATTTCAGGCCAAACAATTAGTCTATTGGTCAGATTATCGGTTTATTCCAGACTATAGTCAGCTTGCCTATGTCACCACGACTCCCAAGCTGATTAATTTTGAACAGGGTAGATACATTGTTAGCCACCGTCGTGTATCTGTCGGGGCAGAGGTACTGGATGTATTTTCGTTAGTCAATATTTATCGATACTACCATAGCAGTAATGCGTATCTGCAATCGGGTTATAACCCGGATATATTTGCCCTTGACCCTAAGTCGGTTATCGATAAACGACAAAATACATATCAGGCAATTTATGACAATAGTTCGGCCTTCTTGTTTTCGGTAGAGCCGCCCAAGGTCGACGCTTATCGTAATCATTCAACGCCAGTCAATACGGTTATTCTGGCTACATTATTTATTGTTTTTCTCGGTCTTTACGTTCTGCAACTGATGTTCCGGCTTCGAAAGGAACGTCATTATGAATGGGGCTTTGTTGGGTTGGCTGCCTACTTATTGCTCCTTAGGGCAGTGATGCTCTACTTCGGTGTCCCGTTTTTATTCATCGAAACAGATCTGTTTAATCCCAAGTATTATGCCTCGTCTATTCTGGTTCCATCTCTGGGCGATCTGTTACTCAATGCATTAGTCGTTACCATATTGGCCTTCTATTGGGTTAGGTATTACTACCGCTCAAAAACCTATATGTTGCTACTACGCCAGCCTCACTGGCTAAAATTAGTCTTATCGGTAGGCTGTGTAGTTGGCAGTTACCTGGTTTTTGCACTGTGCTATGTCGAGTTGAATAATATTTACGAGAAGTCTCAGTTTACGCTCGACATCACCCTTAACATCCATTTTTCGTTTCTGAAAATAGTTTGCCTGGTGGTTTTCATAACCATTTCCTGCATTTACTTTTTGATCACTCATTTGCTGGGCAGCCTTTTTCTGCGGTATAATCGGGGCAGTAATATTGGGGCTGGCTTGTTGCTAATTGTGGCAGGCACCGTGCTAAGTGGCGGGGTTTGGCTTATTCTGGGTGGGACATTAGATAGTGTGTTCCTGCTGAATGGACTTTATTTCCTGCTTATTTATATAAGCCAGCTACCGAAGACTTTATACACATTTCGCTACAAAACCTCCATTTATCTGTTTCTGGCGGCCTTCATATGCGCTGTCATGACAGCCTATGTGGTTTACAATCAGGAAATTAGAAAACAGCTGAATCATGAACAGGAGTTTGCTACGCAGCTTCTGGCCGAAAACGATGTGTTTGGAGAATTTCTGATGAGTAAGGCTCAGGAATCGATTCAAAAGGATACTGAAATTGCCCATTCTTTACAATCCGACACGTTGTTGGTGCGGGAACGGATTCAACAGCGGGTGAAGAGTTTGCACCTGGATAAGTATTTTGATAAATACGATATCGAGGTATTTTCCTTTCGAGCCAATGGGCGACCGCTGGACATCAGCCCAAATCCTATTTCGCTGAGCACTCTGACGAGTCGTTATCGACAACCGAATTACAAAACTGAGTATTCAGGCGTATATTTCGTTAATGAGCTTGGTAACCAGTTTGTTAAACAATATGTATGTTTCGTAGCTATTCCCAGGCCGAATCTGGTTCGTTCGCAAGGCGCTTTCCAGAGTGATACATTAGGTTATGTCGTGTTGGATTTACGGTTGCGTAATGAACGGCCTAAAAGCGTTTATCCTGAATTGTTGGTCGATACAAAGTTTACGCAAAATTCAGATACACAGGAATATAGCTATGCCTTCTTTTCGGGACCAGCTTTAGGTAATTCGTCGTTTGGTCCTGCGAAGCATCGGTTGCTTTATAGTGGACCAGGGAGTTATAATTATGATCGGAGGCTTGATTTGTCGTTGCTCGACAATCCAACTCTGTTTAGTACTGGGATCTCGAGTAACAAGTATCATCACATTGCTCAGCGTGGTCGCGATGGGCATATTGTTGTCGTTTCTTCGCCTGAGTATCCCTTCCGAAATATCTTTTCCAATTTCTCCTTTCTGTATCTGTTACTGGTGCTGACGGTGATTCTGGTCATTTTGGGTTACGCCATAAATTACCGCTTCTCCAAGTTCAATATTAATTACTCGACCCGGATTCAGATTTTGCTGAATCTGGCCTTCTTTCTACCGCTGATCTTTGTGATTCTTATCATTCTAGGGGTCATCAGTTCTAACTACGTTGATAATCAGAAGAATACCTACATCAGCAACACGCGAAATATTGCGACCAATTTTCTAGCGTATCTGGACGAGCACCTGTATACGAAAAAGCGTAGTAAAGCGTCGATGGAGGAGGAGTTAGGCAAAATTGCCCGAGACGCCAATATTGATATCAATCTGTTCGACACGAAGGGGCAGTTGTATACATCGACCCGACCCCTTATTTACGAAAGCGGTTATTTATCCAAACGGATTAATCCGGAGGCTTACATTCATATTATTGAGGATAAGGAGAACCAAATATTGCTCGATGAATCACTGGGTAGTAAGCAATATCGAACGGCCTATGCAGGCATTAAATCATACGATGGCCGCTTGTTGGGCGTGTTGAGCATTCCTTATTTTTATGCGCAGCCAGAACTTGATCGGAAAATTATTGAGGTCATTGCAACCTCGCTAAGCATTTTTACCGCTCTATTTTTATTCTTCCTGATATTATCCTACTTCGCATCGCACATGCTGACGAAGCCGCTTCGGTTGTTGACGCAGAAAATCAGGAAAACGAATCTTGAGCTGCCTAATGATCCATTGCCCTGGCAATCGGACGACGAAATTGGATTGCTTATTCAAGAGTATAACCGTATGCTTTTGAAGCTGGAAGAAAGCAAGCAGGCACTGGCTCAAACCGAAAAACAATCGGCCTGGCGCGAGATGGCCAAGCAAGTGGCTCACGAAATCAAAAACCCCCTCACGCCTATGAAGCTTACGTTGCAACATCTGCAACGGACGTTTCCTAATGCGAAGGATTCATCGGCTGGAGCCAATGACCCCGCTCGTCGGATTATTCTGCGGACGTTTGATTCACTGCTGGATCAAATTGACAACCTGAGTGATATTGCTACGTCGTTTTCGGAATTTGCCAAAATGCCCCTGCCGAAGAAGGAGGTTTTTGAAGTGGCAGGCGTATTCAACAAAACTGCCGATTTATACGGCGATGATAAACGAATTACCCTTCGACGGGACATTACGTCAGGTCCGGTTATGGTTGTTGGCGATCGACAGCTCATTGGCCGTATCCTGACCAATTTGCTGATCAATGCGATTCAATCTGTACCGCCGGAGCGAAAAGCTGTTATTGATTTGAAGTTGTACACCAATAGCGATGCAGTTCAGATCGAAATTCATGATAACGGAGCAGGCATTCCAGAGGCCATTCAGAGTAAAGTTTTTCTCCCTAATTTTAGTACCAAACGGGGCGGTTCGGGGCTAGGCTTAGCCATTGCCAAGCGAGGAGTTGAACATGCAGGAGGTACCATTTGGTTTGAAACCACCGAAGATGTGGGTACCTCATTTTTTGTGTCACTTCCCTTAGCTGGCGTGCCTGGGCCGATGGTTGGCGAATCGGTGAACTATTAAATTGTCAGGAGTTGTCAAGATCTGTCAGGTATCGTCAAGTAACTATACCTGACAGATCTTGACAACTCCTGACAATTTTATGACGATCATTACCCGCTACTCAATCGTAACATGCTTCCAGTTTTCGCCGGATCGGATACGGTTTAGTTGCGTGTGGGTGATACCAAACTGCTTGGCAATCATTTTCAACCTGTTTTTGTCGTTAAGTAGCAGCTTTTTAATGATTTTAACCTTACTCTCAGTGAGTTTGTAATTGCGGGTCTGGCGGGGCAATTGCCGGTTTTTGAGACTAGGATTATTCCGATTGTGCTCAATCATTTCATCTTTCGTGACCCATTTCAGGTTCTGATAATAGTTATTCTGCTTATCATGATCAACGTGAATCACAAACGTCTGATCGGCGTTTTCACGTTTTAGAAACTGTTCAGCAACTAGTTTATGGACGTAGCGGTTGAAGGTTTTCCCTCCAGAGCGAATATTAAGCGACCGATACCCCTGAATAACGGACCCTTTTATTGGTTTGCCAGGTGTTTTTCCCGAAAAAGTATTGGGGGGTGTTGTAGAGGAAGACTGAAAACTGCGCAACCTGCCATAATTTGAAACCTCATAATGAGGAGGGTTCTCAATTCCTTCAAACACAATTGGTGTCCACTTTTCATTCCAGAAGCTTTGGGTCCCTTTCGCATCCATAACCTACGTTTTTATATTTAGCGTTGGATAAGCTAATTCATGTGATGATTGCTTAACAACTGTGTAGTAAAATAGTTGTCAGTTTTTTAATATATTGATTGTATCGCCTATATAATTGGTAAAGAAGCGCATGTCTATGATAAGCTATTGATAATGAACCAATTTTATGGAGAAGTAACGTTAGCCTCAGATTTTTTTGCGAAGATTCTGGAAATGCTCAAAACTGCTTAGATGCCAGATTTGTTAAGAACGCATAGGTATGTACGATTAATGTATATATCTGTAAAATAATGGATACGAACGCAAAGAAAACGTTAGTAATTGGAGCTACTGAGAAATCGGGGCGCTATGCAAATTTGGCCGCTTACAGTTTGCTTCGGCACGGGCATGAGATCGAACTGCTTGGCTTGAAGGAGGGCCAGATTGAAGGAAATACAATTCATATCGGAGAGCCCGCTCTCGAAGACATTGATACAGTCACGATGTATGTTGGCCCCCAAAATCAGCCCCAATTATATGACTATATCAAAAGCTTGAAGCCTCGCCGGGTAATATTTAATCCTGGGGCCGAAAACCCAGAATTTGAGAAACAGCTCCAGGCAGAAGGAATTGAGCCTATAGAAGCCTGTACCTTAGTTATGCTGTCGATCGGAACGTATTGAGTAGAGTGTGTGTGATGTATGATGTAGGATATATGATGTACACTAGAGAAATACATCATACATCATACATCCTACATTATATAGATCATCTTACCATTTAATTAGCGCTGAAGCCCAGGTAAAACCGCTACCAAATGCGGCCAGACAAATTAAGTCGCCGGATTTGATGCGTCCTTGTTCAAAGGCTTCTGTCATGGCAATGGGAATCGACGCTGCGGTCGTATTGCCATACTGCTGAATATTATTGAATACTTTTTCTTCGGGTAAGTTCATTTGCTGCCGAACGTACTCCGAAATCCGAATATTGGCCTGATGCGGTACTAGCAAAGCCAGATCATCCGCTCTATAGCCATTGGCTTCTAAGCTCTCATTAATTACTTCCATAAACCGAACGACAGCATGCTTAAAAACAGCATTGCCATTCATGGTTACGTTGTAATTGCCGTCAGTTAACGTGGCTTCACTAATCCACCGGCCTTCCCGACTACTGCCTGGATCACGTACATACAATTCTTCAGCATAGCGACCATCGGCGTGAAGATGGGTCGATAAAACACGATGATCAGGGTCAGTAGTTGCCTGTAAAACAGCAGCGCCGGCTCCATCGCCGAAAATAACAGCGACACCCCGACCTGCATTACTTTTATCGAGAAATGTTGACTGGATTTCCGAACCGACAACCAGAATGGTTTTATACATTCCCGTTTTGATGAACTGGTCGGCAATGGATAGCCCATAGACAAAGCCTGAGCACTGATTCCGAATATCGATAACCCCGATGCCTTCGAGCCCCAGTTCACGCTGCATCAGAAAAGCAGAACCCGGAAAGTAATAGTCCGGCGTGATAGTTGCATAAACGATTAGATCAACATCTTTAGCGGCCAGACCAGCGCGATCGAGTGCCATCCGCGAGGCTGCCGTTGCCATGCTGGCGTTGGTATCTTTGCCGGGGGTGAAATAGCGTCGTTGTTTGATGCCCGTCCGTTCCTGAATCCAGGCATCCGACGTATCCATATATTGGGTCAGGTCGTTGTTGGTAACAATGTTATCCGGAACGTAAAACCCTAATCCCTTGATACTAGAATAAATTGTATTCATTCGCTGTTGCAAAATAGTTGGCAAAAATAGTACTTTTTGTGGTGCGTATTCTCTCGAATTCACCAATTGTACTATTTGTGCCGGAAAAAGACAATGGATGCCTTTTAAGCTGTATGCAGCTCAAATGAATATTCTTCCATAATAAGATTGGCCAGCAACTGACGGCAGGCTGAATCGACGGTTGTACGAGCCTGTTCTTCGGTGTCGGCATCTACTTCAAGCCGAATGTGTTTACCAATACGAACGTTGTCGATCGTATCCATTTGGAGATTATGAAGCCCCAACTTAACGGCCTTGCCTTGTGGGTCCAAAATTTCCGAACGGGTCATGATGTTAATTTCAGCGATGTATTTCATTATTTAATGAGTGAAAGGGTGAAAGAACGAAAGAGTGAATTTTGAGTGATAAGGGTTCACTCTTTTGCTCTTCCGCTCTTTCGCTCTTTAGTAAAAAGTGAAAGAACAATGTAAAGTAAAATAATCAGCGGGATGGCCGCATAATGCAAAAATAACAGGAGCAGAACAGAAGCGATTAGAAAACTGTATTTAATCTGGTTTTCTGCCCAGCCAAAGGTCTTGAATTTGAGTGCGAATAAAGGTACTTCAGACACCATCATAAACGAAAAGGCAATCATCATTCCCAATCCTATATCATTTTTCCAGATCGCATCAAATTGAGGTTGATAGCGTTCCATAAGTGGAAAGGCGGCAATCAACATTGTATTGGCTGGAACTGGTAAGCCGATGAACGATTCGGACTGGCGTGTATCGATGTTGAAATTCGCCAACCGTAGAGCAGCCAGAACAGCGATTAAAAAGGCACCGTAGGAAATTACGTCTAATCCCTGAAACCAGGCAAGTTGAAAGACAATCGTAGCGGGTAAGACCCCAAACGTTACGACATCGGCCAATGAATCCAACTCTTTCCCAAATGGACCGGATACCTTCACTAATCGGGCTACGAATCCATCACCAAAATCTAGAACAGCCGCTAGCATAATTAACCAGGAAGCCGTTTCCAGATGACCGCGCAGGGTCATGACCAGACCAATACAGCCACACAGCAAGTTGCCGCAGGTCATCGCATTGGGTAAGTGTTTGAGTAGTGATTTCAAGATTGAATGATGAATTATGAATGATAAATGATGATGGAGCCACCCATATAATGATGATAAATAATTCATCATTTATCATTTATAATTCCTTTTACATATGGATTTGTTCGCTTTTCCTGGCCAATGGTAGTCGGTTCCATATGGCCCGGATAAACAACATAATCATCAGGTAAGGTAAAAAACTGCGTTCGGATACTGTTGATCAGGTCGCTATGATTACAATACGGAAAATCCGTTCGGCCAACACTGCCCCGAAACAACACATCCCCTCCAAGCACATAACGGTCTGCGTGGTTTACAAAGGCAACATGGCCTGGCGCATGTCCGGGTACAAAGATCACATCCAGAACCGTATTGCCGAACCGAAACTGATCGCCCTCTTTAAGATAAGCATCAATTTCAGAGGGTTCATACCCTCGCAATCCGTATAATGCACAGCGCGTTGGTACGTCATTGTAAATCACCATATCCAGCTCGTGCAAATACGCTTTAACGCCAAACTTGCGCTTAACATACGCAACCCCAAACACATGGTCGAGGTGAGAATGAGTGAGCAGTAGATACTTGATTTTGAGCTTACGGTCGATGATAAACTTTGCCAGCGCTTCCTTTTCAGCCTGTTCGTAACAGCCAGGATCAATGATCACAGCCTCACCAGTAGCATCATCGGATACGACGTAGGTGTTTTCGTGGAATGGAGAGAATTCGAAGGCTTGGATCATAGGTAACGCGGACATCCTGTCCGCTTTCAGGGCATAAAACAGCGGACAGGATGCGAAAACGTTCGTCCGACCGCTTATATTTACAAAAGTAGGAACACGGTTGGTTTTTTACGTAAATCAGGTGCTTGTGATTTCCATTCGCGAATCGTAAGCGTCCGAATAAAGGCATCAGGAGCGGTCAAATTACAAGCTACACACAAGCGCGTGTTGGGCTGACAGTTGGCTAGAATATCGGCAAAAAGGGCATCGTTTCGATACGGCGTTTCCATAAAAATCTGAGTTTGCTGCCGGGTTTGTGCTTCTTTTTCCAGGTGACGTAACGACCGGGCGCGATCCTGCCGATCAATGGGAATATATCCGTGAAATACAAATGATTGGCCACTCATACCAGAACCCATCAGCGCCAGTAAAATAGAGGATGGCCCTACGAGTGGTTCAACTTTCCAGCCTAATGCATGGGCCATACCGACCACTACTGCTCCGGGGTCTGCCACACCAGGGCAACCCGCTTCTGACAGAACGCCAGCGTTCCGTTTACGCTCTGTCAACTCCTGAATCTGGCGTCGGGTATCGGCTGGAGGAGTGTCTTTGTCGAGTTCGAAAAAGGTTGTTTCATCGATCACCCGTGTTGTCTTCAGGCCACTGATAAACCGTCTGGCTGTGCGGATATTCTCCACAAAATAAGCGTCCGTTTTTTCGATAATCCCTTGTATAGGAGGAGGCAACACCTGACTGGCGGTGTCGTCGGCAAGTAGGGTAGGGATGAGGTATAGGGTTGGCATTTTTTGTCATGCTGACGAAGGAAGCATCTTCGGGTGAGCAAACTTTATTTTATACTACCGAAGATGCTTCCTTCGTCAGCATGACAAATTTATCTATGAACAAACTTCATCAACACATCAACAAACTCAACCGGTTTCTCGGCTTGTACCCAATGGCCTGCTCCCTGAATGGTTTCGATTTGGGCATTTGGGAAAATGCGCTTGATCGTTGGAATATCTTCATCCAGAATATAAGGCGATTCGCTACCCCGCATAAATAAGGTTGGTGCAGTAACGATTTGAGGATTTGTCAACTCTTCGCCAATACCATGCAATTCACGTTCGATAACAGGGATATTAATGCGCCAATCAAACCCTCCCTGTTCGTTTCGATACAGGTTTTTAAGCAAAAACTGCCGCACCGGAATCAAGGGTTCATACTGTTGCAAAACGGCATCGGCTTCATTGCGTCCTTTGATACTAGCGAGATCAATGGCTTTCAACCCTTTTATAAGTTGAGCGTGGTGAACCGGGTAAAACTTAGGGGCAATGTCGACAACAACGAGTTTCTGGAAGGTGCCCGGATAGAGCATGGCGTACTGCATAACTGTTTTTCCGCCCATCGAATGACCCACCAGAATTGGATTATCCAGATTTTGGTCGATAAGAAATTCGCGTAAATCGGCAGCCATGCTCTGGTAATCCTGATCGTTGCTTCTGGGGGATTGCCCATGATTTCGCTGATCGAGCGCAAAGACACGGTAGCCGTATGCGGCAATGGTTTTACTGGTAGTCAGCCAATTATCTGATGAGCCAAAAACGCCGTGTAGAATAACGATGGCTGGGCCGGTTTCGCCGGTTTGACGGAAGAATAATTTCATAGAGAGGGAGGAGGGGGAGAAGAGGGAGGAGGGGGAGTAAAAGATATATGCTGCTTTCCTTTCGTCCCTTTACTCCCCCTCCTCCCTTTTCTCCTATTAATTTACATACACAACTTTTTCTCGTTGTTCGACTAACTCGCCGAATGGTTGCAAAGTAAACCGGTTTTCCTGGGCTACGCGTTCAAATTCATCCATACTACCGGGATCAATGGCGATGAGGAGGCCCCCTGACGTTTGTGGATCAGCCAGAATATAGCGCTGTAGTTCGGTTAATTCGCTGATTTTATGTCCATAACTATCCCAGTTACGAATCGTACCACCTGGAAAACTTTTCTGCGCCAGATAGTCTTCAACCATGTCTAGTTTGGGTACTGCATCGAAATCAATGATTGCACTTAGTCCAGATCCTTCGGCCATTTCGGTCAGGTGACCAAGTAAGCCAAAACCTGTTACGTCAGTCAGCGCCTTCACATATGGCAACTTTCCTAAAACGGCTCCGAATTTATTAAGCTGAGCCATTTGAACGGGTGCTATACTGGCGTGCTCAGCTTTCAGAATTCCCTTCTTCTGGGCAGTTGTCAGAATACCAACACCCAGTGGTTTGGTCAAATACAATCGACAGCCTGCTGTTGCCGTGTTATTTTGCTTAAGATGATCAAGCCGAACTTTACCGGTTACGGCCAGGCCGAAAATTGGTTCAGGAGAGTCGATGCTATGGCCCCCTGCGAGTGGGATTCCGGCTTCCAGGCAGATTGCACGAGCGCCTTCGAGCACCTGCCCAGCAACGGCAGGGGGGAGTTTGTCTAACGGCCAGCCCAGAATGGCAATAGCCATAATTGGTTCGCCCCCCATGGCATAGACATCGCTGATCGAATTAGCCGAGGCAATTCGCCCAAAATCGAAAGCGTCATCGACGATGGGCATAAAGAAATCCGTTGTGCTGATAATGGCTTCTCCATTGCCGAGGTCGAGAACAGCTGCGTCATCCCGCGAGTCATTTCCAACCAATAGATTATCGTAACGAGGCTGGAAAGCCGTTGCATTTGTGTGCAGGATTTGGTCCAGGATTTTGGGCGAAATCTTGCAGCCACAACCCGCGCCATGACTGTATTGTGTAAGCTTAAAATCGGACTTGTCGATTGGTTGCATAAGAGGACAAAACTAAGAGAGGATTAAGTTGAGATAGCTACTTTAAACAAACATAATTACACATTTACCACCCAAATGGGTATACAATGTCAACAAAACCGTCTAAAGAATTTTTCCCCTTAACAATATGGTAATGAACATTATAGAACCTAATCATTTTAAAATAAGATTATTTGTAGAATTTTGTCAATACATTTTAATATGGTGGTACTTTTTTAAGAAGCCTTGCTTTTTTGACTTGAAAAAAATAGCATATTTGTCATTAAATTGAGAAAGTATCTGATGGATACAAATCTCATTACCTACTAACAAAACAAACACTTCTATGTCTAAAAAACTACTGCAATTTCGAGTGGCTTTGTTGCTGGTCGGCAGTATGCTACTGGCAGTGCTCAGTGGGAGCGGAGCCATGGCACAGGTAACTACCGCTGTCATTGATGGACAGATAACCGATGACAAAGGCGGAGTTCTGCCTGGCGCTACGGTTGTTGCTATCCACCTACCATCAGGTAGCCGCTACGGTACAACTACAAACGCATCGGGTCGTTATACGATTCCTGGTGTGCGTGTAGGTGGGCCTTTCAAAGTAACTGCCACTTATGTTGGCTTCAAAGATCAGGTGGTAGACGGTGTGTTTACCAACCTGGGTACTTCTGCCGATGTAAGCTTCAAAATGGTTGACAACAGTACTTCTTTAGCAGAAGTTGTTGTTTCGGGTAACCAAGGCGGTATTATCAGCTCTAACCGTACAGGGGCTGCTACAACCTATGGTCGGGAAACGATCAACACGGTGCCAACAATCGGTCGTACCATGACTGATATTACCAAATATAACGCGTATGGTAATGGTCAATCGTTTGGTGGTCAGGACCCTCGTTTCAACAACATCACCATTGATGGTGCCGTATTCAACAACGGTTTCGGTTTAGGTTCTTCGGCTATCGCGGGTGGACGTACCGGTACAACCGCTGTGTCGTTGGATGCTTTAGACGAAATTCAGCTTAACGTAGCGCCTTACGACGTTCGTCAGACAGGCTTCTCGGGTGCTGGTATCAACGCCGTTACTCGTTCTGGTACGAACGATTTTTCGGGATCGGCTTACTACCTGTTCCAGAACAGCAGCTTAGCTGGTAAAAAAGCGGATGGTCGTGATCTGGCTCCAGTAACGATCGATAAGAAAACCTCTGGTTTCCGGTTGGGTGGTCCGATCATTAAAAACAAATTGTTCTTCTTTGTAAACGTAGAACAATTCAAGAGCAGCGTACCTGCTCTGGATTGGGTAGCTAGCCGACCAGGATCAACTGCCGGTAACGTATCGCGTGTAACCGCTGCTGACCTGGAAGACCTGAGCGCATTCATGAAAACGAACTTCAATCGTGATCTAGGCGCTATCGATAACTTCAACAACCAGGTGAAAAGCACAAAAGGTTTGATTCGTCTGGATTGGAACATCAACGACAACAATAAGCTGTCTGTGCGTTATTCTCACCACGATTCTAAGTCAGATCAGGCCATTAGCAACAGTAGCAGTAGCGGCACGGCTGGTAATGGTAACCGTACCGGTTATGCTTCTTCGGGTTATGCTGGTAACCTGGCGCTTTCTCCACAGAATACGGGCTATCAAATTGCTGATAACACCCGCTCGATTGCGGCCGAATTGAACTCTACGTTTGGTGGTAAGTTTGCTAACAAACTGGTTGCTACCTATAACAAACAGATTGAAGACCGGACTTATTTGACGGGTATATTCCCAACCATCGATATTTTGAAAGATGGTACGACTTATACCTCTATCGGTTTCGATCCGTTTACGCCTAACAACAAACTGAACTACTCGACGCTGAACATTACCGACAACTTCAGCTATTTTGCTGGTAAGCACACGCTTACATTCGGTTTGTCGTACGAGAAATATACGTCGAACAACGTATTCTTCCCCGCTTCGAACGGTGTGTATGTGTATAACTCGATTGCCGATTTCAAGACGGCAGCCCTGGCTTCAATTAATAACCCAACAGCTACGACGTCACCAGTACCAGTAAAGCAATATAACCTCCGTTACTCGTTGGTACCAGGGGGTGGTGAGCCATTGCAAACGTTGCACAGAAGTACTTATAGTGCTTATGTGCAGGATGAGTTCCAGGTTAACCCAACCTTCAAACTGACGGCTGGTGTTCGGGCTGATATTTTCGCTTACGATAACTCAACGGCTACTGCATTCAACAACCCACGAGTAGCTAGCCTGACTTATAAAGACGAAAATGGTGCTAATTATTACCTCAATACGGGTGTTTTCCCAAAAGCTCGTCTGTTAATATCTCCTCGTGTTGGTTTTAACTGGGATGTGAAAGGGGATAAAATGACCCAAATTCGTGGAGGAAGTGGCTTATTTGTATCGCGTATTCCTGAAGTATTAGTATCGAACCAGTTGGGTAATAATGGGGTAAATACAGGCGTATTGACTAGATTAAATAGTACAACTGTTGCCTCTGCTACTGATGTTCCCTTCGCTACTGACCCCAGCAAATTGCCTGCCGGTGTCTTGCCCGCGATCAATACAGATGTTATGAGTCTGAGCGGTTATGCTGTTAACGCAACAGATCCGAATCTAAAATATCCTGTGGTCTGGAAAACGAATATTGCTATTGACCAACGTCTGCCCTGGGGCTTGATCGGAACATTGGAAGTGATCTATAACAAGACAATCCAAGCTCTACGTTATATCGATGCTAACTTACAATCACCAACCGGCCAACTTAGCGGTCCTGATACTCGTAGCCGGTACCCAGCATTGGGTGTAACGGGTACAGCAGCTATCAACACAGCTCGTTATATTAACTACCCTTATAATACCAACGCGTTTGTGCTGAAAAACACAAACCAAGGTAGCTCGTACACGTTCACCGCTAAACTTGAGAAACCAACAAGCCGAGGTTTTGGCGGTATGTTGGCTTATACCTACGGTCTGTCGCGTGATTTAATGTCGGTAGGTAGCACTGTAGTTGGTAATACCCCAACGGTTGCTGGTCAGAACTTCCTGACGACTTCGTATGGCGATAACGACCTTCGTCACCGGATTATCGGTTACGTTAACTACCGCCTTAACTATGGTGGTAAATTCGGTGGTTCGACCACGTTTACGCTCGGTGGTTCTTCTACCAGTGGTTACAAACAGTCGTATATTTACGGTAGTGACCTGAACGGTGATGGTCAAATCAACGACCTACTTTACGTTCCTAAATCGGCGTCTGAATTGACATTCGCAGCGCTTACAGTAGGTACAGGTGCAAATGCTGTTACATACTCTCCAGAGCAACAACAGGCTGCTTTCGATGCGTATATCAACAATAACGATTACCTGAAAACACGTCGTGGACAATATGCTGAACGTAATGGTGGCTTTGCTCCATGGTTGAGCCGTTTCGACTTCACTGTAATTCAGGAGTTCTATATCAAAGTTGGTGCAAAAGATATCAAGCACAGCATTCAGTTCCGTGCTGATATCCTGAACGTTGGCAACTTATTGAACAACAAATGGGGTGTAGGCTGGGTTTCTACGACTGCTAACCCATTAGCAATTGCTAGTGTTAGCTCGGCAGGTGTTCCAACCTATCGTCTGGCTACGCAGAATTTGAACGGTCAGACAATTCTGCTGCAAGATTCATGGGTTAAGAGCATTACGATCGATAACGTTTGGCAGGCTCAGCTTGGCGTTCGTTACTCGTTCTAATTTCTTCGCAGTAACATGACAAAATCCCCCGCACAGAAATTGTGACGGGGGATTTTTATTTCTAACAAACCAGAGTTATGAAAACGAACATTTTTCTTTTACTGACACTCCTCACAGCGAGTAAGGGAATGGCCCAATTGGTCAATCGGTTTCACGATACTAAAACTGTCGATGCCTTTTTTAAGTACTCCTCAACTCGAAAACACCCGCTCATATTAGCCCATCGAGGAGGTCCTGGTTCGTCGGATACCGAAAATTCGATCACTACATTCGATAAAACGGCAAAAGTGCTTCCTGATGCTATTATTGAGATGGATGTGCGCATGACGCGCGACAGTGGCTTTGTTTTATTGCATGATGCTACACTGGATCGGGAGTCGGATGCGAAAGGGCCGGTGTCTGAAAAGACATTGGCGGAGTTACGTAAAATTAAACTCAAAACGCTGGCAGGAGAGTTGACCAATCAGTCGATGCCAACGTTTACGGATATCCTGAACTGGAACAAAAACCGCTATATGCTTGCTCTGGATGTGAAGCCGGGAACAGACCCTTTGCGTGTAATGAAAGAAGTGGATAAGCATAAGGCAGTACATTCTGTTTTTGTTATTTGCTACTCATTTGCCGAAGCGCAACGAGTACGGGATAAATATCCTACGCTCTGGTTGGCCGTTGGCGTAAACAGTATGGCCGATCTGGATAAACTAGAAAACCATCCATTGGCTTCGGGCCATTTAATTGCACTTACCCCACAAAAGCTTCAGCCAGCAACGTACTACGAACGCTTACATAAACTTGGTATTCTTGCCTCCGTAGGCACTTATGGGCCTGGGCAATTAGACGAAAAGCCAATGGCAGAAGCTGGCGCTGGTTATCGGGATGTAGTTAAGCAAGGAGGAGATATACTGACCACCGATCGGCCACAGGAAGTAGCTAGCTTATTTTAATAGTTTAAACCTATAAGGTCTGCCAGACCTTATAGGTTTGTAGTTTTGACAGTAAATAATCTACTCCTTATTGCTACATGCCATTCATTCGACTTCTGTTTTTAGGGGTACCATTGCTGTGGATAACGTCTGTCTGGGCACAACAAGTGGGCAAACCCTTGCCCGTTTGGCAGGAAGGGCAACTGGATATTCACCAGATCAATACGGGACAAGGGAACTCCACGCTTATTGTATTGCCAGATGGCACTAGTTTACTGGTAGATGCAGGTGCCATTAACCCGATCAACTGGCGGACAGGCAAGCCACGAAACATACCTGTAAAGCCTACAAATGAGCGTCAGGCTGGGGAATGGATTGCCCGCTATGCTCGCGCCATGTTACGCTTTAACGCTCAACCTGCCATCGATTACGCCATCATCACGCATTTTCATAATGATCATATGGGTTCCCCGCTAAACGTGACAAAGCTGGGAGCGGGAGGCTATGTATTGACAGGTATTACAGAAGTCGCCGAGTATATTCCTATCCGAAAATTATTAGACCGGGGGTGGCCCAGTTACAACTACCCAACTCCGTTTACCAGCGATTCTATGGTTGTTAATTACCGTCGGTTTCTGGATTGGCAAATCCAGCATAAAGGCTTAAAAGTTGAGCGATTTCAGGCAGGCCGAAACGATCAGATTACCTTTGTTGAGCAGCCTAGGCTAAGCAAAAAATATCCGGTAGAAGTTCGGAACATGGCCGTTAATGGCGAAATCTGGACGGGTGTCAAGAATGAGACCTGGTCAGATTTTCCGAGTTTGAGCACTTTACAACCGAAGGATTACCCAAACGAAAATATGTGCAGCATTGCTTACCAGATTCGTTATGGAGACTTTGATTATTTTTCGGGGGGAGATATTCAGGGGGTGCTTCAGTTTGGGTCACCTGCCTGGCACGATGTAGAAACGCCTATTGCCAATGTCGCCGGACCTGTCGATGTTCAATTGATTGATCATCATGGCTACGCTGATTCTGAAAATGGAACGTTGCTGGCTAGTTTGCGACCACGCGTATTGATTCTTCCAGCCTGGGCTTCTTCACACCCAGGACGTGACGTGCTTGAGCGTATGCTATCGAGGCAGAGTTACGCTGGCGAACGTGATGTCTTTGCCACCAACTTACTGGAAGAAGCCAAAACCGCTATTGGCGAGTTACGACAACAACTCAAAAGCGAGGCTGGCCACATTGTTGTTCGGGTTGACCCCGGTGGTAAATCGTACCGAATTTTTGTTCTGGATGACACTAATGAGTCGTTTATCCTGAAAGCTATTCATGGACCTTACCGCTGTCAGTAGCTGATCAGGGCAAAATTGTCTTAGAACCGATCAGGCGCTTCTGCTTCACCATATCGGTTCCGGCCTGATACCCCTGCACAATCATCTTTCCAATATCTTCCGAGGTGAATTTCATCAGATTCAACGACAGAGGTTCGGTAGGACGGATAATGGTTAGGTTGAGATTACGATCATGGAGTTTTTCGCGTTCGGCAAAGCGTTCGGCCCATGCAATATCATTATTGACCAACTGATTGACCGTTATATCTTTCACCCGGTCCATCAAGTTCAACAGGTTTCGGTAGTTGAATTTCTCGTTGTAAATCTTCTTGGCGTGGCAGGCTATGCAGGCTATGTCGTTGGCTCCATCTTCGATAGCGACTCGCAACGGAGCTACTTCTCGCAGACCACCGTCTAAGAACGCCCGCCGATGGTCGCCCCCGATTTGTATGGCAGGCATTAAGAACGGTAGCGAACTGCTCGCATACACATAGTCCAGAAAATTAGGGTCGTGAGCGTCGGCATAATACATATCGCCCTCGATAATGTCGACCGCACCAACTTTCAGCGTTACAGGGCCCGTTTTGATGGCTTCAACATCAACATGACTTCGGATAAGGTTTTGAATCGGCGAATTATCTAACAAACCATCGAATCGACTCATGAGGGTGTTGTACCCCATACGGAACCGAGATCGTATAACCGCCACGTCGCTGGGCTTCGTGATATTCCGAATCCAGAATTCAATTAAATATTTGCCTACTTTTGTCCAGTCAACCTGACCTGTTTCGGCTTGCTGACGGGCTGCTTCATTCGCAATAAACGTAGCGTTGAGGCTCCCAACCGAAATTCCATATAGTTTATTAGGTACAAAGCCTGACTCAAAAAGTGCCATAACGGCTCCAACCTGGAACGCCCCTTTTAGCGATCCTCCTCCTAATACGAGTGCGTGAGTGGTTGAATTGGTTCTGGGCTGAGTAGCGGCTACCTTCGGAACAGTTGGAGTAGGGTTGTTAATCATGCAAAACGATAGTAAATGGCATACCTGACTTGCCGTGCCGGTAAGTTGAGTGTTTTCAAGTAATAAACAAAACGAATTGATGCTCGGATAGTTATGAAAAGGTGGTTAGGTTTTCTGAACGGCTTTTTCGGCGTCTGCGCTTTCCTTACTATAATTGTTAACGAATAGTTAATAGTCGTTAGTCAATAGTTGTCGGTAACAAGTAATAACTGACAACTATTAACTAACGACTATCGACTGAATACCCCATATAATGTCTCTTACCGTCGCTGATATACAGGCCCCGATTGCTGTCGAAATGGAATTATTCGAACAGAAGTTCAGGGGATTGATGAAGAGTGACGTCATGCTGCTCGACCAGATTACGAAGTACATTGTGAAGCGGAAAGGCAAGCAACTTCGCCCGATGTTTGTGTTTCTGATGGCCGGTGTTTGCGGACAGATTAACGAATCGACCTACCGGGGTGCCTCACTCATTGAATTGTGCCATACGGCCTCGCTCGTTCATGACGATGTGGTCGATGAATCGAATTATCGACGCGGCTTTTTTTCCATCAATGCGCTCTGGAAAAATAAAGTAGCTGTACTGGTTGGCGATTACCTGTTGACGCGTGGTTTGTTTCTGGCCGTTGATAATAATGAGCACGATCTGCTTCGTATCGTTACAATGGCCGTTCGCGAACTCAGCGAAGGTGAGCTGCTTCAGATTGAAAAAGCGCGTCGTTTAGATATTACCGAAGCCGTTTACTACGAGATTATTCGTCAGAAAACGGCTTCGCTCATTGCCGCCTGTTGTGCTGTAGGGGCACAGTCGGTGGGTGTCGATAAAGACATGGTGGAAAAGGCTCGCGTTTTCGGTGAAAAAGTTGGGATTGCTTTCCAGATTAAAGATGATTTGTTTGACTACGGTACTGCCGAAGTTGGAAAGCCATTGGGGATCGATATCAAAGAGAAAAAGATGACCTTGCCGCTTATTTATGCGTTAAATAAAGCCGGTTTTCTGGAAAAGCGTCGAATTATCAATATCATCAAGAATGAAAGCGAGAAACCCAAAAAGGTGGATGAGGTGATCACCTTCGTTAAGAATTCCGGCGGGATTGAATACGCAACGCAGGCCATGAACCAATACGTGGCTGAAGCAAAAGCACTATTGAACGCCTTCCCCGATTCAACCTACCGCCAGTCACTGTACCAACTCGTACAGTATACTATAGACCGAAGTAAATAGTATATGCTTAGTAATAGGAGTGAGGAGTGAGAAGTTGCTGACGCAACACAACTATTATCGTCAGCAACTTCTCACTCCTCGCTACTATTCCTCTTTTTCGTTTTCTCCCCAAATAATCGGTGAAAATCGGGGCTTTCGGTTTTCATCCATTTATCCCAAAACGTGAAATAGAGCCCGTAGTTGAACCGGAATTGCGTGTGATGTAAACTATGGTGAGTTGCTCCGATAAGCCAGCGCCCAAACCAGTGATTATTGAAGTTACGGGGATAAATTTCTGTATTCAGGTGATTGACCGCGCTCGATAAGGTCATAATCATGAGGATAAGCCCAACCGCAGAAATATGAAGTGGAATAACAAATGTTAGTGCAGGAATGATAATGGCCTGAAGCGTACTTTCAATAGGATGAAACGAGAAGGCAGTCCAGGGCGAAGTCGTAATACTGTCGTGGTGGGTTTTGTGAACCCATTTATAGACGCCCGGCCGGTGCATCCAGCGGTGTAGCCAATAATAATACGTCTCGTGAATAAACAGAACCAATAGAATACTAACCGGATACCAAAGGAGCGGATAGTCGTGGAGGTGCGTGTAAACAGCAGTATGACCAGCCTGGTAAGCCAGAATCATCCCCATAGCAATAGCGGTGAAGATAATCGACGTCAGTGCCGACCAGCCAATCTCACGCCAATCCTGATCTGGTTTTCGCGGGCGCGTTTGTACGGTCCTTTGCGCAAACTGCTCTTTCCACGACACGTTGAACAGCCACCAGAATGTCAGCGAAAATAGAACGTATCGCCCGAAAATAGCTACGAAAAATAGCAGAGCTGTTAACCAGAATGTAGCGGGTCCGGAAATCTGAATCATGTCAAACAAGAGGATAACTATTAACAGAATCAAAACCAGAATGTTGGAAAAAAAAGTCGCCTGATTATATATACTTGGCAACTCTTGCTGGATTTTTTCGAATCAGAGATCACAAAGGCTTCATTTTTATCCTTTAATCGCCCAACAATTTGTTTTGTACATTTGCCCAAAAGTTACCCAACCCCAACAAACGACCTTATGCGTCTTATTTCTTCCATTTTGTTATCGTCTTTACTAACGGTAACAGCGTTAGCGCAACCTAAAAAAGCGCCGGTAATTGCCCGGTCGCCGTTAGATAAGCCTAAACTCGTTGTCGGAATAGTAGTCGATCAAATGCGTTATGATTACCTCTACCGATACTATTCCAAATTTGGCACGGGTGGTTTTCGACGATTGATGGATCAGGGATTTAATGCCCGAAATAACCATTATCATTATGCCGCTACGTATACGGGGCCTGGTCACGCTGCCATTTATACGGGATCTGCTCCAGCACTCAATGGCATTGTAGGTAATGATTTCTATGAGCGGAATATTGGTCGTTTATTATACTGTGCCGAAGATACGACCGTAACTACAGTAGGTAATACAGGTACAGCGGGTAAAATGTCGCCCCGCAACCTGCTGGTTACTACAATTGGCGATCAGCTCAAGCTGGCTACTGATGGTCGGGCTAAAGTAATTGGTATTGCTCTGAAGGATCGGGGTGCCATTTTGCCCGCCGGACATGCCGCCAACGCTGCCTATTGGTTTGATTCGAAAGATGGTAATTTCATAAGCAGTACATTTTATCAGCAGGAGTTACCGCAATGGGTACAGGCATTTAATGCTCAAAAACTGCCTGAGAAATTCATTAGCCAAAAGTGGGAGACTACGCTTCCCATGAATCAATATACAGAAAGCTCTGCCGATGATAAGCCTTACGAAGCTACAATGCCGGGCGAAGCAAAAGCGGTTTTCCCTCATGAATTTGTTGTTCAGACGGGTAGCAGCAAATATGAAGTATTGCGGACTAGTCCCTATGGCGATCAGATTACGAAAGAATTTGCGTTGGCTGCCATAAAGGGTGAACAACTGGGCAAGCACGATGTAACGGATATGCTTTGCCTCAGCTTTTCATCGCCCGATTATATCGGCCATGCTTTTGGAACACACGCCGTAGAAACAGAAGACAACTACATTCGACTTGATCGTCAACTAGCTGATATTTTTGCTCAGTTGGATGCTACTGTAGGGCAAGGCCAATGGGTAACGTTCCTATCGGCCGATCATGGCGTGGTTGATGCCCCCGGTTTTCTACAGGAGTACCGCATTCCAGCTGGTGTAAAGAGTTATGGAGAAATTGGCGAAACCGTAAAGGCCACGCTCGAAAAAGCCTATGGCCCAGGCCAATGGATGCTGTCCTACATTAACCAGCAGATTTATCTGAATCATGCATTGCTAACCGAGAAGAAGATTGCTATGCAGGATGTTTACGAATTGCTACGAGCGACGTTACTTAAACAAAAGGCGGTTGTCAACGTGGTGAATTTACACAACCTGGGAGCAGAGGCTCTGCCATTATTGCAGGAAAATTTGTTTCGGAATGTGTACCATCCAAATCGGAGCGGTGATTTCTATGTAATGCAACCTCCAGGGTGGATTGAAGGTCGTAACAAGGGTACAACGCATGGTACTACGTACGCTTATGATACCCACGTACCATTCCTGATTTACGGTTGGGGCGTAAAACCGGGCCAAACGCTGCGTCGAACGCATATTCATGATATTGCCCCAACTATTACAGCTCTTCTCGGTCTCCTCGAACCAAATGGCTGCATTGGTAATCCAGTAGAGGAAGCGATTAAGTAATATGTATGATGTATGATGTATGATGTATGATGTATGATGTATTTTTCTACCATGCATCATACATCATACATAAAAGCTTACTTCTTTAAAGTTAAAATACCGCACTTGGCCGGCGGTTGATATGGCCAGACGACCGGTAGCATCTATACCAATGATTGTCCCTCGGAACGAGTAGCCATCGGCTTCGAATGTATGCTCTTCCTGATAGCGATAGAGTATCTGTAGATAGTTGATTTTTAAGGCATCCCGTTGTCCTGCACGCAATTGTAAGTAGCGCTGTTCGAGCGTTTCGCATAAACGGCTAAGTAACCCAGGAAGATCATACGAATTTGGTAGCGGAGCCTGTAGTTGTAACGACGTTGCCGTTGAATAACCAAACTCTGTTTGATTCACATTCAGCCCCATTCCCACAATTGACCACTCGATGTTATAGCCGTGCAGAATATTTTCAATCAGAATTCCGCCCAATTTCTGATCACCGACGTAAATATCATTGGGCCATTTAATCCGTAGCGAATCGCCAACAAGCGGTTGGAGGGCATCGTAAATACCTAGCGAAATAGCGATGTTGAGCCAGAATTGTTCGGTGGCCGCTAAGAAAGATGGCTTAAGAATCAACGAAACGGTTAGATTCTGCCCAGATTTTGCTTCCCATTGATTACCACGTTGTCCGCGTCCAGCAGTTTGGTTGTCGGTTATGACAAGCATGCCCTCACTAGGGTCCGTTTGGGCAATCAAAGCAGCCGCTTCGTCGTTAGTAGACTGACAGCTTGGCAGATATTGGATTATTTGTCCAAGAAAAAGCGTTTTGGGATAGATTTTGTACAAAATATTGTATAGTTTAGTAGTAGAGCTAATGAATGGTGCTTCGGACAATACGTCCTTTAGAGAAAGTACCCGCTGGTTGGCATGACAATGTTAAACTGAAAGCATGAGAATTAACAACAATAAAGAGTTTACCGCTGAGCAAATACGTGATTTTGTTGTTCGCGGAATGCAGGAAAAAAAAGGGCATGACATTGTAGTAATGGACTTGCGCAACGTTAAAAACGCCATCTGCGATTATTTTGTCATTTGTTCGGGTAATTCCGACACGCAGATTGACGCCATCTCAACGTCTATTGAAGAAGAGGTTTATAAAGCCAGTAAACAAGATCCCTGGCATAAAGAAGGTAAATTGAATCGGGAGTGGATTTTGCTGGATTACGTAGACGTTGTTGCCCACGTATTCAAAAAAAGAGCGCCGGTCATTCTACGATCTTGAACAACTGTGGGGAGATGCTGAAATTCATTTGATTGAAGATAATGAACTAACAGTGGCTTCCTAACTTAAGATTAGTTAACTATGGCTTAATTTGGGCCGCTTATAGGCCTGATTAACCGTCTGTCCTAACCGTTTCGAGAAAGAAACATTCAATTGAAAAACGGTGTTACTTGTTGAAAATCTGTTTGCATAACCTGAAGAAATGGCAGAAAATAATAATAGAAATCCGTTAGTACCTCGTGGAGGGCCTCGTAAGCCTAACTTTCAGGGTTGGATTGTTGCATTGCTGATTGCCGCCATTCTCGGCATTACGTTCTTTAACAAAAGTTCGGCCACTCGCGAGACATCGCAAAAGCGGTTTGAAGCTATGGTTAAGGATCACGAGGTAGCCGAAGTAGTGGTCGTAAATGATAAGATTGCGGAAGTTACCCTTACGCAACAAGCTGCACAAAGCCCGAAATACCGGTCTATGTTTACCGAAAAACCTTATTTCGGTAGCGGTCATGGCCCCCATTTCCAATTTCAGATAGCTTCTGGTGAGACCTTTAAGAAGGACCTTGACGCCATGCAGCAAGGCGTACCTGCCAATGAGAAGGTTGAGTATAAATTTGAACAACGTAGTGACTTTGGTAGTATTATCAGCACATGGGGATTCCTGATCGTGATGATACTAGCTATGTACTTTTTGTTGGGTCGAATGTCGGGCGCAGGTGGACCTGGTGGACAGATTTTCAATATCGGCAAGTCGAAAGCTGCTTTGTTCGATGCTGATAATAAGGTAAAAATTACCTTTAACGATGTCGCTGGTCTGGATGAAGCTAAGGAGGAAATCAAAGAAATCGTTGATTACCTGAAGAACCCGACCAAGTTTACCAAACTAGGCGCTAAAATTCCGAAAGGTGCTTTGTTAATCGGCCCTCCGGGTACAGGTAAAACACTCCTGGCGAAAGCTGTTGCTGGTGAAGCTGGTGTTCCCTTCTTCTCGTTGTCAGGTTCTGACTTTGTTGAGATGTTTGTAGGGGTGGGCGCTGCTCGGGTCCGCGACCTCTTTAAACAAGCGAAAGAAAAAGCGCCTTGTATCATCTTTATTGATGAGATCGATGCGGTAGGTCGTTCACGGGGTCGGGGTTCAATGCCCGGCGCAAACGATGAGCGTGAGAATACGTTGAACTCATTACTGGTTGAAATGGATGGTTTCGCTACGGATTCAGGTATTATTATTCTGGCTGCAACAAACCGCCCCGATGTACTTGATTCGGCTTTATCACGTCCAGGTCGTTTCGATCGTCAGATCAGTATCGATAAACCAGATATTATTGGTCGGGAAGCTATTTTCCGGGTGCATTTGAAGCCAATCAAATTGTCGCCAGATGTTGATCCAAGAGAACTGGCTGCTCAAACACCTGGTTTCGCTGGTGCTGAAATTGCTAACGTATGTAACGAAGCTGCCCTGATTGCCGCTCGTAGCGATAAGGAAGCTGTTGATATGAAAGACTTCCAGGATGCGATGGATCGTGTAATTGGTGGTCTGGAAAAGAAAAACAAGATTATCTCACCAGAAGAAAAAGAGATCGTTGCTTACCACGAAGCTGGTCACGCTGTAGCAGGCTGGTTCCTCGAACATGCTGATCCGCTCGTAAAAGTTACGATTGTACCACGCGGAGTAGCTGCTCTTGGTTACGCGCAGTATTTGCCTCGTGAGCAATATCTATATCGCACCGAGCAGCTCATGGACGAAATGTGCATGGCATTAGGTGGTCGGGCTGCTGAAGATTTGATTTTCGGTAAAGTATCGACGGGCGCTCTGAGCGATCTGGAACGAATCACTAAACTGGCCTACAGTATGGTGACGATGTATGGCATGAATGATAAGATCGGGAATGTATCGTTCTACGATTCGAAGCAATCGGACTACGCATTTAACAAGCCGTATTCGGAAGAGACAGCCAAACATATTGACGAAGAAGTTCGTAAGATTGTTGACATCGCCTACAATCGCACGAAGGATCTGCTGACTGATCACCGTGAGGCTTTAGAAATCATTGCTAAGGAATTACTTTCGAAAGAAATTCTGTATCAAAATGATTTGGTACGTCTAATCGGGAAACGTCCATTCGAACGTGAAACCGTCTATCAGGCTTACAAGAACAAAGGTGTAGCTGAGGAAGTTAAAGAAGAAATCGGTAAGGAAGCCAAGCCTGCTGAAACAGAGCCTGAGTCACTGCCGATATAAGTTTCATAACGTAATAAAAAAGGGTTTCCTGAACAGGAAACCCTTTTTTGTTACATTACTTTTTACCTAACTCAATGGCCTGCATATCTAAAATTCGCCCCGAATCGAGCGAGAATCGTACGGCAGTTCGCATAACATGAAAACCTGTTTTGCCAGCCGCTCCTGGATTAATAAACAGCATATTCTTCATCATTGAATCGCGTGTGACTTTGAGAATATGCGAATGTCCACAAATAAAAATATCGGGCGTATTAGCCTGTAGTTGTGGCCGAACTACAGGGTTATATTTGGGTGGAGAGCCGCCAATATGCGTCATCCAGATGCTTAAGTTTTCAAGCTCGAAGCGTTGATTAGCGGGTAAATCGATGCTTTCGCGATCAATATTGCCTGATACAATTCGTAAGGGTTTGAAGGCTCGTAACTGCTCCATGACAACGAGATTCCCTACATCACCCGCATGCCATATTTCGTCACAAGTATCGAAGTGTTTGAAAATTTGCGGGTCCAGATAGCTGTGTGTATCGGATAAAAGACCTATACGTGTCATAATCGTAGCCTGGATGGCCACATCCGGGTTAAGTACACTAGGGATTCTACCCGGACGTGGCCGTCCAGGCTCGATTATGACGCTAAAATTTGTTCTTTCATTTCGCTTCGGATGCGCTTTTTGTCAATTTTACCGACGCTTGTTTTCGGTATTTCCGATACGAATAAAATATGGTCTGGAACGTACCATTTATGAAGTTCACCACAGTCAACCTGAGCTTGTAATTTAGATTTTATCCCTTCGGCAGTGAGGTTATAACCTGGTTTCTGTACAATGAGCGCATGAGGCCGTTCACCCCAACGCGCATCTGGAAGACCAACTACCGCCGATTCAGCTACACCTTCTACCTGCGAGAGCATGTTTTCCATATCCAGTGAAGATACCCATTCACCCCCGGTTTTAATAACATCTTTAGTTCGGTCGGCAATCATAACCCAATAATCGGGGGTGATGCTGGCAACATCCCCAGTATGAAGCCAGCCGCCTTTCCAGAGTTCGGCTCCACGTTCTGGATCGTTATAGTAGCCTTGCGTGAGCCAGGGGCCGCGTGCCACAATTTCGCCGAGTGAATGTCCATCGTGTGGAACAAAATTGCCCTCGTCGTCCATTAATCGCATTTCGATGAAAGGCGAAATGCGGCCTGCTCGTGTGCTTAACTCAATCTGCTCTTCTTTAGATAGCTCTTTTTCCTGTTCATTTAAATACGCAACGGCCATAACGGGGGCTGTTTCTGACATCCCATAACCAGCCATAACCCTAATGCCTAAGTCAGTAGCAGTCTGGGCCAGCCCTTTTGTGAGTGCTGAACCACCAATTAACACTTTCCATCGACTCAGGTTTTCCCGAAACTTCTGAGCCGCGGGATTACTTACTAGCATGTTTAGAATAGTGGGTACGCAATGCGACAGCGTAACTCCTTCTTTAATAAGAAGTTTAAGTAGTAATTCAGGTTCGTAACGACCTGGATAAACCTGTTTTGCCGACATCATCGTTGCCAGGAACGGAAATCCCCACGCATGGACGTGAAACATGGGTGTAATAGGCATATACACATCTGTAGTACCTTTGAACGGCATCGCTTCATACCCAATAATGTAGGCCAGAAGCCCCATGGTATGCATAAATAGCTGACGATGGGAAAAATAAACTCCTTTTGGATTTCCTGTCGTACCTGTGGTATAGAAGGTTGTTGCCCAGGTATTTTCGTCGAAATCAGGAAAGTCATAATCTGATGGTGCCCCTTTTAGCAGGGCTTCGTATTCACCGGAAAAATAGTTCGGTATGTCACTTAAGTCTGTCTGAGAGCCATACACTTTGTCGCTTAGTATAATAAACTTCTCTACCGTTGTAAGCTGATCCTTTATGGCAGCCAGAATCGGTAGGAAATCTTCATGAATCAGGACGATCTTATCTTCGGCATGATTCATTGTATAAAGAATCTGGGCAGGCGACAGACGGACATTTACGGTGTGTAGAATAGCCCCAACACTTGTAACACCAAAGAAGCATTCAAGATACCGATGGCTATCCCAGTCAAGTACGGCCACAGTATCACCAGCTTTAACGTCTAACTCAGCCAATACATTAGCTAGTTGACGAACGCGCTGGTTGAACTCAACATAGTTCATGCGAAACAAATCCCGATATACAATCTCCCGCTGCGGTTCGTATTTGAGCGATTGTGCCAGTAATGATTTTATGAGTAGGGGAGGCTCACTGGCTTCGGCTGTCCGTGGAATCAGTTTTGTCGGAATCATTCTTAACGGGGTTTAGCGGCTATGGTTAATCGTCATTCGTACCACAATAGTAAAACGTCAGGAATCTAAAGTAGAGTTGAATAATGTAAAGAAAAAATAGGAATCAAAAAAAAGCCCGGCTACTGACAAATCAGAGCCGGGCGAAAACATATAGATTAGTTCGGTACAATCAAAGGAGTAATCCGGCTAGTGTAGCCGACATATAACTGGCCAGTGTGCCACAAATCAAGGCTTTAAAACCTAGTTTGGCAAGGTCACTACGTCGTTTGGGGGCTAATTCGCCGATACCACCAACCTGAATCGCAATAGAGCTGAAGTTGGCAAATCCACACAAAGCAAAGCTCACAATAGCAATTGTTTTTGGTTCCAGTGAGGGCTTAAGTTTTATCAGTTCCAGATACGCAACAAATTCATTGACGACCATTTTTGTCCCCATCAGCGATCCTGCGGCCTGAATATCCTTCGCTGGTACGCCCATTGCCCAGGCAAAAACTGAGAAGAATTTACCTAACAGAAAGTTCAGACTTAAGTAATCAATGCCCAAAATATAGAATCCGAAGCGAAAGAATAGGCTGTCGATTAGGGCAATTAGTGCAATAAAGCCAATCAACATGGCAACAACGTTGAAACCTACCTTTAACCCTTCGCTAGCTCCGGCAGCAATGGCATCGAGCAGATTCGCGTATATTTTCTTGATTTCAACCTTCACCGTCCCACGAGTTTCTGAAATCTGTGTTTCGGGCATGACAATCTTACTGATGACCAATGCGCCAGGAGCGGCCATAATACTGGCGGCTAATAGATAGGGAGCTGGTACACCCAGCGAAATATAAACCGCTAACACACCACCGGCTATGCAGGCAAACGAACCCGTCATGCTGGCAAGCAACTCAGAGTTTGTCATGCCATTTAGGTAGGGCTTAATCATAATCTGCGCTTCAACCTGACCAACAAATGTACTAGCTACGTTAGAGAGCGCTTCGGCACCACTTACCCCCATGAGCCATTTCATAGCACGCGCCATAACCGCCACGATGCGCTGCATAATGCCCAAATGGTAGAAAATATTGACAAGAACCGCAACGAAAATAATTGTTGGAATAATCTTGAAGAAGAAAATGAAGTCGTTACCGGGGCCAAAGACTTTAACTAATACATCCGTTTTGACGAGTGAAGAAAAAACGAATTCAGCACCAATACTAGCTTTTTGCAAAAGCCGGTCAACATAATAGCCAAGCTTTTGAAAAAGGAGTTGGCCGATGTCGGTTTTTAACACAAATAAGGCCAATCCAAATTGAAGGGCTAATCCTACACCAACAGTACGATAATTAATAGCTTTTCGGTTATCAGAGAGGGCATAGGCGATGCCCAGAATTAAAACGATGCCAATCAGGCCGGTAAAACGATCCATTCAGTGATGATGAAATTACAGTTAGGTGGGCTAAGATACAAAAAGTAGAACACTAACGAATCCACTCGAAGCGTAACAAAATGAAAACTGGCTGATTTGACGAATAATATTCGTCAAATCAGCCAGTTTTCATTAGCCATCTTCTGCTTAGATGAGCGCCGTCAGATCGAGCACAAAACCGGGCAAAACGTCTTCGCCCGACAACTGGCTGAGACCAATAACTTCCTGTGATTTCTGGCCTGGTCGATAAACGTATGTCGTTTGGTTGGTGAGGTCAATTAGCCAGCCAAGTCGACATCCATTTGCCATCCAGTCGTCCATTTTCTCAAAACAGTCCTTCAAGCGATCTGATTGTGAGCGTAGTTCAAGTACAAAGTCCGGGCAGAGTGGTAGAATTTTGCGACGTTGCTCGGGTGTCAGTTCATCCCAGCGACTTTGGGTGATCGCCGAAACATCAGGTGACATTATAGAGGTATCAGAAAGTCGGAAAGCCGTCGACGAATCAAAAAACTTACCAAACCGGGCCTGTCGGTTCCAAATAGCAAAATCAGCACCTATTTCAAAATTGTAATTACCACTTTCTCCTCCTGTGTTTGCCATAAAAACAATATCACCGTTTTTTCGGCGCTCAAATTTCAGGTCCGGGTTGTCCTGACAAAAACGAGTGAACTCGTCATCGTTCATTCGTAAATCTTCCGGTAAATGCACCCTTATTGATTCCATGCCGTATAACTATTGAGGAGGCAAAACTAAGAAATTAATTTTTAAGTAATAAAAATATTGATAATAGTTTACTTGTGTATTGCTGTTCAATCAGTGGATTTGTCAGCAGAACTTAGCAAAGACCTAAATATCCGCAATGGCGCGTTCAGCACCTTCCTGATATTCTTCCTCGATTTTGGCTACTTCAGTTGACTTAACTTCTGGGTCGAACAACCGCGCTTCCAGGGCTTCTTTTTCCGTAACATCGAAGAATCGCTGATGGATGTTGAATGACTCACCACCTTCAGGTACCTCGCATTTCTGAAAATCGCCGTCTTCTTTTAGCTCGTAGGCATTTACATTGTCGAGCAGGTTGTATTTCAGGATCAGAATAGCCTGTTGCTTAACGCGGGTATCTGCTAAGTAAAACAACGACTCAATTCGTCGGTCAAAACTACGGACCATTACATCGGCACTGCCACTATATACTTTAGGATCGCCGTTGTTATGGAAATAATAAATACGTGTATGTTCTAGAAAGTCGCCGACAATTGACCGAACAGTAATGTGTTCACTCAAACCTTCCCGGTGCGGACGCAGGCAGCAAATACTGCGCACAATTAGACGAATGGGTACGCCAGCCTGTGAGGCTTTGTATAGTTCGTCAATGACCAGCTTATCTTCCAGCGAATTAACCTTTATACAAATGCCACTTGGTAAGCCGCGTTTAGCATTTTCTGCTTCTAATCGAATTAACCGAACTAACTGATCGCGCATGTCGCGCGGAGCTGTAATCAGGTATTGGTATTCGTTAGGTAACGAGTGGCCCGTAATAACATTAAAAAACTCCGAAATATCGTGTGTATACGTTTCGTTTGTAGTTAGCAAACCAATATCGGTATAGAGCTTGGAGGTGTCTTCGTTGTAATTACCCGTAGCCATATGTGCATAGCGACCAACCCGGCTTCCCTCATTACGAACGACCAGCAACAGCTTGGTGTGTGTTTTGAAACGGCTAATGCCGTAGATGACAAAACACCCAGCCTTCTGCAATCGCTGGGCTTCCCGGATGTTGTTCTCTTCGTCGAAACGCGCTTTTACTTCAAACAAGACGGATACGTGTTTACCATTTTCAGCCGCTTTTAAAAGGGCTTCGGTAATGCGTGAGCGTTTTGCCAGCCTGTAAACCGTGATCTTAATAGCCAGTACATTTGGGTCTTCTGCCGATTGTTCGAGCAGTTGGAGTACAGGTTCAAAGTTGTTGTAGGGGTGGTGTAAAAGCAGGTCGCGCTGCTTTATTATCTCGAAGATATCATCCGTTTTTTCGCGAACTAGGCCCAGCGGAGGCACCGGTACGTGCGGGCGAGGCATGTCGTCTTTAAACTCAGGATGACCAATAATTTGCCAGCAGGCTGAAAAGTCAAGTAAGCCAGTTGATTCGAAAATGTTCAGATCATCAATTTCCCAGCGTTTTTTCAGCAGGTTGATCATCCAGGGCGAATTCGTTCTGGAGGCACTGTTTACATACGTTTCTACCTCAACACGGGTAACACGACCTAAGCGCCGATTTTTGATTTTCTGCCGGACCTCATCAATAAAATCGACTTCATCGTCATCGTTTTCATCAAGCGTAAAATCGCCATTACGCGTTATCCGAAATAAGTTTACTGAGGTAATTTCTACGTTTCGGTATAGTTTTTTAATGTTATGTCGAACGATTTCTTCAATCGGCAGGAACAAAATGGTATCCTCACGTTCAAATGATAGAAAGCGTGGCAGGTTGGCCGGAATTTGGACAAACGATAAGCGTTGACGGTCATCATCATCGTCAGAACGCTGATTGTGTAAATCGATTCCATCAGGACTTTGTGTAACCACACCGAAAATCAACACCTTTGCCAGTAGCACCGGAAACGTATGTGTATAATCATACAGCATAGGTGTTAGGGTCGGATAAATCGCTTTGTCGAAATAGTCCGTTGCTTCCGCTCTTTCTTCAGCACTTAGATCATCGTAGGTAACTAACTGAAGCCCATTTTCGGCAAAAAGTGGGAGTAACTGTTCTGTAAAAACAGTTTGCTGATCCTGGCAAAATTGATGAGCAGCCGTAAACAGAGCTTTACGGAAAGGAACCTCGCGAAGCCCTGAATAATCGACTCGTTGCTTATGGTAGTCCAGATAGTTGTACAGACTACCAACGCGAATCATAAAAAACTCGTCGAGGTTAGAGGCTGAAATTGCCAGAAACTTCAGACGCTCCATGAGCGTCCGATGTGGGCTACGAGCCTGATCCAGAACGCGCTCATTAAATTTAAGCCAGCTTAAATCACGGCTGAGGTAATCGCTTTGATCAATTACACTGCTTACTTTCTCACTAACTTTTGCCATTTTATCAGTCACCTGGGCAGTAGTAGTTGCCTGACGGTGGGTAAACCGGGAAACTAAATTGCCCAATATCGTTCGGTTTGGATTCAGGGAATAACGCATACTCATTTCAAACTTTGAATTACAACAAAAAAGCGGACTAAAAAGCCCGCTTTATGTTATCATTCGGTTAAACATCCACTCGGGCGTATTTCGCATTTCGTTCGATGAAGTCGCGTCGGGGGGCTACTTCATCACCCATAAGCGTCGAGAAAACGTGGTCAGCATCGGCGGCCGACTCCACCGTTACAACTTTTAGCGTTCGTGTATCGGGGTTCATCGTTGTGCTCCAGAGCTGTTCGGCATTCATCTCGCCAAGTCCTTTATAACGTTGTACCCCCACATTTTCTTCTTTACCGCTACCTGCTAATTCTTTTACGGCTGCTTCTCGCTGGGCTTCCGTCCAGCAATAGCGCTCTTCTTTTCCTTTTTTGACAAGGTAAAGAGGAGGCTGAGCAATGTAAATGTATCCATTGTCGATCAGGGCCTTCATGTTGCGGTAGAACAATGTCAGAATCAGTGTCCGGATGTGGCTACCATCAACGTCGGCATCGGTCATGATGATGATTTTGTGATAACGGAGTTTTTCCAGATTCATCACTGTCTCATCATCTTTCTTTTCTAAACGAACGCCGAGAGCAGTCCAGATATTTTTGATTTCCTCGTTCTCGTAGATTTTGTGCTCCATCGCCTTCTCTACGTTCAGAATTTTACCACGCAAGGGTAAAATAGCCTGAAACGCCCGGTTACGACCTTGTTTGGCCGTTCCGCCAGCAGAGTCACCCTCAACCAGATAAAGCTCACAACGTTCTGGGTCGGTATCAGAGCAGTCGGCCAGTTTGCCGGGGAGTCCCATACCGCCCATGAAGTCCTTACGCTCGGTCATGATACGCTTGTAAGCCAGATCGGCCGCAATCCGCGCCTGAGCAGACACAAGTACTTTCTTTACGATGCCTTGTGCTGTTTTCGGATTTTCTTCCAGCCAGGTTTCGAGCAGATCGGCCATTGCCTGACTTACTGCACTGACAACTTCCTGATTCCCTAATTTGGTTTTCGTTTGTCCTTCAAACTGGGGTTCAGCTACTTTTACCGAAATAACAGCCGTTAGGCCTTTCCGGAAATCTTCACCGCTGAAGGTAACCTTACCCGAATTCTTTGGCAATACACCGGGGTTTTTATCGGCGTAATTTTTCAATACCCGCGTTAGCGCTGAGCGGAACCCCTGTACGTGCGTACCGCCTTCGTGGGTGTTGATGTTGTTTACATACGATAGTACGTTTTCGCCCGCTTCATAGTTGTACACCAGAGCGACCTGTACAGGCGTCGATCCTTTGGTGTTCTCCATGTAAATCGGCTTCATTCCATCAAGAGCTGGACGTGTTTGATCGAGATACTCGACAAACTCAACCAGACCTCCCTGCGAAAAGAAATCATCGTGACGTATGGGTTCGCCCGCTTCATCCAGCTCACGTATGTCGTTCAGGAAAATATGGATGCCCTTGTTCAAATACGCTAACTCACGCAGACGGCCTGCTATGGTATCATACTTGTAAATGGTATCGGTGAAGATACTGCCATCGGGTTTGAAATGGGTTCGAGTGCCCGTGTCGTCAGCATCACCAATAACACGTACGTCATACAGCGGAATACCTATTTTGTATTCCTGTTCAAAGATTTTACCTTCCCGATGAACTTCTACACGTAGGTCGGTCGAAAGGGCATTTACGCAGGACACGCCAACCCCGTGAAGACCGCCCGATACTTTATAGGTGTCTTTGTCAAATTTACCACCGGCATGCAACATGGTCATCGCCATTTGCAGAGCCGAAACGCCCATTTTGGTATTGATACCAGTTGGAATACCCCGACCGTTATCCTGTACCGTAATGGAATTATCTGGATTGATTGTTACCGTAATTTTGTCGCAATAACCTGCCAGAGCTTCGTCAATAGAGTTATCAACGACTTCCCAAATCAAATGGTGCAGACCACGAGTACCCACGTCACCAATGTACATGGATGGACGTTTACGAACGGCCTCCAGACCTTCTAGCACCTGAATATTATCGGCACCATAGTTGCCTAGCGGAGTGTCAACGGGAGCGTCTGCTTCAATTATTTCGTTGGTCATATCAGAATAGGAGCGAGTCTGAAATTTATTGTTTCAGGCTTGAAAAATAGCCCAATTTTATGTGTCTATATAGATTGTAAAAATACAAAAATTTTTCATCTTTTCCAATCGGTTTTTGAGCGGATTTGCCTGATGTGTCAAAAAAAAAGTATAATCGGCAAATGGCAGGGTAGTCAGTGGCTTTCTATCAACTTTGATGCCCTTTTTGATCAGATTATCAGACGTATTACCCGTGTTTAAGTGACCTGTAAAAGATGCGTTTGAGTAGCCCTTTTTGAAGGGGCTATTTCCCCAAAAAGTATTATTCATGTCTTAAAAAAAGACAAGCCGAATCGGGTAGATTCGGCTTAGGAAAACGCTCGAAGAAAGTTTGTTTAATCTTCGGGGTATGGAATATACACAAAGCCCGCAAAATCGCCGTGTACGACGAATAAACAGCAATATTCATCTGGCTTTTTGTAGTTCTCTTTCCATAGCTCAATTGAGTCCTCGCCAATGAGTTCACGCTGGATAAATTCATCCAGAAAAGAGGCTTTGTAATTCCACTGATTCTCTAATTCTGTAGCTCCAATAAGCAACTGCCCTACAGGTACATCCCGGCGGGAAGCGACAAAAATTGGATAGTCTGAAAAGCCACGCTTGCGGATCTGATACGAAGCTTCTTTAAGTTGATCGGAGACTTTCACAAAATCCGACGAAATGGTTCCCATCAACTGTTTATTGACATCGTAGGAGTTTGCGTCGTCGAGTAGAGTATTTTCGTTGCTATGGTTAATCATTGGGAAAAAGTTTGTAGTTTGAAGTTTGTGGTTTGAGGTTCGTAGTTAGCAACCGTCAACTGCGAACCTCAAACCACAAACTTCAAACTTCTTAAAATCGGGCGGCCAATAAGAGGTCTAAATCTTTGAACCGCAGGTTGAATTTGCGGGCGATATAGGCATTCGTAAGCGTTCCCTTATGCGTATAAACACCTTTCATAAACCAACGGTTCGCGTACATCATCTGCTCAATGCCGCCTGTTGTTCCGGTTTCGAGCAGGAATGGTAAGAAGATGTTACTCAGAGCCATACTGGCCGTGTAAGCAACGCGTGCGGCAATATTTGGAACGCAGTAATGTATCACCCCCATATGCTTATAGGTAGGCTGTTTGTGAGTCGTCATGCGCGATGTCTCAAAATTACCCCCTTGATCGATTGACACGTCGATAATGACCGATTCTGGTTTCATCCGACTGATCATTTCTTCTGTGACCACCACTGGGCTGAGGCCATCTTCGGCCCGCATGGCACCAATCACAACATCGGCCCGCTGAATGGCTTCCGCCATCGTATCGGTGTCGATAATGGACGTGTACACGTGCTGACCAACGGCATATTTAAGTCGCTGTAATTTGTACAGGTGCTTGTCGAATACTTTTACGTCGGCACCCATGCCAAGTGCCATACGAATCGCATATTCGGTTACGGTTCCAGCGCCAAGCATCACGACTTTCGTTGGTGGAACGCCCGTGATACCACCCAGAATAATGCCCCGACCATTATCGGCATTGCTAAGGTATTCACCCGCAATAAGCATAACAGTGCTACCTGCAATCTCACTCATCGATCGAATAACGGGTAAGCCACCGCTCTGATCCTCAATGTATTCGTAGCCAAACGCAGTCAGATTCTTACTCAGCATCTTCTCGAAGTAAGCCTTATCGTGCGATGGTAGGTTTAGGGCCGAAATGACCGTGCTGCCCGATTGAATATGATCGAACTCTTCTTCGACAAGTGGCTCAATTTTCAGAATGAGATTGGCTTCGTAGACTTCTTTGGGCGACTGAGCAATCTGCGCACCAGCCTCGCTATATTCGTGATCGGGAAACTTGGCTTTCTCGCCTGCGTTAGTCTCCACAATCACATTGTGGCCATTTCGAACCAGAATAGCCACGGCTTCCGGAGTGAGTGCGATGCGGTTTTCCTGAAGCGATACTTCTTTGGGTAACCCAATAAGCAGGCCATTCCGGCTAGTTTTTACCGCCAGTGGAGCTTCTTTCGGATACAGGGCCGTTTGCTTGGCCAATTCCTCAAATCCAGTCAATGCTTTGATGTTTGTGGTTTACGGTTTTGGGTTTACAGTTGGCTGACGCAAGAATTAACCAATGCATCTGCCGACCGTAAACCAAAAACCGTAAACTGTTAAACTATTTCTGCTTCAATTATTCGGTGCCCATCTGTGTCCACCGATAGTTGAATCTGATAATACATGGCAGGCCAAAGAGACATAATGCGCTCAGGCCATTCGATAAAACAATAATCGCCCGAAGCAAAATATTCCTCAATACCTATATCCAGCGCTTCAGCTTCGTTTTTGAGTCGGTAACAATCGAAATGATACACCGAGTGCCCTTCGTGGGTAGTATATTCATTAACAATTGAGAACGTTGGGCTGTGTACCGTACTAACAACCCCTAACGCACGACAAAGAGCTTTAATAAGCGTGGTTTTACCAGCTCCCATCTCTCCGTCTAGTAACCATACCGGCCGTTGCCGCCCTTCAGCGAGTAGCTGGTGGGCTACAGTATCGAGTTCGTCGAGGTGGTCAACATTCAGTATCATAGGCTTGTGTTAGTACTAGCCTGCAAAGATACAGATTTTAGGTCGTCTACTTCGTTCTCATAGGTTGACTTAATGCGTGATTATACTTATTGGAGAAACAAAAAAAAGGAATGGGCAAACTATACCTGCCCATTCCCCTCCGTCTTTTGATACTTATTGATTCTTTGGATTCTGTAGATGCTACTTTAGTAAAGCCCTAATACCCCTGATTCTGTGGGAAAGTAGTCTTGTTGTTATAGACATCAATTTCCGACTGCGGAATTGGATAGACCACCCGATAATCAGGCATAGTAATACCCGTTACCTTAATGGCCGCTACAGCTGTTCCTGTACGAAGCAGGTCGAACCATCGGTCGCTTTCCAGAGCAAGTTCCAGGCGACGTTCATTAATGATAGCGGTCTGGAAGGCATCTTTTGTAGCAAGCTGAGCGCTGGTGTAAGTCGCAACACCCGCCCGAGTCCGCACCCGATTCAACGCTTTAAATGCGTCGCCATCGGCTTGATATCCAACCTGATTGAGTGCTTCCGCATAGAGTAGCAACACATCGGCATAACGTAACACCGGGAAGTCATTGCCAACATCGCTCGTAGAGGATAGCTCATCATAAAACTTCCTCGGTACAGCATTGATGCTGGTAGGAACCGGTACCATAACCGTTAACGGAAGCCGCTTATCTCCAGCCGAGTAAGCCGCTCGCAACGATGGCTCAACAGGGTCGCCAATGCTGGTGCCGAACCAGGATCCGTGACCCTCACCAATAGTGCCGCCTTTTTTGAATTTGACCGAAAACAGCAGTTCCGCATTGTTTTTGTTGGTTACCGAAAACACATCGGCAACGTTGGGAAGCAACTGATAGGTAGTGCCGTTGGCCAGATCTTTCAGCGCCGAAACGGCCAGATCATATTTCTTTTCGGTTACATATACTTTGCCTAGCAAACCTGCTGCCGCACCAGACGTAGCCCTGCCAATATCGTTTCCAGTATAAGATGCTGGTAAACCTGCTACGGCTGCTGTCAGGTCTTTTTCAATGGCTGTATAAATATCCGCCACCTCATTGCGAATATACGAACGAGCCTCGGTCGTGGTGCCCGCTGTCAGAACCAGAGGCACTTTGCCCCACAAACGGACTAGATTGAAATACGACAAAGCGCGAATAAACTGAGCTTCACCTTTGTAGCGCGATTTTAATGCAGCATCCATTGGTATGGCGTCGATCTTATCCAGAATCAGATTACACCGGTTGATGCCTGTATACAGGCTACCCCAGGTGTCACGCAGAACGGTGTTTGTAGTCGGCTCGATGAATCGATCGATGTTGTACCGCAGCCCAGAACTGGACGAAGGGTCGTTATCGAGTACGTTGTCGCCACGGGCTTCAATGACGGTGTTATAATCATTGCCATACTGGTTTGAGCTTTGTAGGGCATCGTAGGCACCATTGACTGCGTTATTGAAATCGGTTGACGTCTTGTAGAAATTATCTACGTTGGGCTGCGACTGAGGCTTAAGATCCAGAAAGTCTTTCTGGCAGGCTGTCAGACCTACAAAGGCAGTAAGAAATAAGGCTATCTTTTTCATGGTTGTAATTAGAATGACAGGTTGAGTCCAACTGAAGTAGTGCGGGGGAGGGGATACGTGCCATAATCTTCGCCGGATGATAACGCACTGTCGGGGCGGCTGTTAACCTCTGGGTTGTAGCCCAAATACTTCGTGAAGGTAAACGGGTTTTGGGTCGTCACGTATAAACGGGCACGGGTCAGGCGCAGCCGGGTAAGTAAGGCAGTTGGCAGCGAGTAGCCCAGCGTAATTGTACGAATCCGTACGTATGAGCCATCTTCGATATGCCAGGTTGAAATTTCGCCGTTGGAGCCAGAAGCCAGACGATTGGCGCGGTTTACTAAGCCATTGCCCGGATTGTCTGCTGATTGCCAGCGATCCAAAGCCCCTCTGAACAGGTTGCCGTTACCTTCCATGTTGTAGATGTATCGCCGGATCAGGTTCAGAATTTTATGCCCCTGCACGCCCTGTACGGTTACGCCCAGATCGAAACCTCGGTAGTTAAGACTTGTGTTGAAGCCAAAGGTGTATTTCGGGAAATAGCTGCCCGTAACGGTGCGGTCACTGCTAAGGTCAAACTTGCCATCGCCATTAGCGTCCTTAAACTTGAAATCGCCGGGCCGCGATGTCGAAACGTGAAGGGCTGGATTAGCGTCCAATTCGGCCTGATTTTTATAGACACCTTCATAAACGTAGGTGTAATATTCGCCAATCGGGTGGCCAATCTGAGTGATAAACTGCGCTCCGGCAACACCACCCGCTACAATAATCGGATCGCCCGAAGGTCCGAGGGCTTTAACTTCATTGCGGTTCGTAGCAATGTTGGCGCTGGCATCCCAACGTAACCGACCAAAAGTCTGGCGAGTGCCGAGCGTAAATTCAAAGCCCTGGTTGTTCACTTTCCCAATATTCTGTAGTTCAGTACTGAAACCAGAGGCACGGGGAACGGGTACGTTCAGAAGCAGGTCAGATGTGTTGGCATTGTAATAATCGAACGTGAAATTCAGTTTGTTCCGAAGGAAACTCACGTCGAAACCGACATCGAGCATCGCCGTTTTTTCCCATTTCAGCTTGTTATTGGCCGAGTTGCCGGGAGCTAGGCCACTTACGACGGTTTCGTTACCTAGAATGTAGTTCGAGTAGTTGAGCAAACTGACTGAGCCATAGTTCGGAATCTGGAAGTTACCCGTTAAACCGTAGCTAGCCCGTAGTTTAACGTCACTCAGCCAGTTGACGGATTTTAGAAACGTTTCCTGCGATATATTCCAGCCCGCCGATACAGAGGGGAAATAGCCCCATCGATTATCTTTCCCGAAGCGCGAGGAACCATCCGCCCGGATTGCTGCCGATACCAGATATTTTCCGCCGTAATCATACTGAACCCGACCCAGATACGATAGCAGCGACCATTCCTGAACATCGGAACTGCCCGACGTAACTTGCCCCGCATTGAGTGTGTAAACTAAGTCGTTCGGGAAATTAGTCGCGGTAAGTTCGTTGGCTACCCGACGATCTTTCTGGGAAGAGAAACCCGCCAGTGCCGAAAGCGTGTGTTGCCCAAAAGAACGATTGTAGTTCAGCGTATTCTCGACCAGCCAGTCTACGAAATTCTGGGCGCGTGAGAAGCCTGTTGGGGTTGAAGGTCCTTTCCGGTCACGTATTTCGAGCGTTGATGGCCGATAGTAATCCCGTTGGAAACTGTTAACATCGGCCCCGACACTAAGCCGATACGATAGGCCATCAATGATTTCATATTGAGCATAGGCATTACCCAATAATCGTAACTGACTCAGTTTGTCACTAACCTGATTGGCAATGGCAACTGGATTTAGGATAGATGTAGCCCCGTATCCCCAGGCATTGCCGCCAAAATTGTAGGAGCCATCTGCATTGTAGACCGGAAAAAGTGGGGGCATTTGCAGTGCCAAGCCTACAACCCCTTCGCCCAGATAAGGACCTTCTGCCTTGATCAGATCGTGGTATGAGTAGGTGGGATTGAAGTTAATCCCCGTTGTTAGGCGGCCATTCTTAACCTCTACATTGGCCCGCATGCCATACCTTTTGAAGCCTGAGTTAATAACTACGCCCCGTTGATTTAGGTAATTGGCTGATAAATAATACTTAATATTTTCTTTGCCGCCCGAAATAGAAAGCGTGTGGTTCTGAATTGGGGCAGAACGGAAAATCGCATCCTGCCAGTTAGTATTGGTCAGCCCGGCCTGGCCACTCAGATAGGGTACGATTTCGGGCTGGATGAGCGTGCTGGGTGCCCCTACGCCTTTATTCCGAATATCGTTCGAATCGGTAGGTTTGCCGGTTGGGTTCCGGTCGAGATAGGCGTTGTTTTTAGCTTCATAGCTCAGTTGCGCGTATTCGTAGGCATTGAGCATATCAATCTTTTTCGAGACGTTTTGCACCCCTATGTACGAGTCGTAACTGATAACTGTTTTGCCCTCTTTACCCCGTTTAGTGGTTAATAATACAACCCCGTTAGAACCACGAGACCCATAAATGGCTGATGCAGAGGCATCTTTCAGTACTTCGATACTTTCAATATCATCGGTATTGATCGTGCTCATCACGTTGATTGGATTGTCTGGGAATTGCGAGTTGGTACTCCCCGTGGCATATTTAGTATCACGCGAAAGGGGAATACCGTCGATCACGTAGAGCGGATCGTTACCAGCACTGATCGAGCCCGTGCCGCGTACCCGAATGGAGAGGGCTGCACCCGGTGCCCCCGATGTTTGTGACACCTGAACCCCGGCGATTTTAGACGCCAGTGCCTGATCGAAGCTAGCTACGGGCTGGTTTGCCAGGTCTTTGGCCTTCACGGAGCCAATGGCTGTTGTGATGTCCCGCTTGTTTTGGACACCATACCCTACCACAACTACTTCACTGAGGGCATTGTCAGTGGCGGTCAGCTTGGCATCGACCACGCTCTGATTTCCTACGGCAATTTCCGTTGGCTGGTAACCAATGAAGGAAAAAACGAGGGTTTTAGCCCCTGTAGGCAGGTTAATCTGATACTTCCCGGCGGCATTGCTGGTTGCACCAACGTTGGTACCCTTGGCCTGAATGGTTGTGCCAGCGAGTACTTCGCCGGTCGTGGCATCGGTTACGGTACCGGTAATTGTAGTTTGGGCATAACTCAACTGAGTCGATAGAAACAGAAGACTAAACAACACCCATTGTCGATACCCATTTCGGGTAGAGTTTGGTAACGGAATGATCATAAAATAAGCTTTATTACAGGTTGACCTGATTAAGTAAAAGAAACAGAGTAGAATTACTCGTGTGACTATCTACAATTATACTAGTAAAGAGGATATAAACTTTAATATATCTTTAATTCTTGTTGAACGGATAATTAGGGGTGTTGACTGGATTTTGGCCTATTCGAAACTCCGATAGGAGTGGCTTGTTAATAGAAACCGTGGATTGGATATAACCTCAGCGCCGTAGGTGCGACCTATATAGCTGGAATTAGGTCGCACCTACGACGCTGAGTGCTCTTAATAAGCAACAATAACTATTGACAGGACGCCCTTACAGGGCTTATTAACCTGTGAGGCAAATGTGTGTATACTCTAGGTGTCCCCACAGAACGTTTTGAGCTAGTCTGATTTACAGGCTAAGAATACGTAGGTAAACACAAGCATAAAAAAGCCCACCTGTTTGCACAGGCGGGCCAGATACTATCATAAGCATTATAAGAGCGACTAGGTCAGTTGTAACTCATCAATGACTCGTTGCACTTTTGCTTTTAATTGAGCATACGTATCATCAAATGCTTCTTTACTTTCGAGTGGCTCACGAACGCTGACGTAGAATTTAATTTTTGGTTCAGTACCGGATGGGCGAGCCGATACTTTCGTACCATCTTCTGTGAAGAATTGCAGCACGTTCGATGATTCGATACCCATTTTACCCGCTTCGATGGCTGAGGTTGTGCCAGTTGTTGCATCGAGTCGAGTCAGGGCCTTGTAGTCATCTACCCGAACCACAGGTGAACCGGCAATCGATTTAGGCGGATTGGCGCGGAAGTCAGCCATCATCTGCTGAATTTCTTCGGCACCTGATTTACCTTTCTTGGTCAGTGATACCAGCGATTCATAATAGAAACCATTGTCCTGGTACATGGCCATCAGCATATCGAACAGACTCTTGCCCTGATCTTTGGCGTAGGCAGTCAATTCAGCAATGATAGCGCAGGACGCAATAGCATCTTTGTCACGTACAAAATCGCCGATGAGGTAGCCATAACTTTCTTCACCACCACCAATAAACTTCTCTTTGCCCTCTAGTTCACGAATTACTTCGGCAATGTATTTGAAGCCCGTTAGTGTGTTATAGCAGGTTACACCGTAGTTTTTGCACATCTGATCGATGAGATCGGTGGTTACGATGGTCTTTGCCACGAACTCCTTACCAGTCAGTTTACCGGCATCTTTCCAGGCATTCAGTAAGTAATAAATGATCAGACTGGCCATCTGGTTGCCGTTCAGCAACTCAAATTCGCCATGATGATTGCGGGCTCCAGCGCCAACGCGGTCGGCGTCGGGGTCGGTTGCCATGATAAGATCGGCGTCCAGCGAATTAGCCAAATCTAAAGCCAGTTGCATGGCTGCGCGTTCTTCGGGGTTGGGCGATTTTACTGTTGGGAAGTTTCCGTCTGGGGTTGCCTGTTCCTGAACAATATGAACGTTGTTGAAACCTAATGCATCCAGCACACGCGGTACCAGCGTAATGCCCGTTCCGTGAATGGGCGTGTACACGATGTTCAGATTGGCCTGACGTTTAATAACGTCTGGATTCACCGCATTCGACTTAACCCGTTCTACATAAGGTGCGTCAATTTCTTCATCGATCAGATGAATGCGCTCAGGAATACCCTCAAACTTAATATCATCAACCGACGTGATCTTGTTAACCTCTGCAATAATGGCCTTATCGTGCGGGGCCACCACCTGACCGCCATCGTTCCAGTACACTTTGTAGCCGTTATATTCGGGTGGGTTATGCGAGGCCGTAACGACAATACCGCTCTGGCAACCCAACTGCCGAATCGCAAACGATAACTCTGGCGTCGGACGAAGAGCGCTAAACAGATATACTTTAATGCCGTTTGCCGAAAAAATATCGGCTACTAACCGGGCAAATTCAGGGCTCATCCGGCGACTGTCGTGGGCAATGGCCACGCTGATGTCTTCGCCCGGAAAAGCGGCATTGATGTAATTGGAAAGACCCTGTGTTGCGGCACCAACTGTGTAGCGATTCATTCGGTTGGAGCCCACACCCAAAATGCCACGCAAACCGCCTGTACCAAATTCAAGATCGCGGTAGAAAGAATCGGTGAGTTCGGTAATGTTACCCGAATCAATCAGATGCTGGATCGATTCTTTAGTTGCGGCATCGTAATTACCGGTAAGCCATTTATCAACACGTTGCTGGGTAGGGGAGTCAAGGGCTGTTGCCATGCTTATGTATAAACTGTTATTGATTATAGAGTGAATATATTTCGTTGTATGCAAAAAAGAACATTATTTTCGGGAATATGTCAAAAAACCTGTAGTAGTTAATCCTTTATGAATTTTTTTTGGCTGAGACATCATTACGCGGCCAAAATTACAATTCCCCTCGGGTCAACCAAATCCGTATAATAGATTCAAACACGGAGAATACAAGGTAATAGTCCTTTTTGTATCTTTTTATTGATTTTTAATTCACTTAAAGCGAAACAATTTCATAAAGTATACGTCTAATGCAAATATGGCTAATAAGGTCATATTTTGGAATTAAACGTATACTCAACATGAATATTCTGGTAATTGGTGGGTGTCAGGTCTATGGCTATGGACTAACTTCGAATGAACGCAGCTTTGTGGATCAATTTTCGGATCGACTCAAAGAAACGGGTTACTCTCCTCAAATTACCAGCTATGTTTTTCTGCCACTGGCTACTGTTCGGGAAACACTAGCGCACCTAGACCTCTCGAACGTTGATTTATTGATTATCCAACCGGCCCATTACAACCTTCAGCATCCATCTACGTTTTGGAAACTGTTTAAAACACCCACTAAAAAAGTGCCTAAACAGGCAGGCTATGGATTGACAACGAACGAATTGAGTGCTATGAGGGCGCTGCCACCCTTGCCGCTCGATAGGACACCCATCGGTCGAATCAAACAAATGAAGAATTGGCTTAAACGCCTTTTGTTGTGTGTAAGTAAGCCTGCTGGTCTCGTAAAACAGCTGCTCTATGTTGAACAGGAGATAGCCGCCTTACTGGAGCAATTGCATCCACATCGGGAAAACGTTATTCTGTTGACACCTACGCCCCATCGTGATCTGGTTAGTCAATGGTTGCGGAAACAGGGGCGTACTATAGTGTTGAACGAAGGTAATCGATGGGGAATGACTGTTCTGGATACCCACTTGATTATCCGCCCCGACGAAAAGGTTTATCTTACAGACGACCCTAGCCATTTAAATAGCACCGGTCATCACTTACTAGGTCAGGCTTTAGTAGCTTGTTACGAGGTACAACAGGGGCTAGTGGAAGAAGTCTTCGTTTGATATTTTGCGGTAGCCACCTACAAACCTCGAACTACTCCTGCCAACCATCGGGTTTAAAGGGCGTCCGGCTATCGCTGGGAACGCAGATGGCGGTTACGGGTCGGGGAGGACCACCAAGAATGCGGATGTTGGGGTAAGGGTAAATGGGTTCAGGAGTAGGTTGCCGCAAATTGAGCGAATAGAACAGCTCAGAACCCGGCAGTTTAGAGGGACCAGTTGGGTCGGTTTGGCCGAATGGCAAGCCAATCACATCTTTTCGGTCAATCCAATGCCGAACCGCCGACACCGCAGAGGCCGTGAAATAGCCCACAACGTGCTCCTGGCTGTTACCCAAATTCTGAATGTTGCCTACCGGGGCAGAAGGTATGGGGTCGGTCAGGCCATTTGTAGTTTGAGTTTGATCCTGAAAGCGCTTAAAGTACGAATAGGCTGGCTTCGTCAGAGACAACTGTCTGATTTCAACCAGGCAGGCTGTACTGTCGTAGTAGGGGATCTGGGCAATTTTTCGTTTGGTAATCAGGCCGCCATTACTGAACTGATCATCGAAAACATTGAGTGCCGAACTGTACAGAATTTCCCAGCATTCCATGCGGCACGGATAATCATAGACGTATAATCCGGTTGTGAAAGGGGGCTGGCCCGCTTCGAAATAATTGGTCGGTACAAAACAGTTTTCGTAGAGTGCATCGCCCGATACATAAAACGTTTTGTCTTTATACACATGGTCAAGAATGGCATTGACCGCATAAACCCCTTGTTGGCAACTCCGACACCACGACTGCTTTTCCCACAATTTCCACTCCCATCGGTAATAGTTCTGCTCATTGGCGGGGTCTTTCCAGTCGATATATACATCATGACCACCTCGATAGCCACCTGTTAAGGCGAGTTCGACGGGCAAACTTGCCGAATTGTACTGCGACGATACCCGATCAATAGCAGGAACTGCGGGCATAATTTGTGGCGTCGATTGGTAGTGCGTGCCGTCGCTGAGTGTAAAGCGGAGTTGATAACTATGACCGATCTGGCCTTTAAAATCGCTGGGTAGCTGATAGCTCCCGGCTTCGGTTTCGTGGCAGGGAATAACATTAACTGAATCAACAAGAACTTCAACAGTTGCTTTTGTGATGGGAACACTGCCAAAACGGCCTGTCAGTGGGTCGGCTTTCGAGCGATTAATGCGAATAATTTGTGGTTCCGCGCGGTTTGTGATGGTTCCATCAACCACCAACGTATTAACCGTTCCGTTAAGCGTTAACTCAATTGGGTCTACGCAACTGGTGAGTAGATTGACAAAAAGAAAGGTAATTAGAGCAAAAGCGAGAAAGCGCATACCAACTAAAAAAGGTAATTTAGTTGGAAAAATTTGATTAATGGCAAGGTGGTGCGCTCTTGTTCAGGAATCGCAGATGTACATCGACGTGGTGTCAGTTTCTAAAAACTGACACCACGTCGATAGCTTTACTGATTATAGGTATACTCAATGGTATTAATAAACTCTGTACCCCGATACGACTTCATTTGAGCAGGATAGCCGTCAGCCCGGTAGGTGTATTCGTAGCGCCACGCATCGCCAGCTCCCGGTTGGTTGATCGTTTTTCGCGTGACTACATTGTTCACGTTAGTCGTGTTGAAGGATAACAACTCGCCCATCGTGACCATTTCAGAATCACCTGTTGTTCGGAAGGGATTGGGATGGGTGTCGTACGTAAAATAATCGACTGCCCAATAATCGAGTGGCGCTATCGAACGGGCCCAGAGGATATTTCCTGCGTCATTTCGTCGGTAGGTGGTGCCGTCGATACGTTTACCCTGGTCATCAATCGTACCCGACCAGATATAGGCTCCTGATGGGCTGAACCCTAATTGAGATTGGGCAATTCCAGCTTGCTGGGACCACTCTGAAAAGACCGTATTTGTTGTTTTTGTTAGCCCGGCTATTCCTTTGTCAGTGGGGCTGTAGCCGATTGTTCGACTAGGTAGTAGATCGTTATGTTGAGGAGAACCTTCTATAAATGGGGCCTCCTTGTTCAACTTAGACGCAACCTGCACGAGCCCATTGTTATCATACGTGTAGGTGAGCTGAAAATAAATATGCACGCCATCTGTATAGTAATTGGTGCGTTCGATAAGGCGGTTTTGTGCATCATATTGGTACGTAATCCAGGTTTTTCCATTGAGCGTCACTTGCTTTAAGCTAAGCGTTGTGTTCACTGGATTCAATTGGCCAAATGGAAACTGACGGGGCGTGCCTGTGGTGCCGAAAACTGGTTGGTAGGTCGCGATCGAATCGGGCATTGATCGACTCGACGTTCCGATAGCTGATGGATTAAGGGGCGTTACAATGATCTGATCCGTAGTTTGAGAATTGCAACCAAGTAGCGCCAGTAAACTGACCGGAAGAAGGAAATGAAGGTTTCTACGCATAAGTGTGTATAGTGAATCTGGTTACTTCCCTTTGATTTTGTACAACACTCCGAATCGGATTACGGACGAATTACATTCATTCCGACCGCCAACCCAACCACTTTTGTAGTTGCTGAGCCCATAAGCATAGGACGTATAAGCGCCTACTCGTTTGTAAAATACCGTGATTTGGCCCCTGGGTCTGACATCTGTTTTCAGCCCCGTTCTATCGATTGATGTGCTATAGGTTTTTCCGTTAGCTCCTGTTGCTTTCCCGATTTCCTTTGAACTCAGCAGATACCCAACATCCAGTCCCGCGGTTAGATCGACCGAAACCTGTTGAAGACCAATTCGATAGCCCACGTAAGGGAACGCATTGAGTTGATTGCTGGATAGATAGGTTTGGCCCGATGCTGCATCCTGATAGGTGCCGGTCTGGGTATTATAGCCATTAACCGCATTTAAGGTTGTCTTACTGCGTAGGTTCTCGTATCCTACACTGATACCAGCAATGAAGTTGCGCCGGGAAATGCGCTGAATCTGATAGGAAGCTCCATAAGAAACTCCATTTTGCCCCCCAAATGGATTATTCGTATAGCCGGTAGAGCCATCGGTTGACAAGTTTATTTGAGAACTTTTCTCGGCAGAATAACCCTGAAAGGAAAATAAATTGGCGTTCAGAGCGAGTATCGATTCTGTTTTTTGACCAAAAGAAAGGCTGGTTGTCAGGGCTGTCAAAAGAAGTAAAAATGCCTTTTTCATTGTGTAAACCTGGTTTTCTCTTCTGACCCTAAAAATCGCTAATTAGTTGGAATTCTGCTGCTAAAATCACGGAGATGGGTTTATCCTAGAATTGTCGAGAAAATGACTAAAAAAGTTGGGCTATAGCCCGGCTGTTATTGGCTAATGCAAGTATATAAAAGTTTCCTTAACCTTTATCATTAATCCCTGTTAGTTAACCGGTTTGCTTTTACCGAAAGCATAACGTTTTGGAAAAGCAAAACAGGTCGACAGCGTTTTCGTTCTATAATACGTCTATGAAAAAAACGGATTTATAGGTATGCTACGCTAAAAGAAACACACCAAAGCATTAACCTTTCTTTTCATGAATCGATTACTACTGACAGTTTGCTTGCTGGTTTTGGTAAGGTTTGTAGCTCATAGCCAGATACTCTATACGCTTTCCGGTACCGTTCGTGACTCCGCCAGCCAGCAACCGATTGTGCGGGCTGCCGTGGTACTCGATTATGAAAAAAAAGCTACCGGTACCTACACCGATGCCCAGGGGAATTTCTCGATCAAAGCGCGTATTGGTCAGCACGTTCTGGTGGTACGGAGCTTGGGTTTTGTGCCTTATAGAGCTACTATTAGTTTACGGGAAAATACCGTTTTTAATGTTAACCTGCCTTCTGTATCCAGTCAACTCGAAGAAGTGGTCGTAACCAGTAAAGGCTATGACCGAAACGTGCGTCAACCTCTCTTGGGAGTTAGTCAGATCAATATCGCTACGCTCAAAAAGATGCCCGCTGCCTTGGGTGAAGTAGATATTCTGCGGAGCTTGCAAATGCTGCCGGGCGTTACGAGTGTTGGAGAAGCCGCCAACGGCGTCAACATCCGGGGTGGTACAACTGATCAAAACCTGATTCTGCTTGACGATACGCCGATCTTCAACCCGACCCACATGTTCGGCCTTTTCTCGGTCTTCCCGCCCGATGCCGTGGGGAGTCTGGATTTGTACAAAGGGAATGTGCCTGCTCGTTACGGCGGACGAGCAGCTTCAGTGCTGGACATTGCCTTACGTAACCCTGATCTGAATCAATTTCGTCTGACAGGTGGGGTGAGCTTCGTAGCCAATCGACTGACGGTTGAAACGCCTATCGTTAAAGGAAAATTGGCCTTGATGGTATCGGGGCGGGGTGCGTTTAATGACTTTTTACTTCGAGCAGTTTCCCCCCGCTTAGATAATATCCGCGCCAAATTCGGGGATGGAACGGCTAAGATGTTCTGGCGGGTCAACGACAAGAATACCGTGACGGCAATGGGGTATTTGAGCCAGGATTTGTTTCAAACGAATCTACTGGGGAGTCTGGCCAATGTTAATGCGGTGAATACCCAATACGCCCAACAAACGGCCAACGGCATGGTTCGTTGGTTCCATGCGTTCAATGACCGAACAAATCTACAGACAACGGCCTTGGTGGCGCAGTACATTCCCCGAATTCTATCGACCGAAGACAGTACCAATAATAAAGTGGTGCTGAAACAGTCACTGTTGCAACGGCAGATCAAATCGAACCTGAACTACCAGTTAGAAAATCAGAAGATCGAAGTTGGTATCAGCGGCACTCATTATCGACTCAATCCGGGCGAGCTAATTCCGGGCAATAGTCTGGCCGTAAATTATCAGAAAACCCCCATTGAGAATGCGCTGGAATTTGGGATTCATGCCGAAGATGAGATCAGTTTGTCGGAAAACCTGGCTGTATCGGCAGGTTTGCGGTACTCCCACTTCCTGAATCTGGGACCATCTGTAGTTCGTCGCTATTCAAACGGCGAAGTGCCCGATGCCACAACTGTTGTTGATTCGGCAGTCTACGGAGCCGGGCAGGTGACGAAGCAATATGGCGGTTTTGAACCTCGGCTGGGTTTGCGTTACGCCCTGACGCCCAATTCCTCCATTAAGATTGGGTATAACCTGATGCGGCAGTATTTGCAAGTGATCACCAACACAACCACGCCTTTGCCTACCTCGCGCTGGAAAACATCCGATGCGCATATTCAGCCACAGGTGAGTCAGTTGTTTTCGGTAGGATATTTCAAGAATTCGAAGAATAACATTTTTGAACTGTCGGCGGAGGCTTACTGGCGAAGTACGCAGCACATTCTGGACTATAAGCCGGGTGCCGATTTTCTATTGCAACCTTATCCAGAAACGCAATTGTTGCCCGGTCGAAGCAAGGCGTATGGTCTGGAAGTGATGGTTTCGAAGAAAAAAGGGGAACTGACGGGTTGGGTTAATTATACCTTTGCCCGAACACTGAATCAGGTGAATCAGGGCGTTGATTTTCAGCAGCAGATTAACGGTGGCGACTGGTACCGGGCCAACTACGATCGGCCTCATAGCTTGAATATGAGTCTGACCATCAATCAGGGGAAACACCATAGTTTTTCGTTCAACTTTGCCTACAGCACAGGTCGCCCTTACACGGCGCCGGAAGGGTTCATTCGCTATCAGGGTCGGACTTACCCGTACTACGATGAACGTAACCAGTATCGCCTGCCCGACTATCATCGGCTGGATTTCGCCTGGAATATCTACAATCCGAGTATGAAAAACCGACGCTGGCAGGGCCACTGGACCTTTACGGTATACAACATCTACGGTCGTAAAAATGTGTATTCGATCTTTTATCGCACTGAAGGCCAGGCCACAAATCCCTACCGACTCAGCATTTTTGGGGCACCAATCCCGAGTTTGACGTACAATTTCGAGTTCAAGTAATCGCTCAATAGTATGCGTGTACTTGTCATTGCCGGTTTCATTTTTCTGAATAGCCTACTGTTGACTGCTTGTGTTGATCGCCTTGACATAAATCTTCCTCAGCACACAAACATCATTGTTGTGGATGGCATACTCAATAATTTACCCGAGCCCCAATTGATCCAGCTTAATCGTGCCCAAACCGATTCGGTAACGGGTCGTGCGGGATTCAAGGCGATTACGAAAGCGACTGTGGAAGTGATTGTTGACTCGACACAAGTGATTACCTGTCATGAAACAATAGACGGCAGGTATCAACTCCCCTCTGATTTCCGGGGGAAAGTGGGGCATACATATCAACTCCACTTTAAACTCAGTGATGGAAAGCAATATTTGTCTACAAAGCAACTTATGCAACCCGTGCCACCGATTGACAAAGTTACACTTCGATTCAGCCTTACCAGTTTACCAGCTAATACAGGCTTGCTCGAAGAGTTTCGATCTGGATTTGATGTGGTGGTGGATGTTCAGGACCCCGCGAATCAGCGTAATTATTACCGTTGGGACTGGAGCCTCTACGAAAAGCAAGACTGGTGCCAGAGTTGTAATCGGGGATATTACATGACCAACCAGCTCAAGATGGTTAGCAGTTATCCCAATATCCTTATTTATCAAACTCAGCCGGAACCCTCCGAGAGTTGCTTTGAGGCTCCCTCGCCATCTCTTTTTGGTGGAAATTATACATCGCTCCCTGTTTTTTTTATCAACTCCTATGTTTGTCGAACCCAATGCTGGGACATCATACCAAATTCGAAAATTAATCTATTTTCTGATGCGTATAGCAACGGAGGACTTATCGCGAGTCGTAACGTAGGGCAAATACCGTACTACACAGAGAACCCTGCTCTGGCAGAGATTCGTCAAAGCAGCCTGACAGCCGATGCATACCGCTATTTTAGTTCAGTACAAGAGCAGACGCAGAATACCGGTGGGCTGGCCGATGGACAGCCGGCAGCCTTAGTTGGAAATGTTCATAACACAGCCAATCCGCAGGAAAAGGTCATCGGCTATTTTACCGTTGGGGCTATCTCGTCGGTTCGCTATTGGCTGGATAAAAAAGATGCTACGGGTATCGCTTATGGTGGCACATATTATGATCCAGGCCCCAAAGTGACGTTTCCGGTACCGGGGGAGCAACAATTATTTTTTGCTTTTCACCGAGCACTACCTACGGTTGAAGCCTATTTGAACTTCACCATCTTAGGTGGAGGGATAAGGCCCCCAACCGCTTTATGTGTACCGAGCGACAGTAGAACGCCAAACCGACCCGAAGGCTGGCGGGATTAAGTGAACAAAATGCCCTCGTTATGAATGTCTTTGTTTCATCACTTCGTCGGTTTTTTCTGTTGACCAGTTGGCTTCTTCTGTTCATCGTAGTTTCCTGCGTTGACTCAGTCGAAACAACGGTAAACAGCTCACTCAATGTCATCATTGTCGACGGGACGATTACCGATTTAGCCGAGCAACAGGTTATTCGGCTCAGTCGCTCGCAGGCTGATCGGCTTACAGGGCGGCCGGGTTCTGTACCCGTTACCAAAGCGACTGTAATGGTAGTGGTTGACTCATCGACCCTTATTTCCTGCCATGAAACCGAGGACGGGAGCTATCAGCTACCCAGCGATTTTAAAGGCCAGGTTGGCCATGCCTATCAGCTTCGGTTTGCGTTGAGTGATGATACGAAGTATGAATCGACCACCGAAGTGTTGCAACCCGTTGCGCCAATTACGCAGGTTCGCGCCCAGTTTAATGAACGTAGCCTGAGTTCAACACAGCGATTGAATAACGTGTATACGGCGGCTCATGATTTTTACGTAGATTTTACTGACCCGGCCGATCAAACCAATTATTACCGGTGGGAATGGAAAGATTGGGAGCATCAGGAGTGGTGCCGGAGTTGCCGAGATGGCCGATACCAAATCACAAATGATCAGGGTAAGTTGATCGAAGATTGCGTTAATGAGCAGTTTTCCTATCCGAACTTCGACTACAATTGCCGGACCCAGTGTTGGGAAATTATTTATAGTAACGACCTGACGGTATTCGATGATCGGTACACCAATGGGAATGCCGTTAAAGCACTGAGGGTGGCTCAGGTTCCTCTTTATTCAAAAGAGCATTGCCTGGTCGAGATTCGGCAGACTTCATTGACAAAACAGGCTTATACCTATTTCAACCAGTTAAATGAGCAAACCAAAAATTCAGGTGGTGTGGCTGGCGCTCAGCCCGCTCTGTTGATAGGGAATATTTATAACGTAATCAAGAAGAATGAGCCCGTAGTGGGCTACTTCAGCGCGTCGAGTGTGTCGGCGGTGCGGCACTGGTTAAACCGGAATGATGCTACTGGTTTTACACCGGGTTTATTTCAGGCGCTTAATGGGCACGATCCGGTTAATGAACCGAGTTATTATGGCCGTTATCGTCCGCCCCTGGCCGTATGTGTGTCCAGTGAGACGCGAACACCGGTCAAACCAATAGGCTGGCAGGATTGAGACAGGTTAACACGCCCATTATGATTCACACTCATTCATCGTTTCAACCGTTTATTGTGTTGCTGGGCTGGTTTCTGCTAGTCATGGTACCACTGGCTTGCGTTGATCCGGAGAATATCCTCCTGCGTGGTACGAATGATATTCTGGTTGTGGATGGTATGCTTACAGACTTGGCTGAACCTCAGATAATCAAAATCAATCGCTCAAAGGCTGATCCGCTCACGGGTCGATTCGGCACAACGCCTATTACCAAGGCAACGGTAGAAGTCGTCATGGATTCGACGGTCGTTATTGCCTGCCATGAAACCGTAGACGGTAGCTACCAACTACCCAGCGATTTTAAAGGGCAAATTGGCCATGCCTATCAATTACGGTTTACGCTCAGCGACGGCACTCACTATCAATCGACGCAACAAGTGATGCTGGCTGTTCCGCCGATTAATCGAATTTACACTCGGTTTAACCCATCTAGCCTGACGAGTACAGAGTTAGGCGGCTATACGGCGGCTCATGATTTTTATCTCGACACACAGGACCCCGCTAACGAACGCAATTACTACCGCTGGGACTGGAAGCAGTGGGAAAAACAGGACTGGTGCCGTACGTGCCAAAATGGAGTTTACTCAATAAACAATGTCATTAAACACTACTCGCCGGGTGGTATTCGGTACTGGTCTGCTGGGGACTCTTTGTTTGAAGACTGTTTTTATCCGCCTTTTGAGCCCGGTCAGCCAGTCATTGACCGTCCTTTCGTCTATGACTATCAATGTCGTACTCAGTGTTGGGCCATTTTTTACAGTTATAATCTAAACGTCTTTGCCGATGACTATACCAATGGAAAATTACTGGCTGGTCAGAAGGTGGCCCAAATTCCCTACTATCAACATGCCCCTTGTCTAGTCGAAATTCGGCAGGCTGCTCTCGATCCGGCTGCTTATCAATATTATAAACAGCTTCAGGATCAGACACAGAAAACGGGTGGCCTGACGGATACGCCCCCGGCTGCTCTGGCGGGGAACGTCCACAATCTAGCCAATAATCAAGAAGGGATAGTCGGTTATTTCACTGCCTCTGCTGTAGCAGCTACACGTTATTGGCTGGATCGGAAAGATACTACTGTTTTACCCTTAGGTGCTACTGACCCCAGTGGGTATTCTGGTCTGGTGGGCGCTGAATTATTTTTTGCTATTAATAAACGCCAGCCTAAACCAGAGCCTTCGCCACCCACTGTTCCTGAAATACAAATCTTTGAAAATCCACTACATCCCCGACCGTACACCGCCATTTGTGAATCAAAGGAAAGCCAAACGCCAGCTAAGCCAGTAGGCTGGCGAGATTGAGACACACTAAAAATGCTCGTTATGATTCACACTCGTTCATCGTTTCAACCGTTTTTCGGGTTGCTGGGCTGGTTTCTGCTGGTCACGGTACCACTGGCGTGCGTTGACCCGGAGGATATTACATTGCGCGGAACGGTCGATATTATTGTTGTAGACGGAGCGATTACCAACCTGGCCGAAGAACAGATTATCCGACTCAATCGCTCAAAATCAGATCCATTGACAGGCCGATTTGGTACCCGCCCCATCACCAAAGCAACGGTTGAAATAATGGTTGACTCATCTCAGATCGTGCCCTGTCATGAGACGGTCGATGGGAGTTATCAGCTACCCAGCGATTTTAAAGGGCAGATTGGCCATGCGTATCAATTGAGATTCACGCTGAGTGATGGTACGCAATATGTGTCTAATCAACAGGTAATTCAGTCTGTGCCTGCCATTGACAAGGTTACGGCTCAGTTTAACCCGAAAAGCATTTTTCCGCCGATAAATGCATCATTTACATCGGGACACGACTTTTCCGTTGATTTCATGGATCCGGCCCAGACGCGCAACTACTACCGCTGGGACTGGAAACTCTGGGAAAAACAGGAGTGGTGCCGATCCTGCTATCAGGGTGTCTATGCGATCTATGGAGATATCACACCAGTTTTATACTTTACGCCTGATCCGCCCAATTACTTTTATGTCTACATATCGGGCAATACCCAGTTGCTGGAAGACTGTTATTACGAGCTTGCACCGCCCGTTCCTTCCAAAAGAAATCCAGTACCCGGCTATACGTATGACTACAGTTGCCGAACTCAGTGTTGGGAGATAATTTATAGTCACGATCTCAACCTCTTCGATGATCAGTACACGAATGGCGGCTTGCTAGTCAACAAAAAAGTAGCGCAGATTCCTTTCTATGACCACAATCCCGGCCTGGTTGAAATTCGCCAAAGCTCACTAACGCCCGATGCCTACCGATACTTTAAATTGTTTCAGCAACAGACCCAGAATACGGGCAGCCTGGCTGATACGCCCCCGTCGGCTTTAGCGGGCAATGTTCACAATCTGGCTAATAATCACGAAGCTGTGGTAGGTTATTTCTCGGTCTCAGCCGTCGCTACGAAACGTTATTGGCTCGATCGGAAAGATGCCTCTGGCTTGTCATTAGGCAATACCGGAGGCTACTCCAGTTTACCGGGTGCCGAGTTATTTTTTGCTCTGAATCTGCGTCAACCTCAACCCGAACCTTCCTTGCCGGGAGCACCCGTGCTTCAATTGTTTAACGCTCCTCCTCGCCCGCCAACGGCCATCTGTGTGCCCAGCGATAGTAAAACGCCTTATAAACCAGAGGGTTGGCAGAATTAAATGAATTGAGATAATGCCATGATGACTACATTCTTTTCAAGGATACGCTTGTTGGCCACGTTGCTAAGCCTGTTTTTACTGATCGTGATCCCATTGGCCTGCGTCGATCCCGAAGATCTTTCCTTATTTGGTACGGTAGATGTACTGGTTGTGGATGGCACGATCAATAATTTGGCTGAACCTCAGGAGATTTTACTGAATCGCTCCAAAGCAGATCGGCTCACCGGACGATTCGGTAGCCTGCCCATTACAAAAGCATTAGTTGAAGTCGTGGTCGACTCAGCGCAAGTAATTGCCTGCCATGAAACGGTGGCTGGCACCTACCAGCTACCCGGCGATTTTAGAGGGCAGATCGGCCATGCTTATCAACTCAGGATTACCCTGAGTGATGGAACACACTACCTGTCGACCCAACAAATCATGCAGTCCGTACCGCCTATTGACGCCATAAAAGCCCAATTCAACCCGACGGGTCTGACTACCAAAGTGAATGGTATTTACCCCGCTGCTCATGATATATCAATCGATTTTAAAGACCCCGCCGATCAACATAATTACTACCGTTGGGACTGGAAATTATGGGAGAAACAGGATTGGTGTAAGTCCTGTGTTCAGGGGGAATATGCGCAATACAACATAGTAGGTAAAGGGGTTGGTACAAACTGTTATGTAGGTGGTAACCAGCTTTATGAGGATTGTTTTTCGCCACCCGAAATCACAATGCCGGAATACAATTATGGCGGACAGAATCTATATTTTGTATACGATTATAACTGCCGGACTCAGTGCTGGGAAATCCTATATAGTCATGCGATCGATGTATTCGATGATAAGTTTAGTAATGGAGGGACTATGACAGGACGCCGGGTTGCCCAGATTCCTTTTTATCAGAAAGAGGGGTGTCTGGTTGAAATTCGGCAATTAGCACTAACCGCCGATGCCTACCGATTCTTTTTGTTATTTCAACAACAGACGCAAAACACGGGTGGTCTGACCGACACGCCCCCGTCGGCCCTTGTTGGGAACGTTCGCAACATAGCGAATGCCAGAGAAAAAGTTGTTGGGTATTTCACCGCAGCGGCAGCTTCCGCAAAACGTTACTGGATTGATCGCAAAGACGCTACTGGCACATACCCCGGGTTGTTCTATGCACAGAATGGCCGCCCGCCTATTCCAGAACCCGATGCGGCTAAATTTTGCATTGCTCCCTTGCCCTTGCGCCCTCCTAAAGCGCTCTGCGTTCCCAGCAACACAAAAACCCCATTTAAACCGGATGGCTGGCAAGAATAATCCACAAAAAAGCCCCCGATTCTGGTATGAATCAGGGGCGATAAAGTCTTGCCAAAAGGGGACAACTACTTCAAAATAGGCTCCAGAGCGGCTCGGTTTTCGTTGAGCCAGTCGTGAATATCACTCACAATCTCGCGAACACCAAGTTGGGGTTTCCATCCGGTCAGTTTCGTGACATTAGTGTTGTCCGTAATGTAAAGGCGAATATCGGCGGCTCGGTTTTCGGGCACTTCGGTGATAGGGATGGTTTTGCCGGTTACTTCCTGACAGATTTTGGTCAGTTCCTGCAACGACGCGCTGCTTTCTATACCACCGCCCGCGTTAAGGATTTCGCCGTTTACTTTATCCAGATTGTGTAATTCCCAGTCAATCAGGCGGTAAAGATCGGCGATGTGGAGCATGTCGCGAGTTTGCTTGCCCGTGCCACCATAGCCAATATACGAGAGTTTCTGCTCGAAATAGTGCTTGGCAATCCAGAGAACCATAACGCCCTGATCGACCTTGCCCATTTGCCAGGGACCAGTAATAACACCACAGCGGTTAATTACCGTTTTCAAGCCGTAAAACTCATTATATTCCTGAATCAACAGTTCCGACGCCAGCTTGGTAGTGCCATAAAGAGACCGGGCCCCTGTGAGCGGGAAATCTTCGGCGATACCCTTCGAGGAAACACCCGGAACAGGCTGAGCGTCAGTGAGAACAAAACGTGTATCGGCTTCCTCGAAATTAAGGGTTTCGATGGTTTTGATCGGGTAAACGCGACTGGTCGACAGGAAAATAAAATTGGACTTATGCTTCAGCGCGTAGTTCAGGCAATTGACTGTACCAAACAGGTTGGTGTTAATGAGGTAATCGGGCGTTCCATCCAGACCAGCCAGTACCGATGGTTCGGCAGAGGCTTCAATTACCGTGTCGATAGCGGGTAGGGAATCGAAATCTTCTTTATTTCGGATGTCGCCGTGAATAAATTCGATACCTGCCGCTTTTAGCCTAGCCAAACTTAGTTCAGATCCCCGTCGTTTAAGATTATCGAGTGCAAAGATCTGATAGTCAGGATAATTCTGTTTGAGTGAAATAGCGAGCGATGAGCCAACAAATCCGGCCCCGCCGGTAATTAATAATTTCATAGTTGTAGAGTTGTAAAGTTATAGAGTTGTAGAGTTTTGGCGCCAGCTAACTTTATAACTGTATGACTCTACAACTCTATAACTTCTAAGATGTGATGCGTTTTAGTTGGATGTTTTCGACTGGGCGAATGACTAGGGGGACTTTTTCAATTTTAACTGAGCTACTATCTAAGCCAAACCAACGGTCTTCAGGGGTAGTAAAGCTCTTAATGCTGAAATAGATGCTCATGATCAGGCGCTCGGTAGTGGGAAGCTCGTTCTCAAACGACAGGAATTTTTCCAAAACCACAAACCGGAAATCGCCGATAACATTCTGACGACTAAGGGATTCGTAGCGGCTCGTGATATCCACTTCTTTGTTTTTTACCATATCTTCAATCACCTTACGGAAGAACAGATTAATGCGCTGTTCAACCCGGAAACCTAATTTAAAGGTCACTTTATAGGCGTCGTCGGGAGCAATGGTGTTCACTTTATATTCCATCGTATATGGATCATCGGTCGTATCGACATGCACAAACCAATAAATGTCCGCGCGTTTAGGGCGTTTCTGGAAAATCGAGTAAATAATTTTCGACTCGATTTCCGATTGCCGGGCCGCATTGCTCATGAAGACAATGTGCGTGGCATATTTCGGAATACTAATATCGCGGCTGAGTTCTTTGATGGCCTGAGTATACTGGTCGATTCGGACGTATTCGGTTAAGCGAAGTTTGATCTGGAAGGCTCTTAACCAGACGATCATAACGAAGGCCATGACCCCCGCAATCAGGATAGATACCCAGCCTCCGTGGGTAAATTTGGCCAGGTTAGCTACTAGAAAGCAGCTTTCTATGGCTAGATAGAATACGAGAAAAAAGGCGACAAACCAGGCATTGTATTTATGTGAATACATGTAGTAGCTAAACAGGATCGTACTCATCATCATCGTCAGGGTAATGGCTAACCCGTAAGCCGCTTCCATCCGCGACGATTCCTGAAAGTAAAGTACCACACCGATACAACCAGCGAAAAGCAGCCAGTTGATACTAGGCACATAAAGCTGACCTTTTTGATTGGAAGGATACCGCAGCCGGACTTTAGGCCAGAAATTAAGCCGAATTGCTTCGCTAATGAGGGTAAAAGCACCTGTCAGCATGGCCTGACTGGCGATAACCGTCGCGGCTGTAGCCACGCAAATCCCGATGATCAGAAACCATTCGGGCATAAGGGAATAGAAAGGATTCTGCTCGCCTAACTTCTGTCCAACCAAACTTTCGACGAACGCCCCCTGGCCGAAATAATTGAGCATCAGGCAGGTTTTCACATAAGCCCAGCTAACACGAATATTGGCCCGGCCACAGTGGCCCATGTCGGAATAAAGGGCTTCTGCTCCCGTTGTCGATAGGAAAACGGCTCCCAATAACCAGAATGCTCCCGGCGTTTTTGTCAGAAAATTGACTCCATACATGGGGTTCAGTGATGTCAGAATGGTCGGATCGTCAACGATGTGGATAAGACCCAGAACGCCAAGCATCGTAAACCAAACCAGCATGATTGGACCAAATGCTGTTCCTACAACGCTAGTCCCAAATGTTTGTATCAGGAACAGAAAAGCCAGAATGCCGATAACAATAGGGACAGTTGGAATATGTGGGTACAAAATTCGTAACCCTTCTACGGCCGACGAAACAGAAATAGGCGGGGTAATAATACTGTCGGCCAGGAGCGAGCTACCACCTATAATAGCCGGGATTGTAAGCCACTTGGCATGACGGCGCACCAGTGCGTATAAAGCGAAAATGCCACCTTCCCCCCGGTTATCGGCCCGGAGAATCAAGATGACATATTTAAAGGTGGTTTGTAGAGTTACCGTCCAGAATATACAGGAAAGAGCACCACGAACAGTATCGGACCGAATCGGTTCTGTGGTACCAACAACTGAACGCAGAACGTACAAGGGCGATGTGCCAATATCGCCGTAGATGATACCCATTGCTACCAGAAGGCCAGCAGCCGTAACGGTATCTAAATGCTTTTTGTCTTCCATAAATTAGGCCTGCGCCTTCTGCTGTACAAGCGGGTAAAAACCGGGCAAAGATAACCTATGTTTAGATTCGTTAATCGCGCTTTAATCGAAAGTTCCCCATTTGCTAAAAACAGTCTAAATGGGCTTTAGATTGAAAATAGCTTATAGATTAAAGAAAACCATAGCGTCCAAGTTACCGTATGTACTGTGGCCGTTCTAGAACTGGCCGGGTTTTGTTTAATTAGGTGGGTTCAGTAGATGGTTCGCAATCTTAGCGGACCATCTCTTTTTTTGCCCAAAAGTGAAGGCTATATCGATTGCACCAGAGATTCTGAATAAGAAACCCATCTGAAGTCACATCATTTCAGAATGTAGCTTCGGATGGGTTTCAATACGAACAGTAAGGCGACAGGCGATAAGAGTACGTTTGGTGCTCTAACCACTGAGCTACATCAGTGTATAAAAACACTGATGGCCGGATTCGAACCGGCGACCGCCAGAATCACAGTCGAAGTAACTCTAGTCTACGGCACTTACTGAAATTTTAATTAAACTAACAAGGCAACAAGCGATAAGAGTACGTGTAGGTATTCTACCAACTGAACTACAGTAGACATTGTCTAATGACTGGATTCGAACCAGTGACCTCCTGCGTGGAAGGCGAACCGGGACGCCGGAGCGTTAACTCTAATCTACGGCACTTGTTAGATTATATGCAGGGCAATTAGTGAATAGAGAATATTGCTGGGATTCGAACCCAGACTTTTCCTTGCGGACTTTCAACCAATCGAAGTAACCCTAGTCTACGGCACCTGCAAAATCATAAAAACAGGAGTAACAAGCGGAACGGGAAATGGGGCATTGCTAGCCGGATTCGAACCGGATGGCCTCATTTCAGTAAGAAATCTCGCCATTCCTCCCCTTCATGGCGCGAAGTAACCCGTACCTACGACATCCTGTTTTTGTAAACCTATAAGGTCTCAAAGACCTTATAGGTTTTACTTATCTCAAAGCGCAATCTGTTGAATCGTGCTTAGCGTTGTTTGACCTTCTTCAAGGGCCTGTAATACGTCGAACACTTTGTCTGACCAGCCAGCAATCAGAAAAACGTCGTTTTTTTCAACACGTAAAGGTACGTTTCCGTAACCCGCCAGGTCGAATAGATACAATCGGGCGTCGGGAAACAGGCGTTTATACTGCATCCATTTGGCCGATAAGGTATTGGCCGACTGATTGTTACCAGTGTTACTGTCCCATAATTGGGTATCCGTAAACAACATGACTTTGTCGGCTTTATACCGTTTCTGAATTAGGTCGTTGATTACCAGATACCCGTTGGTTGAATAGCCCACTTCGCCTTCGCGACGGTAAAATTCATCCATGTTGGCCAGTATGCTTCGGGCTGGTAAAGCGATCGTTTTCCAGCGGTCGCCGAACATCCCACTTAACACGTTTCGACATTTAGCCTGTAACAACATGCCTAATAACAGACCAATATCATACAAAAGCACCTTGCTGTTGGGCGAAATAGGTTTTTGCATCGACCCCGATACATCGCAGGCAACCACTACGCTGGTTTGAGAATCAAAGCCTCGTAAGTTAGCCACACTGGCGTAAATGGCATCTTCGAGGGCTTCGAGCACAAGGGGCACATGGCCAAGCGGCAGAGCTTTCAATTCCCGGTAAGCCGACAAAAAGCGAAATGGCAACTGTTTGGCGTTTCGAACGGCTTTCGGATTGGACAGCAATTCGCAAACTTGTTCGACATGTGCTCCGCTAATGCCCGCTACGAGCATATTGCGCAGGTTCCGTAATGTGGCCATATAACCAAGGCGTCCGCTGGTAATCAGTTCCTCCCATTTTGCGCGAATCGCGGCTGCTTTCTCGGCTTCGGTTGCAAACTTGATTTGACCTACTGCACTCAACTCGGTTTCCCAGGTGTAGGGCGTGCTTAAAGTGCCGTTGACAATCTTATCGAAAACCGCTTGCTGGGTTTCTGTCTTAGCTTTAGGGTGAACTAGAAACAAGGCATCCCGAAGTTTGACAGCCGTATTTCGCTCGTACTTGGCGAACTGGTATTCGTCGAATTTATTGAACGCAGTTGCCAATCCTTTCTGCATCTGTTTCGAGATGCGGTTAAGTTTCTTGGCTCCCGTGCGCTGGTTCGTGCGTTGGTAATAGGCCAATAATTCCGTGATTTCATCCGGGCGCTGTACGGCTCGACCAACGGCATTGCCAACTAGATTATCGCCATTATGAACCTTTGCCAATTCGCCCAACAAAACAACCGGTGCCGAGCGTAGGTACATTTGTTCCCGAACATATACGGCTAGTTTTGCCACAAAAACTGGGTTGGCTTCACTGACAAGCGCCTGAATTCGCTCTAACCGCTGATCAGCTTTCTCGTAATAAGAATCGTTCAACATCGTCGTAACCACGGCGGAGTACAATTCCATTTCCGGCGTCAGCGTATACGCGTTAGCTCCCTCATGGTTGACGGTTTTGGTTGCGGTGTTACTAAAGATGTTGAATTTCATGATCGTCGGTGTTTTTATGAACTTGACGATACAAAGGTTTATACCACCTGCGCAGCCTTTTTGCGTAGATGGAAGTTTTTTTAACTTTTTTTGAAAAAAGTTTTAGGTTCTTGCTTAATGAAGCAGTTTGGATTGCTTTGTTCGGCGTAGTCAATACTACGCTCAACCAGGGAATTAACGAACTGCACCGGATTGGAACTCTGTGACTATGAAAAACAAATATTTTGATGCTAAAATGATAATAATTAGTTGTGAAGTTGTCGAAAAAGAAATAGTCGGAGACATCTAGGTTAAGCTTGTTTCATTCGATAAATTGCAGTCCCTATAGTATCTACACACCAGACCTTTCATGATTGTCTCCACGAATGACGGCCAGTTTGACCAACTGATCGACGACTTAAGTCGATTGCCGACCTATACGATCGGGCGGGCGACAACAAATTCAATCGTTGTCGCCAATGGAAAAATAAGTGGACAGCATGCCCGACTCATTCAGTGTACGCCTACCTGCTTTATCTTCGAAGATCTGTCCAGTAAAAACGGCTCGTTTGTCAATGAGGTGCGGATCGCACGTAAGGTTGTCGACAAACAGGATACGCTTCGATTGGCTGATACAACGTTCGATATTGATACGCTTCTGGCGCTACTGAAAGCTGAGCCCGTTAAAGCCGAGAAACCAGTTCCGCCAGTCAGTATAACGCCTAAGCTCCTTTCCGAAGTAGAATCGAATTCACTGAATTTTACGGAGGAATTCGCCGATCTGAAACAGGTCTATGAGCAATATCCCAAACTGCGAAAGGATTGCCGGAATCGCGAGAAAATGATTCGGACGGGTAGTGTTATTCTATCCTCCATCGTCAGTATTAGTGCTGTAGTATCGACGGGAGGAGCTGCACTACCTTTGTTGCATGTCTTGTCGGGAGCGGGTTTGAGTGTCCTTATTCCTACACTGTGCTCCACCTTGTTATCGACTGAAGAGAAGCTGGAAGTCATTGATAAAGAGTATCGGGAGCGGTATCGTTGCCCCAATCCGGCCTGTCGTGATCCCTTTGGTACACGCGAATGGGAGCTTCTTGCCCAGCAGAAAACCTGTCGTCGTTGCCAGGCGATTTGGGTTCAATAAAAAAACTTTCTATTTCTGACTTACCTTTTTTCGAGCTGTCCTATTAACTGCAAAATAGAACGCTGATTCGTCTGATTTTAAGAATAGGTATGATTTTCTCCTCAATCCTAAAAATCAGCGTTCTATTGATTCTTAACTGATTATCAAGTAGCCACCATGTCACAACTTTCCGAGCAAACCGATTTATCAACCGATTCATATACGATGGATTCTTCCGCTTCTATCCCCACCAAATCAAGCTTGACCATGGATAAAAAGAAAATGCTGGGCATTTCGGCCGCGACTTTATTACTAGGAGGCTCGGCCTGGGCTATCAGCCAAAAAATTGTAGGACACAAGGAACCTGCTGCCGAAAATGGGTCAACTTCCTCTGACGCTACAGCTAGTATGACTTTGCCCGCTGATATTGATGTTGCTGGAAAAACGACTGATAGCATGACGTTTGAACAGGCGTTCGAAACTGCTCGCGAAGAAGTGGGTATGGGGGGCGTGTTTAGCTGGCATGGGCATTGGTACAATACGTTTGAGAAAGAAGAATGGAGTGATCTTTCGTTGACGCAACGTCAGGAATATACCGAAATGATTACGGGTGAGCACCTGCCCGTAAAACCATATGCGCAACCAGTAACTCATATACCCGGTACAACTACAACGCAAGAACCGACTTCTGAACCGACTATCATTGAAGGCCACCTAAACGGCCAGCGAATAATGGGACTCGACTTTGATCATGATGGTATTATCGACACAATGGTTTTGGATGGTGCCGATGGCAATACGTATCGGGTAGTCGACGCCACTGGCGATGATGGCTTAGATACTATTTATCGCTATGATTCGCTGGATGGCGAATTAACAGCAGCCGTTCGTTTAGACCACCCAATAGTCTTGAGTAACGACCAGTTCAATCAGGGCCTGGAAGAAAGTATGTCGAAAGAAATCGTCGATTCAATTCTTGAACCTGAGCCGCCGACATCAACTGTATTAGTAGCATCGCATGAAGCGGCCGATCTGGATGAGCCAACAACTAACCACGAAACCCACGCGGCTGATACATACGACGATGATGATACCTATATCAACGACGGTAATGTTCAGGATATGGACGAGTAGGAGATATGAGTGGATTTAAAACAACGCTTATTAATTGCCAGCAGTGTGGCCGGCGCATTATGGTTCGTGCCGTCGATACCGAACGTGGATCAATTGTGTGTTCGCACGTGGGTTGTGGAGCTGTTAATGTATTGCAAAAGCCGTTTCATTACGACGAATCTATTGTTCTGGGCCTTCCCTCGTTTGGGCAATTGACGTACCTGGGTACTCCTGAAACAACGTACAGATTGCAGTTTGGCAGTAATGTCATCGGTACATCCGATGCCTGTACAGTTCAGGTTGCCCGCTTTGTTCATAATGGCCGGTGTTTCATCAGTCGTCGGCATTGTACGCTGACTGTTGTATTTGACAAATGGACGGGTCAATTGCGCTACCAACTTCAGGATGGCGCTGTGGATGCGACGACACAGCTGAACCAATCCAGCCTGAATGGCACACAACTTAACGGAGTCCCTCTACTGAAAACTGAACTGATCGACGTTAGCGATGAGGGAATTATCACGTTGGGTGGCGTAGATCGGTTTCGCCTGGCGCACTATACGATCCCATCAACGATGCTCGATACCTATAAAATCGAACTGGATTTCAACCCTGACCGAACTCAGTAAACTATGCAGATTCAGCCAGCTTTGCCCATTGCCTTTTCGCACATTGGCCAACGGACGATCAATCAGGATGCAGTATATCCGGCTGTGACGATGGCGACCGAGCAGACGCAGCTTTTTATTGTGTGTGATGGCATGGGCGGGGCCGATAAGGGCGAGATTGCCAGCCAGTTACTTTGTGATGCGCTGATCGGCTATTCTGCCTCGATGAATGAGCCCATTTTTGATAGGGTTCATATACAAGCGGCTCTCGATCTGGCTTATACGGCCTATGACGATTATCTGAAGCAGCACCCGTTGGTTAGCCGTATGGGGTCAACGCTGGCCCTCTTGCAGTTTCATGAGCAGGGAGCAACGGTAATCCACATTGGCGACAGCCGTGTGTATCAGATTCGGGCAGGGAAGGTTATGTTTCAGACGCAGGATCATCGGCAGGTAAACGACATGGTGGAGGCTGGTATCATCACGGCTGCTCAGGCCCTTACGCACCCCTGGCGCAATCGCCTGAGTCGGGCGGTGGTGGCAAGTGCTGCGGATAAAGACGGGCAGGCTATCCGGCCTATACCCGAGATAACGCTCTTAACAGATGTTTGGGCGGGCGATTATTTTTTCATGTGTACAGATGGCGTACTGGAAAAAATCGATGCCTATGTGCTGGCAACACTACTCGTCAGTGACATGCCCGATCAGGCTAAAATCGGGTCGTTACAGGCCCTGTGCGATGGACATACTAAAGATAACTACTCAGGCTATTTGATAGGAATCAGTCAGGTGACTCACGCCGAGCCCGTTCAATCCGTGAATGCCTTCTAAAGCTATGCTGACTCCATTACTGATTAGTTTAGGCATATTGTTGGGGTTTCAATCGCCTATGGCGCGGGGGCAAACCTATGCGGTTGTGGTAGGCATTGCTGATTATCAGGCACTCTCTTATTCAACCGGCGATTTGCGGTTTGCCGATCGGGATGCCCGTCAGGTAGTTGATTTTTTGCAGAGCAAGTCGGGTGGCAATGTATTGGCATCACACATTCGATTGTTAACCAATCGGCAGGCAACACAAGCTACCATCGAACAAGCAATGACCCTCTTTCAGCAAGCGGGCGCAAACGACCGGGTTATCCTGTATTTTTCGGGACACGGCCTGCCTGACAGTTTTGTTCCATACGATGCTCGTCCGGGCGATCAACGGAAATTGCTAACCTATGCCGCTATTAAAGCGGCTTTTCGTGCTTCTAAAGCCCTTACAAAGCTGTGTATTGCCGATGCCTGTCTGTCTGGTGGCATAACCCGCCAACAAACCAACCGATCTGAACTGGCAAAGACAGGACGAGATGGCAGCAACGTGGCTATGTTACTGGCTAGTCGATCAACGCAAAATGCGGTTGAAGATCGGCGTTTGGCAGGAGGAGCGTTTACCTACTTTTTGCTCAAAGGATTGACCGGGCAGGGCGATCTCAACGGCGATGGCATTGTAACCATACGAGAGCTGCACAAATACGTAGCTCCGCTGGTCAGGAAGCGAACGAAGGGAAAGCAGACGCCGGTTTTTTATGGTCGGTTTTCGGATAGTCTGCCTTTAGCGTATCTTTGATTGATCCACATTATACCCACCTAACCCTTGCTTATGAATCAGACGTTTACTACGTTTCTGGACTTTAAAAAGCGTTATCCGATCCGCCCGAATGATGAGGGGGCTCTGTTAGGTGTCGGTACGTATGGCCGGGTTATCAAAGTTGAAGATCAGCTCGAAACAGAGTGGGTAGCGATAAAAATCAGTGAGTTTAAGGGTCATGACACCAAATCGCTGAAAGCCGAAGTTGAACTGGCCCAACGAGTGCCGAGGCAAACCAATATAGCGCGCTACGATTCCTGCCATCGCCTGGAAACGGATACCAGTGTCAGCGATTTCGCGATTATGAAATATTACCCGGATGGCAATCTGGCCGATTTGCTCCGACGTGTAACGCTGACACCCACGCAAATTTATGAGATTACAAAAGGGATCTTACTCGGCCTCCAGCACCTGCATCGCCACCGCATCGTTCATCGCGATTTTAAACCGGCTAACATTCTAATATCCAGAGATAATGCCGGGCGATTCATTCCAAAGATTGCCGATTTTGGGCTTAGTAAATTAGTGAGTGATGACGAACTCGATAGCTCTGATTTTGATCTGAGCGACGGCCGAGGTACACCATCCTATAAAGCGCCCGAGCAAATTGAAGGCAGTCGGGTGAGTTTCAACCTCGATTTATGGGCATTTGGTGTCATCCTCTACGAAATGATGACGGGCGAAAAGCCGTTCCGGGCCGATTTGCGAAACAGTAGCGAACAGTCGGTGCGACGTGAGGTGGAAAAGAAAATTATGACGGTCGAATTGCCCGCCCGCCTAAGCCAGATTGCCGAACCGTATGGGACTATGATTCGCCGATGCCTAGTTCGCGATATTCATGAGCGTGTTCGTAAAGAAGATGAACTGCTGGATTTGCTGGACCAGATTCCGCAGTTGCTGAATCAGGCAAACATACTGTTTGAACATGCTGACTACCAGCAGGCAATTGCGGTGCTCGAACAAATACTGGCCAAGCGGGAGCACCATGTTGACGCCCAGAATCGACTAAATCAATGCACGAATGCTCTCCAACAAGAGCAACTCACCCAGTTACTGAACGAAGCTAATATCCTGTGTCGACAACAGCGTTTTGATCAGGCCAAAAGCCAATATGAGCAAGTACTGAAACTCAATCCAACGGATGAAACTGCCATTCAGGGGCTGGCGCTGTGTATTGAGCAACTTCGACCTAAACCCGTAGCGATTGAGTCGGAGTTAACAGATGTCTATGAAGAAGAAAAAACGGATGTTTATGTAGCTCCCCCCAGTCCTAGTCCGACAGTTGCCAAACCAGCTGTTCTAGTTACGCCGTCTCCCATTAGCGCGCCAGTCCAGGTCAAGGGTCAAACGGTATCAAAACCAACCCTTCCACAATCGACAAGTAATCCCATCGGGCAGGCCTTTCCCTGGAAGATCGCTGCTCCGGCCGCTATCGTTGTTGCTGGGATTGGGCTGTATATGAGCTTGTATAGCACTAGTACGAGTACACCCAGTAATGGACAACAACCAGATAGTATACTGAGCTTGCCTGTGCTGCCTAAAACGAAATCCATATCCCCCGAAGCAATAAAGTCAATCCCCGATGAATCGAAAGCCGATCTACGTAAACGTATCGATGTCGCTCTTGGCAAAGCACATCAGGCGTATAAAGCCAAAGACTATAATCTGGCTCTCGTATTGACCAACAGCGCCCTCCAGCTTGATCCGACCCGGCAGGACGTAACTAAACTTCGGGATGCCGCTCAGAAGGAAATTCAGAAACAAGCGCCACGTGAGGAACAACCCGTTAATGCTACGCCAGAGCAACCTAAAAATACGACGCCAACGCCGGAAGTAGAGAAACCAAAACCAGCCGAACCTGAAGAAGGTGCCAATGACAAGCGACTGAAAGAAAAGCAGGAACAGCAGACTAAATACGACGATCTGATTGAGGAAGGCGTAAAAGCCATCGCGAATGGTAATAATAAAACAAAAGCTATTTCCTCGTTCGGTAAAGCGCAGGAATTAGCAAAAGGACAGGAATTAAGTACGGCTAAAGCCGAGGCCGCTTACGCACAATACATGGCCAAAGCGAATAAGATTTTTTCTACAGACGAATTCGACGGAGCAAAGGCCTGGTATCAGGTGGCACAGGCTCTGAAAGATACGGATGAAGTCAGACGGAAAATTAAACAGTGTACCAATCAGTAACCCACCTAATTTATGATGTTCAAACCACTACACCATTTCATGTTAGTATTGCTGCTGTCCTTGGTTGGGCTGCCTGCTTTTCAGGCTCTAGGCCGAACAACTGAGGCAACTGTTGTTGTCGATGACGAATATGATCGCTACAAGAAACGTGGCGATGATTATTTTAAAGAAGGCAAGTATCTTGAAGCTCGGCGGCAATACCAGAACTGCCTCGAAGTTCCCGGTTTCGAAAACGATGCCTACGCGAAAGAGCAAATTCAGGAGTGCACCATAGGGCTGAAACTTCGCCAACAGGCCGATGATGCCCTGAAGCAAGGTAAAAGCCAGGAGGCTGTCCGTTTCTTTGGTCAACTTCTGAATCTAAATCCAGATGATGCCCTGACAAAGGTGCAACTGGCTGATCTCTACGAGCGAGAGGGGAACCAGCTTTTTAATCAAAAGCAGTATGCCGAAGCCAGACTGAAATACACCGAAGCTGGCAAATATGCTTCGATAACCAAGAAAGAAACGCTACTTATTCAAATTCGGACGATCGATGACTTAACTCGTCCCAAGTACCCAAAACTTGTCGGTTTGAAAGTATTTACGGGGTTAGTGGCAGTAGGAGCCGGAGCCTATGCACTTATTTTGCGCAATGATTATCAGTCGAAAATGGGTACACTGAGCCAGATCAGCCAGACTGTTGACCCTACAGGTAGTGGTGTGATCAGTGATCGAAGTGCCTATCTTCAGTATACCGATGCCTATAATGCTGCCGAGGCTGCTCAGAAAAAAAATGGACTGTTTAAAGCCTGTCTGGGTGTTGCGGCTGTAGCCACCGTTGCCGAATTATACCTGCTGCTTCACAAGCCCAAACCACGTACAAGCGCTATACAGTGGAAACCCTCTTCACAGTCATGGGGCCTTGCTGTTAGCTATACATTTTGATTCTGTCTATCCATCGAATCTTTAATTTCTTATTGACAATGAATCGTTTATTGGTTTATATAAGTGCGTGTTTTTTAGTTGTTAGTAGTGGAATGCTCTTGTTGAGTTGCGGGAACTGGGATATTCCCTCGCGCAAATCGCAGCGGGAGTGTATAAAACCTGCGGGTACCCTTACCGCTCAAATACAGCAATTGAAAGTCGATTTTTCAATTAGTGGTAGCAGCGGAACTATCGATAAAGTAAACTGGGATTTTGGGAACAACAGTACCACCGCAACGACCGGATTAACCGTTAGCAATACCTATCCAGCCTCAGGTACGTACACCGTTAAAGCCACGCTGACAAATTCGTGTGGCAACGAGACTGTACTTCAACAGGTAATTTCGGTGAGTAATGCATTGTCTCCTAACGTGACCTTACAGCCTGTTACCGATATTACTACAACGTCGGCAGCAGTGCGTATGACCCTAACGTCTACGGGTAATGCAACCATTACGCGCTATGGAATCTGTTATTCAGCAACTAATGCTGTTCCAGAAATCGGTAAGGAGAATGTAACTACAATCGATAGGCCGTCAGTCCTTTCGATTAGTACCCCAACTTCATTTACGCTGACACCTCTCTTACCGAATACGACTTATTACGTGCGTAGTTATGCCATTAATTCAGCGGTTTCAACGCCTGGCTATAGTGATGTTCAAACTTTCCGAACCGGGCAAAACCCAGTTGTTGCTGTTAATGGTACGGCGTCTGTAGGAACCACAACGGCATCCGTGAACTTTGTGGTGACGAATCCGGGAAGTCCGGCGGCTGTTGAGTATGGTATTTGCTACTCGTCGAGCAGTAGTACGCCTGATAAGAACTCATCGACCGTAAAGGTTACCAGTCCGACTACAGGCGCTAATGTAGTTGTGGCGCTTACCGATCTGACGCCCAACAAAACATATTACTACCGTTCCTATGCCATAACAGCTTCGGGCGAGGTTATTTATGGTGATGTAATGACCTTGACTACGCAGGTCGACACCGTTTCGCAGGATTTAATTGCTTCTATATCCTTTACTGATCGGTCATTACTGGATGCCAGTGCGAACAATAACGATGTCAAACTGGTAGGGAATCCAACATTCGTGTCTGATCGGAAAGGCAAAGCCAATGCTGCGATTTCGCTAAATGGTACGGGCGATTATTTCTATATGCCTTACAATAGCAGCCTTGAACCAGAAGCTCTGTCAATTAGTATCTGGATCAAGCCTACAGCGGTAACCGACAGGATGCTTATCTACAATAAATCCCGATTCAGCGATGGCGCTTTTGAGATGTATAGTTCCCTTATTAAGCCTGGTGATGGTGGTTCAGGAGTAACGATTAATACAGATATTAAACAAACTGGGAACTGCCAGCCAGGCAGGGTTGGCAGACATTGTCATTTACCAGTGCACCTGATTTAACTCGGTGGCATCATATTGTTATGACCTATAGTGGTCGATCTGCTCGCATGTATTTTGACAATGTGTTATTATATCAGAAAGATGACCTACCCGCAACCAGTATCGATAAATGTCCTGGGGGAGAGTTGAAATTTGGTGCTCAATCGCAGGTACTACCCCAGTATTTTAAGGGTGCACTCGATGATATTAGAATATACAAAAGGGTGCTGTCGGCCAGCGAAGTAGAAACGCTTTATAACCAGTAAGTCAGACTACTCGATTTTGTGTAATACCTGTTTTGCCAACGATTGAAAAGGATTGGCCTTGTCGGTACTGATGGTTTTCAGTATGGGTAGGGCCTTTTCTTTTTGATCGTTCTTCACGTAAGCGAGAGCAAGAAACCATTCGGCTTTTTGCCGGATTTTGAGCGAGGGTGCCGTTACTGCTTTGCTCAGCAATGGAGTTGCTTCAATCGGTTGTTTATTGGCCAAATAGCTTAATCCCAGGAAATAGTTTTTGTAGTGAATCGTCTGTTTATCAGCTGGCAACGTGGTCAGTTGGGCAATAACCTGGTCATACTTCCCTGATTTGTACTTCGCCAGCGCATTCAGTAACTGAGCCTGAACATCGGGCGAAACGGCACCGGATGGAAAGTCTTTGACTAACTCGTCGGGCGTAGATGTTTCGGCGTAGGCAATATCAGCCTGCCGGTCGCTGGTTTGCTGGTAGGTATAATAGCCGAGACCGAGCACTACTACAACCGAAGCGGCTGCGGCCCAATAGCGCCAACTGATCAACGGTCGAACAATCGGTTTCGCTGCAATTGTTTCTTCGGTGACTATGGTTGCTTTGTACTGCAATTTTGCCCGTTCCAATGCTTGTTCAATGCCAATGGCCCGCAAGCCCAACCGGATGTCGCGCTGACGGGCAACTTCCGTTCTAAGTTCAGCATCGGCCTGTATATCGCTCTCAAACACAGTGCGATCTGCTGCCGATAACTCATTGTTGATATAGGCTTCAATAACCTCGAATTGTTCTTCAGATAGGTTCATAATCCGTTCTTATTTGCCGTTTTCTGATAAAATCCCTTCAGCTTTTCGGCACAATCATACCGTTTCGATTTAACCGAAGACTCTTTCATATTAAGTCGTTCAGCAATTTCTCTCAGTGAAACTTCTTCGACATAAAACCATTCAATAAGTTTTCGACATTCGTCTTTAAGCTGCCCTAACGACTGTCGAACCACGTTCACAACTTCCATTCGTTCTAAATCCTTTGCTACATCGGCGGTGTCAATTACATCGATTGTATCCGGCAAACTGGCTCGGGTGCGAAATCGGGCCGATTTTAGCTCGGTAAGCCAGACACATTTGCAATAATCAAAGACGACCGTAGTGATACGGGTGCCAGCCTGAAGCTGATATTTTCCTGTCTCTATGTTGAGTAAAAAGTTGAGCAGTCCTTTCTGGAAAGCGTCTTCAGCGTCCATTTCGGTACCATTGTTGTTCTGCACCCAGAAGCGGAAGGAAGGGAACGATTCAGCGTATAAATACTGATATGCCCGCTCATCGCGCCGACTCAAGGCATCGTAAAAATTCTGGTCTGTTGCGTAAATGGGTAGTGGTCGGGTTGCCATAAGGTGGTTGAATGCACGAAGATAAAACCCGATAGCTCAGCATCTAACGAACAGCCAATCATTGATGAATAGGGAAGGTGTAGAAAAGGTAAGTCAGAAATTTGATCAAAAATTTTTGCAGTCGTTCTGACTGACCTTTTTGCTGCTTAATCTATACAGTACCAAACACCAAAGTTCGACCTCAGAAAATGGTAAGTGTAGAAAAAACGGATGTAAAACCTTTACTGTATCGGAATAGCCAGGAGAAATATGGTAAACTTTATCCAGTAAAGGAGACGAGCCTACTGCTCCCCTCGTTGGTTTTACTGATAGGCTGTCTACTGGTAACGGTGCTAATTCGTTACCGATTGATTTTTTTTGTTAGTCCCGATATCGGTGGAATTGAAAGCAATGTAATCTATTCGATCCAGCGCTATATGGCGGGTTATCCGCTCTATGCAAACCCAGAAATAGCCCCGTATTCCATTACCCAGTATAGCCCTGTTTATTATCGGATTGTAGCTGCAATTGGTTACCTGGCAGGAGTAGAGCCTGATGATACATTGGGTGTTTATCGGTTAAGTCGGGTTGTCTCGCTCACGGCTAATGGGTTTTATGCAGCACTACTTTTTGGGTTGGGAAAGCGGTTTTGTCTTACAACAAAAGCAAGTATGGCCATTGCTATAACGGCGTTTGTGTTATTGCCTCCTCAAGCCTATTCCCGGCCCGATAGCCTTTATATTTTATTGGTTATGGCCACGTTATATGCGGTTGTGCGAGCTATTCAGGCAGAGCAAAAGAAACAGGAGCTTAACTGGTTGGCCGGTACTGTTGGACTAGCCGCGTTGGCTATTGCGACAAAACAATCGGGCATTGTTTTACCCTTTGCGGTGGTGGGCTATTATGCGTTCGTAAACGGCCACTGCTTGAAAGGGCTTGTTTTGGGTGGTTGTATCGGACTAGCTGGACTACTTTTCCTGATTGGTTTTATGCCTGAACATGACCCGATCCTATTATATGCAAACATTATTAACGGTGTGAATCAGGGCGTTGACTGGTCGTCATTCAAAATCAACATCGTTGACCATTATTTCCGGACATTTAGTGTACACATTGCCATTGGTTTACCGCTTTGTATTTGGCTCATACGGCAAACTAAAGCAGACTATCGCTGGCTTGGCTGGAGCGTATTGGTATTGTTCGGGTTTTCGTTGTCGACGAGTATAAAATGGGGTTCGGCGTTAAATTATTTCACGGAGTACGTGGCTTTAACAGGCTTAGTCGCAGCTGTCTGGCTAAATGAGCAAAGTTTCCTGGTAAGTAAGCGAGGGATGGGGTGGCCCTTGCTGGCATTTTCTGCGATATTCTGGGCGGTAGTCCCCAACATGACGAATTTCAACTGGCCCTTGCTCATGCGTTCAGGGGCACTTTCTGAAACACCTTATCGGCAACAAAAACAGATTGCTGATTACCTGAGAGATTCGCTTAACCTGAAGTCTACGGACGCTGTGTTTGTGACAAATTATAATTACTGCTACCTCAATGGGTTGCTTTATCGAAACTGCCTCATTCCTCAGCAAGACATGATTGCAGCCGTCATGTATCCTCGTAAAAAATTAGATTATTCGGCCTTGGATAAGCAAATCAGCCAACAAGGTATACGATTTTTGATTACACGTACTGGCGAGACTGCAACCGAGTTTCCGGGATTAACAACGGCGCACTATGTTCTCAGACGTAGATTCCCTCAGTTCGACGTGTATGAGTCGCGCTGACATTCAGTTACTTACTTACTTACTTACTTACTAGGCTAACGTATCCCAGAGTAAATAGCCATTCAATCCCATAATCAGAGCCGCTACGGCCCAGGACAACGTTTTTAGCCAACCCGGATTAACGAAGCGCCCCATTTTTTCTTTATCGCAGGTGAATTGTACCAGAGGCACTACGGCAAAACTGAGTTGGAGTGATAGCACAACCTGACTCAGTACGAGTAATTCGCTGGTGCCATGTTCGCCGTAAAGAATCGTGACGACAAACGCAGGGACAATCGCCACTAAGCGGGTAATTAACCGGCGTAGCCAAGGTTTTACTCGCAGATTCAGAAAGCCTTCCATCACAATCTGACCAGCCAGTGTACCTGTCAAGGTTGAGTTTTGACCCGATGCTAACAACGCAACGGCAAACAGAATACCCGCTAGTTTAACGCCTAGAATTGGGTCGAGGAGCCGATGGGCATCAGTAATGTCGGCAACCTGCTGGTTGCCCGAGAAGTGGAACGCTGCGGCTGATAAAACCAGGATGGCCGCGTTGATAAAGAAAGCCAGAAACAACGAAACCGTCGAATCGATTGTCGCGAATTTAATGGCCGATTGTCGCCCCGCATCATTACGCCCGAAATCGCGGGTTTGTACAATACTGGAGTGTAAATAAAGGTTATGCGGCATGACGGTAGCCCCCAGAATCCCGATGGCAATGTAGAGCATCCCTGGATTGGTGATCACATCAGTATGCGGTATCAGCCCGGCAACAACATCGCCAACGTTAGGCTGCGAAACCAGCAACTCATAACCGAAGCAGCCAACAATCAGGAAAATCAGGCTGGCAACAATCCGTTCGAGCACTTGAAACCCCTTATTCTGTAAGTAAAGCAGCAGCAACACGTCCAGCGAGGTAATCAGAACACCAATCGTAAGTGGAAGACCAAAGAGTAGATTGAGGGCAATGGCTGAACCGATCACCTCTGCCAGATCACAGGCCGCAATGGCGATTTCGGCCAACAACCATAAGCCAAAACCTACCGGACGGCTAAAATGATCGCGACAAGCCTGTGCCAGATCGCGACCGGTAGCAATGCCTAATTTGAGAGCCAGGTGTTGAAGTAGAATGGCAAACAGATTGGAGATCAGCACAACCGACAAAAGTCGATACCCATAACGGGCTCCTCCTGCAATATCGGTAGCCCAGTTACCGGGGTCCATATAGCCTACGGCTACCATCAGCCCAGGTCCTGCATAGGCTCGCAATGTTTTGAAAAAACCTGCACCCTTTGGTACATGAACAGAGCTATGAACATCCCCTAATGAGTTTTCGTTAGACTCCTGTCGCCAGTTTTTCGTTTGTGTATTAGTTGCCTCCATGTAAGCAATTGGTAATCATCAGAACAGTTGAGCAAACTTACAATGCATCAAATATAAGTATTATTGAAATAAAAATTTAGACTAGTCTAAATTTTTAGAAAGTTTAACATAAAAACTACCTTTGTGGGTAAACTGTTTTGATTTAGTTTGCCTTTCTGTACAAGGAGTCGTGGTCTATGCAATCATTCACTGAAGAAAATTACCTGAAGATGATCTATTCACTTGCCAATCGTCGGCAGGGGGAAGTCAGCACGAATGCATTGGCAGAAATGACATCGACAAAGGCCGCTTCCGTAACCGATATGCTTCGTAAACTGGCTGATAAACAGTTGATTCACTATAAGAAATACCAGGGCGTTCGCCTGACAGAAGAGGGCGAACGGCTGGCCCTACAAGTAATTCGGCGGCACCGGCTTTGGGAGGTTTTTCTGGTCCAGAAGCTCGGTTTTGGCTGGGATGAAGTCCATGAAATTGCGGAAGAATTAGAACACATTCGGTCAGAAGAGTTAGTGGCCCGTTTAGATACGTATTTAGGCTGTCCACAGTTTGATCCGCATGGCGATCCAATTCCAACCCCGGCGGGTCAAATGCCTGAAATGGGTTATCGAAAATTATCGGAGGTGGCTATCGGCGAGGATGTCTGCCTGATGGCCGTGTTAGAACATTCACCTGAATTTCTGCAACACCTCGATCACTCGAATTTAACGCTTGGCTGTACGATAACGATTCATGAAATCAATGCCTTCGACAAATCGGTACTGGTTCAGATCGTAACGGGTCGTACTGTATTCGTCAGCCACGAAGTCGCTAAAAATTTATTGGTGAATTAGTATATGGTTTACGGTATATGGTATTCGGTGACTGACGAATAAATATTGCTTTCGCGTCGGCCACCGGATACCATAAACCATATACCGTAACCTTTAAAAGATTTATGAAACTCTTAGACGCTTATATACTCAAACGTTTTCTTCAGACCTACATCTTCGTGGTGATGGTCATTGTGTTGGTGGTTGTTATGATCGACTACACCGAAAAGGTGGACAACTTTCATAAGACACATGCCCCCACCAACGAAATCCTCTGGGATTATTACCTCAACTTCATTCCGTACTGGGCCAATTACATCAGCCCATTGATGGTGTTTATTGCTACGGTTTTCCTGACTTCTCGTCTGGCTGCCCGAACCGAGATTATTGCTATTCTGAGTACGGGTGTTAGTTTCATGCGCTTGCTGTTTCCGTATGTGTTGGGCGCATCGGTCCTGGCAGTAGCGACTTATTTTATGGTTAACTACGTAATTCCAGCGGCTAACAAAACCCGGATTGCGTTCGAAATCAAGTATATCAATGATTCGTTTACCTACTCGAATCGGAATGTCCATCTGAAAATTGCCCCCAATACCTACGCCTATCTGGAGAGCTACAATAATGTGGTCAATACCGGCTATAAATTCACCCTGGAGCGCGTAGAGGGTAATCAACTCAAACAAAAACTAACGGCTGATCATATTGAATGGGATGCGAAAAAGAAAAAGTGGACCATCGTGGATTATAAAATCCGGGATATAAACGGTTTGCATGAGACCCTTACGCCCGGTGCGCGTATCGATACCACGCTGAATCTGAAACCGGATGATTTTGGGTCGAATTTTAACCTCTACGAAACCCTGACCCGACCTGAACTCAATAAGCGAATTGCGTTGCTGCAAAGCCGTGGATCGGATGGGATCGAAATTTATCTGATTGAAAAGTATAGTCGCGATACCCGCCCGTTTGCTATCATCATTCTGACGGTGATTGGTGTCATCATGTCGGCCCGTAAGAGTCGCCGTGGGGTAGGGTGGCAGGTGGCCTTAGGATTTATTTTAGCATTCACTTACCTGTTGTTTTTTATGCTGGCCAAAGGCATTGCTGAATCCGGCAACCTCAATCCTATAGTAGCAGTCTGGCTTCCAAACGCTATTTTTGCACTCATCGGGGTATTATTGTACAATACAATACCGAGGTAGTGAATGAATTATAAATGATGAATGATGAATGATGAATATCACAAGATAGCTCATTCATCATTCATCATTCATCATTATGACTTATAAGCCTTCCTTCACAGACTACCTGCAACTCCATTTCATTGTCCTGATTTGGGGGTTTACGGCCATTCTGGGTAAATTATTAGCGCCACTCGATTCGTCGGGAGTGGTTTTATTTCGGACGCTACTTGCCGTAGTCGGTATGGGCGTTGTGCTCTTATGGCGTCGGCAGAGTCTTCTGGTGTCTCCGGCCGATCGTTGGCGATTAGTGGCGACGGGGGGACTGATTGGGCTACATTGGGTTCTGTTTTTTCTGGCCACTCGCCTGGCCAATGTTTCGGTTTGTCTGGCAGGCATGGCCACCAGCTCGCTCTGGGCTAGTGTGTTGGAGCCGCTAGTGCTACGTCGGCGCGTGCGTACCATTGAAGTTGTGCTGGGGGCTGTAATAATGGCGGGTCTTTACCTGATTTTTCGGTTTGAATTCGATAAAGTAATCGGGTTAGTAGTAGCTGTAATTGCCGCTATGCTATCCTCCCTGTTTACGATTATTAACAGCCGATTTACGCAGCGTTACGATGCGCTGGTCATCTCTTTTTACGAGATGATAGGTGCATCGGTGGGCGCATTTGTACTCTGGCTTCTAGTTTGGACAAGTGACCCAATGGATGCTAATCACGTCATACAATACATACCTGATTCACTTCTGCAATGGCTTTGGCTGCTGGTGTTATCGCTGGTTTGTACCGTGTATGCCTACACGGTGGGCGTAGGATTGTTGCGGAAATTCTCACCCTATATGGCTGTTTTAACGGTTAATCTGGAGCCAGTTTACGGAATTTTATTGGCCGTATTGATTTTTGGCGATACGGAACGAATGACCCTGGGCTTTTATGGAGGGACCCTTGTGATTCTGGCAGCTGTTTTAGCCTATCCATTTCTGAATAGTCGATTTACCAAAACACAAGCCACCTTACCCACCTCAACTTAGTCCGCTATTATGCGTGAATCAATGCCTTTAACGCGTGTTATTACCGGTGCATTACTTGTTTTTGCGGGTGTGTTAATCATACCCCTAATTGCCCTGGCGACGTTCAATCACCCGTCGCCAACCGACGATTATTGCTTTGCCAACACGGCTATGCAATTCGGTTTCTGGAAAGCACAGCAAATGTATTATGATGGTTGGACCGGGCGATTCTTCCATAATTTTATTGTTCACACCAGCCCACTCGTAATTGGTTGGTTTGGCGGATTTAAACTATATCCGGTCATTTTTCTGGCTATTCTACTGGCCAGCTTTTATGCTTTAGCTAGTCAATGGCTCTATCGGACGTTTGCTGTTGGAAGTAAAGTCGCTTTGGCGTCAGGGCTCTTTGTTGGTTTTATGGCAACGCTGGCCAACATTCCTGAATATTTATACTGGTACACCGGTTTGGCTAGTTACGGCCTCTCTAGTGCCTTATTTCTGTTATTGCTGGCTACCTTACTGGCTCATCAACGGCGTGGATTTGGTTTGCAAATAGGTTATTTGCTGATCGAAAGTCTGCTCATCGCAGCTATTATTGGATCGAGCGAAATGACCATGGTGCTCATGTTATCCGTATTGGCCATGATTGCCTTTATGGATCTGCTTCAACGCCGGAAAGTGGCACTGCCAACGGTGGTTTTGATGATCGTAGCGGGCCTGTCCTGCTATTTTCTGATGAAAGCACCCGGTAACGCCATTCGACTAGGGGCTAATCCGAACAGTAGCAATATTCCCCTGACGTTAATCTCGTCATTGCGCTATATGGGGCCTTATGTCATTCAGCAAATTGTTCGAACGCCCTGGCTTCCTTTATCGTTGTTATACGTGCCCATTGCCTGGAAATTGACAGAACCAACCGAAACAGGCAGACGGAGTGAGTTGCCTTCCTATTTACGAGTACATCCTGTATTAGGGGCTCTACAGGGGTTTGCCACCGTTCTGGCGTTGATCTCATTACACTTTTACGGTGTCGGTATTGCGCCAATTCCTCGGTTGATCAATATCGTTAATCTAACGTTTTGGCTAAGCTGGATCTATACTATAACCCTTTTGGTATGGTTTTTACATCCTCGATTACAATTCGATCGTTGGCAGGTAAATTTCCGTTCTCTGGTGTACGTTTTACTGGTCTGGGCACTTGCCTCTTCAACTGTTGGGCCTGTGATCCCTGTTGTGTATGGCGACTGGCTGAGCGGGCGGGCGGCTCAATATGATCGCGAAATGGAACAGCGATATGCCCAGCTAGCTCACACAGATACAGATATCAGTTTACTAAAGCCATTGAGTACTTACCCTGTTTCTTTGTTTCTGGAAGACATTCAGCACGACCCGAAGCACCTCTGGAATCGTTGCTGGGCCGATTATTTTCATAAAAAAGCGATTATACTGACGAAGAAATCTAAGTAGTCGGTCCTGTAATCTTATGAGGCTAATTTCTATATCCAATTCCTATTCGTTTCAATCCCGCCAGTCACGTGTCCTGGCGTCTGTTCTGGTAACAATACCCATCCTATGCTTTTGGGCGCTCTTGTTAACGTACGTGGCCAATGTTCCCTGGATTGATGACATCGATGCATTTCTTAGTTTTATTATCGGCTATATCGATGCGCCTACACTCAGCGAAAAGCTGGATTGGTTGATTCGCCCCAACAATGAGCATCGAATTTTAATTGGTAAGTTAATTACGCTGACGTTTTATAAACTGACGGGTGAGGTCAGTTATCGCTGGCTGGTGTTTGCTGCTTTTGCTTTTCTGCTGGGCCTTTTAGGGCTTTTTTATCGTGTTTTTCGATCAACTAATCTGCCCCTTTTGGCATTTGTCCCCGTATCGTTTTTACTGCTTCAGCCGCAATATTATCTCACCAGCCTATGGGCAATTACCGCCCTACAGCACCAGGTGGTAATCATGATGGCGTTCACGGCCATTTATTTGCTGGCTAGCGATACGCAAAGTCGATTTGGAGTCGCATTGGCGGTACAGATCTTAACGTCGCTTTCGATGAGTAATGGTCTGTTTGCCTGGGTAGCGGGAGCGGTGGTGTTAGCCTTGCAGCGACAGTGGATTCGGTTGGCTGTCTGGCTTGTAGTAGGGGCTGGAACGATTGTATTTTATTTTCATGATTTCCCAGATGGGCAAGGGAATGAGACGAGCGTATCCTTTTTTCTGAAATACCCTTATCTGGTATTCCTGGGTTTTTTTACGTTCACGGGTGGCCTGTTTGATTTCTTTTCAAAAGTTGATATTCTCTGGCGGAGTATACTTCCAACACTGGCGGGATTTGCCATTATCCTCACCATGCTAGTATTACTGTGGCGTATGAATGAGCCTCGATTGGGGCATCGAATGGGCACCTATGAATCCTCAAACCGAGCTACGAAAGCACTGTGGAAACGCCGATACTTTTTTACTGGGTGCTATACATTTTTAATGGTTAACGCGGTAATCATTGCCTTTCTACGACCTCGTTTTGGGTATGGGGTTATGTTGATTAGTAATTACATGATTTACCCGGCTGTACTGGTTAGTCTGATCTACCTGAATGTACTTAGCGAACGCCAATCTGAGTTTACTCTGAACCGATGGGTGGGCCTTGGACTTCTGCTTAGTTTATTCATCTGGGCCAACTGGTATGTTGTTCAACTGCCGAAAATTGCCTTTCGGAAACACCAGATACTGACCTACGCTTTTAATCAGAAGCATAACAAAACTGGCCTCGGACCGAGCTGGGGAAGTCCTTTTGTTGCCTTAGCCGAGCGAACGATGAATGAAACAATTCGTCGGGGTATTTATGAATACCCGGAGACGTACTATACACCCTACGAATCGCGGCTACTCTCGTCGAATCAGCTGAAACCCGACACCAGTTTACACATACGTGTGTTGGGAGGAGGGTACAGCTACATCGCCGAAACCGATTATAATGCACTTGCTCAACCGATTGATAATGCAGCCATTGTGATACAATCGCCGGAACGAACGTATCTCTTTCCATCAGAGATACCCTATTCATTTACAAATTATTACCTGAACCGACCTGTCAGAACGATTCAGGGTGAAATCATTAATCCGACGGTTGCACCGGGGCGTTATCGCGTAGGTATTCTGTCGCCGTCAGATGAGAAAAACCCGATTCGATTTAGTAATCAGGTCGTAACCGTTCCTTAAGAAACAAAGACGACTTATCCCCTCAATGGCAAAAAATCTTATTTTTGCCGCTTAGTCACCGACTCACTAGCTATTATTTTGCCAAATCCTCAGATTTCGATTATCGCTCCACTGTACAACGAAACCGAGTCGTTGCCACGCCTTGTTGCCCGGTTGAACGCCGTAATGGAGAATTCACCCCTGACTATTGAAGTTGTACTGATTGATGATGGCAGCCGTGATGACACCGCCGTACAGATGCAACAACTTGCGCTGACCGATGGCCGGTATCAGTGCATATTTCTCTCCCGTAACTATGGTCACCAGATTGCGTTGTCGGCGGGTATTGCACGCGCTAACGCTACCGAAGCCCTATTTATCATTGACGGCGATTTGCAGGACCCGCCTGAGTTGCTGACCGATTTCTATCAGAAATATCAGGAAGGCTACGATGTTGTGTATGCTGTTCGGAAAAAGCGGAAAGAAAACTGGTTTAAGCGGTCGGCTTATGCCTTGTTTTACCGATTTATGCGGTCGATTTCGTACGTTGATATGCCGCTGGACAGCGGTGATTTTTCGCTCATCAGCCGCCGGGTGGCCGATGTACTGAATCAGATGCCCGAAGAAAGTCGGTTTATTCGGGGCATGCGGAGCTGGATTGGCTTTAAGCAAATCGGTTTCGAATACGAACGGGATGCCCGCCAGGCCGGAGAATCGAAATATTCGTTCAAAATGCTCCAGCGGCTGGCCTACAATGGAATCTTTAACTTCAGTGAATACCCGGTTAAAATTATTACTCGAGTGGGTATGTTCACGCTGGGAATAGCTGGGCTGTACTTAATTCAGACACTGATCAAACGCTTCGTTTATCACGATGTACCACAGGGTTTTACGGCTTTATTGTTCTTTATCATTCTGTTTAGTGGCATACAATTGATAGCATTAGGGCTGATCGGTGAATATGTCTTGCGCATATTTTTTCAGGCTAAAGGGCGCCCACTCTATGTGGTTCGGGAAGTTATTCGTCATCAACAACGTCAGCCCTTGTCAGGTGTAAACGGCCAGAAACCGCAGGAGAATGCTATTTAATTCACTACAGTTTTTACTGTTTTTTATTGTTGTTACCCTTAGCTACTTCAGCCTGAAATGGCAGGGGCGCTGGATACTGTTGTTAGTAGCCAGTTGCTACTTCTACATGGTTTTCCAGCCAGCGTATATCCTGATTCTGTTTCTAACCATTGTCATTGATTACATAGCCGGTATCTGGATTGAAAAAACGAGTGGGAAGACCAGGCGATGGCTATTAATTTTGTCTCTGATTTCGAATCTCGGTATCCTGGCGTTTTTTAAATACCTCGGCTTTTTTACCGAAAATATTGCTGCCTTGTTCGATACGTTTCAGATGCCGCATATTGCTGAAACGGTTACCAATCTGGCGAATAAAGTCTTCGTGAAAGTGTTGCACGTTTTTGGGAAGAGCGACATATCGTCCTACAAAGACAACATGAGCATTCTGCCCATTGGGCTGTCGTTCCACACGTTTCAGGCCATGAGCTACACCATTGAGGTGTATCGGGGAAATCACAAAGCGGAGAAGCATTTTGGTATTTATGCGCTTTACGTCATGTTCTACCCGCAGTTGGTAGCCGGACCGATCGAGCGACCACAAAATGTATTGTGGCAATTTCACGAGTATTTCAAGTATGATGTTGAGAATGTCAAAGCTGGGTTGATGCAGATGGCTTTCGGCTTATTCAAAAAGTTAGTGATTGCCGATCGGCTGTCTATGATGGTTGATTATGCCTACGGAAACCCGTCGGAGCATAATGGGCTGACATTATTAGCGGCCACCTTTTTCTATACATTTCAGATTTACTGCGATTTCTCGGGCTATTCTGATGTGGCTATCGGGGCTGCACGGGTCATGGGTTTTGATCTGATGGAAAATTTCCGAACACCTTACATTGCTCAATCCATTTCGGAATTCTGGCGACGCTGGCATATTTCGCTCTCAACTTGGTTTCGCGATTACCTCTACATTCCGCTGGGAGGCAATCGCAAGGGGGAATTCCGACAGTACCTGAACATGCTGATTGTATTTCTGGCGAGTGGCCTCTGGCACGGGCCAAACTGGACGTATGTAATCTGGGGTGGGTTGAATGGCGTTTATCAGATTCTGGCCGTTCTGCGCGATAAATTGCTGGCAAAAATGGGTTTTTCAAGCACACCTGCCAGTTTAGTCACGTCTCCTGTAAACAATAAACAAAGCCGTAAATCGCCTGTGCGGGTAGTTCTGAATACCCTCATCACATTTGTGCTGATCATGTTGACCTGGGTGTTCTTTCGGGCCCGTAACCTTAGCGATGCTTTTCTGGTCCTGAAACAAATAGCGACCTTATCGTTCAGCGATCGGCTCGACAGTCCGATGAATTCGGTAGAGATGTGGTTCAGCGTTTTCCTGATCGCATTCCTGATGATAAAGGAATATTTTTATCTGACGATTCCAACCCGTAATACCGTTCGTTTCGCTGTCCTCTTCGGGCTAATTACATTCGTGACCTATCTCTTCGGGGTCTTCTCCTCGAATCAGTTCATTTATTTCCAGTTCTGATTGGTATATTTGTTTTAAGCAATTAGAAATGTATGGCGACACTAACCGCCCCTGGTCCTTCATCAATTACGAGTGAATCGAAGTCGATTTCATTTCGAATACCACAGATAACAACGTCGGAGGATTTTTATCTATTCTGTCAGGATAATCCTAGCTACAAGTTTGAGCGTGAATCCGACGGACTTATTATTGTTATGCCTAATACTGGAGGAAAAACGGGGCGAAAAAATTCGGAGTTGACAACTGATGTAACTATCTGGAATCGCCAAACTAAACTTGGTGAAGTGTTCGATTCGTCAACAGCTTTTAATTTGCCTGATGGTAGTACCCGCTCACCAGATGTTGCCTGGATTCATCGTGAACGTTGGGATAACTTAACCGAACGAGAGCAGGAGCAATTTCCTCCAATTTGTCCAGACTTTGTTATTGAACTTCTGTCTGCTACAGATTCGCTGAAAACGGCTAAAGCAAAAATGGAGGACGTTTGGATTGCGAATGGATGCCGGTTAGCATGGTTGATTGATCCTAAAACAGAAACAACATATATCTTCCGGGCTAATGGTGAAATTCAGATTGTTGGCTTCGATAAGATATTATCAGGTGAGGATGTCTTAGTCGGATTTGAATTGAAGCTATAACTCACTATAGCTTATTCTTTATTGCCCCAACTCAAATACCAGCGCCACGCCATTCATACAATAACGCAGACCAGTAGGCTCCGGTCCGTCGTTGAATACATGACCCAAATGCGCATCGCAAACCGAACAGCGAACCTCCGTTCGATTGCCATCGGCTTCATTATAAACTGCATTTGAAACGATAGGCGCGTAGAAACTGGGCCATCCCGTATGGGAATCGAATTTTGTTGTGGATCGAAAAAGGAGGTTGTGACAACAAACACAAGCGTATACGCCCTGCCGATGTTCGTTGGTTAATTCACTGCTGCCGGGCCACTCAGTACCTTGTTTACGGGTAATGTTATAGACCGATCGGGGTAGAGTTTGCCTCCACTCTTCATCTGTTTTTTCAACCCGACGGCCATTAGGAGAGGTGACCCCCGCAGGACGTTTATGAGGAGGACGAGGTTTGGCTATGTAAGTACCATAGAGCCAGAGCCCTCCAGCGATCAAAACGGCAATCAGCAGAAATAATTGAGTTGGTTTCATGGGCATATATCCTTCTAAACCAAAACACTATCTATACAGTCCGCGTTCACCAACTTCACCTATCGTCCGATGGCGACTTTACGCAAAATAGAGTCAATGATCTGTAAGGTTGTAACGCCATCCGCTTCGGCTTCGTAGTTGAGCATGATGCGGTGGTTGAACACATCAGGAGCTACTTCTTTGATGTCTTCGGGAAGAACATAATCGCGCCGGTCGAAGTAAGCGAGTGCTTTAGCAGCCAGATTCAAATTAATACTAGCGCGGGGCGACACACCAAACTGAATGTAACGGGATTCATCGCGGAGGTTATACTCCAGCGGTCGGCGAGTGGCGAAGACCAGCTCAATAATATATTTTTCGAGTGTTTCCGAGATGGTAATACCATTAATTTCGTTACGAATGGCCACCAGTTCTTCCTTACCTAAAACGGGCTGCACTTCATAGTCGAAATTCATGTTCGACATTCGGCGCATCACTTCCAGTTCATCCTCTTTGTTCAGGTAATCGACAAAGACTTTCATCATGAATCGGTCTACCTGAGCTTCGGGCAACGGGTATGTACCTTCCTGTTCTACGGGGTTTTGAGTAGCCAGCACCAGAAAAGGTCGATCCAGTACAAAGGTTTCTTCACCAATAGTTACCTGTTTCTCCTGCATGGCTTCCAGAAGGGCCGCCTGCACCTTCGCGGGGGAGCGGTTGACCTCATCGGCCAGAATCAGGTTGGCAAAAATAGGCCCTTGCTTTACTTCAAACTCTGCCGTTTTCTGATTGAAAATCATCGTTCCAATCAAATCGGCGGGCAGCAGGTCGGGCGTGAACTGGATGCGCTGAAAATCTAATTCCAGTACTTTGGCTAGCGTGTTAATGGTTAAGGTTTTGGCCAGACCAGGCACGCCTTCCAGCAAAATATGTCCACCCGTGAACAGTCCAATGAGCAGCCGATTAAGCAGTCGTTCCTGCCCGACCACAACCTGACTCATTTCGCTAAACACCTCGCGAATTTTAGTATGGTAAGTGAATGACGTGTTTGATTGCATCCTTTCGGAGTTATAAAGTTGTAGAGGTTAGCTAGTTGTAGAGTTATGGCTCTACATTATCTCCATCAGTACCTTTTGAGTAGCGCCTGCCTTTATTCGTCGAATTATTTAAATAGAGAAGTAGTTTATCAATAATTCGGCCTACTTCATCGGCTTGGCTGTATAAATCATCAAAGATAAGCTTGGTCAGATATTGATTATCTAAAGAACGGTATAGTTGAGATTTTACTTCAGTAAGCGAACCTCGTGCGATGCCTAAAAACTGAATAAATTCACCGCGATTACCTCTTCCAAATCCTTCGGCAATATTATCCATGACCGAACCGCCTGACCGGCGTATCTGTCGTTTCAAATCCAGATCATCCTGGAATAGTTTATCCCGCGTTGTCTGGTGAATATTGCTTGATAACCACCGAGCTTTTTGCCAAGCCTGTAAGTCTTCAATTCGGTTAATTGTGGGCATTCTTAAGAGTTATAAAGTTGTAGAGCTACAAAGTTGGCTGACGCTAACTAATGCCATCTGAGACTACAACTGTACAACATTGTAACTCTACAACTTTATAACTCGCTAAAACGTAGCCCGAATGCTACGATCCTTGCCGTGAATATCTTTATAGACCTGGATCTTAGTAAAGCCGCGGTCGGCAAATACCTGTCGGGTAGCCTCGCCGAAACGCTCATTGATTTCAACGTAACAGGACCCATCTTTCGTTAGGTGGCGAACACAGAAATCAGCGACTGCTTTATAGAAAACCAGTGGGTCGTTGTCTTCGACGAACAAAGCCAGATCGGGTTCGTAATCGAGCACGTTGCGGTCCATGTCAGCCGCTTCCGAACGAGTTACATAAGGCGGATTACTCACCACACAATCGAAACGGCGACTGAAATCGGCGGGCACGTTCAGAATATCCTGAATCTCGAAAATGACATCGGCATTCAGATGGTCGGCATTTCGTTGGGCAAGGGTAAGCGCTTCGTCCGAAACATCCCAGCCCGTTACAACCGATTGTGGTAGAAAACGAGCTAGTGTAATGGCAATACAACCGCTGCCCGTACCGATGTCTACAATAGGAACGTCGTCCGTGCGATCGGCAAAATCGTGCATGATAAGTCGCACCAGGTCTTCGGTTTCAGGTCGGGGAATCAGTACATCCGGCGATACCTCGAATTCTAAACCGCAGAAAATGGTTGTGCCAATAACGTGCTGGATGGGTTCCTGGCGGTTTAATCGTTCCAGAATCTTGAACCAGTCAGGCTCTGTCCGGTTCGGCGGCAGAGGTTTGTCGGTCAGTACATCCGTTTTGCGAAATCCGAAATAATGGTCGAGCAGCATAAACGCCATTTCCCGCGCTTCTTCGGGTGGGTAGGCTGTAATGTTTTTGCTTAGGCGGTCGTATAGAGGTTTGGCGGTGGCCATTGGGTTCTGTCGAGTAATTTTGCCAAAAATAGGGAAGTTTACGGTATTCAGTTTACGGTTTGTGGTTTACAGTGCTTTTATGCAAGCGCCAGCCACCATAAACTACGAACCGTAAACTATAAACCACAAAGTACAAATTATGGACCAATTCATGCGTCGTGCGCTCGAATTAGCCACCTTAGGTCGAGGGCAAGTGAGCCCTAATCCAATGGTTGGTTGCGTCATTGTATATGATCCTGAAGGCGCTGAGCCACGAATTATTGGCGAAGGATGGCATCAGCGCTATGGCGAAGCCCATGCAGAACGGAATGCAATTGCATCCGTTCACCCTGAAGATACGCACTTACTGCCTCAAAGTACGGCTTATGTAACGCTGGAACCCTGTTCGCATTATGGTAAACAGCCTCCCTGTGCCGATTTACTGATTGAAAAACGGGTTGGTCGCGTTGTTTGTTGCAATGATGACCCCAACCCGTTAGTCGCTGGTCAGGGATTTGCTAAACTTCGGGCGGCAGGCATTGCGGTCGAAACGGGTGTTTTATCTGAAATAGGCCGTGAATTGAATGCGCGTTTTTTTACCTTCTTCGAGCAAAATCGACCCTACATTATCCTGAAATGGGCCGAAACATCAGACGGCTTTATTGGCGCGACCGACAGTCAGCCCGTTAAAATAACTGGCGATCTGGCGAACAGATTGGTACACCGCTGGCGGAGTGAAGAGGATGGCATTATGGTGGGAACAAACACGGCCCGCCTGGACAATCCCCGCCTGAATACGCGTCTGTGGCCGGGAAAAAATCCGACTCGGATTGTCATTGATAATCAGCTTTCACTTGATCAAAATTTACATCTGTTCGATGGTTCACAACCTACCATTGTTTATCACCAGCAAGAAAATAAAGTACCAACAAATCATCCCAACGTCATTTACTCATTCACTCAATCACTCAATCACTCATTAGAAAATCTCCACCAGCGTAAAATTCAATCGGTGCTTGTTGAAGGCGGAGCGGCTCTTTTACAGTCGTTTATTGAGGCTGGTTTGTGGGATGAAATGCGCGTATTCCGTAGCCGGATGATGTTGGGGAAAGAGCGGCTCGGTAGTGCGATAAAAGCGCCTGTTGTGCAGGGAGCACTAAGCAGCAGAGAAATGGTTGGGGAAGATGAGTTGACGATCTATAAAAATAGCCCCGAAAAATGATTCGGGGCTATTCAGACAAGTATCACTTTTAACACTCTTTAATTCGATTGCGCCACAGGAGTTGCATTGGCACCAATATTCCCACTGGCAACCAACGTTGAGCCGGATAGTATTTTGACGTTGGCACTGTAGGTACTTAGTTTATCAAAGAAGCCCGCTTCGCTAATTGTAAAGTATTTATTGCTGGAGAACTCGCCGGTTGCCCCACTAATGGCATCAAGCGGTTTGAGGGCCGTGCTGGAATTGTCGGCCAGCTTTCCCTGATAGATTGAGGACGCATAGGTGGTTCCGGTAGTCGTGTTGTAAAGCCCCATCTCGACCAGCGTAACTGTAGAGCTATACTTATAAAATACGACGCGCCCATAAACCGTTGCCCCCGAAGCCGACGTCAAGGTGTACGATTTGTAAGTCGTTACGGTACCACCACCCGGCGCAACACTCGTGTTAGGTTCGTACTTATTTTGTTCGCAGGAACTCAGGAAAATGAGCGCTGAAAGAAACAGACCCAATGCAGGGAAAATGCTTTTTGTGTTAAAATATCGATTCATAGCTGGAGTTACAATTAGAAGTTGAACGCTACACGGCCGTAGTAATAGGCTCCGTTGGAACCTTGCTGGTTGTTGGAGTACAGGTAAAAACCTTGATTCTCTGGACGAAGGATTTGCGGATACTTATCCAAAATGTTGCTACCGCCAAGCGATAGTTTCAAATTGCGATTCACCGTGTAACCAACACTTAGGTCAAAAATGGCTTGTCCCGAAAACGTCTGGTCATAATAATTGCCGTCCTGATCGGAGGAAGTAGAACGCTCGGTAACGGAGCCGAAGTAGGTGCCCCGTAACATCACATCAAATTTGTTGAACCGATAGATGGCCGATGCAATCAGTTTGGTTCGAGGAGTTCCGGTTTCAAACTGACCAATGACACTCCGACTTAGGTATTTTTCAACCACCTGATCTTCAGTTAGATTCGCTACGTTCAGGTTGAGGGTTTTCCGGTTCAGTACCGAGTTCTTACTCAAAATGGCCGCCAGCGTGAAGGTTAAACTTTTCGATTTAGGCAGGTCGAGGGTGTAGTTGCCAACCACTTCGATTCCTTTAGAACGAACATTGGCCCCGTTGACGAAAAATTGCGCTTCGCCATCGCCAATTACTTCCTGATAGTTATTCCCAACTTCCGACGCATTGAAATAGCTGGTTTGGAAAATCCGGTTGTCTACGTCGATCTGATAGGCATCGACTGTTACCTCGAAGCCGCGAGTGGGCTGATAGGTAAGGCCAAAGCCATACGTACGTGATTGCTCCTGCTTCAAGCCTTTAATGCCTAACACGCGAGCCGCCGTGCTGTTTGTTGGATAGGTAGTCACGTCGAGGGGTTGTGGAATCCCATTTGCATCGGGTACGAAGGCCGTAGCCGTGTGCGTATAATTCAACTCCTGTAAAGAAGGAGCCCGAAAGCCGCTGGCAATGGAACCACGGATAGACAGCGTTTTCGAGATCGAATAGCGCGCGGCTAGTTTGCCGATGGTTACACCACCAAAATCAGAATAGTTTTCCAGTCGAAAAGCACCCGCAATCAGGAAATTTCGGCTTAATTCCAATTCTGCATCCAGATAGGCCGCCATTGTTGTCCGAAATTCATTGCGCTCATTCTTAGGACCAAAACCGGAGAAACACTGGCAGTTTGCCGATAGGTTTTTGACGGTTACTTGTTGCCCGGCATAAACCGACAAGGGTTTACCGGTAGCATCGACAATGGGCGCACTGGCTTCATTTTCAAGCGGTTTTCCATCCGGTCCAACCAGCAGCCCGGCCTGAGCTACGGTCAATATACCGGCATCGCCATAGGTATAGCTCTCTTCCTGCCCCTTCATGATTTTATAATTCTCGACACGCATCTCGGCACCAAAGGCGATGTTCAACCCGTTCATAATGCCTTTGAAATAGCGAGAGAAATCGAGGTTAGTGGAGTTTTGTGTGAACTGGTGTGTACCAATGTTCATGTTCACCGGCGAGTTTGAACCCATCGACGCGTTGATGGTATTGACCATTCCAATACGCATGGTATTGCTGCCAAACGTATTGCTGAAGTCAACGTTGAATTCGCCAACTTTACTTTTAATCCCCACCGTGTTTGAAATATCAGACGTATTAGACGTCATCTGAGGACGATAGCCGTTGGGATAGAGCAGATAGTTAAATCGGTCAGTTTGGGCGGGCCGACGGAAGTAGCAGGAGAAACCTTCCAGGTATTTATACGAAGCACCCCCAAAACTGTAAAATGTAGTGGTTGGGTTGATTTCATACCCTGCGTTATAGAACATACTACCGAGCGTAATGGCAGGCATACCAGCGTAAACCGCGAAATCGGCTTTCGTCAACCCACGAGCACTCATCAACCCATCTTCTGTTTTCAGTGAGGCCATTAGGTTACTATTACCGGCCACCTGCGCACTAATCAATTCGGGGTTAGTGATGACCGGATTACCGTTTTTGTCGGTCCGAAGATTGTTCAGGTAGGTATTATCAAAGAACCCCCAATCATTCACAAAGGGCCGGAGCGTGGGTCGACGTTGGGTGATCTGTCCCGAAACATTCAAAAAACCTTTGTCGCCAATTTTGAACCCGTAGTTCGCGTCGAACTGGTAGTTGAAGCCGTCTGGTTTTCCACTTTTGGTCAACGCTCCGGCTTGCCCACCTGTGTTGGCGTAACCTCCTCCCGTGAGGCTGGCGGTTAATTTGTTCGTTCCTTTTTTCAGGATGATGTTCACCACACCCGCCACCGCATCTGAGCCATATTGAGCAGCGGCACCATCCCGAAGAATTTCCACCCGATCAATGGCCGAAACAGGAATCGTCATCAAATCGACGGTGGTAGATGGGCTACCTACCGCCGTCTCGGTGATGAGTAGCGCCGATGTATGACGTCGTTTGCCGTTAACGAGAACAAGAATCTGGTTCGGTGCCATATTGCGTAGCTGCACCGGATCGACGTGTGAGTTCAGGTCGCCACCCTGCGAGCGAACCGAGTTAAAGCTGGGGGCTACAACGGCCAGCATTTGGGCCAGATCCATTTGCGGGAGTGAACCCATAATGTCTTTGATCGAGATGACATCTACGGGCACCGGCGATTCAATGATCGTTCGTCCAACGTTTCGGGTCCCGGTTACCACCAGTTCGCTGAGTTGGGTAGCATCTTCTTCGAGTGGAATATCAAAATTCGTTCGATCACCTACTTTTATTTCCTGCGCTTTAAAGCCGATAAAGCTAATCACCAGAACATCGGTTGGCAGAGCTTCCAGCGAAAACATACCCTGATTGTCGGTAATGGCACCTTTCCGGCTGTTGCCTTTTACAAGTACATTGACACCCTGTAAGGCTTCGGAGGCCCCACTAGTGTACACTTTACCGGTTATTTTTCTGGCTTGTGCCCAGGCATCCATAGGGCAGCTAACAGCCATAATAATCAGGGCGACGACAGCGAGGACGTCATGCTTACGTAGTTTTCTTTGCATGTTGATAGGGGGATTTATATTGGGAAAGTTGAGAAAATACACAGCCAGCGACTGCTGGAAACCCGGCAGACGGAGTGACCCTTATCTGTTTAGATAAGGCTATAGCAAGATGATTACGGATTAATGCCTGGTGCCTTGTTGGGTGCTTTCAGAATGTGTCTGATGTCCATACCCATAAGGCCGCCCTGCCAGCGTGTGCACTCTGAAATTATTTTTTGCGGAACAGGTAGGCGATGTGTATTGCATAATACCGGGCGAATAACTCCCGTGTACTAAAGAAGTACTACTTTTTTCAGGACGTTTCATGGTAGTAATAAGCTTATGATTATGCGTACTATGGATACTGAAAATCTGGGCAATACAATAACCGACAGGCTATTTAGTGCCTGTGAGATTATCGAAACATATATTGAAATTGTGCAGCAACCAGCCTGACTAGGAATGATTGACCAGTTGCCTGCTTCCTGAATAGATAAACTCCCCTATGAATTTTTGCGCGCTAGACTTAGGAGTTGACGTTTGTTGTACTTGATCGAAAGTAAGATATTTAATAATGTTAAAAAAGTATTTTATAGAATATTGTATGGTATTATTTGAAAAATACAATATAATTAAATTGAATTCCTGTTTTTTGTGATATTTTTAATACTGTCGAGCTGTTTATAGTTGTTATTGAGTAATTAACCCAGGAGTTGTTTGGGGTAATTACTCAATAATAAAGGGCTTGCTACTGAGTAATTGTCAAACCAATTTTTCGCCTGAAATCCATACGCCTTTTGTCGTCAGCGCTTTATCTGCAACGACCAGATTGGCTACATAACCCGGCTTGATTTTTCCGATCTGGTTGCCCAGGCCAATGATCTCTGCCGGAATCGTTGACGACATCCGGAGGGCGTTTGTTAATGGAATACCCGCTTGCTCAACCGCAATCCGAACGCAGTCAATAAGCGTAATGGACGACCCTGCCAGATTCCCTTCGTTGTTGACGTAACGTCCGGGGCCATTCGTATCGGGTTCGTAGTGAACAATAAATTGCTCCAGATCAAATGCGGGCCTGGGTGGGTTGGCGAAAAGGGCATCCGAAATCAGAAAAAGTCGCTCGCCAAGTAGTCGATACGCAATGCGGATGGCAATCGGGCTGCAATGGTAACTGTCGGCAATGATACTGGCCCGAACGGATGGGTGGTCGAAGACGGCACCAACTACACCGGGTTCGCGGCTTTCATAACCACGCATCGCATTATATAGGTGTGTTGCCAGAGGCATGCCGTCATTGAAAGCCGCCGTTGCCTGTTGAAAGGTTGCATTACTATGGCCAAGCGAGAGGAGTGTATTCGTATGTTTCAGCCGCTTAATGGTATTGAATTGTTCGGGCGTCAGTATTTCGGGAGCCAGCGTCAGAATTCGAATAACATCAGCATTCGTACTGAACAAAGCCTCCAATTCGCCTTCGGCGGGTGTTCGAACGTAGGCCATGCTGTGCGCTCCCCGTTTTATTGGGTTGAAATAAGGTCCTTCAATGTGAATACCCGGCACGCCAAACGGATTTTCGTTTCGCACCACCTGCACTGCCGCCATCGATTGCTGCATAATAGCCAGCGACGTTGAATGGATTGTGGGCAGTAGGGTAGTGGTACCATTTCGAACGTGAGAATCGTAAATGTGCCGGACGGTTTCGGGCGTAGGCTGGTCGTTCAGAAACAGATCGGAGCCGCCGTATAGTTGTAAATCCACGAAACCGGGAAGCAGATAGTCGCCGTTGAGATCAATGACAGCCGGATCGCTGGAGTCTACAAAAGTTTCTGCGGTTGAGATTTCCTGAATGCGACCATTGTCGATGCGCACAGATGCGTTGGTAAGCCATTCTTCGCCAGTAAAAACGGTGGCGTTAACAAACTGATTCATACGAAAAAAGCGGTTTCATGTTGGCTAACGAGCCAATGATGACCGGAATCTAGTAGTTATTTCGTTTTTTTGCGAACTATTTCTTTTATGGGTTTTGGGTTCACAGTTTACGGTACTCAGTTTATGGATGATGGTGACTAGCACAGAAAATGGCTTACACGCCAGCCACCGTAAACAGTAAACCGAATACCGTAAATCCCAACTAGTCTAATCAGTTTATCTCTTGAACGCTGTTCGTTTATCTCCTCCCGCTACGCTGACGAATCCGGGTATCGTCCAGGACCGTCTAGTCCGGGCCACTGTGCCCCTGGCTTCGTCGAAAAGTGAAAGCAATCGTGCTCTTATCATTGATGCCCTGACCGGCTTTCAGTGTGATCTGAAAAACCTATCGACCGCCCGCGATACGCAAACGATGATTCGGTTGTTGAAGTCAGAAGATTCAGTTGCTGATGTATTGGATGCGGGCACGACCATGCGTTTTCTGACGGCCTATTTCGCAGCAACTGGGCAACAGAAAACAATGACTGGCACGCCCCGTATGTGCGAACGCCCCATTGGTATTCTGGTCGATGCCTTACGAACACTTGGCGCTGATATTACCTATCTAAACAAAGAAGGTTATCCGCCGACGCAGATCAATGGGTTTAGTGCATCGGGTACTAATAAAGTGAGTGTTCGGGGTGATGTGAGCAGCCAATATATTTCGGCACTGGTGATGATTGCTCCGCTACTGCCAGATGGCCTGACGCTGGAGTTGACTGGAGCCATCGGATCGCGGCCCTATATCGAAATGACGCTGGAACAAATGATCTATTTCGGCGCTGACGTTCAGGCGGATTGGGAAGCAAAAACGATTACGGTTGCTCCTAAACCGTACACCCCTAAACCCTACGCTATTGAATCTGATTGGTCGGGAGCCAGCTATTGGTATAGCGTGGCGGCTCTGGCCCAGAATGAAACGGCCGAAATCACACTTCTTGGTCTAAAAGCGAAATCGCTGCAAGGCGACAGCGCTATTGTCGACATTATGCGGTCGCTGGGCGTGGAGAGTACCTTCACCGAAGAAGGCGTTCGCTTGACCAAAGGCCCCACCAGCGAATCGCTGGCCTGGGATTTTACCGATTGCCCTGACCTGGCGCAGACCGTTGCTGTATGTGCCGCCGTGAAAGGCGTAACCCTACACCTGACTGGGGTTGAAAGTCTGAAAATCAAGGAAACGGACCGGATCGCGGCTTTACAGGCCGAGTTACAGAAAATTGGTGCTGAGCTGGTGGAACTGGAGCCTAACCATCTTTATGAGGTTCATCGGCTACCAACCAGCCATGAGGTTCCGGCTACGATTGAAACCTATGATGATCACCGGATGGCGATGGCGTTTGCCCCTGTAGCCATGCGCGAAGAGATTATTATCGAAGAGCCACGAGTGGTCGATAAATCGTACCCAAGCTTTTGGGAAGATATGGCGCGAGTGGCCACGGTTGAGTTTATTCAAGAAGAAGCAATTCGTTAAAGTGGAGTGGTGTCAGGTTCTTAAACCTGACACCACAGCAACTAAAGAAACAATAAAAACAATGACACGTCGGGAACAATTTGAGCAACAGGGCTACCTTATCGTCCGTAACGTTTTTACGCCCGATGAAGTAACCCAATTACGGCAGGCCGCTTATGAGTATCGCGATCAGCAACAGAAACTCGGTCTGGTCGCGAAAGTAAAACAGGCTGCCTCGGTAAAGGGAGACTTACTCAGTAAAGAGAAACTGGGTTGGGTTATTTACGATCCACGAATCGTTGCCATTGCGACCGAAATCCTGGGCGACACGCCGGTTTATTTCTCCGACAGCACCTATCAAATTGGTACGGGTACGCGTGGCTTTCACCGCGATAACATCGACCGGTATCAGTTCGGGCAGGGAGCAGATTGGGAGGGGGCGTACCCATTGATTCGGTTCGGTATTTACCTGCAAAATCACGATACCTACAGCGGTGGTATCCGTTTCAAATCGGGTAGCCATGATGCTGCCGACGGTGCCGATGTGTTTGCCGATACTCGTGCGGGCGACATTGTGGTCTGGAACATGCGGACGCTCCACAGCGGCAACGCCCGCCGAATGAAAGTGTTGAACAATTTGCCCCTCCACGTTGGTCTGGAAAATCGACTGCCCGATTTTCTGTTCCGCGAGCAGGAAGGAGAGCGTGTATCTTTATTCTTTAGCTACGGATTGGAAGGCAAACACCTTGATCGGTATCTGGAAAACCACATTCAGAAACGAGCCGATATGCAGGAGAACGTACGTCTATCGACCTATACGCCTGAAACCCTCAAAAAAGCGGAGCAGAATAAGATCAAAGTGCTGGATGTGAAAAAACTGGTGAAGTCTTAGTCAACGCACCGATATGTTGAAAATTTTCGGAGCCATCTTACTGATTGGCTGGGGTGTAAGTTTTATGGGGTCTTTATCCCCCAACCACAACTTAACCGTAACCAAAGCCCCTAAACGACCCAATATCGTTCTGATTATGGCCGACGATATGGGCTACTCGGATTTGGGTTGTTATGGCTCCGAAATTCCAACGCCTAACCTGGATAAGCTGGCAAGTCAGGGCGTTCGGTTTACACAATTTTACAATGCTGCACGCTGCTGCCCAACCCGAGCCTCCTTGCTGACGGGCTTGTTTCAGCATCAGGCCGGTATTGGTCACATGACCAAAGAACCGGGTAATGGCACCAATTACGATTATGGCGTGTATGGGTACAAGGGCGAAATAAATAGAAACTGCGTTACACTGGCTGAGGTTCTTAAATCAGCTGGATACCATACCTACATGGCTGGTAAATGGCATCTGGGTTCCGGCAATCCAGACCTGTATCCACGCCAACGAGGTTTTGATCGTTTCTACGGATTATTAGCCGGGGCCAGCAGCTATCTTGACCCTACCCAACCACGAGGCATCTGGACGGATAACGAGCCTGTTGCCCATGTAGAACAGCCTTTTTACACAACCGATGCGTTTACCAATCATGCCATTTCGTTCCTGAATGAGCAGAAAGATCAGGACCCGTTTTTCCTGTATCTAGCGTTCACATCGCCACACTGGCCACTTCACGCGTTGGAAAATGATATTGCCCGATTTAAAGGTAAGTACCGACAGGGCTGGGACCGCTTACGGGAAGAGCGCTTTCGGAAGCAAGTGCGGGAAGGGATCGTTTCGGAGAAATGGGGAATTTCGGAACGACCCGGCAAGTTTCCAGCCTGGACAGAACAGGATAGCGTTCGCCAGCGCGAAATGGACTACCGCATGGCGGTTTATGCCGCTCAGGTTTACCGAATGGATCAGAACATTGGTAAGCTGGTTGATCAACTCAAAAAAACAGGTAAGCTGGATAATACACTGCTCGTCTTTCTCTCCGACAATGGCGCTTGCCCGGAAGGAGGCATACTAGGTGGGGGGAGTATTCAGGATATCAATAATTCATCGAAATGGGGTGCTATTTCGTACGGAGGTGTTTGGTCAAATGCTTCGAATACGCCGTTTAAAGGCTTCAAGCACGTGTCGTACGAGGGCGGTATTGCAACGCCACTAATCGTTCACTATCCGGCTGGCCTTGTCGGTCAGAAAGGGAAAATCAATAAAACGCCGGGTTATCTGATCGATATCATGCCGACGTTTATTGAAGCGAGCGGGGCAACCTACCCAACACAGGCAAAAGGCCAGAAAATCCACTCGCTAGAGGGAAAAAGCCTCCTGCCTGTGCTGGCTAGTGGGACACGCCAACTTCATGAATACATGTATTGGGAGCACGAAAACCACCGGGCTATTCGATTCGGAAACTGGAAAGCAGTTGGTCCAGTAAGTGGCCCGTGGGAATTGTACGATCTGGAAATCGATCGAACAGAGCAACATAATCGAGCCGCCGAGCATCCTGAGTTAGTTGAAAAGCTCAACAAAAAATGGACGGATTGGGCAAATTCACATTACGTTCTCCCCAAAGGGTCGATGAAAGAGGACTTTAGTAAGGAGTGGTATTTTTAGATTGCTGAGAGAATGAGCAACTGCTAATAGACCACCTGAAATTTAAATTTTGTCATTCCGACGAAAGGAGGAATCTTAAGGTTTCCTTACTCTCAGATGAGGATAATTTAAGATTCCTCCTTTCGTCGGAATGACAAAAACTTCTTAAACTATCGGGATTTTCTCGTCGTAGTGTCCACCAATTCCTACATAAATAACCCGTTTGTCTGCGCCCGTCAGAATGGCGTCGTAGAAACGAACGCCCGCTTGTGCGATGTCATGCATGAATTGGGGATAATCCGTTTTGCCTTGCTGGTTGTCGCGAATGGCCTGAATGGTAGCAGCTTCGTCGAAGTTGGCGGCAATGGCTTTGGGCGCAGTTGTACTTGTGTGCAGTAAGGTTTCGCCATCAGCCAACCGATACAAGATGATACTGGACGACACCTCAACCGTATAGGAATGAACCCTGGCCTCAACAAGTTTTTGGGCTAAGTCAGGATAGTTTTTGGCCGTAGCATAGGCTTGTTTTATACGTTCTTCAGTCGACATGTTCTCTTCGTTTTGTTCATGACAAAGGTCGGAGAATGGACACCCGTACAATTGTAAAAAATCGTTTTTCTTCCTTTCAGGTCTTGGGCATGTTCTGTAGAAACTCGGTGGGGGTTAGGCCCGTAAATATCTTGAAGCTGTTGATAAAGTGTGCCTGATCGAAGTAGCCAGATTCGATGCTAATGTCGGTCAGGCTATCGGTGGTCGAAAGCGTAGAAATGGCCTGCTGCATACGAACAATCGATGCAAACTTTTTGGGCGAGGTGCCGACTAATCGCCGGAAACGCTTTTCGAGTGGGCTTTGGCTAATGCAAAGTTTATCGGCCAGAGCGGTCATTCGAATGGTGCCTTTGGTTAGATAAATCTGCTGGATAGCCGCCGAAACAAGGGCGTCGGATTTGGGCGTCTGTAATCGTGAAAGCAAAAACTGCTCAATAAGGTGAATCCGGGACTGATCCGTTCTCGCTTCGGCTAGTCGATCTGCGAGGGTAGTAAGAAGCGCACAATTCAGAAAATTGTCGAGACCTACGCTTTCGCCAACTAACTCGTGGATGGGATTATTGAGAAAGGAAGCCGCCCCTGTTTCGGTGAATACAACCAGTACCGAACCAGTAGCAGGCTCATTTTTGAAGATTCGAACCCCATTCTGAATACCCGTTATGCCAGCCTTTGCTAACGGGCGTGTGGTTGTTCCGAGTACAGTGGCGATTCTCCCCTGATATTGAAATCCCATCACCAATGATGTGCCTGGCAGTACCCGATACGTTTGCGCATCGTTGCCTTCCGAAATAACGAACTGCTTCACATAGGGTTTCAGCCTATCGCAAGGTATGAATACATCATAGCGCATGAACGGATTTTTAAAGAGTGTTTTAGGGCTTCTTGACTTCCTGTTGTCGCCCGTAAATATAGCGTAGGGCGATGCCGAAGCCCCAGCCTGTTCCATTAGCCGTGACCGTTGATTGTGGTTGAGCAACACCATTAACGGTATAGGTAATATCCGAACGGACGGCTTGGCCAAGACCCCAATATTTTCGGATATACGTGCCGAATTCGAGTGAAGAAGACAAGCGAACGGAGTAATCAACTCCTAATTCGGCAATGCCCGAAATACTTTTGAGCGTAGTAGTATTGTCTAATCGCAAGGTATCGGCGACGCGGGTTCTACTACGATAATTATAGCCAATCAGTCGAAAGTTATCGGTATTGATGCTGCCATTAGGAACGAGCCAGGCACCTGCCGAAAGCCAAAATCCAGTGCCATTGGCGGCACGACTTGCAGAGCCGATACGTCGTTTAATGCGTAGAGGAATGCCATGTCCGCTGTTCTGATAGTTGTAAATAAGCGGTTTTGATCCGTTCGCAATCGTAATATTCAGGTGTACAGGCGCATAAGTGTAACCCGCTTCAATGATCCACGCATTTCGGTAGGTATAGCCCACTAAAGCACTCCAGGTGGCTTTTGTGGTAGAACTGCTGCTGATTAGCCCATCGAACGTATTGGTAAGTACAGTGCCATCGGTACGAAATCCACCTTCGAGACCCACATACCAGGTTTGAGTTTCCTTGAGTTGATAATCAGCTGAATGGTCGGACTGACGTTGGCGGGCAGAGCGATTTCGATATGGATTTTGATCGGGATCTTCGGTCAGTACTTTTTTACGAACAACAGGAGGGGGGGCATAATAATTGGTATCAATCACAACCTCCTGAGCCAATGCCGACACGGATAAGCCCACTAGAAAAAGAAGAAGTGAAATGTGTTTCATGGTAGACTACAAGCCTGATGGAATAAACAATACGGTAAATACTACACCAATTACGCAGCTTTTTTCAGTTACGTTGCTGATCAGCCAAAAGTTCTGGAAAGACGTAGGTAGTACTACCCGCAATGCCCGAGATTTTCGCAATTGGTCAGTCGATTTGCGTGGTTCGTCAGTGACTACATCGTGTAGGAACCTGACCTTTGTTCTGTACAAACAGACGCACAAATCTCATGAATACTACACCAACTATCCTCGTTCTGGGCGCAACCGGTAGCATCGGTTATGCCGTTGCTGATAACCTACTGGCTCGTCGAATACCTATAACAATTCTTGTTCGCGACCGGGCTAAGGCGGAGGCTTTGTTTCCGGATCAATCTACCCTGACTATTATCGAAGGCGATGTGCAGGATGCCGCTTTACTCAATCGAATTTCGGCCGATAAGGATGTCATTTTTCATGGAATCAACTACCCATACAACAAGTGGTTTGGGAACATGGATACGGCAACGCAGAAGATAATAGATGCTGCTGAGCAGAATCATGCAACTGTTATTTTGCCCGGAAACGTCTATAATTTCGGGAACACTGCCGAACCAATTCGGGAAAATAGTACGCCCAATCCCTGTACGCGAAAAGGCCAGCTTCGGGTTGAGATTGAAGCCATGCTGGAACAAGCTGCTACGGCTGGCCGGTGCCGCGTTATGAACGTACGGCTTCCTGATTTCTGGGGACCAAACGTGTTGAATGAAGGGATAAAGCCCATTTTTGAAAATGCTCTCACAGGGAAAGCGCTGCCCTGGATTGTGAATGCCGATATTCCGCATCAATCGGTTTATACGAAAGATGCGGCCGAAATTATTGTCCGGCTACTTTTACGAGATTGGTCTAGCCGGACGCAACCAACCACAACTACGGCGGCAGACAAACCATATGAAGTCTGGAATTATGGTGGAACGACAGTACCATCGATGCGGGCGTGGTTTGAGCAAATTACCTCATTAACCGGAAAGCCTCTGAAAGTGCAACTGTATAGTCGCTTTATCATCAGTGTACTGGGCTTATTTATGCCTGTGTTGCGGGAGGTGAAGGAGATGCTTTATCTCTATGAAAACTCCATTCTGCTCGACGACCAAAAGGTACTGGCTTTGTTCCCTGACTTCCGCCCAACACCTATGAAACAGGCGTTAACCGAAACGTTGACCTGGTTCGCCAAACATGCAGGTAAGCAGACGTTTGTACCTGCGGGAGCCACGAACTAAGCTGTATCAATTTAGCTATTTTCTTATTTACTAAACGCTGATAATCAAATGAAAACCTTATTGAAATCCGAAGAATTGATTCAATTTCTGGGCGCTATCTACCTGTTCTCTCGCCTAAGTTTTGCCTGGTGGTGGTTTCCCGCGCTTATCCTTGTACCCGACTTGAGTATGATTGGCTATGCCATTAATCCAGCTGTAGGAGCTGTGTTTTACAACATCGTGCACCACAAAGGGTTAGGCATCGTGATTGGCTTGCTAGGCCTGATGACAGGCAATCAGGAATTGATGTTAGCAGGGATTATTCTCTTCGCACACTCTAGCATGGATCGTATGCTGGGCTATGGTCTGAAATACTCAGACAGCTTCAAGCACACGAGTTTAGAGAGTTTGTAGCCATGTAACGTGGACATCCTGTCCGCGTAGCCGGAGGCTAAGTTGTAGAGCAAAGAACAGCTATTCGACTATGCGGACAGGATGTCCGCGTTACGAGGCTTGTGCTAATCGGTAGGCACCCGGCGTTTGACCCGTCCATTTTTTGAAGGATCGGAAAAAGACACTTGGTTCGGCAAAGCCAAGCAGGTAGGCGATGTCGGTAGTGCTCAGATTCGATTCACTAAGGTGGCTTACTGCCAGTTCTTTACGGGTTTCGTCGAGCAGTTGCTGGTAGGTTGTACCGGCGTCTTTCAAATGAAGCTGAAGCGTTCGAACGCCCATCGCCAGACGGTCGGCAACGTTGGCCAGCGTGGGTTCTTCGCCTTTCATGATGGCAATAATTTCTGATTTAACCCGGCTGGTCAGCGATGGTGCTTTAAGCTTGCCGAGAATATCCGTCGCGTGTTTTTCAAATAGGATCGACAATGTTGGGCTGGCGTTCAACACGGGAAGATCGAGCAAAACGGTATCCAGGAACATCGCTGTTTCAGGGGCATCGAATACCAGACGAGCGGGTGCAAATACCCGTTCGTGTTCACGTGTATCAACGGGCCGAGGGTATGAAAACCAAATTTCACGAGCTTCGATACGATGGCCTGTTAAAGCCCGCATAGCAGACAGATAAATCGAAAACTCGGAGTTAAGCGCGTGTTGAGGGTAAATAATATCCGCACTGGTTATCTGAAGCGAGAGCATGAATTGCTTTCCTAGTGTCTCGGACTCGATCAATTTTCCCGATGTTCGAATACCTTCGCAGACAATATCCTGATACTGACAAAGTTTGTCAAAGGCTTTGCCCAAGGTAGGGCTGTGCATCATCACATACGCCAACACGCCAATGGCAACCGGATTTACAAGTTCGCCGAGTTGTAGCGCAATGTTTGGGTCGCCCGTGGTGGTTATGACTTCGCGCCAGAGTGCCTGTACCTGACGAACCAATACCCGACTATCGGGATCATGTAACTGCTCTGAACTGATCCCCACGGCGTGAGCTAGTGCATCGGCATCGGCACCGCGTTGCCGGGCCGCAAACAAAATCAAATTGATGGACGCAACGGAAAGCGTATCGCCGGTGGTTAGCATTTAACGAAAAATACGGTCGTGGGAAATGATTAATTCGGGAAAAATGCCGTTTGGGTCGAGCTGCGAGATGTCGGTGATCATGAGCTTTGTTGGGCAATTTCGGTACGCAAGTTCCTAAAATAGTCCGACGACCGCAATAACCGACTCCCATACCACGAAAATAGCTCACCATCCACAATCCGTATCTTGGCTAACGGGCAGATCGTGGTAAATTCGGCAAGATGTTTTTCCGTAAATGGATAGGGTTCCGACGACAGAAAAATCAGATCGGGTTGAACGGCTTGCAGTTCTTCAGCTGTGATTTCGGGATACCGTGTCTGGTTGACAAACGCATTGCGGAATCCGGCTATTTCCAGCATCGCATGAATAAACGTATCGTTGGCCGCAACCATATAGGGTTTTCGCCAGATGAAATAAGCGACGGAGGGGCGCGGTGATTGAGGCAGTGGGAAAAGTGATGTTTCGATGCGTGTAACTATCGTTTCGGCTTCTGGTTGTTTCCCAACTAAGGCCCCCACGTCCCGAATCATCGACACTGCATCTGGCAGCGTTGCCACATCGGTTATATGAACGAAGTACTGTTGTTGAAGTGCCTCAATTTGCTCGCGTGTGTTTTCTTCTTTGTTCGCCAGAATAAGGTCGGGCTGTAGCGTTAGAATGGTATTAATGTTCAGTGTTTTCGTGCCGCCTACAATTGCCTTGCCTTTAACTTTGTCGGCCGGATGAATGCAGAATTTTGTGATACCAACTAGCTGATCACCTACGCCCAAATCGAACAGCAATTCTGTTTGCGAGGGTACAAGAGAAACAATGCGTTTTGGGTTCATAACGTAGTCATTCGGCACGTAAAATTACCGACTCAGCGCCGATTTAGCTGGTTTTAACGAGATTTTGGCCGCGAGTTGAAAAAATAGTGCAACGTTTACAGCAAGAATCTCTCATTTTCCCATGAAACAAGCCATTTTCACCTGTCTCCTTACCAGCCTGGTTGCCACAGCATCGTTGGCACAAAATACGGCTTCGGTATCTGGTAAAATTACCTACGAAGGCATGCGTCAGATCGACCGGTCGCAAATGCGGATGAACATCAACGGGCAGGAAGTTCGGCCCGGAGCTCCAGGTGCACCTGATGCGCCGGAAGGGGCCCCCGAAGTAATATCGTTTACGCAGAAACTCGTTTTTGCAGGCAATATGGCCAAAGAAGAACGTGATCGTCCGCAAGGAGGTATGATGTTTCGCCGACAAGGGGGCGATGGTGCGCCCGATGGTGCAGGCGGACCGGGCGGTGGCGACCGACCCAATCGGGGCGGTAACATGCGGGCTAATTTCCCATTCGAACAGCAAACGTATCTGGACTTAGCCAATCGGCAGCGAATTGATGTGCTGGTCGTGAAAAAAGATTCCGCAACGCAGACCTACCGTACCGAGAAGCCAATGCCAGCGGCTACGGATTGGCAAGCCAGCGATAAGACGAAAAAGATTGCGGGCTATGTTTGTCACAAAGCCACGGCTACCCACCGGAAGCTGCCTTACACAATCTGGTACACTACAGATTTTCCATTTACCTATTCGCCTGTTGCCGATCTGACACCCCCTCAGGGCGTCGTGTTGCTGATTGAATCGGATACGGAGTCGTATAAGGCAACTGGCGTATCGATGGAAGCGATTGCCGCAACGGCTGTTGAACCGCCAAAAGAGGCAAAAGCTATCTCGTCGGACGAAATGGAGCAGATACGCCGGAAAGGTATGGCCGATTTCCGTCAGCGAATGATGCAAAACATGAATATGTCGGCCCCTCGGAACTAAGTAAACAATAACTAATGGACAACGTATAATGTAAAATGAAAAACTTACTGACTGTGAAGCCATTACTCCGACTTTCGTTATTCATTATTCATTGTACATTATTCTGTAGCCTCGACGGCTTCGCCCAGTCTTCGGGTACCATTAAAGGAACAGTTGTGGATTCGGTAAGCCGAAAGCCGCTCATGGAAGCATCGGTATCCCTGCTGTTGGCCAAAGATTCATCGCTGGTTACTTTCGGTATTACGGATGGCGATGGAAAATTTGAGTTTCCTAAAATAGCCGTAGGTCAATATCGGGTGCTGGTAACTTACGTTGGTTATCGGGGTCGCTCAACGCGCGTTTCGGTTACGCAAAATGATCCTACAGTCGATGTTGGGTCAATTGATATCGTTGCCCAATCACAAACGCTCATGGAAGTATCTGTTCAGGGCGAACGGGCTCCCATTGCCGTAAAAGGCGACACTCTGGAATTTAATGCTGGTTCGTTCAAGACACGACCAAATGCACAGGTGGAGGATTTGTTGAAGAAATTGCCCGGTGTAGAAGTCGATCGCGATGGGAACGTAAAGGCTCAGGGACAGGCCATTACGAAAGTGTTAGTCGACGGAAAACCTTTTTTCGGCAGCGACCCTAAAATGGCCACCCGCAACCTCCCTGCTGACATCATCGATAAGGTGCAACTCTTCGATCAGGCATCGGAGCAGTCGGCTTTTTCGGGGGTAGATGACGGTGATCGGGAGAAAACGATCAATATCACCACCAAAAAAGACAAGCGTAAAGGCTCGTTTGGTCAGCAAACCATTGGCGCTGGTCCCAAACCGGGCGACGACGCTCGTTATTCGGGCCGGGTGAGTTTCAACCAGTTTAATAATGGTCGCCAGATTTCGATGCTGGGTATGGCCAACAATGTGAACCAACAGGGCTTTACGGCCAGTGATTTAGGCTTGGGTAACAACTTCGGCGGAGCTGGTCAAGGTCAAGGTGGTGGCGGAGGGAGTAATGTAGTGCGAGGTGGGGCTGGTGGCGGTAGTGGAAATGGCGCTGGTCAGGTGGGTAGTAATGCCATTACCACGTCGTGGGCTGCGGGTATCAACTACCGCGATGGTTGGGGTAAAAAAGTTGACGTTGTGAGTAGCTATAATGCCAGTAATACGAATACCCTTACCAGCCAGCAAAGCCACCGGGAAAACATAATTCCAAGCGGGACCGCTGGAACAACTACAACGTCGCAGGCAGGATTTGTTCGTGATCAGACAAGTGGTTCCGACAATACAAACACCAATCACCGAGTCAACCTTCGGCTCGATTATCGGCTTGACACCATGACGATGATTCGGGTTATTCCTAGTTTGTCGTGGATGAATTCGAATTATAGTAATCAGAGCAACGCGACAACGCTTACGAATGAGGGAGTTATGGCGAACTCAAGCATAACGAACTACAATTCAACTGGTAATGGTTTTACGGGAAACAACCAGTTATTATTATTCCGTAAGTTTCAGAAGAAAGGCCGGAGCTTTTCGGTCAACTGGACCGTTGCGCTTAATAATCAGGACAATAACGGTATCAATAACTCGGTCAACAAGTTTAACGGATCATCGACAAGCCTTACGTCTGGGGTTATTACGAAAGACACTTTAACGGGAATTACCACGCAGACCATTAACCAGCGGAACGACCAGGAAACGCATTCGATGACCAATACCATCAATGTGAGTTATACTGAGCCGTTATCGATGCGTCAAACGCTGGAGTTTCATTACAACTTGTCCGATAATCACAACACATCGAACCGGGCTGTAAATGATTTTAATGGGCTAACAGACCGGTATGATCTGCTAAATACGCCACTGAGCAATAACTTTATAAACGATTACGTAACCAATCGGGGTGGGCTAACCTGGCAGACAAAACGATTGAAATACACCTATGCGTTCGGGTTGGATGCGCAGCAATCGAGCTTAAATTCGAATAACCTGAGTCAGGAAACGAACCTGAACCGGACGTTTTCCAACTTTTTACCCAATGCCTTATTGACGTACAACTTTGCGAAAAGCCGCCGACTACGACTTAGCTACCGAACCCGTCTTAACGCGCCGTCGGTAAGCCAGCTACAGCCTGTGCCTAACAACACCAACCCGTTGAATATTCAGTTGGGGAATCTCGACCTGCAACCGGAATACAGCCATACCGTATCGCTGAATTATAACCAGTTCGATGCGGCCACGTTCCGCAACATGTTTGTCTTCCTGAATGCGAGCCGGACAGATAACAAAATCGTTAACTCAACGATATTCAATGCATCGGGCGCGCAGACAACCAAGCCAGTAAATACCAATGGGTATTACACCGTCAACGGATCGTTTGTCATTGGTCGGCCGCTTAAAATAGGCGCCCAAAAAACAAACATAAACCTGTCGACCAACCTGACGTATAACCAAGGTTCCAGCTTCATCAACAACCAGTCAAACCAGGCAAAAAACTGGCTGATAGGTCAGGGAGCTACGATAAGCTCAAACTTTACCGAAAAACTAGATCTGAACCTGACGGGGAATATCAACTGGCAATCGGCGAGGTATTCACTGCAACCACAGCAAAACACGACGTATCTGAATCAGTCGGTTACGCTTGACGTGTATTACCAATTGCCGCTCAAATTTACCTTCTCCACAAACGTTTACTATAACCATTATGGAGGAAGTTCGGCCAGCTATAACCAGTCGTATACGCTTTGGAATGCAACCCTGGCCCGGCAGTTGTTTAAGCAGAATCAGGGTGAAATACGCTTCCAGGCGTTCGATTTACTGAACCAGAACCAGAGCATCGTGCGGAACGTGACAGACACCTATACGGAAGAAGTCCGGAGTCGCGTCCTGAACCGGTATTTCATGATTAGCTTCGTGTATAACCTGCGCCGATTCAGTGCCGGAATTACAGCGCCGAGAGATCCATTCCAGCAAAATGGGGGAGGCCAACGAAATGGTGGTGGTTTCCGCCGGAATAACGGATAAAAGATAGTAAAGGGCTTAAACGACAGAGGCACAGAGAATCTATTTTCTCTGTGCCTCTGTCGTTAAAAGTACCTGTAGGAATATCGCCTGCGGCTAAGGATTTACAGGCTTTGTGGATGACTACGTAGCCAATCTTTAATGGTGTTATCCAGGGCTACATACTTTAACCAGGCTTGTTTAAAATAAACCGTTCCATTAGGATCAATCAGGTAAGCCATATTGGGAGCCTGACCAAATGATAGCCAAAAATCGTTTGTTGGATTATCGACCAAAACAGGCGCTAGTATATAATTCTGCTGCTGCCATTTTTTCGCCAGACTCTTTCGCTCACCATACGTTTTAGGTTGTTGAGCCTCTACATGCTCCCTGACATTTGCCGGAGCGATTTCGATCTTATTATTTTTTGAATAGGGACTGGCAACATCAGAAGGGTGTGCATCAATTGTGTATACCATGTAGATGCTTACTTTATCTTTATACTTTCCGGCCAGGGCATTAATATCAGCTATGTTATGCCGACTAATATCGCATGTATAACTGCCTGAGATCAGGAGAAGCGGTTTCTTTATGGCCAATACTTCTGACAATGTAAATTTTTTTCCTTCAGGCGAATACAATGTGAAGTTTGGGATTTTTGTGTCTTTGGAATAACCCAATTTTTCGAAATCTTTGTAGTTATTTCCAATTCCTTCTGATACCGGAAGACTTATTTTATCTGCATCCGAAGGGATTATAGTTGTACTGCTAGTATGGGTATTATAATTTGTTCGGCATGATGCTAATAGGGTAAGTAAAAGCATGCCTAACAGACATCTTGTAAACTTTGTACTCATTACAATTTTTGTGATTATGTATACTATCAATTAGTTTTTTCCTGCAATAAGAACTATAGAAAGAAATATTGCTTTAACAATATTAAATAAGAATATGTGGAGGGGTTATTAAAATAATATTAAAATAAATTTTTATTAACTAGCTGATTTTCTGTGATATAGGTGTATTTATTGGTGTAATTTAGGTAGATTTTTACACCGTTTTATTGACTATTAATTAGAATGAATTGAGTATTATTTTTAGAATAATTGTTAAGTATAATTTTTTGTTAATAATATAATTGCCTAACTATCAAATGATAATTATTAGTCGATGAGGCAAATAGAATGGAACATGAAGGCTATTTATTTGTGCCAGAAATTAAGTAAATGTGCGATAAGTAATTTTAGTAGGCTATGTAGTAATAAATACTATTTTTACTATATAAATAAGAACCTTAAATGAGAAGGGTAGATTATAGAAGCGAATTCTATTAAAAATAATTTGGGCTTCAGTTGTATCAACTAAAGCCCAAATGGTTAATTTATTTAATGTATCTAAAATCCTCATTGCCTTTCAAGGCCAAAAGAGTTTCGTACATAAGCTTAATAACATTCTGCACATCATCCATATGAACCGTTTCGACGGTTGTGTGCATGTATTTCAGCGGGAGCGAAATCAGCGCAGAAGCAATGCCTTCGGTAGCATAAGCGAAAGCATCCGTATCGGTGCCTGTTGAGCGGCTAACCGCCTGACGTTGGAACGCAATACCCTGTTGTTCCGCCACCGCAATCAGGAAATCGAGGACGTTGTTCTGTACGGCGGGACCGTAGCAAAGCACCGGGCCATCGCCACATTTCAAATCACCCTGCTCTTTCTTGTCGTACTTCGGCGATTGGGTATCGTGCGTTACATCCGTACAAATGGCGAGATCGGGCTTGAGTCGACGGGCAATCATTTCAGCCCCACGAAGGCCAATTTCTTCCTGTACCGCATTGACGATGTAGAGCGTAAAAGGCAATGTAACATCGTTCTCCTTCAGCAACCGGGCCACTTCGGCAATCATGAAACCACCCATCCGGTTGTCCAGCGCACGGCCAACATAAAAACGGTTATTCAATTCCGTCAAGCCATCAACGAACGTACAGACGGTACCGACATTGATGCCCATATCGAGTACTTCCTGTTTAGTAGCAGCGCCCACATCAATGAACAGGTCGGTTACTTTGGGAGCGGTATCTTTCGCCAGATCACGAACGTGTATAGCAGGCCAGCCGAAAACACCTTCTACCACGCCTTTCTTGGTATGCAGATTCACCCGCATAGACGGAGCAATGAGCGCATCGGAACCACCATTCCGACGAACGAAAATATAGCCGTCGTCGGAGATGTAATTCACAAACCACGAAATCTCGTCGGAGTGGGCTTCGATAACCACTTTATACTCCTTGCCCGGTCCAATGACACCAACAGCAGTACCGTAGGTATCGACAATGTATTCGTCGGTATAGGGCTTAAGATAATCTAACCAAATCTGCTGTCCCGACGACTCAAAGCCGGTGGGCGAAGCATTGTTTAGGTACTTGTACAGGAAGCTTTTACTTTGTTCGTTCATTGTGCACTAAAATAGGGGTCTAAAAATTCTTTTAACGGTTTGAGGGGCGGGTGATTTGGATCGAGGTTCCAGTGCTTTGGGTTTCGATAATCTCGATTTTCTTCTTTGATTTTAGCCTTCTGCTTTTTTGATTCACCTGCTAGGGCTTCTAGGTAGGCATAAATCTTTGTCTTTCGAGCAGGTAGTGTGAATTTTCCTGAGATTGTCGTTTTAGATTCCTGGTCAGTTAAGCATTTTTCGTACGCTTGCCAGCAGTCAAAAATTATCTGATTATCTGCGCAGATTATTTCCTGAAGTAGAGTTTCTAAATCGCCATCATTTTTATCGGGCTCTGGATGAGTGCCATTATAAGGTAACAGGAAATATTGAAACCCACGATTTGCGCAAAATTTGTCAATAATGGGATGATTTGTGCTATAGATATCCGCATCAAAAATGACCAACATGGGTATCTCTTCAAATTGAAGCGTTTCGATAATAGGATCAAGAAAATTCATCTTGATTGGATCTTCGAATGAGTCTTTGCCGCCCATGTCAAAAATATCGCCTAACTCGATTTTGGTATTTTTTTCAGCGAACTTTCCTTTGGTTAGTTTAATGCCGTACCATTCGTTAATCAGATCCTGAAAGAATTTCTGGTCAGCTACTCCCTCAACAAAAATCTGAACATTGCTCATCGTGCGCCACCCCGTGTATTAAAGCCAATATTTAGTGCGTATTCAAACTGACCAAAATCATAGGTAACAGCTTTTACTTCTCCCTGCTTATTCTCGATCAGTGAGATATTTCGAGCATCTTTTTGGTACTGCTTCATCTCCTCGTCCTCAAGAGCCTCAATAAAAGCTTGTTGACATTCAAGGCTATGAGTTGTGGCAAAGAGTTGAACATTGTATTTAAAACAGAGCTGGATGATCGTTTTCCAGTACTCTTTTAAACGTGTAAAATGAATGCCAGAGCCGATCTCATCGACCATAAGACGAAGATTTTGATGAGCGATGATTTCCATTAAAAGCCGAAGTACTTTTACGGTTCCATCACCATACTGTGTAACTGGCTGTAAATTATCATTATCTTTTATAGAGAAGGCAATCATATCTCTCTCTCCATAAAATCTATGAATTCTTAATTCTTCTAAGTTTGGAATAATTAATTTTAAACTTTGCTCTAACTCTCTTCTAGTAGATTTATGTTCGTTAAAAAACCTATAGAAATATGTAACAAGGTCATCGTCATAACTCAGATTTGCAGCTATAAAGGCTGGGTCTGATTGATACATTTCTTTATTCTCAAAGTAAGCAGGAGTAATTTGAAAGAAACCAGAATCATTAAAAACTATTTTTATCCAATATTCAGGGACAACTCCGACGACTGTCTTTCGTATTTCGTCTGCTTCCTCTTTATTCAAAGAACCTGAACTGAGAAGATTTACAGATATGTAAGCCTGACTAGGGGCCGTGTGAAAGATTATTGGCTTCTTGGGATCTTTAAAAATAGTTTGCCAAAAATCAGTACTAGGAATTTTTTTTATATTTAGATGGCCTATTCTTCCAAAAGTTGAAATGCGGTGACCTCGATTTAAGAAAGTTTCAAGATAATTAGCTGTAAATCTAGTTGCATCCTCATCAAACGTCAGCGCTTCCAATACCGATGTTTTCCCCACGTTATTATCCCCTACAATCAAGTTAAACTGTCCAAGATTGCTCATCTCGAAGGAGTCGAACCGTTTGAAGTTTTCGATTTTGAAGTAGGTGAGGTGTTGCTTTTCCATAAATGAGGTTGGTCTAGCCACAGGTAGCTATCCAGCAAATGTAGTAAACGACAGGAATACCCTGTAAACTAATCTAAAACCCAATCCGCTCGCGTTTCTGCTCAACGCCCATTGAGCGAAGTAACTCCATGGCCACTCGTTCGTCGTATTTTCGTTTCCAGTAATCGGCTTCCAGGCGGAGCTTGTCCAGTTCAACATCTTGCTTTTCAACGGTCAGACGAAGAGTTTCAAGCTCATGACTGATAAGGGTGTCGGGTTTGGGTTCGACTACCTGAGCAACAAGGGGTTCGTCGGAGAGGAGCGTCAAGAGCGAAATACCCAGAACGCTGGCAATCTGGTTGAGCCGGGAAATTGTCAGGTCGGTTTTGCCGCGCTCAATATCCCCATAGGCAGTGGTGGAAAGATTGAGTAGATCGGCCATGTTTTCCTGCGATAAACCGCGTTGAAGCCGCTCTAAACGTATTTTTTCGGCCGGGCCACGAGAGGTGATGGTGCTCATATCAAGTAACAACGATAAAATCTAAACCTAAACTGACAGGGTTTTTCGAGAGGATAACGCAATTTTGTAACGAAACGATTCTCGAACTTACACCAATCAATATTGGTTTTCAAATTAACGAAGTAAACCCCATTATGAATAACGAAAAAGAATTCCGCAATTTCGCGGTACATCACATGGGCCTCAATGGCCTGACAGTAGACGGGTATGTGAACCATACGATTCAGAACAGTACGGTTCAAAACATGACCCGTTCAGTTATTGAAGAGCGTCCGATGAATTTCCGTGAGGTCGATGTGTTTTCACGACTGATGGCCGACCGTATTATTTTTATGGGTCTGCCTGTTGATGATAACATCGCCAACATCATCGTTGCCCAGATGCTGTTCCTGGAATCAGCTGATCCTAAAAAAGATATACTGATGTATCTGAACAGCCCCGGCGGTTCGGTATACGCTGGTTTGGGTATTTACGATACCATGCAATACGTTCGTCCGGATGTAGCTACGGTTTGTACGAGCCTGGCTGCTTCGATGGGCGCTGTGTTGCTGGCGGGTGGTGCTGCCGGAAAACGGTCGGCCTTACCACACGCTCGGGTTATGATTCACCAGCCATCGGGCGGTGCACAGGGAACCTCGAAAGACATGCAGGTGACCATGAAGGAAATGCTTGAATTAGAGAAAGATCTGTATCGGATCCTGGCTAGCCACTCAGGTCGTACCTATGAAGAAATCGAACAGGCTTCTGATCGCGACAAATGGTTCAGAGCAGAAGAAGCCAAAGAATATGGCCTGATCGATGAAGTTCTGCACCGGGATAAGTAAATTGAATTGCGATTTACGAAGTACGATTTACGATTTTTCTCTGGCTTCAGTAATAAATCGTAAACCGTAACTCATAAATCGTAATTATTTACCCGCCAGTTAATAACTTTGCTAAGTACGAATGGCTCAGGTTCGCCTGAGTCATTTTTTTTTCTGCCGAAATTTAGGCTTATAAAGTTTTTTTCGTTCTGTTTAAGTAAACTCGGATCGTGGCGTGCGACTCGCATAGATCCGTTAACTCCCAATTCACCCTGCAAACGTTCATGCCACAAATTAGTTGCTCGTTCTGTGGACGGCGCAAAAACGAAGTGATGTTGCTGTTGTCGGGCATCGACGCGCACATCTGTAACTACTGCATTGAGCAAGGGCACCAGGTGGTGCTGGAAGAAATGCGCCCTAAGCGTAGTGAACCAAGTGAGGTGAAAATTAATCTCATCAAGCCGGTCGATATGAAACGTCACCTCGATCAATACGTGATTGGTCAGGATGATGCCAAAAAGTCCATTACGGTTGCCGTTTACAATCATTACAAGCGGTTGATGCAGCCCAAAACGGATGATGATGTGACGATTGAGAAATCAAACATCATTATGGTGGGCGAAACGGGTACAGGCAAAACGTATCTGGCTCGCTCTATCGCTAAAATACTGGAAGTGCCGTTCTGTATTGCCGATGCTACGGTTATTACCGAAGCAGGTTATGTGGGCGAAGATGTTGAAACCATTTTGACTCGATTGCTCCAGGCGGCTGATTACAATGTTGAAGCGGCTGAGAGAGGCATTGTTTACATTGACGAGATCGATAAAATTGCCCGAAAGTCGGATAACCCAAGCATCACTCGCGATGTTAGTGGCGAAGGCGTTCAACAGGCGTTACTGAAACTTTTGGAAGGTTCGGTTGTGAATGTTCCCCCTCAGGGCGGCCGCAAACACCCCGACCAACGATTGATTGCGTTGAATACCGAAAATATTCTGTTTATCTGCGGGGGCGCGTTCGATGGTATTGAACGGCATATTACCAAGCGGATCAATACTCGCCCGATTGGTTTTTCGGGCGATCGGAGACTGAACGAAACCCTCGAAAAAGGTCATCTGATGCGGTACATTTCGGCACTGGACTTAAAATCGTTCGGTCTGATTCCAGAACTGATTGGGCGTTTACCCGTGCTTACGCACCTTGAACCTCTGGACCGGTCAACGCTCATGCAGATTTTGACTGAACCTAAAAATGCCATCACCAAGCAGTATAATAAGCTTTTCCAGATGGAGGGAATCACACTTCATTGGGACCCTACAGCCTTGAACTACATTGTTGATCAGGCGTTATTGTATGGCTTGGGCGCACGGGGCTTACGTTCCATTTGCGAATCGATCATTACAGATGCTATGTTTGAGATGCCCTCGCAAACGGGCGTTAAAGAGCTGACAATTAGTCTGGAATATGCCCGTGAAAAATTTGGTAAAGTCAGTACGTACCAACTCCGCTCTGTAGCGTAACGAGAAATAGATAACCATAAAAAAAGGGCCACATCCGACGAGATGTAGCCCTTTTTTTATGGCAGATGATTTTTTAATAAACCTGATCCTGGTCGAATGGTTAGTATGTTTATTGTCACGAATTCATTACTCCATTCACTACCTATTTCGTATGAAAACGATTACCCAACATCTTTTGGGCAGCTTACTGCTGCTTTTGCTGGTTACTGCCTGTAGCCGACAGCCCGCTTATTTCCAAGCATCTCATCGCGACTATCATGTACCAGCGTCTCCACAAACTTCATGGTCTAAAGCTCTGACTGAGGAAGCCCATGTTTCTTCGCAGGTAGCCAGCACGGATTCGGCATTTAATCAGCTTGAAGTACTAGTGCGTAATGACAGCGAACTGGCAACGAATAAAACTGTCCAAAAACGACTGAATCGAGCACGTATACTATTCACTTCATCGTCGACCAAAGCGAATGTAGCTTCCACCGAAACCGTAGCTCACAAGAAAATGACCTTCATGGAGCGGATGATGGTCAAGAAGTTGAATAAGAAAATCAGCAAACAGCTCGCGCCCAGCAACCCAGAAAAATCGTTGGCTAGTAAAAGTATTCTGGCGTTATCAATTGTATTGATAGTAGCTGGTATCCTCTTATTAGCCTTGACGAGTGGGGGCGGCTTTGCGCTTGGGGCTATTGCGTTTGCGGCCGGATTGGTCATCTTATTGATTGAACTGATCTAAAGCAAATCCAGTCAAAATCATAAAATCTTCGTTAAAATCAGTTCCTTTTAGCTGCGAAGATTTTATGATTTTTCTGCTTTTGTACGGGCAATTCAACTAATTTTTTGTTGCAACCTAACAAACGAATAAAGTTGTAGTTGTTGAAGGTGATATCTTAATCGTTCACGTCAATTCTCACATTATGAAAACATCTTCAAAACAACTGTTTGCTGCACTTTTCGGACTAATTGTTGTATCATCCTGCAGCCGTCCTGTCGCTTATTTTCAGCCTACTGCACGGGAACACTATGCTGCCAAAACTTCAGAATCTGCTCCTGTTGTTACTCCGTCAACATCAGTAGACCAAACTCCGGTTGTCGAAACAACCAACGCTCAACAACTGGCACAAGCTAACTCATCGCTGAACGAGCTTGACGCAATGGTGAGTACGAATACCAAATTAGCCAATAACAAGACTGTTCAGAAGCGCCTGAACCGCGTTCGTACGTTGTTGGCTTCTGCTTCTACCAAAGCCAGTCTGTCTCCAACTGAAGTCGCTGCACCCAAAAAGATGAATCTGATGGAGCGGATGATGGTCAAGAAAATGAATAAGAAAATCAGCAAACAACTCGCCCCTAACAATCCTGAAAAGACAATGATGAATTCGGGAACGCTGGCTACGGGTGCTGTTCTGGTTCTTATTGGTTTATTGCTACTTTTATTGACCACCGGTACAGCTGCCACTGTTGGGGTAATTGCGTTAGTAGTAGGTGCTGTTCTGCTTCTGGTTGGCTTGCTGTAGCTGATTTCTTAGGAGAAAACTTCCGCCTGACTAAACATTTCGAACGTCGGCTAGAGAGTCAAGTATAAATTTTCCATCTTTAGGCTATATTTTTTCGGATTAATATAACAAATAGAAAAAGTTGTAGTTTTCCGGATGTTATCTCAATCGTTCATTCACTTTTAACCCCTCATCTATGAGAACGCTTACCCAGTCTCTTGTTGCCGCTGTTATGGGCACAGTTATCCTTGCATCCTGCAGCCGTCCTGTTGCTTATTTCCAACCCAGCGCGCGCGAGAATTTTAAATCTCCCCAACCCAATGCTGTTGCCGTTGTGACGCCCGCTACTGAAGTGAAATCGACCGAAACCGAAATGGTAGAAGCTGTTTCAACGACTTCTGAACCAACTGCTGCTGATCAACTTGCCCAAACCAAGCAAGCTGTCAGCCAGGTTGAAGCCTACGTTCGCAACGATACTAAGTTGGCTTCGAGCAAAAAGTTGACTAAGCGCATGGCAAAACTGAATGAACTGCTCAATACCGCCAGCGATAAAGCAGTAACGTCGACCAATGTAGCGTCTGCAAAAAAGATGACGTTCATGGAGCGGACGATGCTCAAGAAGATGGATAAGAAAATCAAGAATCACGTGGCCCCCGATCAAACGAAGGTCATGAATTCGAATGTTCGATTGGGACTTATCATCGGAATCGTCGGTTTGCTGTTGCTGCTGTTGGGTGGTGGTAGTGTGTTAGGTATTCTTGGCCTTATTGGCTTCATTGTTGGTTTAGTCTTGATCCTGATCGGCGTTATCAACGCGTAAACGAGAATATCAACTTAGTAGGAATGAGTCAGTCAATAGTTTGTTGCCTCATCCACGGTCACGGCGTAGATGCTTCCATTTGGGATGGCATCTACGCCGATTTGGCATCAGATGCCTCCGTGTTGAAACCCGATTTTTCCCATATGGTAACGCATACCTCCGTTGAAGGGTATGCCGAAGAGTTGTATGCCCGATTACAGACGGCACAGATCGGAAAAGTAGTGCTGGTAGGGCACTCTATGGGAGGCTATATCGCCCTGGCTTTTGCCGAACGATATCCAGATATGGTTCAGGGGCTGGTTTTGTATCACTCTACGGCAACTGCCGATGACAACGCTCGGAAGGAAGTTCGACGGCAAGCGATTGAGGGGTTGGAAACACAAGGCACAATACCGTTTATTCAGAAGCAATTACCCAAAATGGTTGCGCCTGATTTTCCGTCAGAGAAAACACAGGCCTTAGTTGAGCGCTTTGTCAGCTTGCCTGCCGATGCACTCATTGCCGGAATGAAAGCCATCGCTGGTCGTCCTGATCGAACGCATGTTTTACGTGATGCTGATTTTCCCGTTTTAATCGTGCTTGGCCGAGAGGACCAATTAATTCCTTATGAAAAAACGGCTCAATTGGCCGACTTGTCGGATGCCGTTCGTGTGGTAACTATTGAGCATGCTGGACACCTGAGTATGATTGAACAACCTGCCCAATCGGTTGAAGTTCTTAAGGAATTTCTGGGGCAGTACTAATTCGAGGGTCGTATCGATATAAATGAGGGAGCCAATGGCCTCCCTTTTTGTGTTTTAAGCCCATTTTCAACTGATTATCCGTAAACTTGCACCTTGTTTGTGAAAATACCGGCAAGTGTAAATTATCTACCCCGGTTTAGCGCATTAGAAAGAATGGCAGAACTGTTTAACGTTTATCCGCTGTACGACATTGAACCTGTTCGTGCGCAGGGTAGCTACCTTTGGGATGTCAATGGCACCCGTTATTTAGATCTCTACGGCGGTCATGCCGTAATCTCGGTTGGGCATACTCACCCTCGGTATGTACAAGCCCTGACCGATCAATTAAATAAGATTTCGTTCTATTCGAATTCTGTCCGGATTCCGCAACAACAGGAACTGGCCGATAAACTAGGCGACCTTTCCGGCCATCCCGATTATGCGTTGTTCCTCTGTAATTCTGGGGCAGAAGCCAATGAGAATGCCCTGAAGCTAGCGTCATTTCATAATGGACGGACGAAGGTAGTTGCCTTTACCAAATCGTTTCACGGCCGTACCGCTGGTGCCGTTGCCGTAACGGATAATCCGGCTATTGTGGCACCCGTTAATTACAACCAGCACGTCAGCTTTCTGCCGTATAACAATGTTGAAGCGGCTAAAGCAGGTATTACCTCAGAGACCTGCGCGGTCATTGTCGAAGGTATCCAGGGAGTGGGTGGTATTCAGGTAGCAACCGATGAGTTTTTGCAGGCACTCCGCCAACGTTGCGACGAAACGGGCGCCATACTCATTCTGGACGGCGTTCAATGTGGCTATGGGCGGTCGGGAAAATTCTTCTCGCACCAGTTTAGCGGCATCGAAGCCGATATTATCTCGATGGCGAAAGGGATGGGCAATGGATTCCCAATTGGGGGTATCCTGATCTCTCCCAAATTCAAAGCTAGTTATGGATTGCTTGGTACAACCTTCGGCGGAAACCATCTGGCTTGTACGGCTGGTATTGCCGTTTTAGACATCATGAAGGAAGAAGGCCTGATGGAAAATGCCACGCGCATGGGTAATTACCTGATGGACGGTATTCGGCAGATTGGTGGTTACAAAGAACTCCGTGGTCGTGGTCTGATGATTGGTATTGAGTATGATTTTCCTGTCGATGCGCTCCGAAAAACATTGCTGTTCGAACACAAGCAATTTACAGGCGTAGCGGGCAAAACCATCATTCGACTGTTGCCCTCACTGGCCATTGGTGTTGACGAAGCTGATCAGTTTCTGGAAGCACTGCGGGTATGTTTAAATGCAGAGAAAGCCGAGGTTTAGTATTGGTTTTGAACTCTTTTTAGTAATTCAGAAAAGGCTGTAACATTACCATTCCAATGTTTACCAAAATCTATAGCTTTTTGTAGTGCATTGATAGCATTCGTTTTTTGTTGTGCATGCCCAAAGTTTAAGACAAGGTAAGCTGTACTTTGGGCGTATTTTACAGCATACCAATCAGAGCTTTTTGATCCATAAGATTTTAGTGATTGAGAGTTTGCTGAAGTAATCATACCTCGATATGAAAGCTCACGAATTTCTTCCAAAGACTTTGGGTCGTTTTCACAATCAGACTGAAGTAATTTTTTTAAGTTGTCAATTTCGATTTCGGAGAGTGGTTGGGTAAGCATGGAAGTAATCAGGTTTAAATAAAAACTTTGCAAAATTACTACTGATTCTGAGAGCCTACCCAGTCATAACTTCGATTAGTTATGACCTGTCTATTAGTGTAAATCACTATTAGGCTATCTTTATTAAAACAACTTAGCTATGAATTGGCAAGACTATATTCACTCGGATGAGTCGGTACTCTTAGGAAAGCCCGTTATTAAAGGCACCAGATTATCGGTCGAATTTTTACTGGAGCGTCTGGCTGATGGTTGGACTGAGCAGGATTTGTTGGATAATTATCCAAGATTGACCAAACAGGCCTTACAAGCTGTTTTTGCCTATGTTTCGGCTACAATGAAAGATAACTTGGTTTATTTCCCATCGACTAATTTACGCCAAGCTTCATGAAGTTTCTGGCAGATGAAAACTTTCCTATTACCGCCTTTCGGATATTGCTTGAAGCTGGGTACGATATTAAACATATTGCGTATGAGATGCCCAGTGTAACTGATATAGATGTAACTGGACTTGCAATTCGTGAAAATCGCATTATTCTTACGTTTGATGGAGATTATGGTACTCTGATTTTTAAACTAGGATACCGTCCTCCGGGTGTTGTCTATTTTCGTTTGCCAACTATCACCGCTGATGAGCCTGCGCGTATTGTCATGAATTTGCTAAAAGAAGGTTATCCAATTGATCATATGCACACAGTAGTTGAAACTGATAAAATTAGGCAAAGACGCATTCAGTAAAGCTCAGTTTATGGAGTCACGTTGAAAATGACTTATAAGCTCTTCATATTCTTGCGCCCTTTGCGTTTAAAAAAATGACCAATTTTCTCTCTCTTGCCGACGTCACGAATATTGACGCCCTTGTCCAGTCTGGCCTAGATGCCAAAGCCAATCCGTTTGCCGATCAACAGCTCGGCAAGAACAAAACCATTGGCATGATTTTCTTCAACTCAAGCCTGCGGACGCGGATGAGTACCCAGAAAGCAGCCCAAAACCTTGGCATGAACGTCATGACGATGAACGTGGGCCAGGATAGCTGGGGGCTGGAAATGGAAGAAGGCGTGTTGATGAATGGCGACAAAGCAGAGCACGTTCGCGAAGCGGCTGCCGTTATGGGACGCTATTGTGATATCATTGGTATTCGGGCGTTTGCTGAACTCAAAGACCGGGACAAGGATTATCGGGAGCAGGTGATGCATCAGTTTGCTAAATATGCGAAGGTTCCCATCGTGAATCTCGAATCGGCAACGCGGCACCCACTGCAATCGTTAGCCGACTGTATTACTATTGAAGAAGAGAAACGGAAGTCGATTATAATACCCGCCCGGCCAAAAGTTGTACTGACCTGGTTGCCGCATTTCAAGCCGTTACCACAAGCCGTTGCCAATTCATTTTCCGAATGGATGAATGCCCGCGATGTTGAGTTTGTGATCACCCATCCAGAAGGCTATGATCTGGCACCCGAATTTGTGGGCAAGGCCCGTGTGACTCATAATCAGGACGAAGCTTTTGAAGGGGCTGACTTTATTTATGGGAAAAACTGGTCGTCGTACACCCACTACGGGCAAGTGCTGACCCAAGACCCGTCGTGGGCGGTAACGATGGACGATTTGCGTTTGACAAACAACGGTAAATTCATGCACTGTTTACCGGTTCGACGCAATCTGAAAGTGGCCGACGAGGTATTAGATGGACCACAATCGCTCGTTATTGAGCAGGCTGCTAACCGCGAGTGGTCGGCACAGGCGGTATTGAAAGAAATATTACTAAACTTCTAGGGAGATAAAGGAGGAGCGGGAAGAAAGGGGCAAAAGACGTACGTGTTTTCTCCCTCTCTTCCCGCTCCTCCCTCTCTTCCTTTTTCCCTTTCAATGGATAATCTTACTGTAATAAAAATAGGGGGCAACGTTATTGACGCCCCGGATGCTCTCAAACGCTTCCTGACTTCGTTTGCTAGCCTGACTGGCCCTAAAGTGCTGATTCATGGCGGAGGCAAAGTAGCTACCCAGGTGGCAGATAAGCTTGGCATTGAAACTACGATGGTTGAAGGTCGGCGTATTACCGATCAGCCCATGCTCGATGTGGTGACGATGGTGTATGGTGGCTTAGTCAATAAACAGATCGTAGCTAAACTTCAAGCCCTGGATGTTAATGCTATCGGACTTACAGGGGCTGATGCAGGAACTGTGCTGGCAAAAAAGCGCCCGGTAAAAGACATCGACTATGGAATGGTCGGGGATATTGAAGAAGTTGATTCTGGTCAGATTCAGTTTTTTCTACGTCAGAATTTGACGCCCGTTTTTGCCCCAATTACCTACAGCACCGCTGGCGATTTGCTCAACACCAACGCAGATACCATGGCGTCGGCCATTGCGGTTGACATGGTTCGGCATAATAGCGTTACATTGATTTATTGCTTTGAGAAAAAGGGTGTGTTGAAAGACCCAACAGATGATAACAGCGTTATCAACGAATTGACGCCAGCCCTTTATGCCGAATACAAAGCGGCCGGAGCCATCAATAAAGGCATGATCCCGAAGTTAGACAATGCCTTTAAAGCACTGGAAAGTGGTGTAGCAAAGGTCGTTATCTGTCATGCTGATGAATTGGCCACTGCCGTGAATCAGGGCGCAGGAACGACATTAAAAAAGTAAAGCGGCTGGAAAGCCGCTTCAAAGAAATGTAATATAATAAGAGCGGCTTTCGGGCCGCTTTACTTTTACTTCTCTGCCAATAGATGCGCAACGCGCCGAACGCCCATAAACCGTCGCTGATAGTAACTGGCATTTAAATAGTCGTAGCGAACGCCACCATTCCAGGCTGAGTGAATGAATTTGATCTGATCGCCAATTACTTCGGTAATCAAACCGACATGGCCAATGCGGCTACCGCCAGAGCTATGGCCTTTAAACAGAATCAGATCGCCAGGTTGAGCGGCATCTTTGTCGACTGCTTCTCCCACGCCACCTTGCGCGGCACTAGAGTGTGGAAGGGCGATACCAAACTTGTTATAACAAAAACGGGTAAATCCCGAACAGTCGAAGCCACGAGTGGTCGTACCACCAGATCGGTAACGAATTGACAGATGCTCTTTGGCGTAATTGATAACATCATTTACGAGCGGAATTTGCTCATAAAAGCTTGCCTTGTTTGAAGTTACGGTGGGTACGTCAGTTACGGCGGGTATGTCACTAGATACGGTGGGTACGGTTTGAGCTTGAACGATGCCAAACGAGACAGTACAAACTACTGCCAGGAGCATTTTTCTCATCATAGAAGTAGGTCAAATCCAGGTTACGCCTATAAAAGTATCGTAATATGGTCAAACTACCTATAGACTGAGGAAATTTTTCCCCATTTAGCCGAATTTTTTTGTGCCAAATTTATCAACTTGTTGACCGTAAGATAATTATGCTACATTAATAAAGTATTATATTTAACTAAGCACCCATTTAGGGTTATATCAATTCCAAAAAAGTCGGCCTCATTGATGAACAGCTAATTCATCAATGAGGCCGACTTGCATTCACTTCAGGACTGATCAGAACCAGTTCGCACCAATAATACGGAATGGCCAGGGGATAGAAGCCAGAATAAGCAACAAACCTATGCCATAGAAAATACCAATCAGACGTTGTTTGGTTGTTGCATCAGAAGCGCGCTTCGAACGGGAATAACCAACGGTAATTAGGGCAATGGCAATCAACATACCCGTTGTATGTTCTACGCTATAGAAACGATACAATTTCTCGCTCATCATGCTGAAATCAACTTTAGGACTGATGAATAACAAAACCAGACCCAGCAGCAATTGTGTGTGTACGGAGATTAACGTGAACAGATATAGCTTACGGTTTCCATCTGTATAGCCGCTACGCCCTTGCCATTTGCCAATAGCAGTGATAACGGCAACGATCAACAAAATAAGAGCTACCCAGCGAAGCCCTGAGTGGGCATGTACTAGTCCAGAATACATAACTTGGTTAGTTTAACGGATAAATTGATTTCTCAGAGCAAAGAAACAACCAAACCGTCAACTTACCTTGCCGATTGGGTGTTTGTCTCCATATGATTCTCTACAATACGACCTATAGCGTTGCCGATGAAGTGGCTGCTGACTGGCTTCGCTGGATGAAATTATTCTTTATACCAGCTGCTCTGGCTACCAAATTGCCTGTGAGCCACCGGGTTTTACGACTGTTGACTGAACTTGAGAACGGGGGCACAACCTATTCAATTCAACTCGACTTCGAAACGCTGGAAGCCTACAACATTTATCTGGAACTGCATGCCGATGGGCTGCGCCAACGTATCCAGCATCGATTTGGCAATCAGTTTATCTCCTTTGCTACGCTATTGGAGGATGCTTGACTGTAATCTATTGCTGTAAAGAATTCAGGCTGATATATGTTATCAATTTCGACACATAATGCCATCCTATTGCTCTCATGGCCAAAGTGCTATTTGAATGATTTGGAGCATTTGGACGAAGATTAACAGTGGGCAGGGTTTTCGTTTGGGGATGTGTTGCCAGTTTAATAGCTTGCTGGAATTTACTAGACATCCATCTCTTTTTTTTGTTTATGACGTTTTTTTACCGCTTTACTTTGGCTTTTGGACTAACAGTCGCCAGTATTAATAATGTGTCAGCACAAAGTAATTTGGTTATTTCTGGGCCAGCATCAATAACACCAGGAAATACCAATGTTATCATTAATCCGGGTTGGGTTAACCCAGGTTTGACAGGCATGAATAATACGGCCGTGGGGCATTGGGCTGGGAATCAATTAACAACGGGTTTATCGAACACATTTCTCGGGAAATCAGCAGGCCAGAATACTACATCAGGCTATTCAAATAACTTTTTCGGCTATTTGGCAGGTAATGCGAATAGGGATGGGTTTTCGAATACAATGATTGGGAACTTGTCTGGCTGGCAAAACAATGGAAATAACAATGTTTTCGTCGGTACATCAACAGGCTTAAATAGCCTATCAGCTAACAACAATACATTTATTGGAAATTTTAGTGGTTTCAATAATACCAATGGAAGTACGAATGCTTATCTGGGCATTGCCGCTGGCCGTACTAATCAGATAGGATCGTATAATGTAATGGTTGGTGATTCATCGGGATATAATAATACAGCCTCAAACAATCTTTTTGTTGGCAGTAAGTCTGGCTACACGAACCAAACGGGTCAACAGAATACCTTCTTAGGCTTTCAATCTGGCTACAATGCCGTTGCTGATTCCAATACGTTCGTAGGGTATAAATCAGGTTATTCTGCGACGACCGGTAAAGGCAATACGTTTTTTGGTTCATTGTCTGGGCAGGGAGTTTCTACCGGAAGCCATAATACAATCATGGGTAACGGGGCTGGACCCACCAATGGAAATGGCGATAGCAACATATACATTGGCTACACAACGGGTAAAAACGACGATGGCTCGCGTAATACATTTTTGGGTACTGGAGCAGATGCATTAGCTAAAAATTTAACCAATGCGACGGCTATCGGTGCCAGTGCGAGTGTATCCGTGAGTGATGCTGTTGTGCTAGGGAACGAAGCCAATGTAGGCATTGGAACCACGGCACCAACCGCTCGGTTGCATGTCCGAAGTGAACGGGCCGATGAATCTGGAGTGCGGCTGGAACGCCTTACTAGTAACAGCCCAGCGTTAGCAAAATCAGATAAAGTGCTGAGTGTTAACGAACAGGGCGAAGTTATCTTGGTGCAACCCACAACAGACAAACTATTGGTATCTAGCAAAGTAGACTGGGCGGATCGAGTATTTGAACCCGGTTATACGCTAAAATCCCTTGACGAAGTGAACCAGTATGTTACGAAAAACAAGCATCTGCCAAACGTACCATCGGCTGAAGAGGTCGTCAGGAATGGCTATAATGCTGCAACGATGGATGCTCGATTACTCGAAAAAATAGAAGAAACTATGTTGTATGTTATTCAACTGAAATCAGAAATAAATCAGTTGCGGCAACAAAATCAACAACTAAAACGAGCCGTAAGCCGCTTGAAAAAACACTAATCAACTCAATTGCATTGAGAATAATTACAGCCGTTTCTGATTTGCCGTACGGCAAATCAGAAACGGCTGTAATTATTCATTTATAGGGCAAAATAAAGGATTAGTTGGATAATAATTTGTCGTGAAAGTGGTTTAGCCCATTAGTTCATTAAAATGTTTGGTCTGGCCAAACAAAAGAGGGTATAAGTCGATTGTAGTAGTAGGTAATACACCATCTAATTATAGCCCTACTCAACCCCCATGACAACTCATACAAACTTTAGCGGAATACAAAATCAGAATGATCAACGATTAAATGTTTGGGAGCACAATCCTAAAAATGTAGCCTTTGTGGGCGATTATTTACCCCGTCAGTGCGGCATTGCCACATTTACATCTGATCTCTATCAATCGTATAATTCGTTTATACCTGATTCAAACGCTTTAGTTATATCGGTAAACGACACACCTGATGGATATGATTACCCGTCGGAAGTTCGGTATGATTTTTACCAGCATGACCAGGACGCCTATCGTAAAGCCGCTGAGTTTCTGAATTCGAAAGACGTTGATGTCGTGTGCTTGCAGCATGAGTATGGGATTTACGGCGGTTCGGCAGGGAGCTATATTCTAACGCTGTTGCGGAATCTGACTATGCCGGTTGTAACCACGTTCCACACGATTCTAAAAGATCCGAATGAAGAGCAATTGGTAGTCCTGAAAAGCATTGCTGATCTGTCGTCTCGGGTAGTTTGTATGAGTGAAAAGGGACGGGATTTTCTGATTAATATTTACGAAGTTCCGGCTGATAAAATTGACCTTATTGCGCATGGTATTCCCGATATGCCCTTTGTTGATCCCCATTTTTACAAGGATAAATTCGGGATGGAAGGTAAACAAACTGTTTTGACGTTTGGTCTGCTGTCGCCCAATAAAGGCATTGAAAATGTAATCCGGGCACTCCCGCGCATTGTAAAACAACATCCCAATGTAGTGTATATGGTGTTGGGGGCAACGCACCCGCATTTAATCAAACATGAAGGAGAAGCCTATCGCGATAGCCTGAAAAAACTGGCGGCCGATCTAGGCGTTCGGGATCATATTCGATTTTATAATCAGTTTGTCGAGTTAGAAGATCTGCGCGAATACCTGGGCTCTGCCGATATCTATATTACGCCTTATCTCAACCCCGCTCAGATTACCTCAGGAACGTTGTCCTACGCGTTTGGCTGTGGAAAAGCGGTAATATCGACGCCATACTGGCATGCCGAAGAACTTCTGGCAGAAGGCAGAGGTATACTGGTGCCTTTTGGTGATTCGGAGGCCATTGCCGATCAGATTATCAATCTCTTAACGGATGAGCCTATGCGTCATGCTATGCGGAAAAAGGCGTATATGATGGGCCGTGAGATGATCTGGGAGCGAACTATTCAGTTATATGCTCACTCATTTACACAGGCTCGCCAGGAGCGGATGAGTAGCATCAACAGCCAGGTTCCTTACTCGGTGGGTGGCCATACCAGCGCAGCCTTTAAACTACCTACGCTTCGGCTTGATCATCTGTTCCGCTTAACCGATTCGACGGGAATTGTTCAACACGCCCGCCATCATTTGCCTTATTACGAAGAAGGATATTGCACAGACGATAATGCACGGGCGCTGATTTTGACGCAAATTTTGCAGGAAGCCGGATTGAGCGATGCCAAATTAGCACGCACAGCCGATAATTACTGCGCCTTTATTAATCATGCCTATGCGCACGATTACCGACGATTCCGCAATTTCATGAGCTACGATCGACGTTGGCTTGAAGAGGTAGGTTCTGATGATAGTACCGGCCGGACCATCTGGGCGTTAGGCACTTGCATTGGTCGGGCTACAGACCGGAATACGATTAGTTGGGCCATGAACCTTTTCGAAAAAGTACTTCCGAGTGTTGTAAATATGCCATCGCCACGATCCTGGGCATTCGCGTTGCTGGGCATTCATGAGTATCAAAAGAAATTCAACGACGACCGCCTGGCCAAAACCATTCAACGACAACTACTCGACAAGCTGGTGTTCCGTTATACAGAAACTGCTACGGACGAATGGCCATGGTTCGAAAATACCTTGTCGTACGATAATGCCGTACTGGCACATGCACTGCTTCGTTCGGGCGATGCACGGTTGATCGAAATTGGTCTTACATCACTTCGCTGGCTAATAAATTTGCAAACGGCTTCTTACGGGCATTTCCAGCCCATTGGGTCGAATGGATTTTATACCAAAGGTCAGACCCGAGCTTATTTCGATCAGCAACCGCTCGAAGCGCAGAGTACCGTTTCTGCTTGTTTGGCGGCTCTGGAAGTAACGGGCGATGCTGAGTGGCATCGGACGGCAATCCGGGTATTTAAGTGGTTTTCAGGGTTCAATGATCTGGGTTTGCCCCTTTACGATCAGCAAACAGGTGGTTGCCGGGATGGTCTGCATATTGATCGGGTTAACCAAAATCAGGGTGCCGAGTCGACATTGTCTTACCTGATTGCGTTGGCCGAATTGCATATGGTTCAAAAAAAGAAGGTTGCGGTAAAGCCGGTAAGCGTTGATATACCCGCTTTGCTAAATGGATAAGAAGTCAAACAGTTATTTCGTTTTACAGTTGGATTATAATACATGACTTTCGCAGAAAGCTGTGCCACGGTTGCTAATTGCACTTAATTAAACTGTGGCACGACTCTCTGCGAGAGTCATGTACTATGTTAACTCAGACCCATTTTGAGAATAAACTGTCTGACTGACCACCTTCTTACTGACGCTGATGAGTATAAAAGCCACCCGAACGGGTATTGTCCTACGGCCCGATCCTACCCGAGTTTTGTTTCGTCCATTTGAACTGGGTAGCACTACCCGTACCCTGAAAATTATTGCGCGTGTCGGTAGCATGACCGATGAAGAAGCCGAACAAAAGCTCGACGAGGTGATTCGGGAATTTGGCGGGCGCCACTACAAACTCGAACGGTTTTTACTACAGCGGTTTGAGCAAATTAAGACGCAGCTGTTGACCGATGAGCCATTAACGGAAGATCGTAAGCTGCTGCTTGGTGCGTATTTCACGATGGAATATTCGCTGGAGTCGGCTGCGTTGTTCAATCCATCTATGATCTGGCATCCAGATCAGACCAACGTGCCACCAGGATATAAGCGTTTTATCCTGAGTTTACGTGCAACAGGAGAGGGGCACGTTTCGTCGATCTCATTTCGGATGGGCTATATAGACGATACAGGAAAAATCGTATTACGGAAACCATCCCGTTACGTGACATCGCCCGACATGGTTCCTAACCATGTATTTAACCGTGCTATTTTTGAGCGTAAACTTTACGAATTGCGTCTGGAAAATAGCATTCAGGAAAAAATGATGGCAGGCCTGGGTGATGCCTTTAGTCTCTCCGAACTCGAAGCTCAGATTAAACGGGTTTCAGCCCAGTTTCGCTATAATGCAGAATACGAGACGATTGCGAGTGGATTATTGGCGCTAGCCAAGTCGAATTATGAGGTTCACTTCGATGATGATCAGAGCTTGGACGAGCGCTGTATTTTTCCCAATTCACCGAATGAAACCAATGGAATTGAGGATGCGCGTTTCGTTCAGTTTACGGATGATGATGGGCAGATAACCTACTACGCGACCTACACCGCCTACAATGGTCGAGTGACATTCCCGCAATTGCTTGAAACCAAGGATTTCACGCATTTCAGCGTAAGTACACTGAACGGAGCCGAAGTCTCGAATAAAGGTATGGCGCTGTTTCCGCGTAAAGTCAATGGGAAATATGCCATGATTTCGCGGCAGGATGGAGAGAACATTTACCTGATGTACTCCGACGATCTGTACTTCTGGCAGACCAAAGACATCCTATTGAAACCAACCTACAATTGGGAGTATGTACAGTTAGGCAACTGTGGTTCGCCCATTGAAACTGAAGCGGGTTGGCTGGTACTCAGTCACGGCGTTGGCCCCATGCGGAAGTATGCGATTGGTGCTTTTTTACTTGACCTGAACGACCCTTGTAAGGTAATTGGTCGCACGGTTGAGCCGATCCTGAGTCCCGACGAAAACGAACGGGAGGGCTATGTACCCAATGTAGTTTATAGCTGTGGTGCATTAATTAACAACGATGAATTGATAATCCCATACGCCATGGCCGATCATGCCAGTAGTTTTGCGACCGTCAATGTGAAAGAACTTTTGGCTGAATTAACCGGACAGACTAAATCAGAAAATGTACCGAATGAGGTAACTGCCTAATGAACGGTTAAAACGAGACAGCCCCGATGTACATGTACATCGGGGCTGTCTCGTTTTAACCTCTTCTGTTATAGAAGAGGGGTGAGGTTACTTTGTCAGTGAAATGACCAAAATTTGCGTATGGTAGTTCGCACTGATGACGACGTTGCTTGGCACGGTTGTGATGCTAAGCGGTATTGCATAAGGGCCACCAGTAGCGGGCACCTGTGTACCGACAAAATTTACATTTACCGTCGCAATGCGTTGACCTGCCGTTACAGTTACCATCGGATTGGTTAACTGAAAAGCTGCCGCGGGCGGAATCGTATAGGATGTTTTGTTCGCCGTGTTATAGGCCGTCAAAGCCGCCTGATCGATAGCTACCGTAACCGGAACATCCTGCGATGGCGGATTAGGCGACGCAATATTGATGTCGACGGGAGCCACGAGCGAGGTACTGGTAGCTGGTACCGCTACCGTTTTTAAAATGCTTCGGTTGGCCACGTAAGGAATCTCCGCTACATAGCCAGCACTGGCAAAATCAACGAAATGTTCGTCGTCTTTAAGGCATGAAGTCAGCCCAACTGCTAAACTTACGGCCACGATAATATTGAATAACTTGTTCATGGTTGTCTGCTTGTTTTGGTTAGGCATTACTTCTCCCAGAAGATTTTGCTCGTAAACTGATTAATAGTTCCCTGGGCTCCTACATTGAATGCGTTATTGCTGTATTCCGAAGTGGGATAGAGCAACCTAACGGGAATTTGTTTCACCGTTGTACTTGGGTCTTGTGAGATTGGAATGGTGGCTGGAATACCCAAACGGCGGTAATCCGACCAAGCCTCAAAAGGAGCTGTACCATTTTCAGAAGCCCATTTTTGCGTAATGATCGCTTCAATCTTGTTAGTCGAGGCATCCCAGTTTACATCATTTATACCTGCCTGCGAATAATAAGCCGTTGCTTCGGCTTCGGTCCGGCCTGCATTGATGAATGATTCCGTAATGGCAGACTGATACAGTGTTTTCGGATCGCCCGCAATCCAACCCCGTTGTGCCGCTTCTGCCTGCATGAACAGACTTTCGTGTGATTGGATGATTGGCGAGCGTTGGTCAACACTTTTCAGAACACCTGGTCCAACATCAGATACCAGACTATTTACCACCACATCTATAGTACCGAAAAGTGTTCCATTAAATGTGTTTGTTGTGCCCGCTACGGGTCTGTAGTAAGCACCCAGGCGTGGGTCGTTGGTGTTTTTGTAGAACGTAATGCCATACAGATTTCCTTTGTACTGGTTATTCAGCGTTGTTGGATTTCCATTGATGGCATAAAATGCACCGTACAACGGATTCTGCATGTTTTGTGAGTTTGTATAGCCAGGGCTTACACTGGCGTTTTCACCAGCTCCCAGAAAGCCATAACCCGACGCTTTAATCGTTGCCAGTTGTGTTTGAATAAACGATGCCCGATCCGTTTTTTCCGATTGACGAAGGAGCATCCGGAGTTTAAGAGTATTGGCGAACTTGAGCCACTGGCTTATATCACCCTGAAACATGATGTCGTTAGGTCCCGGATTGAGCGTTCCGTCGCCTTTGTTTAGCAACGCGATTCCCGCATCGATCTGCTTGAACAGGTCATCATAGATATCCTGTGCATTATCATATTTAGGCAGAATATTAGCCGTGCCCTGTAAGGCAGTAGTATAAGGTACATTTCCGTACGTATCTACCAGAATATGGAAATGCAGCGCTTTCATTATCTTGGCCATACCTTGCAGAAGGGGTTGGCCGAGCACAGCTGCCTGCGTATCTACATAATTGTAGTTTTTTAAATTGAGGTAAGCGCTTGTCCAGACACTGTTGTTAAAGCCCTGCGTAAACTGATAGTTTTTATCCGATGTTGCAATCGAGTAGTTACCGCTCCAGTTCCAGTAGCCCATCCATAAGTTCAGGAAATAGAAACTACCAGTAGCACCACTAGGTGCGTTGCCTGTCAGGTACCAACCCGTTGTGGCCAAAGCATCGGGAAGTACTAACTGAGGGCTAGCAGCCGTAACCTGGTTCGGATTGTTATTAACGTCGAGGTAATCGCTTTTGCAGCCAGCTACTACGGCCAGCAGGACAGCCAGCATACCGGCTGTCAGTCGTTTTATATGAATCATGTTGTTTGCTGATTGAGTTTAAAAACCAAAACTGAGCCGGAATCCATAAAGCCGCGTTGGGGGCGTCTGGTATTCGGTTGTTGTACCGACGGCATTGCTGGTATCATTGGCATTGGAGCCTCCCGAGAACTCAGGATCGGTGAACACGTTCGTTTTAGGGCGTAGCATAATCAGGTTCCGGCCCGTCAGCGCAATATTCAGCGACTTAATAAACTTGGTGTAATTGATGATCCGGGTTGGAATATTGTAGCTCAGTACAACCTCCCGAAGTTTCCAGAAGTCAGCGCTTGTTACATAGCTGGATGCGGCATTGTGATAACCCGAAGTCGTCCAGAAAACCAGATTACCATCTTTGGTCGTCACGTTTGTGTTAGGAGTAATACTTGTAGAACCATCTGTATTGGTGCCTACCAACACAGAATTTGGGAATACAAAATTCTGTCGCCCTGCATATGTCGACCGGATACCAGCTCCCGTAAATTCGAGGGCGTTTCCAAGAGCATTATAGATAACGGCACCACCACGATACTCAACAACAGCTGATAACGTCAGACCTTTGAATTTAAAGGTATTCGTCAGGCCGAACCGGTATTTGGGTTGGGTTGTGCCCATGTATTTAAGTGTTGGGTCCAGAAGAGGATAACCTGTTGCATCAACTACAGGTCGACCGGTGTACTGCCCAGTCGGATCATAGTTAGCGGCTTTGGGATCAGTCGATTGTACACGCTGAATATCACTGACAAACAAAGCTGGATACGCATAACCTTTAGCCGCAAATACATTCGAGGCTCCACCAGTCAGGGTTGGGCGATAAGGGTCAGTTCCGTAAGGTATGTTGATACGGTTAAGTTCCTGATACAGATCGGTAACCTTGCTTTCTAAATACGTGAAGTTGGCGTTAAGATCCCAGGTAAAGCCACCTGCATTTACTAATGGGCGAATTGTCCGCAAGTCCAGCTCAAAGCCTCGGTTTTGCATGCTACCCGTATTGATAAGAGCGGCAGAATAACCTGTTGCTTGTGATATACCAATGGGCACCGTCTGATTAGTCGTAACGGTATTGTAGTAAACGGCTTCCAGATTGAACCGGTCAAACAGACCTACTTCCACGCCCACTTCCCGACTGTTTGTAAACTCGGGTTTCAGGTTTGGGTCGTTTTGCTGATTGCTCTGTTCAAAACCAGCCTGACTCCCAAAGGGAAAGCCTGTGCCTGGATTGAATACGTTCTGCAACTGATACGGAGCCACGTTTACCTGTCCTACTTTCGACAAACCTCCCCGTACTTTAAGATAACTAAGGGCTGTTGTGCGTTTCAGAGCTGGAATTAACTCGCTTAAGACAACCGATGCATCGACGCTTGGGTAAAAGAACGACCGATTGCTTGGGGCTAACAGAGAGGTCCAGTCATTGCGCCCCGTTGCATGTACGAACAACGCATTTTTGTAGCCTAAGGTAAGGTCACCAAATACACCTTGCAACCGACTCTGGCTGCTGTATTCGGCCAGAGTAGCGTTGCCTAGTCGGTTGGCTACGTTATAGGTGCCAGGCACAACAAGGGCTCCCGCATAATCGTAGGTGGCCCGCATATACTCTTGCCGGGTTTGCTGGCCTAAAACCAGTTTAGTGGTGAAATCGCCAAAAGTTGGGCTCAATGTAACAAGTAAGTCACCTGTAAAGCGCGTTTTTAGCTGCGTAGCATCCTGCACCGTAGCATTGGTATGTCCACCGGCCGATGAGGCAATGTTACCCGCTTCCCAGGGATCGCCAGTGGCGTAATCCGAGAATGTCACATCGGCAATGTGAGCTTTCAACTGCGAATTATATACCTGACCACCAACCCGATATAATACACTCAGCCAATTCGTGAATTTATACGATATGTCGGCTGATCCCTGCAGTGTGTAGAGGTCCGTAATTTTTCGTGAATTGTCGCCCGTTATTTGCCAGTAAGGGTTTGGGTAATACGCATTGTAGTAACCATTTACATCGCCATATGGAGAGGTGATGTCATTGAGCGGATAGCTATTTATCGGAGCCTGAGGTTGCTGATTCAGAACGTTCCAGTATACGGGGCGATTCTGGTTGAAGTCGCCGTTTTCCGTATTCGTATTCTGATAGGAGAACTGGACACCGGCGTTGGCCGTGAACTTATCGACCGATCGGCCCCCTTTGATAGCGATGTTTGTCCGCTGATACTTATCATTCGGTACAACCCCTTTCTGATCTACCCGTTGCAGGCTCAACCCAAAATAATTCAAGTTATCGCCAATTCGGTAGGAGATGTCATGCTGTTGCGTAACACCTGTGTTGAAAAAGGCTCGCCGAGGATCTTTAGAGGGAGCAGAATAAGGAACTTTCAGCGTATCGAGCCGAACACTTCCATCGGTTCCCCGAATCTGAACGCCATAGCCCAGTGGTTGAATCGAGCCATCAAAGGCATTGCCAAACTGCTGATTCTCATAGGGTACGTAGGTGCGGGCGTAGTTGCGATCATAAAAAGGGACGCCTTCGCCACCATTTGCTCCAAATTGAGTTTGCAGGCCGGGCATATAAGAGATGCTCTCGAACTGCGTATTGTTAGTATAGGTAATCTGTGGTTTGTTGTTTTGAGCACCCCGCTTTGTGGTGATGATAAGCGCACCATTCGATGCATCAGATCCATACAAAGCGGCCGCGCTCGGTCCTTTTAGTACAGTAGTGTTTTCAATATCATTCGGATTGATTGATGTTAAGAAAGTGATATCGGAGATAACACCGTCGACAACCAGTAAGGCCTGGTTATTACCCAAAAAAGATCGGTTGCCTCGTAATGTAAGCCTGACACCCGCTCCTACACCATTGTTGGTCGTGCTGATCTGTAGCCCCGAAACCTTACCGGTTAAGCCATTCGCTACGTTGATAGGCGCGGCCTGCGTAATCTGGGCGTTGCTAATTCGGGCGATGGATGTCCCGATTTCCCGCTCTGTGCGTTGAATGCCAAACCCGGTAACAACAACTTCATTCAGTGTCGATGCATCGGCGGCTAGTGCGACATTGACTGTACTTTGACTACCTATTGCAACATCCTGGGACTTGAACCCAACGAATGAAAATGTCAGGGTAGTATTGGGCGCGACATTGATCCGGTAATTGCCATTCACATCGGTGGTTGTCCCTCGACTGGTACCTTTTACAACGACGCTTACACCCGGTAGGCCAGATCCGTCGTCCGACGAAGTTACACGACCTGTTACTGCCGCGTCTTGTGCCAGTACTGGCAGGCAGAAAAGGAGCGAGAGTAACCAGCTTCCAATTAGAATTTTTCTCATAAATGTTGATGGAAAAACAGTGAAATTGATTAGTTAAGAAATGTAAAATTTTTCCTGTTTTAGCGTCAGGAAATTGTAATATGCCGGTAATATAGAGCCCTTATGATTAAAAAAAAATTAGCAGACAGGCTGCATTAGTGCTCTGATTTCCTGCTATTTGAATTGTATTTTTAGGTGATTATACTTAAGTGGGAGTTACGGTAATTTATCAAGAATGCACCACGAAAAGGAGATAATTTTTAAAGAGTTAATGTAATCAAAATTTTATATTATGTATTTATAAATTTATTCTATTTAATTCTAATGGGTGACTTTTCATATATAGCGATTACTCACCAGAAAATGAGCAATTAAGAAGGTATAACAGCTACGAGAAGAAAATGTGAAGAAAAGAATAGAGGTGTGTGATTGTTTTAATCTGATTTTATAATTGTATTAAATTTTAATTAAAGAAATATAAAATATAATTTAATCTATATTTTGACAGTTAAGTCCGACAATCAGCATATTTGCCAAATAATATTCTGTTAACGAGTTGACTCGTGATTTTTTGTAGATAGATTTCTGTGATCGAAAAAATGTTGTTGTTAATGTTTTTTTAATAAATTTGATTTAGTTTTTATACTTAGGTATCACTTCTTAACTTAAACAGCGTTCTATGCGTAAATTTTTACTAACACAGCTCTTACTGTGTTTATTCGCTATTCCATTGCTTGCCCAGAACAGGGCGATCACTGGAAAGATCACTTCATCAGAAGACGGTTCCCCCCTGCCAGGTGTTTCTATCCTAATTAAAGGCTCGAACCAGGGAACCACGACCAACTCAGACGGTACTTTCCAGATTAATGCATCGAAAGGTAGCGTACTCCAGGTAAGCTTTATCGGTTTTGCTACCGAGAGCGTTAAGATTGAAAATCAGAGTTCTGTTAATCTTGCCCTGAAACCTGACGCGTCTCAGCTTCAGGAAATTGTAGTGACAGCCCAAGGTATCCGCAAAAGTCAGCGGGAAATTGGTTATGCTATTTCTAAAGTAGCTACTGAAGATGTTACCGTTGGGCGGTCTCCACAATTGGCGCAGGCCCTTTCCGGAAAAGTAACCGGTCTGGCCGTTTATAACGTCAACAACAGTGTTGATCCTGCCGTTAAAATCGTGTTGCGCGGTTACCGTTCGTTGACGGGTAATAACGAAGCGCTGGTGGTATTGGATGGTATGCAGACCACGTCGACGATCCTGTCGACGATCAACCCGAACGATATTGAGAGTGTATCGATTCTGAAAGGTGGTCAGGCGGCTACTCTGTATGGTTCGTCGGGTATCAATGGTGCCCTGATCATCACGACCAAAAAAGGAGCGAAAGGAAAGCTGAAAGTGAATTATTCAAACAGCACGAACTTTGAGCAAATCAGCTTCCTGCCACAAATTCAGGATAAATACGGTTCAGGTTCGCACTATGCTACGGCTTTCGGTACAACAGGTTATAAGACAGATTATCTGGCTCGTATGGCCGACAACTGGCGTTCCTATGAAAACCAGCAATATGGCGATGCCTTCGATGGTTCGATGCGGATTCAGGGACGGACTGCCGAAGATGGCAGCCAGCTCATTATTCCTTATTCTGCTGTTAAAGACGCTCGTCGGAAAGCGTTTAACACGGGTGTTTCGGTAAACAACCAGGTTAGTTTCCAGGGTGGCGACGAAACCAGTGCGTTCTACATGTCGATCGAAAATCAGTCGGTGAATGGAATCGTTCCCAATGACAAAAGTAACCGGACAGGTACTCGTTTGTCGGCTACGAAAGAATATGGCAAACTGACCGCCAGTTTTAACGCAGGTTACGTACAAGGTGTTTACAATCGGACTTCGTCTGACTTCTACAACGATGTACTGAACCAGCCTGCTAACTTGCCATTGAGCGATCTACGCGATTGGCGGAACAATCCGTTGGCAAACCCTAATGGTTTTTATAATGACTATTATAACAACCCGTATTTCAACGCCGACAATAACCGGATGAACTACAAGGACGCGAACATAAACGGTAACCTGAGCCTGACCCTCAAAGCTACCAACTGGTTGTCGTTGACAAACCGAGTGGGTGTGATGAACAACTCACGGACAGGTAAAAACACAACAGGTAAGTTCATTTATTCTGACTGGGCTAAAACGAAATCGTATATCCCAGCTCCATTCTTCCGAGATGGTGATGGTACGGGTATCTACCGCGCCATTACTGATGTCCCTGGTTCTGTGTTAGACTACTCAGGTACAGAAAACGTTATCAACAACGAATTCCAGATTCAGTTAGCCAAAGATTTCGGTCCAGTATCGAACCGATTGATTTTGGGTAATAGCTTGTATCAACGTACCACTAACAACATTGCCGTCGGATCGAGCTCAATCGTTGTACCTGAAGTATATAACGTAGCAAACCGTCAGGGCATCCTGACCGGTGGTCAGACACTGACACAAGAGCGTCGTTTAGGCTATTACGCTGACTTAACGATGAACTATAAGAACTTCCTGATTGTAAACGGTTCGTTCCGTTTCGACCAGACGTCTAAGTTCTACAAGCCAACGCGTGATGCTAGTTTCTGGTCATATCCGTATTATGGAGCAGCTGTATCGTTCATTGCTACCGACGCTTTCCCAAGCATCAAGAGTGAGTTCCTGAACTACTTTAAGCTACGGGCTAACTATAACAAGAACGCTAACGATAATATCCCGTTATATGGTCTTGACCTGACCTATCCGAACGGAACCAGCTTCCCATATGGTAACACAGTTGGTCAAACGGTTGGTAACATCCTGCCTGACCCAAACCTGAAGCCTGAACAAGTATATTCTTCGGAAATTGGTGCTGAATTTCAATTGCTGAACAACCGCATCAATATCGATGTGTCGGCTTATACACAAACATCAAAAGGCCAGGTAATTACGGTTCGCGTTCCTAACTCAACTGGTTTCAGTAACCTGCTGATTAACGTAGGGGAAACCAAAAACTGGGGTTACGAGGCTGAGTTGAAGTATTTGATTGCCCGGGGTGGTAAGTTCTCCTGGGATGCCAGCGTTCGTTACTCGTACAACGACAACAAAGTTGTTGACCTTTACCCAGGTATCAACGAATTCCAGATCGGTGGTTTCTCGTATGCCAATACGAACGTAATCAAAGATTCACGTTTCCCGATCCTGAAAACGGATGGTTACCAATATGCTCCTGATAACTCAGGCCGCGTTCTGGTAAATGCAACGACCGGTTATCCACTGCGTAATACTTCGTTATTACCTCGGGGTGGTGTGCTGCCTCGCCACATTGCTGGTCTGGGTTCTAAAATGGAATACGGTAACTTCGGCTTTACGTTCAACTTCGAATACCGGGGTGGTAACGTAATGTTCAGTGACCTGGGTCGTCAGATGACGTTCACCGGAACGGGCAAATGGACAGAAGATCGTGCTCCACACGTATTCCCGAACTCGGCTATTCTGAACGCTGATGGTAGCGTATCGGCTAACACGACGAACGTTCGTGAGGCTGAATACTCTCTGTGGGTAGATAACTACCGGTTGATTTCTGAGAACTTCGTTACACCAGCCTGGTTCATTAAACTGCGCGATATCAACCTGTCGTACCGGTTGCCACAGAGCCTGATGACGAAAACGAAGATTTTCTCAGGTGCCAGCATTGCGCTTTACGGTCGGAACCTGTTGACTATTGTTGATAAGTTGAACTACTACACCGATCCTGAATATAGCTATCAGGGTAACCCAACGCCAGGTAGTCAGGCTACAACTGTGCCTACCACGAACACCTCTGTTGGTATCGGTATCAACACAACTGGTCAAACGCCACCTGTTCGCCAATACGGTGTAAACATCAACCTGACATTCTAGTAAAAGCAACATAGATCTTAACATGAAATTCAAAACACTTATAATCGCTGCTTTAGTAGCATTGGGTGGTAGTAGTTGCAATACCAAGTCATTTCTGGATATTAACACGAACCCAAACCAAGCGGCTAGTACACTTCCAAGCTATGTATTTACCAATGCGCTGAATACAACAGCGACCAACATAGCTGGAAACACTAATGGTCAAGGGTCTAACGAACTTGGCTTCTATTGGGCAGGTCAATGGACTCAGGGTAATGGATACATTATCACGACCACTCAATTTGCCTACCAGTTCACCAATGGTGATTTCAACTATTGGGATACGTACTATGACAATCTGGAGGATTATCAGTATGTAATCAACAATGCCGATGCAAACAACCAGAAGTTCCTGAAAGGGCCTTCAAAGGTAATGAAAGCCATGCTGTATCAACAGATGGTGGATCTGTATGGTAACTTGCCTTATACGGATGCCTTGAAAGCTGCTGCTTCTTTGGCCCCAAAATTCGATGATCAAAAGGCAATTTATGAGTCGTTAATTACAGCGCTGGACGAGGCTATTGTTGATTTAAAAGCGAACGCTTTCACAAGTGCTTTTACTACGTCGGATATTGCTTTCAATGGTAATATTACGAAGTGGATTCAATTCGCGAACTCGCTTAAGATGCGTATTCTAATTCGCCAATCTAAAGTGTCTGGTCGCGATGCGTACATCAAAACGGAGATCAACAAGATCGTAACTGAAGGTTCAGGCTTCCTGACTGGCTACGAAGCCAGCATCGGTGGACCATCGTTCTTCCAGCCAGCAGCCGGTCAGTTGAACCCAGTTTATGACCGTTGGGGTTATGACGCTACGGGCGCTAAACGGGCGTTGAACAACTACCCTCGTCCAACGAAGTTCCTGATCGACGGTCTCAAAGCCGCTGGTGATACGCTACGGCTGAAGCGGATTGCCTATGCTACTGGTGGTGAAAGCACCGGTACACCGGGTGTTAGTACGAAAGCTGAAATCGCAGCAAACTACGCAGGTACACCCTTTGGGGCTAGCTCAGGTTATTTACCTGCAAACACTTCATCTGTTGGGCCAAGCCTCTTAGTTAAAGGTGATTATAATCGGCCATACATTCTTATGACCTCATCGGAAGTTCAGTTCCTGCTGGCAGAAGCTAAACAACGGTATGCAGATGTAACGCTCCCAAATACGGCTAAGGCTTATTTCGAAGAAGGTATCGTGCAGTCGTTCCGCGTATTGGGGGCTAATACGGCTGGTGCTGCTGCGTTCAAAGGTAGCAAAATTGAAAACTATGACTTTGATTCATCGGCAGATAAACTGGCCGCTATTGCCATCCAGAAATGGATTGCCCTGACCAACTTCAACGGTCTGGAAGCCTGGGCTGAATATCGCCGGACGAACCTACCAGTTACGCCACAAAGTATTCAGGTGCCTGATAACAAGCGTCCTACGCGTCTATTTTATCCGAACACCGAAGCTGGCTCTAACGTAGCCAATGTGACCGCACAAGGTACGATTGATGCGTTTGCCACTAAGATATTCTGGGATGTTGACTAACTAGTCAACGGAGATTAGTAACGGAAAGAGGTCATCATGTTGATGGCCTCTTTTTTTGTGATTTGTGAGCTGGATACCCATATAAAAAAAGCGGGCCGATATGATCGGGCCGCTTTCTGCATTACGCTTTATCCAACTATTAAATTTACTGTCTATAGATACGATCAAACCGGCGAACAACATTCAGGATCGGCACGGATTGATCGACTGTAAGTCGCTTGTTATAAAATGATTGAATCGGCTTATGTGCCAGATTCTATTAGAAATTAAACGCTATTCTTATTAAAATCATAGCACGCCTAGTCTAATGTATATTTTTCGGTAGGTATATTAATTTTCCGGTAGGTTGGGTGTAGCGACCATAATTTCAGAAAGTATTCCTTCGACCTGTTTAATTCGATTCGTTATAGAAAATAATTGGCTAACACAAGTACAAACTTTTTAGCTGAAACGAGGTTATTCTATAAAATAAGCCGACTCAACGACATGAAAGACGAAAAAGATATAGATCGTGATACTGCCCACATAACCGGAAGGACGGATGGCCCGTTGGGTTCCGATGATACCGATGCCGATAGGGCTTACTCTGACAATAGAAACCGTGCCGATCAGGAAAATTCTGCGAATGGTCTGGATAGTCAGCAGGTGAGGGGTGGGCAGGATGGCCGGAATGAACGGGCTATTGGCAGTACCGATATGGATAGTAAAAATGGTGTCCTACGGATGGGCGATAATGCCAACAGCACACTTGAATTGACAGAAGAAGGCCTAAATAGCGCCGTTGCCGATGAGGCAAAGACAAATACCGCCATGGTAGATGTCACGACACATGGTCCCGACGATTATGCCTCTGCCAATGAGGTGCCTGTTCCTAAAGCGGAGCGTGCTGCCAAAGAGCAGAATAGCGATAAGAAAACATCAGACGAGGAGACCCAAAAAGAGCGTGAAGCCGACGTTGCAGAAACCGGGACCGATCTGAACAACAAGCCTGCATATTAACTTTTCTTTCTCAACACTTAACAAAAAACGTTATGAGCGTAAGTAGCAAATCCCGCAAAGAAAGCACTGAGTCGTTTGCCGCTCAGGCTATGCACAACACAATGGGTATTCCCCCTGCGTTGGCACAATTGAATGATAAAAATCTGGACAACGATCTTCCTTCCCGCGTGGCGTCTAGTAACGATACCGACGTACCGGGCGATGTGTCAGAGGCAGATGCCATTGCCGCAGAGGCTGATCAGGAGAAAGGCATTACCAATGCCGATATTGAAGAGTCGAAGCGCGCTTCGTGGGGACAACCACCCGTAAACAGCGAAGAAAGTAATCCTGACTGGACGACCAGCACAACCGATGAAAGTATTCCGGCTACTAGGGCCAATGAGCCTGAGCGGACGTTGGGTAATGCGTAGATTAGGATAGAGGTAAATAATACGTATGACCCCTTCAGGGTCAAATGTCTATAGCTAAATTATTTACTATAAACATTTGACCCTGAAGGGGTCGCACTTTATGTGCTGCCGGGTGACTGTTTCAACAATCTGTCTACCGCAGGAGAGGGGAGGAGAGTTCCCGATAATACTTGGTTTTCGAGCTGAGTGAGCTGTTCACGAATACCCGGCTGGTCGAAGAATCGACCTTCCAGTCGCTGGCGCAAAAGCGATCGGAACCAGGTCAACTGCTGCTCCTGCCGCCGATGAACTCGGGTGCCATTTTGAGTTGTCAATCGCTGATGTTCTGCAATCATTTCCCAAACGTCGGTTATGCCAACTGGGGTGGCGCTTTGGATGGGTAGGGCCGAGCAGGTGAGTACAGGTGGAAACCAACCTGTTCCGGTAGGAGGGAATAAGTGTAGAGCATTTTGGTATTCGACGCGAGCCCGATTCGCTGCTTCTTTGTTGTCGCCATCAGCTTTCGTAATAACCAGTGCATCGGCTAGTTCCATAATGCCTCGTTTCATTCCTTGTAATTCGTCGCCAGCCCCTGCCAGCATCAGTAACAAAAAGAAATCCACCATGCCGTGTACGACCGTTTCGGACTGGCCTACACCAACGGTCTCTACCAAAATGGTATCGAATCCGGCAGCTTCGCAAAAAAGAATTGTCTCCCGAGTACGATGCGCGACTCCACCTAGTGAATCGCCCGCTGGCGAAGGGCGGATATAGGCATTGGGGTTCATCGAAAGCGTTTCCATTCGAGTTTTATCGCCAAGCAAACTGCCGCCCGAACGCTGGCTGGTTGGGTCGACAGTGAGCACCGCTAGCCGATGAGATTGTTGAGTCAGATACGTACCAAAGGCCTCGATAAATGTACTTTTTCCCACGCCTGGCACGCCCGTAATGCCTATCCGAATGGAATTACCTGTTTGGGGCAGAACAGCCTCCAGCGCCTGTTGGGCTATATCCTGATCATCAATTCGGCGACTCTCTACAAGCGTAATAGACTGACTGAGCACTAGTCGGTCACCGGCTAGAATGCCGTCGATGTAGTGTTGAGCAGGGAGTCGTTGGCGCATTGTCAGAACCGGGATTTTATGATTGGACTGATTTTTATGATTTTGTTTACTGATTTTGTAAAACCTTATGACTTAGATAATAAGCCTAAAATGTAGTCTATTCATAGTTTGCAAAATCCTGTAAATCAGTAAAATCATAAAAATCCTGGTTTAAGATCCTCCGGCGTTGTAATCTTAATATTTTCGTATGCCCCTTCGATAAGCGTAATTGGGAAGCCAGCGTATTCCATCACACTGGCACAGTCGGTAAAAAACGACTGCTCCTCAACTTGAAAGGCCTGACGGAACGAAGTTAGTTGAAATGTTTGAGGGGTTTGGACCAAACGATATTGACTCCGATCAACAGCCTGACTAACGCCATTGGCTCCAACGACCCGCACCGAATCTTTAACCGGTACGCAGGTCACCGCCGATCCTGTACGCGCTGCTGTCTCGAAGCTATTCTGAATAATTTCTGGCGAAATAAACGGGCGAACACCATCATGAACGGCCACTAATCCCTCTGAGACAGTAATTGTAATCAACCCATTACGAACCGACTGGAAGCGGGTGGCTCCCCCATTAGCCGTTTGAATGGATGGATGGAAATCATGCTCTTGACAGAGGTCCTCCCAAATCGCCTGTTCTTTTGCGGGCAAAACCAGAATTAGTTGGGATGCCGGAAGCACCTCCAGAAAACGTTCAATGGTATGCTGAAGGATGGGTTTTCCGTTCAGTAGCAAAAATTGTTTAGGCACGTCGGATTTCATCCGGCTGCCACTGCCGCCTGCCACAATGATGGCAAAATGGGTTGTAAGTTGGGCGTTATCAATCATTCGTCGTGGGCTGTCAGAATAGCCAATACGCATAAAAAAGGGGGCCTACTGGCCCCCAAAAATAGTAATCACAAAGTACTTACCACTACCGATTGACAACTATCGACCGAGTTAGATGATCAACATCGCGTCGCCATAGCTGAAGAAGCGATATTTTTCTTTAATGGCCGCCTGATAAGCTTCCTTGATGAGTTCGTGACCACCAAAAGCACTCGTCATCATGATCAGGATTGACTCGGGCAAGTGCAGGCTCGTTAACAGCGAGTTGGCAATTTTAAAGTCATAAGGTGGGAAAATAAACCGATCTGTCCAGCCTTCAACGGGCTTCAGACGGCTATTTGCCGATACCGATGATTCAATCGCTTTGAGCGAAGTAGTACCAATGGCACACACCCGCTTACCAGCATCGAGCGCCGTGTTAACAATTTTGGCTGACTCTTCCGAGATCTTATAGTTTTCAGAATCCGTTTTGTGTTTGGTCAGGTCTTCAACGTCTACCTGGCGGAACGTGCCTAAGCCAACGTGAAGGGTGATTGGAGCAAAGTCAATGCCTTTGATTTCCATTCGCTTCATCATGGCCTTGGTAAAGTGCAAACCAGCGGTAGGCGCTGCTACGGCTCCTACATGTTGGGCGAAAACGGTTTGATAATCTTCACGGTCAGCATCTTCGGCTTCCCGGTTCATAGCCCGAGGAATTGGTGTTTCGCCCAGTTCATCAACCGCTTTCATGAATTCCTCATGATTACCATCGAATAAGAACCGGATTGTACGTCCTCTTGATGTTGTATTATCAATTACCTCCGCAACCAGATCACTGTCTCCGAAATATAGTTTGTTGCCAACGCGAATTTTACGGGCTGGGTCGACTAATACATCCCAGAGTTTCATTTCACGGTTTAGCTCGCGCAGAAGAAATACTTCGATTTTAGCACCCGTTTTTTCCTTGTTGCCATAAAGCCGCGCTGGAAAAACTTTAGTGTTATTGATCACCATTACATCACCATCTCCGAAGTAACTCAGCATATCCGAAAATTGCTTGTGTTCGATCGTTTTGGCTTTTCGGTCTACAACCATAAGCCGAGATTCACCCCGCTCAACTGGGTATTTGGCAATAAGACTTTCGGGTAAATCGAATTTAAATTCGGATAACTTCATAGGATATCAGCACGAAAATGAACGGTGCATTTTTTGTAAAGGCCGCAAATATAGTAAAAAACCCGAAAAAAGTCAAATTTTTCGGGAAGTTTTCTTGCAAATATCGAAGAAATGACTAGGAGTTGGTTCCCTCATGCCCAATTGGCTGAACGGAACCCTCGGTATTGATATGGGCGCGGTCTGTTGTGTTAAATTTAGCCATTAGCTCGGGCGATACTTCATTCGAGTACGTACCCTGGGCCGACACGAAAACCCCTTTCATACCATTGGATGCTGTAATGGCATAGAGTGTCATTTCATCGCCAGGGTCTGAGGTACCCTCAAACCGATAAAACTTATCGACGTTAAAGTCTTCACTCTTCAATTTCGTTTCAGTGCTCTTTTCTTCCAGATAGTCCTTTTTAGGGCCGAATTCATGTGTATAGCCTTTTGTCCGGAGCTCTTCCATTACTTCAGTCAGGGTGGTCATATGGCTCATAACGGTAACGATTTAGTGTGGTAGTAGAACTCAAAAGAGACCGGATAGTTTAAACCACCTGGGATACGGAGCGAGAAGCAGGGATGACTAAAAAACAACGTGCTCGAAGCAGAATCGATTAAATCCTGTTCCGAGCACGCTACTTCTTGTCTTATAAATGATTAGTCGGGCAATACTTTAATCATGATGTCTTTGTAATACACCTTGCTTTTTGGGTCGTGTCCCTGTAGAGCCACTGTACCCATGCTTAACTTTTTAGAGGATTTTCCTGTGCTAATGCTGTCTGGCTCAGTATAATCGTTGATGAGTTTATCATTGATTTTGATCATCACTTTTTTGCCCTGTACGATGATGTGTTCAGTATACCACTCGTCGTCTTTAACAAAGGTTTCTTTTACATCCTGAATGCCATAAACGCTGCCCGTTTTCCGCCAGTCGGTGTGGGTTTGGTTGACCTGGATTTCGTACCCTTTGGATGGCCAGCCTGTTGTTTGGTAGGCCGTGTGAATAAACATACCTGAGTTGGAGCCAGGCATGGTTTTTACCTGAGCTTTCCACTCAAAATTCTTGAAGTTGTGGTTATTTACGGGGCCTTCATAAAACAAGTGAGCACGCGGTCCATTTACGACAATAGCTCCATCCTGAATAGTAAACGTTGATGGGCTATCTTCCGTAACTTTCCAGCCGTTAAACGTTTTGCCGTCGAAGATACTAACCCAACCATCGGCAGATGGGCGTAAAGTAAAACTGAAGCAAAAGCCCAGTAGCAGCATAGCCGCAAAAAAAGTCAGCCAATTTTTCATACGAATAGGGCAAGTTATGGTTTTGGAGGTGCCCATTACCCAAAGCAAAAATGGTTTAGAAACTAACCTATGTATACGGGGATTGTCTTGGATTTAAGTATTTGGGCCATAGGCAGGCGGTATTTACTCTAGAAGAATGACTTCAGTTATGGGTTGATCCAGGCAGATTGGCATCGGGAAAATTCGGATTCAAATGACTTATTTGTGGCTACATAAAACAGCGAGATTATTGTAACTTGCTTCCAGTATCGCCCCAACCTGTACCGATCAATGTTACTCGAACAGCCCACCGATGTCGAATTTGCCCAACTTCTGGATGCGTTGCCGGATGCCGTTGTCTGGATGCGGGCTATGCGTAATGAGGCTAAAGAGATTTTGAACTTTAGGATAGACTACGCCAATAAGAAGTCGCAGGAAATGGTGGAGGGTATCTATAAGGCATCCGTCGGAACCCTGTTGTTAGGTGATAATGAGCAACTCCGGCGATCCACCGAGAAAAGCTTTCAAGTAATGTGTGGCGTTATGAAAACCAATCAGCCACACGAATATGATTTCTTTAATTCGCACCTGAATGCCTGGTTTCTGATGAGTCGTTCCAAACTGGGCGACGGAATACTCTGTGTTACGCGCGATATTTCTTCCCTTAAACGCGCCGAGCAAGCCAATCGGCAGCAAACGAATTTGCTGAATAGCGTACTGGATAGCTCACCGAATGGTATTATGTCGTTGGCGTCGGTTCGGGATGACGCCGGGAAACTGATTGACTTTACCTTCTTGTCGGCCAACGAGGCATCCTGCCGAATGGTCGCTAAACCGGTTAATAACTTGGTTGGGCAACGTCTTTTGGCTGTCTTCCCCGAAAATGTCAAGTCAGGCTTGTTCGCTCATTATGTGCATACGGTTGAAACGGGGGAGTCGGTTCGAATCGAAATGCACTATAACTACGACGGGCTGAACTTCTGGGTTGATGTATCGACGAATAAACTTGGTGATGGGCTGGTTATTACCTTCACCGACATATCGGTTCAAAAGCAACTGCATCAACGATTAGAAAACTCGGTTGTTGATCTACAACGATCCAACAAAAACCTGGAGCAGTTTGCCTACGTCGCCAGTCACGATTTGCAGGAGCCTTTGCGGAAAATTCAGGCCTTTGGCGATATTATTCAATCGCAGTACGCGTCGGTTATCGACGATGGAGGGGCCGACATGATTCAGCGGATGCAATCGGCAGCGGCTCGTATGCAGGTCTTAATAAAAGATGTACTGGCCTATTCCAGGGTTACTACAATACGCGAAACATTAAGTGCCGTACAACTGGACCAACTCGTCAACGATGTGTTGGCCGATCTTGAAACGATCATTACAGATAAACGTGCACACATAACGGTAGAGCCTTTGCCTGTGGTACAGGGTGACTCTGCCCAATTGCGTCAACTTTTTCAAAATCTGATTAGTAATGCACTAAAGTTTTCGAAATCAGGCCCAACGTCTCCTGCACCCACTATTGCGATTACAACCCGGAGCCTGTACGGACGAGAAATGAGCGAAATGAATATTTCGGCCAGTGATACTGATCGCTTGTTTCATCTGATTACCGTGGCCGATAATGGGATTGGTTTCGAACCGCACCAGGCCGAACGAATATTTCAGGTATTCCAGCGCCTACACAATCGGACTGAGTACCAGGGGACGGGCATAGGGCTGGCCATTGTTCGTAAAGTGGTTGATAATCACCAGGGCTATATTCGTGCCGATTCGGTACTGAACCAGGGGGCTACTTTCAAAATACTATTACCAGCCTAATTCCCGAAACGAGCGCTTAAATAGCTTTATTAAGCCATGTTTATAACTTTTGCCTATCTGTTCGTTACTTTGACAGTTGAATCAACCGGAATTTTCATGCGTTATTTCATTTTGTTGGTTTTTTGGTTGGCGCTAGCCTCCTGCAAGCTTGCTATACCTGGAGTGTACGAAGCTCAATTTTCTTCAGAGCCAACAGTTACACCCGTAACGGCTGGTCAGATAGACGAAGCATCGGGTATGGCCGACAGTCGGAGCCAGCCTGGTAACCTTTGGATTGAGCAGGACAGCGGTAGCCCGGCCGAACTTGCCCTGTTAGGTTACGATGGGAAAGTAAAGGGCAAAATCAATATTCCGAACAGTACGAATCGTGATTGGGAAGAGATGACGATTGGACCAGGGCCAACAGATGGTACCAATTACCTCTACATTGGCGATATTGGCGATAACAATGCCCAATACTCGACTTGCCAAATCTATCGATTACCGGAGCCTACTTCCTTGCAGGCAACTATCGGGCAGGTTGAACGGATTAACTTCCGCTATCCCGATGGCCCCCGAGATGCCGAGGCCATGTTTGTCGATCCAGCTACGAAAGACATTTACATTATCTCGAAACGAGAAGAAAAGGTCCATTTATACAGTTTGCCTTATCCACAAAATGTTAATGAGATAACTGTAGCTAAAGCCTATGGTGAACTGCCAATAACGTTTGTAACAGGCGCGTCGATCTCGCCCGATGGTTCCGAAATCCTGGTACGGACCTACACCCAGCTTTACTACTGGAAGCGCGATTCTGGACAATCCATTGCCGATGCATTGCAGTATGGAAACACCCGTCAATTAGTAGTACGAGCAGAGCCGCAGGGTGAAGCGGTTTGTTTTGATAAGGACAATAAAGGGTTCTTTACCATCAGTGAACGCGCCAATGCGTCATCCATAAATCTATATTACTACGCCCGGAAATAGTCGCTAGTCAGGTGTCATTAGCCAATAGTAGATACTACAGAACAAGTAGATCGAATCGACTAATGACGCCTGACTAGCGACTTTCGACTATATTTTGACCTATGGATTCATCTATACTGATTATAGTTCTGAGTTTATCGGTATTGATTTCGTACGCCTTTGATTTGTTCAGCAGTCGGTTCAAAACGCCATCTGTTTTGCTGCTGTTGTTATTAGGCATGCTTACAAGGCAGGCAACCGAGTATTTCAAGGTTCAGGTACCTTATGTCAATACGATTTTGCCCACACTGGGTACGTTGGGCCTGATTCTGATTGTGCTGGAAGGCGGACTTGATCTGGAACTCCATACCGACCGTTTAAGCAGCATCCGCCGGACGCTACTGTCGTCACTGATGGCTATTATTGGCGGAACCCTCATTATGGCCGGTATGCTTTACCTGCTTCTCAACGATTCATTTTACCATTGTCTGATTGCCGCCCTGCCATTCTCTATTGTCAGTAGCTCGGTTACCGTTCAGTCCGTAACGAACCTAACAGGCGGGCAGCGTGAATTCGCCGTATATGAGTCAGCGTATGCCAGCATATTAGGCATTATGGCGTATAATTTTCTGCTATTAAGCCGAGGATCGGTGCTAGGAGCCATCTGGTCGTTCACGCGCGATACGCTCGCAATGGCCATTATATCTTTAGGCTGCTGCTTTTTGCTGCTCTATCTAATTGGACGGATCAATCATCGGATCAAATTCCTGCCCATTATTTCGGTACTGTTTCTGGTTTATGCGCTGGCCGAAATAAATCACATGTCGTCACTGCTGTTGATTTTGATTTTCGGCCTGTTTCTGAATAATACAGATTTGTTTATTCGTGGTCGGTTGAGTCAGATTCTGAAAAACGATTTGTTTGAAAAAGAATTGGATCAACTAAAAAACCTGACAGCCGAAGGAGCCTTCGTTGTTCGAACCTTTTTCTATTTAATTCTGGGGTATGCCGCTGTTCCGCACGATCTGGTAGAAATGGACGCCCTGATTGTTAGCGTGTTATTTGTTGTCGTGATTTTTTTCTGGCGCTGGGTAACACTCCGACTAACCTATTCGGGGCCGCTAATTCCACTACTCTGGATTGCACCCCGTGGCCTCATCACTATTTTGCTTTACCTGAATATCCCGGAAGACTTACGGTTAGTAGGCTTTCGCGAAGGCATCCCTACCCTGGTTGTGGTACTATCCTCGGTAGCTACAATGGTTGGGCTGCTCAGAAATCAATCAGTAAGAAATGTAGAGTGATATATTTATTGGTAGATTCTTTGGATTTTACGGATTCTGTGGATTCTATTTTATGGATAACTAGCAATAATAGAATCCACAGAATCCGTAAAATCCAAAGAATCTAAATTATCTCAATATTCCCCATTACTATTCGCGATATAGCGCCAAAATCCCCAGAACGACCGCGTTTTAAGATAGCTCAAATCCTGATCATTGGAAAAAGCTTCACGTTCGAAACTTATATTTCGGTAAGCACTATAATGATCGCGGTAGTGGAATCGCCGGACAAGATACTCCAGCCCGTACCAAATATAAAAAGGGAGAATCCCAAGCTCTGCTTGCTGTCGCAGGTGAATCCGTTCGTGATTGAGTAGGGCTGGCCCAGGGTTTGGTCGCTTTACTAAAATGAACGGAAATAAGGCCATTCCGTCTGGGCCTAACGAAGGCAAATGAATAACAAACATAGTTATACGCGTATAAGCAACAAACAACGACCAGCGCAAAAATATTCACTAATTAGGCCTTCCTAAAGGCGCTAAGTTGTTAGTTTGCATCTATGATTTTATTATTAATTACGGCCTTTGTTATTGGCTATATCCTCATTACACTCGAACACTCGATCAACATTAACAAAACGGCAACGGCACTCATTACGGGCGTCGTTTGCTGGGCTATTTACGCTTTAATGGCTACCCAGCCCGAAACGGTTGGACATCACCTGGCCGAAAGCTTGACCAACACAGCCGAAATACTATTTTTTCTGCTGGGAGCTATGACGGTAGTGGAGCTAATTGATGTTCATGACGGATTTACTCTAATTACGGATCGGATTGCCAGTCGTAATATCCGTACCCTGCTCTGGATCATTAGCCTACTCACATTTTTTTTATCCGCCCTGCTGGATAACCTGACTACGGCGATTGTGATGGTAGCCGTTACCCGGAAGTTGGTGCGAGACCCTGACCAGCGGCATATGATGGCTGGTATGATCATTATTGCTGCCAATGCGGGCGGAGCCTGGTCGCCTATTGGCGATGTGACTACAACAATGCTGTGGATTGGTGGACAAATCACTACGCTTCACATCATGCAATCGCTGCTTTTGCCTAGCCTGGTATCGATGCTGCTGCCACTGGCTATCCTCAGCCGTTCGCAACCGAATGTTCAGGTCAAAATAGCCTCACAAGGGGTTAGCCGACCTTACGTGACCCCAGCGGCACGACGCGACCGTCGGATGATGTTGGCTACCGGATTAGGGGGCATGCTTTTCGTGCCAATTTTCAAGACAGTTACCCACTTGCCTCCCTACATGGGTATGATGCTGGTGCTAGGCGTAATTTGGGTAGTCTCTGAATTGATTCACAGCGATAAAGATGAAGCCGAGCGACAAAAATTTACGGCGGCCTATGCCCTCAGTCGAATTGATGCGCCAAGTATCCTGTTTTTCCTGGGAATTCTTTTGGCCGTAGGCGTGCTGGAGGCAACGGGCATTTTACATAATCTGGCCGGATCGTTAAACCAGGCAATCGGTAATCTGGATGCAATTGTATTCCTGATTGGTATTGTATCCGCCATAGTCGATAATGTTCCTATTGTGGCGGCCACTATGGGAATGTACGACTTGCAAACTTATCCGGTCGATGACAAACTTTGGGCATTTCTGGCCTATTGTGCGGGTACGGGTGGTAGTTTACTGATTATAGGATCGGCAGCAGGGGTAGCCATTATGGGTATGGAGAAACTGACTTTCGGGTGGTATTTGCGAAAAATTAGCGGGCTTGCGTTGGTGGGTTATGTGGCTGGCGCACTAGTCTATCTAATCGAATTTGCCCTGATAAATTAATCCGAAAATCGCCTAAGTGAAGGGTATTGCCGTTTACTAAACGATGCTTTACCTTTGAAAAAGACATAACCTAAACATCATGAAAAAGATAAAAATACTGACCGGCACCCTGCTTGTTTTGGGGCAATTAGCTATAGCGCAGACGGCACCGACTGCTGATGAAGTGATCAACAAATATATTGCAGCTATTGGGGGTAAAGAGGCCTTGATGAACGTGACAGACATGACGACCAATATGTCGTCGGATATGAATGGTAATTCCATTATCATCACCCGCAAACAGAAATTGCCCAATAAATTTTCGATGGTGATTAATGCCAACGGAATGGAAATAATGCGACAGGTTGGCGATGGTGAGAAGGTTTTACGAGGGGGTATGCAGGGCACCAATACCATAGAAGGGACAGAAGCAAAACAGATGACGGCGATCAATACTCTTTTTCCTGAATTACACTATGCCGAAAATGGAGTGACAAGCACGCTCGTTGGTACTGAAAAAATAGAGGGCAAGGATACCTATAAACTGAGCCATGCACTGGCCGATGGGAGAGGCACCTGGACGGATAATTTTGATGTAACAACAGGCCTGAAGGTACAGTCGATTGCCACGAACAAGTCGCCTAGGGGCGAAATGACCACCACCAGTGTTTACTCCGATTATAAAGATACCAACGGCATTAAGTTTCCCATGACCATTACACAGACATCACCACGCGGCCCCATGACGATGTCGGTCGATAATGTGAAGATTAACAAGGGAATAAAAGACTCAGAATTTTCTACGAAGTAGTTTAACGTGAATAATGGATATAATCTGAAGTTATTAATTGATTGTCAGTTATTTATAATATTGTTTTTTGTCATCCCGACGTCAGGAGGGATCTTCGGCAACTGGTTATTTACCGAAGATCCCTCCTGACGTCGGGATGACAAAAAACTAGTATAATTCTATTCGTAAATCCTCCATAATTCACGTTAGTTTAGGAAAGAGCTATGCGTGTTGTCAAGTTCATGAACCTGACAACACGCATAGCTACTATACATGGCCTAAGATTGCCGGAATGGCTTCTCGACGGTCAGATTGACAAGCACAAACCCCGTTTCGCCCCGAAGCATCCGCCCGCGCATCGTCAGTTGGCTTATTGTGGTTAACGTTCCATTGCTGAACCACCAGGCGGTATATAGAGTCTGGCCTCTTTTTCGCAACTCCCCAACATAAGCCGGGTGCCCATCGACTACCGTTTCCCGAACCCGGCGAAGTTCATAACCGCTGCCCTGCCAACAAGCCATCGGGCTATGATCAGCACTGAACCAGTCGGACTGTGGTTTTAGATAGAGTAATAAGCCTGGTTTTGAAAGTTGAATAAATCCGTTGGCAAGGACTTTTCGCTGGCAGCCAGACTCATAACTAGAGCCAATGCCTAGCGTCGATTTAGAATTTGTACCGATTTTGATCGGCTTATTGTTTGGTAGAGCCGCTAAAGCTCTGATGCTAAGGCCAGCCACCACTAACCCGAAGCTCCAGCGTGCTGGTTTTAACAGGTTAGTGGCTAACTCCAGGGATGAGTTGTAGGACTCTACCTGGCCCATTCGCTGTACGAATAGACGCGCCAGCCACCAGGTCGGGAGCCATGTATAAACCAGCACACAGGCCAAGCCGATGCCTTCATGTTCCCAGGTGCCGGGCATTGCCCCTAAAGCGACCAATAGCACGATTCGAAACAAATTGCAGAAAATAGTTAGTCCAAAAACGACTGACTGATAAGGGATTATCCAACCCAGTGAGACCTTTTTTTGCTGTTCACGCTCTTGCCAAATTAGCGCGAACAGCCCAGCCAAAAGCGACACACCAGTGAGTTGTAGCCCCATACAGGCAGGGTCAACAGCCATTTCAACAGAACCAAATTCTCGGGTGGTTTTAATAAGTACATTGCCTTCTACCTGCACATTCAGGCCAACTAATCGAAGCAAACTACCCGCCCAGGTGCTGAGCTGCAAACGAATTGGGAACGAGAAGAGGGCAGAAAGATAACGGAGAACGGGTGAGAGTAGGCATAAGGTCACTAACCGGCCCGTCCAGCGGTTCCTGCCTGCGTTGCCTGGCCACCAGGCGTAAACGAGTAGTGAAATTGCCAGTAATGTGGTCAGATCAATTGAGAGCATATCTCTTTCGCCAAATCAGCCATCCAATTAAACTCGCCAGCATAATCAACAAGGCCCATTCGTGGGGTTCGGGTACAGCTCCTTCTTGTTTCAGAGTAGCGTTGTCAAGGCCTGAATTGTCTTTTTTAATGCCAAATCGATCGTAATCAGCAGCCGTTTCGAGAACAACTAAACTCGATATTGGCGATACAATATGAGCCTGTTGGGCTTCCTGAATGAGTGCCTCTGTCTGGTAGTTCTTGACAAAATACTGTCGCCCAATCTGGTGTAATAATCGATTGTACGTAAATAAGCGGGCAAGATGGTCTGGGGCTACCGACGCCTGGTCTGGTTGGCTGGATGTTTCGCGAATGGCAATCCCGGCTTCGGGCAACTCGATAAGTGCTGGTTCATTGGTTTGGCAAGGGAACTCGTGACTGTTGACATACTGAGTCAGATTGAAACTATAGCCTGTTGTCACGTTTAGCACGCTGAGTTCTGCCAACGTTTTTAGGTAAGGCGTGAGGTTGTTTGGCTGATCATCTGATCGATAACAAAATGTACGAATAGGTACTTGCTGTTTCGCTAATTGCCCCAGATTTTCGGCAAACGGGCTATTCTTTAAGTCGCTCAACGTGGGCGATATATCTGTGCTTTTCGTAATGAGCAGAGCCGTTGCCGGATTCTGAATCCGATAAATTGGGAAGAGGCTAAATTCTTGTTTATGGAGTCGTTTATAAGTTGGTTCCAGTTCTGTTTCGTCAAGCTCTTTTAATCCATCATCGAATACCCAAGCCCGGCAGTTTGGCTGGCGTTGAATCATCTGAAAGGCCTCTTTAAACTCACTTTGACTCCACGATTTGTTTACGTCCAGATACACATCAGTAGGCGTAAATGACTCATTTTCTGGTATTAGTGATTCTGTTTTATAAGCCTGATTGTTGAGTATAAAGGCATCGGTAGATAAATTCGGTGCGTCGAATACGAGTTGCCAATCAGGATTGTAACGGCCCTGATGCGTAAGCGTTTTACTGTTGAGCGCTTGCCATAACCAGGGCTTTGTGATATTGATCGGGGTTGAATCAAAATCGACATGAATAAGCTCTTTTGCCGAACTCGCATCCGGGCCTTCGACATACGGAACCTGATAAGTTAGCCGATTTGCCATTGGACTGCTCTTAAATGTCAAGGGAGAAGTAATGCCTAATTTTACGCGCCGATCTTCACCGGCCAGGCATGGAAATACGCGCACAGTTACCCGATTCCCCTCCTGCCAATACACGACTGATGGATCTCGAGCGATGATTTTTGACTCTACGTTTACAATTCTACGATAGGCTGAATCGGCTTTGGCAACGGTTGTCAGTCGAGCAGGCTCCTCGCGGCCGTTAACCCAGAGTGACATGGACGAAACGACCGAACCCGGTGGCATATGAAACGTAAGCAGGGCTTCTTCGGTGGTGTTACGTGCCTGATTCCGAATCCGAAATGTTTGCTCGGTATAACTCACCCGAAATTGCGGCCAGATACGCACCTGCGATACAATATCCTGTATTGCCAAGTGCCGACCCGTCCAGAACTTCTCTTCCGAGCCATGTCGGTTGCCCATAAGCACCTTTAACAAGGCTAGTTGGTCGGCATTGCTCAGTACATCGATAGGAAACAATTGCGAAGCAATAACGATCAGCGGATCATGTTCGCGCACATCGTCGGAAGCCGTTAGCCCACCAAAACCCCAACTACTGTCATCGAAAAAATGGCCCTGTGCATATACTCGATTACTCAACAAAAGCCGATTGGTAATCCAGCTAGATACAGCGCCGTTTTGTTTAAGTTGTTGAGCGATAAGAACCCAGTCGGGGAGATCGCTGGTTTTTCGGATGGTAGCTTCCAGCCGCGTTTGCTCCATAGAGTTAAGGTCGCGAATCCAGCCGCTTAGAAATAAACCGATGGCCAGAAGCGGTACAGATAGCCCAACGCTAATACCAAGTCGCAAATGTTCTTCGCGTTTTGCATCCTCCCACAGTCGTTTCCCAAGTGTGATCGCGAAAAGAAGTGGCACGAACGTATGAACGGATAAGCCTAACCCAAGTAGTAATGGTATGCTAATGATATACAGTTGACACACGTAAATAGCCATATAGGCAAACAACCACCAGCCAACCGCCAGCACAGCATAAAGTAACTGCTGCATCCGAACGGTTAGCGATTCTTTCCAACTGTACAGGACCATAGCTACTCCAACCAAGACGAGTGCCCAACACAGCCACGAAGTCGATTTTTGAAAGACAGACATATTGCGGTTCAAGGCGTAGGCACTGATGAGCCATAGCAACAAACCCAGCCATCTTGAGTGACGACCTTCAGGATACTGTTTCCAGTGGAAATGAAGAATATTGCCCGTTAATAACATCAACGAGAAGAATAAGGCCAGGGCGTAATGAAGCATAAAGAATACATTGTTCATCGCACTTTCCTTACGCGTCTCAGAGAAGTCATACACCAAATACGCTCCCCCCGAAATCAATAGCAGTACAAGTCCTAAACCAAATGTTGAATCTCGGAACGGTTCCAGTAGACGAGAACGGGGAGATGCAGACAGACCATATTCGATGTTATCTGTCTGTGCGATTGGTAGTTCAGAATCAGCTTTCAGTTGATTCTCTTTCGATTCTATCTTCATGAAAGTACTTTGTTTTACAAAGTTAAAAGGGTAAAAAATAGCGACATAGGGTCTTACAAACACTGGTTAAGGTTTGTGTTATAGGCAAGTAAGGATACTGTGCAGGATGGATTTACATATTCTTAATAAACGCTTCTAAGGCATTCAGGTGATCCGTAAATGCCTGTTGGCCAAGTGGTGTTGCCGAGTAAGTGGTATTCGGTTTTCGCCCAATAAACTGCTTCTGTACAGCTACATAGCCCGCTTCTTCCAGCGCACGAAGGTGCGTGGCCAGATTGCCGTCTGTGAGGCCAAGCAGTTCTTTCAGTGCATTAAAACTCAGGGAGTCATTAACCATCAGAACCGACATGATGCTTAGCCGCGCTTTGCTTTCAAAGGCTTTGTTAAACTGAGCGAGCAGGTCGTTATTCATGCAGTAGTACGTTCATATTTGTAGTACATGGCCAGGCCGTACACAATGTGCAGAACCCCAAAGCCAAGTGACCACGTCAACAGGTTATAGCCCGGCCAAAACACCGACAGCAGGCCCAATATAATTTCGCAATAGGCCAAAGATTCCACATCGCGAAAGGTGTATTTGCTGCCATTGTACAACGCCAGTCCATAAAAAATAAGCGTTGCCGGAAAGGCCAGCCAAATCAGATTATAGAAAAGGAGGGCAAGGCAAAATATTCCACCAGTTGCCAGCGGAACAGCCATTGCCCAAAGTAACCGCTGAGACGATTGATTCCAAACGCTCTGACCCTGTCGTCGCGCTTTTCGAAGGGTAAAATACGTACCCGCTAGCAGAGCTGCTACAAGCACACCAGCTGCTACACTGACTAAAAACTGCCGTTGATCGTGATAGTTTAGTTGAGTAGCTCCTGTCGAGTGGCCACTGTCAGTAAGCCGGGTTAAGAAGCTTGTCTGCAAACGCATGGAGACAAGAAAGGCTCCGATCAGGGCAATTACTCCCGCCGATACGCCCGATAAGCCACTCAATGACAGGAATTTAGAAGAGCGCTCCATCAGGCTACGGATTTCCGTCAGCGTTTGCAGGTGTTCGCGGGATTCGTGCATAGTCTAAAGAACGAAAGTGTAGAAAGAGTAAACGTAACTGAATAATGAATGACTAATTTATTGAAAGGATTCCAGGAGCCGCCCGCCAAGGATGATTAGACCTACAATCACGGCTACAATAGCTAAAATTAACACAGCCCCTGATGCCATATCTTTAATCGCTTTGATTTGTGGATGTAGTCCTGGCGATACAAAATCACATAATTTTTCAATGGCGGTATTGAAGGCTTCGGCAGTCCAAACCAATCCGATTTGCGTTAAAATAATAGCCCATTCAGTACGGTTTAGGTGCAAATATAAACCAGCCGCAACAACCAGACCGGCAATCAGTAGATGTACTTTCGCATTATTCTCGAAACGGAATAAATCCAGAATACCTTGCCCGGCAAATCGAAAACTGCGGATGACTTTACGAAAATCAATCATTGGGCAAACATAACATTAAAATAAGCGTACTGGGTGCCTGGTTATAGTTTGTGTGGCTTTTCCTCGTGCTCGGCATACCAGTAAAAGGCCACGTACAAAACAATCAGAACAAAGCCGTAAGCCAATGTAAGTTTTATGCTCAAATGGTCGTGATAGACATGGGCAATAGCCGAGGTGAGTGCGGATGGATTGGTCAATATATCCCAGCTATTCCAGCGACCAACGCGGCCCAGATAAATGCCAAATCCCGACAGAATCTGGCAAATCAGCATCAGCCCCCAGGTTAGCCATTGCCCCATTTGTGGCCGAAGCATTCGGTGAACCAGCAAAATGGAATACAAACCGATCAATAATCCAGTTAACGCAAAAAGGAATATCGTCATAGTATCGAACCAGAGAAGAGGATGGTCGATATTTTTGATGTGGAACAGATCGGTAATAATATAGGGGGCATTGGGTAAAAAGACCAGCCAGAGCAGTAGAGCACCCACAAAGAGCCACCGGCTTCTAAACCACGACGGGCCACCCGCTGCTCGTAAATCGCGAAGAACCAGCACGACGCCCAATGGAAACCACGCCAGAAACAGGTTCCAGGTTAACATGACGAAGAACCACCAATTACCCGTTAAAAGACCACGGGTTATCACTAAAGTTAGCCCCGCTATCGTTAAAAGTGTTAGGGCCCGAAGGCCTTTTCCCGTCTGTGTGTCGCGGATTGGTGACAAGGCCGGGCTATACGGTGAAGCGTAGTGTGTTTGCATATGTAAAGTACTTTGTATTGCAAAGTAAATAAATAAAAGGAGTGACAATCAAGAAAACCAGCGAAAATATTTCTACCGGTTCAGAATGGCTTGGATTTGTTGCCGAAACCAGTTGGTTTGAACGAGGCTTTTTTGAGGAATTTTTCCAAGAGCAGGATCTATCTTTTCATGCTGGTTTTTCATATTGAGATACTTGTAAAACCGCTCAAAATCGTCGCTTTTTAAATCGTGCACAATGGAATCTGTGGATTTGTCTTTAAGCTTATCATCCGTTTTAAACTCTTCATAAGTCTGACGAGAAGATATAAGCCCCGGCAAAATATAGTCGTAACGTTCCTGCTTATACTGATTTAGAGCTTTAATATACGTAGCACGGTCAAATCCAGTCGGATTTAGTTCAGTGAGGTTATCTGGATGATATAAATAGTTTTCGAAGTTGTAGTAGCGAAGTATATGATGATTTGGGTAGATCGATTCTATTTTTTCAATTTCAGTATCCGATATAAAATCTCGATCACGAAGAGAATGGTATCTTGGATCGTTTTTCACCTGTAGAAATACACTGCGTGCGTCCTTCATACCCACAAAGATTGTATTGGGAAGGGCTAGCAGATTATAGAATTCAGCATTTTGGTTCTCACAGGCTACTACTTTCTTGTCCTTCATAATCTCAAAAAGCATCTCCTTAGGCACAGCAATGTCGTACACATCTAAGCGCTCCTTGGGTTCAGGAAACAGGGTCTGAGGCTGGTCGAAATCCAGATCGTCGAAATCGATAATTACTCCTTTTTCATACTGTCGGGCATAGTCGATAAAGCCAAGCGAGTGCGAAGCTGTCCAGAGTTGACAGTTTTCTGGAATCCAGTTTTCAGTAATTTCTTTAAGCAGGTTGAATTGTAGCTTGGTATTCAGATGGAGATCTATTTCATCAAAAAAATAAACCGTATCCGTAAATTGATCTCGACGAACGAGCAGATTAAAAAGGATATTGAAAACTTCTTTCTCCCCTGCGCTTAAATAATCGTATGATATTTCGGATTCTCCCTTTCTAAAATTTACCTGAGTTGCCTGCCCTTCGCCAGGTGGTATAAACTCAATAAGCGATAGTCTGTTAATTAGCTGAGAGTCGAAAATGCGATCAAAAGCTTGATTTATAGGCTCTATATATTTGTCCTTTATCTGTTGAGCAGAAGCTCCATTCCTGAAAATCTCCTGGAAAATTTGCCTTGCTATACGGTCTATATCAGCTTCAAACCGATTATCGCGGTCAATAAAAGTACGGGGTCTATCTGAGTCGGCTTCGATTGTAGAGACACTGTTCTCTTCTGATTGACGCCGGGTTAACCTAGCAACTTGCCGAAAGCTTGTTCGGCCATAGAAGGCCTTATCTGATAATTTACTAATAGATATAGGTGATTTCGTCTCTTCAAATCGAGATGATTCTCCTTGATTGTCTTCTATAAAAATAGTGGTTTGTAAGTCTCTACGCTTTTTCAGAGAAGAAAGGCTGCTCAACAAACTTTGCATAGCGCCTTTATACTCTGAACCACTCTTTTGATGGATATGCGTTTTTGATCCTGTGTTTAAAAACTCAAACGCATCAAATACCGACGACTTGCCCGACCCATTGGAACCAATAAGTAAGACCAATTTCGCATTCGTAGGAATGCCATCAATGGTTAAGTCAGTAAAGCGTTTGAAGTTCTGTAGTTCTACCTTTGTGATGTACATAGTACAAAGTTGAACAATTTCAATAGTTTTTGAATAAGTGTTTTGTGTAAGTTTACACCATGACCCTTTCTGAATTACCCCCTCGTCGTCAGGAACAACTGATGGCATTCGACCGGCTGCTGACCATCATGGACGAACTGCGTGAACAGTGTCCGTGGGATCGAAAACAGACGATGGATACCTTACGACATCTGACCATCGAAGAAACCTACGAACTCTCCGACGCTATTCTGGAAAAAGATCTTCCAGAGATACGGAAAGAGTTGGGCGACATTCAATTACACCTGGTTTTCTACGCTAAAATTGCTTCTGAACTAGAAGCCGGATCGCCAGGCCGGTTCGATATGGCTGATGTGCTGAATGGCGTTTGTGACAAGCTCATTAGTCGGCACCCGCATATCTATGGGGACGTGGTCGCCGAAACAGAAGAGCAGGTAAAGGCCAACTGGGAGCAGCTTAAACTGAAGGAAGGCAACAAATCGGTGTTGGGGGGCGTACCTGGCTCGTTACCCGCTCTGGTAAAAGCCATGCGTATCCAGGAAAAGGCCCGTGGCGCTGGTTTCGACTGGGACGAGAAACAACAGGTCTGGGAAAAGGTAGAGGAAGAAATGCAGGAGTTCAAGGCTGAATTTAATGCCGAGAGCAACGAAGCAATTAACCACGAGCGGGCCGAAGGCGAGTTCGGGGATCTCTTGTTCTCGTTGGTCAATTATGCCCGTTTCATCGATATCAATCCCGAAACGGCTCTCGAACGTACCAATAAAAAATTCATCAAACGATTTCAGTACCTGGAGGAACAAGCTCGTGCTAATGGCAAAACGTTGAATGATATGACATTAGCTGAGATGGACGTGTACTGGAACGAAGCGAAGAAAGATATATGATGTAGGGTATATGATATATTCTGACCCTCATACTTACTATATCCTATATCATACATAAATTATGCGTATAGCCTTTATAACAGACATACATATTGGTGCTGAGGGCGAAAAGATGCAGGGTGTTGATGTCCGGCAGAATTTTCTGAAAGCCCTGGAATTCGTGAGAAGTTTGAAACCCAATTGTTTAGTCGTGGGGGGGAGATTTGTGTAATGCACACGGCGATCGGTCTATTTACGAATGGGTAAAAAAGCACCTTGACGAATTGCCCATCCCGCATTACGTGATTGCAGGTAATCATGATGATACGGCTATACTGGCCGATGTATTTCAAAAAAAACATGATCTGAATAGCAATGAATTATATTATGCATTGCCGCTCGAGGGTCGACCAGCTTTGTTTTTGGATTCATCAAAAGGCGAATTTTCGTCAGCTCAGTGGACCTGGCTACGTGATTATTTAGCCGCATTGCGCGATACGAATGTGCTGATTATGATGCATCATCCGCCCCTTCCGGCCGATGTAGAATTTATGGATACCAAGTATCCGTTCCGGCAAAGTGATGAATTCCTTGAGCTAGTCCACGAATTACCTTGTCATGTAACGGTTGTTTGTGGCCATTATCATGTCGATAAAATTGTGCAGCGCGGTAATCTGCTGGTGTTGCTTTCGCCGTCAACGTTCTACCAGATGAGACAGGATACTCCGGAATTTGCCGTTGATCATTATCGTATCGGTATCCGCGAAATTAACCTTTCTACGCATGGCACGACTAGTGCGGTGCATTATATCTGAACTGAACTCTGCTGAGAAAATTAGCTTATTGCCCCATCTTAACTGCAGAATATTTGAAGCTCTTCACACACATCGTTCTGCCAATGATGGAACAGGTTTACGCACAGGCTAGTAAATATCTGGGTATATGGCTCACTTTGCTTAGCTTATGGCTAATTAACCCGGTTCAGGTATATGCGCAGGTTGAAGTAGAAACTGCCCGGAAATACGTGCTTTCTACCATAGAGCAGCAAAAATTAACAGCTGCCGATGTGAATGGGCTGGTCGTGTCAAGCACCTATCGGTCGCCCACCACAGGTTGGTATCACGTTTATTTTAATCAGGGTTATCAGTCGGTAGAGGTGTATAATCGGGTCATGAGTATTGTCCTGATCGGTGGTCAGGTAGCCGCTCTGAATCACAATTTTATTCCTGGTATCAACCTTTTACCGAGAACGAGTGCGCTAAAAGGCACCATTACTCCGTTCGACGCTTTGCAGAAAGCTACTGCCAACGTAGGACTGGCCTCCGCTAATTTGGCACAAACGCAGGCACCAACGATTACAAAGCTAACCGATGGGACGCTTACAAAAAGTACCTATTTGATTCCCGATCTGTCTGACGAAAAAATTGATGTAAAACTGTACTGGCTTCCGGTCGAGGCTGATCAGAAAGGACAGAAACTCGTTGAAAAACTGGCGCTTACCTGGAATGTACGCTTCCTGACAAAAGATGCCAAAAACGGTTGGAATATCCATGTCGATGCGTTTTCGGGTGAGATACTCAAGAAAAAAGATGACGTTGTTCATTGTAACTTTGGCACACCTGATCACCTGACCACCCCTCATAATTGCCCCAGTTCATCGGCTTATTTTGGATTCAGAAAAGAGAGTTTGTCGCCCAATGGCTATACCGTTTTTGATTACCCGCTCGAAAGTCCCAATCACGGTTCGCGTACGGAGTCGGTCAATCCATACGCACGCTTTGTACCCACTGGCACGGGTCCCGGAGCAACGAATGGTTGGCATAACGATGGTAGTGTCGACTATATAACAACACGGGGAAATAACGTTTGGGCACAGGAAGATACCGATAACAACAATGAGGTAGGGGCTAGTCCTTCATCGGCTACGCTGGAATTTAATTACCCCTATACACAGGGTTTAAATACAGCTGCAGGTAATCAGAATGCAGCCATTACCAATCTATTTTATTGGAATAACCTGCTTCACGACGTACTGTGGAAATTTGGTTTCGATGAGCCAAGCGGCAACTTTCAGAACAATAATCAGGGACGTGGTGGGCTTGGCAACGACTATGTACTTGCCGATGCACAGGATGGGGGTGGTTTGGATAACGCCAATTTTTATGTGCCCGAAGATGGGGTAAATGGCCGTATGCAGATGTACCTCTGGAGTAATGCGAATACGTACCAGCCAGATGGTGATTTTGATAATGGCATTATTTCGCACGAATACGGGCATGGTTGGTCAGCCCGACTGACAGGAGGGCCAGCCAATTCAACTTGTCTGCAAAACGCTGAACAAGGAGGAGAGGGGTGGAGCGATTACCTGGCGTTGATGATGACAACCCCCTGGTCATCGTTGAGTGCCAATGTGGCCAGCGCTAATCTACCACGGGGAATAGGAACGTATGCCAGTGGGGAGCCGACCATCGGACTGGGTATCCGCCAATATCCCTATTCCTACGATATGGCCAATGTCAATAGTGCTGTTACGTATGCCAAAGTAGGCGATACGAATTTTTCGATACCGCACGGAATTGGCACCATCTGGGCTACCATGTTGTGGGATATGACCTGGGAAATTATCTTGCAGGATAACCAGATTACCGCTAACATCTACGATACACCCACCAGCGTAACGGCTATGCAGGGCAACATAGCGGCTCTAAAGTTGGTGACCGAAGGCTTACGTTTACAACCCTGTAGCCCCAGTTTTGTGCAATCTCGCGACGCCATTCTACAGGCCGACCAGCTCTTGTTTGGAGGACGATATCGTTGCGCTATCGGTCGAGCTTTTGCCCGACGGGGTTTAGGAGCTAATGCCTCGACGGGTGTTTCATCAGACGATCGGATTGTGACCGAGGACTATACCCTGATTGGGGGAAATACGCTCAGCTCACCGGCAACAGCAACCGCCTGTTCAGGATCTTCATTTACCTATACGGCCACCTCAAGCACAACGGGCGTTAGTTTTAGCTGGACTCGTGCTGTTGTGGCGGGCATTACTAATGCCAGTGCGGTGGGCAGTTCGGCGATAGTTAACGAAACACTGATCAATACAACTGATCAGCCGATCACGGTTCGGTATACCTTCTCAATAAGTCCAAGTGGTTGTGGAGCAGGTCCCTCACGTTTGCCAGTTGATGTTATAGTCAACCCTGTTGTAACTCCTATTGTCGGCTCGTATTCGGTTTGTCAGAATGCTACTGTGCCTAGTGATGGAGGCCTCAGTGTAGCAATTGTAGAAACCAATACGGTTACCCGAACGCTATCAACCAGTTCGCCAATATATACTCGTGCTTCAGGGGATGACGTAACGAGCTACACGGCCGGTCGTTCGGTTTATTATCAGGCGTTTACGTTTACAGCGCCTTCGAGTGGTACGCAAACGTTTGGGATTACATCAGCTACTTTGAGTGATGGCTATAATGATACATATCTATCATTGTATCAAACATCCTTTAATCCCGCAAGCCCAGCTACTAATTTTCTGCATGGCGATGACGATAGTGGCCCAGCCTATCTGTCTCAGTTAACTCATTCACTTACGCAGGGCGTAACTTACATTTTGGTTGTGGCTACCTATTCTAGCAATGTAACAGGTAGCTTTACTTTACAGGGAAGCGCCCCTGTCTTTTTCACGGGCACGCCAACCTGGTTTACTAGCCTTACGAGTACTACGCCAATAGCTGTAATCCCAACGTTCAATCCGGTAGGGGTAGCGGGCTCCGGCATTCCTAATACAGCCACGCCTGGCACCACCACGTTTTATGTGTCAACTCCCGAACGAAGTGTCTGCCGTGTTGCTACTACGTTTACCATTTTAAGTACCGCTCCGCCTGTTGTTACCAGTACGAGTACAACCATTACGGCTGGTGGGTCAATTACACTCAATGCCACCGGTTGTACAGATACGGGCTCTGTCCTAAAATGGTATCAGACTGCCGATGATGTAGCCATTAGTATGCCGGTTTCGCCAACCGGTACCACCCAATACTACGCCCGCTGTGAGCGAACGACGGGTACTAAGGTTTGTCTGAGCGATAAAAGTGAGAATGTAACTGTAACGGTAGTTGTCCCTACGGGAGTCTATTCGATTAGAAGTGGCAATTGGAATTCGCCAACTACCTGGAATTGCACTTGTATTCCTGATGGTACACTACCTGTTCAGATTATGGACGGGCATTCGGTTACAATTCCCAATGCCTATACAGGGCTGGCTAAGGGAATTCAATTTTGGGGGGCGGGGAAACTCATTCAGGAAGGAACTGGACGAGTTATTATTGGAAATTAAGGTCAGAGAAATCGTAACTTCCCTGACCTTAAGTCGCTTATCGAACGGAGTAGTTCGGTGCTTCTTTCTGAATTGAAATATCGTGCGGATGGCTTTCGCGTGCACCAGCCGTGGTAATTTTTACAAATTTGGCTTGTTGCAAAGTCGGAATATCGATGGCACCGCAGTAGCCCATACCAGCTTTCAAACCACCAACCATCTGATAAATAATCTCGGAAACTTTACCTTTGAAGGGCACCCGACCCACAATGCCTTCGGGAACAAGTTTCTTGATATCATCTTCGGCATCCTGGAAATAACGGTCTTTCGAACCATCTTCCATGGCTTCTACGGAGCCCATACCCCGGTAAGTTTTGAACCGACGACCTTCATAAAGAACCACTTCGCCGGGCGCTTCTTCGGTACCAGCCAGGAGAGAACCAATCATCACGGTGCTGGCTCCACCGGCAAGTGCCTTCGTAATGTCGCCCGAGAACCGAATGCCACCGTCGGCAATAACGGGAACACCAGTTCCCTGCAATGCTTTCGATGCTTCGTAAACGGCCGTTAATTGTGGCATACCAATACCCGCAATAATGCGTGTGGTACAGATACTGCCCGGTCCAACCCCAACTTTCACGGCATCGGCACCGGCATCAGCCAGGGCTTTGGCGCCCTCGCCTGTTGCCACATTACCGGCAATCACCTGTAGTTTAGGAAACTGTTCTTTGATGCCGCGAACAGCATCCAGAACGCCTTTCGAGTGGCCGTGCGCCGTATCGACACTGATCACATCGACGCCCGCTTTAACCAGGGCTTCAATGCGTTTGGTAAGATCATGGGTAACGCCAACAGCAGCGCCTACGCGTAACCGGCCCAGCTCGTCTTTGCAAGCGTTCGGGTGGCTCTTCTTCTTCAGGATATCTTTGTAGGTAATCAGGCCAACCAGGTGGTAGTCGTTGTTGACAATGGGTAGCTTTTCAATCCGATGTTGCTGGAGAATACTTTCGGCTTCTTCAAGCGTTAGGCCTTCTCGTGCCGTAATGAGGTTATTCTGCGTCATGACGTCGGTGACCGGTTTCGACATGTCGTGCTGGAAACGCAGGTCACGATTCGTCAAAATGCCAACGAGTTTGCCCGATTCATCAACAACTGGAATACCGCCAATCTTAAACTCGCGCATAATTTTGTGCGCATCACCCAATGAAGCAGTTTCGAGTAGGGTGATAGGGTCAATGATCATTCCACTCTCTGAACGTTTCACCTTGCGGACCTGTTCGGCCTGGGCTTCAACGCTCATATTTTTGTGGATAATGCCAATTCCGCCTTCCTGTGCCATGGCAATAGCCAAGGCCGATTCGGTAACGGTATCCATTGCCGCCGAAATAAGCGGAATGTTTAAACGAATGTTACGGGTAAGCTGGGTAACGGTTTGCGTATCGCGTGGAAGAACCTCTGAATAGGCGGGCAGCAGCAGTACGTCGTCGTAGGTGAGAGCCTCGTAAAGGAACTTACTGGTATCTAAGCTCATGAGCAAATAGCAGGTTGTGTTATTTGCCGGGTAAAATTACAAAAAAAATCTGAATTGCAGCGGCAACCCGGTAGGATTTTTTTGATGAAAATGATTTTTATGATTTTGTTAATTCTTATTAATTGAAACGCTTACGACTTGGCTATTAGCAGCAAAGAGTAAGTCATTTATGGCTAAATAAATCATAAAAATCAGTTCAATCAGACGAATCCAAATTCAGAAAGAATCCAGCTTTATACTGATAGTCTTGTCGTGGTTGCCAACCGTGAACTGACAATCTTTGAACTTTGGGGCTGACATTCGGGGACGAAAATTATTGCTAAATCCGTAGGGTTCTTTAGGAATACCAAACATCCGCTTATCCAGTACTCCATTGTCGTTTTCATCATGAAAAACCGCTACGGCATACTCGCCCGGTTCAATGGAAAAGGTTGTTTGTGCGCTCGTTCCTTTTATTTCAGTTTTTTTTCCATCAATTGGCTTACCGTCCGGAAATCCACTGTTCGGTTTATAGATCGCAATATAAACAGACCCTTTCTGAGAGCGGATATTATGAATATCAATGGTTAAGGTCGCTTTCGATGATGAAATTACAGGACTATAACCCGGAGACAAGAGCGTAAGAATTGAAAGCAAAAAGAACATAGACAGAGCGTTTTTCTAAAAACGGATTTATCTTGCAGTTATGATAGCCCAGCCGTCCCCACCACCTAAACGATGGATACCCAAACCGTTCCCTGACTCGAAGGAGCAGCAAACTGCTATTCAGTCGTTAACGCAGTCATTGGGCATCAGTCCATTTCTGGCGGCTTTGCTGGTTCAGCGAGGTGTCACAACCTACGATGATGCGCGCGTTTTTTTTCGGCCCGAAATTAGTCATTTGCATAATCCGTTCGAGATGAAGGATATGGATCGGGCTATTATGCGCCTTCAAATGGCCATGCTGCCCGAACGGGAGGAGAAAATCCTGATCTATGGCGACTACGATGTAGACGGCACGACTTCGGTAGCATTGGTATATGGCTTTCTGAAAAACTATCACACAAAGATAGATTATTATATTCCCGACCGATATAAGGAAGGTTACGGGATCTCACGACAGGGAATCGAGTGGGCCGCCGAGAATGGGTTTTCGTTGATTATTGCCCTCGACTGTGGCATTAAATCAATTGAGCGTGTGGCCGAAGCGAAAGCGCTTGGCGTCGATTTTATTATCTGCGATCACCACCGCCCTGGCGACGAACTACCCGATGCGGCTGCTGTGCTGGACCCTAAACGCGCTGATTGCTCGTATCCTTATAAAGAGTTGAGTGGATGTGGAGTTGGCTTTAAGCTGCTTCAGGCGTTTTGCATGCACAAGGGCATTGAACCTGAAAAACTCTATCCCTGCCTCGATTTAGTAGCCGTTAGTATTGCCTCAGACATTGTACCGCTTACGGGCGAGAATAGGGTGTTGGCGTACTATGGCTTAAAATATCTTAACGCAGAACCACGAACTGGGCTGAAAGCGTTAATCAAAATAGCGGGCTTTACGCGGGAGCTGGACATTACGAATGTGGTTTTTGGTTTAGGGCCGCGAATCAACGCAGCTGGCCGAATTCAGCATGCGAAAGCGGCTGTTCAACTACTGTTGGCCGAATCGGAGGAAGAAGCCGACGAGTTTGCGATGGCAATTAATAAGCATAACAATAGCCGACGCGAATTCGATAGTAGCATTACCGAACAGGCGTTGGCAATGATTCGGGAGAGTGATGTGCTAACTCATGCCAAGAGTACGGTTTTGTTTGATGCCAGCTGGCATAAAGGGGTAATTGGCATTGTGGCGTCGCGCTGTATCGAGCATTTTCATCGGCCAACGATTATCCTGACCCAGTCGAACGATAAGGCGGCTGGATCAGCACGGTCGGTGCCGGGGTTTGATGTGTACGAAGCTATTGAAGAATGTGCCGATTTGCTGGAACAGTTTGGCGGTCACACGTTTGCAGCAGGTATGACCATGTCGGTTAGCAATATTGATGCGTTTCGGCGGAAGTTTGAAGAGGTTGTTGCCCGGACGATTAAAGAAGAACACCTAACTCCGCTAATTGACATTGACCTCCCATTGGACTTCAGTGAAATTAGCGATAAGCTTGTCCGGATTGTGAAGCAGATGGGGCCTTTTGGTCCACATAACCTGCAACCGACCTTTATGACAAACGATGTGTATCTGGCTGCCGAACCCATTATTATGAAGGAAAAGCATCTGAAAATAAGTGTACGGCAGGGAAGATCGGGGCACACATTGACGGCCATCGGGTTTGGGTTTGCGCACATGGCAGATCAGCTCAGGGCCGGCAGACCTTTTTCAATCTGTTATCAGGTAGAGCAGAATTTTTTTAACGGAAATGTCTCTTTGCAGTTAATGCTTAAAGATTTAAAAGTGTAGTTACTGTACCCACGGGCTTCAGCCCGTGTTTTATTCCAATTAAGTAAAATACGGGCTGAAGCCCGTAGGTACAGTGACTAACAACAAAACTACATGCTTCTCAGAACAGAAAATTTAATTAAGAAATACGGGTCGCGGTTGGTCAACAACAATGTGTCTTACCAAGTTGAAACGGGAGAAATTGTTGGGCTGCTTGGACCCAATGGTGCAGGTAAAACAACGTCGTTCTATATGGCTGTTGGACTGGTAAAGCCCAACAGCGGTAAGGTTTTTATTGATGATTTAGACGTAACCGACTTGCCCATGTACAAGCGGGCACGGCTTGGTTTGGGATACCTGGCGCAGGAAGCGTCCGTTTTTCGTGATTTGAGCGTTGAGGAAAATGTGTTGGCAGTGCTTGAAATGACGTCGTTGCCGAAGAAGCAACAAAAAGAAAAAGTAGAGGAACTGCTGGAAGAGTTCAGTCTTACGCACGTTCGGAAGAGTAAAGGCAAGGTGCTTTCTGGTGGTGAACGTCGACGCACTGAAATTGCTCGCGCGCTAGCCGTTGATCCTAAATTTATTCTTCTAGATGAGCCTTTCGCGGGCGTTGACCCAATTGCGGTTGAAGATATTCAGAGCATTGTTGCCAAATTGAAGCACCGCAACATTGGTATCCTTATAACGGATCACAACGTAAACGAAACCCTCTCCATCACCGACCGGGCGTACTTGTTATTCGAAGGTAAAATTCTAAAACAGGGTACTGCCGAAGATCTAGCCAATGACGATCAGGTTCGGCGGGTTTATCTGGGACAGCATTTTGAATTGAAACGTAAGATTTAGCACTTGTACTCACGGGCTTCAGCCCATGAATTTACCTAAAACACGGGCTGAAGCCCGTGGGTACAATACTTACCCCAACACTTCTCTCAACACTGGCAGCGATTTTACTTCGCCTACTGAATCAATGTGAATTTGGTAGTACGCCACTAACGCATCCAGTAGCTCATTTCTTGACGATCGCTGGAGTTTAATGGGCGTTCCGAGTGGGTAGCGTAGCATGATATTCAGCGCCGTTTCCATTTCATTGTCTGGCAGGAATGGGTATGAATTTTCGCGAAGCTGATCGTCAAATTCGCGGGCCGATTCTGGGCCAAATCCTAAGAAAAACGACAACTTGAGTAAAAAAGCAAGGTGGAAATTTTCGTAGTTTGTTCGGGCTTCTTCCAGGAATAGAACCGAATCGACCAGAAATCGAAACAGCTGCGGACTGCTGGCTTCTTCCTTCAACACTTTGTTAAGCATTTCCGTCACGAACATCGCGATGGTTGACTTCGCAACTTCGAATGGTAAGCTTTGAAATGGGTAGCTGGTTTTAACCTCCGAAAGCCGGTGCAGGTCGCGATCATCCTTGTTGTAAACGACCATATCCAGCAACGTTAACGGTTGAAACAACGCTATTTTGTTATTCTTGCTTCGGGCCGTACGGACACTATTGACAATATAACTCTGTAAGCCGAATTCTTCGGTGTAGATGCGGGCGATGATCGACGTTTCGCGGTAACGAAGGTAGCTAAGGGCAAGACCCCGGGTTTTTTGCAGCATTTCCTGGAAAGCAGTAAACTATCTAATATAACACTTTTTACTGTAAAAAGTCGCCTAAGTGCGCTATAATTGCCGATAAATTAGCCTTTCATGAAACTCTACAAAACCCGCTCCGGTATCGTCGCAGAATTTGAAAATCAGTTTTATTCCATCCTCGCTGAGGATTGGGATGAATTGATCAATCGCGATAATTTGCATGACTTTTTAGTCACTTCGACTGCCATTTCTCAACCGTCAGAAGAATATCAAGCCTGGACCCAAACCAGCTTACTAGCCCCCATTGGACGGCAGGAAGTATGGGCATCGGGAGTTACCTATCTGCGTAGCCGTAACGCCCGGATGGAAGAATCCAAAAAATCGGGGGGCGACAATTTCTATGATCGCGTTTACGATGCCGACCGCCCCGAACTGTTCTTCAAAGCTACGCCCGAACGGGTTGTCGGGCCTGGTGCCGACGTTCGTATCCGCGCCGATTCGACCTGGAATGTGCCCGAACCTGAACTGACGTTGTTTATTACATCGTCGGGTAAAATTGTGGGGTATACTTGTGGCAATGACATGAGTTCGCGAAGCATTGAGGGCGAAAACCCGTTGTATTTACCTCAGGCAAAGAGTTATGATGGAAGTGCCGCTTTAGGTCCATGCTTGTATGTTCCGCAAACGCCAATCGCTCCCGAAACGCAAATTCGGCTGGAAATCATCCGGGATCAACAGGCTGTTTTTACAAATAGTATCGCCATTAACCAGATGAAACGGCAACACACAGAACTCGTGGAATTTCTCTATCGAGAATGTTCGTTCGCGCAGGGGTGTTTCCTGATGACAGGCACTGGTATTGTTCCACCCGATGATTTTACGCTACGTTCTGGCGACGAAATCAGCATTAGTATTGATGAAATCGGAACATTGACGAATATAGTTGCTTAAGAAGCCCAGTGCTTAGTGAGCTAGATTCGCCTAGATAATCTTCTCTTTATTTCTCATTCTCGCCGGGTTTTAACCCGGCGAGAATGGTATGGGAGCTTCGGGAAAATACTTTCTTGGGGCTCCCATTTATTTTTAATGAATGGGTTATCGACTGGGCGAAAACAGCATGGTCCCACTATATGTGGCCCCCATAAGTGGATAGATCATCACGTTTCTGTCACAAATAGTACTATTCGTTTAAAAATCATTAAAAAAATATTGGCAAATTCTTTTTTGTTTAAAGGTTTAAGCATAGATTTGAGCGCAATTGTTACTAGATGAGTGCTAAAAAAACTTCGTTAAAGGATATAGCGCAACGAGCGGGTGTTTCTATGGCACTTGTGTCTTATGTTCTGAATGGAAAAGAAAAAGAGAGTCGGGTAGGGCAGGAAATTGCTGCTAAGATCAGGCAAATAGCCAAAGAACTTAACTACCAGCCTAACCACTTAGCGAAAAGTTTGCGAAGCGGCAAAACACATACCATTGGGTTAATTATTGCAGATATATCGAACCCGTTTTTTGCGAATATCGCCCGGGTAGTTGAAGACGAAGCAAAGCGAAATGGCTATACCGTTATTATCGGCAGCTCAGACGAAAACGCCGAGAAATCACGGGATTTATTAGACGTATTGATTAATCGGCAGGTAGATGGATTTATTATCGTTTCCTCTGAAGACTCGGCTGAGCAAGTGCGGGACCTACAGGCGAAAAATATTCCATTTGTTTTGCTAGACCGGTATTTCCCGGATATACAAACTGATTTCGTATCCACCGATCACTATAAAGCGGCCTATACCGCTGGCGAACATTTAGTAAAAAGTGAGTACAAGCGTATTGGAATGATTGCCTATGATTCGCAACTTTTCCATATGCAGGAACGGATTAGAGGCTATAAGGAAGCATTAGCTGACAATAACGTATCCTTTCAACCGCAATGGTTAAAGCAGGTGCGTATCAGTGCCATTGAACAGGGCGTTAAAGCAGCTATCAATGAAATGCTGGCGGCTAAGGAGCCAATTGATTCAATTGTTTTTGCCACGTACAGCTTGGCCGTTACGGGACTAAAATATATTAATGAATTAGATCTGAATGTGCCCGCCGATTTGGGCATCGTCAGTTTTGGGCAGGCAGAAGCATTTGACCTATACTATTGTCCAATAACGTATGTAAAACAACCCATTGGACTTTTGGGCAAAACAGCAGTTGAATTTTTAATGAAGAAATTGAAGCACCCACAGGCAGAACCATCGCAGATATTAATGGAAGCAGAACTGATTATACGAGCGTCTTCAAAAACAAAGCAGCTTGTTCATACTTAAATTTACCCATTTGCTTAATCGTTTAAGCTAATCCTTGACTCGACTATTCCTTACTCTTAACAGTACATGCAACGTAGAAACTTTCTTAAATCCTCTGTTGTCGGGTCAGCGGCTATTGTCGCTGGCCTACCATTAAATCTTGCGCTGGCTGCACCTAAGTTAAAAATCACCAAAATCCGGTATTACGCAGCGCCTGGGTACAACAAACCTTTGTTTAATCAGGCTCGTGGAATTGTTGAAATCGAGACCGATGGGGGCATTATCGGCATTGGCGAAGGTGGCTCCAAAGACATGATTGAGCAGTGTGCCCAGATGATCATTGGCGAAGATCCGTTCCGCGTAGAGCACCTTTGGCAGAATGTATACCGGGGTATGTTTTATCCGCCGGGCCGCGAAAAACTCCACGCCTTAGGAGCGCTTGAAATGGCCCTGTGGGATATTAAAGGAAAGGCTCTGGGCGTACCCGTCTATGATTTGCTGGGCGGTGCTACCCGCGATTATGTTGAATGTTATGCGACTGGTTTCCGAGCGTCGAAAGCCAAAACGGAAGAAGAACGGGCCAGAGATTGCATAGAAGCTGGTTTACGCGCCTATCGGATTGGGCCAACGGGAGGCAATGGGGAGCAACCGTTTGATTTCTACGATAACGCCAAAAAGACAATTGAATTCTGTAAGCGTATCGACGCTGCCGTGGGCGGTGGTGGCAAATGGGCACTTGATCTGCATACTCGGTTTGACTTAACGGAGGGCATCAAAATCTGCAAGGCGCTTGAAAATCTGGAGCCTTATTTCGTAGAGGATATTGTTCGTTCTGAAAACCCAGGCGTCTACAAAACGGTGCGTCAGATGACCAACGTACCCATTGCGGTTGGTGAGCAATTTGGCGATCGCTGGGATATTAATGAATTAATTGAACAGCGCTTGATCGATTACACGCGCGTTACACTACCTAATACCGGCGGCATTGGCGAATTTAAAAAGATAGCTTCCCTCTGCGAGACGCATTACGCAGGTATGATTCCGCACTTTACAGGGCCTTTATCAACGGCTGCTTTGGTGCACGTTCTAGGATCTAGCAGTCCAAATCGCTGTCTGATGGAATTGGGTGGGGGCGAACCTGAACGTCCGGCTTACTTCAATGAGGATTTCATAAACTTCAAAAATGGTAAGTTATACCTGAATCCAAACCCAGGGTTGGGAGTGAAATTCGATCCTAAAAAAGCAACGTTCGTTATGGAAGTTACAACCAAAACACAGTTCCCGCACCCCGTTTTGAAAAGCCCGGACGGAGCGATTCATAACTGGTAAGGACACGGTTCTTTATTGCTCGCAGAGGATAGGCGATAAAGATATAAGCAGCAAAAGAAGTCCGGAAACCGATTCAAAACCTAAACTGGAAATAGACGCATGGAACTTTGTTCTGAATGGGTACCTATTTTTTTGCCTCTACAAAAATTAGATTTTGACTCTATTTATTAGTGATAAATCGACTTTTTTTAGTCTTCTCACTGCCCTATACTGTCTCTAAACCCTTTTCTTTTTCTTATGAATCACCTTGACCAAAGCCGCCGGGACACCTTAAAAATGCTGGGATTTGGCTCATCAGCCGGACTACTCGGTTTGTTTGGTGGCGTCTCTACTGCCGAAGCTCGTGAACAGCAAGGCAAGCCCCCGTATGCCGTTGGTGCGCCACCCGTTAAAATCAAAAGTGTCAAGGCTATTGCCACGGCGCCCCAGGGTTCTAACCTGATTGTCGTTAAGGTTGAAACAACGGAACCGGGACTCTATGGGCTTGGCTGTGCTACGTTTACCCAACGAGCCGCTGCGGTTATCGTGGCTATCAACACGTATCTGAATGAGTTTTGTGTCGGCAAAGACGTGGACAATATCGAGGATATGTGGCAGTCGACCTATGTCAGTTCGTACTGGCGTAACGGCCCCGTGCTCAACAACGCACTTTCGGGACTTGATCAGGCGCTTTGGGATATCAAAGGGAAACGGGCGAAAATGCCAGTGTATCAATTACTTGGCGGCAAAGTACGCTTTGCGATTCCCTGCTATACCCACGCGGGAGGCAATACCCCAGAAGCCGCAGCTGATAGTGTCAAGAAGTTCATGGCTGATGGTTTCAAATATATCCGTATTCAGCAAGGAGGTTATGGAGCGGTGGGAGCCACTGCCGACAAACCCGATTTCAAAGTGGCTGGCTTCGGAGGAGAAACCGACAACTACATGAACGAGCGGCTCTATCTGAAATCGGTGCCCAAAATGTTCGAAGTCGTTCGGAAGGAGTGCGGGGATGAAATTGAGTTGCTCCACGACATACATGAGCGGGTGCAACCTATCGATGCCATCAATATGATTAAGCGGGTTGAAGAATATCGGCCTTTCTTTATTGAAGACCCCTTCTCACCAGAGAATATGAAGTGGTTTGCGCAACTCCGACAGGCGACTTCTGTGCCGATTGCAATGGGCGAATTGTTCAATAATATCAATGAGTTCAAAGAGCCGATGGTCAACCAATGGTTCGATTTTATCCGAATTCACGTCTCGCAAATTGGTGGTATTTCGCCAGCTATGAAAGTAGCGAGGTTAGGGGAGTGGTTCAACATTCGCACCGCCTGGCACGGTCCGGGCGACGTCTCGCCGGTAGGTCACGCGGCTCATGCGCACATCGATCTGGCCGTGTGGAATTTCGGTATCCAGGAAGCCGTACAATTCTCCGAGAAAACGCAGGCCGTGTTTAGCGGTTGCCCGACTATGAATAAAGGCTACATGTCGGTTAACGAGGTGCCCGGTTTAGGGGTCGATGTTGACGAAAAGGAAGCGGCTAAATATCCCATCACAACTAAATCGAACTGGCAGGTCCGCAAAATGGACGGTACGATTATCCGGCCGTAATTAACAGCATAACTACACGGCGTCGGGTTTGTAACCTGACATCACGAACTTACATAGGTTGGTAAGACCACCGTAAACTTGTACTTAACCCTTCTTTTTCTAGAACTGCTTAATCGATTAAATAAACCTTTGCCGAATAAAACGTATGAAAAAAACAGGCGTGTCCCGACGTAGCGTCATACAATCCGTATTGGGTGTTGCTGGTATGAGTACGATGGTATTGCCAAAAACATCTTATTCTGCCAGTCCCGGTCATTTTGCCGATTACAGCAATGTGAAGATTACCAAACTCGAAACGTTTCTGGTTAAACCTCGGTGGGTGTTCCTTAAAATTCACACGAATGTGGGTGTTCACGGCCTTGGCGAACCACTGCTCGAAGGCAGGGCTCTCACTATCCAAACCGCCATTAAAGAGATAGAGCCTTACCTGATCGGGAAAGATCCGCGCCATATTGTTCATCACTGGCAGGCTATTTATCGACATGCTTTTTATCGCGGTGGCCCGATTCTAACGAGTGCCCTGAGCGGTATTGATCATGCGCTTTGGGATATCAAAGGCAAACTGCTGAACGTACCGGTTTATGAATTACTCGGCGGCCCAACCCGCGATCGGGTTCGAATTTACGGTCGGGCTAGTAACGCGGAGGACATTAAGAAACGAAAAGCGGAGGGATTCACAGTTATCAAAACGGGCGTTGCGCATAAGAACCCCGCCAATATTGTCGAGAACCCCCAATTCATCAAGTACGCAGTCGACAACTTCGCATCGTTACGGGAAGCCGGTGGACCCGAGATGGACATTGCTATTGACTTTCATGGGAACATCTCACCCCAAACGGCTAAAGTGCTGATCAAGCAGCTGGAGCCGTTTCAGCCCATGTTTGTAGAGGAACCCTGTCAGGCGCAGAACGTGGATGTTTTGGCTGACATCGCACGAGGAACGCACCTCCCTATAGCGGCCGGAGAACGCATTTTCACCAAATGGGGATTCCGGGAGCTGCTTGAAAAGAAGGCTGTCAGCATCGTTCAACCCGATCTCTGCCACGCTGGTGGCATTACGGAGGGGCGTCTTATTGCAGGCATGGCCGAAGCGTATTACGTACCCATTGCTCCTCATAACCCAATGGGGCCAATTTCATTAGCAGTAGGTCTTCATCTGGCAGCCAGCGTACCCAATTTTCTGGTACAGGAGCAGGTTTCGTTGGGGGATGGCTACATCAAAAATCCGTTCAAACTACAAAGCGACGGTACGGTCTTGATTCCTAAAGGACCGGGCCTGGGCGTTGAGCTGGACGATGCGCTCATGAAAGATAAAATCGGTCACGACTGGAAAAATCCTGAGGCTTATAATGCCCTCGATGGCTCCGTAGTAGACTGGTAATCGTGCTGGACTCTATTGATTCTTTGGATTCTGTTGACACGCAATAGCCAAAGAATCAATGAGAAACACAGGACCCAACGAATCTCAATAATCTAATTTTCTTTTTCCCTTAATAAATTAATACTTATGAAAAAAACTGTAAAACTATGGGTTTTACTACTGCTTCTGGGGTATAGCTATGCCTTCGCCCAGAATGCCAGAGTGACCGGTAAAGTAACCGGTCCCGACAGCCAGGGCTTGCCTGGGGTCAATATTCAGGTAAGTGGTACAACAATCGGTACATCTACCGATGCATCGGGTAATTTTTCGTTAAATGCTGCGAGTAATGCCTCGCTGGTATTTTCGACTATTGGCTATGTAGGTCAAACAATACCGGTTAATGGACGCTCGGTTATCAATGTGCAGTTAGCCGAGGATCAGAAAACGTTGAACGAAGTGGTTGTGGTTGGATACGGTACGCAGAAGAAAACCGATGTTACGGGTGCGCTGACGGCCATTTCAACCAAAGAATTTGCCCAACAACCCGTTACCCGTCTGGACCAGGTTCTGCAAGGACGTGCTGCGGGTGTGCAGGTGAGCCAGACGAACGGCGCGCCAGGTGGTGACGCCCGTATCCGGATTCGGGGAGCGAACTCGGTATTGGGCAGCAACAACCCCCTGTACATTGTCGACGGCTTCGTTGGGGCTGATTTTAACTTCGTAAACCCCAGCGATATTGAGACCATCCAAATCTTGAAAGATGCCGCATCGACGTCTATTTACGGTAGTCGTGGTGCCAATGGCGTTGTGATCATCACGACCAAGAAAGGCTCAAAAGGGCTGAAGGTCAACTACGAAGGGCAGTTTAGTACGTCGGAAATTATCAAAAAATACGACGTATTGCCTGCGGGTGAGTTCGCCGAAATTGTGAATGCCCGTGCTACGGCTGTTGGTTCGGGTTTGCCGTTTACTGCCGACCAAATCGCGCAGTATAAACAAAATGGCGGCACTGATTGGCAGAGCCTGGTATTCCGAAAAGGGTCAGGTCAACAGCACCAGATTACGCTTTCGGGTGGAAGCGACAAAACGACCTTTCTGATTTCGGGAAACTACCTGAATCAGAATGGTATCGTGAACAACAGCGGATTTAAGCGGTATAACCTGCGAACCAATATCAACACACAGATTAATGATAAGCTTTCTGTGCGCTTGAATCTGTGGGGTACACGGTCGCAAAACCATAACACAGTCGATGGTGGAGCCATTGTTCAGGCGCTGGCCTGGGCACCGACAACACCTGCCTATGGTGCCGATGGTCAGCCGACGTTTACCGATCCAATTGGTTCGGTTTATCGTAACCCGCTCGATTATTTGTATGATCAATCGATTGATGCGAACAAGAGTGGGCTCAACGCCAACGGCGGCTTAAACTATAAACTTCCAATCAAAGGGCTGTCTGTCGATTTGCAATATGCCGTCAACTATCTGAACGTGCAAAACCTGAATTTGACGGGCAAGCGTCTGTCGAACAACGTCCCGACGGCAAGCCGGTATTCGGCAGAGCAGGTAACCCTGCAAAACACGAATAATTTGAACTACGACGTCAAAATCGGGAATCACTCGATTAATGCCGTTGCCGTTCTGGAAACGCAGCAATTTACGAGCCGAGACTTTACTGCTTCGGCTTCGGGATTACGATTCCCCCAATTGGGCTACGACAACATTGGCCTCAATACAGCCGCAACAGTGGCTTCGAGCTATCAAAAATGGACGTTATTATCGTTGTTGGGACGCGTAAACTACGGATACAAAGACAAGTACCTGGTATCGGCAGCCGTTCGTCGCGACGGATCATCCAAGTTTGCTACTGCCAACCGATATAGCGTATTCCCATCCGTTGCTTTGGGCTGGCGCTTATCGGAAGAGGAGTTTATCAAAAAACTGAACATCTTTAATAACCTGAAACTGCGGGGTAGCTGGGGTATGACGGGTAGCCAGGCCATTAACCCTTACGCTACGATATCAACCTATAGCACAGGCGCTGTCGCCTACAACAACTCAGCCGCTACGTCTGGGGTAATTCTGGGTAACCCCGGCAACCCGGATCTCAAATGGGAAACAACCAAGCAGGTGGATGTAGGTCTAGAAATGGAATTCCTGAACGGTCGACTGCATATTGAAGCCGATTACTATAAGAAAAATACGACCGACCTGCTCCTGAACGTAGCGATCCCAAGCTATGCCGGTGGCGGAACACAGGCCCGGAACGTGGGTGAAGTTGAGAACAAAGGCTTCGAATTCTCGATCGGTGGCGCTCCTGTGGTAGCAGGTGGTTTCCGTTGGGAGACGAACTTTAATATCTCCACCTTACAAAACAAAGTAATCAGTTTGGGTGGTCTGCCACGACTGGGCCAGGGTACGGGTGTAGGCGGTGGAATGTCTACAACCAATGAGTTTATGCTGATACCCGGCGAGCCACTGGGTTCGTACTGGGGCCTGAAGTATCTGGGTACCTGGAAGCCCAACGAAGCTGATGCCGCAGCCAAACAAGGTCGCGTACCAGGTGACCCACATTATCAGGACCTGAACGGCGACAACGCAATCACAACAGATGACTTCCAGATCATAGGTCGGGCGTTCCCCAAAGTAACAGGTGGCTGGAACAACACCTTTACCTACAAAGGATTTACGCTGAACGTATTCTTTAACGGGGTGTTTGGGGTCGATAAACTCAACTACACTCGGGCAGCAGCTATGTCGGGCGCGGGCGATGCACGGCAATTCATTCTGTCTGAAATCCGGGATTACTACCGGCCAGGTAATGAAACGTCGAATGTGCCAGCCTTTACCACAACGTATCAGCCCTTCACACAGTCGAGCCGGTTCATCGAAAACGGTAGCTTCGTTCGTCTGAAAAACGTGAGCCTTTCGTACAATGTGCCAAACGGTTTCATTCATAACAAAGCGGCCGTTAAGGTATTTGTCAGCGCTACAAACCTGCTCACATTCACGAAATACACCGGTCCAGATCCAGAGTCAGCTCGGGTTGGTTCAGCCACCGATACCGCCATTGGTATTGATTACGGTTCCTATCCAAACGCCAAACAGTATACGCTCGGTATCAACCTGGGCTTCTAAAAAATAGGTTTTCAGTTTTTTGTTTTCGGTAGCTGACGCATGATCGTATCCGCCCAACCGTAAACCATAAACCGAGAACCGAAAACCTCTAAACGAATCATGAAAAAATTAGTGATACTTGGAATGGCAGCCATGCTCACAGTTGGCTGTAAGGGTTATCTCGAAGAAGATACAACGGGCCTGCTTTATGGCGGGAACGTTCTCTCAACCCAGGACGGACTGGAGTCGGCTCTGACCGGCGCTTATCGTGGTCTGGGTAACCAATGGACGTATGGGTTTCTGCACCCATCGGCCAATGCCGCGACAATTGGTAGCGATGACGTAACGACGCACCCAGCCAGTAACAAAGCCGACTGGCGTGAATTTGATCAATTTAACGTATCGACCACGAATCAGCGTTCAGGTGCCGTTTACACGGGTTGTTATAAAGCCATTCAGGGGGCAAACAACGTAATCAATAACTACTCGAAAACAGTTGGGACAAAGGCCACGATCGACATTATTGCGGGCGAAGCCTTCTTCATTCGTGGATTCTCGTATTATTGGTTAACCCGTTTTTACGGCAATATTCCACTGGTTACAGCAGGTGAATATTCGGCTGATCTGCTCACCATCAAAAAATCGACACCAGCTGAGGTGTACGATCTGATCGTTGCGGATTTGAAAAAAGCGGAAACAATGTTGCCTAACACTCGGCGCGATCCGGGTCGGCCAAACGCAGGTTCGGCAAAGGCTTTCCTGGCCGATGTGTATCTGACGATGGCAGGCTGGCCGCTGAAGCAAACCGACAAATACGATTTGGCAGCTGCTAAAGCCAAAGAGGTGATTGACAACCGTGCTACCTATGGCTTTGCGCTGATGCCAACTTTTGCCGAGGTTTTTGCCAATGATCCGGCCGTTGCCATTATTCCAGAATCAGTGTTTCAGATCAACGGCTTTACAGGCGGCAGCGGTACCGCCAATGCGACCTATGGCAGCACAACGATGCCCGGTGAAGAAGGTGGTTGGGACGATATGTTTGCTGAACTGAATTTCTTCAAAAACTTCCCGGCTGGTCCCCGAAAAGATGCTACATTCCGTACGCAGTTTACTTCAGGTAGCACAACTATTCCGTGGCAGAGCAGTTTGACGAAACACCCGTATTACCAAAAATGGTATATCAAAGGCAACATTAATACCTCTAGTATTTCATTGCCATCCGTCATGATGCGTTATCCACACGTGTTGACCATTTATGCTGAAGCGAAAGCCCGTGGAACAGGTGGCCCAGATCAGGCTGCGTATGATGCATTAAATGCCGTTCGCTTGCGTGGTTTACCAGCTGGAACCAAATCTCTTACGACGGGGGATGGCCTGACAGCCGCTCAATTTGCGGATGCGGTAGTTCAGGAGCGTGCCTGGGAATTTGCCTGTGAACGTACCCGCTGGTTTGATTTGATTCGTCTCGAACAGGTAGAAGCAGCCAACGCAGCCAAAAGTCCAGATGATTTACAGCCGATCAAACCAATCACCAAGGCTAATTACTGGTTCACACTTCCGTATACGGATACGTCGATAAATCCGAATTTATAGTAGGAAACGATAGAACGCAGATTTTTAAGATCAGTATGATTAATCGCTGATTATCATAATCTTAAATTATCTTAAGAATCTGCGTTCTATTTCTTATCCCTAACTGACTTTACGTTGAAAAAGGCACTCATTTCTACTTTTGCTGTTTTGGGCCTGTGTAGCAACATAATGCCTTTAGCCGAATGGCCACAGGCTGAACTGTCCAACGGCCTTATTCAGACAAGCTTATACCTTCCCGATGCCAGTCAGGGTTATTACCAGGGAACTCGTTTCGACTGGTCGGGGGCGTTTAAAGACCTGACTTACAAAGGTCACAGCTTCATTGAGCCCTGGTTCGAAAACTACGACCCCAAACTGCACGACGCCATCAGTGGACCTGTAGAAGAATTTACGCCACTGGGTTACACGGAAGCAAAACCCGGTGATACGTTTGTGAAGATAGGGGTAGGCGTACTCCGCAAACCCGATGATAAAGCTTATGTCTTCGCGAAATATTACGACATCGTAGAACAAGGAAACTGGAACGTAAAAAAGCACAAAGATTATCTGGAGTTTACCCACGAACTCACTAGTCCAACTGGTTACGGGTACGTGTATCGCAAAATGGTAAAACTCACCAAGGGCAAACCTGAGCTCGTACTGGAACACAGTTTGAAAAATACGGGCAAGCTGCCCATCGAAACGAGCACCTATGATCACAACTTCTTCATCATTGACAAACAGCCCACTGGCCCAACCGTCGCAATCGAATTTCCGTTTGAGGTGAAAGGCGAAGGAAAAGGCTTCGGCAGTACCATTCTGCCACAAGGAAAACAGCTACTTTATTCGCGGGCACTGGACAAAAAAGAACAGGTGTATAGCGCTGGCCTGCAAGGCTTTGGAACTTCATCAGCCGATTATGACATACGCGTCGAAAATCAGAAAACAGGAGCAGGAGTGCACATTACTGGCGATCGGCCCCTACAAAAATTAGTGTACTGGGCCTGCGCAACTACCTCTTGCCCAGAACCATATATACAATTGAAAGCAGCACCTGGTGAGGAAATAAAGTGGAAAATAGCCTACGAGTTTTACGAAAAACAGAAGCAGTAAAGCAACCTGTCACCTTACCCTAGACCCAACTCAACTTTTTAATGAATTTCTTCCTGAAATCCTGCTTCGGAACCCTGATTCTGGGAGGCTTCCTGTCGGCTAACTGGAATAGCAACGTGGTTAAACCGCAGTTGCCAGCCGACGACTGGCCTACTTATGGCGGCAATAATGCTGGTAACCGATACTCAAAGCTAACGCAGATCAATACCCAGAATGTCAAGAATCTGACACTGGCCTGGACTTATGACACTGGCGATAATAACACGCCCGGCCAACGCGGTATGGACATTCAGTGTCAGCCGATTGTCATAAAAGGCGTGCTTTATGGCACATCCCCCCGAATGAAACTCTTTGCTGTGAATGCCGCTACTGGAAAGCAGCTCTGGCAATTCGACCCGTTCGCAAATCCCGAGAAAAAGCCTCGATTCCATCCTGTTCGTGGGGTGGTTTATTGGGAAGATGGGGCCGACTCTCGGGATAAACGTATACTCTATTCAGTTGGGTCGTCACTGTACGCTGTAAATGCCGAAACGGGTAAACCGATTGAGAGCTTTGGCAAGAACGGCGAAGTGGATTTGCACGAAGGACTTGGCGATAAAGAAACACTAGGTTACGACGTCAATAACTTTTCAATCCGCGTGACAACGCCCGGCGTCATCTACAAAGATTTATTGATTACCGGTTCTGCCGTTAATGAAGGGGGCGATGCTCCCCCGGGCTACATCCGGGCGTTTAATGTTCGTACGGGTAAGCTGGCCTGGGTATTCCACACCATCCCGCTGCCGGGTGAGTATGGGTATGAAACGTGGGCAAAAGATTCGTACAAAAAACTGGGTGGAGCGAACTGTTGGGCCGGTATGGTTATCGACGAAAAGCGGGGTATGGTTTATGCGGGTACTGGCTCCCCTTCTGTTGATTTTTATGGGGGTGCCCGGCCGGGTCAGAATCTATTTGCCAACTGTGTAATTGCGCTGAATGCAGAAACCGGCAAGCGCGTATGGCATTTTCAGACCATTCACCACGATTTGTGGGACCGTGATTTGCCTTGTCCACCAAACCTGATCACGGTTAAGCACAATGGAAAAATGGTTGATGCGGTAGCGCAGGCGACGAAAGATGGTTATGTGTTTGTATTTGACCGGGATACCGGAAAACCGTTGTTTCCTGTCAATGAAGTGAAGGTGCCAACATCGCCCGCTTTGCCCGGCGAAAAACCCTGGCCAACGCAACCCGTTCCGACTAAACCCGCACCGTTTGTTCGGCAGGAGTTGACGGAAAACGAAATCACAACCCGCACGCCCGAAGCCCACAAATATGTATTGGAACGGTTCCAGGATAGTCGCAAAGGCAGTAAATACATGCCTCCAAGCGAAGAAGGAACGTTGTATTATGGATTTGGTGGCGGAGCCGAATGGGGTGGGAATGCGGCTGATCCTGAGGGTATTTTATACCAGAATGCCAACACCATGCTTTGGTGGCTCAAGATGCGGGATAGCCGTATGCAGGAAAAAAATGTAGCCATGACGCGCGGTTCATCTTTGTTTAATACGAACTGTTCCGTTTGTCACGCCATGAACGGGAAAGGAAGCGCTGACACCAAAGCGAGCGCGTCGGCAACGCAAGCCTACCCTGATTTGACCGATGTGGGCAAGCGCCTTGACCGCGAGCAAATCAGCACGCTTTTAGCAACCGGCCGCGGTCGAATGCCATCCTTCGGGCATCTCTCCAAAGAGGACCGTGACGCGATCATCAACTTTTTGCTGAAGACAGAAGCCAAGCCCGCTGCGCCAGATATTCATAGCTCGGTTGTTACATCCCCCGTGGCCAAAGGCGCTGACTTCCCATACATGCCTCCTTATTTAAATAATGGGAACACGCAGTTTCGGGATCAGGATAATTACCCAGCCATCAAACCACCCTGGGGAACGCTGAATGCGATTAACCTGAACACTGGCGAATATTTGTGGCAAGTACCCCTGGGCGAATTTCCCGAACTTACCAAACAAGGCTTAGCGCCCACGGGGACAGAGAATCACGGTGGTCCAATTGTAACGGCGGGAGGCCTACTTTTTATCGCGGCTACGTACGATGAAAAGCTTCGCGCTTTTGACAAAAAGACGGGTAAAGTCGTCTGGGAATATAAACTGCCCGCCGGAGGATTTGCCACACCAATTACCTATATGGCCAATGGAAAGCAATACATAGTAATTGCTGCTGGCGGTACCCGATATGGCTTAAAACCAGGCGGGTCTTATGTTGCCTTTGCATTGCCGTAAGTAGTACAAGAAAACGATAGCCATAATGAAATCCTATCTATTAGGTTGTGACTGGGGCACGTCCTCTTTCCGCCTACGACTCATAACTAGTAGCGATCTGCAACTCGTCGGAGAAATTACGTCTCAGGAGGGTGTCGCGAATACATTCACACGCTGGAAGGCAAATAGTGAAGCCAAAGGAATCTCCCGAGAACAGTTTTTTCGGGTACAGTTACAACGACAAATTAATTTACTGGCGAAGAAACTGGCCATTAATCTGGACAATATTCCGGTTGTCATTTCGGGTATGGCGTCATCCTCTATTGGTATGGACGAAGTACCGTATGCTACTCTGCCATTTCCAATCGATGGAAGTCGGGCCAGCATTAAGAGACTTAATACCCAGGCTGATTTTGCCCACGATATTATCCTTATATCGGGCGTTAGAACAGAGCACGACGTGATGCGTGGGGAGGAGACCCAATTAATTGGTTTGCTCACGTTATTGGAGAACCTGCAGTTTACGAGCGAAGAATCGATTTTAATCTTTCCGGGTACGCATTCGAAACACATCTATATTAAGAATCAGCAGGTTACGGATCTGCAAACGTTTATGACAGGAGAAGTATTCAATCTCATGTCGCACTACAGTATCTTAAAAGATTCGGTCGAGCCAACAAGTCTGGTTGCCTTTGATGAAAGTGGATTAGAGGCCTTCAAAAGAGGCATTCACGAAGCTCATCAATCATCTATTCTAAATAGCCTATTTAGGGTAAGGACAAATCAACTATTCGGCCAGTTAACCAAGCGCCAGAATGCCCTTTATTTAAGTGGTTTATTAATTGGCAACGAGCTTAAATCACTACTAAAGCAGCCTGATTCTCAATTGATTTTATGTAGTGGAAACAATCTATACGAATTGTACAAGCAGGCAATTGTAGAGCTTCATTTAGTGAACCGAACTATCACAATTTCAGCCGATTTAATTGATAAAGCAACGATTGCCGGACAAGTAAAAATAGCGAAGAACCAGCTAGTATCTCTAAGTAAATAAATAGTATGGCACAAAATGCATTCTCCTGGGAGCTATTCCAAAAGGCTCCTATTGTTGGAATTATTAGAGGTCTATCAGCCGAGGTAGTTGCCCAGATTCTCCCTGTTTATCGTGAAGCTGGTCTGACTACCATTGAGATAACGATGAATACACCGGGAGCCGAAGCCATGATTAAACAGGCCCTGGAAACGAGCAGTGAAGGACTAAATATTGGCGCGGGGACGGTTTGTACAAAAGACGATCTTGACAGGGCACTGGATGCGGGGGCGCAGTTTATTGTCACACCCGTTGTCAATAAGAAGGTGATCAAGGCCTGCGTAAAGCGTAACGTGCCCATTTTCCCTGGCGCTTTTACTCCCTCCGAAATTTATAATGCCTGGTCATTTGGGGCATCAATGGTCAAGGTTTATCCCGCTACGTCATTAGGCCCAGATTATATAAAAGACGTTAAAGCTCCTCTGAATCAATTGAAATTAATTCCAACGGGGGGTATAAGCCTCGATAATATAGCTACCTACTTTAAGGCCGGTGCCGATGGCGTGGGCATTGGTAGTCACCTGTTTGATAAAACGCTTATTCAGCAGAAAAACTGGTCTGGTTTGAAAGACCATTTTGCGCAGTTTGTCAAGCAAATTCATTAAACACAGAGGCACAGAGAAATCAATCATTTAACTGGCTTAACGTTTACCGATGTGGTGTCGGTTTCTCAAAACCGACACCACGACAAAGATCCCTCCTGCGTCGGGATGACAAAAAAACCTTATGAAAATATTAGTTAGCCCCCGTTTAACCTTGTGCTATAATGCTCAACTTGAAAATTAAAAACTATCGCTGGTTTATCGTTTTTCTGCTATTTGTTGCAACGACAATCAACTACCTCGACCGGCAAATAATTGGTTTACTGAAGCCAATTCTGGAGAAGGAATTCAACTGGAGCGAAACCGATTTTGCGCATATCGTTATGGCCTTCACGGCCGCCTATGCCGTCGGGCTTTTACTGTTCGGGTGGATTATTGACAAAATCGGTACAAAAGCGGGTTACGCCATCACCATTATTATCTGGAGCATTGCCGGTATGTTGCATGCGGTTGCCCGGAGCGTTACGGGATTTAGTCTGGCCCGAATTGGCCTGGGTATTGGCGAAGCCGGTAACTATCCGGCTGCGGTAAAAACGGTGGCGGAGTGGTTTCCGAAAAAAGAGCGCGGTTTAGCCACCGGACTCTTTAACGCGGGTACAAGTATTGGTGTGGTGGTAGCGGTGCTTATTGTGCCCTGGATATTAAATCAATACGGCTGGCACGAAGTATTCTGGATTACAGGAGCCCTGGGCTTTATCTGGCTTATTTTCTGGCTGTTATTCTACGATATTCCTACAAAACAAAGCCGTCTAACTGCCGAAGAACTAGACTACATTCAGAGTGGTCAGGAGTTAGCAGAAAGTGCAACGTCAGCTAAACAGTCCGTCAATTGGTTTAAGCTATTTACCTATCCGCAAACTTGGGCTTACATTACGGGCAAAGGCTTGATCGACCCTATTTACTGGTTCTTCCTGTTCTGGCTTCCCTCGTATTTTTCGTCCACCTTTAACCTGGATCTAAAGAAACCAAGTCTGGAGTTAATGCTGATTTATACCGCTACTACGCTAGGTAGTATCGGAGGAGGTTATTTGTCTTCCTCATTAATTAAAAAAGGGTGGCCTACCATAAAAGCCCGCAAAACGGTGCTGCTGGTATTAGCCACCCTGGAACTTTCAATTATTCTGGCTCAATTCGCTACAGGCGTCTGGGTTGCTGTAGGGCTTATCAGTCTGGCTGTTGCGCTGCATCAGGCCTGGGCCACCAATATCTTTACCTTAGCCTCCGATATGTTTCCGAAACAGGCGGTTAGTTCTGTTGTAGGCATAGGCGGAACAGCTGGTGCTTTGGGGGGTATCCTGTTTCCCATGCTGGTGGGTAACCTACTGGATAAGTACAAAGCCAGCGGAAATCTGGCAGAAGGGTACAATATCCTGTTTACCATTTGCGGCTTTACGTACCTGACAGCCTGGCTGATTATTCACCTGCTAACCCGAAAAACTAAAGCGATTGAGGTAACGGAACTAGTCTAATTCTTGACGGATTAAGCACTTACCACACGAATGCCCGACTTAACCTCGGCTACTTTCTCCCGTAACGCATCCAGAGAATCGTCCATGACTGTTACGTGGCCCATTTTGCGAAAAGGCTTCGTAATGGCTTTGCCGTAGAAAAAGGGGAAGACGCCAGGCATAGCCAATAAGTTTTCTAAGCCTTCGTAAACGGCTGGGCCCGTATGTCCATCTTCGCCTAAAAGATTGATCATTGCAGCAGGCTGGTAAGCGGATGTGTCGCCGAGGGGATAATTCAGGATGGCGCGCCAGTGCTGCTCAAACTGAGATGTTACGTTGGCTCTGATCGACTGGTGGCCGCTGTTGTGTGGGCGGGGTGCCACTTCGTTAATCAGCACATTACCAGACTTATCCAGGAATAACTCGACGGCCAGTAAGCCTACAATACCGAAGGCGTCGGCAGTTCGGCGGGCAATGTCCTGCGCTTGTTGATTGATTTCGTCCGAGATTTCGGCGGGGGCAAACAGGTATTCGACCAGATTTAACTCGGGATGGAAGACCATCTCAACGGTTGGAAAGGTGTGCACGTCACCCCGCTCGTTTCGGGCCACAATGACGGCCAGTTCTTTCGCGAAATCGACGGCTTTTTCCAATACGCCAGGCGCATCGAAGGCTTTGCCAACATCTTCCACAGTTGCAATTCGTTGAACACCCCGACCATCGTAGCCATCGCGACCAAGTTTATGAAAGGCTGGGAAAAAATCAGGCTGATAGATTTCGACCAGGGCTACATCGGCCCGATTTTCAGTCAGAATAAAATCGGCAGTGGGCAGATTGTGGTCGCGGTAAAACTGTTTCTGAAGCCGTTTGTCCTGAATTGTTCGGATAACGGATGGTTGCGGAAACACGCGTTTGCCTTCACGTTCAAGGGCTTCCAATGCCTCAACGTTAACGCGCTCAATTTCAATGGTTAGCACATCGACCGACTGCCCGAATTGATAAACTGTATCGTAATCGGTGAGCGAGCCTTGTGTAAACTGGGTACAGAGATGGCGACAGGGAGCCTCAGCGTCGGGATCGAGAATATGAACACGAAGATTCCAGTCGATGGCGGCTTGCAGAAGCATCAGGCCAAGCTGGCCACCGCCGAGAATGCCAATAGTAGGTGTCAATTTTGTTTCAGGTTTCAAGTTCAAAGTCCAAAGTTAACGCATGTAGCCAACTCTGAACCTTGAACCTGAAACTTTGAACCTGAAACATCAATCCTTTCGCTTAATATCTGCCCCGCCAGATTCGCTTTTGGACAGTACTTTGGCCGAGCCGTAATAATAAATATCAGCCCCGCCGGATGCTTTCATGGTCAACTCTCTACTGGCGTTGACATACACATCAGAACCGCCCGACGAATTGGCATTACAGATATCGACAGTTAGTTTGCGGGCATCGAGATCGGCACCGCCTGAACCATTCGCATTCAGGGTCCGGGCTGATCCTTGCAGAACGGCATCGGCCCCACCAGATGCGGATACGTTTAATTTGTCGGCTTTAAGGTCCAGTTTAACATCCGAGCCGCCCGATGCGTCCAGATTCAGGTCGTCGAACGATAGTTTACCCTGGCCAAATACATCGGCTCCACCCGATGCTTGCAAGTTATTTAACTGTTTGAACGTCAGGTACGCTTTTACATAGCTGTTGCGGCCAAAATTCCAGCCACTAAAGCCTTTGCGCTCAATATACAATTTCAAAGTCCCGTTTTTAACTTCCGAAATGACCCGATCTTCATCGACGCCTTTGGCTTCGAGAGTTAGTTTTTCGGAGTTACCCTGAGTCAAATAAACATCGATGCCGCTGCTGACACTCAGGCCCGAAAAGCCTGAAACGCTACGATCTTTCTTCCAATCGTCGGTGCTGGCTGAGTTAAAGCTGGCTGTAAATATGAAAATTCCTGCTACTAGTGCTTTCATTGGTGAAGGTGTTTGATTCGATTTATTAGTAGATGCAAAAAAGAGAACCAGTGTTGCATGGTAACCCGAAAAAAGATGTCCGGTTTTAAGGATATCTTTGTCCGGTAACGGACGCTGTGACTAGTGTTGCTTACTGTAAAATTCTATTAATCAGTAATCTATGAGTTTGGCATGACGCTTGAGCCGCCTATAGCAAATCGAATAGATTGGTATAAACAGAATACGCTATGAATGCTCAATTGCTTTGCGATATTTGCTTATACGAATTGGTTTCTGAACAGTAAACACCCTGACGACAATCAGCTTAACTTAACTAAAACCGTTACTAAAGTAATTAAATATGATTCAACTCCGCAACGTCTCGAAATTCTACCCCGCTGGTTTTGGTCGGGTGTATGTGTTGCGTAACATCAACCTCGAAATCAATCAGGGCGAGTTCGTATCGATTATGGGACCTTCTGGATCGGGCAAATCTACGTTGCTACATATCTTAGGATTACTGGAAGAACCTTCCGAAGGTGAATATCTATTTGACGACCAGCCAGTTCAAAAGTTATCTGAAAAAAGACGTACCGAACTTCACCGAACACGGATTGGCTTTGTTTTTCAGGCCTATCACCTGATTGATGAACTGACAGTGTATGAAAACATTGAAACGCCACTTCTGTACAAAGGATTGAGTAGTTCTGAACGGAAGAGCCGGGTTGCCGAATTGCTTGACCGATTCAATATGGTGGCTAAAAAAGACTTGTTTCCAGCGCAACTATCAGGTGGCCAACAGCAGTTGGTGGGTATTGCACGAGCGTTGGCGGCCGAACCAAGCGTTATTTTCGCCGATGAACCAACGGGCAACCTACACTCCGATCAGGCTCGCGATATTATGGAGTTATTCCGCGAACTTAATCAAAAAGACGGCGTGACCATTGTACAGGTAACTCACTCCGAACTCAACGCCGAATACGGCTCACGGGTGATTCGGCTGAAAGATGGCTGGCTGGAAGACTCAGCGGTGAAGTTGAGCGAACAGGGCGTTAAGTAAAGGGTCGGTAAAAAAGACTGATTCCTGATGGAGATTGACTAAACTGCTTATCTGACGCAAGGACTGAATGCCCATTACGTTCGCGCAAAACACAGCTTCAGCTTGCGTCAGTACGGCTGGTTTATAAGTTACTTCAGAAACGGTAATACCGACGGAAGGGGCTAATCGGAGCAATTGTCGACGGATGATGCCATTGATACAACCCGTTTGAAGTGAAGGAGTAAACAGGGTTTGATTTCCATACCAGAACAGGTTTGAGGCAAGGCATTCGGCAAGGTTGCCATTTGTATCAAGCAGAATAACGTCATCAAATGTATACTGCTGTTTGTAAAGGCCAGCCAGCACATAGGGGGAGGGCGTTCAGCGTTTTGAAGGCCGAAATCGGTGAAGGCGTCAATCGAAACAAGTCATAAATGCCCGTTGGCGCTTTTTCTGTTAACGAAAAACCTTGACCGGCCCGAGCTGTAATCAAGACATTGATGTCATTGGTCGTAGGGGTATAAAGTCCACCAGCCTGTCGCCAAACCTGAATTTTGATGCGGGCAGTCTGATTGGTTAACTCGTTGGCTGAAAGTAAGTAGTGAATGCGCTGCTCAACGGCTTCGCTATTGAACCCATCCGGTCGATTGAGCTGCATGGTTGCCATCCCAGCTGTCAGGCGAGCAAAGTGATCAGGCCAGAACCAAACCTGTCCATTCTCGTATCGAATCGTTTCAAAAAGACCGTCGCCATACTGGAACGCACGGTCGTTTGCCAGTAGGCAAAAATCATTTTCAGAAAGTATATCCGAATTATAAACCAGAAACATGCTTAGTTTGCGCCGTTTATCCTAAAACGATAGCTGCGCCGAAGGTAAGTTTGTAACATTGAACCATCAAAATTATGTGTATGCAGCGCAAGCTTTTTTTAGGAATCGGAATCGTGGGTTGTTTGCTGTCGGTAAGCGTAACAGGCTTACAGGCGCAGAGCGTACCGGGAGCCGTATCGCCAGGCGCGACTACCGGCAAAGCGGATACGTTACCCGTGCTGAGTTTACCGCAGTGTATCGACATTGCCCTAAAAAATAACATCACCGTTCGTCAGGGACAATTGCAGGTACAAAGCAGCCAACTGCAATTAAAACAATCCAAATTTAACCAACTGCCTTCGGTCAATGGCTTTGCTTCGCAGGGCTTTAGCTCGGGTCGTAACATTAACCCCAGTACGAACCAGTTCGTCGATGTAGGGGTTCGGTCGAATAACTTTCAGCTTTCGGGTTCGATGCCTGTTTTTCAGGGATACCAATTACGAAACCTGATTCGCCAAAATCAGACCATCGTTAAGGCGAGTGAAAAAGAACTGGACGCAACTGAAAACACCGTTATTCTCAACGTCATTCAGCAATATTTAGCTGTGCTGACAGGGGCTGAGCAATTGACAGTTGCGAAACGGCAGGCCGAAACATCACAACTACAGGTAGAACGTACCCAGAAATTAGTGAATGCTGGTTCGGCACCCGAAGCGAACCTGTTTGAAATCAAGGCTACCCTGGCCAATGATGAACTCGCTGTAGTAAACGCACAGAATACAGTTGATCTGGCAAAATTAGCGTTGCTTCAGGCAATGAATTTGCCCGGTGGCCAGGCTTTTGAAATCGAGTATATCAAATTGCCTGATCCTCGTATAGAAGGGTATACCGCCACCGCGTTGCAGGTTTATGAAGCCGCACTGGCAACACAACCTCAGATTATTGCTGCCGACCTTCGTACCGAAAGTGCACGTATTGGTATTGATGTAGCCAAAGCGGGCCTTTATCCACGGCTAAGCCTTAGTGGTAATTTATCGTCGATTTATTCAACAGTAGGTCTTTCCCGGTTTGTTGCTGATGGAACAACGACACAGAATAGAACAGATGCAAATGTTGAGATTGCTGGTACAACACAACCCGTTACCATCATCACCACGTCGCCAGGAGGGACTTATCAGACTTATGGATTTTTTGAGCAATTGACGAATACGCTCAACCGGGGGGTGTCGCTTAACCTGAACATTCCTATTTTTACGAATCGCCAGTACCGCACAAACGTAACCACGGCTATTATCCAACAGCAGAATGCACAACTCACTGCGGATAATACGCGTCTGCAGCTACGTCAGCAAATCGAAACGGCTTACACCAACTTGCTAGCTGCGTCGAACCGTTATCGGGCTACGGATGCATCGGTTTCGTCGCTGGAGCGGGCGTTTAAAGCGGCTGAAAGTCGTTTCAATGCCGGAGCGATCAATGCCGTTGATTATAGCCTCGCCAAGCTTCGATACGATAATGCCCGTGCGCAATTAGTGCAGGCTAAATACGATTATGTGTTTCGAACCAAAATTTTAGATTTTTACCAAAATAAACCGCTTAGTTTTAATTAATAATGAGAAATGTATAATGAATAATGCTGCTCTAGCTTGGGCAAACCATTTTACATTTTGCATTATTCATTATACATTTCCCTACTATGAAGAAGAAGTCAAATCGTATTTGGTGGATATTAGGAGGACTGGTTGTCCTGATTGTAGGTGGTCTGTTTGCTGCTAAGCAGACTGGATTAATCGGGAAACCACAAGCAACAGAAGTTGATTTTGCATCGGTTAAACGGCTCGATATTACGGAGCGAGTCAGTGCTTCGGGTCGTGTTCAGCCGCAAGTTGAGGTAAAAATAAGTCCCGATGTATCGGGTGAAATTATTGGCCTTTATGTCAATGAAGGCGATCCGGTTAAAGCCGGTCAGTTGTTATGCCGTATTCGACCCGATAACTACGAGTCGCTACTGGCACGGGCCAAGGCCACCGTCAATCAAAGCCGGGCGCAGCTCGAACAATCGAAGGCATCGGTGGCTCAGTCTGCTGCACGACTTATCCGAGCTAAAGCCGATTATGACCGTAATCGTAAACTATTCGCCGATAAGGTAATTTCTTCCTCCGATCTGGAGACCAGTGAAGCCAATTATAATGTAGCCAAGCAGGAAGTTGAAGCGTCCAATGCCAACGTTCGGGCATCGCAGTTTAACATTCAGAGTGCGGAAGCCAGCCTGCGCGATGCAACAGAGAACCTACGTAAAACGACAATCTATTCACCTGTAAACGGAACCGTATCGAAACTGAATGTCGAGCTGGGCGAACGGGTAGTAGGTACCTCGCAAATGGCCGGTACCGAAATCATGCGAATCGCCAATCTTCAGAATATGGAGGTTCGGGTGAATGTCAATGAAAATGATATTGTTCGTGTGAACCTGGGCGATACAGCTGATATTGAGGTGGATTCGTATACAACAGCCGGGCGCAAATTCAAAGGCGTCGTCTACGAAATTGGCAATACCGCCAATGGGCTGACCAGTGCCTCTGGGGCTGCCTCATCAATATCGACCGATGCAGTAACTGAGTTTGAGGTGAAAGTGAAAATCCTGAATAATTCGTACGCTGATTTGCTCGCTGAAAAAGATAAAAAAGGCTATCCCTTTAAGCCAGGAATGACGGCTTCGGTGGAAATCCTGACAGATCGGAAATCAAATGTGTTATCAGTGCCAATTGCTGCCGTCACAACCCGAGGGGCCGATTCAACGGCCATCGATACGGAGAAGATGAAGGACAATAGTAATGGCACGGTTGAAGAAAAACCCGTTGCTCAGGCTGAAAAGAAAGACAAGCCTAAAGAAATTGTCTTCGTGAATATAGGCGGTAAGGCTACCCTGCGTGAGGTAAAAACGGGTATCAGCGATTTTGAGAACATCGAAGTTCTATCGGGCCTGAAAGAGGGCGAACAGATTGTTTCAGGCCCGTTCATCGCCGTATCAAAGAAACTTAAAAACGGTGAACTCGTCGTTAAGCGAGACCCTAAGAAGAATAAGAAGAAGGAAGAGGAGAAAGAGTAATTTCACTCCCATAAGCAGAGTTATCTGGCTTATGAGTGTAAGAGCTAATTGTAAGGAGGCTGCTCGTAGAACTGTGCTTTATGTCTATAAGATATGGCGTATAAAGCATAGTTCTGCAAGCAGCCTCAATTATATCAATCAGTTACTATAAATAGTTGGTAACCGTACTATTAAAAACTCCGTTAGATTACAAACCCAAAGACCATCAGCTTTAGGGTAACTATCTCCATCAGGAATAACGATGAATGAATAATCAGGATTAATGTCAGCGATGCTCTGATAAAAGCCTTTGGAGACAGTGGGCGCATTAGATAACTTGATTTCAATGGCTATTTTTTTTCCATTAGGAGCTATCAATAATAAGTCGATTTCAGCACCAGCGGCCGTGCGGTAGTAGTAGAATGACCATTCTGTTCCAACAACTCTGCGTGTTTGCTCGATAACGTACCCTTCCCAGGATGCTCCAACAACCGGATGCCCTAAAAGCACGTCGTAGCTAATAACCTGCGCGAGTTGATGGAGGAGACCTGAGTCGCGAAGGTATAATTTGGGGGATTTTACCAAACGTTTACTCACATTCGCGAAATAGGGAGGTAAGCGATGAATAACAAAACTACCTTCCAGTAGATCAAGATAACGGTTAACGGTTGGTTGAGATACACCTAAAGAGCGGGCTAGGTCACTCACATTGAGAATGCTACTATTAATGTGGGCAATCATTGATAGTAGTTTGTTGAGTATAGGCCCAGACAATTCATAACCTAAAGCCCTAATGTCGCGTTCAATATAAGTTTGAACAAAGCTTGATAACCAACGAAATGTTAATATTAGGCGAGGGGCTAAAAATGCTTCAGGAAACCCTCCTTTAAGCCAATGCATAGCCATTGTGCCAGAAAACATCACTTCCGGCCAGGAAAATGGCATTAATTCTATATAACTAATACGCCCAGCCAGACTCTCTGAACTCTCGCGGATTAAATCGGGCGAAGAGGAGCCAAGTAAAACGAAACGAGCAGGTTCGCGTTGCTGGTCGACTAAGGCGCGAAGCAGAGGAAACAAATGGGGCATACGCTGAATCTCGTCCAGAATCACACATTTGCTGGTGTTTTGCTGTAAATACGTTTGGGCATCTTCCAGTTTTTGAGCGTCTGTTGCGAGTTCAAGATCAAGATAAAGCGTTGGTTTGCTTAGTTGACCACTTAATTGTTTTGCAAGCGTTGTTTTGCCAACCTGTCGTGGGCCAATAATACTCACAATAGGGAAAAAAGTTAAATTCTCCTTAACTCTGGTGATTATTGCTCTATCTATCATCCTTGCAAATTGCTAACTAAACTTATAATTTGCAAGGATAAATTGTTTAAGAATTATTCTATGAATTTGACTGATGAGCGCCCATCTCCCGGAGCATCCGATACGACATTACGCCCAATAGCAGCAAGACCAAACCGAGAGCAGGCCAGATAATTCGACTATCGGTGAAAAATGAACCCGGTTGTTGATGATTGGAATCAATTGGCCTCAAAGGGCCAACGTTAATAACAGGCTGACTAGCAGGGGTAATCGGCTTAAACGGGGTCAGATCATAAATTGGATCAGCCATGTTGTCTGCTGAGAGATAAAGCTGATAGGATTGCCCAGCCGTTAGATTCGCCAGCAGATAGGTCGTTAACTGATATGCCCGAACGTCCTGAATAACGAGTGGAGGGTTATCATCGTTGGCTATGACGAGAAACAAATCGTTAGCTTTTATACCAGGAATATCTACCTCGTTACTATCGACTGAACTCAAGTCAAACGTTCGAATGACCTCGAACCAATGGTCAATACGACCACGCTTTATCTTGCGGGAGCGAAACTGCCCAATACTGGCCTGACGACGGAAAGGAGCAGTGGCTTTAACGAAAATTGTAAGCTTATCAAATCGGGCACTCTTTGCAGGCGTCAGACGAATATATGAGTGTCGGTCGCTACTGTCGCGTTGGGCAAACGACAAGTTTGGAATAGCTGTGTAAGCGCCCGAAGAAACTACTGACTGATAGTAGCCGATTCGCAGAATATTTAACGGAGTACTGAGAGAATCGTTGATTATCAGCTTGTAATACGTGTAATCGCTCAACGGGAAGCTAATTTGCTTCATCTGTATTGTTGTCGTCGAATTCTGACTTGGGCTTATCCAAATATCGTCGTCGATGCCATACCAGCTTTTCGCATCCGAACTGCCACTTAGCTGGACCTTTTTACGCACATTCGTATTCTTGATGGCAAGCTCCAGTACATTAATAGGTCGTTTTGTTTGGTTTCGAATTACTAGTATCGTCGACACATTTGGGCGTGATTGTTTACTGACCAGCTCATAGTCGGTAAAAGGTACTTTTGAGGTGGGCTGTTCCCGGATCAGTTGGTAAGGGGTTTCCTGATGTTGATCGTCATAAAGCCGGATATCGGTCAGGTTGGCATTTAAATGGCCAACTACATCAGGCGGCAACAGAATTCGCTGAAAACCTGACTGCTGAACAGGATTGACCAAAGCCTGAAACCGGAATGATTGCGCTTGCCCAGCTATTGATATCAGCAAGCCTGATAGTAAGAGGCAGATTCGTTTAGTCATAGTTCTTCAGGAGTGGATTGTGTGGAATCGACGTCAAGAATCAATCGTTTGATACGTTGATACATAAACGAAATAAGGAGCAGCAGCACTCCCAGAGAAATAAAGGCTGCGATTCGTCCACCTTCTGAAATACCATTAAGGTCATGAAGGAACAGCTTCAGGAGCGTTAAGGCGAATAGGCTCAGTGAGATGATACGAAACTGACGATTCTTGAGCCTGAACCCCAGATACATAAAGACAAACGCGCAAATGCCCCACAAAATCGGTAAGCCTACTTTGTTGATTTGTTCCAACAGCGCATAATATTCGGTATAGACATCAATTTTTTGCGTGTTCGACGTCGGTATAATCGTTCCTGAAAAATGGAAATACACCACATGCGCATACAATTCCGAACTGGCCGTATAGACCAACACGAATCCCATAAACCAGGGCCAGATATGCCTAACAAACGAGGGAAGTGGTTCTAACTGGGGCCGAAGTGTATTTAACAGAACTAGCAGGCCAATGACACAAAGTAGGCTTAGGTAATGGACTGGGAAACCAATAAGGCTGGCGTCATCTCCCTGAAAATAAGCGGCTAACGAATCATGTAGGGCTGGATCAAAATAAATTACGAATAAGATTAGAAGACTAACCCCGAATCCAGAAGCCTGCAGTAAACTGCTCCGTAACGTGTCTCGACGGGCAATTAGTAACAAACCTACAGCAAAGAGTAAATTATACGTTCCCAATAGAACCTTGCGGTTGGCATCGAACCCAAACGCATGAGTGGCCTGATAATCAAGCTCACATACACCTGAAAAATAAACGAGAATAATCGTCAGGTAGCTGATGACGTATTGGTACGTGGTTACACTCAATTGACCTAACCAGAATTGAAATGGCGAACGCTGGCTTTGGAGTAATCGATGGGTTGTTACCAGACTACTAATAGCAATCAGGCTGGTGACAAATGCTTTGTTGAATACGATCCGAAGTAGGGGAGTTGTTTCATCCAGATAAAGCGTCGTCCAGTCCATTAGCAAACTAATAAGCATCAGGCCCATAACAAGTATAGACGCAGTTGCCAGCATCGCTAAGCCAGATCGCTGGGCTAACCATAGTAACAGGACAGCCTCCAGCGCCCAGAACATGGTGATGAAATTGCCATCTAGTTGGACCGGAATTGTCAGGCTGGCAAATGTAACGACCAGGCCGATTAACAAATAAATCAGTGTGCGATCAATTGCCTCGCGTCGATAGAGGAAAGTGGCGAGACCAAAATTGACAACGGCTAGTCCGGCCGTAAACAGCCCCTGATAAGCACCCTGATTCACATGCGCCAGAAGATACATACCGGCTGCGTAATAAAAAGCCGTATTGCTCAAGAGCAGGCTAATCTCCACCGCCGAAAATTTAGCTTGTTGTTTTAGGTTATAAATCAGGTTCATCGCCATAAAAACAGCGTAGAATAGCGTGGCGAAGATCAATCCACCAGCATAAGGTGCATTCGCTTGTCCCTGAATTTCTCCGCCCAGAAATAGACTATAGAGTAATACGGTGAACCCGTAAGCCACAAAATGAACAATCGTCCACTTCTTGAAATAGGCCAGCACCAGCATTCCGCAGTCTAAAATGAGGATATAGGTAAGGAGCACAACATAGTTTCCGTCGCCAGAGCTTACCATAAAAGGCGTGGCAAACCCACCAATGAGCGACATTACAGCCAATTCTGAACGGTTATAGCTAATGGACAACAGAACAGCAAAGCCTGTTATCACGATCATGATCAGAAAAGCGGCTGTTTGACTAAAAATCTTGTAGTCAGAAAAAGCAATGGCAATCGTGAAATAAAGTACAGACAGGCCACCCGCCACCAACACCGAACTAAAGGCTGTAAATGTGTTCCGAATTCGATGGGCGATTCCCAACAATAATCCGCCCGCCAGAACACCAATGAATACTCGACCAATTTCATTGATCCAATGCTGATCGATGGCAAATTTTACGAAGTACCCAATACCAGCCACCAGAATCGCGATCCCAATTTTGTTGATGAGATTTTCGCCAATAAATTTTTCGAGATCTGGGTTTTCGGCGAGGAAACGCTGGAAAAATGAAGGTTTCGGAGTTGGTTGAACAGCGGGTTCGGAGGCAGCTGTCTGAACGGGAACGGGCTCAGATTGAGGTGATATTTCGTGTATGGCTACCGGTTCCGTCGCGAGAATAGGCTGTGGTTCGGGTTCTGTAGTTGGCTCTATTATCGGTGGCGTGAGTGGTACGACAACCGCTACTGGGGCCTGTTCAACGATAGGCTCAATTGGTTGTTCAGCTACTGAAGCAGGTCGACTACGTAGCTCTTTCTGAAACGCCAGTAATTCAGCACGTAACTGGCTTATTACCGTATTCTGGAGATTAACAGCGTCTTTAACGGCGCTAAACTGTTTATTTCCAACAACAACCAATATCAATAACAGTACAAGCAGAAATAGCTCCATGATCGTGTAAGTGGCAGGTTTAGAAGACTATCGACGATAGTACGTGAGTAAATATGCAAAAAATAGCCACCAGCCTGATGAACTACCGTCTCATAAGCCACACAACTTAGTCTTCGGTAAGCAGATGCCATTTAATAGGTTTCATTCAGCTATTCCTTTTAAGACCAGCACCAACCGAACCGACAACCAATAGAGACTGTACCGACTCTCCGCCTTTCTTCCTTACTTTGCCTTATGAAAGTAACTCAACCCATTCGGCTGACAATGGTAGGAGGAGGAAGCTGGGCCACTGCACTCGTCAAAATTCTCTCCGAAAATAACGTCAGCGTTAAATGGTGGCTTCGCAAATCGTCTGACGCGGAACACATCAAGAAATTCGGGCACAACCCCAGTTACCTGAGTGATGTGCAGATCAACACCCGTAAAGTAAAGGTTTGTACGAAAATTCGGGAGGCTTTTCGGGATAGTGAGTATATTATTCTGGCGGTACCGGCGGCTTTTATAGGGGATGCGCTTACAGGTCTGAAACCAGAACATTTTGCCGAAAAGTCGGTCGTATCGGCCATTAAAGGCATGATTCCGGGTGCCAATCAATTAGTAACCGATTGGGTTAGTGAACAATATAACGTGCCAACCGGCCAGATGGCGGTCATTGCTGGCCCCTGCCACGCAGAAGAGGTCGCTCTTGAAAAGCAGTCTTATTTAACCATTGCTTCGCAAGATCCCACCTGTGCAGAACGCGTTGCCAACTTACTACGATGCCGCTTTGTGCAAACAACGCCTGTGGATGATATTTATGGAATTGAGTACAGCGCTGTTATGAAAAATATCATTGCGCTGGCTTGTGGTATCACGCGCGGGCTAGGCTATGGCGATAATTTTCAGGCCGTGTTAGTATCTAATGCCATGCAGGAAATCAAACGGTTTGTCGATGCCATTTATCCCAAACATCGTGACCTAAGTGGCTCGGCCTATCTCGGCGACTTACTCGTAACGGCCTACTCACCTTTTAGCCGAAATCGTACATTTGGTACCTTAATTGGGCGGGGGTATACCATTCAATCAGCTCAGGCAGAAATGAATATGATTGCCGAGGGATACTATGCTGTTAAGAGCATTTATGAAATCAATCGGAAATTTGGAGTCGATATGCCCATTACAAATGCCGTTTACAACATTTTGTACGAACGGGCAGCTCCAACTGGCGAAATGAATGTGTTGAAGGGATTGTTGATGTGAAAATATTGTTTCAGGTTCCAAGTTTGCAGGAAGGAGCTTGAAGCATTGAACCTGAAACAATAAAAAAGCCTCCTGACGAATCAAGAGGCTCTTATATCGTTATAGCGGTGTCGGCAAAATTTACCGGCAGTTGTGCCTTAGCAAAAAATTACTTCGCGCTATCAGCAGACATCGTCGAAGCAGAATCCGTAGCCATCGTCGAATCCGTAGCCATCGTCGAAGAAGAATCTGTCGTCGCGGTGGTGGTCGTTTCGGTGGTTTCGGTCTTTTTCGAGCTGCAAGACGTAGCCAGGGCGATCATAGCCATGAAAAAGAAGGCGGATTTCGTGATTGCTTTCATAGTTTTGGAAATGTTTTCGTTTAAGTGATTACTGATTAATGTCAGTGTTAATACTCCATAGAGAAAAAGGTAACCCAATATTTTTTAAATTTTTTTTGGGTTACGTTTCAGCCACTTTTGTATTAAGTAATGACTCGACTCAATGAAGGAAGGTAGGCAGCCCATATTAACGGATGAGGAGTTGCTTACGGGTTTAGCCAGTGGCTCCGACAGCGCCTTGACGCAGTTATACCGCCGGTACTTTCCGATGGTACTTCACTTTGTAACCAGTAACAATGGGAGCGAAGATGATGCCAAGGATATTTACCAGGAGTCGTTAATTGTGCTGTATGAGAAGGTGAGAAGTGGTTCGTTGGAGTTGCATTGCCAATTGAAAACCTACTTGTATTCGATAGGCAGACGGTTGTGGCTCAAACAGCTGGCTCAGCGAAATCGATTTGTCGTGCGTGATGTGGAAACTCCGGTTTCGAATGAACTGGCAGTCGACAACCTGAACGATGATCTGGCTGATCATGAAGAGCGTGATCGGCAATTTGACCTGATGGCTGACTCACTCGACCGGCTTGGTGAGCCTTGTCGGACGTTATTAGATGATTTTTACATCCAGCATCTGAGTATGCAGGAGATTACCGAAAAGTTTGGCTATACCAATGCCGATAACGCCAAGACGCAGAAGTATAAATGCCTGATGCGCCTGAAGCGACTCTTCTTTTCGGAGTACAAACAGTGAAAGTTATATAGTTATGAAGTCATGTAGTTGTAGAGTGTGGCTCCAATGGAAAAACTATATACCTTTTCAACATTATAACTCTACAACTCTTTACAGAGATGAACGAGGAAAAAGACATTGAGAACGCGCTCCGGGCTTATGGCGAACGAATTCGGTTCAAGCAACGGTTAGCGAAAATTCAGGCCGGAGTTGATATGAACGCGATGCGCCGTGAAGCTGATGCTTATCAGTCTGAAGCGGAGCAGCCTGGAAAAGTTCGTAATATGTGGCATGCTTACCGTACCACATTGGCAGTAGCCGCATCGGCCGCTATTATAACTACGTTCGGCTCAATTTTCCTATATCGTTCCTATCAGCAAAGCCATCAGCAAGAACAACAATATAGTCAGTTAAGTAAAGAGATTCAGGCAGTTAAATCATATCAGCGTAAAATGCAGAGTGATTTGAATGGCCGGGGGCGTGGCTTGAGCATTAATCCGGCCCAAGTATCGGGTTCGGGCTTTTTACTAACTGGCGATGGGTATTTTGTAACGAACAATCACATTGTTCGGGATGCCGACTCGGTTTATGTGCAAAGCACCAAAGGTGAGGTGTATAAAGCTCGCGTAGTTTACACCGATAAAACGCACGACCTGGCATTTTTACAACTTTGCGACGATAGTGCATTTCGTACTCTTCCGCCTGTTCCTTATGGTTTCGAGGTTCGCCCTTCTGACCTTGGCGAACGCGTTTATACACTAGGGTATCCGCGCGAAGAAATCGTTTATGGCGAAGGTTATCTGAGTTCTGGCACAGGTTATCGGGGCGATTCGACGGCCTATCAGGTTGCTATTGGGGTGAACCCAGGTAACTCAGGAGGCCCGTTGTTAGACGAACAGGGAAATGTTATTGGCATTATCAGCGGTAAACAAACTACGTCGGAGGGTGTGAGTTTTGCGGTAAAAACCAATTTCCTGCTCGAAGCCCTGAACAATATTCCCCCAGATTCGCTGAGAGGTCAGCCGCTGCGCCTGAACAAGAAAAATACGTTAGCGAAGCTGCCCCGAAAAAAGCAAATTAAGCGGATGCAGGATTACGTATATCAGGTTAAAGTGTTCAAACACAAGGAGTAAGATACGAGGAGGGCCGAACTTCATACTGCGGAAGTTTTTGCCCCCTTAAACATTTGACTCGTTCAGGGTGTTGTTGAGAACGAAACTAGTTACTCAACGACCATGAAAAAGATAATGATGCTGGCTTTTACGCTAGTTCTTTCAACAGCAGTTTTATTCGCTCAGGATACAAAAGAAAAAGCGAAAGAAGCCGCCCATCAGGCAAAAGAAACGACTAAAGCAACGGGTAAGAAAATAGGACGGGAGGCTGATAAAGCAGGCGATAAAGTCTCAAAAGCAGCTAAAAATACCAAAGAAGACGTAAAAGAGGGAACCGACAAAGCCCTCGATAAGGCTGATCGGAAAATGAAGAAGGCCGAAAAGAAGATGAACGATTCGAAATAAACATCGATTCTACATTACAAAGGTGCCACTAGCTAAAAATAGTGGCACCTTTTTTATTGGACCAAGGCGAACTTCAATCAACCGTTGTAGCGTTCTCTATTTAGCTTTATTATTGAGTTGTCATTAATCTATGGATTTACCTGTTTCAGTACTTTTATTCGGCATAACCCGCGATTTAACGGGACAGTCGGCTATTTCGATTTCTCTAAACCAGGATGCTCAGGTTCGTGATCTACTGAGTCAGTTGCATCAACAATTTCCTGCTTTAGCTGGTATTCGCTCGTTGTTAGTGGCTGTCAATGGAGAATATGCTGAGCCTGATCAGTTATTGAATCGGAACGACGAAATTGCGCTGATCCCCCCCGTTAGTGGAGGGTAGATCAATGGATAATCCAGAAGGCATGCTGTTGTCTGTTCCGCACAGGAGCCTTAACTGTCCATTACACATTTTCCATTATTTCCATGATTACGATTACTGCTGATCCTATTGATGTTGCTGCAGCTATGGTCTATTTACAATCAGATCAGGCAGGCGCAATTGATTTATTTCTAGGTGTTGTTCGCGATAATACACAGGAGCGCCCGGTCGATCGGCTTGAGTATGAAGCCTACGATCGCATGGCCATTACTGAAATGGAGAAGATTGCTGATGCCGCTCAACAACGCTGGCCCATTCTACGCTATGCCATTATCCATCGCAAAGGCACGTTGAAAATTGGTGAAATGGCTGTTTTAATCGGTGTATCGACGGCGCATCGGGCTGATGCCTTTGAGGCTTGTCGTTATATTATTGATACCATCAAACAAACCGTACCCATCTGGAAAAAAGAAGTATTTCTTGATGGAGAAGAGTGGGTGAATGCACACCCGTAAATGATGTATGAAGTAGGATGTATGATCTATAAAACACCGCCATATATCATACGTCCTACTTCATACATCATTTCACTAAGTACGTTCCCACAATAGGATAATGATCGGAGTACTTGATGTAGTTGATCGTTTCGAAATTTAAAACGGGTAATTTCGGATCGTGGAATTGATTGTCGATTCGTATAAAACCGGGTAGGCGATTATAACTAAAGCCAAACCCTCGGCCTGCCTCTTCGAAGGCATTGGGTAGTATCCGATGCAGTCGTTCGTAGACCACACTATAAGGGGTATCGTTATAGTCGCCGGTTACAATAACGGGATATGGACTGTTCTTTATATATTCTTCAACCTTACGAACTTCTTCGTTTCGGTCGATAAACCCGGTCCGGAGTGCGCTCAATACGCCCCTGGTTTCATGCTGCACCCCTTTTATTTGTTTTTGACGCAACACCTTACCCACCCGAATCCCCATTGAATGTAAATGCACATTGATGATGCGAATGGTATCATTACCCACTTTTACATCAGCCCAAACCACACCGTTATGCATCTCGAATAATTCGCGCCCAGACTCGATAATAGGGTAAATAGAAAAGATGGCGACCCCAATATCACCATTGGCTACATGAGCCAGTTCTGGATATAAAAAAGCAGAATAAGAATAGCCCGCTTTCTGAAACCGCCCAACAATGTCGTAATCGGGTAGATTGGTTGATGAATAAAATTCCTGAAAACACTTAATGGGCGCATCGTAGCGTACTATATAATTAAGGGTGCGTCGAATACGGGGCGAACTCTGCGGTAGCCCTATGTACTCCATCTCGCCAAAAGACTGCACATTATAGCTGAATACTTTCAGGGTAGTTCCTTGGTTAGCTGATTCAGCAGGCTGGTGCCAGACGAAGGTTCGGGAGCCGAATAATAAAATGCCAATCAGTAACGTAATGCCAGATAGCCAACTTCGCCAGGGACGTGTGGGAAGCCACAGAAAAACAGTGATAAAGTTTAGAAACCAGGCAACGGGTATTGAAATCATGAGCATACCTGCCAGCCAGTGTTCGGTTTGTAGGCTATACAGTAGCCAATAGGCCAGGCAGGTGTACAATGCCAGAAGCAGGTTAAGCGACCATAACAGCGACCGAAAAAAAAAGGCTATGAGTTTCCCGACTTGCATTCTTATTGCCATACTGTCGTCTTTGCGCAAGACAGATACCTTGTAAAAAATCAAAAATAAGCTATAATGACTGGAATGCACAGAGCTGGTCCAAATTGAGAGCTTGCTATGCACGCAGAAACATATTATCTTTGTGGCACAAAAACCATATGGCATTGATCAAAAAAGGGAGTCGCACTCCCTTTTTTGTTAGCCTTACCTTATGGACGACAAAGCAAAAATAACCGAATTACTTCAGCCTTATCTGAATAACGACCAACTTTACATCGTTGATGTACAGGTAGTTGGGCGCCAGGGTGGTCGCATTAAAGTGACGATTTTGTTAGATAGTGATGCTGGTATTACCATCGATGAGTGTGCCAATATCAGCCGCAAGCTGGGTACACAAATGGATGAAATGAATTTTTTTGGTGAAGCCCCGTTTACACTCGAAGTTTCATCACCGGGCGTCGACTATCCACTAACATTTCCGCGGCAGTTTGTTCGTAATGTTGGGCGGCAGTTACTTGTTACGCTTAATGAAGGAACTACCCGAAAAGGTAAGCTGGAATCCGTTGCCGACGATCATATCGTGCTGGATATAGAACCCGAAAAGAAGTCGAAGAGTAAAAAGAAAAAGGATGCTGATTTAACTACCGAGGCACCACCAGTTGGCCCAACGCCAATTGCATTCGGGGAGATAAAAAAAGCGAATGTAGAAGTATCATTTAAATAGTTTGAAGTTTGTTGTTTGAAGTTCGTAGTTGACAAATACACGAAGCATCTGTCAACTACGAACTTCAAACAACAAACTTCAAACGACAAACTACGAATAGAAAATGACCAGTGGACTATTAATCGAATCGTTTGCTGATTTCGCTCGGTCGAAAAATATTGATCGGCCCACCATGATCGCCATACTGGAAGAAGTCTTCCGGACAATGATTCGGAAAAAGTATGGTACTGACGAGAATTTCGATGTGATCATCAATGCTGAAAGTGGCGACCTGGAAATGTGGCGTACACGCGAAATCGTAGATGATGACTCCGAAGATATTTGGGATTATGACAAAATACCTCTCGCCGAAGCGCGTAAAATTCAGGATGACTTTGAAGTAGGCGAACAGGTTGCTGAAGAAGTAAAACTGGAAGATTTCGGCCGTCGGGTAGTTCAAACTGCCCGCCAGACGCTTATACAGAAGATAAAGGACATGGAAAAAGAGCTCCTTTATCAGAAGTATAAAGATCAGGTAGGTGATTTGGTTGGTGCTGAAGTCTATCAATTACTGAAGCACGAAATCATTCTGGTTGATTCCGAAAGTAACGAGTTGAGTTTGCCCCGCACAGAGCAAATTCCAAAAGATCGCTATCGTAAAGGTGAAGCCGTGAAAGCGGTGATTAGCCGGGTAGAGATGATCAACGGAACACCCAAAATTGTGTTGTCGCGGACGTCGCCCGTATTTTTAGAGCGTTTGTTTGAAATTGAGGTGCCCGAAATTTATGACGGTCTGATTTCAATTCGCAAAATTGTTCGGGAGCCAGGCGAACGGGCAAAAGTAGCTGTTGAATCGTATGACGATCGGATTGACCCTGTAGGTGCCTGCGTAGGTATGAAGGGTTCCCGGATTCATGGCATTGTCCGTGAGTTAGGCAACGAAAACATCGACGTGATCAATTACACCGAAAATCTCGAACTGCTGATTAGTCGGGCACTTAGCCCAGCTAAAATTAGCACGATGCAGATTGACCGGGACACCAAGCGTGTATCCGTATTCCTGAAACCGGATCAGGTTTCGTTGGCAATTGGTAAGGGTGGTCAGAACATCAAACTGGCTGGCCGACTGGTTGATATGGAAATCGATGTATTCCGCGACAATGAAGGCCAGGAAGACGATGAGGATGTCGATCTGATGGAATTCTCCGATGAAATCGACGAGTGGATGATCAACGAACTTCGCAAAGTAGGTCTCGACACAGCCAAGAGTGTACTGGCGCTTAGCAAAGAAGAACTTGTTCGCCGAACCGATTTGGAAGAAGATACTGTTGAAGAAATTGTGAATATTTTGAAACAGGAGTTTGAGTAAAAATTAATGTATAATGAATAATGTAAAATGGATAATTGGTCTGTAAGGCATTATCAATTTTGCATTATTCATTATACATTATCAAAGTGCGGGATTTTTATTGTGGTAAGTGGTGTTCATAAGATACCAACAACCATTAAATTTGCGGAATATAGACCGAAGTATGGCAGAAGAAAAGTCAATGCGCCTAAGCCAAGTGGCAAAAATTCTCAACAAGGGGTTATCCTCTGTTGCGGGTAGTCTGTCTGCCAAGGGGTTTAAGGTTGAAATTAATCCTAACACCAAAATCAACATGGAACAGTTGGAGGTGTTAGCGAAGGAGTATAAATCAACGGAACTCCTGAACGGAGCTCGCCGGGCCGAACCGCCGGTTGCGGTCGCCGAGCCACCGCGTTCAAAGGAGGAGGATGTCGTTTTGTACCGTCGTGATGACGCGAGACGTCCAATTGTCGAAAACAAACCAGAATCAGCTCCGGCTGAAGTACCTACAACGGCTCCAGTAGAGTCGAAACCAATCGTACAAACTGCTCAGACCGGTTTGCCAGGATTGAAAGTTGTGGGTAAAATTGATTTGAATGCCAAACCAGCAGGAGTTACTTCCTCTGTGCCGCAAGCAAAAGTGACGCCACCACAGGAGGTGAAACCAGTTGAAACCCCGAAACCAACAGTTGCCCCGGTTACACCGACACCTGTCGCAACGGAAACGCCTAAACCAGCAGTGGTGCAACCACCAGTTGCCCCTGTCGTTAAGCCAGAGGTAGAAGCCGTAAAACCTGTAGTGCCAGCACCGGTTGCGCCTGTTGAGGTGAAGCCAGCACCGGTTGCACCTGTTCAGGTAGCAGCACCAGCTCCGGTCGAAACCCCTGTAGTTCCTAAAGAGGTTCCAGCACCGCCAGTAGCTGTTGTTGAGCCAAAGGTAATTGAGACTCCGGCGCCCAAAGTTGAAGCGCCGAAGCCTGCTGTTACCCCTGAGGTACAAAAGCCTGCTGCTCGGACTGAAGCGCCGAAGCCAGCAGAGGTCAAACCAAAACCAGAAACACCACAGGCAAAACCGGCTGATAACGAAGAGGAAGCCCCAACGGAAACCATTCGAGCGGCTGGTAGCCATCAACTTGGTGGGCTGAAAATTCTTGGCAAGATTGAATTGCCTGTTAACAACCCACGTCAAGGGGGTGGTAACAGCAACGCCGATAAGAAAAAACGTAAACGGATTCGTGGTGGTCGTGAAGGTGCTGTTGGTAGCACAGCACAGCCAGGCCAAGGTGGTGGTCAACAAGGTCAGGGCGGTAACAACCGGAATGACCGTGGTCCGCGTGAAGGCGACCGTGGCCCAGCCAATCGTACCCCTGGTGATCGTCCGCAAGGTGATCGTAATCAGACGGGCGGCAACACCGCACCGCGTGACGGAAATCGTCAGCAAGGTCAAGGCCAGGGCGCTCCACGTGAAGGGGATCGTAACCAGGCTGCTGGCAACCGTAACAACGGGGGCGGTGGTCAGAATCAGAATGCAAACACCGCTAATCGGGGTGGAGGTCAAGCTGGTGCTGGCAACAATACCAACAATAATAATCGCTCAGGCGGTGGCGGTAATAACGCCAATCGGGGTGGAACTGGCCAGGGCCAAAACCGAAGTGGCGGAGGTAACAACGCTAACCGAGGTGGTGGAAATCGCCGTGAAGCACCAACACAAGCCGATGTTCGGAAGGCGATTCAGCAAACCAACGCCCGGATGCAGGGCAATACGCCTAACCGTGGTGCCGACCGCCGACGTGATCGTCGGAGCCAGCGCGAAGAGGATCGTCGTTTGTTGAATGAGCAGGAGGAACTGGAAGCAAAAATCCTGAAAGTAACTGAGTTCGTCTCGGCAAATGATTTGGCATCGCTGATGGATGTGTCGATCAACGAAGTTATCTCGGTTTGTTTGAACCTTGGTATGTTCGTTTCGATCAACCAGCGTCTGGATGCAGAAGCCATTACGGTTATCGCCGATGAGTTTGGTTATGACGTTCAATTTATATCAGCTGAAGACGAAACCGAAGCCGGTATTGATGTTGAAGCTGATGAGCCAGATGACTTACAACCTCGTGCGCCAATTGTAACCATCATGGGTCACGTTGACCACGGTAAAACATCGTTACTTGACTACATCCGTCGCGCTAAAGTAGCGGCTGGTGAAGCGGGAGGGATTACGCAGCACATTGGTGCTTATAGCGTGAAAACCAGCGACGACCGGATGATTACATTCTTAGATACACCGGGTCACGAAGCCTTTACGGCCATGCGTGCTCGGGGAGCTAAAGTAACGGACGTTGTTATTATTGTGATTGCTGCCGATGATAGCATCATGCCACAAACGCGTGAAGCAATCAACCACGCCCAAGTTGCTGGTGTACCTATTGTATTTGCTTTCTCGAAAGTAGATAAACCAGGTGCCGATGCTGAAAAAATTCGAGCTGAGCTGGCTTCTATGAACATGCTCGTTGAAGAATGGGGTGGTAAATATCAGGCACAGGAAATTTCGTCGAAATCTGGTTTGGGTGTCGATGACCTTCTGGAGAAAGTTCTGCTCGAAGCCGAGCTTCTTGAACTGAAAGCTAACCCAAGTCGTCGGGCACTCGGTACAGTTATCGAAGCCTCGCTCGACAAAGGTCGGGGATATGTATCGACTGTATTGGTTGAAAACGGTACGCTACGCCAAGGTGATATTATGCTCGTAGGAGCGCACTATGGCCGCATTCGGGCAATGACCAACGATCGGGGTGAGCGGATTAAAGAAGCTGGCCCATCAACACCGGTTCAGATTCTGGGTCTTCCAGGTGCACCACAGGCGGGCGATAAGTTCAACATAATGGAAACGGACCGCGAGGCCCGCGAAATTGCGAACAAACGGGAGCAACTCCTGCGTGAGCAAACCCTACGGACGCGCAAGCACATTACGCTCGAAGAGATTGGTCGCCGGAAAGCGATTGGTACCTTTAAAGAACTGAACGTGATTGTGAAAGGTGACGTGGATGGTTCGGTCGAAGCGCTGTCAGATTCGCTGCTTCAACTTTCTACGGAAGAGGTTCAAGTGAACATCATCCACAAGGCGGTTGGTCAGATTTCTGAATCAGACGTACTGCTGGCCTCTGCATCCGATGCGGTTATCGTTGGCTTCCAGGTACGTCCATCATCAAGTGCCCGTCGTTTGGCTGAGCAGGAGCAGATCGAAATTCGTCTCTACTCAATTATCTACGACGCCATCAACGAGGTGCGCGATGCCATGGAAGGCTTACTGGCGCCAACTGTTGAAGAAGTGATCGTTGGTAATATTGAAGTTCGTGAGGTATTTAAGATTAGTAAAATCGGTACAGTAGCTGGTTGTTACGTAACAGAAGGAAATATCAAGCGAAACAATAAGATTCGAATTATCCGCGACTTTATCGTTATCCATACGGGCGAAATCAGTGCACTGAAACGCTTTAAGGAAGATGTTAGTGATGTGAAGTTCGGCTACGAATGTGGTTTGAGCATCAAAAACTTCAATGACATCGAAGTGGGTGATGTAATCGAAAGCTTCGAACTGAAAGAAGTAAAACGTACGCTATAATCGGAACCGGGATTTATGTGATTTGACTGACCGACCTTGATTTTAGCCTTCGGCTTTTTATGAAAGCAAAATCATAAAAAATCAAAGTCGGTCAATCAAATCACATAAATCCCGGTTCAGAAACCAGCCCCAACTGAAAACCAGTTGGGGCTTTTTTGTGCCTTTCTCGCCCTGAAAAGATTGACTCTCCTTTCGCTAACTGATAGATAAGTAAGTAGTTCTATCGCATGGCATTTCCTACATGGTCCTAATTTAGCTCAGCAACCGAGGCTGCATTCGAGTGAAAACCTCAACAAAAGCACTACTTCATATCAAAAAACTATAATTGGTTTATTTTTTTTAGTTTGATCAGCATTCTGGCTTATCTTGAAGAAGGATTGTGGGATGGGCTCGCCTGGCGCGAACACGCTTCGGTTTTTGGCTGGTTTCAGATACTTCCGCGTAGGTGCTGGCGATGGTAGTACCCTTACTCGCGCTTCCGCAAATGACCCATTATGTGCTGGATGGTTTTATCTGGTGGAGAAAAGATTGTTCATGAAATTTCTGATCATAAGCGACCTACATGGACGGACAGTCTGGAAGGAAGCTGATTTTACCCGTTACGACCAGATCATTTTTCTGGGCGATTATACAGATAGTTATATTGTTGACGATGAGATAATTTACTCGAATCTGAATGATATTATTCAATTAAAACAGTCGAACCCCGACAAGTTTGTCCTGCTAATTGGCAATCATGATGCGCAGTACCTGCATTTTCCCAGCTATCGCTGCTCAGGGTTTCGGGCGTGGGCGCAACCGGCTTTGACTGATTTATTTGACAAACACTATCACCTCTTTCAAATGGCCTATCAGCACGGAACGTATTTGTTTACGCATGCAGGTATTACGAATCAATGGCTGATGCGGTTTCTGACAAAAATCGGCAATGAAGCGCTTATGATCACACCGGGCTATTATCTGGCCGGATTATTGAATGAAGTTTATGGTGAGCCGTCTCCGCTTCGGAATCTGCTGTTTGAGGTTAGCGCCAGACGTGGCGGCCATGATCCATTTAGTGGACCAATTTGGGCCGATCGATCGGAGACTAAATTCGATTATTTAGCTGGTTTTCATCAGGTTGTCGGACATACGCCGATCGATGATTTTATGACAATAGGGAATGAGCAAGGGTCAATAACGTATACCGATGTACTACAAACCAAAACTGCGTTTTACGAAATCACAATCCCTGACTAACTTAGGCACTAAAGAAACGAAAGGGCCATACAAGGTCGTTAACTATAAAATACTCAGTTACGTGCACTGCGTAGCGATATAATGATCATTATCAGTTATTCGTTGTTTCGAAGATGCTTAATGCTCAAAAGTTACGAAGGACAATGAACTAACTTTTCCTATTCAGCCTGAATGAATTTCCTTTATCCTTCCTTCTTGTTTGGCCTGCTGGCCGTTTCGGTGCCGATTGCCATTCACCTGTTTAATTTCCGTCGGACACGGCGGGTGTTTTTCTCGAATGTTGCCCTGCTCCGGAGCGTTCAGACCGAAACCAAATCGTTTCGTAGGTTAAAGCACTGGCTCATTCTGGCGTGTCGTTGTTTGTTCCTGACGTGCCTGGTTCTGGCTTTTGCCCAGCCATTTATTCCGAGCAAGAATAAGCTGGGTTTGTCGCGGCAAGGGGTTACAAGCCTATATGTCGATAACTCATTCAGTATGCAGAATGAGCGCAATACGAAACGCTACTTAGATATTGCTACCAGTAAGCTAGACGAACTCCTAACGTTATTTCGTAATGCGACCTCGCTTCAATTATTGACCGAACGATTTCTCGGCCGCCGAGCAACAGGCTGGCACGGCTGAGTCGGTTCGGGATCGGGTTACGGCTATTCGCTTTGCCCATACTCCGCGTGCCCTCGAAACCGTTTACAAACGGCAGCGTAATTTGCTGAGTTCGCTTAATCCCGGTGGTCGCAATCAACTATTCTGGTTCTCCGATTTTCAGAAAAGTACCGCTGGCGATTTATCCAGGCTGAAAATTGATACAACCGACCGGCTATTTATTGTACCGCTGGATGCGCAGGCGACCAAGAATGTGTATGTTGATTCGGTCTGGCTTAGTACGCCGTTTATTCGCGAAATGCAGAACAACAGCATTAACGTGAAATTGAATAACGCAGGACGGGAGAATGTGAAGAACCTGCCCATACGACTGTACCTGGATGATACACAAACGTCTACCGCGTCGGCTGTGCTGGCACCGGGCGGTTCGGCAACCGTTTCGCTTAATTTCAATGTAACGTCAAAAGGATACCACCGGGGGCGGATTGTATTTGAAGATTATCCAATCACTTTCGACAACCAGTACTTTTTTGTGATTGAAGCGTCTCCAGCTGTTCGGGTGCTGCATTTATATGAGCAGCAGGCGGCTCCGGCAGGCCGACCAACGGGTTATATCGATGCGGTGTATTCGAACGATAGTTTGTTTGTGCGTCGGAGCTTCAATGCCCAGAATTTTGATGTTGGTCAGTTAAAAGAAACGGATTTGGTGCTACTGGAAGGCGTTGCCGATATAAATGGTACGCTTCGAACCGAGCTGGAACGCTTTGTAAAACAGGGCGGCAGCTTAGCCATTATTCCGCCTGCTATACCGAATGCGACTTCGTATGAACCATTTTTAAGGGCGTTAGGCATCGGAAGTGTTCAGGTGATGGCGGCTGCGGGAGCTACTCCAACTCCTGTACCCATTGCTGATCCTGATCGACGCACGCCGTACTTTCGCGATGTGTTTCAGCAGAGTTTCCAATCTGAACCCCTGAATATGCCGACTGCCGCCCCCGTGTGGCGATGGAGTGCGGGTGAGCGCTTGTTGACCTTACGCGATGGGAACCCATTGTTGACTCAGTCCAGAGTAGGGGGAGCAACGCCGGGGAACGTTTACATGTTCGCTAGTCCACTGATATCATCTTACGGTAACCTGGCCGAACACGCGCTGTTTGTGCCAGTTATGTATAAAATGGCGGCTCTAAGCGTGCGTGCCCAACGAACAGCTTATTCTTTTGATGATAATCTGATTACAATTCCGGTGAGCAATCCATCCGAACGCTCCGTGTATAAACTGAAACGGGACAAACTGGAGATCATTCCGGTACAGCGAGTGGTGGGTAACCAGCTTTTGCTCGAAATGCCGAAAAGTAACGAATTGGCAGCTGGCCAGGACGTGGAAGCAGGCTACTATGAGTTACTGAACAGCGAAGGGAAAACCGAGCGTTTGCTGGCTTTTAATCACGGCAATGAGGAATCGGCTATGGATTTTTATTCGGCCGATGAGTTGCGTAAGGCTTTTGCCAACCAACCCAATGTAGAAGTGTTCGACAGCATTCAGGATGGCGATTTTGTGCAGGTTCTGGAGCAGGAAAATCTAGGCAAAAGCCTGTGGAAGTATTTCCTTTTGGCGGCATTGGCCTTTCTGCTGGTCGAAGCGGGCTTGGTACGATTTATGAAAGGGTAACCCTTATCCGGGAGTTCGATATGGCCCTTTGCGAAGTTCTAAAAACTTTTGAAGCGCTAAACGGTTGCTTGTTCAGGTGCACTTTCCTGAACAGCTCTCTTCGGGCCTTATTCATGGTTGCCACTAAACCGTTTTGTCATGATTCTATCTTTTGTCGCTATTGATAAACAGGAAAAACGTCGAGACTTCTGGTGCCAGTTACCTGAACTAGAGGTTGCTCTGGATGTGTTGAGTTCGATTACATTGAAAGGAGAGACCATTATTAATGCGCAAATTATTGATGAAGAGGGCAGAATTGAATTGCCTCCCGAAGTCTTTGACGGTCAACCGTTCTCCGATGCCATCCGCCAGCTGGAGGGCGAATGGGAAGCCATTCTGGACGAGCCTATTGGTGCTGTTGTGCCAGTCAATAACTGGCAAATCGAATTGACCTGTCAACAATTAAAGATTTACGAAGGTCGAATCGCTCAATTCAATGTAGTTGTCAATCAATTAGGACTGCTTCGAGAACGGGCTGAGCAGGTGATTCGGAATGAATCGTGCCGGATTACGCTCATTAATCATTACAATGCACTAATCAATACCTATTGCGAATACATTAATCAGGCAGAGGCTGGCCAGCAGGTAGCGCAGCAAAAACTGGTTAAGTTACAAGGAGCATAGCTCTTCCCCAAAATTGCTCAAACGCCACTTTGTTGTCTCTTCAGGCAACATGCTTCTTTGATTATTCGAATAGAATGACGCTTTCCCAAAACGTCGAATAGCTTCCTCGGGAGATTCTTCACCGACTTTCGTTGCTTCTGTCACAAGCTAACTTGTGGTATAGGTATAAGCCCTATGATACCGATGCTGGACGGTAGGGAAAGAGGTTCTAAATGCTTGATAGAGAGAGTATAAAAAATCGTTTAGTGGATAGGTTCCACCGGCCAATGCTCCACGAACTACGCGATCTCTTTTGCCATCTTGGTCGTAAACTATACCTTTATAGAAAAACGATTACTCAACGTATCCCAATCCTTTAACTGCCTTACTGCTTCTTAAGTTAAGGGAGCTTACCCTATATGGCAAAAAAGAATAGTACCCTTAACCCTCCTGATTCAACGACTCCATCTCCTCTTGTTCCCATTGTTGCTATCGGTGCATCTGCTGGTGGGCAGGAAGCCATTTTAGAATTACTGGTGCATCTATCGCCTACTACCGGGCTCGCCTACGTTTATATTCAGCACCTGGACTCAACTCAGGAAAACCACCTGGTCGACAGGTTGGGCCAGGCTACGGCAATGCCCGTTCGAGAAGCGCAACACCGGATGCAGGTAGAGCCTAATCATCTTTACGTTATTCCACCCAATCAGGGTATGGAAGTTCTGGATGGGGCTCTGACCTTATTGCCGATTCAGGCCCGTTCGGGTATTCATATGCCAATCGATCAGTTTTTTCTGTCATTGGCTGAGCGGCAGAAAGAGGGGGCCATCGCAATCGTCTTATCCGGAACGGCATCTGACGGAACCCTGGGGCTTCGAGCGATCAAATCGGCCGGGGGAATTACGTTTGCTCAGGACGAGTCGGCGTTGTTTCAGAGCATGCCGCGATCAGCAATTGTTGAAGGCGTGGTAGATCGAGTTCTACCACCTGCCGATATCGCACATGAACTGGAACGACTAAGCCAGCAAACGTCCGTTTTTCGGCAGACAACCTTACCGGAAACGGTAGAACCCGAAACAAGTGAATCGTTGCTAATTGATATGAGCAAAGAGTCCGCCGAAGACCTGAAAGTCATTATTCAATTGCTACGTCGGGCTACGGGTGTTGATTTTAGCCATTATAAAATGACGACCATCCGGCGTCGTATTATCCGGCGGGTCTTACTCTATAAGTTAGACTCTCTACACCAGTACGCCGACTACCTGCGGCACCATCTGGATGAAGCTTCTTTGCTATATGATGACCTTCTCATTAATGTGACCAGCTTCTTTCGCGACCCCGAAACAATGGATTACATCCAGAAGGTGTTACTGCCTCAACTACTCCGCGATAAGCCCGCGCAGGAGCCAATACGTGTATGGGTGCCCGCCTGTTCAACAGGGCAGGAGGCTTACTCACTGGCCATGCTTTTGCTGGAGGTACTTGGCGATCGAGCTTTAAACCGGACTATTCAGCTGTTTGCCACGGATTTAAGCGAGTCGGCGGTGGCCAAAGCTAGGCTCGGGAGTTATACACGGGGCGAAATGATGGACGTATCGCCCTCGCGTTTACAGCGCTTTTTTACGAAAGTAGATGACCACTACCGAATCAATAAATCGGTGCGGGATCTCTGTGTTTTTGCGCCCCACAATCTTCTGAAAGATCCACCATTTTCGCGGCTGGATCTGATTAGCTGCCGAAATCTGCTCATTTATCTGGACAGTACATTACAGCGCAAAGCCATCACGACGTTTCACTATGCATTGAATGCCAATGGCTATCTGGTTCTTGGAAAATCGGAGGCAGTAGGTAATTCAGCACCATTATTTTCACAGCTGGAAAAAAACTATAAAGTTTTCTCGCGCAAAAATGATGTCGATAGCCGGGCGACGTTTAATAAGTTCCCCCGGCAACTGGATGGCGATTCAGGCTTTTATCGTCAGTCGGCATATGCTAAAATGCCAGGCTTGACCGATAACTCAGTTAACGACCGATCCATACCAGCCCATTCCGTTTCTGATCTGGATAAAGTAGTTGATAACTTACTACTTAGCCAGTACGTACCGGCCAGCGTTGTTGTGAATCAGGATCTGGAAATCTTGCAGTTCCGAGGCTCAACGGGTTTATTTCTCGAGCCTGCTCCCGGAAAAGCCAGCCTGAATTTGATTAAGATGGCCCGTCCATCATTGGTATTTGAACTACGGAACGTTGTGCACAAAGCCCAAAAATCGGGCGAGCCTGCGCGCAAGACCGGATTGGAAATTCGGATAAAAACCAAGATTCATTATGTTGCTATTGAGGCTGTTCCGTTGGATACTGCCTCCGAAGAGCGGCTTTTTCTGGTCATCTTTGAAGAGGTTGAGCCTCCCGTTGTACCCATCAACCGATCGGCCGACGCCCGTAATCGGCGGATTAAAGAGTTAGAGAACGAACTGGCTAATCTTCGGGAGGATATGCGCTCTATTATTGAAGAACAGGAGGCCAGTAATGAGGAATTACAATCGGCTAATGAGGAAATCATCAGCAGCAATGAAGAGTTGCAAAGCATCAATGAAGAACTCGAAAGCAGTAAAGAAGAAATCGAGTCGACAAACGAGGAACTGCTGACGATAAACCAGGAGTTGCAGGTGCGGAATGACCAGTTATCGGAAGCTTACCAGTTTGCCGAAGATATATTTGGTACCATCCGTGAGGCTACTTTGGTGCTCGATACCGACTTGCGCGTAAAGAGTGCCAATCCCGCCTTTTATCGATTATTCAAACTAAGCGAGGAAACAACCGCACGGCGACTCATCTACGAACTGGATCATCGGCAATGGGATATTCCCGAATTGCGGCTTATGCTCACCGATGTTGTCACCTCCGACACGCAGTTTCAGGGATTTGAGTTAACCTACTTATCGCCGGAAACAGGCGAGCGAATTCTGTCGCTCAATGCCCGACGCGTCATTCGCCAGCAAGAGTCAATTTTGCTTGCTATTGAAGACATTACCGAACACCGAAAGGCACAAAGTATGCTAGAGGAACGCGAGGAATGGTTTCATCAAATTGCCGATAATGCGCCTACACTAATTTGGGTGACCGATGTTAATGGTCGCTTTATATATCTGAATAAAAGCTGGCTTACCTATACCGGCCGTACGCTAGAGGATGCAATGGGTCAGGGCCTGATTAATAGCCTGCACCCTGACGACCGATCGGGTTATCAGGATAAATATGATGCGTCGGTAAAGGAATTGAAGCCCTTTAATTCAGAATTCCGTTTACGTCGGCACGATGGCGACTACCATTGGATGCTTGAAAATGCGCAACCGATGTTTGATCGGGAGAAAGCATTTATCGGATATATTGGCAGTTCGATTGACATTCAGCTTCAAAAAGAAACGACCCAAGAGATTAATAAACAGATTAAGGAGCGTACGCACGAATTATCGCAGGCCAACGAATTGTTGCGTGTTGCGCTCAGTACAAGCATGGCCGGGCTGGGCAAGTGGGATCAGGAAAGCCAGGCTACTAGTTGGGATGAGCGAGGTAAAGAAATTATTGGGTTTGCCGATGATGCGGAAATGAAGTCGGAGAGTGGCTGGCTTAATCGGATTCACCCTGACGATCGCGAACGAGTGACGGCCTATGGTATGGAATGCATAACCAAAAACCGAGACTTTCGAATGGAGTACCGGGTAGTCCATCAGGATGGAGGCATTCATTATGTACTTGGCTCTGGTCGAATGACGCAGGATACACATAACAACCCGGCTATTTTGATTAGTATCGTAATGGATGTGAGCGACTTGAGGCAGAGTTTAGGGAAATAGGCGGGCTAGATAATTATTATTAGTTATATGTTGGAAGATAAAGTAGCCAATTAAAGAGAAGAATAGAGCACATGAGTCTAGAAAATTGGCCCATTAAATAAAATTACGTATATAGTTTACCATGTTCAGCCATTTCTGACGCAGAACAGCTGAGATTCTCTAGTTTTTTGTATTTTGCTAACAAAATCAGGTCACTGATTGGCCAGATTGTATAAATATTCCCTGACCTTTTCTTTGTGCCAGCCTGAGAGGGCGAGACTAGTAGGACTCGCCAGTACCAATGTCTTAGGCAGCGTCTGTCGATCTGATGGGAATGTGTATGTACCTCTAAATAGAACCCATAAATGATGTTTACATATATTGAACCTACTAATTATGACCACTTTATGCACAGACGAGGAGGTTATTCTTCAGCTTTTTACCAGCGAGCCCAGGCAATGTTTCGACATGCTTTACAAACGGTACTTTAACAAAGTATACCGTCGGTGTTTGTCCATGACCCGCAATCATGAACTAGCCCAGGATTTTACGCACGACATTTTTTTGAAGGTGTTTTCCAAGTTGGATGCCTTTCAGCAACGATCTAGTTTCTCGACCTGGCTCTATGCCATTTCGTATAACTACTGTTCAGACCAGCTCCGGCTGGCCAAGCGACTCCAGGTCGATTCCTTAGATAACCTGTTGAAACAGGAAGTACCAGCATTAGAGGCTAATCAGCTGGAAGATGAACTGGTTCAACTGGTTAGACAGGCGATGCAAACGCTATCGGCGAAGGATCGGGCCTTGTTGCAACTGAAATACGAAGACGGTTTAACTGTCGAGGAAATTGCCCGGTTATACAGCATTAAAGGATGTGCGGTTAAGATGCGTCTACGGCGAAGCCGGGAGCGGATGCACCAAATCTGTACTCGTGAATATGCGTATAGCTAAGTAAAGTTAACTGATTGGAAAGCCCGTCATGACGTGTCATGCGGGCTTTTATCATTTCAGGACTTTCGTATGTATCACTCGAATCGACGACTCTATGCGCGTGGCTGTGCCAGTCAGCATAACCACGTGCATATTGAAATACTGGCAAATACCGGTAGATGCTACCGATAGCGACGCTTTAGGAAATAAGCGACTCGCCCGGTTTAAGCATTGATAGTAACGAAAAAGAAGCCGCCAAATATCCGATTGGTACAAAATTCCGATGGACTGTTCGTAAAAGCGACGGTACAATTTTAAAGCCATAATTAGTTCATAATGAGAATTGTTTTTACTGCCCTTGTTGCTAGTCTGTTCATTGCCAATTGTTTGGCACAGTCTGTTCAATCGCCCAAAACAGCCACTACGTATCGAAACCCGGTCATTGCAGGCGACTTTGCCGACCCGTCCGTTATTCGAGTTGGTAATACCTACTATGCCGTGGGTACTTCGTCGGAGTGGGGGCCTGCGTATCCAATTTACACGTCAACTGATCTGGTCAATTGGACCTATATGGGGCCTGTTTTTCAAACTCCGCCAGCCTGGACAATGGGCAGTTATTGGGCCCCGGAGCTGTTCTACCGGAATGGAACCTACTTCGTTTATTATACCGCCCGTCGAAAATCGGACAAGCGCTCGTATATCGGTGTTGCTTCTACTCGTGACCTGCGCAAAGGCTTCACCGATCACGGCCTACTGATCGAATGGACCAGCGAAGCCATTGACGCGTTTGTGATAGAAGATCAGGGAAAGTTGTACATTACCTGGAAAGCCTACGGTTTAGATAAGGGTAAGTTGATTGAGCTATTGGGGGCCGAACTCTCTGACAATGGACTCAAAGTGACCGGTAAAGCAACTACACTACTGACCGCTGATCCGAACAACTGGGAGGGTGGAGGTTTAGAAGGGCAGGCTATTTTTAAACATGGTCGTTATTTTTACATGACCTATTCGGGCAATGCCTGCTGTGGTGCCCGCTGTAATTACCAGGTTGGCCTGGCTCGGGTCGAAAAGCTACAGGGGCCGTGGGAAAAGTATGCTGGGAACCCGGTTTTAGTTAGTAACTCGGCCTGGAAATGCCCTGGTCATGGAACGGTAGTGACTACGCCAGATAATCGCTATTTTTATCTACACCATGCCTACAATGGAATCGACTTTACCTCGGTTGGGCGGCAGGGTGTTTTGAGCGAATTAGTCTGGAATGATAAAACCCAGTGGCCAAGTTTCCGGTATGGTACCACAACGCCTGTTACGGCAGAGTCGCCATTGGGTGCTAGCCAGAGCAGTGTAACGAGTTTATCGGTTGATTTCAAAAACGCAAATGCCGACGCTCCGTGGGTATGGGATGTTAGCTTGCCGAAGCCAACCTTTACCGTTAAGGAAGGTCAGTTGCAGCTAGCCAATACAGCCTCGAATCCAATTGGAAGCTTTCTCGGTTTGGTTGTTAAAAGAGGAACCTATACGTTCTCGGCCAGCATTAAGCCGAAAGCTGATGTACTGCAAAGTATCTGCCTCTATGGTGATGCTGCGAATGGGCTTGGCCTGGGAGCCCGGAAAGGTGCGTTGGAGCTTTGGCAGGTGAAAGATGGTGTGCGCACTGTGCTCGAAACGACGACAATACCCGAAACGGCACCTTTGGTTAATTTACAGGTACATACCGGCGCTGGTCAGTTTTATACATTCAGTTATGGCGTGGATAGCGTGCCAAATCAACTTTTAAAGGCAAATCCGCTGTACGGATCGTTTGTGCCGCGCTGGGACCGGGCACCACGTATTGGCGTGAGTGTATCAGGTACCCAAAACGAACGTAGCCTTATTCAATCCATTAAAATGAATTATTAGTAGCGATTGAGAAATGCCTAATCAAACTGTCTATTCTGTAAACTATGTTGATCGTCAGATAAGTAAATGGAAAATGTAAAATGAATAATGGCTAATTGGTTGATAATAAAGCTGTCTAAACTTTCATCATCTAACTGAGGTTTGTGTTTTTTTGTCATCCCGACGCCAGGAGGGATCTCAAATTTCCATATTAGTCAAGCTTGAGATCCCTCCTGGCGTCGGGATGACAAAAAATAGGCTAGATTTTTCTATAAAAGGGAAAGTTCAAACAACTTCAACTAGTAAATTTTTCATTGTCCATTCGTTTAAATAAACTTAGCTGGTTTTTCGGTAATTCCAGATTGCCCAGCCATTTAAGAACACAGCAAAGCCTACCTCATAAAGCAGTTGACGGCTGACATCGGCCAGTCCGCTGCCTTTCAGGATGATCATCCGCATGACTTCGATGAAATGGGTAACGGGTATTAATTGAGCAATTGCTCGTGCCCAGGCAGGCATGCTGTCGATGGATGTGAAGAGCCCACTCATCAGAATAAAGATCATCATGAAGAAGAAGGCGACAAACATGGCCTGAACCTGCGTATCACTGTAAGTTGACACCAACAAGCCAAACCCCAGAATGGCGATCAGGTATATCCCCGCAAACAAATACAGGGTGGCCAGACTACCACTAGGCACGATTCCGTAAATAAGCCGGGCAATGATCAGCCCGACGGTGAAGACGACCATACCCAATACCCAGAATGGGATCATCTTCCCCAGAATAAACTGCCACTTTTGAATCGGGGTGACATTGATTTGTTCGATGGTGCCAATTTCTTTTTCCCGTACGATGTTGAGCGCCGATAAAAATCCCCCCACCATCGTCAGCAGGAGCACCAGGATGCCGGGCACCATAAAAAAATGATAGTCAGCGGCAGGATTGAACCAGCTACTGGATGTTACGGCAATTGGCGGACCGGTTGTAAAGCGATCTGGCTGCCCCCATTCTAGTCGAATCGCGCTGTTAAAATCGGTGATGATCTGACTCAAATATGCCCCACCCAAACTGGCTTTAGTTCCGTTGATGGCATCTACCGATAGGAAAAGCAGTTGCGCGCCTTCGCGAACCAGATTCCGCTCAAAACCTGCCGGAATTTCCATGATTACATCAGTCTCGTTGTCTTCTACCAATTTCAGTGCCTGCTTATAGGACTGAGGACTCGCAATGAGTTGGAAATAACCCGATGAGCCAATTTTGGAAATCAGTTGCTGAGAATAGGAACTGTGGTCATGATCCACAATCGCCAGATTTATCCCTTTTACCTCAAAATTAGCCGCCAGCGGCATGATGATCAGTTGTATCGTTGGCAGGGCAAAGATCATTGCCAGAATACTGCGATCCCGGAAAATCTGCCGGAACTCCTTACGCAATATGAATTTGAGGATTCTCATGCCAGTCGGATGTTAAAGTTTTTGAGGCTAATGCCCAGCAATGCCAGCGTCATGCCGGCTAAAATGAGCGTTTCTTTCCAGACGGCTTCAATACCTAATCCTTTTAACATCACCGCTTTGACAATCAGGTAATAATAGCGGGACGGAATAATATGGGAAACCCACTGCAGGAAAATGGGCAGATTTTCCAGGGGAAACATGAAGCCCGTTAACAGTATAGTTGGTAACATCATACCCATCATCGACATCAGCATGGCCGTTTGCTGGGTGGTAGCGACATTGGAAATCAATAGCCCCAACGACAGGCAGCAAACAATAAACAACGCGCTTTCGGCCAGCACCAGGGCGATACTGCCGTGAATCGGTACATCGAGCACATAAACCGCCAGTAGCAGAATCAAAATCAAATCCAGCATCGACAGCACCAGATACGGAACGGCTTTGGACACCAGCACCAGAATCGGTTTAAAAGGTGATACCAGCAGGATTTCCATGGTGCCCTGTTCTTTTTCCCGCACCACCGACACAGAAGTAAGCGTTGTACAAACAATCATCAAAATCAGGGCCATTACGCCTGGGATGAAATTCAGCGACCCGTTCATTTCGGGGTTATACAACATTCGGGTCTGAGTGACAATCTGATACGGCAAAGCGGCTGCCGTGGTAAACTTCTGTTGGTAACCGCCAATAATACCCGTCAGGTAATTGATAATGGTAGTAGCCGTATTGGGGTCCGAACCGTCGGCAATAATCTGCACCTGCGCTTTACCGACGTGTCCGATATCGTCGGCAAAGTGGGCGGGAATGATCAGGGCAGCCCGGATGGTACCGCGCCGAAAGGCCGTATTCATTGTCTTGTAGTCCATCAGCGAAGGCTGAAGGTGAAAATACCGACTGGCTCCAACCTGGCCGATAAGCTGCTGCGATGCCTGATCACGAGCAAAATCGATTACAGCCAGATTGATGTTTTTGACTTCGCTGCTAAGCGCATACCCAAATAGCAGAATCTGGGCCGTAGGCAGGCCAAACAGAATCAGCAACGTACGCCGGTCCCGAAAAACATGGTAAAACTCTTTTCGGATGAACACCAGTAACTGTTTCATGCCGCTTGGTTGGTTTAGTCTCCGCTGCGTTTGGCGCGTCGGGCGAGTTGATAGAATACGTCATCCATGGAATCCGTGGAAAACTGTTTTTTTAGATTGCCCGGCGAATCCAGCGCTTCCATTCGGCCATCGACCATGATCGAAATCCGGTTGCAGTATTCCGCTTCGTCCATGTAGTGGGTCGTTACGAAGATGGTAATGCCCCGCTCGGCAGCCGCGTAAATCAAATCCCAGAACTGACGGCGAGTAATCGGGTCTACACCGCCCGTGGGTTCGTCCAGAAAAACAATTCTGGGATTATGGATGATGGCGACTGAAAAGGCCAGTTTTTGTTTCCAGCCCAACGGCAAACTGCCGACCATCTTTTTCGCTTCACTCTGCAAGCCCAGCGTCTGGATCAATTCGTTCCCCCGGTTTTTTAAGTCCCGATCCGAGAGGCCATAAACACCCCCGAAAAATTCGATGTTCTCCAGAATAGTCAGATTTTCGTAGAGCGAAAACTTCTGGCTCATGTAGCCGATGTTTTTCTTGATGGCTTCCTGCTGCCGATAGACATCAAAACCCGCTACCTGAGCCTGCCCCGAGCTAGGATACGAAAGGCCGCAAAGCATACGCATGGCGGTTGTTTTTCCGGCACCATTGGCTCCCAGGAAACCGAAGATTTCGCCGGGATTTACATCGAAGGTTATCTTATCGACGGCCACAAAATCGCCAAATTGCTTGGTCAGTTGCTGGCAGGATATGGCTTTGTCGATGGCTGGCATAACGATAAAAGCTGAGATGATGTAAACTGTATAATTTAAAATGTACAATGTTGGATGTTCACTGATTGACCATTATTCATTATACATTGTCCATTTACGTAGGATTGGCCATCAGATCAATGAACCGGTCTTCAATGGTCGGCGTAACGGGTTTTATCTCCAGATTGGTGTGGCCTTTCTGGTGCAGATACGCCCGTAACAGATCAACATTTTGAGGAATATCCTGCTTAAAAACCAGGTGCAGATACTCCCCAAATGCATACGCATTGCGCACCGAATCGAATTGCCGAACATCGGCCAACAGACGCGGTATGGAGTCCGCTTTGAGCGCAAATAACTGGCCTGGATAGGCGTCGATGATGGCCTGGGGTGTATCGATGGACAGAAGCTTACCCGTCTGGATCAGGGCAATCCGCTCGCAGAGGGTGGCCTCGTCCATGTAAGGTGTAGATACTAAAATAGTGATGCCCTGTTGTTTTAGCCGTTTGAGCATCTCCCAGAACTCCCGGCGCGAAACCACATCGACGCCCGTAGTTGGCTCATCCAGAAACAAGACGGTCGGCTTATGGATAAGCGCACAGCAAAGCGCCAACTTTTGCTTCATTCCTCCCGACAATTTCCCGGCCCGACGAGTTTTGAACGGCTCAATCTGTTCGTAGATATCTTTGATAAGGTCGTAATTCTGCTTCACCGTCGTGCCAAATAGTGTGGCAAAGAAGGTCAGGTTTTCTTCAACCGTCAGGTCCTGATAGAGGGAAAATCGGCCGGGCATATAACCAACCGTGTTGCGGATAGCCTGATAATCCGTAACCACATCATAACCATCGACCGTAGCCGTTCCTTTGTCGGCCAGCAGCAACGTTGTTAGAATGTGGAACAGAGTCGTTTTACCGGCTCCGTCGGCTCCAATCAGGCCAAACAACTCACCCGGTTCGACACCAAAGGACACGTCGTCGAGGGCCGTAATGCACTCTTTTGCGTCCCCGTAGGTCTTCGTGATATGGGTGATCGTGACGGCTCCTGTACTCATTTCGCTGGCTTGGATTTTGTGCCATCTAACAACACTTCTCCATACATGCCGATCTTGAGATAACCATCATTCCTGACCCGGATCTTGGTGGCATAAACCAGATTGGCCCGTTCATCTTTGGTCTGGATGGTTTTAGGCGTAAATTCAGATTTATCGGAAATCCAGGTAATCTGACCCGCATACTCCTTGTAACCCTGCTGTCCGTTATCAATTCGCACCCTGACGGGCTGGTCAATCTGTATCGTCGGCAATTGTGAACCGGTGAAGTACGCCCTTAGGGTCAACGTATCGGTATTGGCAATTCGGTAAAGGGGTTTGCCAATGGTCGCCATCTCGCCCGCAAAGGCATATTTAGTTAGCACCGTGCCCGTGACCGGGTTAATAATCTGCCCCTTCTGAATCTGAACGTCGTACTGCTCAACCAGTTTTTCAATGGAGCCACGCTCACTCAGGACACCCCGATTCTGGGACGCGTTGTTGGTTTTCTCCACCCGAATCTGCTGACGGGTAACGGCGAGTTGTTTTTCTAGCTGATCAATTTGGGCGTTGATGTCGTCGAGTTGTTTTTGCGTAGCGGCATCAGCTTTGATCAGATTCTCGGTACGGGTCTGCTCCCGGCGCAATTGTGCCAATTGGGCCTGCTGTACGGCCTCTTGTCGGCGCGTCAGTTCCACTTGGGGGACTACGCTAGTAGTCCGTTGATTCATTGCAGAAGCAGAAGCCTGCGCTTGCTGCTTCTGCAATTTGGCCGTAGTTACGTCGATCTGCCCCAGAGTAGCGCCGGCCTTTAATCGGTCGCCTTCGTTGGGTGTGAATGTCAGAATCTGACCATTTTGCTGAGCCGACACAATGATTTCGTCGGCTTCAAAATTGCCTGATGCATCATAATCAGGCTCGTTATTTTGGCAGGCCGTGATTAGGGTAGCTGCCAGAAAAGTCAAGAAGGGTAGCGTTTTCATGGATTGTCCGTAGATGAAAGGCCAGCGGTGGTGTTATGGTTATATTGAGCCTGTAGCCGTTGAATCTGGTGTAAGAGCAAGGTTTGCCGGGCTTCGTTCTCGGCATTGACCTGACTAATGTAATCGCGGGTGGTAATGACGCCATTTTGCAACTGGGCATTGGCCGACTGTTTCACCGAGGTCCGGAGTTCAACAATCTGATTATCCTGTTCGATGAGTTCTTCGTACTTCTGCACTTCACCCTGTTGCTGGGTGAGTGATAGATTGGTATTAAGCAGAAACGTTTCGCGTTGTAAATCAACCTGAGATCGGTTAATGGACAGCAATTGCCGATCAGTATGGAAGGTGGTATAAAGCGAGCTAAGCGCCCAGTTGAACCGAAGCCCTCCGATCCAGAAAAGACCGAACTGATTATTGATGATATTAAAAGTTGGTCGCCCGTAGTTTCCCTGGAAAAAGGCGTTGACTTTGGGGCGCAGGTTAATGCGTAGCTGTTCTTCCTGTACGTTGTAAAGCTGCTTTTGGTAATCATACAGCCTGAGTTCGGGCCGATTAATGGCTGAACTCAGCGGCTGTGCCTGAGGTCGAATAAATTGGGTGCTTTCGTCAAGGGGCTGGTGTATGAGCGCAGCCAGCATAGCCACATAAGCCCGACGAGTAGCTCTGGCTTCTGTTGTAGATTGATCGGCCCGAATCAACTCAGCTTTCAGTTCGTTGAGGCTGCTACGATAAGCGGTTCCATTGGCCAGGGCACCCTCGGTCCGGTTAATTCCACTTTGAATATCGGCTTTCCGAAGGGTCGTTAACTGCTGTTGTTCATTGAGTAGAGCAATGCCAAAAAATAAGTTGTTCACCCGATCGCGTAGCGCGTAGAGGGATACTTCCAGATTTTGCTGCTGAACCAACGCATCTGTCTGACGGAGGGCTTTGGTGGTCTGGATGGCACCCCCATCATACAACAATTGATCGACCTGCGCCGTCACCTTGTATTGATCTTTACTGATCTTGGGCAATACAATCCCACCCGCCAGCGCGCCAAGGGGTGATTCCGAAAAATCAACGGTTTGGTTCTGGTAAGTAGCCTGTCCCGACAGCGTTAGTTGAGGTACGTAGCCTTTGGCGGCATTCGCTACCGAATAGTCTCGGCTTTGTTCAATAAGCACCCGCTGCCGGATCAGTGGGTAGTTGTGCCGGGCTAACGTCTGGCATTCTTCCAGTGTGATGGATCGGACTGGTTGCGCCACGCTACGGATGACTAGCGTAGTCAGACACAAAGTAACATATAGTCGTCTCATATAACTACGGCCTGCAGGCCATTTTTATCGACTCGCCTTTCTCTGAAAATGTATCAACTAAACACCTGCTCTAAACACCTGTTTAGTTGCTGGGTAAAAAAATAATCTTACGTCAGCTCCTGCTGCGAGGGTAGCGATTGACCCTCCCGCAGATAGGCCATAATCATGCCTGGTATAATTTTTTTGCGAGTTTCCATCAACTGCCGAAAACTGATTTCGTCCATATCACCTACGTAACAGACAATAGACTGGGCCATGATGGGGAAAATAATATTCCCCATTATAGTTAGTATTACTTGCAACGGATCAACGGCGCGAATAAGCCCCTTTTTTGCTTCCTCCTGAAGCTGTTTTTTTAAATACGAATCATTGATGAATGATTTGACATTCAGCTCTTTCATGAACCTGGGGCCCTCTTTTCGCTGCTCAGCTAATATGAGCAGTGGAAGCTGCTGGTTCTCCATAATGAAGTCGGTATACCGATCAACGATCTTCCAGATTTTGACTTCCAAAGGCGTTTCCTCATTCAGTAAGATGGCCATTCGGCCCATAAACTCGCGGAAAATATCCTGATAGATGCTCCTGAACAATTGGTCTTTACTCCGAAAGTAGTAATTCACCATAGCGAGATTCACTCCAGCTTCTCTGGCAATCTGGCGGATTTTGGCCCCTTCATACCCTTGTTCTAAAAATACCTTTCGGGCGGCCGCCTTAATCTTCTGCTCCGTATCCTGGCCTTGTTGTTCCATAACGTTGTGTGTGTAACGCAAAGGTAACGTATGAATTAAAACTAAACAACTGTTTAGTGGACTCTTAGAAATGTAAAAAGCATAACCAGCTGTTGCAGTTTGCTATTTATTAGTGATTGGTAGGCTAGCTATTGTAGGGTCTGTTTATAGAAAAGGTACAGATCCGCCATCCTTTTATTGTAATTTCGGACAAACGACCGAGGTGAGGCACTTAAGTCATCGCACCGAAACCAATGCTTCAATCGGCTTGACTTAACGTGAATTATGGATAGACTGATCCCATAGGGATCGCACGTTTATAGAGAAATGATTTGAATATCAATCAATGGCATACCTACGGCATGCTGGCCAAACGCGTTCATTTTGAGTGCTATAAACATGTAATGCCTAACAGCATCTTAAATAGGGCTAATTATCCATAATGCACGTTAACTTAACAGGGAGTCCTTGACATCGCTTTTATTCTCGCACAATAAGTTAATCAACGGAGTATGCCGATGCTGGAAATAGGGAGAAGACTGACAGGAATTGGGAAAGTGCAGAACTCAAAAACTGCTAGACCTTTGCAGTATATGTCTAATCAATAAGCTTCGTTCTTGACGGTACTGGTGCTCTTCCAAAATAGTTTTTTTTTATTCTACTAGATTCTTTTGATACTAGATGCCTGATTATCAGAATCTACAGAAACTATAGAATCTAAATTGGTAAAGTACTAGTACTTTACCAAACTGGATTCTTGGGTTCGCCCACACGGTTGATTCTATCGGATTCTATTGATAATCAACACCTAAACAATCAATGAGAATCGAAAGAATCTCTAGAATCTAAATTGGACAAGTACTAATTATCACTCTCCGCAGAGGTTAATAATCGCATCGTTTCGGCTTCTCGATTCAATCGATTTAAAATGCGGGTGTGAGCAGCTAGTTGTTTACAGTTATCCAGATTATTTGTCTCAGCTTGCTCTAAATCCAGAAGTAAACTTTTCAGCTCCTGCTTCATTTTACTTAACAGTGTCCTTAATTTATTAATAAGGAATGGGTTTCTGTTCTTTATGGAGCGTAAGCCTTTCTGCAAGTAATATTTATTAGCGCAAGGGGCCAGATTGTTATAATGGTTGTAAAAAGCAGCTACTGCTTCGAACCAGTTTGCCAGAATGGTGGCATGGGTGGTAGGATCTACTGATTGAAGATCACTTTTGTAGAGCGCACGTCCCATATTTCCTTTTTGTTTAACTTTTGGATGTGGTTTTGTAACAAAGTTTAAGCAAATAGTTTGTTATTGTCAAACTTGGTCTTTGAATTTTACTATTCGGTAGCTAAAAGTTATATCGCTAATTCGGGTAGGTTACCTATTCCCAAATTAGCGATATAATTGATTGGTAAAGATGTCTATTAGCCCAACAGAGCGGCCCCGAATACCCCCGCGCTGTCGCCGAGTTTTGGTTTTAGAAACAGTGTGTTGAGCCGCCGATCGTTAAATACGTATTTTTTTGCCCGCTCAAAACCTTCCGTGTACAGTAGGTCGATGTTGCCGACACCCCCACCGAGTACAATGGCGTCGGGGTCAAGTATGTTCACAATGGTAGAAATAGCCCGGCCAAAATACTCCAGCAACCGATCGACGGTGGCTGCGGCATGAGGGTCGGTACCCTGATGATATCGCTCAAGAATTTCTTTCAGATTGCGGTTTTCACCACTTTGTTCCAGATAGTATCGTTGGAGTGCTGGGCCGGAAATAACCTGCTCGTTACAACCTCGTTTGCCACAGTAACAGGGGTAACCGTTTTCTTCCAGAATATTATGCCCCCATTCGCCCCCAATACCCTGCCGACCGCCCTGCACAACGGGGATACCATCATGACCACGAAAAACGACACCGCCACCAACACCCGTTCCCAGAATAACGCCAAACACCATCCGATAATCCGGGATAACATCCTGCACAATGCCCATTGTGGCTTCCGATAAGGCAAAGCAGTTAGCATCGTTGGTTGTTGCCACAGGGACACCCAATGTTCGGGCAAGGTCTTCCGGAAACGGCATTCCATTGATACAGGTCATGTTCGAATTTTTCATCGTACCTGTTTCTGGATCAAGGGTACCAGGTGTACAAAAACCGATTTTTTTGGGTTGAATACCCGTTTCGGCTTTGAGTAGGTCAATTAGTTTGCTAATCTGACTCACGATGTGATCGTAGCCTAAATGAGCCTCGGTATCAATGCGTTTGCGGATAATGACCGCATCAGGAGAGGGAGCGGATAAAATAACGCCTTCAATCTTGGTGCCACCTAAGTCGACACCCCAATAGGTTTGCATGGTTTAACGAATAGGGTTCAAAGGGAGTATATTTATTGTTTCAGGTTCAATGTTTCATGTCATCATACGTCAGTCAACTGGAACATGAAACATTGAACCTGGAATAGTAAACTAATTAATTCTTACGACTGGCTTGTGCTTCAGTTGATCTGCATACTGACGAAGGTAAGCAAACCAGGCATCGCTGGAAGTTATTTGTCCAGCTTTGTCCCAGGCACCACCCGTGTAATAGGTAATAGTATTGCCAGATTTAACGCTCAACTTAGTCAACCCATGTTGATAGTTACGCATCATCGTTACCGGCGATGTTGTAAATAAACAACCGACACCAATGGTACCATCGTCACCGTGTTTCGGTTCCCAATACCCCAAAATTCCCTCTTTTTCGGCCAGCAGTAATGGACTTTCTTCGGGTCGTAACGTAATACCGACTACCATAGGTAAGGCCTGAGCAGCCGTATGAATAATAGCGACCAGTACCTTGCTTAACTGAGAACCTGCATCCAGCGATACCGTTCGGGTCTCATTAACAGTAATGCCCTTGAATGTATAAGGGTCAAACTTTACCCGAAAGGTAGAGCGCAGTGGCCCATTGTCCAGTACTTCCCAGGAACGATAGTTGTGAATGAACTGGATTGAGTCGTTGAGGAAAACCCCGATGTCGCCTGCGCCCAGCGTCAGACCAACGTGGTAGTAATCCAGTCCTTCGCCATGATCCTTGTGGTAATCGTCGCCCTTATACCATTTGTTAAGAATCAGCGCATCAGTGCGTTTGGCCCAGATGTCGGAGCCATAGGCATTATCGGAACGCCCGTTGAGAGCCGCCCCATAGATGCGAAAAGCAACCTTATCGTTTTCCCAGGCAAAATCGTCGTAGCGTTCGGGTACATACCGGCAGTATGTTTTGGCCGCTATTGGGGCAGGCTTTCCTCGACGTAAGGTTAGTTGAATCGTTTGTTTAGGACTAGCCGATAGCTGAACAAGTAGGTTTTGAATGGCCTTTGTTCCCCGATGTTCAAGCTGATAAGGTACTTCTTTTCCTGCCAGAACAACCTGCAATTGAGCCGTATCGATTGCGGGGTAAGCTTTCGTCACCGTTGCCCAGGGAATTTCAACGACTGATTGAATCAGTGGCCTATTACCCGGATTCGTAACGTTAAGTGTGGCGTTTTGACTGATTGCCTTCCCCGACAAACCAATCAAAACACCTAATACCAGCGAAAATCTCATTTTATTTTAAATCAGTAATCGCGCAGAAATCCATATCGCCATAGTCGAGGTTTTCACCGGCCATTCCCCAAATGAACGTATAATTCGACGTGCCAGCCCCGGAGTGAATCGACCAGTTAGGCGAAATAACCGCCTGTTCGTTTTGCATCCAGATATGGCGGGTTTCCTGCGGTTGCCCCATGAAATGACAGACACTTTGACCCTGCGGCACTTCGAAGTAAAAATAGACTTCCATGCGCCGGTCATGCGTATGAGCGGGCATAGTATTCCAAACGCTACCCGCTTTCAACTCGGTCATACCCATTTGTAATTGACAGGTTGGTAAAACGCTATTCACCAGCAGTTTATTAATCACCCGGTGGTTAGCGGTTTCCATGCTGCCCAATTCAACAACTTCTGCTTCCGAGCGAGCTATTTTCCGGCTGGGATAGCTGTGAGTTGCGGGCGTAGAGTTTAAGTAGAATTTAGCCGGATTAGCTTCATCGTGCGAGCTAAATTGAACACTTTTCGTGCCCTGACCAATATAAAGAGCCTCTTTGTATTCTAAATCGTAGGTAGTACCATCGGCTACTACCTGTCCTGAACCACCAACGTTAATGATACCTAACTCACGACGTTCGAGGAAATAAGCCGCTTTGAGCTGATCGGGGGCTTCTAACGTTACCTGCCCTGAAGTGGGCATAATACCACCAGTTAGGTAACGATCGAAGAAAGATAATGTCCAACGAAACTGATTCGCAACGAACAGATTTTCGATGAGGAAATTCTGTCGTAACTGGTCGGTATTCATTCCTTTTACCTCGTTGGGCGAGCTGGCATATCGGCTTTCAAAAACGGTTTCACTGGCCGGTGAGGTCAATTCAGTTTGCATAAAACTATCGGTTGTCTGCTTGCGGCAGGTTTATGTATTTTAAGATAAAATAAGCACCAAACAGCTGGTCTCTGTTTGGTGCCCACGTTAGATTCCACAAAGAAATAGTCTGAAATACCCCTGGAATACCCTTCCAGATACAAACTTTCGCAAGAGCGTTCTTACTTCACCTTATAAAACTTCGCTCCAAAAAGGAAAATCACTGCGTAACAGATAATTGGCAGGTAGTACGCATTGGCTACATCTTTTTCCGCGGCCATACCCATCAAAAATGGAAATACTGCACCACCGGCTACGCCCATTGAAATAAAGGAAGCTCCCTGTTGCGTATGCGATCCCAGATTTTTCAAACCCAGACTAAAAATGGTTGGGAACATGATGCTGAAGAAGAAATTCAGCATGAGCAGGGCAATGAAAGAAGGCCAGCCCAAACTTTGCGTAATGATGAGGCACATCAGAATATTAGCCCCGGCAAAGATGGCCAGCAGGGTATGGGGAGCTACAAACCGCATCAGGAACGTACCGACAAAACGTCCGACTAACATCAGTCCCATAAACAGCACCATGTAGTTGCCTGCGACTGCGTCTGAGAAGCCCATTTTCTCATGACCGTAATTGATGAAAAATGCCCAGGTTCCTCCCTGTGCAGCCACATTAAACGTCTGGGCAATTACTGCCCAGACGAAGTGCGTATGTTGAAAAAGAGTTTTTCCTGGCTCTACGTCGACATTCGCTGCGTCGGGATCGGCTACTGCGGCATGAGGATCTGTTAAAGCAGGGACTTTTACGAAAGAGAAAAGAATGGCAATGGTTGCAATAACACTACCGATGGCAATATATAAGGTCTTCACAGACGTTAGGTCGGTGCTTCCTTCGGTATTGTTGCGTAAAAGAAAATAAGACCCGATGGCTGGTCCGATGATGGCTCCTAAGGCGTTGAACGCCTGTGCGAAATTGATTCGCTGGTCGCTGGTACGCTGGTCGCCAAGGGAGGCTACAAATGGGTGAGCAACCGTTTCGAGGGTAGACAGGCCACAACCGAGAATGAAAAGAGCAATCCCAAAATAAGTAAAGGAAACAGCTGCTGCAGCAGGCACAAACAAAAACGCGCCCGTGGCAAACAGCCCAAGCCCTAGTAATACACCGTTTTTGTAGCCAAACCGCTTCATGAACAAGCCAGCCGGAATGCCCATTACGAAATAAGCGCCAAAAATAGCAAACTGGACAAAAGCCGATTGCGTTTTAGTGAGGCTCAAAACGTGCTGAAAATGTTTGTTCAAGACATCGCCCATGGTAATGGCGATACCCCAAAACATGAAAAGAGAGGTAACAAAAACGAGGGTGACGAGGTATTTGTTTTCGGTAAAACTAGCTGGCGTCGATTTGCCAGGTGCGGTTGTTGCCTGCATGAGTTAAGGTTAATTAATAGCGGTTTGGGAATACAAGTGTTCGGGTCCTTCGTTGATAAATACGCACGTCCACGGTTGTAAAGTCGTTGCCTGCGCTAAATTACCCTTATTAGGTTTAATTTGCACTTTTTGGTATGTTCTTAAACCGAATTGTAGACATTGCTTCTAGCCACATTCTTTATACTTGTGGATATACCATATATGCAATATCGAAGACGACTGTCTATTGAGTTAAGATACAATGACTTTTCTTTTTTGCTACTCTGCCAAAATACTATACAGTTCTCTATTGATAAAGTAATGATGGCCACCTACTGTTTTGCGCTCTACAACGCCTACGTCTACTAATTTATTCAGATAATCCCGAGCCGTATTCTCTGAGTAAGTTCGATCTTCAGTTAGATGCCGAACCCGAGTTACGGGCTGTGTAAAGATTTTCTGAGTGAGTTGATCGGGCCGACTAATGCCTTTCTGGCTGGTAATTACTGATAATACGGCATCACGAGCAGCGATGATATGATTGATCTTTTCATAGGTCAAACCAGCTGTTTCTTCTACTGCTCTAAGCATATACAGTAGCCACCCCTGCCAATCGCCCCGTTGTGAAACCCCAGCCAGCGCGTTGTAATAAGCTTCTTTATGTTCGACTATATAGCGACTTAGGTACAGAATGGGGTAATCCAGTAATCCTTTCTGGGTTAGGTAATGGATGTTGAATAGACGCCCGGTTCGACCATTCCCATCCCGAAATGGGTGGATAGCCTCAAACTGAAAGTGGCCAATTGCCATCTTTAGTAAAGGATCAATCCGATACGTTTTATCGTCATTCTGGAAGGTAACTAAGTTGGCTAGTTTTGCCTCCAGCACGCCTTGACCTCGTGGGGGAGTATAAACGGGTTTACCTGCGTTTAAACCACTACCTCCCTGCCGAATATACACGGAAGAGAAAGCGGGTCGAAAGCCTTCGCCCGATTGTTTGATTTCCTGAAAAGTCTGGATAAAGTAATCTAATGTAAAGCCATCCTGACTCTTGAGATAGTGATAACCTTTCCATAACGCTTATCGGTAGCGAAGCACCTCTTTCGTCGGCTCCGTGGCCTGTTCTGTTGTGCTTTCGCTAAAAGCCCGGTATAATTCATCATCTGTCGTGAATATATTTTCAATAGCGCTAGAGGCTTTTGCCTCCTGTAGGCTAATCGAATTAATCAGTAAGCCTTGGTTTGGGATGGCCACGCTGCGTCCCTGCAAACGGCCAAGAGCTTCCTTTGCATACCCCAATTGTTCGTAAATAGCAACAGTGCGATATAAATCTGGATGAATTGGAAGCTCCGGCAATCTATTCCAGGGTACATTCCGATCAGGATTGATTATATAAAGCGGCTTGGGAGGCATTAAAAAAGGCTGTTTTTAAGGTTTAGTTGTAAATGTAACTTAAAAATAAGGTCTTCCAGGCCACTAAACCTTAAAATATTGACATTTTAAGGTTTAGTGGCCTGGAAGACCTTATTAGCAGCTTAAGCTAACCACAGTTTTCAACGAAGGTATTCTGGATGCATACAATGGGGGAAAATTGCATTGAAATGTGGCAACATGCTTAACTAATTGATGATGGGCATTTATCCATAATGTGAAATTCAGGGAAATAAACTTACTCCTTGATTAACCGCATAAAATCAAAAAAGTAAGGGAGTACAGTATATTGCCGATTACGCACAAATTCTACGCTCATGGCTTCATACAGTAAAGAGAGATCAAAATTACCATCATAACGATGCTTATGTATCTTATACAAATGAAAGGCATTTTTTTGCGGTTTTGTACGATTAAAAGCATCAGGACTGCCTACAAAATAAATATCATCTGTCAAATTATGCCACAGGTATTGATGATATACTAAGTCTTTTCCATACCGCTTCTGCTCACCAATAGTGTCAAAATCGTATAGGATTACTTCGTCTAAACGCTCAATCTCCAAGCATAGATTCGGACCAATGATGAAAGCAGCTTTATCAAAATCTCCCTTTTTATCTTTCGTATATTTATTGTTGCAGTACACTTCCAAATCAGCTAATGAAATATTGAGAGGTTCCAGCAATTTATTACCGCCTTGAGAAGAAACTGTTAAATCAATAAACTCAAACTTGCCATTACGACTATGCATCAGCATTCTATGCTTGTCATCTTCATTAAACTGAAAATTGTACACAAATACCAAATCTTTAGCTATCGATCCGAATTCAGGAAAACAAGGTAAATTATAGCGCTTATCATACACTGGCCATTCCTGAGCCAGAAAATATTTCTTAAATAACTCGCTAAATACCACTTGAAGGCGGTGTTTATAGTCAGCATGACTGAATTTCCATTGTTCTTTTGCTTCATTTTCCTTCTCTTTACCCTCAGGCTTAATGAGCTGACAGGTTAAAGGGGCGTATGTCAAATAGCGCTGAACATCAGTAAAGTCATTAACCGAATTTGGATTGACGTTTAGCGTATGCTTTGGTAAGTTTGGGTATTTTTGATAAAAGGCTTTTTTAGCATCCGAGCGATTAAAGCGTGATAATAGACCTGTTGGCAATCCGTCCGTACCAGCTTTAAGTTCATACGCTTCTTTTGCACAATCATATAATACTATTGTTGGAATATCTTTATTAAGCTCAGTTTCGTTGACGAGGTTAAATGAGTATTTGAATGTACGAGGGTCTTTAGACTTTTGCCTTTTATTATAACTATCTTCTAAAAATGAAGCCGCTTGATTCATGAACGAGACATATTTTTCAGCATCAACATCCTTTTTATTTTCACGAATGTCTATCAAATTTATATTGTTCAATAGATCTAACCGTAAATCAGAATGCTTAATCTGGGGTCTATACTGTTGAAATAACCCACTTTTAACACTTGCCGATAATCCCCACGCATTCAGAAATTCGACAAATAAATTCTGGAACTGGTGGAGGATTGGCATTCGACTTTCAAAAGGATGATATGCGTCAAACCAAGCCATATCTGCTCGTGGAGCTGTTTTGCCAGAAGCTTGAAGTTTTCTTCGAATAGGAGTGGTTAGCTCGACATAGCCTTGACTAGTGTAGGCTTTTACACTTCCACGTTTGATCTGTCGGAGATATTTTAAGTCGCCACTATCGGTTACTAACTCGTAATAGTAGCGGTAGGCAATATCCTCATCTTTCTCATTTTGAAATCCCTGGTAATATTCTAAAAAGCAAGTTGCCTCAAACGTAATAGCATACTCCTTATTCGGATCATTGTCTCTATTATGCTTGTAGTCATCCTTTAGTCCGAGTTCTAAAGCAACAATATGCGGTGTTTTTTTCTTGATAAGGACTTTTTTGCCGAAAACAAAAAATTTCCCTTGACACATTAGATGCTGACGGTCGTAGTCAAAATGAAATTTTGCAAGCATCAACTTCATTAATAGGTGTAGTTGGGAGTATCCGCCTGGCGTTAGTTGGTAGGCTATATTGGCGACTGCATCAGTCGAAAGAATTGTTGGCTTAATAGATTCATTCTTTAGGAAAGGAATTGTAAGAGCTGGTGCCTGGTCTTTGCGATCAAACATAACCAGTAAGGTTAAGTTTGGACTATTATAATAATAAGGCCTCTCCAACTGCTCTTTGAAAAGGTTCTGCAACATAGCGTAAGCTTTATCTGTGTACTTTAAGCGGCCTAGCTCATTTCGAAAAACTACCCCATTTTCAAACAAAGCGTTTGGGTCGGGAATCGTATAGCGTACGATTTGATAGTGATTGAGCAATTGGGATAAATCAAAAAGGTCGGTGTGTAATACAATGTGATTTGTGCGGATAGCTGTCATTGATTAATTAGTTAAGGTGTTTTGTAAGTCGGTAATAAACTGTCTAAAACCATTGCAATAGTGTTCGTAACGATTTTGGCCGTCACGATTAAGAACGCCTTGTACAATAACATATCGGGCACGATCGAAACTAGTTTCCTGCCAGTTTTGATCAAAATAATGTAGTAGACGTTCGCTATGGCCAATGAAGTTGATAAAGATTAACTTGCACCGGTTCGTTTTATGATATCGCTGGAGTAAATGCCATTTTCGCTGTGCATTGGCCTGAAAATGAGATTGACTTAACTTAAAGCGTGGATTTACAAGGGGATCATCTGATTCAAGCTCAAACTGCTGAAGTGTTGCCTCGCTGTAGTTTTTGCAATCCACGTAAAACGGCACGTTTCGAAGCTTTAAATCTGCTATTTCAAATAACGAGTCAGTAATTTCCTCAAAAATGTTATCCCCTAATTCATGGGCTAATAGCACACGAATTGCTTCCTCACCTATCACTCCTGACAGAATAGCTTGCCAGAAATAGGGCGTAAAAAAGTACTCTCTATTTAAAAATTCCATTGGAAATCCTTGGCGATTGAAATGCTTCCGTAACAGGTCGTTGCCGATTACTGGATAATACAGCGAATTTATTTCCCATTCGATAAAGTCATTACTCCACAGATGGTATGGAATAACTTGGCTATTCTTGTCATAAAACAAGCGTCCTTTATAGAAATACTTACTTTGAAACGTACCGCTGAATCGTTCTAAAAGCTTGTGGGAAAAATCTTGTTTCAGAGCTACCTGACGTAGGTTCTCCCAAACATCACGAGCATCATTAAATGCCGAATTCCCAACTCGAAACTGTTCTAGATTGAATCGTACAAATTGCTGTAAACTTGTTCGGCACCTACTTTCCTGATTGCCAAGTGTTGTCTCAATGACGTTGGCAATTTCATAATGTATCTGCTCTTTCGATGCTTCTATATATTTGAGTAAAAGTCGAACGTTATTTGAACAATGTTTGCGCAGATTGATAAGCGCTTCAGCAAATCGATCTTCGCCAACAAACTGTGCAAACACCTTATATACGTCACGGTCAAGCCTAATAGTCTGATCTGCCATTTGAGACCAAACTCGCTCGATACGCCCAATGGCTTGCACGAACACGGCTAGTTGATTTAAGATACCATCCTCAGTTGATTTGTACGTCTCATTTAGGAAGTTGCCGCGTCTTATATTGTCTAAATAGCTTTTGATTTCGCGTTCACTAATAGCTCCAGCATGAAATAATTTAGCTAGATTGTATGCGTTACGCTTGATGATTGAATTATTTTCCTGAGGCAGTTGGTCAGGATTTGTATCACTAAAGTAAAAATGTGGACTATCAAGCAGATGAATATTTTTGAAGTCCTTTAACGCACTAGGACCAGCAGTTTTGCTATCTAAATCAGGATAGTATTGCGGGTTAATACCATTACCTGCCGAAGCATACTGTGTTATGACGATGACTGGCTTTTGTTCCCAAAACAATTTTTCGTAATTGTTTTCTTCAATCTTGTTAAGCGTCCGGCCGAGTGCCGAATCGTAAAATACAACTATAAACGACTGGTCGTATAGCGTTAGCTCATAGTAAGAAAATCGCTCCGTCTCTTTATTCGGTAGTTCTTTAATTGAGTAGACTAGGTGCCGTTCTCTTCGCTCATCAGGTATTGATAACTGTCGGGTAGCCTGGTTCTTAAAGAGAAATTGAATATGCTTGTACGTATGATAAAATAAGAGGTGCGAGTCCTTGGCTAACCCACCAGGATCATCTCTTCGTAATGTGTCTTTTATCCATAATAATGTAGAAAAGAAATGTTTTAATCGTTTTAGGCGGTATGCACGTGTATTGCCTTTATCGAAGATGGCTTCGTTAGTTTCAGCTACATTGTCTAAAAACTTGGCTATTGAATGATCATTAGATAGTTCCTCCGCCAATGCCAGGCCGATTCTGTTTTTCCTCCCCTCATTATACGTCGATCCATTTTGTTTGGCATCATTCGCTTTTCGGATGGTATCTTCGTCTTCATTTGTAAACGGGAAGACAACCAATCCATCTTGTTGGCGGAGATAACGTTCAACATCAAAGTTCCGAAGAAGCCGATCAATGTCAGCTGTAGCCGATAAACCAAATACCAGATTATGCTTTATCAGACTACGTAAGATTCGCTCAGGAGTTAAATAGACTGCCAAATGCCGAAATGCCACTTCCTCCCTATCACTTTCAGCACTAACATTTTTCTGTATCTCATATAAGCTCAACCCATTCTGATGAAGTTTATCGTAATCAGTAGGAGCAGAAAGACGAGTTGGTGGCTGCTGATGAATCGTGTTCAGCATATTAATAGCTGATGAATAGAATAAGTCTCCAAAGCATTGTCGCACCAGTTCTGGATAAAGGCTTGGATACTTTAAGCTAACTTCTTTAAGTAAACGAAGAACATCAATAGCCGCTGAACGTACTGTCTGAAATAAATGAAAAGCAGATTTTGATTGCTCTGTTCGCTCACTGTGAAGATTAAATGAGTTGGCCCGTCGTCGCTCATCCAAATAGATTGGTTTAGCCACAATACTTATACTGGTTTGAAAAATCGACTTGCCTCGAATAGCTCTATCAGTACAAATGAAATGATTGATCTGGGGGAAATTGATTTGTTGATTTACAGGAGCAGTCTGGTCTGCCAGTTTGTCCACTTTTTTGATAATCTGGCGTATTCGATAACGAATAGAAATGGATTGTTTGACTCCTAAAATATTCTTATCTTCAGAAGAATGCTCTACTTTTATTGTACGTTTAAACTCTCCTTTCTCCTCTTTTTGCCAAATCACTTGTCGATCTTTGCCTCTATTAACAACAATCTGGCTAATTTCTCCACGGGGTCTTTCCCGGATAAGTTCTATACTCTCATCTTCGCTATGTCGCTTATATAACGTGCGACGACGAAGTATGCGGTCTTGTAAATATTTTGTGACGGGTAATTTATTGCGCCTTAAGCGACTGTAGAATGACTCGACAAAATCAAATGGATTAGCAATTTCATTATCTGCACAGATTAAATTGGCAAGATCCGTTTCCAGGAAATCAAATTCATCCAAAAAGAGCACATATTTTCCCGAATTATTTTCGGCACTAAGGTTTTCCAGATTCACTATTCGTTTTCCGTCAAAAAAACCATGAAATGCTTTCTGAACTGTTATGAGAAGTAACTTATGAGATGAGCCATTCTTGTCTTTCCCATATTTAAAACGAATAAAGGGGAATAACTCTCCAATCATTTCTAATTGAACTAGTTGCGAAAAGTGCTCCTGACATAAACTAATTTGTTCTTTGTTCTTCGGCCGCTGCTGTTTAGCAAGTGTTTCAACCTGACGTATCTGATAGAAGACTAATTTAACTGCACGAAGAATGTATCCAACCCGACGGGCAATAACTTCATCATTCGGGTTATTTCGAACATATTCAGGCTCCTTTATTAGATAATCAGTGTACTGACGTAACAGTGGCAGATTAATTTGACCCGGTTTCTCGTCATTAATTTGCTCAAGATAAATGGTTACAATAGGATGATTGAAGAACTGGAGTAAATAAATCTCCTCTTTAAGAAGAACATCTATTAGATTTTCAGCGTCACGCTTAAGATATATAGCCGATGGGACTGATTTTAACATTTCATCGAGTAACTGGACTCGATTTGTTACATACATAAATTGACGAGGATCGTCGACAGGATGTTGTTGGATAACTTCCTTTATACCAGTAGTCTTGCCAAGACCAGTGCCGCCAAGTACTAATTTTAATCCTACAACTGGTTCACTAGTAGTAGAATATATAACGCGTTGATAGTAATCGTAGAAATAAGACATAAGTGTGGATTAAGCTTATGAAGGTGAACATTCATAATGTCCCAAGTCATTCGATGGGCCCAATTGTATGCAAACCTAGTAGCCTTAAACGTAACCTATTTATGTCCTTCTTTTTATTGAATTGGATCTGGTGTGTATTTTAAGCATTTTTGATGCCGAACGAATAAAAGATTTGTTAGTGCATGAAGATGATTACCGGGATAAGGTCAAGAAAAAACTCACTTTAGCCGATGTGACGACTACCTCGCTATCAGCCCAGTATTGAAAAAATACCTCAAAACTTAAGCGCAATCAACGCCGGAGCAAAGGCCGCTAAAGTCGTAAAGCCTGCTACTTGGCGATAGGGGCGGATTTCGGAATGTTGGGCTACCTGACTTGCCAAAATATTGGTCGCAATGAAGCCGGTTAAGTGAATAATCGATAAATACTTGTGTAGCTTGACCCCACTTCTGACTTTCTGATCAGCTATTAGTTTAGGTGGAGCAGTTAGCGAAAGTAAGGCCGTTGTACCATAAGCAATGTTGGTGATTGTGGTTACGGTTTGCTGAGCGTTGAGTAGCTGATTGTACTCGTTCCCTGAGGCTTTAGTTAATTTAAGTTCCAGAATACCCTGCGCCACAAAACCCGCCAGCGTGGCATAACCCGTAACCTTGTGGGACAAGAGCATGAACTGACGTATTTTAACTTCTTTCCGCCGTCCTTCTAGGGTAAGTGGGGAAACATTAAGAACCCGAAGTAACCCGTTCGGTCCCCAGAATACCCGCTGTGTCAGGAGCATTTTATGAGGTAAAAGTAACGAATCTGCTGAGGTGATTACGCGTTGATTATCAATGGATGTAGCCGTAGGAAAGGGGTGCAGGACATACGACGTGTCCTGAGCGTGAACTTGTAGACCAACACACATCAGAAGAATAACGAAAAGTTTTGCCATGAGCGAAAGACGAAGTTTTAACGGAGAATGAGTTAGTGAAACATGAGCACACAAGTGCTGGTCATTGCCCTCTGTACGAGCGAATTTTCGGCTTGGTTGCGTCCTGGTGTCGATTTAGCCCATAATCGGCCGGATGAGCGTCCTTATTTATACCAAGTCAGATTGGATTTTGCCCAGCAAATGGCGACGTTTGCCCCGTTTCTTTTCAATAATTATCTCTTCCCATGAACGATTCGAAACTTAGTGAACTCTTCCCAACCAGTACAGACCAGATTCCTGCCGAGTACCGTATCGAACCCATTCACCAGCGTGAGTATTTACTCGACGGTGAAATGCGCCCGTGGAACGGTCCTGTCTCGGAGGTATATTCTCCCGTTTGCCTGCCTGACGCTGATGGTACGTTGCAACGCCAGCTTGTCGGTAGTTTTCCCGTAACAGGTCCAACGGAAGCTGTTGAGGCTCTGAACGCTGCGGTAGCGGCTTACGATAATGGCCGTGGTGAGTGGCCCCAGATGTCGGTGGCCGATCGTATTCGTTGCATGGAAACCTTCATTGGGAAAATGCTGGAGCAGCGAACACTGGTCATCAACCTGATCATGTGGGAGATCGGTAAGAACCTTGCCGATGCTACCAAAGAGTTCGACCGTACGGTGAAATATATTTACGATACGATCGATACGCTCAAAAATATGGACCGTAATTCGTCGCGGTTTCGGATTGAAGAGGGGATTATTGGACAAATCCGCCGGTCGCCGTTAGGCGTTGTACTAGCTATGGGACCGTTTAACTATCCGCTCAATGAGACGTATACAACGTTGATTCCGGCCATTCTGATGGGGAATACGATCTTGTTCAAGACGCCTAAACATGGATCGTTACTGCATTATCCGCTGTTGGAGGCATTCCGAACCAGTTTTCCAAAGGGCGTTGTCAATTCGCTTTACGGGCGGGGTGCCAATGTGATTCCACCAGTTATGCAGTCTGGAAAAGTAAACGTCCTGACGCTTATTGGCTCTAGCCGTGTAGCCGATGAATTACAACGGCAGCACCCGAAACTCAACCGGCTTCGGTCAATTATGAGTCTCGATGCGAAAAATGCCGCTATCATTTTACCCGATGCCGACCTAAACATAGCCGTGCAGGAATGCTTACTGGGCACGCTGTCGTTTAATGGGCAGCGTTGTACAGCTATCAAAATCATCTGGGCGCATCGGTCTATTGCCGACAAGTTTTTGGCGCAGTTTAGCCCGGAAGTCAGTAAGCTCAAACCCGGTATGCCCTGGGATGCCAAGGTGCAGATTACCCCGCTTCCTGAGCCGACTAAACCACAGTATCTGGCCGATATTATTGCCGATGCAGCAGCGGGTGGGGCTTCAATTGTGAATGACGGTGGCGGTGAAACAACAGCCTCCCTGTTCAAGCCAGCGGTCGTTTATCCTGTTAAAGAAGGTATGCGACTTTATCGGGAAGAGCAATTTGGCCCCGTTATTCCGGTGGTTGTCTACGACGATGTTGAAGAATTTATCGACTACCTGATTACGGATGATCATGGGATGCAGGCGAGTATTTTTGGCACCGATACGGCTGCAATTTCCCGGCTCATCGACCCATTAGTGAACCTCGTTAGCCGCGTTAATATCAATGCCCAGTGTCAGCGCGGACCCGATACGTTCCCCTTCACGGGCCGTAAAGATTCGGCAGAAGGAACCCTTTCTGTTGAGGATGCACTGCGCTCATTCTCAATCCGTTCGGCGGTAGCTACAAAAGATACGGCTACTAATAAGGAGATTCTAAATGAGATTGTAGGGAATCATCAGTCGACGTTTTTAAGTACGAATTTTATATTTTAGTGTAGCCTGGACGTCTACGTCCGGGTAGTATTTATACCCGGACGTAGACGTCCAGGCTACGTTCACCATGCTCACTGCCACTAAACTAGTAAAAGCGTATAACTCGGTTCAGGCCGTTCGAAATGTATCCATTACGCTCGAACCGGGGCAGATAATGGCCCTGGTTGGGGCCAGTGGATCGGGCAAAAGTACACTATTGAATCTGTTAGCAGGCTTAGCCGATGCCGATACCGGCGAGGTTCGACTTAACGACGAACGGGTGCCAGGACCGTCTGAGGTATTAGTGCCGGGTCATAAAGACATTCGGTTGGTCCACCAGGAATATCAACTAATGCCGAATGTATCGGTGCGGGAAAACATTGCCTATGCATTACGCTTTTTCGAGAAAAGCTATCGGGACTTCCGGGTTAATGAACTCTTAAAGCTGTGTCGCCTGACAGACGTTCAGGATCGGATACCACGTCAGGTATCGGGTGGTGAAAAACAGCGTACGGCTATTGCTCGTGCTATTGCTGACAAACCGGCGATACTATTGCTCGATGAACCGTTTAGCCATCTCGATTTACCCAACCGATTAATCGTGCGTGACTTGCTGTTCGATCTGGTTCGACATGAGCAGACCGGGTCGCGCTCTACATCCTGTCTGTTTGTTACGCATGATGCCTCCGACGCGCTTTCTATTGCCGATACGCTTGGCATTTTGCGCGATGGAAAGCTAATCCAGTTGGGGGCTCCGGTAGATATATATCATCGGCCTGTTACGGCCTACGCTGCCCGAATGACGGGCTTGGTCAATATTGTTAAAGCGAAGTACCTGCCCTTACTGGGTTTGCCAGAATCTGATGTGCCCGAATCCTTGATTTGCATTCGCCCTGAACAGCTTAAACTGGATGATTCGGGAACATCAGTTACGGTTCGGGCAGTGTATTTCAAAGGGAGCCACTATGAGTTGGATGTGGAGGCTTCTCGCTACGTATCCCTTCGCTTGCTAACCACTCGTACTGATATACAAGTTGGTCAGGTTGTACGAATAGGGTTGCGGGATAACGAATTGTGGCGTTTGAAAGGGTGAACGCTGATATTGCTACCGAAGAAGCTCCGGGTAAAAACCCGGAGCAAACTACAGAATGGATCAAATACGCCGGGTTTTTACCTGGTGAGAATGGAAAATAAAGAAAGGCATTTGGTCAATTCCTTATCTTGACTTTAGCTTTTAAGAAGAAGCCCGCTGGGGTTTTTGTACGTAGATTTGGGTCGCCAAACTTAAGTCTATATGCCTCAACTACCCAGCGAGTTTACGCTCATGTTTAGCTCCTGCTAATGGGGACAATGCTAACCCCTGGCAAGCGAACCATTAGCTCAGCGTTACGGATCGTTGGAAAAAGCCTTTCATAAATACCATCGCCTATTAAGTGAGGTTGGGGCAATCACATTAAAGCGTGAGGCATTTATCGCGATGCGGTTTGATGCAGTGACAGCCATTTTATTAAATGTAGCGGCCTATGCTGGACGTGTGTGATGATCTTGACAAAAGTTGGTTGAGCTAACCGAGTTTGGGCGTTCCCTTTTCTGACGACCTTGGCTCCATCCGAACGCTATCATTTGGGTAAGGCTTGGTCCCACAAAACGTTGACCGATTGGACACGCCAGTTGCTGTTGCAACTGAAACGATGGCTACGTCAACTGATTGCGGTTGGGGATAGCAGCTATGCCGTTAGTGACTTACTTAATGCCTTACAAGGTCGAGTAAGTTTGAGTAGCCAACTGTGTTTGGACGCGGCTCTATATGAACCCTCACCTGTTTGGGCAGGTAGGCCGTAAGCGACTCAAAAGGAAACGATTAGCAACGCTGGCTCAGTTAGCTGGGGTCGGGGCTTTAAACTGGCAATGGCTAGAGGTGATCGACTGGCATGACAGCCAACCCCAGCGAGTCGAATACGCTACGGGTACAGCCGTGTGCGGGGCAGCCCGTGCCGTATCATTCCGGTAACCCGCCGGTGTCCATCCGGTGGGTTGTGGTGCGTCTGGAGGGTAAGCTAACCTTGAGAAATCAGATAGTTGGGTCGTCCCAACTACCTGATTTAAGCGTATTCATGAAAAGCAGGAACATAGTAAAAAGATTTTTTCACTTTCCATGAATGCCATTGAGATACTAAGAGATAGATAACTTATTTAGAAGATTGGGGGTGGCTAAAAGCAGAAAGCTTTACTTGATTGGACAGTAGACGCAGTATTAATTCCTATTTGACTGATATCTCATGTTTTTGCGTTTTTACACGAAGCCTGGTAACAATCAGAAAGAAAGAACTTTCCTAAACATGTAGATTTAATCGATTGACTAATCTGCTGACAAAATTGGCGCGAGTACCAACAGATTTCAATACCCCAAATGGGGTATTTTTCGGTCTTACGCTGCCTAGTAGGCAGGCAAATTTTTTGTGGAAAATTGTGGCTGGGCATTGACTCAGTCAATGGACCGATGCTTTATAGATTGTGACTCGTCGCGAACTTGATCAAGTCGGCAAGGTGGCTGATACCCAGTTTATAATAGATGTTTTTTCGGTGAGTTTTAACGGTCTGTTCAGCCAGGTACAGTTTACGAGCTACATCAGCATTTGTCAGGCCCTGGCAGAGCAGCGGAATAATTTCGATCTCCCGTTTGGTCAGGCTAAATTGTTTGAAAAAATCATCTTCTTGATGCTGAACGGCCAGCAGATTTTGCAGACTTGGATCGAAATACACTCCGCCCGCTAAAACAATGGCGAGACCTTCCAGCAGGCTTGTTTTGCGGATGTTTTTCAGCATATAGCCAGCTACACCGATTGCCTGAGCCTCTTCAACAAATTTTACCGAGCCATACATGGTGAGAAACACAATGCGAAGACTTGGATTCTCCTTGACCAACTGCTGAGCTATATCTAACCCATTGCGACCAGGCATGTTGATATCTAGCAAAAGTACCTGGGGCCTTAGTTCATGGACAGCAGCCAGTACCTCATCCCCTGAGTAAACCTGACCAATAATCTGGTAAGGGATCTCTGGTGCGGTTAGCAAATTGGCGAGCGCATCGTTGAACAAATAATGATCATCTGCAATGAGAATAGTTGGTAACACCTGCGTAGTCATCGGAAGGTTAGTTATCGATCAAAAGGTGTTATAAAGGCATGGACAGGGTTGTCGTTGTACTACCAGTTCGGGAGTCGATCTGCAAGCTGGCATTCAGAAATTTCGCTCTCGACTTAATGTTACGTAGACCAATTCCCATCTTTAGCTCGTTTCCTTCAAGAGTATAGCCAATGCCATCGTCTTCCATAATCATCATCAACTGATCGGGGTAATAGAGAAGCTGTAAGGTAGCCTGTTGAGCGTGTGCATGTTTAGCCACATTGTTGAGTAGTTCTAAGGCAATCCGATATAAAGTCAGCTCAACATCTGAAGCCAAAGGGTGCTCTGTTCCAAAAATAATCAGTTCAATAGGCATGGCCGCTCGTTGACTGATTCGTTGAACAGCTTCCTCCAGCGCGGCCCGTAATCCTAACCGATCAAATTCAGGCGGCATCAGATTGTGAGAAATTGTTCGAATGTCGTCAATAACATGATCCAGTAGATGGAGCAATCGCTGCGTATTATCGTGCCGATGCTCTAGTTCATACCGGACTGCAGATAGCGTTGCCCCCAAATCATCGTGTAAATCAGCAGCCAGACGTTGCCGTTCTTCTTCCTGAGCAGTTAACACCGTCCGCATCATTCCCTGCTGACGTTTCAATTTCCACTTGATATACACCCAGGCAAGACCAGCCAGTAAACCGAGGATACAAACAAACAAAAGCATCCGAAACCAAAAACTCTGCCAGATAGCGGGCTGAATAAGGAAGGTGATCGACACTGGCCTGAAGCTTACGGTTCGGTTCTGGTCTACTGCCCTTATGCTTAATGTATACGTGTCGGGATCAAGATCCGTAAATTCTTTGACGCGTTTTTGATTCAATGAATGCCAGGTTGAATCAGGCTGCTGTTTACTGTAAAAATAGTATTCATAGGTTAAAGTCTGGTTCTTGATAAACGTGGGGGCAATAAACTCAAGGCCAATATTATTTTGGCTATGCGAGAGTTCGTAGCGGTTTCGGATTGGCATGGATCGACCATTGATCACTAACAGGCTGATGCGCACAGGTAAAACGGGAGCCGACGATCGGGTAGGTAGGTTTTCATCCGATAAACTAATTTTTGATACCCCTTTGTTGGTACCCACATACAGCGTATCCAGTTGCTCGTAAACGCTGTGTACTTCCTGAGAGGGTAACCCGTTTTTCAGGGATAGCTTGGTAAAGCTGTACCTGAAAGGCTGGTGGTGGGTCGTTTGAACGAGTAATACACCTTGATTGGTCGCTGCGTAGACTCGATCGGTGACGGAGGAATAGTGAATATCTTTGATGGTCAAACCCAGGGTTTGACTAATCGGCGTTTCGTTTCCATCCGACAGTCGGATCAACCCATCCCCATCTGTACTAACCCACAGAGCATCATGACGATCAGTACTCAAATCGTATACAGGGCCACGTAAAGCGAACTTAGTCGGTAAGTTGATGACTGACTCACTCAACTGATCCATTGCCCGTTGAACACGATAGGCCTGAAGCCCAGTCGCCAAGCCTGTCCACAGGATTTTTTTTCGGTTTATGGCCAATGAGAAGGTGCGTCGGGTACTCAGAAGGGGCAGAACCTGGTAATGATTGTTGACCAGCGTTAATTGATACACACGGTACGTGGTAGCGATATATAACCCATTTTCGTTCATCGGGCAAAAATCCTTAAGCGACTTCCACCGGAATAAGTACGCTTTGTCGGGATGAAGCGTAGCCAGGAACGTATCTCTTTTTGCTTTTGTATGATCCAGCTCCTGCAGATCGATTGGCCGATTGTTTACCCGCGAAATGGGAACAATAGCATGATAGATATTATCCCAGCAAATCAAGACATGGTGTGGCCCCAAACTGGTAATACGATTAACTTTTGCCGGATAAATCGGATTTAGCGCCAACCGATGAACGCCCTGTTTATCCTGCCAATAAATTTCACCATTCACCGTACCAAACCACATTCGTCCGGAAGCGTCCGTTGTAATGACGCTCACGGATTTCTCCTGAAGCTCAACAATATTCATGACAGCAAGTGCCTTCTGGGTAATCATTAATAAGCCCTGATCTTTTGTGGCAATCCACAAATTACCCTCTCGATCAATGAGCAAACTATTGATGGCCAGGTGCTCTATAAAATCATATATATGCAGTCGATTTAGGTTTTGATCGATGACGAAATGTCCTTTTTGTGTCACGACTAAAATTAGTCCACTCTCACCAATCCGACTCAGACGAACCAGTTTTTCGTCCTGACTCTTTGCCAATTCACTCATTGGTTTGGTGCGAGAGGTGCGACCATTGTAGAGGGTTATCGACTGTTCTTTCCCGAAAACGGTTTGGTTGGGGTATAACAGAACCGTCCGAACATACCGGCTCTGCTCTTTCCATTTATCAGGTAATAAGGCGGGCGAGGTTCTCGCAAAAAAATCGATGTTTTCGTATAAGGACTGAACCACAAAATCATCCGCATATTTACCTAAAATTGGTACCTGACGAATTAAGTCGGCCTTGTTGATTTGCGAAGCTTTTGTAGGCGTCGACGTTTGATTCTCTGATCTTAGCGCCAGATGAGTGCCTTCACTCAAAATCGCAAATGTTCCTTTTTCTCGTCCATCAATGATCCCCCAGGTAAGTTCGTTGGAATAAAAAGGATTAGGGATGGAATGTACTTTTCGTTTAGTCAAATCATAATAAGCAAAAGCGGATGAGTAGCTCATAAACCAAATTCGCCGTCGGCTATCCTCCATGATCCCCCAGGTATCATTATAAGGGAGTCCTTCACGCGTTGTAAATCGGTCAAATCGCTGGCTATCAAAACGAACAACACCCTGATCGGTACAAACCCAAATTAGGCCTTCACTATCTTGAAAAACACGGTAAACAAATGAACTGGGTAAGCCGTCATCCACCGAATAGCGATGACTATACGTTGGTTGAGCCTTTAGCTTGGGTGACAGTACTACTAGAAAAGTTATCAATACCAATGATAGTACGTTCAAAGCCTTCGTGCGATCTATTCCCAAAGAGACAGATAGTTTACTCATGATTTTGACGCGCTTGAAAATGGTGTATCGTCAGCTAAAAATGAACAAATGTGGTCAGGCCATTCCTATTATGAAATGAGAAGAGTTTTGCCGCTCTGCTTTTGCTAAAAAATATGATTTTTCAGGTAATTCAGTAGCGATAACTGTTTAGTTTGTCGTCATTTAGCTAAAAGATGATCTTAGTCGCTACAACAAACACCGGTCGACAGTATATAGTGACTCTGACAGAAATATAAGGCTTTGTTACACGAATGCAAAAAGAGCGAGCCTGTTATTCAGCCATTTATTTTCTCATACTAGGTAGCTGCTAATTAACCTGAATTAGACAGTTAATCATCATATCGTACACCGCTAAAAATGGAACAATACAGACTGAATTTTAGAGCATTGAACGGTTATCCAAGCTCGTGCGACATTACGATTTACCGCGACAATCAACTCGTAATTGCTTCGGAAATAGGGGAGGGGATGAGATGAGCCGGTCCGTCGGTGCGGTGACTAATGCAGCCGATGTGATTGCTACGGAAGTGGTGAAGCGATACGGGCTGAGTCCTGAACGTATGCTATTTGTTGATCGGACTGCCGACGCGGCATTACTCCGAAGAACAGCGCCCTAAACCGCACGGAGAAAGTTACGATTTGGTCACGTTTAGTTAGGACGGCAATCAGGCCCGAAACCCGGACTGGCGACATTTGCCCATCACTGAATTTAACGTAAGCTTTAGCGTTTTGCGTCGTATAGATCTAACCGGCCTGGAGAAGTTCACACACTTCAGCCGCTTTATGTTTGAGCAGGATTAAGGCCTGCTCCTTCTCTTCATAACTGACTGATTCACTGAACTGTTTATACTCCTCATTGATGGCTGACTGCATGAGGGTAAATGCTTTCGAATACGGCTCACTCTCCCCAGCAACGGAACCTGTTAAATCGATAACCAGGGATTGAATGTGCCTGAACTTATATAGTACTACGTCTTCATTGTCAACTTTTAGCGGCATAAGCGCAGTCGTTTCAGCAATGATTTTCTGTTTAATCAGTTCGGTATCCATAGTCAGACGAGGCTTTTGGTGTAATGAAGAGTAAGCCCTACTGGATTAACCCAAAGTACACCGTAAAGTTTAGCCAGACGTTACGAACACGAATAAGGCAGTAACCAGCTAATGAGGCAGAAGCTAGTTCGTTACATAAACTGTTCTAGCGCTAGTAGTTCCTAAACGGGAAAACTAGTGTGCTTCCTTAAGCAGGTGGTCTGAAGGTACACCATTGGGCATATATATTCGTGACAGGAAAAGCTACTCAGATGGACTTCTCAACGGAAACCCAATGGACAGTCGATGGTTTCGCCATTGTGGAACAAACTCGTGCAGGGGTTCGACGAGCGAAAGTCGACGAACTAGCCTGTCCCGTTGGCCTGACCGATCGGGAGATGACCCGTATTCTGAATATCTCTGAACGGACGCTACACCGACTTCGACCCGATGCGCACCTAGATTGTAATGCCTCCGAACGCTTACTGCTGTTGGAAGTATTGCTCAAACATAGGCTGGATGTTTTTGATGGTAGAGCCGATGTGCTGGGACGATGTTCAAACGATTCTCTGCTTGAACTTCGTCAGCAGGCCCCTGTTAAGCTTCTGGATACTGAGACTGTATTTAGCCTGGTACATACCGTGCTAGGTCGCATTAAACATGGCGTATACGCCTGATTTCTGGCAGGCCTCTTTCTTAATCTTCCTGGTACGTCTATCGCCTGATTAAAGAACGTTTTCTGTCTACACCACTTTCCGCTGAAGGCGCTCGTCGACTGGGTGGACGCTTTTTGGCAACAGGTAAATAGTCGCTGTAGGAACCAGGGCGTTTTCCTGTTCAGGATTGGGCATTTGTCCAAGAACGGGCGGGCTGGCAACCACCACTTTATAAGGCGTTGATTTATAATTTGCGGTAAGAAGCGAGACCTGGTGTTCAGTACCTGGTTGGAAGTAAGGCCCAAAGGCGGTATCAAAATCAATCCAGCAAGCGGGCGCTAATTGGGTAGTGGCCTGTTGAGTAGGACTCGTGTATAGTAACAAGTGAAGAAGTACTTCAGGATTTAATAAGGTAGCGTTGCTTTGTGGCCCGTCCATATAATATAGATTTGTTTTACTATATTGCAAATAAAATATATGGCAACCAAAAAAGTTACCTCTTTTAACGCTTTAGCCTCAAGCTTATGCCTCGCAACCAGCCTGAGCAACAGTCAAGCTAACACAAATGATAGGCCAACAAATTAAGATTTTAAGCCCGTGATACTGTACCATCCAGTAAGTAACTATATTCGCAGAACTATGGGAATTCATATTCCCCAATGGTGTGGATAGAAGCGGAAAGCAGACTGATAATATTAGTCTGCTTTTTTGTTTTCTACTATTGAACTAGCTCTTTATCAGGGTACTTATCGTTTGGCGGGTGTTTGCTGCGAATACAATACACTTCCCAATATCAAGCTGGATAACAAGGGCGCTTTCGCTACGAAAGGTACCTATCCTACCTTTACAGGAGCTGGTTTCGCGGACTCGCCAATTCTCATTCAGGGGCAACTCGCTCTCAGTAGCGCAACATTGACTATCAGCTATACGGTCAATGCTACTTTAGCAACTTACACACTTTAACCTGGGAAAAAGACGATGGCCTGTTTATGTGGTTGTGATTAACGCAGGGGTTCTGACTCTCTTGTGCAACGTAGAATCAAGGAAGTTAAACCAACGAGCATTATGAGCCTTTGTCTTACATTAAATGCAATGGCCACCTTTCTCAGAGGAACGAAACGCATTTGTCGTTGATCAACTTTATAAAATTACGTTGTCAACTTTTGCTTCCAGGATAAGCTGCACATTCTCGGGTACATTGGATAACAAATTATAGCCCGTCTGTTTCTCAATCGTATCTACCGAGACTCGGTAGCCTGACCACCCCCGTTCTCCGGCTGAATTAGTGTTGGGTATCAGAATAGCAATCACCCGCGTTTGTGTGTTGATCCGGCTCACATCGTCTGATCCGACTGGCAATATAACAATCACTTTCCAGAGAGCCGCCGGAACTGCCAGCTTGCCACTGGCAATCGTCGAAGCTTTACCAGTATCGCCTTCGCCACCTTTGCCCAAGGTTCCGGCAATGATGTACAGCTCATTTCCCTGAGTAACCAGATTCCGGCAATAGTTCTCTAACCGTAACCAACTTTGCCGGTTCAACTGAGGAGCCTGCGGTACGATATTGGTCAGTATGAACGTGGTCTTGTTCTCTTCGGCCGTGCTATCCCGATCATCTGATGGACATAGGTGGCCTCTGTCGAAACCGGTATTTGTATAGTCCGCATGGCGTGCCTGGTACCAGCCCGTGGGCAAGGATTGATCGGGAATGAAGTTCCCCGCATAGCGCGATGCCAAGCCTTTCCAGGCTGAACTTAAATGCCAGCTACACCAGTTCGCTATACCAGTTGCCTGGTTATAGGATAACGAATACGTTGATCGGGAAATCAAATAAGCGTTGGGGCTGGATTCTGACGTCCTGGCTCCATCGGGATTCCCCATCGTCATATTGTCATCACGGGTAGGGGTTGTATCAGCCGGAATGGGAACGGATGGCTGTTTACAGTGGTCGAGCGAAATAAGCAGTACCAGACCGACCAAAACACGAACTGTATGTTTAAGAACCACGGTTAAAAGGATTGTTCAGATAGACCGGAGAGTAATAAGATATAAATCTTGTTACTCATACAATCATTATAAGAACAGTTCTTTTCGGGAATGGTTACCAACGTAGACTCCCTGATCGGTTATAGTACCTTTTTTATAAGATTGCTACAGTGAAATTGTTTGCTCAATCTCGGGTTAGTTAAGTAGAAGATCGGCTGGCTGATGAAACTGACAACTACCAGTTAAATGAATATAGCGCACGAAAATGCACCAGCTTGAACGTATCATTTCTGGTGGTCAAACGGATCAGATCACGTAGCAGGACCTCACCTGCATGTTGGGATCCGTTGACATGTCGCTTGTATTAATCCCGGCTTTTATTGATTGGTCCGTCAGATATAAAACAAGTCAACTAAACAGACAATTGTAAAATCACGAAGAGCGCTTCGGGGAGACAGATTGAATTTAGTCAGGTGAATCTATTTAGTAAGCTCGTTTCTATAAACTCACACAACATGGAATCCATTTATGACTGGTTGCTTCACAACATCGGCAATGAAGGCAATTATCTGACCATTTTGAATGTCGAACGCCATCAAACGGAAGGCGACGTAGATAGACTGGATGTGATGGCCAGGACCCAAGATTTTAACGTTCTTAATCTGTTAATTGAAGAAGGTTCCCTAACCAATGAGTCGTCAGCGTTCAAGGAGAGAGTCCTAAAAGAGTCCTTTTCGATTTCAGACACCGATCAGGTAATCACGTATTTGTCGACGGGTAAATTAGGGTATTCACCAATTAATTCGGGATCACCTGCTTTTCATTTATTCGTATTGGAGCCCGCAGGCGAATCCGGCTCAATCAGCTTTCCACCCAACCAGTGACAAATTTTATCAACGAATTTATTGACTATAATACAAGAAAAATATAATCCTCTGACTTAATTAGAGTGTAATAGTAATTTATTTCCCTAAACAGGAGCTTTTTTAAAAACATTTACTTTTTCCTACTGTTTTGTGATATAAATAAAATATATCTCAACAGTATGAAAATCGCAATTGAAAAAGGACAGGATAAAACACTATTGGCCGATGGTCGGCAGCAAGTAACTATTACCGATATTGAGGAGGGCACTAGCGAAAACAAGGGCATTCCATTTTTTGCCGTTCGGTTCGAGAATGAAGAAGGCTATGTATCGCACCGATTTTATCAGTCACAGGCAGGGATGCCTGCCATAATCAGTTTATTCGATCAGGTTGGTATTGAGGCAAAAGAAGGAAAGGAGCTGGATACGAAACAGCTGCTGGGTAAAGAGCTTACCATTGAAGTTGGCGAGCGTTCCTACACTGACCCCGAAACACATAACGAGCGAACCCTGAAACAGGCAATAAATTTTCTGGCCAGTTAAAGGCTATGTGCTGAATTGTTCCTGAAAGTCAAAAGCCTCTATCGCTAGTAGAGGCATTTGACTTTCTAGCTATTAAGTGAGGAAGCTCAACAAAGTTGTTTACCAGTTCAGCCGGTTTACTACCTCAGTATGGCATTGAATTAGTGGCCAAATCGGTGATGTACTTACCAAACGAAGTAGCCATAAGCAGAACTATAGGTAGCTTTTTAGTAGTCCTAACGATAACTCTTCAGACTGTCGGCTATAATCATCGTATCAGGTAGTTAAAGTGTAGGGTACCGCCAGACTAAGATTTTACACCAACGCAAAACTGAAAACGATCAATGGGACCCATCCACACGAAGCGAATCGCAGTGGGAATTTTGTAGTTTTATACATGATTTTAACCAACCCTGATCAGCCAGTACCGATTTACTCATTAACCCAGGACCCCATCCTTAGAGGCAACTTATTTAGTATGGCTCGTATAGATGGGATGATGACTCATCAGTCGGAACTACTGGTACCGCATCGAAAGGATTATTTTCTTCTGGTTTTTGTACGCCGAGGCAATAGCCGCCATTGGGTGGATATGGCACCTTATGTTACCCAGAATAATACGTTTTACGTGTTTGCTCCCAACCAACTAACCGTAAAAGAAGAGCCTAAGCCCATGTGGGCCATAGGGCTGGCGTTTACCCGCGAGTTCCTTGCCTTGCAGGAGAGCGCATCCCTGAACAAACTGCCGCTGATTCAGAATCCTCATAATGCACACGAAATACAACTGTCGAACAACGATGTGCGCTTTATCGAGGAAATACTGGAAAAGATGTACACCGAGTATACTCTTCCTGGCGACTGGCAACGACGCATGTTGACTGCATACCTGACCGTGTTACTGACTTATTTGAGTCGACTCTATACTGAACAGTTTGAAAATGATTCACTTGCGGTCGACAAATTGCTACTGAAGAAATATCAGACGACCATTGATGAACATTTTCATCAGCTACACCAGGTAAGCGACTATGCTGCTTTACTTCACGTATCGGCCGGCTATTTAAGTGAGGTAGTGAAAGCCCAAAGTGGTCGGTCAGCCATTACCCATATCCATGAACGACTGGTGCTGGAAGCCAGACGGATGCTGTTTCACACGAACCATTCATTAAAGGAAATTGCGTTTGACCTTGGCTTTTCAGATGCTTCGTATTTCAGCCGCTTCTTTAAACGTGAAACGAACATGACCCCTGCCGAGTACCGGGCCAACACCCGTGAAATGTACCAGTAATGCCGAAGAATGTGTGTCAGCTGCCTGGATAGAGCATAGTAGTTTTGCCCTTACATAAACAGATGAAACATGAAAACAGTATTAATTACCGGTGCCAACAAAAGCATCGGTTTCGAAACGGCTCGGCAGTTATTACAAAAAGGATACTACGTTTACCTGGGAAGCCGCGATCAACAAAAAGGGCAGCAGGCAGTCGATCAACTAAAGTCGGAAGGGTTTGACAACGTTGAACCCCTCACTATTGATGTTGACAGCCTCGACTCTATAAAAGCCGCGCGGGAAGTATTGGGGCAGAAAACCAGTACGCTCGATGTACTGATCAACAATGCCGGTATTAGTGGCGGCTTTCCGCAAACGGCTCTCGACACCGATATTCGGGTGTTCAAAGACGTGTTTGAAACCAATTTATTTGGGGTAATTGAAACCACCCAGGCCTTTATTGACCTTCTGAAGCAATCTCAGGAACCAAGAATCGTCAATGTTACCTCCGGCTTAGGCTCCCTAACGCTACACAATGATCCTACCTGGAAATATTATCCCGTAAAAGGAGCCTGCTACACAGCTTCCAAAGCTGCCTTGAACGCCTATACCATTGTTTTGGCTTATGAATTGCGTGAAACAGCGTTTAAGGTCAATGTAGTTGATCCGGGTTATACTGCAACGGATTTTAACCATCACAGTGGTCCAGGAACCGTAGTCGATGCTGCCGCTCGACTGGTGAAGGCGGCTACCCTTGGTCCCGATGGGCCAACGAGTCAGTTTTTCAGTGATGATAATGCGCCCGATACTGGAATCAGTCCCTGGTAGAATTTCTGACTTGTAAGTTCTTTTAAGGTGTACTGCTTCAATGTGTCAGCTCGGTGGTGGTACACCTTGGAGGACCTTTTTAGAGAGCGTAAAAACCGCCCTATTAAAAGAAAATCAGGGCAATTGTTTTAGTTTAATGGCAACGGATGGCAGTTGACAGCAATTAAAAATCGTAGCCAATTTTTCAACTGATGGTCCCGGCCAATTACCTAACTATTCTCAACCTTTTTTCGTAACCATGAGTTTACCCAACTCTTTAAACATAGTAAGCTAACGCTAAAACTCAAGGTTATGAAAAAGGTACTAATAATGGGCGTCGTGTTACTGACTTCCCTCGGTAGTGTTTGGGCACAGTCGGCTACGAACACAAAAAATCCAAATCCCAATACAAACGGAACGACGGCTAATAGTGGCGTAGGTAACGCGACCAATGGATCTGCCTCACCAACAGGCGCTAGTACAGCATCGGGCCAAGGGGCAGTAGGAATAGACAATGGTACTTCGTACGGTATGCAACCAACGGGACCTGCTACTTCAACCGCAGTATCTGACTCATCAAAGCGAAGGAATCGAAAAACCAAGCGTAGTAAGACTAATTAAATGAATAGAACAGCTAATGATCCAGAAAAGTCTTCCTTTTTGGACCATTAGCTGTCCTGATTTTTATCATGCTTTACCCCGGCTACGACAGTGCAGCTCTATATTGTACAACAGCTTTCGGTTTGTACCTGATAAATTGTTGAAGGAGTTGGCCAATGACCTGAGAACGATTTATCAAGTACCCGATGGGGAGCAAGGCTTAAAAAGCCTGTTAATCGTGCAGGAAAAATGGTGTAGGGAGTGGTTAGTTGAGGTTCTGTTTAAGCAAACCCTTATTTGTTGGCAGGAGGTCGTTCTAATGCAAATTTTCTGGTTAAGCCACCGCTTTTTCTGGATTAATTGCTTTGTTCTTATGGACTTTCCCATTCAAAAACAGGCCAATGAAGGTTCCTCTTATCAGGTAGTAATAACTTACTAGACAAAGGATACTGGTAGCGGAAAAGGTAATGGCGAACTTTAAGAAAGCAGAGATTGGATAATCGAAAAGCAACCCAACTATAAGATAGATAAGCGGCAGATGTATGATATAAACCCAGTAAGACGCATCCATCAAATAACTTAACCGGGGCGAATAACGATTGAAATACGTCAGAAAAAGGGCCAGTAAACCAAATACGAATAAGGGCGTGTATAAAGCGGAAAGAGCTATTTTCAGCGTAAGGGTATCATCCGTTAAGGGCCATTGTATAATACCCTGTGCTAAAAAAAGGAGAGTGGCAGCAACTAACTGGCTAATTGAGTATCGCGTCAGTTTGGGCAGGCTGTTGGTTGTAAAGATCAGCCAGCCTAACCCAAAGAAGAAGAGATACGTTGTAAATACCGATGGAATAACAACCCATCCGACACTGGTCAACAGATAAGGGCTTCGCTGCCAGTAAAGACAAAGAAAAAACAGGACGCCCACGCAAGAATACGTACCCAGAAATTTTGAATGATGATAGTAGTCAGTCGCCTAACGGTTTCCGTATACGTTTCTGCTTTTTGGAATACCATTACTAGTAGCCATCCTATACCTGCATATAGGGCCAGAAAATAGATAAACCATAAGTGGTCCACTTGAAAGGGAAGGAATTTGCCAGTAGTGAGAGCCTTCCAGCCAGTCTGGAGGGGAAAAAGGGCATGCGAAAGTTTCGCTCCAGAATAGGTAATAACGAATGTCTCCAGCGGACCAAGGATCAACGTAAAGACCAATAACGGAAGTACAATTCGTTTGAAGCGGTTGATCAGCATTGCCCTGGGGCCTTTTTTATAGAGTAACAAGGCACAAAAAAAACCGGATGCGACAAAAAACACGGGCATACGAAAGCAATGAATGAAGCCACAGGTCAAGTCAAAAAGCAGGCTATTGGCTGAGTCCGGGAGTGGCCATAGCTCATTTTTGGTAACGATATACGCAGCGGAACCGTGAAGAACAATACCAAGCAGCATCATGATACTCCGTAAGGCATCGAGCGCATAAACCCGTTCGCTCGTTTGCAGGTCAGTCGTTTCCATTGAGATAGAATGTAAAATAGGTCGGTTGGAAGTGAGAACAGATCAATTGGATCATTTACTAACAAACTCATCGTCGCTGATACCGGTGTTAACCTGATAGCTCTCTATTTTCAGGGTACCATTTCCGGGCGTAAGCAGGAACGGAAACTTGATGCCCTTAACCTCCCGATAGTCGCTGTAAAGAGTCACATCGGGATTAAAAGGGGAAGACCAGGGTTATATAATTTTACTTTTAAACCTGTCTGGATATCGTAATAGGTGCTCCAGGTGCTGCCGTCAGGCATGGTGTGGGTGAGTTTGTAGGCTTCTTTACTATTTACGGCTTCCCGGCCAGCGAAGGCGGTCTTTACGCCCTGATCGGCTAAATACAGCTCGGGCATTATGAGCATAGTCAAAACCAGGCGATCCACCGCCGAACGATCGATGGGCACTTTACTCGTTCCCAGAGTTACAGCTATATCCTTGCCATTACTGATAAGCTTAAACGCAGTCTACCCTTTGTCGGTCTTGGCTGTGACCGTCACGTTCAAAGGGGCTTTGTATTGGGAAACGGTTGGTAAAGAAATCCCATTGGATATAGAGGCTGCTTTGTAAGTGAAATCCTTAAGGTTTAGGAGAGCCTTTTCCCTCCAAGGGCTTTGAAGTAGGCATTGAGCACCTCATCGGCAGTCGGCAGGTTTTGGGCGTTAGTTGTCGTGGCTATCGTGAAAATAGAAAGTAAGAGTAGCGTAATGACTCGAGTTTTCATGGCTTGCTTTAAGGTGAGATGAATTGGTTTCGAAAAAGTTTTCTCCGCAAAATCAGGAATAGGCTCGTCTGTTTTGGACAGAACAAAGGTCGCTTGGACAACTACGTTAAGCTGTCATTTTTAGGTAAAAAGCTGCTAATTTTAAGTAATGAATTAGGTTTACCTGGTGTTGCCAAATGCCTTAGATAGGTAACTGAACCGTGAAGGTAGCTCCCCGTCCTTCCTGACTATCTACGAGTAAATCCCCCGCATGCCCTTTCGTAACAATGTCATAACTTAAACTCAGGCCTAACCCAGTTCCCTCTCCCGGCGGCTTGGTGGTAAAAAAAGGCTGGAACAGTTTGTCTTTAATTGGCTCCTGAATACCGGGGCCGTTATCCTTAACTCGGAGGGCCACATAACCATTTTGAGCGTAGCTACTTACTTCAAGCATGGGTTGGTAACCATTGGTTTGCTGCTTTTCCCATTGCCGAATGGCATAAAAGGCATTGTTGTATAGATTTAATAATACCCGGCCAATATCCTGACTATCCAGTTGAATGGCAGGAATAGTTGGGTCAAATGAGGTGACTAGCTGACAAGTGAACAAATTATCTTTAGCTCGCTGATTCTGATACGCTAATCGTAGGTAATCATTCGCCAGTTTATTGAGATCAGTAAGCTGGCGTTCTCCATTACTTACCCGCGAGTGTTCCAGCATCCCTTTGACAATACTGCTGGCTCGGTTACCATGATGGTTAATCTTTTGCATATTATGCCGAAGGTCGCCTAGAATGGCATCGGAATAAGCTTTTTCGGATTCGGGCAGCAACTGTAAGGGGCCTTCCTGAAGTTCATCGACTAATTCGGTACTGACCGCAGAGAAGTTGTTAACGAAGTTCAATGGGTTCTGGATTTCATGGGCTATGCCAGCGGTCAGTTCGCCTAAGCTGGCCAGTTTCTCTTTTTGGATCAATTGCGCCTGAGAAGCTTTGAGTTCGGCGGTACGCTGTTCAACTTTTTCCTCCAGCACTCGGTTCTGGGTTTCGATGAGGGTTTGGTTCTCCTGAGTTAACCGGAGTTGCTCCAGAATGGCTTCATCCTGCTTCTTTTTCAGCTGATTGATTTTGTAGGTAAGCCCTAGCAAGAAGAAAATAATCTCTAAAATTAGACCAATCGATGCACCATTCTGATTCCAGAACATAAACGGAAATACGCCGTATAAGCTCAGTACGAATAGACCGGTACATATAAGAACCGATATACTACCCAGAGCATAAAATAATCCTGGCCTATAACCTTTGATGGCAACGGTAATCCCAGCCAGCGTCCCAAAAAAAGTTAAAGGAAACGCAGTTGTGATGCCTAAATAATCTTGTAAGTGATGACCCTGTTGTTGACGCAATAGATACATACTAAATACACCGGCTGTGGCTATGGCAACCACTACAGCTAGTGCTACACCGCCCCGGTACAACCAGGGCGCCCGTTGCCTGAGTTGTAAAAACGAAAGTATAAACCCTATCTGGAAGAGAACACTGATGCCAGTATGTACGCCATGGTTGTCCTTGAGTGCGATCACCCAGTTGCCGGGTAATTCAAGCAGTGTTCCATTTGAGCTAATCCCAATAGACGTCGTAACAACAGTCGATAGGGCATACAATATATTATCGCGATCCCCAAGCCTGATACCTAGCAGCAGACTATAAATGACAATGATGAAAATGAACCCATAAAAAAGGCCGTTGAGCAGGTCCTGGAAATGGATCTCTTTGGTGAGCCTTTGCGCCGACATAATACCGATGTGAAGATCAGGTATACTCATGTTGGGGACAAAAAAGTACAGAGTACGGGTTTGCCCCTGCCGAAGCTGTAGTGGAAGGATTGACCGGCTTCGTTGAAATAAGTCCTGGTTGGAAGTGCCATGAAAATCAATCTGACAACTATCTATCAACTGATTGTTGGCTATTTCATAAACCTGAACCAAATCACTCGCGTAATAACAACGCAGGAAGTAGTTGTCGAGGGTGGGGTTGATCAGATCAACTTTGAACCAATAGGAGTGCTTGTTGTCGGATTGGAAAGGCCTTTGTTTAAGAGTAGAAAAGCGATACGTATCCGGGTGGTGTAGTAGGGAATCTAGCGTAATTTTTTGTCCCGGCTCAATGGGGAGGGCAGCGCAGTTCTCAAAAATGAGATAGGTTTGATTCGGGTTGTTCAGAACTACGGATTGAGCCTGAATAGTATTCACAAATAAGAAGAGGAAGTAGGTGGATAATAAGGGTTTCATATACGGTAGGTTGGTAAAAGCAAATATAAGTAATTGTACCTATCTTATACACCCGCATTATTAATTTCTAGTGATCGCTTCCTATGATAAATAACAGTCTTTATATGAGTATTTTATAATTAATCTAAAGATAAAGACTTCCTGGTTTTCTTTTCCTTTATCTCTCAATTCCTTATATAATCTGTAGGCGTTTGATGGTAAAAATCCTTAAAAACTTTAGCAAAATACGAGGGCGACTCAAAACCCACCAGATACGTCGTTTCGGATGCATTGTGACCCGCTTTGAGTAGATCAATCGCTTTGCGAAGTCGATACTGACGAATGACTTCATTCGGTGAAAGTTGTATAAGCGTTTGTACTTTCAGGTAAAGCGTCTTTTTACTAACGGCCAGTTGCTTAGCCAACCAGTCGATATTTAACGAGGAATCATCTAAGCGTTCCTCAATCAGTTGGTACAACCGACGAAGAAATTGATCCTGTACGGTTGCCAATGGGGATAATGTGCCAGGCTGAGCAAACTGCTGACGGTATTGATCCCGCAGTTTCTGTTGACGATTCAGCAAATTGCGCAGCCTTAATCGGAGTGCACCCACATTAAATGGTTTGGTTACGTATTCATCAGCTCCGTATTCGAACCCTTTCCGTCGACTATCGGATTCGATGCTGGCCGTTAATAGGATGACAGCAATATGATCGGTTACCGGGTCATTTCGGATCTGTTCAATGAGCGCATAGCCATCCATTCGCGGCATCATCAGATCGGCTATTATGACATCGGGTAGTTCTTCTTTTGCCAACAACCAGCCTTCATAGCCATTGGCCGCCGAACGAATTCGATACGTAGCCGCTAGTTCAGCCACGATAAACTCGCGCATCTCTGTATTATCCTCAACCACCAGAATCAAGGGCAAGTGTTCCTGAGGCCCGGAATCAATAGCCTGAGCAGCAGCATACATGAAGTCAATTTGTGTCGTGGGCGCAACTGGTGGGTTGGTCTCCCGATAATTTCCCATTTGCTGAATGGGTAGTTCTACCAAAAAATGAGTTCCTGATGGTTGGTCAGCCCCTTCTACCTGGCTTCGAACACTGATCGTACCGCCCAATCGCGAGGTAAGGCTATAGACTAAGGCTAACCCGATGCCGGTTCCCTCATACACCGGGTTCGCGAGCTGTCGGCCTGGTCAAAGCGGTTAAAAATATAAGGTAGTTTATCGGCCGGGATACCAATGCCGGTATCGTCATCGACCAGTAGAATTTTGGTTTTCATCATTAGATAAACTTACGTTACATCGTATTTACCGAGCAAAAATACTCAGCTTACTAAGTGAAGCAATTGAAAATGAAGGGGATTGAGGACGAGATTGTTACTTTGCAAAAGATAGCTATTAGCCAAAAAACAGCCTATCTATATCTTTTCGAAAATCAATTGGACCTTTTTACTGAACAACTATTGAGTACAAACAGATAGCAGTTGATAGCCATTACTAAGATCTACGCTAATTGTTACATATGTTTTTATTAATGCACTAGATTGCAGTTTCTTGCTTTTTGATCCACCACACATACGTAATAAGAATCCTACTGAGGAACTAACAATCGAATGAACGCCTTTGGCAAACGGGTACGGATGATTGCTAAGGAAGTCATTTTTTACTCATTTAAGCAGTTTGATTAGAAAGTTGTAATGCTCATACGTAAGTAAAGCAATTACTAAATCTAGGCATGTGGTAACGTTAGGTCAAATTCGGCACCCTGCCCATCGCGCCTTTCTACGGTTAGTGTTCCTCCGTACCCTTTCGTGATAATGTCGTAACGTAAACTTAGCCCCAAATCTGTACTGACCTCAGAAAAGTTGGTAACGAAGTTGAGTGAATTCTGCATTTCGTGAGCAATACCTGCCGTCAGTTCGCTCAGGGTGATATCCGCCAGCTTGTTGGCCTCTTCCAACTGGACAAAATCTTCATGCCAAGCATAAGCCGTCGAAAAAGAATCCGCCCGCAGTTGCACAATGCTAAATTAGGGATTAACTATAAATCTCAAAAAAGCTCCTAACTGAGACTAATGAATTTTCCTGTATCTGTGCCAATAAATGAGCGTTTTAACAGACGGTCTATTTCAATAACTGTCAATTACTATCCGTAGCATACGTCCTTCACGTACACTAACCACTTTTACGAATGAAGCCACTCAGGTCTATCTTCATGACGAACCAAACACAATCCATGCTTAGGCTTCTGCTACTGGCTCTGGTCCTATGTCCGTTCTGGGCTTTTTCCCAGACTGTTTTCTACGTTTCACTCAACGGTAGCGATACTAATCCGGGATCGAGGACGAAGCCTTTTGCTTCAATAGATAAGGCCTTGGTGGCAGCCCGCCGAACTGCCGGCCCCGTGTCGATCCGGTTATTTGGCGGAACCTATCATCTGACTCAGCTCATCCGGTTTACGGCTGCCGATTCCCGGAAAGCTAACGAGCCATTGGCGCTAACCTCTACTGACAACCAGCCAGTGACCCTGAGCGGTGGAGCCGTATTGACGAATCTGCATTGGAAAGAGGGCTCTAACGGAATCTGGCAGACACCAATTGCGCAGGATCTGATCTTTGATGAGTTGATTGTCAACGGGCAACGCCAGCGCATGGCCCGCTATCCCAACTACGACCCTTCGGCCCGGTTTCTGGGAGGAACAGCTGCCGATGCGGTCAGTGCGGAACGGGCGGCTCGATGGAAATCGCCAGACGGGGGCTACGTCCATGCTTTGCATCGAGCCGAGTGGGGTGATTTTCATTACCAAATTACCGGGAAGAATGATAAAGGAGAACCGACGCTCGAAGGTGGCTGGCAGAATAACCGCCGAATGGGAATGCACGTCCGACACCGGTTTGTGGAGAACGTTTTGGAAGAACTGGATACGACTAACGAGTGGTACTACGATAAAAAGGCTAAAATTCTGTTTTTCAAGCCGCCGAAAGGGCTTGCCCTTAAAGCCGCCACCTTCGAAACCCCGCAACTTACTCATTTAGTCGAGTTTACCGGTACGGAAGCCAATCCGGTAAAAAACATTCACCTGTCTGGCCTGACGCTCACGCAAACCATTCGCACCTTCATGCAGAACCGGGAGCCACTATTACGGAGTGACTGGACCATTTACCGGGGCGGAGCCGTGCTGTATGAGGGAGCCATGAATTGCAGCCTAGCCAACTGTACACTTTATAACCTGGGTAATAATGCGGTCTTTTTCAACAATTTCAACCGAGACTGTCAGGTATCGGGATGCCTGATTCGGGAAATCGGGGCTAGTGCCATCTGTTTTGTCGGCGACCCCAAGGCCGTTCGTTCGCCGAGCTTTGAGTACAATCAGTTTGTCCCGCTGGCTCAGATTGACCGAACGCCCGGTCCTAAAACGACCAATTACCCAGCCGACTGCAAGGTGTACGATAACCTGATGTTCGATCTGGGGTATGTTGAAAAACAATCGGCAGGGGTGGAATTATCCATGTGCCAAGGCATTACGGTGAGCCATAACACGATTTACGACCTACCCCGCGCAGGCATCAACGTAAGCGAAGGAACCTGGGGTGGTCACATCATCGAATACAACGACGTATTCAACACCGTAAAGGAAAGCGGTGATCACGGTTCGTTCAATTCCTGGGGCCGGGATCGCTACTGGCATCCAAACAAACGGGTACTCGACTCTATTGTGGCAACGAATTACGATCTGGCCCTGCTCGATGTCGTGAAACCCATTATCCTCCGGTACAATCGGATGCGGTGCGATCACGGCTGGGACATCGATCTGGATGATGGGTCAAGCAATTACCTCATCTACAACAACTTGTGCCTGAATGGGGGTCTAAAGCTCCGCGAGGGCGTCGGGCGGGTGGTAGAAAACAACATCATGATTAACAATACGTTTCATCCCCATGTGTGGTTCAAAAACAGCCATGACGTATTCCGCCATAACATCGTAACCACCGGATATCTACCCATTGGCATCACCAACTGGGGCCAGGAAATCGATCACAATATTTTTCCCGATTCGGTAGCCTTGGCCCAGGCGCGACAACGCGGAACAGACCAGCATTCCGTGTACGGTGATCCTCAGTTCATCGATCTCGGAAAGGGTGACTTTCGGGTAAAAGACGGTTCGATTGCGCTGGCCGCCGGGTTCAAAAACTTTCCGATGGACAGCTTTGGCGTAGTTTCTCCCCGCTTGAAAAAGCTCGCTAAACCAGTGCCGCAGCCAACCCTCATTAAACTGGACAAAGTTGGTGACACCGAATCGATCCAGTTTATGAGAGCAACGGTCAAGAATTTGACGACACTGGAGGAACGGTCGGCAACGGGGATGGACGAAGCGCGGGGAGTACTGGTGGTATGTGTGCCTATCGGTGCTGAAGCGGCAAAGTTCCTCCAGGTCAATGACGTTATTCTATCATTCAATGACAAAAAAATTAATACGCTACGAGACCTCTTCGAGGCACGTCTTCTGGTGATCGGGTCAAGCACCAACGTAGTTGTTTTTCGTAATCAAAAGGAATTAAAACAAGAAATTGAATTACATGAAAAACGATAGCTTAGACTTGGTAGAGCCTCTGAAAGCCATCTATTACAAGCGTTTCTGCAAGACAGTGGAACTGAAGAATGATGCCGGACTGATCGACGCCTACAAAAAAGTCCTTGCTCCTGGAGCGGGATGGCCCGAAATCGCCCAGGGAATGAAGGAGGTTGGGATTATGACCATGGAACTTTACCTGTTGGGGACCACACTGTTTATGATTATGGATATCGTAGCCGACTTTGATCTCGTCCGGGCTATGACCGAACTAGCCAGCAAACCCCGCCAGAACGAATGGGAAGCCCATATAGCGCAATTTCATGATATCACAACGGTGGCCACCGCTAACCAGAAATGGCAGCTGGTTGTCATGCAAACCCACTAAGGCTTTGGGAGTCAACGATTGGGCGATACAAAAAGCCAAAACCTATGGTGCGATTTTAGTTGATCTGGATCGACATTAACCTATTGATTTACTTGAAGGCAGAACCGCCGAAGGTCTGCGGGATTGGCTGAGAGCCCATCCCGGCGTAGAGGTGATTACTCGGGATTGTTCAGGCGAATATGCATGGGGCGCTCGTGAGGGAGCACCACAGGCCCAGCAAGTTGCCGACCGATGGCATTTGCTACAAAACCTAGAGCAAGTGGTAGGGCTAAGACCAATGGTTATCAACGACTTCGTAATCTACCCACTTCAGAGATGAACTCATCGGCACAAAAAACCACTGAGCGATTGGCTTACATTATGCAGGATTATTCGCAAAATGAACTGGAGGCTCGTCACAACAGTCGGGAAAGACGACTGGCTTATTAGCAGAAAGTACAACAATTACATCAGGCGGGCTGGTCCATTTGGCAGATCAGTCGAGAAGTAAATTTGAATCGGACTACGGTGCGCCGGTATGCCTTCGCCGAATCGTTTCCAGAGCGTATCCGGCGTCCCACGGGCCGTAGCATGTTTAACCCCTTACTTGCCTTAGCTGGAACGGTGTTACCAAGAGGGGGGGTGCCATAATGCCCACAGTTATGGCGGGAGATTTGTCAACAAGGCTATCCTGGTTCAGATAGTCGACCCACTAAGTGGCTCAGTCGACGCCGGACCCAAGATGCACCTTTGACTAAAAATTAGCTAGCAACAGACTCCTCTTTGTCTAAACAATTGCTTGTTACTGCCCCCAAGCCGCCGGTTGAACTTCCCTCCACACAACAACTTGCTTGGCTGATGGTGCGCCCAGTCTCCCTTTTAGAAGAGGTTGACCGGCAACTTCTAACTCATATCTGTCAAGATCCCACCATTAACCAAGTTTATGAATTAGCTAAGGAGTTTGCTGTTATGGTTCGCAGCCATCATGTGGAGGCATTAGACGATTGGTTGTTTCGTTGTAAGACCTCTTCGGCCGCGTTGTTGCAACAGTTTGGGTTGCGACTTCACCAGGACTATGCTGCTGTTCAGGCGGCCCTAGCTACGGAATGGAGCAATGGCCAAACTGAGGGGCAAGTGACCAGAGTCAAGCTTATCAAGCGTCAGATGTATGGGCGAGCCAAGCTGGATTTATTACGCCAACGAGTCTGTACCGAGACTGAGCCACACAAAGTGCGTAAGAGCCAGTTTATTGGGAGGAGGTCAGGGTGTCAACTGTATCAGATATCCTTAGCGTTGATTTATATGCTAGTCCAGCGACCAAACTGTACTTCTTCAGACCGGGAGTTGGCGAGTTTGCGCATGGAGTGAGATTGTCGGGTTTTGATTCCCTCGGTAAATTTATGAAGTGCGTTAGCTAATCGCTTGTCGGGTATGGGCATACCGCAAAAGTAAACTCATAAGATGTGTATACACTCTAGGTGAAGACACGGAAAGAAGATAAGAGATTCCTCCTGACCTCGGAATGAAAAATAAGTTTAAACCAAAAAACGCCCGATACTCACTAGTATCGGGCGTTTTTTGTATAGCTTTAAAAAAAGGAGTTCTAAAGCAATCTCTTGATCAATTGCTCAACGGAAATTCCTTCGGCTTCTGCTTTAAAGTTGCGGACAACCCGATGGCGCAGAATTGGTAACGCTACCGCCCGAACATCTTCAATATCGGGGGAGTATTTGCCCGAAAGTAATGCATTACACTTAGCTGCCAGAATAAGCGATTGCGAGGCCCGTGGACCTGCGCCCCACTCTAAATATTGATTCGCATCAGAAGATGCCATTTCGGTATTGGGACGTGTTTTATGGACAAGCTTAACCGCGTATTCAACCACGTTGTCAACTACAGGCACTCGGCGAACCAGTTGCTGGAACTCCCGAATTTCTTCGCCCGTAACTACGCGCTGAACCTCGTATTTACGATCAGAGGTAGTACTTTTTACGATATCAACTTCTGATTGGTAAGACGGATAATCCAGGTAGATATTGAACATGAACCGGTCTAACTGTGCTTCGGGGAGCGGATACGTACCTTCCTGCTCAATGGGGTTTTGGGTAGCCAGCACGAAAAAGGGGCGTCCCAGATTGTATTTTTGACCCGCAATCGTTACCGAATATTCCTGCATCGCTTCCAACAGAGCAGCCTGCGTTTTAGGCGGAGTCCGGTTGATTTCATCGGCTAGAATAATGTTGGCAAAAATAGGGCCTTTGATAAATTTGAAATTGCGCTCCTGATCAAGTGTTTCTGAGCCCAGAATATCCGAAGGCATTAAGTCGGGCGTGAACTGAATTCGATTGAAGTCCAGATCCAGCGCCCCAGCAATTGTCTGGATCAGCAGCGTTTTGGCCAGCCCTGGCACACCTACTAACAAACAATGTCCCTGGCAAAAAATAGCCGTCAACAACAGCCGAACGGTTTCGTCCTGACCAATTACGACTTTCGAGATTTCGCTTTTGAGTTTTTGGTAAGAGTTGCTAAGGGCTTCTGCAGCCGCGACGTCTGATGAGTAAGGCACAGTAAATCAGGTTAATTATGAATGAGCGAATGAGTGAATGACTGAATGAGTGAATAGCTGACGCAAGAATATTCCGCCGAATGATATTCACTCATTCGCTCATTCACTCATTCAAAACTAATTGCCTCCACTTAGGTTGGCCGCACTGTTCTGGGTTGTTCCGAATATTCGGCAACTGTGGAATTCAGGATCAACCGTGATGTATACATCGGCGATTGATTTTTTGAACCAGTCATCGATGGCGCGGTTCTTTTTGTTCTGAAGCACAATTGTCTGCAATTTTTCGAAGTCTTTCGTGAAGTCGGCCGTGTGAGGTGGAACCTTAGTCTTAAAATACAATAATCGTACCGCACTTTTGCCATCTTCCGTACGGTAAGGTAGTGGCGACGAAATCTTGCCTACCTGCATGGTATCAAGCATCTGGAACATTGCATATTCCATTGAGCCATCCATCGCCATGCGGCTGCTACCCGTTTGAGGATCACGGAGTAAGCCCCCAGCATCGGCTGTGTTTTTGTCTTCTGAATAGTCGTGCGCTGCTTTTTCAAATTTCAGCGAATCAAGTTGAATCAGATTCTTAAGGCTGTCTAAATAGTGGGTTGGACCACTTAAATCTAAACGGTTGTAGTCTGGGCGAAGCAGAATGTGGCGGGCATGGTATTCGGCACCACGGGTTTCTAGCAACTGGATTAAGTGTAAACCGAATTCAGATTCCACAACATCCGACATTTCATTCGGTTTTAGTTTCAGGGCAGCTCCTTCAAAAGGCGCAACCATCATGCCTCGTTTGGCAAAACCTAAGTCTCCACCTTTCTCTCCCGAACCAACGTCTTCAGAGTTTTCTTTGGCTAGTTTCGCAAAGTCTTCTCCTTTTTCAACCCGATGTTTGAGGTCCAGTAATCGCTGACGAAGCGCTTCTTTTTGTTCTTTAGTAGGTTTCGCAAACCGAACAATCTGCCCCACCTCTACGTCAGCGGGCATGTACGGAAGACTGTCTTTAGGAATCGCATCGAAGAACTTACGAACATCACGTGGCGTCACCTTCACATCGGTCGTGATTTTCTGCTGCATTTTCTGAACAACCTTCTGCTCTTTTACTTGCGTCCGAAGTTCACTTTTCAGCATTTCCAGGCTTTTGCCATAGGCTTCAACGATGCTTTTTTCAGAACCGAACTGCTGTATCATGTACTGCATTCGGGAATCGAGTTCGCTGTCTACAATTTTATCATCGACAACAACCGAGTCAATCTCGGCTTTTGCCAGCATCATTTTGTTAACAACAAGACTTTCCAGTAACTGACATTTTGCGGGAGGTGTCTGGTTTTGGCCAACGTACGATTGGGTGGCTTCGTCAAGATCTGATTTCAGCACGTAGTAGTTATCTACTTTTGCGATGATCTTGTTAAGACTGATGCCCTGGCCAAAGGTAGGTGCTGTCAGAAGGCAACCAACCAAAATAAAGAGCACACTGCTGATTACTTTTTTCATATTCTCAAAGATACGCACAGAACGGCAAGTGGTCTGTGTTTTAAGAAATTTTAAATGGATTGGGTATATCATTTTTGTCATGCTGACGAAGGAAGCATCTTAACGTATCCTAACTCATTGGTAATAGGGAATTAAGATGCTTCCTTCGTCAGCATGACAAAACTTACTTAACTAACTTCTGAATTTCGGCTTCGTTGACCTTCACCGGATAGGTTTGCCGAAGTTGATTAAGCCATTGTTGCTCAAGCATGGCCTGGTATTCGTTAATGACCGTGCCACGTGCCTCAGCAAATGTTTTGGCTCGTGGGGGGTCAATTCGGCTGATGATCACCGCAATCGCCTTATTATCACGGTGAAGGGTCGTTGTACCTACTTTCCATTGGGCGATAGCGTCAAGGTAGGGATTCGCTCCCTGGGCAAAGACGCCCTCGGTAAGGGACAGCGCAGGTAACGCACCAGTGGCTACTGGATATTTGCTGTTGATGGTTTTGATTACATCGTCCTTGGCATTGCTGAAGTACTGGAAGGTTACGTTCCGCTGAGCATCTTTGGATACGCCTGGTCGGGCTCCCTGGTAATCTTTTTCCATAATGCGGCTCAGCGAAATGCCATTTTTTTGCAAATAACCCACAACACTCCGAATCCGATTTGCCGAAACAGAATCACGCTCGGTAGGGTCGTGCGAACCAGTTACCTCAATAACGTAATCGGGATTATGGCCCATTGCAACCAGAATGTCGAAGAGGGTTTCACGCAGATTTTGCGTGAGAACTGTCTGGTTTTTGTCAAACGTTATCGGAGCTGCCGACCGGCGAAGTTGGTAGAGCGGGCGGCCACTAAGTGCTGTTGTAGCTTGTTTCAGAAGGCTGTCGTTTTGGGCAACAACAATCGTTGCAACGGCACGCTCGGGCAGGCGATAATTGGCTTTACGCTGTTCAAAATACTGACGCTGACCTGTTGAATCGACCATCGACCGCTCCCAAACGTTCTTCTCCATTACCTGAGAGAGCAATACACCGTCCCGGATTTCATTCATTAGCGACCGAAACTCGGCAGACTTTTTGTCCAGATTCGCTTCTTCGGTGGCTAAAAGGCGATCCCCCACAAATCGATCAAATAACCGACGCATCGCAACAACTGGCGACCCCTGAACAGGCGTGGTGGCGGGTGCACTCGATGTCGCCGATAACGCTGGGTTGCGGGGAGGTTGCTGCCGTTGGCGAACATAGGCGAAGAAATCGTTAACCGTCGACGGTTTGCCTGAGATGGTAACGATATTCTTGTTTTGTAAAGCCGGATCAAGTGGCTCTGTATATCGCCATTGGCCCCGAAGCAAGCTAGTATCGGCTTTGGTTAACGCAGCTTCCAGCGTAGACTTATCTTCCTGAACAGCATATTCTTTGCGAAGTTTAAGGATCGTGGCTTGCCTTAGTACTTCGGCCCGGCTGTCGGTAGTAACCCGCTGATGTAACGAAGGAGCCATTGTTGCGTAGGGCTCCAGATTTTTGCGTTCAATGAGCTTAATGATATGCCAGCCGTAGTTGGTATGAACAGGCTTGGAATAATCGCCGGGTTTGGCTAGGCTAAAAGCTGCATCGTCGAAAGTCGGAACCCAGGGTCGATCGGGGGTAGACATGGGTAAAACACCCCCGTTTGTTTTCGAGGTTGCATCGTCGGATAGCTCACGACAAACCAGTTCGAAAGGCTCTCCTTTTTGTAAACGGGCGTAGGCAGCGTCGATCCGTTCTTTCGCCATTTTTTGCCCCGCATCGTCGGCACTTGGACTCATGCGGACCAATATATGTGCTACCCGAACACGCCCCCGACTCGGCCGACGGTTGTTGACTTTGAGAATATGATAGCCAAACCGAGTTCGAGTGGGCTGCGAAATGCCACCAATGGGGGTTGTGTAAGCGGCTGTTTCGAGTGGGTAAACAACGCCAAAGGCCGTAATATAACCCAGGTTTCCTCCGTTTGGAGCGGTCGTTGCGTCTTGCGAATGAGCGCTCGCCAATTTGGCAAAATCTTCGCCAGCTAATGCTTTTTTACGCAACGCCAACGCTGTTTCATACGCCTTAAGGGTATCGGCAGGCAGCGCATCTTCGGAAACAGGTATCAGAATATGGGATGCATTGACATCTTCCTGCATACGCTGATAAGCCTCGGCCGTGAGGGATTCGACCAGTACTTTGTCGGTCATGTACGATTGCGCCAGTTGCTTCCGGTAGGTGTTCATTTCCTCCCGAAAAGCCTCCGTTGTATCGCGGCCTTCGGTTTCGGCAGCCAGTACTTTCAGCTTAAGATTTGTATAGAGATCAAAATATCCTTTTACATCGGTGTGCTGGGCCGAATCGGAGGATAACTGATTTTTGGTGAACGACTGAAAGAAATCATCGGTCGTAAAAGCTTTGTTCCCCAGAGTCAAAATAACTGGTTGCGGGGGTGTTTGCTGAACAACCGGCGTGGTTGTTTTACAGGCTGTTACAAGAATGGCCAGTAAAAAACCGCCTGTTAAATGGCGCATAGCGTCTAGTAAAGGAAATTTTGATATGTTGGTAAAACAGATACTATAGAAAAAACATTCGCTTCTTAGTTAACTAGGGAACGAATGGACAGAATCGCTTATTGGCGAACTGGTTGAATTTTAACGGTTTTCAGTACAATGTCATACTCCAATCGGTAATCGAATGCGTCTTTCATATTCTGACCGGTAAATACGGCCGGAACATGCACAAGCTGCTGTTTTTTCTGGCGCAAATCGGCTTCGCGAAGATCAACACTGCTTTGTCCTAGTAGATCATCGTCATCGAGTTTATCGACGAGTTGTAAGCCAATGCCCGACGCCACCAGCCCCGCCGAGACATATTTCAGCGGTGTCAGCACTTCAGTGGCGGTTAGCAATAACCCAATCGGAAGCGCCACTATGTTATGGATCTTCTGTATTTTAGAAATCGTTTGCCGGGCCTGATTGTAGTCGTCGACCTCAATCAATACGACCGATGCTACAATGCGACCGTTGCGGGGAAGTTGAAGACTAATCGGTTTCGCCGGACTGTGCTCGACTGAACTACTGCCATCCGTCTTGCCTGTTTGCAGATCAAGCTGGTCATCCTTCTTTACGGACTCTACCCCCCAGCCTCCATTCACGACAGCAACAGGCTTATTCTTGGCATCATAGCTGGTCAACGAGTAGGCCATCATCAGCTCATCCCGCCGACTAATGGTTTCTTCCAGATTAACAGCCCTCAATGACCGGGGTACCAATTCTGCGGTGAGGGTTGGTTGAGGAGTACAGCCGATAATCTGAACCAGGATTATCAGGATTAAAATGATTCGCATGATCTATGATTCGCGTGATTTTGTCAATTCATTCGACAACTTCTTCAACTACAGATTCGCCCGATGAGTTGTCGCCACTAGTCCACTGCCAGCGTTCGTTAAGGCGAATACGCCCATCAGCGAGCAGCTCGGGTGTGGAGTGGCATTGACCAGTCATCAATTCTCCCTGATTATTGACGTGCTGGTATCGCATATCCAGGCAATTGTTTTCCCGCAATGTTGCTATCAGAAATCCTTTGACGATAGCCCCGCCACTATACTCTGCCCACACAATTGAGCCTTCCTGATGGTAATGAAAAAGCGTGTCGCCACTCACTTCGCCATTGGGCGTATTGGTGACGGAGCGGAAGGTTTTGTTGTTGTACACGAGTTATATAGGATGTAGGATGTATGATATATAAGCAGAAATACATCCTGCATTATATATCATATATCAGTTAAACAACTGGCTCCTGCTGGCTTAAACAATGGAAACTTCCCAAGCCCCAGACGATATCGGTTGAATCGATGCCGACAATTTTACGATCAGGAAAGCAGGTGCCGATGATGTCTAAAGCCTGCTGATCCTTGGCGCATCGGAACGTTGGCACGATGACCGATCCGTTCGTAATCAGGAAATTGGCATAGGATGCGGGAAGGCGCAGTCCATCACTCTCAACCGGATCGGGCATGGGTAGTTCAACAATGTTAAGCTGCTTGCCATTCAGTAGTCGCATTTCCTTCAATTCCTGATGAATTTCCTGTAGGAATGGGTAATTGGCGTCGTTCGGATTCGATTCGTAAGCGGCAATAACTGTGTCCTCGTTCACAAACCGGACTGTATCGTCAATGTGGCCATCGGTATCGTCGCCTACAATGCCTTCTTCTACCCAAAGCACCTGTTGCACACCGTAGTAGTTGCACAAATACTGCTCGATTTGGGCCTGTGTTAAGTGTGCATTTCGGTTCTGATTGAGCAGGCAGGCTCGGCTTGTCAGCACCGTTCCGGCACCGTTGAACTCTACAGAACCACCTTCCATAATGATGCCGGGCGTAACATATTCCAAACCACGATAATGGGCAATTTCTACCGGAATTAGGTCGTCCCGATCGTAAGGCGGATATTTTCCTCCCCAGGCATTGTATCCCCAGTTAACGATCATCCGCTCTTTTTTCTCAGGATTAATGAGGAAAGCCGGCCCATGATCGCGGCACCACGAATCGTTCGTTGGATGGGGCAAGAGCGTAATGCGGCTCATATCAGCGCCCGCAGCGAGTAAACGCAATTTTGCTGCCTGCATCACAATGTCGTTATGCGCATTGATGCACACGTGCTCGCTTTCGGCGATGGCCTTGATAAACTCAATATAGGCCGGAAACATCAACTCCTGCCGCTCGCGCGTCCAGGAGGCTTCTGTATGGGGCCAACTGAGCCAGGTTGCCACGTGTGGATGCCACTCGGGAGGAAAGAAAAAGCCCTCGCGGGCTGGTATAAACTCTTGATTTGTCGATTCAATCAATGGCTGTATCTTCATGCGAACGCTAAAAATTCGTCCACAAAAGTACAACAAAATACGCACCCCGATAAGCAGAATGAGTGCTTCTTCATGATTGTGGGATGGTGCGTATCGAATCTAAAAACCACTTCTATATGCTTAGCCAACTAACGCGTGCACTGCCTCGACGGTTAATTGCGTAAAATCCTCAACAATCAACGACGCACCTGTGTCTGCTAGCTCATCCCGCGTATGGGTTGTTGCCAGGGCAATGACTTTCATACCTGCCTGTAATCCGGCTTCAATACCTGCAAACGCATCTTCGAATACAACACATCGGGCTGGTTCAACACCCACTCGGTTGGCGGCAGTCAGATAGATTTCGGGGTCGGGTTTGCCTTTGTGCACCATGCTGGCGTCCACGATCGCGTCGAAATAAGGGCGTAAGGGCAGGCCATCTAATGTGAACAAGACATTACTTTCTGGGGCTGATGTGCCTACGGCCAGTTTAACGTGTTGCGTTTTTAAAGCTGTCAGAAAGTCCAGCAAACCCGGTGCTGGCTGAAGATGCGGTCGATATAATTCCCGATAAATGGCTTCTTTTTCTTCCGTCAGTACGATCAGCTCACCCGGTGAAATGGGCCGCTGAAATACGTAGGCCATAGCGTCGGCAGATACACGACCGTTGATATTTTCGAGGTATTGGTCTTTGGTAAGTGGACGATTGTGCTGTTGAGCAAACTGTAACCAGGCATTGATATGAAAATCGGAATTGTCGATCAATACACCGTCCATATCGAAAAGAGCCGCCCAGGTAGGGGCGAAAGAAGAATCGGGCATTAGACTAAAATTTAATTCAGGTTGTCTGGAGTAGCTGTGGGTAAAATATCTCCGGCCAGCACAGCCGCTTCATGGAGTAATTCTGTAGAAACCAATTCATCCGTAACCTCCTCAATCCGCTCATCGAAGGCATCGATCCCTTCATCAGTAGTGGATGAGGACGCATTCATGCCTAACAGAAACCGGCCTATGTACAGAAGGCTAAGCGAAAAACGCAATTCTGGTAGCGCAGGGCTATGGCGAGTTACTGGTTCGGTTTGCATGGGAGTAATGTAACGCGGACATCCTGTCCGCAGTAGCCTCTACTAATTTGACGCTATGCGGACAGGATGTCCGCGTTACTTATAATGCTTTGATTTTCAGATTTCGGAAATAGATAGGTGCTCCGGCGTGTTTCCCCTGTAAGCCGATATAGCCATGAAGTGGTAAGTCGGCGGGTGGTTTACTAAGCCATTCCGGTACGGACGAACCATCGGGGTTGCTTTTAGCCGAGGTAAACTTTGACAGATCGATGGTATTCACCAACTGGTTATTGAGCACCACATAAATCATCTTGCCCTGGCAGGTGATCGTATACCGGTTCCATTCGTCGGGCTTCTTAACAACTTGTTGTTTGATAGCCGCCTGATGACCAAAAAACGCACCACATTGCCAGTTCGTTGGCGAATCGGCCCATTTTTTTGCGTGATCGTCGGCAATCTGAATCTCTACTGAATTAGGAATCCAGTTGGTCGTATCGCTGGCATGAACAACTACACCACTGTTGGTTCCATCGGCCGTTTTGAAAAATAAATCCAGAACAAAGTCGTCATAAGGTACTGCTGTCCAGATGGTTTTATCGGCCGAAGCTGTCAGAACACCCCCATCGTCGACAGTCCAGACGCCTTTGGGAAAACCGGCATCAGAAAGATCACTGGCAAAGAGGGGTTTCCAACCGGCACCGCTGGGGTTTGGGTGGCCTTTTGGAACTGGAACGGTTGGAGTCGTTTGGGCAAAAAGCTGATTCGTTAATGCCAGCGCGAAACCAATGAACAACAGATATTTTTTCATGAAAAGCATTAGGGAAATAGTCTATTCGTAAAGTAGCCGTTTCGATTTTAAACACAAAGACGCAAAGTACACAGAGAAAACGTAAAAGCTCTCGGTACTGTGTATCTAGATGTAAGACAAGTTTTTCTGACAGGATTAACAGGATTTTCAGGATTTGTTTTGCTAATCTCTTCGGTCAACAAATCCTGAAAATCCTGTCGAAAAATATCAGGCACCCACGGCGATCTGCGCCAGATCGAATGAAGGGTCGTTTTGCCGGAAGCTTTTCATAATCCAGCCCCCGCCAATAACGTCGTTGCCTTCGTAAAATACAGCCGCTTGTCCGGGTGCAATAGCCGATACGCCTTCCTTGAAAAGAACCTCAATTTTGTCGCCCGTTTGCGAAATGGTCGCTGGAGTGCCGGAGTCTTTGTAACGCACTTTAGTCACGGTTTCGAGCGGTCCATTGATGTGATCGTACTTTTGCAGATTCAGCTTGCTGACAATCATACCATCGCGAAGCAGATCTTTGTCGACGCCTAGTACGACTTCATTGGTATCTTTCCGGATTTCGGTAACGAACATCGGCTGGCCAAACGCCATACCAAGTCCCTTACGTTGGCCAATTGTATAGAAGGGGTAGCCCTGATGTTTGCCGAGAATTTTACCAGTACCTTCCATCACGAAATTGCCGCCTGCTACTTCGGCTTCCAGACCCGGCATCCGGCGTTTCAAAAAGCCCCGGTAATCGTTGTCGGGCACGAAGCAGATTTCGTATGATTCTGATTTGGTAACCAGTTCGATAAAGCCCCGTTCGGTAGCCATCTCACGAATTTCAGATTTGCGCAAATGGCCCAACGGCAATTTTGTTCGGCTTAAACTCTCCTGCGATACACCCCATAATACATAGGATTGGTCTTTCAGGCTATCAACGCCTTTGGACAGAATATGGCGGCCATTCTCCGTTCTGATATGGGCATAATGCCCAGTTGCAATCGACTCGCAATCAAGGCGGTCGGCTCGACGTAGGAGGGCGTCCCACTTGATGTGCGTGTTGCACATAACGCAGGGGTTAGGTGTACGACCTTCGAGGTATTCACCCGTAAAATGGTCGATAACGGCATCGCCGAATTCTTCCCGAATGTCCAGAATGTAGTGGGGGAAACCGAGACTAACCGCAATGTTGCGGGCGTCGTTGATGCTGTCGAGGCTGCAACAGCCGGTTTCTTTTTTTGTACCACCTGAGGAAGCATAATCCCAGGTTTTCATGGTCATGCCAATGACCTCGTACCCTTCTTCGTGCAACAATACCGCTGCCAGCGAAGAATCGATGCCGCCACTCATGGCGACCAGAATTCGTCCGTGTTTGCTCATCTCTGCCGGGGTTCAAAGCCCCGCGATTTATGGTTTAATATGGTACTATTTGTATTGATATGTGCTGATAATCAGCGTATTTAAAAAGCTATCAAATCGTATAAAAACAGGCAAAACCACTATTTGTTGTACCTATGTTGTACCAATTTGTTGTACCATTTGGTTATCTTTGTGTTAGATAGCAGTGCCCAAAGATACAGTCTAACAATTTTTGACGGAAATCCATTCAGACTATACGGATAATTCTATGGCCTCCTCACTCAAAGTCGTTTTACGGAAGAAAGCTAATCAGACTGGTGTTTTTCCGCTCGCCATACGCGTCACCATCGACCGGAAATCATCGTATATCTATTTGGGGCAACAAATACGGGAAGCTGATTGGGATGCAGCTCAACAGAAAGTTCGCAAATCACATCCCAATTCAGTTCGACTGAATAACGAAATCCTACAGAAAAGAGCGGAAGCTAATGACAAGTTGTTAGAAATGGGTACCCAGCACAAAGCTGTATCCTCCAAAGCCGTTCGTAAACAGCTAAAATCCTCTCAAAGTGCTTCCTTCTTTGCCTTAGCAGAAACGTTTATTGAGAATATGCGCAAGCAGGGAAAATACAACCGAGTCAGCACCGAACAGCCACGGATCAATCATTTTCGCGATTTCTTAAAGGATAAGGATATTACGTTTCCAGAGATCACCGTATCATTGCTGAATAAATTCAAGTCTTATTTGAAGGGTTCTCGACAGGTTGGCGAACGGACTATTGCTAATCATCTTGTCCTGGTCAGAACCATCTTTAATCAGGCAATTGCTGAAGGACTTGTTGATCAAAAATACTACCCCTTTGGCAAAGGGAAGGTTGGTATTAAGATTCCTGAGTCAGTAAAAATCGGATTGAATGCTGAAGACGTAGCTAAACTGGAAAATGCTGATCTGTCTTCATGCCGCCCTTACTGGACTCATGCGCGAAATATGTGGCTCATATCTTTTTGGTTTGCCGGTATGAGAGCATCAGATGTGTTGCGCTTAAAACATTCAGACTTTCAAAATGGCCGATTACATTATACAATGGGGAAGAATGCCAAAAGTGGATCACTCAAAGTGCCCGAAAAAGCACTTAAAATCATTGAACAATATCCTAAAAACACTAAACATGATTTGGTCTTTCCTGAATTGCAGCCTATTGATGATATAAGTAACGGATACGAAGTTCAACGTAAAATTGCTTTTGCTATTAAACGGTTAGACAAAAACCTTCAAGACATTGCCAGGTTTGTCAAGATCGACAAAAGCTTGACTATGCATATTGCCCGCCACACGTTTGGTAATCTGTCAGGTGACAAAATATCGATTCAGCAATTACAAAAACTTTACCGGCATACATCGATTACAACAACGATTGGTTATCAGGGGCATTTTATTCACAAAGACGCTGATGAAGCCTTGGAGGCTGTTATCGGATTATAATTATTCCGTTTTGACTTTGCGTCAAAACGGAATAATTCATAAATGGTCGCTGATTAATGAGTATAGCGCCTTCTCCGCTATAAAGAGTAGTCATTCAGTTATCGGTGCTTTTTCCATCAGATTTTCTATTTTGGCCTAAAAAACAAATGGAAGTTATCTGTCTACACGATGAAGCCTTTTATGCCCTGATCGATAAGGTTATTGAACGAGTCGAGCAACGGAAAGTGGCTAAGGATGATAAATGGATTTCAGGCAGCGAAGCCATGCAGAAACTGCGTATCCAGAGCAAAACGACTTTGCAGAAGCTCCGTGACGAAGGCAGCATCCGGTTTTCGCAGCCTGAGAGAAAGATCATTCTATACGACAGTGATTCAATCAACGACTACTTATCTCGCCACTCCAAAGCAACCTTTTAGCCATGACAGAAGACGAAGAAGAACCATCCCCGGAGTTCGTAAAAGGTTATAATCATGGCTACCAACTGGCCAAACATGAGCCGGAACTACTGGACAAAATTCTGAAATCCCCAAGCGACAATCCTCCGAACGATTACAGCAGGGCTATGGTACACGGGAAAACCCAGTACGAGCATGAAAAACTCGTTGCTGAAATGAAAGCTATCCGTGAACGGCAGAAGCAGACGATTAGAAGAAAGCGATAATTCTAATCAACACATCATTTATTCGGAAATCATCTTTGTTTCCCTAGTGTAGTCAACGACATAAACTTTCATTCGTTGACCTTACGTTTGTCTATAACCTTTTCTTTAATGGATCAAATCCAAACTCTGCGTCGACGACTGCACATCATTCGCATGGTCGACCGACCTTTTTTGTATCCGTCCCTCAAAAAGCTGGTTGCTCAACTCAGTGAGGACTTCGATGCGGTTTCGGAACGGACCGTCGAGCGAGACATTCGGGCGATTGGAGCGGTCTATCAAATTTACATTCGGAATGACCGGCGCAAAGGGGGCTATTACCTCGATCTGCCAACCGATGAAGATGTGGCTGACTTCGAGCAGTTTGTACAACTGCTCGAACGACGAGAACGGTTGGAGTTTCTGACGTCGTCGGTAGCGAGTATTCGGGGCATTGGGCGCTATTTGCAACTTGAGCATAACACACAGTTTACAGGCAACGGACATTTGCCTCTGTTATGGCAGGCACTACAAACAGGTCGCTGTGTGGAGTTTGTCTACCGAAAGTTTGAAAAAGAGGCCGACGAAGGAAAGCTCCGGCGGGTAGAACCGGATTTACTGCTGGAGTACCGTAATCGATTTTATCTGGATTGTTTTGATCTGGAAGCCAATCGGCCACGCACCTTCGGCCTAGATCGGTTACACGGACTTACACTAACCGATCAGCCTATTTCCACCGCCCATACTGGCCAGCGTCGAACCGACCGCCGACACGCTATCGGAGTAACCTGTCCGCCTGACCTCGAACCTCAACGGGTGATCCTGCGCTTCCAGACCAGCGAAGCCAACTACGTCCGTTCACTACCGTTGCACAGTAGTCAGCGGCTGATTCAGGAAACCCCCGATTTTGTTGATCTCGAATTGACCGTCATTCTCAACCACGAACTTGAACGTGAAATTCTGGCTTTTGGCGAACTGGTCGAAGTGATGGAACCAGCTGAACTGCGAGAGAAAATGGCTGCGCGTGTAGAAATGATGACAAAGAAATACTTTTGATTATCTTATTATAGTCATAACATACCGTAGTAATGCAAAGTAGAAATTAACGAAAAATTTGGATTTATTTTCTGTGTAAGGCTGAACAAAATTACTTTTGTTATAGTTGTGAAAATCAGGAAATAAACTCAAGATACTATGAAGCTAGTAGTAGTTACTCCAGAAATCCAACCTATTTTTCGACGGACGCTCCGGACGCTCACATTCTTTGATAAGAGTGAGTTGATAATAATTTCTGAAAACCAGAGCAAAAAATATGACAATGAAGAAGTGATTCAGCAAATTTAGGACTTACGCAAAAGTGGTAAATTGAAATAAAAAATAGCTTGAAGGTCACCGCACAACTTTACGGACAGTTTCTACTGAGTAGCCAGATCAACTATACGGCTACCTACTTGGCTGATCACCTGGAAGGGATCACCCATGACAATGTGCAGTACTTTCTCAAAGCTAGCCGAGTGGCACCTCGCCAGGTCTGGCAACATGTCCGCCACCAAATTCAACTGGATACCGATGGCTATATCCTCTTTGATGATACCGTGCTCAATAAAGAACATAGTCATAAAATTGAACTGGTTCGTCGGCAATACAGTGGAAATGCTCATGGAATCATCAAAGGCATCGGTGTGGTTAATTGTGTCTACTTCAATCCTAAAATTAATCAGTTCTGGCTCATTGACTACCGTATTTTTAATCCCGATGAGGATGGAAAAAGCAAGTTGGATCATGTGTTGGACATGCTTAACCAACTAGCACCCCGCCAGATCAGTTATCGAATCGTCTTAATGGACAGTTGGTATGCTGTGACCGACCTCTTCAAGTGGCTCATTACCAATGAAAAACTGTTTTACTGTCCTATCAAGAGCAACCGTAAGGTCGATGATTCAGGTGGCAAAGAATCGTATCAACCTGTCAGCTATCTGAGCTGGTCAGCTCAACAGGTGCAGCAGGGTAAGCTGGTTAAAGTACACAAGATGCCTCAAAACACCTATCTTAAACTGTTCCGCGTACTGGTGTCTACCCACCGGACGGACTATATCGTCACCAACGATTTAGCTCAAAATGAGACGAGTGCCGCTGAAGAAAAAAGTGGTATTCGTTGGACAATTGAGCAGTTTCATCGAGAAGATAAGCAGATCACGGGTCTGGAATGTTGTCAATGTCGATTAGCTCGTAGTCAACGCAATCACATTGGCTTAGCGGCTCTGACTTGGTTACGTTTTAAACAGTTGGCTTATCAGACTAAGAAAACGGTTTACCAACTCAAACAAGGCTTATTAGATGCTTACCTTCGTCAAGAGTTGGCGAATCCTTCAGTTGCCTTTGCGTAAGTCCTAAAATTATAGAATTTTCACCATCATTGGTTATTACTCAAGACAAAGATTTGGCTAGTATTTGCATTAACCTTCTAGGGTGCCCTAAAGTCATATTATTGAGGGATTGTCAGCCAAGCTGTGATCGCATCTTTTTATCAAATGCCCTGGATATCAGTGCTTTCATAGCTTCTAGTGCCAAACTATTCACAATGTAATTAATCGCACCCGTTACGGGTATTGAAATTAGTAGTGCATAGGGGATATTAATTCACCCCAATCATCAATCGCACCTTCGGGTATTTTTTTCTGTAAACCGTCAATTTCTGGCGGAATGGTCATTCACCTTTGACCCACATCGCTTATTAACGGCAAATAACAACCTTCTAAACCACCTATGCGTCTTCAACTACAACTAACGCCCAATACCCAACCGGTTCCCTACGACCATTTACACCAGCTTACTGGTGCTTTGCACAAATGGCTAGGCCGAAACGATATTCACGATGGCTTGAGTTTATATAGCTTCGGCTGGTTACGAGGGGGCGAAAGTCGCAATGCTTCCTTACGTTTCCCCAAAGGAGCCAATTGGAACATATCTTTTTTTGATGACGAGAAAGCTCGGCAACTACTAAAAGGTATATTGGACCAACCTGAGTTGGGCTTTGGTATGCAGATTTATGAGATTCGTGAGGTAGCCCCACCACCGTTTCAAGCCCAGCATTATTTCCTGACAGACGGCTCCTCGATTGTCATTCGCCAAAAACGGCCCGATGGCTCGCGAGCCTATCTACTCTGGGATGATCCAGCTACTGATCAGGCGCTAACCCAGTCATTTCAGCGCAAACTTATAGCGGCTGGCTTTTCTGGAGCCGATCTCGGCGTTACAGTTTCGTTCGATCGTACCTACCAAACTGCCCGCACTCGAAAGATCGCTATTAAAGGTACTAATCATCGGGGAAGTGAATGCCCGGTGATTGTTGAGGGAACTCCCGATGCACTACATTTTGCCTGGACGGTGGGACTTGGTGAATTAACAGGCAGTGGTTTTGGCGCATTACGTTAATCCGATAACCCATTATGAGCCAAGAACTTTACTATGTCGTCCGCTATACCGGACCCTTCGGCTACATCAAACCTTGGACCGCTGTGCGCGATGAACGAACATTCAGCCAGCAGTTTCTGACGCCAAGTATTGTTGAAGGTATTCGGCAAAAACTGGGGGTAGAGGTAATTCTGCGGCATCGATTGTCGTATGCCAAAATTGATCAGCAACAGGAACGGACGCAATCAAGGGCGTTTGTTATCGAAGCCAAACGGAAACGGGCAACGCGGGAGCAATCAATTCTGATACGGGGTGTTATGCTGAATCCAGTCTTGCATCTGGCTTTTTCGACCCCTGAAGATGCCGAACTGGCAGCTGAGCAACATGTCTGTTTATGTCGAAATGAGGATGTATTGCTACCAGATGGTTTGGTACTGACTATGTCCGCTGACGAGTTTGACCAAATTCCTGGCTTCGAACTTTTGTTTGGTGAAGGCTCATCGGCGGTTATGGTCGGATATGACCGCTTTCAGGCGAATCAACCGATGTATGGCACCGTGAGGATTATTGGTAGACCCGTTGGCGCTGATCCCCTCGAATAATGGAACTCTTAGCAAAAAGTCCCGAACAGGGAGGATTGACGCTGTTGCAGCACACGCAGCACGTGGTCGACTGTATTTTGAAAATGGCACGGGAATACGGCTTTAACACGAGATTAGCTCGATTGGGTGCTGTACTGCATGACCTAGGCAAAGCTCATCCTTATTTTCAGCGCGTGTTACAGGGAAAGATTGGCAAAATAGAGAATGATGAATCTGATCCACACCGGCACGAGATTTCGTCGCTGCTTTTTCTACCCTTATTCGACCGAAGGGATTGGCCTATTCTAATTGATACGGTTGTTGCTCACCATAAATCATTAAAGTCATTACAGAATAATAACGCATCCAGACGCGGACTCAATGATTTGAAACGTGATTTTGGGCCCAATGATGTATTTCTCCGGCACGCCGATTATACCTACAGCGGTTGCCATGAAGTGTGGGAAGTCTGGTCGGCGCGGGTAGAACCTGTAGTAAAAGCATTCAAGGTAAACTACCGTTTAATCAGCCGCGAAGAGGCCCGAGAAGCGTTTGATTACGCCATTGAGTACTGTAAAAGTCGACCTACTGGTCGGTCGCGATGGCGAGGTTTGCTGATGAGTGCTGACCATTTTGCCTCCGAGCACATGCACGAGGCTAAATCACTTCTTAATAGCTACTATAAGCGGCCTAATCTCACTTATTACAGTCGACAGTCTGATTTACACCCTCTTTCATTATTGCCAACGGATCGCCGAAACCGGCACACGCTGGTTATTGCGCCGACGGGGGCTGGAAAGACAGACTTTTTGCTACGCCGTTGTCTAGGGCGAGTCGTATATACGTTGCCGTTTCAGGCTTCAATCAATGCCATGTACCTTCGAGTAAACGAAAATTTAAACAAGAAAGATGGTAAATGGCTGCCTCGCAACGAGCAAACGGATGTTCGGCGGGCGCACGCATCGTCACAGATCAGGCTTCGAGACGAAAAAGGTAAGCAGATTGAAGAAGAACAATTCCGGCAGCGAAATCCAGGAGCTAGTATTAAAGTAACAACTCCGCACCAGTTGGCTAGTATTGTATTTAAGACTAGTGGTCATGAAGCGGCAGCACTCGATGTTGCTGACTGCGACGTGATTTTAGATGAGGTGCATGTATACGACAATCTGGCTCGGGCAATGACACTTGAGTTGGTCAAGGAACTGGTACGGTTAGGATGCCGGGTGCATATTGGCACAGCTACTATTCCTGATGATCTAAAACAACATTTCATTAATGCACTGGGCGGTAGCCGACGTGTTTACCAGGTTCAGTTAAAGAAGCGAGCGCTTACCAAATTTAACCGACATGAAGTGAGCAAGTTGCTTGATGAAACATCTGCTCGTGCGCTGGTGAAAAAAGTAGTTACGGGTGAAAATAAGGAGCGTGTCTTGTTTGTCGCTAATCGGGTTAAACTTGCTCAGGAACGGTACCAATGGGCGCAAAAAGAATTGCCGAACGTGCCTGTATTGTTGGTTCATAGTCGTTTCCGACGGTGTGACAGAGCTGATTTGGAAAGCCTGATTGATGTATTTGACAAGTCAGAGGGGCCATGCGTGGTCATTGCTACACAGGTTGTCGAAGTAAGTTTAGATATTTCGTTTGACCGACTAGTAACGGATGCCGCTCCATTGGATAGCTTGATTCAGCGTTTCGGGCGTATTCACCGTCGACGCACTTCCGATACGATTGGTACATACAAGCCGGTTCACGTAATCGCACCAGCTACTACAGACAAAGACATCCAGCCTTATGATGCGGATGTGGTGCGACGCAGTTTTGATTTGTTGCCCGATGGATTACTACGTGAGACGGAGTTGCAGCAACTCATAAATCAGGTATACGATAAAATTACTGTTCCACCGATTGATGTTCACACCGCTCCTATTTGGGAACTGTGTCATCGTCCGAAGTCATACCTGATTGCTGCTCTTGAAATAGATGGAGCCGTTTGCATTCTGGCAAAGGATCGGGAAACGTACTTAAAACCGAAGGGTATAAACCGCCAAGAATTAGAGATACCCGTTCCCTGGAAGAGTATTGCCGCTTTCGTTGCTGCCAAAACCTTTCCTCCACTCGAAGCAGGTAATTATCCATACGTTATTCCAGATAATTTGTATCAATATGACCCAGAAGGTATTACACTAGGACTGGTATTGCCCGATAAACCAGAATCGGTGCGCGCGGGAGCTTCCTCAACTACAGCTAAACGAATGATCTGATATGTACACAGCTTACCTAGGGCGTCGGCTTGTTGAATTACTCAACACTCGCGACCATACCCAACGAACGGTGCAGGATTTTTTCTCGAATGAGTATTTTACGTTGTTCTTCAACGACGAACGATTCTTGCAACACGTCAATAATTCGAAGTTCGATCAAGCCTATAAGCAGAAAGGAAAAACACCACTTACGGAAGTGGTGCGGACGAATGTTTTGGCGGCTCAGCATCAGCGAATCCAACACGACACCCCTGATGGTTCCTTCTTTTTGGGCGGTGCCGCAGCCGAAGCGACGGCCGGTACGTCGGGGCAGGTAACCGACATTCTGTTACCCATCTCACCCGAAGAAGTGTATGCTTCGTGGATTGGAGCAGCTTTAGGAATTGGGGTAAGTGGCGGACTAAACGTACTGGTTGACGATGATCTTGTCTTACTGACTCTGTATGATGGCTGGCAATATTATCGGGCCTTCATGAAGCAGATGCATAACCTGAAACCACACCAGATTAATACCTGGAATGGTTGGTGGATTACCAATGCATTTCGGGATGATTTCGAACCGACCGATGAACCGTTTAGCCATCAGCCTGATGTAAAAATAGATAAAGCTTCGGGGATTGCAAGTCTGGAAACGCAGAAGTGGGTAGGTGTCATTTTTGCGCTGGCTCACAAAATTCCACGTCCGCTAACAGCGTATGTGTATTCGCTCAGCCAGATGAACACAACAGTCGGATTCATTCAGATTCAATTGCGTGACATAGTTGAGGTGTTACGTGAACTTCATCGGCAGCTTTTTCTCTTGCGAGAAGGCTTGTCTTATGAAAAAGTAGCCAGTTTGTATGAAACCGAAATGGGGTTTCAAAAAGCCTGCGAATTAGGTGCTATCGGTGTCCAGGCAATTGAGCCAGAAAGCCTGCGCGAATACATGCCCGGAGCGCGTGGGAATAGCAAGCTGTTTAAAACGCCAAAGAACAAAGAAGACTCATTATGGATCACTTACAAAATTTATGAAACCTGGATCACTGCCATGCTAAACAACAGGAAATTATTGGAACTCAGCGAAAAAGTAGCTGCCATACTTATTCAAGTGTCAGACCCTACTCAACGAGGCAAAAAAGGGGGAAGTAATCTAGTCAATGAATTAACGAACTCTACTAATCGCAATCAATTGATCGAGCGCTTTGCCAGGTTAATTGATAAAATACCAGATCAGCACCCAATGCTGAATGAAATAGCCAGTATGATTGCGGTCATGCCTCTAACGGATATTCCGCTCTTTATTGCCCTTCTGAAACTAAAATACGCAGTCGAAGAGGCCAAATTAATCACCAGTACATCAAAAGCTAACTAATCGAAAAATGAAACCTTACCTTTATCTACGCGGCTTAAAAATAGCCGAACATACTGTTTTTGCTGTTCAGGATGGACAGAAAAACTACTATGATCCAACGTTTAATAAACGAGTTTCTTACTCAAGCGGCCAGCAGGTAAAACGCTCGTTGCTTGATATGCTCTCCGAAACGCTGGAAGAGAATCGGGCACCTGTGACGTTCAATTACGAGATCAATAACAAAGACGAGTTAGGAAATAAAGAGCCATGGTCACCCTGTGATCCAACGTACGCCGATCAGTTGATTGGGGGCTGGATGCGGGCGCGTCCGGGCGTGGTAACCTTGAAACGACGTAGTCCACTGTCTATTTCGGCTATGCGTCCATTGCACCCATTGCTGGTTAGCATGACAAACGAAAATTTGACATTCGACCGGAGTGACCGACCGGACAATAATCCAATACGCGTTATCAACGCTGCCGGAGAAGCACTTTCTGAGGAGCAGATTAATGATTATCTAACCAGAAAACAACGCACGTTACCGCGTCGGCACTGGATTCCAGATAATTCCCGAACAACGGGCTTGTTTGTCTTCGATGTTGCCATCGATCTAAATCGGTTATTTAGTGTTTCCGTTAATCAACATGAACCGGAACTAACAGCGGATTCATTACAAAATCTGCGAGATGCTGGCTGGGTAGCCTCCGCTGATGGCGAACGGCTGATTGCTCCCGCTGAGCGTCGAACGGAAATTATTCCAGCTTTGGCGTCGGCACTAGTTAACTGGCATATCACTAGTAATCAGGCGCGTACTTACAGTCCGCAAACGATGTTGGCTATTACTATTAGCGACAATGCCAGTCGGATTGCTGGAGCTATTCGAGCCGACCTGGACTCTGAACAAAATAGGGACAACAGCTACCGGGCGATTCCAGTTGTTGAGCCTATTGAGGGAGTTGATTTATTTACTTCTCTGGCTTGCAAAGGGTATGTGCCGGGTGTTAGCGGTTCGGTCGATGCGATGGAACAGGCGGAACAACGGCTAATCGAATTGTTGTCAGCTTATAAGTACGAAAACTGATGACCACCCTTAACCCTCGCATCGGTGGGATGCTAGTAGGCTACTATCGGTTATGTCCCCGCAAAGCGTGGCTGTCGATGCGGGGGTTGTGGATGGAGCAGGAGTCGGACGCGGTGGCGCTCGGACGACTACTCGATGACCACAGCTACAGCCGCGACGAGAAGCACCTCTCCATTGACGCCGAAGCTCCTGATGGCACGGAACTGGTCGGTAAGATCGACCGGACGAACCTTAAAAACGGTGTCTTGCACGAAACCAAGAAAGGCCGCGCCTGCGAGGATTCGCACCGCTGGCAGCTACGGTTCTACCTCTGGCTACTTTATCTCAACGGAGTAACTCGTTTCAATGGACAGCCGTTTACCGGTCAAATAGATTACCCGTTGCTGCGCCGGACAGAACCTGTCACGCTGGATGCTGAACACATCACGGAACTAGCCACTACCGTGTCGGCAATCCGGTCCATAGCGGCTCAGGAAACGCCACCGCCCCGACTAACCAAGCGGGTATTCTGCACCAAATGCGCCTTCGAAGAACTCTGCTATGGATGAGCCAAACTGCCGTAGTGAAGCGAGAGGGCGGATAAAGTAACGCGTTCATCATCACTCATTCACTACTATGAAACGACCACACTACCTTTTTTCAAGCGGCCGATTGCGTCGCCAGCACAATACCCTATGCCTAGAGCGCACAACGGGCGAGCGATTGCCTGATGATGCCCCCGACGACGAGGGATTGCCTTCCGCCGAGGCCGACGGTGCCCGATCCCCGTTTCCCGTCGAAGCCGTCGACAGTCTGTACCTGTTCGGCGAAATCGACATCAACAGCAAACTCGTCACGTTCCTAGGGCAGCAGGGTATTCCGACGTTTTTCTACGACTACTATGGCAATTATACGGCCACGCTGTTCCCTCGGGAGGGGCAGTTGTCGGGGCGGTTGCGCGTTGATCAGGCCCGGCATTATCTGAGTGCGAAACGGCGGCTGGTATTGGCCCGCGCCTTTGTAGAAGCGGCTCTGTTCAACATTGAGCGCGTTATCAAATACTACCAACCTCGGTTAGCAGGGGAGAAGCAAGCAGCCGTGCAAGCTACCTTACTGGAACTGAAAAAAGACCGAGATGCCCTACCGCTGACGGTTGATATTCCCACGCTAATGGCGGTTGAAGGGCGTATTCGGGATCGGTACTATCGACTTTGGCCCCACTTTCTGGGGCCGGAAGTAGCGGCCCGGTTTCCCTTCAACAAACGTGAACGACGACCACCTTCGAATGAGTTGAACGCCCTGATTTCGTTTGGCAACTCGCTCTGCTATTCGACCGTACTGCGGCAGATTTACCGGACAGCTCTCGATCCGACCATTGCCTACCTGCATGAACCTGGCGACCGACGATTCTCGTTGGCCTTAGACTTGGCTGAAGTCTTTAAACCCCTGCTGGTGGATCGGATGATTTTTCGGCTCCTAAAAACGGGCGAGCTGAATCCACGGCATTTTGAGAAATACCTGGGCGGCTGTTATTTAACCGAGGCCGGACGTAAAATTGTGGTTAGCCATTGGGATGAGCGCCTAAGCCAGACCGTCCAGCACCGCACCATGAACAAGAAAGTATCCTACGAGCGGCTGATTCGCCACGAGTGCTACAAACTTGTGCGTCACTTGTGCGATCCGGTCGGCGATCCATATCAGGGTTTTCATATGTGGTGGTAAAAACGTTTATACTAAACCGTTATAACTATGCCGTTTTGTATTGCCGTTTATGATGTGAAGCAGAAGCGAGTGGGTAAAATGCTCAAATTATTCCGGCGTTACCTAACATGGGTGCAGAATTCCGTCTTTGAAGGTGACCTAACCGTTGGTCAGTTAAAGCAATTACAATTGGAAGCGGATGCGCTTTTGCAGGACAATGACGGCGTGGTGTTTTATCAGTTTCGCGACGAACGCTATGTCGAACGTATTGCCCTCGGTACTGATGAGGTAAACCGAACGCGGTTTTTATAAGTCGTCAGCCCGTCGAGTTGCGAGATTATTTCGGCATGAATAATGCCTGTTCTAGAAGGCATACCTATCGAAATCGGGCCATACTGATTAATAACGGCCTTTTTATCAAGTCGTCAGCTTCCTGCTTTTTTTGCAGTACTATAGGCTGACGCTTTTTTGTGTTATTTTTAAGACTGAAAACCTTCTTAAAAGGCACGTACAGTGCTTTTTTAGGGCTTGGTATCAATCGCACCTTCGGGTATTGAAAGAATACATGACCCTCAACCGGGTCAACGAGCCTTACCGTATCAATCGCACCTTCGGGTATTGAAAGGTTTTAACCCCTGCCCCTCAAATACTTCGATACAGGTATCAATCGCACCTTCGGGTATTGAAAGAAATTTTCATTCCAGTCAGGAACATTGCTCAAAAACCGTATCAATCGCACCTTCGGGTATTGAAAGGTTCCAATCAGGGACCTACGTAACCTATGCAGCCAGTATCAATCGCACCTTCGGGTATTGAAAGTCGTATCGGGTAAGATTCAGTGTTATTTAAGTTTGAATGTATCAATCGCACCTTCGGGTATTGAAAGTCAGGATCAACTAGTTCAAAGTGCGGGTGCTCCAAGTAGTATCAATCGCACCTTCGGGTATTGAAAGAATCCTGGCATGAGGTCACACTTTCTCAGGCACTGGTATCAATCGCACCTTCGGGTATTGAAAGCTATTCAAGGAGCAATCGACGCAGCCAATTTGCTTGGTATCAATCGCACCTTCGGGTATTGAAAGGATGGCATGACAAATCAACTCATTGATCTTGGAACGTATCAATCGCACCTTCGGGTATTGAAAGGGAGTATTATTAGCCGCGACATTTTTCAGATTAACGTATCAATCGCACCTTCGGGTATTGAAAGAACTGGTAAAGCCCGGTATGATCGGTATTCTACTTTTGTATCAATCGCACCTTCGGGTATTGAAAGTCAACCGCCACGGCTTCAATAGCCGCTATCTGTTCATGTATCAATCGCACCTTCGGGTATTGAAAGTTTGAATCACCTCGGCAATGGTGGAGCAGGTGGCAGTATCAATCGCACCTTCGGGTATTGAAAGAAATGGTGTGATTACTGTATTGTTCATCCAAATCAAGGTATCAATCGCACCTTCGGGTATTGAAAGTACAACCAGCCGCCAACGCAAAATATTATACACGGTATCAATCGCACCTTCGGGTATTGAAAGTTGCCAAAGAGGTCGCCATCAAACGCGGCAAATTCAGTATCAATCGCACCTTCGGGTATTGAAAGTTGTAAGCAGTGCGATGGCAGTGGTTTCGAGGGGGTATCAATCGCACCTTCGGGTATTGAAAGGTGGAAATCTCAATTTTCTGGGTACTCGTGGTGATCGTATCAATCGCACCTTCGGGTATTGAAAGCATGGAGGAAAGGGGGGCAGATTCAGCTTCTTGATCAGTATCAATCGCACCTTCGGGTATTGAAAGTAACCAGCGCGCGTCCAGGACGGCACAATTGAAGTTGGTATCAATCGCACCTTCGGGTATTGAAAGGCGAAGTGGTTTACGATGGTTATTCGGGTTCAGGCACTGTATCAATCGCACCTTCGGGTATTGAAAGTAAAAGTCCAGGAGATAACACCATCAGAAATAAAGTAGTATCAATCGCACCTTCGGGTATTGAAAGTATGTGATTCTAGGTCCCTGGCAGGCACGTTCGGGGTATCAATCGCACCTTCGGGTATTGAAAGATCTTGATTTGTATGTTTTGGATTTAGGTGAAGTAGTATCAATCGCACCTTCGGGTATTGAAAGATGCTGAACTATGAAAACCCCTAAACTAATCGGCTGTATCAATCGCACCTTCGGGTATTGAAAGCTCCTGTCTTGACTCCTCAATAACAGTCGGAAGAATAGTATCAATCGCACCTTCGGGTATTGAAAGTTGGCCTTTGCATGGCCACTGAGCATGGCCCACAGTGGTATCAATCGCACCTTCGGGTATTGAAAGGAGAATATCTCCTCACCACAATCAATCAGTTTCGCGGGTATCAATCGCACCTTCGGGTATTGAAAGCTGGTGCAAGGGGGACATCACTATGGTGAACCCGCGTATCAATCGCACCTTCGGGTATTGAAAGATGATCTGGGTCGACAAATCATGTTCTTCTCGGGTATCAATCGCACCTTCGGGTATTGAAAGTAGTATAACCGACTGGCTTCTTACCTACTTTAATCCTGGTATCAATCGCACCTTCGGGTATTGAAAGTTAAAACGTGGACAGATTTAGCGACGGGTTTGCCTTGTATCAATCGCACCTTCGGGTATTGAAAGTTCTAACAGGTGATGCCAGTGTCATAAAAGAAAATCCGTATCAATCGCACCTTCGGGTATTGAAAGATTTTCGCGGTAAGTTTCAAAGGCTTCTTCCCAATGTATCAATCGCACCTTCGGGTATTGAAAGGGTATGCAATTCTGCATGAAACTTGGCCCTACCGCGTATCAATCGCACCTTCGGGTATTGAAAGGTCCACCATCAACAGCAACCGCACCGACGCTGATGGGTATCAATCGCACCTTCGGGTATTGAAAGTGGGTAACAGATCGATCTTGTTAGGCTCCAGTACAGGTATCAATCGCACCTTCGGGTATTGAAAGACTGGAAAAACAGGGATACCAAGTTTATTAACTATCGGTATCAATCGCACCTTCGGGTATTGAAAGCGTTAATTCCTTCGACCCAAGCTGCACCATTCCACGGTATCAATCGCACCTTCGGGTATTGAAAGGCAGGAAGCAAACGTACTAACGGTTGAGGGCTTTACGGTATCAATCGCACCTTCGGGTATTGAAAGTTGAGGTATTTGCTCCACGCTTCTAGGTCCTGAATCGTGTATCAATCGCACCTTCGGGTATTGAAAGTTGTAATAGGTTACTGCACTTCCTGAAATAACACTTGTATCAATCGCACCTTCGGGTATTGAAAGATAACAAGGTCATTAAGGATGCTTTCATAAATCACGCGTATCAATCGCACCTTCGGGTATTGAAAGTTAACTCAAATGAATGCCTATAGCCAAAAATCTATTGTATCAATCGCACCTTCGGGTATTGAAAGGCGAAACAACAATGCCCGTGTTTGGTGTTGGAAAACCGTATCAATCGCACCTTCGGGTATTGAAAGTCTCCACAACGAATCATTAACGCAAGCCATTGACAATGTATCAATCGCACCTTCGGGTATTGAAAGATGGTGCCACCGTCCAAGTGACCTTTACACCCGTTCGTATCAATCGCACCTTCGGGTATTGAAAGAGTTCTATGCCCTTGCTGAACAGGTAGCCATGGAGGTATCAATCGCACCTTCGGGTATTGAAAGAAGACACGTGGAGCCTGCATAAAGAGGCTGGAATTGGGTATCAATCGCACCTTCGGGTATTGAAAGCAGGGGTTGACGTTTACCAGGACTTCGGGTGCAACGGTATCAATCGCACCTTCGGGTATTGAAAGGGTTCCAAACGTCCACGAAAAAGCGGGTCGTTGGATAGTATCAATCGCACCTTCGGGTATTGAAAGGTGACGGACGCGATGAAGGATGGTAAGTACATCGAGTATCAATCGCACCTTCGGGTATTGAAAGTGGCTGGACGCACACAGCCGAGTCAGCCAAATGGAGGTATCAATCGCACCTTCGGGTATTGAAAGTGGTGGTCTGCGAGCCAGGATCGGTAGTTGTCGTCGAGTATCAATCGCACCTTCGGGTATTGAAAGATACCAGGCATTGGGGTCTTGCAATTCGTTGCTCTCGTATCAATCGCACCTTCGGGTATTGAAAGTTTGCACGTCGAAACAGATATCCAGGGGCGTATCGGTATCAATCGCACCTTCGGGTATTGAAAGGTGGCCCTGCACGAGCTGAACATGGTCGGGTGTTAAGTATCAATCGCACCTTCGGGTATTGAAAGTTGCATAACTCAGCTCCTGTTGGGGGTCGCCAGTAGTATCAATCGCACCTTCGGGTATTGAAAGTGAAATATCCTATTTATCGCCCTTTAATTGTACTATGTATCAATCGCACCTTCGGGTATTGAAAGAACCTCGATCATCAGGCTTTTAGGCATCTTGAGTCCTGTATCAATCGCACCTTCGGGTATTGAAAGTAGACGATACCGATAAACCCCATTGACTCCATATAGGTATCAATCGCACCTTCGGGTATTGAAAGCTGGTAGGCGTATCCCCCCCATACAGAATGGATACTGTATCAATCGCACCTTCGGGTATTGAAAGAAAAATCAACGCCCTTTCGCAAACCGAAAGCCTGGTGTATCAATCGCACCTTCGGGTATTGAAAGGCAATACTTCGAACCCACACGGTACGACAGCCGCCCAGTATCAATCGCACCTTCGGGTATTGAAAGTTGTGTCGAGATAGTATAGGAAACCAAGCCCCAAGATGTATCAATCGCACCTTCGGGTATTGAAAGGTGTCACAGAGGCATCTGCCAGTTTCGATGTCGATACGTATCAATCGCACCTTCGGGTATTGAAAGGGATATAACCCGTCGCATTGTAACTCGCTGAGCCGGTGTATCAATCGCACCTTCGGGTATTGAAAGGTATTAATATCCTCATCAAAATTATCCCATACCAGAAGTATCAATCGCACCTTCGGGTATTGAAAGTAAAATGCAAAAAGGCCCTACCCGGAGTGATCCAGGTAGTATCAATCGCACCTTCGGGTATTGAAAGGAGCTACAACCTCCGACGCATCGGGCAGGATAATGGTATCAATCGCACCTTCGGGTATTGAAAGCGAAGTAGTCCGGGTACCGATTGATAAGGGCCTGAATGGTATCAATCGCACCTTCGGGTATTGAAAGGTGCTGAATAAAATCATTCACGCAGTCGGCGGGGTGTATCAATCGCACCTTCGGGTATTGAAAGGTTAACTACTGCGCTGGCCACTGCCAATACAGAAAAAGTATCAATCGCACCTTCGGGTATTGAAAGTTCGTATGTGCCTTGCCGCTGAATTGGGACGGAACCGTATCAATCGCACCTTCGGGTATTGAAAGTATTTTTCAAAGGTTCGCTTAATCCAGCCTTCAATCGCGTATCAATCGCACCTTCGGGTATTGAAAGGAATTCTGGGCACTTACCTCCCAGACGCCCGAATGGTGTATCAATCGCACCTTCGGGTATTGAAAGATTACCACGACCCCACGGCGAAGTATTGGCCTTTAAGTATCAATCGCACCTTCGGGTATTGAAAGGGTGATTTGCGCCAGTTTCGCTGTGCATACACGCGTATCAATCGCACCTTCGGGTATTGAAAGGCCCAAACCATTACGACCTGTAATCGAATTGCGCTGGTATCAATCGCACCTTCGGGTATTGAAAGTGAAAAGCGGTGGCAACATGAACACGATCAACGCGAGGTATCAATCGCACCTTCGGGTATTGAAAGTGGGTTTCTTACGTAGGCTGGGCGCTGAAAGGAGCGTATCAATCGCACCTTCGGGTATTGAAAGTGAAGGTTTTCGCGACTTCATCCAGGTCAGAACCCACGTATCAATCGCACCTTCGGGTATTGAAAGGGAGTAGGCTGGATCACTTAAGTTCTACAACTAAGTGTATCAATCGCACCTTCGGGTATTGAAAGGTACGACCGCCAAGTTTATCACGATGCTGGCCGTCAAAGTATCAATCGCACCTTCGGGTATTGAAAGTTGAAAGACCTCCCCAGGCACCCGTCTTTCCGGGTTGGTATCAATCGCACCTTCGGGTATTGAAAGTTTTTTAACGGGGGTATCTTTGGCGCGTTACCCGCTCGTATCAATCGCACCTTCGGGTATTGAAAGGACTTATCCTTGTCGGGGTCAATACCGATCACGTAGCGGTATCAATCGCACCTTCGGGTATTGAAAGTCTGCTTCTGTCCACTCAGGATTCAGCGTGCGGCCATTGTATCAATCGCACCTTCGGGTATTGAAAGTTGGCTGAAGGCAGGTTACACCAAGGACGACAGGAGTATCAATCGCACCTTCGGGTATTGAAAGTTCATCCATCAGCGCATAGATTTCCTTTTTGATCGGTATCAATCGCACCTTCGGGTATTGAAAGGCGGTTGATGTTCAGAATAAGACCACGCTTTGAGGTATCAATCGCACCTTCGGGTATTGAAAGATGATTTCAAAGACTTTATGAAGGAATGGCCGGAATAGTATCAATCGCACCTTCGGGTATTGAAAGTAAACGTTGCCAGCACATTCGCCAGCCCTTTGGCTCCAGTATCAATCGCACCTTCGGGTATTGAAAGGTTTTACAGCATCTCCACCCCCGGCTGAACTTAATCTCGTATCAATCGCACCTTCGGGTATTGAAAGAGGGACGGGGGCAGGGGGTAGGGTGCCTCCTTTTTGTATCAATCGCACCTTCGGGTATTGAAAGGAATCAACGACAGCCGATTGCCATTCGCGGCATTCTTGTATCAATCGCACCTTCGGGTATTGAAAGTCAGTGTCGTTCGGGGATTGTGCAGGGCACTATACACGGTATCAATCGCACCTTCGGGTATTGAAAGGTGTCCATTCCGAAAGGCCAAACCGGTATGACTCCGGGCACGTATCAATCGCACCTTCGGGTATTGAAAGCCTTTGCCAAAGGCAGTTGCCGTATCGGCATGGACCAGGTATCAATCGCACCTTCGGGTATTGAAAGTTAAGAAAGGGCATTGTATCTGCCACCGGCCCGTTCTGTATCAATCGCACCTTCGGGTATTGAAAGAATGCAGGTACATGCTCATCGCGTGATCTTCTACCCAGGTATCAATCGCACCTTCGGGTATTGAAAGCTTTGATATTGACATCAATGCTGTTTTTGCCCATCGGTATCAATCGCACCTTCGGGTATTGAAAGGGCCGCCCCCTTTCCCTTCCGATTGGAACCCAGCCATGTATCAATCGCACCTTCGGGTATTGAAAGGGAGAAGAACCAACAGAAAAAAGGTGTAACTCTAGTATCAATCGCACCTTCGGGTATTGAAAGGTAAAAAGTGCTACGCCTGCGGAGGAACAGGTATCTAGTATCAATCGCACCTTCGGGTATTGAAAGATTGGATCTTCACCGTTGATATTGAACACACCCTCCTGTATCAATCGCACCTTCGGGTATTGAAAGTAAGTCAGCCGATTTCCTCAATCATCAACAAAAGCGTATCAATCGCACCTTCGGGTATTGAAAGCCAAGAGAGTCACGGTAAAGAAATCCGCTTTGCGTGGTATCAATCGCACCTTCGGGTATTGAAAGATTCCACCGGTTGCTCGTTTCCACTTTTGGCGGGTGGTATCAATCGCACCTTCGGGTATTGAAAGTGGGTGCCATACGGAGTCTGAACACCTTTGCCCGAAGTATCAATCGCACCTTCGGGTATTGAAAGTTGGCTCCGGCTTATCCATCAATAAGCATCGTTGCGTATCAATCGCACCTTCGGGTATTGAAAGGTAGGCTATCACTGCGTGAAGTGCTTCAGGCCAAAGGGTATCAATCGCACCTTCGGGTATTGAAAGGTATATCGTATTTGATGGGGGGCCAATTGGTTGCATGTATCAATCGCACCTTCGGGTATTGAAAGGTTATCCCACCAAGGCTCCAACCGAGCGGCTTACGAAGTATCAATCGCACCTTCGGGTATTGAAAGTTTAAAAGCAACTGGTACGGTTTTCATGCTTAGTTGTATCAATCGCACCTTCGGGTATTGAAAGCTTTAATCACTGATTATAAGGCGGTTTCAGATGCGTAGTATCAATCGCACCTTCGGGTATTGAAAGTATACCCCCATCTGTACCCGCTGCCAGTTTTTTCGTAGGTATCAATCGCACCTTCGGGTATTGAAAGCGATGAACTACTTCAACTCATTAGTCGCAAAATAGCCGTATCAATCGCACCTTCGGGTATTGAAAGTTTTGGAATAGCCCTTTAGGCCGAGGTACTCGTAGGTATCAATCGCACCTTCGGGTATTGAAAGATGCTTCGCCCAATAAGCCTGAATAAGCTTAATGTAATGTATCAATCGCACCTTCGGGTATTGAAAGAGGTCGTAATCACAGATACCAAGCGATCCAGGGGCAAGTATCAATCGCACCTTCGGGTATTGAAAGGACTCAATATCCGGGATGCTACGTTACTGGCGTTACCGTATCAATCGCACCTTCGGGTATTGAAAGGTTTCTCCAGAGCTATGTAAGCGGCCGTGTCACGCTTGTATCAATCGCACCTTCGGGTATTGAAAGCTTTCTTTTGGGCAGCTTTCAAGTCTTCCTCCTTCTTGTATCAATCGCACCTTCGGGTATTGAAAGGATATACATTACTTCATTCCGAGGAATCTACGCGGGGTATCAATCGCACCTTCGGGTATTGAAAGATTGCCCTGCGCGTGCTGTATTACGCGATCAATACAAGTATCAATCGCACCTTCGGGTATTGAAAGTCCTTCAAGTATTATCCGGGCGCAACGGATAGTATTAGTATCAATCGCACCTTCGGGTATTGAAAGGTTTTCAACTGATTTTCTTCCGGGCGGCAAACGATCAGTATCAATCGCACCTTCGGGTATTGAAAGTAGCTCAATTCAAGTCGAGTTTTGAGTTGTTGTATGTATCAATCGCACCTTCGGGTATTGAAAGTTAAGATCAAAGGGAAAACCTACACGAAGGCACAGGTGTATCAATCGCACCTTCGGGTATTGAAAGCTACGAATCGCTCGGACTCGATACTGTAAAACGTAGCGTATCAATCGCACCTTCGGGTATTGAAAGATCTGGACGAAATTAGGGTATGGTGGTCGGGTGAATAGTATCAATCGCACCTTCGGGTATTGAAAGTTACGCGGGATGATAATTCAGGTGCAAGCCTAACGGTATCAATCGCACCTTCGGGTATTGAAAGTTGTCGTCGTTATCGCCAACGCGCCGATGCTGGTGCGTATCAATCGCACCTTCGGGTATTGAAAGAAGGGTTGGACCTCAAGCACTACTACTACATGGGTAGTATCAATCGCACCTTCGGGTATTGAAAGATGGCGTTGCCTGGTCTTCTGGAACGTATTATGGCTGTATCAATCGCACCTTCGGGTATTGAAAGTCGACAGATCCTGCTTGGCCAGATTCGCCAGGGCTGTATCAATCGCACCTTCGGGTATTGAAAGTGTTGTACAGGTAATCGCTGTTAGACGAAATGTTGGGTATCAATCGCACCTTCGGGTATTGAAAGGATACCTGCACGCTGACTACGACAGCTAATATTGATGTATCAATCGCACCTTCGGGTATTGAAAGGTGTGTTGTTTGAGGTTCGCACTTCTTCACGTGAACGTATCAATCGCACCTTCGGGTATTGAAAGCGTCGATTCGGAGCATTTCAGAAAACCAGAGCGTAAAAGTATCAATCGCACCTTCGGGTATTGAAAGAGCTAAAGGGCTGGCTCATCCGTGTCGAGCAAGAGGCAGTATCAATCGCACCTTCGGGTATTGAAAGTTGCTTACTGGCTTCCTTTTGAATCGCCAATTCCGCCGTATCAATCGCACCTTCGGGTATTGAAAGCTGACCTACTCGGGTGACATGGCGGTAGACTATGTCATGTATCAATCGCACCTTCGGGTATTGAAAGTTCTTATCGGGCTGTTCATGGAACGTTAAAGGCAGTTGTATCAATCGCACCTTCGGGTATTGAAAGAGGTGATAAGACGTGGCAGGACCTTAATGCTGGCGTATCAATCGCACCTTCGGGTATTGAAAGGGTATGATCCAGTATGGCCTGCAACACGCTTCCCTTCGTATCAATCGCACCTTCGGGTATTGAAAGTAAAAGCCGCCCGATCCTCAGCGCAGGTACCGCCCAGTATCAATCGCACCTTCGGGTATTGAAAGATCGGTGCGCGCAGCGGCTTCCAAACAAAAGAAAATGTATCAATCGCACCTTCGGGTATTGAAAGCATAATCAGAAGTTTGATTATTCGACTGAAAGCACACGTATCAATCGCACCTTCGGGTATTGAAAGTTAGGCTAAAAGCCTACTAAAGTTACCTCTACCGACGTATCAATCGCACCTTCGGGTATTGAAAGGGCTATAAGCTCAAGACTCACTATTATGATGGCGCTAGGTATCAATCGCACCTTCGGGTATTGAAAGGGAGAAGAACCAACAGAAAAAAGGTGTAACTCTAGTATCAATCGCACCTTCGGGTATTGAAAGGTAAAAAGTGCTACGCCTGCGGAGGAACAGGTATCTAGTATCAATCGCACCTTCGGGTATTGAAAGATTGGATCTTCACCGTTGATATTGAACACACCCTCCTGTATCAATCGCACCTTCGGGTATTGAAAGTAAGTCAGCCGATTTCCTCAATCATCAACAAAAGCGTATCAATCGCACCTTCGGGTATTGAAAGCCAAGAGAGTCACGGTAAAGAAATCCGCTTTGCGTGGTATCAATCGCACCTTCGGGTATTGAAAGATTCCACCGGTTGCTCGTTTCCACTTTTGGCGGGTGGTATCAATCGCACCTTCGGGTATTGAAAGTGGGTGCCATACGGAGTCTGAACACCTTTGCCCGAAGTATCAATCGCACCTTCGGGTATTGAAAGTTGGCTCCGGCTTATCCATCAATAAGCATCGTTGCGTATCAATCGCACCTTCGGGTATTGAAAGCTGAGTAAGGAATAGTGGCCTCGTAGGTTGCGCCGGTATCAATCGCACCTTCGGGTATTGAAAGTAGCTTCGCCACTGGTCATGACTGATTTCGGCCGGCCGTATCAATCGCACCTTCGGGTATTGAAAGTTCTGCAATACCTGCTGCAACGTGAGGGCGCCAGTGGGTATCAATCGCACCTTCGGGTATTGAAAGAAGTAGGCTTAGGCCAATGTGGTTGCTGGCCCCCTCCGGTATCAATCGCACCTTCGGGTATTGAAAGAAAAAGATCCCTCGCAGAAAGCCCAGATATTAGGACTCGTATCAATCGCACCTTCGGGTATTGAAAGTCTTGTCGTATTGCTCGTCTTCGTGCGGATACAGGCAGTATCAATCGCACCTTCGGGTATTGAAAGCTGTTAGCGATCTAAAGGACGCTCTTTCGCAGATTTCGTATCAATCGCACCTTCGGGTATTGAAAGACGTTCTCGTTTGCAATGGATTTCAACCCCGGCGCAAGTATCAATCGCACCTTCGGGTATTGAAAGATCAGATGGTCAACCTCTTCGGTTTCCCAGGTGTTGGGTATCAATCGCACCTTCGGGTATTGAAAGGATCGGTTGGCGCTTTGTAATTGTCTTTGACTGCGGGTATCAATCGCACCTTCGGGTATTGAAAGTCAGGTTCGCGTTTTTGGTCAGCGTTGGGTTGAAAGTATCAATCGCACCTTCGGGTATTGAAAGATTACAGAACTACGACTGGCTGCTCATCTGGAGCAATTGTATCAATCGCACCTTCGGGTATTGAAAGAATATGAGTGTTTTCACCTGATTGAATAAGAAAGAGGTATCAATCGCACCTTCGGGTATTGAAAGACGCAGCGACTGCGTTTGGTAAACAGGTTGGGGAAAGTATCAATCGCACCTTCGGGTATTGAAAGGAAACACGCAGGAGCACAAGGACGCTCGTTCATTGCGTATCAATCGCACCTTCAGGTATTGAAAGAACAATCCCCCGCCTGTTAATCAGTATCTTGGCTCGAGTATCAATCGCACCTTCGGGTATTGAAAGTGTTGTCAATCGGTTGCGGCTTAACTAGTCGCCGGGTGTATCAATCGCACCTTCGGGTATTGAAAGAAGGACATTTATTTTCAATTTAAAAGCCTTTTAGGCGAGTATCAATCGCACCTTCGGGTGTTGAAAGGCGCGAAACACTTGCCCAGTCGCCTTTTGTTGAATGGGGTATCAATCGCACCTTCGGGTATGGAGAATACTACTAGAAATAATGATGCTTTATTATCGTCTGAATCCACGCCTATGTTGTTGCTTTTGCTCCCGTTTTTCACGAGTCTGTTGAGCTAGCCTTTTGACTTCATCTTCATCGACAGGCTGGCCTTTCATAGGCTGAGATCGTTTAACTTCTTGACCTCCGCCCGTGCCTTGTTGATCCCCGGTTTGGGTTGAGGTTTGTTGTTGTCGGTAAGCCTTTATCATGTCAGCCGCCTTGTCTTGACTTTGAGAAATATCGGGCGATGGCTCCGGCGGTGTTGGCTCTCCTAAATACTCCAGCTGCTCCTGAGCAAAACGGGTTTGTACGTCTTTGACTTTCTTTTCGTGGAGGACTTTGAGCCGATCTAGCTGCCCATCAAATCGGCTTTTATCGTAATGATCGTTTTGTAGTCGTCTGATTGTGGCTTGGTCTGCATAATACTCCTGATTAAGCCGTTCAAGCTCCTTGTCTTGCTGGGCTAACAGATCGCTGTATGTCATAAGTATATAATGCTAAAAATCAGCTCTTTAATCTTCTGCAGTAATAAAACATCATGGGCATTGTGGACTTTACCGTCGATGACCACCACGCCTATGTTGGCTAGCTTGTCGGCGTTTTTTAGTCTCCTCCACCAGTCTAGCGATTTCGTCTGCCCTCCCTAAGCTTTCGGTGATCTCGTCTCCAGATGGCACTCGCTTTTGCTCTATTGGCTCTTCTTGACGAATTGACGGGATTTCAGAAAACAGCTTGTGCAGCTTCTCCGTCGGGAGGTCAATGTCTTGGCTATGATGACGTCGGGTTTGTTCATCAAATCCGTCTAGTCCAAATGAGCAGCTTTGGCGGACCCAGTGTGCAACCTTTGGATCAGTACCGGTCGTCTCTTGAGAGACCGTCTCTAAGACTTCCCGCCGATAAGCCGCTCGTTTATCTTCCAAATACGAAATAACACGGGTTCGTCTATCATTTCGTTCAAGATCTTCCGCCGTCCGTGACGAGGAAAAAGGGACTTCCTTCATCGTATCCGATACGTGGAAAATGACCTTATCCATTTTCTTGAGCTGATCATTCGCCCGAGCGATAAAATCTTCTAAATAAGCGTATTCACCGGGATAGGCCTTATCAAATTTAAAGTCCATAGGCTTACAAGTTATGCGGCATAACGAAGCAGCTTTACCATTTTCTTTTCAAAAATTTGTTCGGCAGTAAACGATCGTTAACCCCCGTACACCACTGCCTCTTTTTCAATCTTTCTTCATCACTAAATCCCTGTGAAACAGGGCCTCTTTCTACAAAACTAATCGATTTTTTATCCTAATCTGTTCAAAGGTAATCCATCGTTTACATCGGAACAAGATCACGGTTAACCCGCTATGAAACAGGCGATTGCTTACTACCGCGTTTCCACTCGCCGACAAGGGCGAAGTGGATTAGGGCTCGAAGCGCAACAGGTAGCCGTGGCCAGTTATTGTCGGCTCAATGGGTATGAGCTTGTCGATGAGGTGGTTGAAGTGAAATCAACGCGCAAACAACAGAATGGCCTTTTTGAGGCTATGGAGCGGTGTCGATTCAACAAAGCCACACTCATGGTCGCCCGATTGGATCGGCTAGGACGTGATGTTGAGAAAATTGCGCGACTGGTTAAATCGGATGTGGACATTGTGGTAACCGATAATCCACACGCCAACCGGTTTACCATTCATATTATAGCCGCTGTGGATGAAGAGCAACGACAGCGCATTAGTGAAACCACTAAAGCGGCTCTGGCAGCGGCTCGAAAACGAGGAGTTATTTTGGGTAAACAGGGGAAAATACAGGCCAAGCGGAATAAAAAAGCGGCTGATGACTTTGCCCACCAGCTTTTACCAGTACTCAAATCCTTGAAGAAACTGGGCATCACTACCGTACGAGCCATGGCCCAGGCACTCAACAATCAAGGCATCCCGACGTTTCGGGGGGATAGCCAATGGCACCCCAGTACGATTTGTGAATTACAGAAACGATTAAAACCAAAACAACCAACAACAATGAAAACACGACCTGTAATGATTGCATCGAATGAAAATAACATTCTCTTTGATGATCGCTCACTGCTGGAAGCAGCATTTGGCGAAAGGGTCTTAAAGGTATCTTCCGCCAATGCCAATTGCGATTGTATCAGCTATTCTTCAACCGCAGACGATGAAGACATTCGTACCGATCAAGTCGCCACAACTGCTGCTTAGAGCTATTGACGATCAACATGCCTTTGCCGTCAACTGTGCTTACCCGAATTCGCTACGGATTCTCAGTCGGGTGCAATCTGACATTCTAGCGGTTATTGACAATCAAACCTCGGTAGCAGCCCTGAGCGAGAAATTCGGTATTGCAGCTGATGTGGTTGAGGAGTTTTTAAGCCTGTTGGCTCGAACCGAAATTATCCGGTTTGACCAGCAGTTTAGTACACCCCGAAAACCACATAGCCCTAAGTCGCTCAACTTCTGGATTCACACCACCAATCGGTGCAATCTGACTTGTAGCTACTGTTACATCTCAACGCTCAATACCACGTCGGGCATGTCGGATACGACCCGTCAACAGTTGTTGAACAAGATGGTGGAGACGGTTCACAAACGGGATCTCAAGTCTATCAAATTGCGCTTGGCCGGAGGAGAGCCCCTCAGCCAGTTCAAAGCTTGGAAAACCTTTATTCCACAGGCCAAAAGAACCTTGCAGAACATTGGTTGTCAGTTGGAGTGTTCGTTTATTACCAACCTGACCATTTTAACCGACGAGATAATGGCCTTCTCAAAGGAACACGGTATCAGCTACGGGATTTCGCTGGATGGATTAGATGTGGATCATGACAGCACTCGCACGTTCAAATCGGGCGCAGGGAGTTTTAACATCATTGATCGGAATCTAAGAACGTTGCTGGATCATCACATTCCGGTATCGACCAATACGGTGGTGACCAACAACAACCTGACGGGATTGCCGCGTCTAACGCGTTACTTAATCGACCTGGACGTTCCGTTTCGTTATTCGATTGTCAAAGGTGAAGCCATTGACTCAGAATTGCTGGACAAATACCTCTCAGAATCCTATAGGTTGATGAAAGTGGCTATCGGGCAGGGCTGGCGTTTTTCTCACCGTCATCAATTCTGCGATCTCAAGCCGAGTGAGTTAGGCTTTCAAACCTGCGCATCGGGTTTTTCGGGTGGAGCGATCTATGTGGATGGCACGGTCAATTATTGCCATGTCCATTTTGGCGATGCCACTCAGCTTTCCTACAGCCTCTTCGACACGGATATGGATTTGGTGGATATGATCCAGCAGGGCAACCATTATGAAGATATGAAGTCCCAAGATTGCCAGTCCTGTCGTTACCGGTCAGTTTGCACCAGTGGCTGTCCGGTGTATCGGGTAAATGGTAAAGACCCACAATGCAGCTTGTACCACCGCTTTATTCCCCTGATTTATGAATTACAGGCACGAGAGCGATTGAAATTATTGCAGGATTATAGAATGATAGTCTAACTAGAAAGCACCTTTTTGTAAAAAGGTGCTTTCTGCATCATAAGCGTTTGCATCATGGGAGGCCAACTTGGCAATTTTGATTTCAGTGCTAGCATTGCTGGCCACGTTTTATCAATTGTATCTGCAACGGATTCATAATGAAAAGTCGCTCAAGCCGCTGGGACAGATTGTATTGGAGGACCAACGAAAGACACTTGCTGTCCATTTGCGCAATAACGGATTAGGGCCTTTAATCATCGACAAGCTAAGTTGTAGTAAGAATGGAGTGGTCCATGCCGATTTGGAAGAATGCCTTACTCTTGCACCCAAATCTTATCTGTTTGCTCCAACCAATGACTCAGTTACGCGGGTTGTGCTGCCGAATTCATCGCTAACGATTTTTGAAACACGCTTTGATGAGTATGAAGATGATGCGGCCATTGAACATGCCCGTGAGCAACTGGCACCGATCACCTTAAAAGTGGAGTTCCGTGACATCTATGATAACAAAACGACTCTTGAGCGTGATTTTCAGTGGTTTCTAAGGTATGCCAATAAATAGCAAAGCTGTAATCAGCATAGAATTACAGCTTGTGTAGATAACCCTGAATTTTGGCCAGAATAGCTAAAAACGCTGGCTGGCCATTATAATAGAGTGATGATGTGCCTTCATAGCGACTTTTAAACGTTGCTCTGATGGCAGGATCATTCAATAAAAAAGCCTCGTTTTCGGCTATTGGAACAGCCAAGTCTGCTTTCGGAAATCTGGCTTGTTTGTGTTGCTCGTAGGCGTCAGTGCCAATAAAGGCGAGGACTTGTTCATTGTCTAATAATTGGGCAACGTCATAATATTGCCTCATAAAATTAACACGAACTTCTCCGCCCTGCTGCTCCTGGCGAAACTTCGTCGCAATAGTTTGCAGTTTTTCGACGAACGTGTAGCCAGGGTGATAACAAAGGATATCTGCGGCTCGATTGTCGATGATACTGATTTTGGGATTCGCAATCGCTTTGTCGAATGCCCAAGATGAAATCGTTAGAGCTTGATTGGGACGAACGGTGTCAAATCCAGCTTCGAGCAATATCCCCTCTTTAACGCCGTCAATCGTTTCGGTTTGGCTTTTGTATATTAATCGTATACCGCCACTGCGATAATGTTCTGTGTCATCAAAATTGGTATCTCGTTCGGCGGATAGAATGCCCTCTATTTTTATGGTCGCGGCCAGCCAGTCGTAAAATGCTTTTCGGCCTTCTACAGCCTGTTTTTTGGTGTTCTTCGGGTTTTCATTAACCCCAAGTGCAGCCGGAGCTTGGATATGGATGTCAATATCTTCGGAAAAACGGTCGATGATCTTATAGCCTTTCGACAGGGATGTTCCACCTTTTAACTCGAAGTCGAATTGCTGTTTTTTTAGCCCATACAGGGCATGCATGATCCAATAATCCTTTTCGATCAAACCGGCTTGAATACCTGTTTCCTCTTCAAGGATACGCAGTAAATCTAGAAAATCCCTGCGTTCGTGCAGATAACTAGTGGGCATAGTGGGATTGTTCGCCAGTTTGGATAAAGGGTTCCAATAATTTCTTGGTTTTCACATGGCCGTATTCTGAAACCGCTTGTTTCAGCTTGTTGGTATCCATTGTTAAGGCCTTTGTAAATACGTTTTTTAACACATGATTTTGATCCTCGGCCAGTGTGTTCAGATTATTGAGTAGGTCCACTAATAGAAACTCCTGGGTGGCTTTTTTAGGGAAGTGCGGTTTTTTACGGAACGAAAAGTTTCGATTGCCGAGTTTGAACTCGCCATGACGCTTATGGTTGTAGACAATCCGTTTATTATAAAGCTGTGTGGTCCCGACTCCCAAGCTATTATAGCTGTTGGGAGAGGTTAACAGGAAACGGTCATCATTTAAAAACCGACGCACCAGGATTTCTTCGTTGGGTGGTGTTTGTCCAAAAACGGTTTCTTTCGGCACGTAATACATTCCTGGGGCTAGTTTTTGTAGCGTTCCGTCGGCAACAAGCTGATCTAAATGACGATCAATCGACTTTGACCATTTGGCCAAATCGACTCTCCGATAGACTTCACCCTTTTTGAGGTGGCTTTTGAGTTCGTCTATTTTCATGATGACCTCTGATTATGTTGTAATTATAGCTCAGAGGAAACGTAAATGCAAGAATATTAATTCAAAATTCATGCAAAAATTCAGTTAAAATTATTGATTAACAGTACTTTGGTTACAGAAAACCATGTAGGAAAATGCTATCTAGAAGATGATGGAAGTTTAGGTGCCATTCATTAGATGATTACTTGGCAAATTGACCATCAATAGGCTTTTTATCAGAGGAACACAATCATTAGATAATCAGTAGAATAGGCTGGTCAATTAGGAGCGAAATGACTTAGCCCTACATCCCGAAATTCGGTGCTCAATGACTCCGAAACTTCCAAATTAATACCAAAACGGGCGGCCTAAGTGTCCTACTTCCAGCATTGGGCTTCCACAGGTTAGATGGCTAATCAGCAGCATGGCCAGCTGTTTGTACATACTGGCGAATTTGGGGGAGTACCGCATTCACTTCTTTGATATAGTCTTCAACCAGCGGAGTGATACTCATCATACCTTTCTCTGTTCTAACCTGAGCTTCCGTCGCCAGAATTAAGCGAGTCGCTTCGCTCAGGCCGAGCATTTTTGTATGCACTTGCTGGGTGTGAATAATTCGCTTTATTTCAGCTATATCCTGCTCATGGAGCGCCAGCTGAAGTTGGTCAATAGTTGGTGGAGTCTCCTCTAAATAAATCTCCAATAAATCAAGGGCTAACTTTCGATCATTGCCTACCGCTTGTAGAAGCGGCTCAACAGAGAAGTTCGTGTTGGATAGGGAGGTGGGTTTGTATCCAGAAGAAGTAGTGCTGATCGGAACCTTAGTAAATAGATAGTTACGCAGTAAAGTCTGGAGCTCATGAAGTTGAAAGGGCTTGGGCAGAAAATCATTCATACCTACTTTAAGGCATTCTTCTTGTTCACTGGGCAGGGCGTGGGCAGTCATCGCAATGATTGGCACGGCACTGTTCAGCCTTGATCGAATCTGGCGAGTCGTCTCGTAGCCATCCATAACCGGCATCTGTAGATCCATCAAGATGATATCAACTGTGTTTTCCTTCAGTAAGTCTAGTGCTTGTTGACCGTCTCCGGCAACCTGTGCCTCATACCCTAATCGCTTGAGCACCTGAAGGGCTAGTTTTTGATTCATCAAATTATCCTCGACCACTAGAACACGTACATTTTCGCCAATAGGTGTAGTTGTCGAAACCGGCTGCGGATTGACACTCATTTGTTCTTTGGCAATTAGGTAAGGTATCTCGACGATAAACTGGGAACCTTCACCGGGGGTACTGGTTACCGCCACTGAACCGCCCTGTAGTTCAACCAGTGCTTTGACGATACTGAGACCAAGCCCTGTTCCCCCATAGTAGCGAGTCGTAAAATCTTCCGCTTGTTGAAAGCGATCAAAAATAGTTGGTAAGACCGTCGGGGCAATGCCAATACCAGTATCCTGTACTATAAACCGGGCCCGTACAGATTCAGTACTTGCCTGTCTTCCTAGTTCAACGTGCAAGGTGACGCTCCCTTGTTTGGTAAACTTGATGGCATTGTTAAGCAGGTTCAGTAAAATTTGGGTTAACCGGGTTGGATCACCCAGTAATACAGGTGGCAGTTCTGGATCGGCTTTGACAATCAATTGTAAACCCTTGTCGGTAGCGGAAGCTTGACACATTGACCAGATTGAGCCCGTAAGCATGGGAATGCTGAAGGGAATTGATTCCAACTTGATCATGCCGGCTTCCAGCTTGGATATATCCAGAATGTCATTAACAATGGTCAACAGATTCTTTCCCGCCGTTCGGATCAGGCCGATAAATTCCTGCTGGTCCTGATTCAGAACGGTGCCCTCCAGTAACTCAGAAAAACCAAGCATCGCATTCAGGGGTGTCCGAATTTCATGACTCATATTGGCTAAAAAATCCTCTTTGATCTTGGCCGCTTTTTCCGCTAGCTTTTTGGCTTCCTGTAAATGCTTTTGCGATTTGACACGCTCACTAATGTCGATGCTCGATGTAATGACATATCGTAAGTTGCCTTCGATGTCATAGACGGGGGAAGCCGTACTTAGCAGTTGAATCACGTTCCCGTTCACCCGAAGTTCCAGATCATCCACCTGGGTAGCTTCCCCCTGTAAAGCCCGGTAAGTCGGTCTTTGCTCAAGCGGGTAAGGCTCCCCGTCAGGAAATCGAAAAAGTTCACCAGGAGCGATCATAACTGTATCCTCACCAGTCTCCCTGCCATTATTCATTAACTTCCTGGCTGCCTGATTGGCATAATAGAACTGGCCATCCTGCTGAACAATGACCACCGAAACGGGTACCGCGTCAAGCAATTTTTTAGTTTGTTGTTCGCTTTCGGCCAGTTTTTGATTCAGTCGATTGCTTTTTTGTAAGGATTGGTACAGGACATAAATAGCCCACAAGATCATCACTAAAGCCGCAATAGCCCCCACCAGGTTACTGAGCGTGGCATAAGAAGCGGATCGTTCACTCTGAGCAACCCGGGTTTCAAGTAATACATTTTCGTAACTCTCTGTGGCTTTGAGTACCTGATAGAACTGGCTACTGATAGTTAAAAAATAGTCGATTGAATCCAGGTGAGCCTTTCCTTGTTTAATAACGCCGGTTTTAAATAAAGAATGACTGCGAACCAGCTTGGTGTGGAAAAGTGCATTCAGAGATTGAAGCCGTTTGGTTTGAATGGGGTTATCGCTTGTCAACGACTGAACGCGTTTAAGCAGCTGGCTCATTTCACGACTATTCTTCTCAAAGTCTGCTTTGAAATAGAGATTATTGCTTAGTAAATACCCGCGTAAATCATTATCCATGGTGGTTAGCAGAGCGAGCATCCGCTGGGTTTTATTGAGTACCTGATAGGTATGCACTACCCAATTATTCACCCCAATTAATCGATAGATGGTCTGGCGAGCATTAAGACCAATTAGTATAGTAATGAGCAAACCTAGAGCTACCATAAAGGAGATACGTCGGTTCTGATTCATATCAAGACAGGTGTGCAAATGGATATAACTCAACGTGGCGTAATAAGTCTTGCCAGTTTGAAGCGTGTAACAATAAACTCTTTATTGAATTTAAACCCAATATAATGTATGCTTTCCAAAAGTTACCATTATATCTAATAAGAAACTTTTTAGATATTTTAAATTTATATATGTATCGGAATTATAAACAAAAACAATTAATTTCAATTCACCTATTGAGTATATACCCTCAATTACGTTTTAAGAGTCAACGAAGTGAAGTAGAGTCGTATCGACTATAGGTCGTCAACAAAAAGTGGACAGATGCGACCGGGCCAGATTTCCACCCAGGAACTTGCCTGATCCTTCAGGTAGGATTTATTTGACGGAATTTATGTCGGATTATCTACTTATAAAGCTTTTTCATTCCTCGTGAAGCCGTTTCAACGAATAATCCCTAAAGGTTAAATCATCAAAAGCTTCAGGGTTAAACGGCATATTGGCAAGATGTTTCTCGGTGAATAGTATTGCAATGTCGCAGTCAAAAAACATCTATCTACTGGAAGAATACATCAAAACGTTGATCGCAACGGAAGTTGTCTTGCCTGGTATCTTACCCCGTCGGTGGGGACACGAGTTCTGCCGCTTAGAGCTGAGAGGTATTTATTTGGGGCTGAAATTTGTAATCAAAAGGGCCAGCCTACTTCTGGATAGCCGTATGGTTGACACATTTGAACAAATCGAGGAATCCAATTCACCATGCACTGGTTTCTATGCGTTTATTGGGAGAAACTGGTTGTGCTGCTGACGTTTTACATTCATCTGGAGAAGGGTTGCCTACAAGCGGAAATCGAGTTGGTTCAAGCGCTCAAGGCTAAATCACCAACAGCATTTTCTACTTTATACGACGCCTATTCACCTGTCCTGTTAGGGACGCTTTTGTGATTGATGAAAGATCAGCCACGAGCAGAAGATTTACTTCAGGATGTCTTTATCAAAATCGGGTCAACGATTGATAGCTATGATGCTCGGCAGGGCCGTCTGTTTACCTGGTTGTTAACCGTCGAATATTGCATTAGATGAGTTGAGAAAGCAAAAGGTGCGCCGGTCAGCCAAGGAGTACTTGGCCCAACACAACGATCAATCATGCTACCTTAGTTTTTTGGATGGCCCATTGGATCAATTCATGCTTATTCAGCTAGAGCTAAAATATCGGCGCATAGTTGAACTGACGTTTTACGGAGATTACACAAAACAAGAAATCGCGAATCAACTCTGTTTGCCGTTAGGTACGGTCAAAACACGCTATCGGATGGCTTTACAACTGTTAAGACAGCAAATCAAGCAAAACATTCATCACTATCATGTAATTGCTTGAAACGTGATCCAGGAAGAAAACAGGCCCGTCTTTTAGTAGCTCTCTGGGATTGGTAAAATCGTTAGAACCTTGTCTTCATTGGTAAATCGCCAATTACTACTTTTCGTATGGGCTCCGGCTCTTTCCTCATTAGAGTAGGGATCACTAAACGATGAAGATCAGCGGTTAGCCCTGATTAAGTAACCGATCTGGCCCGTTGCATAGGTTTATCCAACAAAATCACTCTACAAACCATACCTGCTAGTTAGCCATTAAACATCGATTAAATCAATGATGATGGTAATCTTTCTAGCAATCAGCCCAACAGGTGAGTATCGGAGTTTGGCTTATGGAGCCCCTAACATAGAAATGTGTTTTGAAGCCTTAACGATGTTGCCCAACAAGGGCTGGCAACTGATTCACATTGAATTGATTGATGATGGGCAACACACTCTGTTACCGATTGACGCTTTCGACGGAAGACCCCTAAAAAAGCCTTTAGAAAAACTCCGCCAGGAATGGGAACTGATATTAGCCTGATCGATCTATAGTCGTTTAATTATCTGGTTTGAAATTCATCTGGCGTGTTGGGGTCTTGGCCAGCGTAAACCAATATAAACGAACCTGTTCAGCTAAATCCACTAAAGCCTGATGATTAAGCGGTTTGGTTAGAAATGTATTGGCCCCTAATTGATAAGCTTGATTAATATCATTCTCATTATCGGATGTAGTCAAAATCACGACAGGGACATGCCGATAAACTGGGGAATCCTTCAGATGTTTTAATACCTCGAAGCCATGCATTCGAGGCATATTTAAATCCAATAAGACCAAATCAGGCAAGAACTGATGAGCATCAATTTTTTCTAATACATCGGTCCCATCAGCCGCAAATTGCAGATTATAACGAGCGGAATCCTTTTCAAAGGCGGCTTGTATCAAATACTGATCATCTTCATCGTCGTCAACGATCAGTATATTAAACGTCGTCTTCATTTGATTAGGGCGGATAATAATTAAAAAGTATGCTTGTGATATTATGCTAAAATACAACAAATTGTTATATTCTGATTACTTTAATCACCGTTTAATCCATCAGTATGCTTACATAAAAGTAAGATACTAACCTGTGGCTTAGCCTTATCAAACAACTCGTTACCTACTTGGTAGGCCTCATTGAATCCATGTTTTTTTAAATTTTGTAGATGACGTTCATAACGATCCATCACATGAGCCACGGTGAATGAATTTAAGTTAAACCAGAGGTAAGCTAAATTCATTGGCACAAGAGACACTAAACGAGGTGATAACTCGACAAATACCAGGGGCACATTAGTAGGTATGCTCACTGTATCCACAAATTCCAACTGACCGATTAATAGGCAGTTTTGTTCAAATTTAGTTTGAGTCATTGGTAATGTAGATCTAAATGCCGCCCTTTTGGTTGGCTCATTACGCTTTAATGACCCTGTCCCAATTGGGTCTCAGGGTCAACACATAATCTTTCCACTCATCGGGTTTTTGAGTAAAGCTACTGCTCTTCGGTCCGTAGCCGTTTGGCGATCAGCTGAAGCGTCAGAAGTCGTCACCATTACAATAGAGACTTGGCCTTAAAATCGATTTTGTAGTTGAGGTAACACGTCTAATCCATCAACTACCTGGTACAAATCACTAGCTAATAAAACCAATTGGAGTTGTCTGCCTAATTGCTGATCCAGCAGCTCAAAGGTTTCCGGGCGGATCGGGTATTGATGAATGTCGCTTTCGGGAATAGCTTGCTGGCAATTCTGATCAACAAATAACAAATAGGGGGTTCATCATCATCCACTAAGATTTCAAATGGCCTATTTGGTTGCAAAGCGTGGAACAAAAGTGATACAGTTTAAAGAGGAGTTTAATATGTATTGTTTAATAACAGATCTTATTTCCATCAATAACGTCATTCGTTTGTGATGGACAACTAATCGAAGCAACACGTTGGTGAAGAATTCAAGGCGCACTTTGGAACGTAAAGTCTCAAAAATAGTTAGCCTATTGCCAGACAAAGACTGTTTGCCTCATTCTCACAAAAAGCTGACTTGCTTCGTTTTGGAGCTAGCCTTTCTCATCGCTGAATGACCTCTGCATAGGACTTGATCCTTTAGTTTTTCACTAACGGCCAGGACAATAGTGGCTGTTGCCGGAGTGAGTTAATCATCCACTATTTCTGAAAACCATTGACTGCTTATCTCCCATTGTCCGTTTGTAAACAAGCAAGCTTACTGATTCTCGATTCGTTTCAGAATCCGCTTCATTTGGGCAATCTCCCGCTCTTGAGCCGCAATGATGTCCTTAGCTAGCTTTTTGACTTCCGGGTCTTTTAGATCGGCCCGCTTACTGACTAGGATGGCAATCGAATGATGAGGAATCATCGAGTGCATAAAGAGCTTGTCGTCAATGAAAGCCTGCTGGCGAACGCAGATCAAGGCGGCCATAGACACTCCCACGCTCCCAGCCACGATCAGTTGGTTGATACGCTTATTTGGATACATCGAACGCATAAACCCGAGCATGATCAGGGCCATACTGCTGATCATCAGGGTAGTCATGTAAAGCCGGTTGGTGCTCAAATAGAGATGGTCCGCTTTTTCAGTGTTGAAGTACATGGTCAGGTGCATCACCACGAAGGAGACCCCAAGCATTAAAAAAAAATTGGTGTAATTGCCTTTGGCCATCGGCTGCTGACGGGTTGGATTTGAATTCATGGAAAAGATAGTTAGCAATGCATGTTGCGTAGGGCTTCATCCCTACGACTAGCTAGTAACGAATTTGTCGATTCCGTTGGGTAAGCAGACAAGGCGTTTTCCGGAATATTGTACGCTTGGCCAATAATTCTGTTAGTGAGCGAAGGCGCACGAGTAGCCTACTCCCCGTTGGCTGTAGGCTACCCAGTTTACCGGTGGTCAAGCCTAAGCTCCACGGCCACGGCGGAGTCCGCCAGCCGGGTGGACTGGTAAAGACCGGCGCGCATGAGATCTACAGCCAAGTCTATCTTGGTCAGGCTGGTCGAGAAGGAGACAGCTACGCTTTGCAGATGGCTGGCTAGTTAAGCGAACCCAATGCGGTTCAGCCGTCCTTTAGGCTCTTATCGTTTTACCAGAGTGGCCTGAAAACCCGCTTGCCGGATAGCCTCTTGCAGCTGGTCCGCGATGCGGGTATCGGTGGTCTGAACCGTTAGTAGATGATCCGGAGCGGTGGTATCTAAGTTCCAGCCATCCACCTGTTCAAAATCATTGATGGGCTGAGTGACAGCCGCCACATCGTCACTAGTTTGAATGTTGGTCTTAAAGTTGAGCGTTTCCATAGCGAGACTTATTAGTTTTGGGTATAACCAAATGAAGCCGGAACTTTCCCAGAAATGGCTATTCTAAAATTAGAACAGGATTATTTGTTCAATCTTGCAAAAACGCTCCTATCTAAGACGAGCGAGACTTATGGTAGTGCTTGAATTTTCGGCCGATTTATAAGACAAGCGAAAGTATCTCTGAAACGGCTAGCTTATCTACGCAGTTGAAATTCGTAAGTAAGAAGTGATTTTCTGTTAGGTAAAAAATTCTCTTTCTAGGAAACACAGTCAACCCATATAGGGCCGCCTTCGTCTGTAAATCATTCTTGCCGATGATTTTAAAAATGCAGGCAACCGATTCAATGGATTCAACGCCCGTTTTACTGACGGTCCGGACGCCATTATTCGATTGGATAGTCGCTACCAGTTTACAGGACAGGCCAGAATTGTTCACGATAAACTGAAGGCATTGGTCCATAACTCCATCACTAGAGTAGGATAGGGCCATAAACAAAAACTTTGGGAGGTAAAGTACGAGACAGCATCTTGGCGCGGACATTCGTTTGTAAATGATATCCATCATAGCGCTACCAATTGATTATCATTGTTTAACCAGATCAATTAGATGATTTTTAGGGTCTCGTAAGCAATTAGAACTAAAATGGATGTCTATTTTGGTAAAGTCCTTCCCATTAAGAGTACAGCTAGATGTTGAGGCCACTCATTGGTATAGAGAGAAATTGGGTTTTTACGAACAGCGTATTATTAGCCTAGAGTTGATGATCAGTGAGGTAAATAGCCATTGTGAACACCTGGGAGGTCCCTTTAGAACAAAAAGTGAAGTGGTCATACATCGGTACCAGACTATAGTAAGACGTTATGAAGCTCAATTAAAGCAAGCTCATGTAATCCGTAAATGGATACTGGATCGGCTTCAGTAACAGGCGAAAATGCGTATCGTACTTTGAAAAGTAAAACACTAAACGGCATAACTAGCCTCAATCGCTATTGTTATTTCGATTGAGCGGGTTCATTAAAAGGACACGCCACGCATGTTCTAGTTCTTGAATGGTGGATTGGCCCCAATGTCCATCAAAGGCTTCTACAGGTAGATGAATAGTGCTCTCATCGTCAACCAGAATTGCTTGGGCTAACATATGCCCTCGGGCGACAAGCCTATTCAACACCTCAAAGCCCGCTTCTAATTCCGAGTGATTGAAGAGCAGGTGCCGAACATTCCCTTGTCGATTGACGGCAATTACTAAAAAGATCATAGCCAATCAGATTAAGCTGTTTACCAGTCTGGGTAGGTAAAATAAAGGCGTTTTTAGTGGCCTTTGGGAATGTGCAAAGCCGCTAGAAATTTCTCTTCATTCGACAGATCACCGATAACTTTCCGGATGGGCTCTGGTGATTTTCGCACCAAAGTAGGGATTGCTAAAATCCCATGATCTGCTGCCAGATGTGGATGCATGCGCAGGTCAATTTCGTCAATGATATATCTGTTCGGTAAATATTGTTCGCAGTATTTTTTCAGGTTCAGGCGAGCCAATGCAGACTTGGGGGTGTTTCCGGCGACATAGAGTTGTAAGGTCCACGTTTCTTCGTTTAATCCCATATCGACAAATGCGAGTTGGCATGAATGAGCAATTTCTCATAAACACAACCACGGTGCGAAAGTTCGTAAACTGCAAAAACAGAGTGATCAATATGGGAGTTGAGTAGTAATAGCCATTTTTATTGAAATTTAATTTACTTGAGTATAAATGCAGATATTTTTGCGAGAGTTTTACTTAAAAACCGCACCATTTTATCTTACCATTACCATTCATGGCGAACCGCACCAAAGACCATTTTGCTATGCTGTACCGACATTATTTAAAACAGGTACAAGTCCAATACGATACTGACCCGCAGATTATGATGGCGACTGAACAGTTGATCGCCCGTGCCAATCGTCAAACGGCTCTGACCAATCGGCAACGAGACAACTCGCCTAATACGGTAAAGTAGGCTTATGGCGTGACCATTTGTAATGGCTTTGACTGAATAGAATAACCGTGCTTGAGGCTGTTTTGTCTAGTCCATTAGACGGATGTGATGCGAATAGGGTAATTGCGCAACGAGTAACTGCATTAACGGATTTCAGTTTTTAGGTCGTCCAGAAGTTGATAATCATTGTCAGGGGAATTACTCATAGGAGCAAATCAGCACATGGTCAGAAAAAGAAAAAGCCTGACACGCCGTGCGAATTATTTCTCACCAGGGCCGTGCTGGTTGTAGTTGAAAAATAGTAACATTATTTAATCATTATTTTTTGAAAATATACTAAATGGTAGTTTAAGTTTTGAAAATTCATTATTGGTAACAAATTTATACATTTCTCCTATCCGCTGAAACAGCTATGACCACATTCGCAGATCGGGCGGTGCTGTTCTTTGGGCTAGTCATGCGGTAGCATGGTTGCGTTCGTAAACGGGCTGTTTGGTCGCTCAGGTGATTTGTCAGGATGATGTCGGGGGTATAGCCACCTGAAAAAGGCAAAGGATAGTTGATTGTAAAGCGGCATGAATATATCTTTGCCTTCTCTTTTCCATTACCACCTCTTTTCCAAGCCTGCCAATCATGGCTGCGGCCACCTCCTGACTGTCCGACATTCCCACCGTTTGTCGGGCAGGCCAGACACAAGCAGTTTATACCCGATGTCTAATTTTTGGGCTTTGTGATCCCGGATCAACTTGGCCACTGATTTGAGCATGGTCGATTTCGGTCAGTTGCTGGCTTCTAAACGGATCAAAATCAAAACAGCGTTGACTGAGAATGATGTCGGGTGAATTGGTTACTCGTTCATCCCAAAGGAGTAACCAATTCAAATGCAAAAACGATGATAAAAGCTGGGGCTTAAACACGGCCTGGAAAAAATGGACCGGCAATGCCGGTCCATTTTTATGCTTGTCCCAACCAGTTCAACAGCGGCAAAAGCAAACTGTCCTGCTTGAGCGTCAACCTAAGAGTGCCAAGATAGCGCTAAAATAATTCAGGCGCGTTGTTCGGTCACTGTTAGTGAAATTCTGATCACACAAAACGCCTGCCGTCAGGCGAAAGCAGGCGTTTAAAGTCCTCTACATTACTGTGTGGAGAGATCATGTGTATGCCCGCATGATAAGGCAGAAAAATAGGCCGACCATGTCAGCCTACTTTTACCTATTCTATCCACACCTTTCAAGATCGGCAGTCATCAACTGCAAACCTTGAGGTCAAACCCCAAAGGGGTTTTGGCAAATATACCCAAGTTTCTAATCTACCTAAAAGGTATAATCACATGTACCCTTTCAATATTTTTATTTGTTTAAATCGCTCATAGAAACTAGCAAATCAACTAGTAAATCCATTTGATTTTTTATTCTAGCTGAAGAGGTTGGTAGCCTTTTAACCTGTAAAGAATGAATTAAGCTGCTTAATTCAAAAAACAGTTCATTAGAGTTGTCGAAAGCCTGCTCTGACCATCGGGAGGACACCAAATTCATTAAAAGTGACTGAGCACTAGCTATGTTGCGGAGTAGCATTGGCTCAAACACGTTTTGGTCCACCTCAGTTGGCTTACTATCTAGCACATTTAGACTGTAAATAATAATGCCAAGATTGCCTCTAAGATCATGAATAAGCTTTCGTAAATATTCATCCATAAGAGTTCTTGTTTTGATCAGCTGATTGGGCCATTTAACGATTTTCAAGGCAATACATTTGTAAAGTCATTTAAGCAGACTGTTGAGATGCTTTCCAATCTGTTTCAAACGCTGCCAGTATATTAAGTGCTTTTTGATAAAGGACTTTCATCTTCTTGATGGCCTCCATTTGCCGATTTTGGCAGATCGTATGGGTTTCCAGTAAAGTCGATTTCCGACCTGGATCGTTTTGCAATGACTGAGCCTGCTGATAATCGATCTGGGATATTGCTAACCCGTTTTCAAATTGACGCAAATGGTCTTCTATTTCAATGACCCGTTGATGAAGCCTTTGATAAGTAGGATTTAGATACAAAGGGGAGTGCGCCATATGCGATGATTTGTTATGCCTAAACCACTTAGTATCACTTTATGTTTATGTGGCGAATTTGTCCTAAATCTGAGTGAATGGATCTATTTTTTCCCAATGACATTCATAACGAAATCGTTTTTATTCTACCATCTACTGATGCAGTTAAATCTATATACATATACTATAGATTGAGAAGATTATTTGTCGGTGACTATTTGAGATTCTGGAAATCTTGTTGTTTTACTTAGCAATCCGTAACAAATTAATCATGACTGATCAGCGACCGCCTGATAATTCCTGTCCAAAGCTTAGTCCTTACTATTCTGACGCCACTTTGCGCTGCAAGCCGCCCAAGTGTCAAGATCACAAAAAATACGAGATTTCCCTTGAGATCTGCACATCAAATTCTAACGGCATTATATCTTAACAGACTAGAATTTTTAACAGAACTAGACGAATTGTTGGTAAGACTAGAATTCGGTTTATCTACATCTGCATTAATTCTAATACAGCTTCCAATTCCGCTAACGCGTGGGCAATATCTAACCCTTCATCAAAGTGGTTGTTTGGCTATAGAGGACGTATTGAACCTTTCTCAAGAAAGGTTAGAGGAGTTGGTAGGTGTATTAGCGGCTGAGCGAATAGCTGCATTCAGAAAAAGACAGTAACACCTACGCTTGACATGAAAAACTAATTTTGATGCAGAATGAAAAACGAATAATGGTCCACTATAGCTAATCCAGCGGAGAAATTAGTTCAGTCTCTTAAAGCTTGCTGTACGCCATAAAGATTGATCAAAGCTCGCGCCATTAAGTTTGGTGTTTTGTTCTTTGAAAGACGGTTAACTTTTGGATGCATTGCTCAGTCAGAGTGGTGGCCGCTAGTTCTTTGACCACCTTGTAGTCAGAGAGAACCTGCCAGCTTTGGCCATCAGCTCTCAGCCGTAGCTGAACCCACTGATGGCCAAAGGATAAGCCCACACTGTAAACCTTGCCAAAATGGACGATTTGCCCACTCACGGAGACTTTTCGTGTATAAAGTTTAGGCATCAGAAAACAGTACACACGCTCAATGGAGAAGTCGGCTGGGCTGTAAGCTCGACGACTTGTTTCCAAAGTAGGATAAGCGGCCAGTCGGCTTTTGCCTGCCAGCCGATGCACGGGATAACGAGTTCGCTGTAGAACCAGGCTAGCTTGCAAGCGTAGCTGCAAATCAGTCAGATCGGCGGCTTTATTGATCTCAGCCCAGCGAGCTGTGGTGTCCTGCATTTTCTCGACGCGCCCGTTTTGTTGGGGGCAGTGGGGCTTGTTCCAAATCATATCCACATCAATCCCAATGAGCCATAGGGCCAAGACAGGGGTAAGTTGGCCCGAAGGGGCACCTAGCGGTAAGCCATTATCGACGCGCATGGCCCCCGGCTTACCCCAGCGGGCAAACGTCTCAATGAGTCGTTGACGGACTTGCTCAAGGGGCACTTGGCTAATGCGTTTGTGGGGGGAAAACCAACGCTTCCAGACCGGCTCCGCTGTGTTCGTCGGTGATCGTTAGGTAACAGGCTGGCTGCCCGTCGACCAGGGTTAAGTTCTCTTTGGCATCCACCTGCCAAATATTATGAACCGCCTTCGCTTGTCCAATATGAACTTGGACTGGCTGCTGGCGGGGCTTGGTAAGGTGTTGCTGGCGAAACCATCGCTGGAGGGTACGTACCGAAGGCGTTCGCTGGGGTCCGTAGCGTTGAAGCAGTTGCTGGTGAATCAGGGGTGCTCCCCAGGTAGGATGATGGCGTTTGAGCCACAGACTAGCTCGCTCCAGAAGTCCTTCGCTCCGCCGTTGTTTAGGGCCGCAGTTGGCGTAGCCAACCTGTAAATGTCCCTGCCTCCTATAGCGAGCAGACAGATTACGTACTGTAGCAAAAGGCAGGTCGAGTTGCTGAGCGATTGTCGCCAGACTAAGTCCTTTTTGTTTAAGGGCCATAAGTTGCTCTCGCTGGCCCATTTCAATGGCGCGTCCCATACATGTTAACCGTCTTGTCAAAGAACAAAAATACTAAACTAAATGTCGCTATACACTACATAGCTTTAGGTCGTACAGCAAGCTTTAAAGGATGATTGGACTATTGAAATAGAAGATGTGTTCCAATCGTAGCGAGCTAAATTGTCAAGTTTCTTGATCAAAAAACTTGACAATTTTAGTGACTACATGCGAGCCAAGTAATTTGGTTGTCTAAAGAAATCTAGGAACATAGTAGGTAATTTTGGGGGTAAATTTCAAATCGCCCAATTAAACATCTTGTTTTATCAAAGATTAAATTGACAGATTAGAATCCTAGCACCCCAGCCATTTAACTCTCCAATACAATCTAACAAAGCCTATAAAACCCTTGAAATACAGGCATTTTTAATGATATGATCCTCTAAAGCAACCCAACGGAGAATAACCAAATCTGACAATTTTGGGGGTAAATTCCGGGGTATAATTGGGGTAACGAAAAATCATACCCCCAGTGCAAAAAGGAGGGGGAGATGTCATTATCCGACTTGGATTGTCGCCATGCCAAACCGGCGACGTCAGCTTATCGACTGTTTGATTCGGCAGGTCTGTATTTGCACGTGATGCCGACCGGCAAACGGGTATGGCGCTTGAAATACCGATTTTATGGCAAAGAGAAACTCCTAACATTGGGCACCTATCCTGGTGTGACGCTCATCAAGGCTCGTGAAAAAAGGGATATCGCCAAACAAACGCTGGAAGCGGGCGTTGATCCTAGCCAACAAAAGAAAGACGAAAAAGCGCTGGCTCAGTTCAAGCAAGCACAAACCGTCCAATTGGTCGCTACCGAGTGGTACAATCGTAATCTGCCAACCTGGTCGCCTAGTTACGCCAAAAATGTGTTTAGTCGTCTTCAGCAAAACATATTCCCCTTCATTGGTCAGTTACCAGTTGCCAGCTTAACCGTTCAGCAATTACTGGCTTGTCTTCAAAAGGTGGAAGATCGAAACCGCCATGACTTAGCCCATCGTGTCTTACAAATGATGGGACAAATCATGCGTTATGCCGTCATTACGGAACGCGCTAGCCGCGATATTACCTCGGATATGAAAGGGGCCTTGAAAAAATACGTCAAAGGCCATTTTGCCGCTATTGAGATCGACGAGTTGCCTGATTTAATCAAAGCGATTGAGCGCAATGACGCACGACTTTTCAAGCAAACGGTCATGGCACTGAAGCTTATTTTATTGACTTTCGTTCGTACTAGCGAGCTGATCAATGCTACCTGGGTTGAAATTGATCTGGAGAATAAAGTATGGAGTATTCCGGCCGAGCGAATGAAAATGCGTAAAGCGCATATTGTTCCCTTGTCCAATCAGGTCATCTCGATCCTGGAGGAATTAGGTGAATTATTTGGGAAACAAGGGTATATCTTACCCAGCGCGTTTCAGAAGAATAAGCCCATCAGCAACAACACGATTTTAAAAGCTTTAGATCGATTAAAGTACGGCAAGCTGATGACCGGTCATGGCTTTCGAGCATTAGCCATGAGTACGATCAAGGAAAAATTGGGATATCGCCACGAAGTGGTTGATCGGCAGTTAGCTCACCAGCCCAAAAGCAAAGTGGACAAGGCCTATGACCGAGCACAATTTCTGGCCGAACGTACGAAAATGATGCAGGAGTGGGCTGATTATATTGATGCGCTTCCGGCTTCGGCGAAGCCAGTAAAATTAAGTGAACCGCTGCACGTTGCTCATAAAAAGGACTAGATCTCTGTAGTTGGATAAGTACTGTCAAATCGCTCTATCCATTGCCGAATGTCATTAGCCTTCCAGGCTGTAACTCGGGGCGCTAACTTGTAGGGCTTCGGAAATTGTCCTGAGCGACACCCATTCCACCAAGTGGCTTTGCTAACCGGAATCAATTGTAGAACTTGTTCTAAACGTAAAAATCCTGAAAGTTGATTGGCGACTAATGTTTCGTTCATGTAAGTCCTCCTATAACGAAATAATGCTAGCTTATTTATCACAGAATTTGGGCTGTATTGAAAAAAACATGGCGTATTAAACTCAGATGTAGATAAATAACTCTGGTAAGACGTGTAATCGAATTAAATTCGTTTGAACCTGCAACCGTCCATGACCTATATCCTAGTAATCGTATTATCAGCAATCGCAGGATGGCTGACTCGAGATTTTTTGACAAGACGAGCACCCAATCAGATAATCTCGACTGATCAGCAATCCACTGATTCTAAATTTCAGCTTGACCCTAAAACGAGTGAGCGAAAAGAGAATCATACAAGAGGTATCAATCCAAGAAAACAGGATGAGACTGAAAAAATCCCATTGAGCATTGCTGAGTTGATCGAAGTGGAACAGGAAAAAAAATTCAACGTGCACTTGTCGTGTGGAGATGGTCAGAGATTGTGTATGGTTATGGGATATTTCGAGGCTCAAGCAATTGCCATAGAAATGAATGCTTTAAAGGCGGCCCGACCAATGACGTTCGATCTTTTACAAACACTCTTACTGGCAGGTAATTTCTCAGTGAAAGAAATTGTAGTCGACGCTATCATCAACCAACTCTTTTATGCCACGGTTGTCTTGCAAACCAAGGATGGCGAACTTGAGCTAGATACAAGACCTTCTGACGCATTCGTGATTGCCTTGAAAAATAAGGCTCCGATGTACATTTATAGAAGTGTTCTTAAGGCGTACCAAGATCTGGAGTTGAACAAATCCTGAATTGTCTGACCACGTTGAGCAACAGTTTATTCGCTATTCATACAAACGTGTGTTTTGCTAAACAAATCAAATAATCAGGTAAGATTTGTCGCATAAATTGGGTTAGGGAGTTGGCTGGCTTGCCTAATGAATTTGTGTCACTCGTTCAATCATCAAACCATACTTTTTGATAGGCCATTGCAGTGTCAGCAGCGAGGAGGAAGACTCAACACATGAATAAATTATCATGTATTGAGTCTGGCTAGATGCCGTCAGCAACATCACAAAACGAATGGCAAAAATAAATCCTGTGCGTTAAAAAGGGTCTTGTTTTCACCAAGTCAGTTGATTGACCATTAATGAAATCGCAATTCAATTGACAGCCATTCGCAAAAGTATTTAGCTACTCTCCATTACGAACAGAGTCAGAACGACAACTGACGTTTTGTTTTTGTCTTGCAACCAGGAGCTTTCATTAATGGCCCACAAAAACACGCTCAATCCCTTACTAAATCGAAAGCAGGCCGCGGCTTATCTGGGCGTTTCACCCGGCACGCTGGCCGTGTGGGATTGTACCAAACAAAAACCACTCAATCCCATTCTGGTGGGTAAACTGATCCATTATCGGCTGGCCGATTTAGATCAGTTTCTAGACCAGCGGCTCATGGACTAAAAAGCGGAAAGGGAACGTTCGGCAAAAACGTTCCCTTTCCTAGTCCCCGATCCCATCATCACATCCCCTTCGACGGAGCAGGCAATGGATTTAGAACATGCCAATACGATACCTATTTCCGAAATTCTAGGCAAGCTTGATCTTCAGCCCTTAAGGCGTGAAGGGGCTGTTCTTTATTATTCGTCTCTGTGGGGGCGAAAACGGCAGGCGACGCTGACCGTTCATACGATCACCAATCGCTGGTCTGATCTACACACCCAAGATGGTACTTTGGTGGAGTGGGTCGTTCACTACCTGCGGTTTCGCGGGGAAGCCCACACAGAACGCGACGCTTTACGCTGGATCACCAACATGAGTGTCGGCTCATTGGGCCTTGTAGCCACTCCGCCTGCACAGCAGCCTAAAGTAGACCTCCGTCATAAAAAGACGCTTCAATATCCTGGCTTGCTGCATTACCTGCACCGGGAAGGCATCGCGTTACCGCTTGCCCGGCAGTATCTGAAAGAGATCCACGCGCGTAATCGCCAGACGGGCAAGGATTTCATCGCACTGGGTTTGCCCACGGTTGATGGTGGTTTTGCCTTGCGCACGGCCTACTTGAAACGCTCGATTGGTCAGCCAGCGATATCGTTTATTCGTGGCCGAATGCCAAAGCCCAAGGGCATTCACCTCTTCAAAGAAGTTCTGGATTTTTTATCCGTGCTGAGCCATCTTGACCACACGACTTTGGATGAGGATGTGATTATTCTCCATGACTGGTGCTGTCTGGTACAAGTACCTGCCTACATCCATCAGTATGGTTACCAGACGCTGTATACCTGGCTGGATCATACCGAGCAGGGTGATCAGGCAACGGCTTCTGTGGGTCAATTTTTGCAGACAGAAGTGGGCATTCGTCACCAACCGATGAACAAATTGTATGCTGGTTACCACAGTGTTCACGATTGGTATCGCCATGTACATCGTTTGGCAGTTTAAGCGGTTCGGATGACCCGACATCAAAACGTCGCCCCAGCCTGCCAGATTTAACGTTGATCCGTCAATAATCCAGGTGTGGCAAACGGCTGGATAGTGCCATTCTCGCTTACTGGATCGTTGCATCGCATCCCAATTAGGCCTGTTAAGACGAGGGCTGTATGCCGTGCTAACGGTCATCAGTTTAGTTTGCATGTTGCCAAGGCTTGAGTTGCCTATGGGACTGTACCCGACGCTACTCGTTTACCAACCACAATTTTCTCCTGCTTCGCATTCCCCACCCCACCAAAATTCTGGCCGCGCGACGTTCGCTGGCTCTCTCGCTAAGCCGTCGTGTTTTTTTCATTCCCTGTAACCTCAACCATTGGAGCATGATACATGACCAAACCGATTACCCGCAAAGACACATCACTCCCTGCCGAACAGTCTCAACAGGATATCTATGCTCGTGTTACGGCTAAAATTCTGGCCGATCTGGAACAAGGCAATCTCTCGTGGCGTAAGCCCTGGAATTCCGAACAGATGACGGGTCAGGTCATGCGTCCGCTGCGCTGGAATCATATTCCTTACACGGGTATCAATACGCTCATTCTCTGGAATGCCGCTAACGATCAAGGCTTTACCTCTCCCTATTGGATGACTTTTAAGCAAGCGACCGACATGAAAGCGTCTGTCCGCAAAGGCGAGAAGGGAACCCAAATTGTCTACGCCGATAAATTCACCAAGGAAGAGGAAGACGCCAATGGTGACCTCAAATCCAGCCAGATTCCCTTTCTTAAAAGCTATACTGTCTTCAATGCCGCGCAAATCGAAGGACTGTCCGACGGTTTTTATAAAGTCCCTGAACCCGTTGTTATCCATCAACAAGCGCGTGATCCGAAACTCGAACAGTTCTTTGCCCAAACGAAAGCTGATATTTATACCGGCACCAAAGCGTGTTATACGCAGAGCACCGACCGCATCCAAATGCCACCGTTCGAAAGCTTTGAAACTGCGATGCGATTTTACGCTATTTTAGCCCATGAAATTTGTCATTGGACGAAGCCTCCACACCGGTTGAACCGTGACTTCGGCAAAAAACAATACGGTGATGAAGGCTATAGTAAGGAAGAACTCGTTGCTGAACTAGGAGCCTGTTTTCTGGCGGCTGATCTGGGCTTTGAACCGCAGCCGGAAGAACATCATGCGGCTTATATCCAGTCCTGGCTGCACGTGCTCAAGGATGACAAACGCTTTATCTTTCAGGCCGCATCCCATGCCCAAAAGGCGGTTGAATACATTCATGCGTTGCAAAGTCCTCGTCCTTGAGTTTCGAAAGCACAACCCCATGCCCTGGTTTACGGACGATTTGGCGGTTTCGTCAACTATCCCTTTCTTGGGGTCGGTTGATAGAGCATGTCAGCTTAGCCCAATTGTCCGTCATGGCGCTTATCCCTCATTTTTACGAGGTAAAAACGATCTACGACTGCGGTCAAAAATAGACATTACACATCGATTTTTGACCTTGGAGAGCTGATACGGCCTATCGAGCTTTGTTCGCTTCCATCATCAACCACACAAGAAAGGAGATTTGATGATGACTTCTCAAACCGAAACCCGTTCAACCAAGCCAACCCACACGGTTTACGTTCTGAAACCGCAAGCCGATACCGAGCAAGCTGACTGGATCAGAGTAGGTGCTGCCTGGGAACACGGCGATAAAGACGGGTTGAACCTGTCTTTGAATATTCTCGGCCAGAACGTTCCAGTTGTTGTTCGTAAGAACAAACCGAAAACTTAACTGCTATAGAGCCGGAGATGGTTACCTCTTCGGCTCTAGTTTTATCAAATCCGAATAAAGATGATACAAGTATGAGTTTAAATCATATTAGAACAGACTGTTATTCTGGGCTCTTGCTTGGTTGTGCTAATTTCCCTCTAATAATTAAAGCTATAGCTCTTCTTCATGACAATCTCAGTAGATTACTATTTCGGTAAAGTGCCGTAAAGCTTATTTATCCATTTTCCAACACTTACAGAATTTTTTAAAACCTGTTCTAATTTTTTTATTCTGTCTTCTGGAACCCCAAAAACACTTTTAAATACCATAATTCCTCTAAGTTCAGGTTTAGAGCTTAAGTAAGCTATGTCGGTCGAAACTTCAGTACTGATAAATGAATTACGAGCAAGGCATACCGTCATCATAAGTAAATATTTATCTTGTTCAGCAGCTTTACTATAATAAAATATTGATGCTGGATGGGACGATTTATATTCATTAACAACTTTTAAGGTGCTGACAGGAAGAATACCTAAGAACAATCCTTCACATTCTGCTGATGACGAAAAGTGGTCCGCCTTATCAAATTTATCTCTACACATTGTTTGGTTCGCCATTACGTATGACTTAATTACTAGAGCCAATCGCTCCCGAGATTCTTTTTGAAGATTCTCGGGTAATTTTTGAGCATCAGCTTGCTGAATTGCTGCCAAATATTTGTTTTTTTCCACTTCTAATATATTGGCCAGTCTCCTTACTAAGTGTTTTTCATTTTTTTCTAATTTTCTTAAGTTATCAATCCATTTAGAGGTCCATTCATGACCAAGCTCTTGAATCGAAAATAGAAACACTCGTTGGATTGATGCCCCTCGGACTGTGGCAGATTGTGTAGCAGAAAAGTATCTACCATCTAATCCAAGAGCGGATCCCTGCCACATTCTCGGGTGCGTCAAACTAATAAAACGATCTCCGTAACCTAATCGTTGAAACAAGATTAGTAGATCTACAATTAATTTTTCTCTTGTATCGCTGAGATTTACTACATCATTGGCTAAACCTTTAACTAAATCTTCTATATCATGAATTCTATGTTCAACTAATTCTTCTAAAAAAGGTATTACACTCATTTCTCGATCAGCTAATTCTCTAGTTATTCCGCGCCATGTTTTAGCGATAGATAATAGTCTGTTGTTAATATCGGGAATTTTCTCAGGAGTTGCAGTAAGATCAAGATTAAGTCTGACATATGATTTCAAAGCTTTCAAGACCTCGTTCATATTTGGTCTATCAATTGGATCAAGTGAGACGCATTTACAAATAATATCTAATATAAAGGGATTGCTTTCCAGTAGATTGGGATTTCTTTCGATAAACTTATTTCTGATTTTTTCACGTCTTAAATGCCCACTATCGTCCGAAGATAGAATTGGCTCTTCTCCTATACATAAATGAAGCATGAGCTTCCCAAACGAGTAAACGTCTGCCATCTGTGTGACTATGCTCTGTGCGTCCTTTCTTTCCGGCGCTCTATATGCATGATCTCTTTGCGATCTTGGTATACCAGTAGGCTCAATCGAAAAAGCCTCACCAAAGTCAATAAATATCGGAAAAGGCTTCCCTTCATTATCAACTTTGATAAAGATATTTGGTGGCCAAATATCAGCATGTACAACACGCCTTTGATGAATGTCTGCTAAGCCTGTTGCCAAACCAATAGCAAGTTCCAACCATTTTGCGGGATCGCTCATACCATTCCAGTTATCTACCGGATCGCCTTGGCGACTTTTGTACGGTTCAGCTCTTTGTTTAGTATCTAGTAAATAATTATCTAAGGATTTAGCATCATCTAAGAAAAATTGCACTGTAATTGGTATATCAACAATATCGTCATAATAAGACATTTGAATTTTCGTGAAATCGAAAATAGGATTTGCATACTTACAACCGTCTAATCGTTCCCGAGTCAGCTTCCATTCTCGACCACCTTCTCTACTTTGACGACTTAAATATTCTTTGTTCTTATCGGAATCATCACCTAGTTTAAGATTTGGTATTTTGAGAACAACATTTTTCTTTACACCAGCAAGACGCTCGCCTAATTCGTCACAAACGAACCCTTTATAAGCAATAGCTCTGCCACCTTTTCCTATTTCTTTTTCGACTCCATAATACCTAGAATTACGTGATAGCCACGGTAAATTCGTCTTATCCTTCTCACTAAATTTTAACATTGCATTAAAATGGAGTGGCATTTCAACAGAAGTTCCTAAGAAATTAATGTGTTTCATTGTCTTCTTAAATTTAGTGCGATAGAACCTTTTTATAAATATTCGAAAAAACGGGATCAAATTCTAAACTAGTACATGCTACTACTCGTTTATTGATGCGTGAATTAGTCAGTCAAGTCGTAGGATTATAAGAGTTCACTTACTTTCTCAGAAACCACACAGAGCGGTTACAAGAGTCATAGACTCACTTATGGATCAACAGTATGCTTTAACTGTATTATATTACAAAACGATTGTATAATAAGATAAAACATAGAATTATTTACTCACAAGGTCACATTATTATTCACTTGTCACCGTAATTTCAGCGACGAAATCGCTCTCTGTTTGCTCGGGCGTATAATATCGTAGATTACGGGCTATGATGGTTTTAGGGGTATGGTTCAGCAACATGTCGAACAATACACCCAAACAATAGCCTTTCAGCGTGACAACCTGTCCACTGAAATAAAGCATCATCACGTTCAGATCATCGATCAAGGTCAGATCGACCGATACCAGATAGGCATAATTGAAAAAAGCTTTGTGGCCATTTTCCCAAACAAAACAGACATTACGAACTGAATTATTGCTATCGTGCACCTCTACACCACTGTCACAGAGTTCAGTTTGCCCGTCTGTTCTCCGCGACACCTGCGCCGGTTGGCCGAAATTCCCCCTGAACTCATGGATGCAGTGCATGATTATTCGGCTTTCGCTGAACGAGTTTTACTACTGGCTTTGGTTCGCGTTTAGTTTTTATAATCGTTGTGACAGGCGGCTTGGTGCTTATCAGATGTTCCGCTGTTTTCCGGTTTATTTTCTTGCGCTGTACCAATTCCAAAGCAGACAGGCGATCCCCTAATTCGGATGCATGAGCCAGCAAAGCGGCTTTATTATCGGTGTAGATATGCACACCATCCCGCGCCCGTGACACCGACACATAGAACTGGTTGAGATTGGTAGCGGCAAAGGTGCTGGCTGGTTGCGCGATAAAGACCTCATCCACCGTCTTGCCTTGTGCGGCATGCGAGGTCAGGCAATAACCGTGGGCGATATGGCCGAAATGAGCCGGAACAGTGTAGGTGGCTTTGCTTGCCTTGTTGTGCAGACGCAAAGCCCCGTCTGGCGCGATGGCGATAACCTCCAGCATTTGCCCATTGGTTAGCCGTTTTTTATACGCATCATATCCATTGCGGGTAATGCGTACAGTATCGCCTTTGGCCAGCGCGATTTCGCCCGCTCGGTACACATCGAATTGCTGTATACGGTCTAGGGGCAGGGATGTTTGCGTGCCGATGGCATCGTGAATGCGGACGACGCCATCGGCCACAGAATGAACCGCCCATCGCGAACCACGCTCGATGCCTGCCAGCTTCTGGTTGAACTGGATGACTTGCCCAGGGCGATAATTGCGGGAATCGCTTTTCTCCGCTATCGTCAGATTGGTGTTAACCAACCGCGAAACGGTTGTTTCCTCATTGGCAATTCGTCCAGTCTCGCGCAATGTCTCGCGAATGGCTTTGGTGACCTGTTCGCCTTCCTTATGCGTCGGTGAAATCACCAAGGCGGATTTTCCTTTTTTCAAGGCAGCTAGATAATCGTTGGCTAAGGCGGTAAAGGAATTGGCGGGACTCAAGGTCTTGATCGCTCCCATGCTATCCAGTACGGCCAATGCTTCGCCGACTTTATGATCCGCTAAAGCTTGCACGGCTTGGCGATAGTCCAGATGACGTTGCCGATAGATGCGGCTGACTTCGGCTGATTTTATACTCGCCACGGTGTTCAGAATCCGCAACGCATCACCACGCATAACGCTACTGTGTTGCCGGGTATCGCCACTTAAAATCAACCGTGCGTTTTTGTCCGTAACCAATTGCAGCAGAGCGGTCATGTCCTTGGTGTTCAACAGTCCGGCTTCATCGACCCACAACACACCATGGGCTAAAGCCGCTTGTAATTCGGATGAGGACAACAGTTTGGCCACGGTGTCTGCTTCGCTAAACCCTTCTTCTCGCAACACGCCCCGTGCCGCTTGCGCCGTGGGTGCCACAACGGTGACTTGATACCCTGCTTCCGTGATCAGCCGAATGGCTTCTGTCATCAATGTGGTTTTCCCCGTTCCAGCCCGACCGCGAATAATCGACACGCGATTGGTGGTGGTCAGTACATGGGATACGGCTTCACGCTGTTCGCCTTCCAGTAAGATTTCAGGAGTAACCGGATAAAGCGGGAGCAGCAGGCCCCTGCTTTGCCCAGCCAGAGCCACCATCCGCTGTTCTTCACGCAAAACCTCTTTGGTGGTGCAGAGTGTTTGGGAGCCATCCTTGACCCGGATAATCCGCTTATCGTCGGCAAAGCGGTCGGTAATCTGATCGACGGTCAGCGTTGGATGACCCAATCCCTGCTGATAGGCCACTTCCAAAATGCGCCGATCTTGCATGACTGATACCCGTTCAAATCGCATCGCCAACGCATGATCGACGCAGTGTTTAGGCGAGGGAGAGGAGACTGGTTTGGCAGGGGCAAAGCGTATCGGTTGATCACCTTCGCCTTTATCTCGCATCCCCAATGCGAATATCTGCTTACGCCATTCAGCCTTCAGCTGGCTCATGGTTAAACCCTTTTGCTTCCTGGCGCGGGTTCTGGCTCCTAATTGATCTAACTCGTCCTGATCTGTAATGCCCAGTTCCTTGGCAATCTGGCCGATTTCATTGGTGCGTTTGGAAAACAGGTCGATGATATGCTCCGGCACACCAGCAACTTCAAACGCCTTGTCGGTGCGCCGAATGCAATAACCTAATTCAACCAGTTTATCGGCTAGCCGTTTGTGAAACCGTGCCTGATAATAGGGCATGTCCTGTTTGATCGACCGGAATTGCCCCGCCTTGAACTGCTGTTCAACCCCATCCCACGTCACATTGAACACAAAGGAATGACAGTGGAGGTGTGGATCAGGCACAGCGTTATCAACGGGCCTTGCAGTTTGGTGAATGAAGTCCGCCCAAAGCAGTTCACCTGTTGATCGGTCCTCATCCATGCCATTTTTACGAACGCGGGTTTGGGCGTCCACTTCAATATCCAGCATGGTCTGCTGAACGCTTTCCTGAAACGCATTCAGAATATGATTGTCAGTCGTCAGCGCATGAAGGATCGAAACAGATTTTGGGCAATGGAAATTAATATCATAGCCGACTGTGCGATTGTCTTTTTTGCGTGGTGTGAGTGCCTGCCCCGTGATTGGATTGATGTTTTCGCAAAGGGCATGAAAAGTGTTCTTTGTCGCTACGCCCGTAATGTCAAAACGGGCGGCTACACGTCCATAGAAACAGCCAGGCTGCTCTTGATCGTTAAGGTAATAGTCGGATTGGTGCAGAGAGTCATTGAAATACGCTTGGGCTTGTCCAGCCGAGGTGCTTTGAATCATGCGGATCATGCATGATTTTATACAGCATAAATTATCTTATAATCTTTTATTAGTGCATGATTAAAGATAAAATACCTGTATCTATATGTATCAATAATCATGTTTAAGGTTTCGTGTAAACATGATCAAAGACAAAATTTCCCACTTGTCTACCTTGTTTAATTCCATTATCAGCGTCGAATTGCCAGTGAATGCCTAGCCATATTCTACTCTGTGCATTTTCCCATTCTGACGTATCAAATGTGAGGGTGCGACTTGTTAAACTCCTGCGAGTATTAAGTCTTGCACTTTTATTCTCGCCGTTGTATTCATCTGAATGAAATGTAAAAGAAGATTCTGCATCATTTGTTATGCTGTAGAATCGCCTTAATGTTTGAAACAGTGCAGCACCAAAAACGGCATGTCCGGAAGGATATGCAGGAAAAGGGGGAGTAAAATTTTTACTGGCAACGGAATTAGTCACTGGGGCACCAAGCGGTGTCCAGAACTTATTAGGTTGAGCTTGTGGATTCAACGTTGCAGGAATTTTACGAATAAGAGAAATTGGTCTGGGGTAGTTATACCAATATTTTGCCTCCCATGCTGAAATTCCGGCATCGGCTAGCGAAAGATTGATCAATGCAAAGTACCGTGCAAGCTCAATGAGTTCATTGGGATTTTTCCTTTGAATGGCAATGTCTTTCGCAATCATATTATACAATCTTGGGGGGGGCGCATAAATTTCCGGTGCCATCATATCCCCAGAGAATCCCTTTATATGTTTCATTCGCATCATTTAAATCTTGCAATTCCTCACCCTTTCTACTTGTGGGAGTTGGACGTCGGATTGCTGAAGTTTCAGCCAAAGGATCTCCTCCTAAATTTTTAACATCGTTAAATGCTTTAACAAAAGCTGTGCTGTCGAAGGAGGGTGGTGGACAGGGGCGGAATGCATCTTGGGAGAGGAGCACAAACGGTCTTACTTTCGACCAGTTTCCACCTAGTGCTGTATTAATATTCGATAAAGTATCTTTTGTCCAGTTTCTGAAATCATTAGTGGTAACGGCAGATGCCGGTGGTTCAGGATAGTTAGCACGATCATCGTTTCGATCCATCCAAACGGCTTCAGCGGATGCTCTTCCGATTAAAGCACCGCTTGTATCTTTCGAAGCCCCTTCGGTTGGTAAGCTTTGTATAAATTTGGTGTATTGATTATTGATCAGTATTGCTTTCTTTGGGTACAATTTTAATAAAGTTTGTTTTGCGGCTTCCGCTATTGCATAATTGAGGTTAACCTGTGCTAGTGAAATAGTAGATGGAAGGCCAGAAATATCAAAAATTTTCTGCTGAATGGCACGATAGCTCGTATATTTCTTTATGACTGAATTTATTGCTTCAAAGATCGCCACATGAGTAATTGCAAATGCACGACTGGCTTTATGCGGTCCTAATTGCTCCGCGTAAAAATCGGTTGGTGTTGCCGAGGTCAGATGATCGGTGGCTGATATATCTAAAGAATAGTCATGCCAGAAAAGATAATTTTTAATAATTTCTTTTTCAGTCGTAGAATCGACTAAAAAATTTTTCCTTTTTGCCGGTGATAGCGCCTGCTTTTTTAATTGAGATTTGATAAATTCTTGCCTGTCTACGGGAGCACCTGAAACTCCATATATACGCGCAAACTCCCTTTTTTGGGTTAGGCTTAACGTTTCTTGACTGTATACCTTGAATAGGCAGAAGTAGCAGAAGAAAAACGCTGAAATACGTTTTAGAGCATTCATATAAATAATTAGATTAAGATTGTATTTGGAAATAGCTTTTTCAATTTCTTATAAGAATCAAATCTGTATACGCCATCCGAATGAAGGCTTCTGCCCAGGAACTGGTCTTCTCGTAATGATGACTCAATCGACGATATATGCTGAGCTAAGCAGAGCTATGTACAGCCTGCTAGCGTCTCTTATGATGCGCAAATCCTTGAACTGACTCAGAATACTGCCTAATCCTGACGTGGTAGTCCATCTTGTAAATATGGGCTACCTTTAAAAGGCGGAAATGCGGCTAAGATTATTCAAATATATAGATCAAAGGCACAGAGAAATACGGGAAATTTCCCGTATTTCTCTGTATTTTATGCGGCCGGAGGCAGAATACAAAGACTAAAGCCGTGGATAATGAGCCCGCGCTCAGTATGCTGGTTTGCATGGAAGTTCGGTTATCAGGGCACAGTGCGTATTGGTTGCAATATCATGTTGTTTGGATTTGTAAATACCGGCGGCGGGTCCTGAAGCCTGGTATCCGTGTGTATCTCCATAAACTGTTGCTGGGCTTCTGCGAAGTTTGCCAGCCGTGGAGTTGGAGACGATCGGGTTTGAGTCCGATCACGTCCATATGGTGATGGTGATGCCGCCTAAATATGCGATAGCAGACGTGATCGGACAGTTAAAAAGCCAATCGTCGTCGCGGTTGCGGAAAAAATTTACGTGGCTGTCCAAAGTGTACTAGAAGGAAAACATCGTCTGGTCGCCGGGTTACTTCGTCAGCAGCGTGGGGTGGATGAAGCAACTGTGAAACGCTATGTTGAACATCAAGGACAACAACAGGATGAAGGTCAGCTCCGTCAGGAGCTGTAACGGCCTGATCCTGCAAAGATCAGGCGGCAAAGCCATAGAACCACGGGTTCACCCGTGGGTTTCTATCTGGTTTTAACAATCTTTATGGGCTAATTCGTGCATCAGTAAAGGTATTTTTGATAGTCAAATTAATAGCCGATTGATAATAGCGTCAGAATACACAGACTACCATACAGGTCATCTGTGATAGGTAACAACCAACGTCTAAAGTATGTTACTATTAAAGAAAACCCGTCAGACATCTTCCCTATTCAGTGCAATAGTTAACTATAAGAAGAGTTTTTTAATAGTAATCAAAATGGCTCAGGTGCACATTATGTATACAGAATATTCTATTTAGCCTTAATGAATATTAGATCTTTTATATTATATAAAATGTTGACATTTGCGTAACCTCTAGGCAAGATAATTTAAGATTAAGTTCTGGAGATGTCAATGAATGATATATTTAAAAGAAATCAATTTGAGAGAAATTTTTTACTATTAAAGAGTGCATGCTTTATTGCTACTGCTTTTCTATTCAACACAATTTTGAATTTGGAACATAGAGGAATAAACAAGATTGATTTATTGGATGATCATATTGTAAATACAAAGAATTCAAAATACTTAATTAATAAAGACACAATTACAGTTAACAAAAAAACAATAAATAATAGTGCAACTAAAAGTTCAAAAAGCAATAAACTGAGCTTTTAATTTAACGCATAGGAAATTAATATCCTTTCATTGGCGTAATTGACAGCTTCAATCAATGGTTCTATCCAAAATCATCTATTTTCCTTTTTGATTTACCAAAGAAGTTTTGAGACTCGTAAGGATTATAAGTTGAATGTGCTTTCTTAATGACCTTTTTAATGAAATCATCATCACTATCGCAGTTACTTAGAAGATTTATTGAATTTAAATATGTTTTAACATTTTCTACAGTTAATTCGCCCATTGGAACGGGAGGCTCGAATGGTACGCGCTGGCAAAACTTAGCTGTAAAATTGAAGTTTTTCTTTGCATTGTAATAAAATTCAGATACGTCATGTTCTCTATCTTTATTGTAGTACACTACTGCCGAACATTTTGGATCTACTTGAGTTCTAAATACTACACTTTCATTAATATCTTCTCTTACTAAGTTAAACTGAGAATTTAAATAAATTTTTACGACTAGATCATGATCAGTGGCTTGATTATAACGTTGTGCTACTAGTATGGTTGCAAAAAGCTCTGCTTGAACGTCCCTTACATTGTCAATTTCAATATCTATATGGGAGATTTGCTTTCTATACCTCATATATAAAGTACAAACATCGTTATCAGTTGGATTTAAAATAATTAATTTTATCTCTGTAGTAATACCGTTTTCTTTTGATAAAGTTGCTAAATAAGGCATAGCTTCCGTACGAACCCATCGTCCAAAATGTCCATTGTGGAGCCAAAAATGGGTTGTTTTCAGAGTTTGATTATGAAGAGATTTTGTCGCTCGCGAATCAAGGGCTTCTATACTGCCTACATGCCTTTCAATAGGTATTAAATAAATTAATATAGATAGAAGTATCACAGCTGAAATGGTAGCAGCTACCAAATTAATTAGAACTTCCTTTACAATAGAGGAGTACGGCTCTGGTACATTTTTATAATGCTCATGTGTTAGCACTAGTGCAATTATTTCTATGATAAAAATTAATATAGATACAAACAAGAATACCCTTCTTGCCGTTGATGTTTTCAAATTGCCTAAGTCAAACATAAATTATATATTTTATAAAGATTTATTTTTTATAGAGAAAATACTTCCCCTTCGCTGCCGTAATAATCAAGTATATTCTGCCAAAGTGATAAATTTGCTTGCGCCCAATTAATGTATTTTTTTGCTGAATCACTATAAAAATATATTCCCTTTTCCATTAGTGGAATTTGATATTTAATGATTTTTATTGCAGTATCATGAATAGTTATATCTTGCTCTATACAGTATTGCTTGGCAAATAGAATAGGAGTAATAGGTAGAGATTTAAATAGAGTATCGGCATCGCTAAGCGCTTTTGCATCGCTTGATATATTTTCGTGACGATAGCTTGTATCTGCTTCAAAAATTATTTCCTCTATCCTACTGATGTCAGTAGATTTTATTTTATATTTCTTGAATAACGCTCTTCTCATTTGTTGCCCTTCGCTAGGCTTTGATTTTACGTTAATCAAATAATTCATATCATGCGTTAACGCAGCAATTGAGACGAAAAATAAATCTGCATTTAATTCTATAGCAAAATCTCTCGCTTTGGTGTAAACAAAAATTATGTGCTTCCATCCATGATAAGGGAGGCTTACATCACTTGATTTATATATTTGTTCAACTTCCTCTTTGATGTGAATTATAAGTTCATCTTTTCGCATTTATTCTAATACTTTTAAGTAATTTTTTATAACTGTTTTTAGGCTAGATGAATTAAATCTAACCGACTTCGGTAAGCTTTCCCTTAATTTATTTTGTGAATAAATTAAGGTTTCTCTTTGGCATATTGGACTTTGTAGGCATAAAGTTGATGTGCATATATTTGGTGGCGCTGATACAAAATGTAATGTCTGATGATCGAGTAAATATTGGCTTCCTGAACTTAAATTAACTTGCAATTGCTTCTTTAATGCTCTGGTGCCAATATATTCAAAGATATATTCGTCTTCCTTTAACGGGTTAATATATTTTTCCATTGAAATTCCATTGTCGCTTTCGGAATATATATCAAAATTTAAACATCCTGTAATAATACTTGAGGAAAAATCATACAAGTGATTATGGATTGTAAACTCATTGCCATTCTTTATATCAATGTTGATTTTGGGTAAATTCCATATATGCAGCTTGAGCATATAAGATGATACATCCCATCCAATAATGTTTACTCTTATAAATCCTAAATTATGTATAAAACTACTTTTGGCAACTCGATCTAATTCCTTTTCCTCACACATTATAGATTCTAGTATATTTATCAAAGATGAGGGTTGGCTTATCTCTGGTAAAAGGCAATTACTCAGGCAAGAGAAATCATTTGATGTTTTTTTAGACATTATACTCTTTAATTGTACTATGTTCATTAAGTCGTTTTTCATCCGTTTAGAAGACGCTGTTAAAGCCATTATTATAAGTTGTATTTAATTGAAATAGGAATTGCTATACGTTCTTCATCTTGGCAAATTTAAGATGTATTTTCTTGCAAATTCTTGATATATAGCTCTTTCGGCTATATATCATATATAAATCCTAAAAAGTTCACATTGCTTTTGAAAAATCATTGACTTCTAATAATATGGATTATCATCTGCTCTATTCAGTATTTCAGGTATTTTATAATAAGCCCTTTTGGAGAACGTTGTCGGTGGGTTACCACCCAGAAAAGCAAAAATATTTTCAGCCGAACCACGCCGTACTTCATCCGGTGTTACAAGCGGCCTTTGATTGGCATTAGCATCTTGAACACCAAACCAGTTACGTGTTGTAATCACATGTGAGGTTTGACCAATAGCCGCACTCACATAGTTTGCGGTAAAATTGTCGTTGATGGTAAAGAACTGCCGAATAGCGGTGTTTGCCGTGAATGTTTCCCAATTCTCACCATATAAACCCTGTAGCTGAATGAGTGATTGCAAGATCGGCCAAATAGTGATTTCAAATCCGGCATAGGTGCTTAATGCGGTCTCAATTTCAGGTAAGTAGCCCAAAGCTGCAAATTCATCGAGTAAAAAAGTTACACGCTTATTCGGGTTTCTGACAACGGCCCGTAATGTCGTTGTGGCCATGAGCCGCAGCCACCGTGCATGACTTTGTAATTTGTCGGCGGGGATGATGATATAGAGTGCTGTATCGCCTTCCGATAAGGTGGCTGGATCATAGCCAGAGCGTAATGCCTTTTGCAGTGATGGACTTTTGAGAAAATCTGTTGCCTGTAAGACAGAAGAGAGAATACTACCAAATGTCTCTTCACCAGCTTCCATCAATTTGACGATTTCATTGCCGGCATTGCGGATGATTTCTCCGTTGACTGGATCATTATTGAGCCGCATACGGGCGATCAATTCATCCCAATCATCACCTGCCAATCGTGCCCATCGCCACAGCGTAGTAAGGGTTCGATCATCGCCTTCCTGCGTGGTGGCAATTTGCATGATGAGACCAGTAACGACTGAACGCGCTGTATCGGTGAAGAAGCGGTTCTTATCGTCGCGCTCGACTGGGACGAGCATTTCTGCGATCATGTGCGCATCATCAACTAAGTGAATGCTGCTGGTATCGGCCAGTATGTCTAATGGATTATACGATTCCGCTTCGCCGATATGGTCTTCCAGCAGACCCCACGGATTAAGAATAACAACCTGTCGTCCGCTCTCGCGTTGATACCGCGCTGTGATTGCGGCATTCTCACCTTTCGGGTCAATGACGACCCAGGATCCGGTATAGCCACCAAGACCGAGCAAGTTCGGAATAATTAAATTCGTGCCTTTGCCACCCCGTGTACCGGCAACTGTTAGAATGTGCCCTTTATCTTTGAAGACAAATCCACCTCCGATATAAATGCCTGGGCCTTGCCGGTACGGATTCAGTTCGTCGGGTCTGGCAAACCGCGCCGTACCAAACCGGTTGCCTTCGATCAGCTCGTTGTTAACACCAATCTGCCAGCGCCGGAAAATAAAAAATACGACGAGTGAAAAAAACAGATTGAAGCTCATGAAAACAAGAAACGCATAGCCCTGCATCCCCATCAGTGATGCGACGAACCAGAGAACGAACAAAAGCCCAAACAAGACGAACCAACCCAGTATCGCCCAGACAACCATCGCAAACTTAACGATGGGCCGCAGGGGATAGAGCAGGGGGTATTCCGCCAACGGCTTCATAAAGCGCAGGTAGGCTTGCGTATAGCCGAATAAGGCTCCTGCCAACGTGATAGGGGTTAGGAAGAGACCGACCAGAAACAGAATAATTCTATTCTGTAGCGAAGGGCTTGGGGTGATATTGAAAAGCTGATTGATTTCATCTGAGGTCACACCAAACCCGTTTGTGGCTGGTTTTGGTGCGTCTACCATTTGGGGTTGGGCGGGATTCATCAACGAGGAGGTTAAGGTGGGTGGAAACAACCCGCAAAAACGGAAAAAGAAACGCGCTCTACAACGGGATTTTCCCCGTATTTGAAACGGGTTTTTACACGTATTGAAAAAGTATTGCCTCAAAAAAGAAAAGCAGTTTGCCTTGAAACCCAATGGTTTCCGTCAAGTATTGCAAAGACGAGATAGATCATAACGGCCTCTACAGGCCATGAATGGAAGTATAGTCGAAGAATCGTTTGGTTTTCTGGTCCGCCTGGACAATCGCTAGGGAGCTTGTCAATTATAATTGAGCAGTGATTTAAAGTAGGAGAAGTTGTCAGTCAAAGCTGCGCAGACGATCCGGAAGCGAGAGGCTTGGCAGCCCTATGACGATGAGGTCCATCACGTAACGCAGTTAATTGTAACGATTTGAGGGAGAGACTTTGTATCGTCACAATCGGGTATTCGTATGGCGGGGTCAACGATCTCGATGAATACTGGACAGAAAAGTAGGCAGAGCGTGTCATCTAATTGCACGCGGCCATAGCCGCTCTGTGCAACTGATCCACAAAAGCTATAACACCAGTGCCAGTGCAGAAGCACGGCGCACCCATGACGTGCGGCTGAAAAACAATCCGCCTAAATTATTTTTAAAGCTATATTTGTCGCCAATCCTTATACAAGGATGACTTCAAGGTTGGCAGTCTATCACTTCTGATCCTGAATGGTGTGGATAGAAACGGAAAGTCGGCTGACTCTGTTGGCCGACTTTTTTCCCTTTCGCAGCGTGTAAAGCAGGTATGACTTTAAACGTACGGGTTCATTAATGCGTTTATAAGCTCAATTGATTTACTCAATGTCAAGACTTTTATGGTTAGGTGTGCAGCGCACAACTAAAAGGTTATGAACGATTGCGGAAACATACAAAACGGAACTGCATTGCGATTCCGTTTTTTGTACAGGCCTGTTATGGCAGTGGTGCCAGGCTAAAAATATTTCTTATATTGAGGGTTACTGGTTAGGTTAAGCTTCAACAGGCGCAGTTTACGGCTGTGCCGATTGAATGATTTCGCAATGAGCGTAAGAAAATAGGCTGACTTTGTTAGCCTATTTTCTTATCTGGCACAGTCAACAAAAGCGTTGAATGAAAACAGTCTCCTGTTTTTTGCTAAAAACAAGGGGCTGTGACAAGGCTTAGCTATTCCTAAGCACAGCTTAGGGAAAGTGTTTTAATATGGATTAAAGGTTTTGTCCGATCTCACGCAATTTCTTAGCAATTGATTTTAGCTGTTCCCTGTTAAATTTAGGTCTTTCAGAGCTATCAATATGATTTGAATAGAATTTATCTTCAAGCTCTGGGTACCAATCACCTGGAGCAGATAAATCTCCTTCTTTTCTGGGTATAACATGCATGTGTAGATGAGGAACGCTTTGACCAGCAGGAGCACGCTCTTGAATAGACCAATTAAACGATTCTACATTAAATGCTTTTGATAATAGTCGTCCTGCTTTCTGACCTAAAACCATGAAATCCTTTAATTCTTCTTGGTTGAGTTCAAATAAACTCAATGTATGTTTCTTAGGTATCACTAAAGAATGCCCAGGTAAAATAGGTGCTATATTATAAACTACGAGGAAATTTTCGTTTTCAAGAAACGAAATATCTGAGATGTCAAGTCTACAGAAAGGACATATCTCTATTTTTTCTGCGTCAATCATAGTTATTTTCTGTAAGTGTAATGATCAATCTTCGTTGAACGACCAATTATCAGCATTAGACCACAATTTGTCAAATTCATCTTTAAATGCAGAAAACCATATGTCTCCTTCATTTAAACGAAACATCGGTCTATCCCTTGATATTCGGCTATGCAAGAAATAAAATTGAATAACAACAAAAGATTCCCCATTGTTTTTTTTAATATAAATAATACTTAGAGTTGGAGCATGATTAATTGTTTTGACTGTTATTTGTTTCCCAGTTTCTTGCCTAATTCTTTTTAAGTGATATTCCATTTTTTTAGCATTGCTAAAATAAATACTAGAGTCATCCCCATAAATATATTTTACTGCATCCGAAGTTGGGCCAACGAATAATAGCCTAACATCTGTTCCTGATCGAACACTTTGAATTATTTCTCTATCATAGTTTCCGAGTAAATTAACAGCAGTGCGAGCAAGAACATATACTTTTTTAGCATTTTCTATCAAATCAACAAATGTGGAATGGGTTTTATACGCATCATCAAGTGTGTAGAAATAATCATTTATCGTATGATTTATTTCGGATAAACTTTTTTTATTTTTTAAATTTTTTAACCACTGTATAAGTTCAAGATGACCCCGTTGTTTTTTGCCTTCAGAGAAATCAATATAATTTATTCCCCCTAAGTCTGATGCAATTTTTGCGCTTCCTACTTTTAAAATAATAGCATTTTCAGAACCTAGGACCCCTGTAAATATACCATGCTCAAAGATAACATTATCTCTGGGCTGTGTAGTTATATCATAACGATACCATACTTTATCATCTTCAGCAAAAATTATGATGGAAGCATCAACATCATTTGCAATTTCAACAAGTCGATTCAAAATAAAGCTGCCGGGCCTGAATAGACCTGGCTCATCCCATCTAACTGGTATATGTCCATTACTTTCTACAATATTAGCTATCTCGACCAGAGTATTATATTGCTCTTTTGAACTGCCTATAAAAATCTTCATTTTATAAAATTGTGGATTGGGTTTAGAAGCGTTGTAGCATTTGCTAGCAAATTAATCATTTCCTGCATTTTTGCTCGCATCAGCAACGTGTAAATACCGTACCAGCAAAAAAATCAGCTGCGGCCTTGCTTCTTAGCACTCAAATCGCGAACGTTGTAGAACCTGAAATTGATGAGTGTTGCAAGACGTGGTTTGTAGCTACAAAAACTCCGTAATTGTAGTTTCCAAACCATGCTTGTAAGGGCAGGGATGCTCCCTCCCTTAACCCTCCCTCTAACCGCTACCGCGTATGGCACGACCCCAAAAGGACGATGCGGACAAACGGGAATTCACTATTCGCGTTCGTGTGACGGCATCTGAGAAACTCCGTATCTGGGAGATGGCAGCCGAAGCGGGCTACACGCCCAGCGACTTCATGCGGCTGCGCACGATGGCCGCGACGCAACCGTTGCGGCATAAGCCGACGCCCGAGCGTGAATTGCTGCTCAATGTGATGGTGGAGCTTGGCAAGATCGGCAGCAACGTCAATCAGATTGCACGTAGCCTCAACAGCCGTGATGAGACGGGGCAGTTGACCGGTATCGACATCGATGAGATCAACCAGGCCATGCAAGGTTTGGATGCGCTGACAGCCCAGGTTCTTAAACTCCTTAGCTGATGGTCATTCGAGGAGCGATACGGGGCAATGGCAAGCAATTAGCGCATTATCTTCTCTCTGGGGAAGCCAATGAACGTGTCCAGGTTGTGGACGTTGCCGGACGCTCCAAGGCAACCGACGCGTATTTGCATCAGGCCTTGCAAAGTATGTCGCTAACCAGCGAACTGACCAAAAGCCAGAAAGGACTGTATCACGCCCAAATCAATCCGGCCTATAGCGAAGACCGGAAGATGAGCGAAAAGGACTGGCTGAAAGCGGCTGATATTTTGGGTAACGAATTGGGGTTGCAGGAGCAACGGCGCGTGATTGTCCTGCATACCAAAAAGGGACGGACACACGCGCATGTGGTCTGGGAACGCTACGATCATAAAACCGGCAACGTGATTGCCAACAAATTTAGCCGATTGGCTCAAGATCGTGCTCGTAAAGAAATGGAGCGGGTGTTTGAACAGCAGCCTACGCCCCATCGTAACCAGCATCGGCCTGAACTCAAAGAAGCACTGACCAATCTATGGAACGACACTGAAACAGGGAAAGACTTTGTGAAAGCTGTTCACGATAATGGGTATCTGTTGGCTGAGGGTGTGCCGCGTCACCCGTTCATGGTGGTCGATGAGAATGGGCGGTCGTTCGATTTGGTGCGTCAGTTAAAAGGTATACGGATCAAGGAGGTTCGTCAGCGTTTACGCCATGAAAAACTGATCCCTGAAAAAGAGGCCATCGAATTAATGCGGCAAAAGCAGGAGGGCAGCAGTGACGCGAATAAGGCCGACCAACAGTGCGATCAAGATAAAGCGAAACGAACGGCCAGTGCCTTCTGGAATAATAAACGGGAAACAACTTTAGAGGACGCAGAGGCCCAGAGCCGCCATCGAATGAAAGACTTGGCGGATAGCTTTATCCAGTCTGGTCAGGATTTGACGGAGGAAAGGGCACAGAGTAACGACATTGAAAAGAAAAAAATACGAGCAGGGGAATATTCTTTGAATGTGGGTGAATTGACAGGCAAAGCTGAGGAAACAGAAGTCGATAAACCTACAGTGGAAGATTACACACAGGCAAAAGAGGAAATTACTACGAAGCCACAGAGCATAGAGAGCCGACAGAGACAACAAAGGGTAGCGGAGCAATTTGCAGCTAACGAAGAAGATGCTAGTCAGCCAAATGCAAAGCCGGATCGTAAACGACATCAGCAAATTCTAAAAGACTTTATGCAAGCAGAGGATGAATTGGTTGATCAAAATGGCAAACCAATGGAAGAAGCCATGCAACGACAGCAGACAAAAGTACGGCAACTTTTTGAAAACGAAGTAGTTGCCGACACCAAAGAACTTCAGCGACTGATGCATGAGCAAAAAGAAATAAGAAAACGCAACCGGCAGAAGATTAAAAAACGAACTCGTTGAGATAATACAATAAAAAGCTATGTGAGATTAAGAATGTAGAAGTTTGGTTTTTGCCCTCGCAAGACTTCAGTTAGATCAACTAGATTACGATACGCACAGTATAACCTTCTAAATGTTGTACCTATGTTGTACCAATGAAGATTGCTGTTTTGTAAGATTATGATAATCAAGTTTTTGTGTGGAAATATGCTTGCGGTTCGCAGAATTCAAAGCCCCGCGATTTATGGTTTGATATGGTACTATTTTTGTTAATATATGCTGATTATCAGTGCTTTTGAGGGTTGTTAAAGCGCCATTTGCTATACCTATATTGTACCAGTTGGTTATGTTAGTTGGTTGTCTTTGTACAAGCGACCAATGCCCAAAGGTACAGTCTAACAATTTTTGACGGAAATCCATTCAGCATATACTGATAATTCTAGGGCCTCCTCACTTAAAGTTGTTCTACGGAAGAAAGCTAATCAAACCGGTGTTTTTCTACTCGCCATTCGTGTCACCATCGACCGGAAATCATCCTATTTAGATGTTGACGGCCCCAACTGAACACCACCAAACGGGACGCTGGCACCTAGAAACACCTGCCCGTGCCCGCCCGAACTAATAAGTGGATCGACGTATGATGTGAGTCGCTGGGTGGCTACGCGTAGTAGCTGATTCATGCTGCGTTTATTTTTTGCGGATAGGTTTTTTCGCGCTGTAGCCTTTTTTGCCTTGAAACCATTGGGCAGCCTGCCCCGTGAGCCAGAGGTAATAATCAGAATCCAGGTCGGATTCGATGCCGACGAACCTGCCTTCGCCATTCAGGGGTAATTCGTTCTCTCTGCGGGTTTTGAAGATGGCCGTGCCTTCGTCGACTTCATCAAACATGGCTACATAAAGACTCTGAGCATTAGCTGCTTTAGCACCAGCCACCTGCTGCCAGAGAAAATCGCCTTTCAGGCGCGGAATCTGGTTGTAGACATTGGGACTATTTTTGAGATTCCCCCAGCTGAACCCCGGAAAAACCAGCGGTACGTAATCCACCTTAGCTTCTTTACACCAGGCAATGTCGCCTGCTAGTGTACTGCCCGCTACGGTGGCATACGTTTCGGGTTTGTAACGACCAACAGCCCAGGGCATGATGATATCGGCACTTTTGATGAGCGGATGGAGCAGGTACGACGCTTCGGTATCTTTAGTCATGGTTCGCCAATAGTACGGTACGCCCAGCAGAATCGACGTTTTTTTTGTCGGGCCTTTTATTCGATCCACCAGCGCTTGAATATCGGCCGTGGTGTACCGACGTCCGTCGTTGAAGCCAACGCCCCAGATAGCCAAAAGCGGTTTGCCGTTGTGTCGCAGATAAGTCGGATTTTCTTTGTTGCTGAACAGCGAAAAAAGTTGCTGCACTTCTTCCCAATCCTTCACCAGTAACTCCATGTCGGCGGAAGTAGAACCGCTCAGGTCGTACATAATGCAGATGGCCCGGCTGTATTTTTTAGACGCTTTCAGCGCATTCTCTAGAACTTTATTGAAATGCCGTTTGCCTTTTTCTGACTTCACTTCGGTCAGAAATCGCTGCATAAACACTCCGTCGATGCCGTACTCCTTCATCCATTTGAAGTGTAAATCGACACTGCTTTCATCGTAGGGACTATAAAGTGATGCCGGACTACCATCAGCAAATTGAAAAGCCGTTTTATACGTAATCGGATAGTCTTTCACATCCGGCCAGAAGTCAATCGACGCGAACCCCGGTTCGAATTTGCCCTGTTTCTGATAATGATGCCAACCTCGTTCCGACGCATCGCCCTGGGCGGCAAACCAACCCTGATAGCCAGCCATTAACAGCCCTTTGTAGCTGGTATAGAGACAGCCTTTTTCATCGTACTTCACCTTGGTCGATTGACTTTTACCGGTCGCGATACCTAGCAACCAACCTGTCATAGATAGGAATAGTAATTTTCGCATCGTGTTAAAGGGTTTTACTGACTACTCGTTCCGGTTTTGATCAATTCGTCTAACGTCCAGGCTTTTTCGTGCCCGGCGGTTTTTGTTGGTACGGCTTTTACTTCATCTGGGCGTACAAACAGAGCGATTTATAGATGTTTGACCCGTTGAGCACCAGCTGCCGATCCGCTTCATCCATACTCCCCAATCTCCGACCGAACTTCTTGACATCTTCATTCTTATCAATGCTTCGCTACGCACAGGCCACCAGCGAATTATTCTTCGCCAATAGATACATGACCCCATCGACGATGATCGGGTTAAATAGATACTCAACTTTATCAGACGTCGGATAATGCCAGGCCACCTTTAACTGGCTGACGTTCTGCTTCCTAATCTGACTTAGGTTCACAAACTTAGACTGATCTGGCCGACCTCTGTACTGGGGCCAGTTCGAATCCGTGGCTGGCTGATCGATCCGTGGGCCAATGCCTTTCAGGCCCATCAGCGCGATTCCCAACTAGGCCGATAGTGCGATAAAAACCAGCCAATAGCCGGATAACCTCCGTTCAATGCTTCGTATATTCATTGGCAGGAACGGTTGAACTCGTTACATCTTTCGCTTTACGGTGCCACCAGGAAGCCAGAATGGAACCCGTAATATTCATCAGTGGGCCAAAAATGGCCGGAGCCAGACCAACCGTTGCCATCTTTCCCATTTGATTGGCGATGCCAGAGGCTAATCCGCCATTCTGCATACCCACTTCAATAGCAATAGTCCGGCAGTCGCGTTCGTCCATCTTAAATAAGCGGGCCGACGAATAGCCAAGCAAATACCCGCATAGGTTGTGAATGAGCACCAAGCCAATCAATAGAGGCCCAATAGTCAAGAGATTGGTTCTACCGGCTGCCGTGATTACGACAATGATGAAAGCAATACCGAACATTGATACCACTGGCATGGCCTCATCGAGCCATTTCGATTTGCCGCTCAGAAACTTGTTAAACAATAAGCCAGCCCCGATCGGCAAAATCACCATTTTGATAATGTCCCACATCATGTGGAGGGCGTCAATCTGGACAAAAGCACCCGCCAGTAGCTTCATTAAGAAGGGCGTAACGAACGGGGAGATAGTGGTCGAAATGGCGGTAATGGTAATCGAAAGCGCCAGATTGGCTTTGGCCAGATACGAGATGACATTCGACGCCATACCATTGGGCGAGCAGCCGATCAAAATGATGCCAGCCGCAATTTCGGGAGGTAGCCCGCTCAGATTTGCCAGGGTAAAACCTAGTAGCGGCATGATTAGAAAATGACTCACTACGCCAATGAAAACTCCTTTAGGCATTTTGACGACTCCAACAAAATCCTCGGCGCTCATCGACGTACCCATGCCAAACATGATTAACTGAATGAGTGGAGTGATCAGGCCTGATAGCTTAAACCCATTGACTTCCACAAAATAGGTTGGGTAATACAGGGCTGTCGTAACGGAAGCGAAAATGACAACGGTATAAGAAAAGCCTCTTAATGCCTCATAGCCTCTAAAACCAATGGCCAAAGCCACAAAAAAGGCAATAAAAAATGGCCCTGCCTGAGCGAGCGACCCGGTAAATATCAAGTAAAAAGCAATAAATAGGCACAGCCCACCCAAGCTTAGCACTAATTTGTAAGCATTCATGGATACAAGAAATGAGAGAGAAACCCTGTCAGGGTGAGAATTCCATTTCCCCTAAACTCCCTTCAGGCCGTTAATTTTTCTTTTTCTCCCCTCTCCCCAAATGGGAGAGGGGCCGGGGGTGAGGGGAAGTTTACGGCTTCAAAATGGTACCGTCATTTTTACGAACCGTCCAGCGCGACTTGGTACCGATTGGGTACTTGGCTGCTTCCTTTTCGTTGATGTCAATTCCCAAACCCGGTGATTCACTCACCTGATAATAGCCGTTCTTGATGATTGGACAACCCGGAAATACCTCTTTCACTTTGTCATTAAACATCTGCGACTCCTGAATACCGAAGTTCCAGACGGCAATATCGATGCTGTTGTTGGCCGCATGTCCCACGGGTGAAGTATCGCCAGGGCCATGCCAGGCCGTGCGAACATTGAACCACTCACCCAAACGAGCTACTTTCATGGCTGGCGTAATGCCCCCAATCTGCGAGATGTGAATCCGGATAAAGTCGAACAGATGGTTGGCCATCGGTTCTTTGAATTCATTAACGTTGTTGAACAGTTCGCCCATCGCAATGGGTACGGCGGTTGTCTGACGTAGTAGTTTGAACCAGCTCATGTTCTCCGGGGAGAAGGGGTCTTCGATAAAGAAAGGTCGGTATTCCTCCAAACCTTTGATCATGTTGATGGCGTCGATGGGTTCGGTCAATTCGTGCATATCATGCAACAACTGAACATCTTCCCCGCAACGTTTGCGCACTACCTCGAACATTTTAGGCACCCGTTTCAGATACGTCCGTTGATCGGAGAAATCGTCGGTTTCCCGGCCAAAGCCAGCCGTTTTGAAATCAGGTTTTAGGTCGTTCATTGCACCGACTCCGCCATAACCGCCCTGCTGAATCCGTACATGACGAAACCCCATCTCCATAAATTGCTGCACTTTATCGGCGATGGCTTCGGGCGTTGGTCCGCTGGCGTGGGTGTAGGTATCTACGGCAATTCGGGTTTTCCCTCCCAAAAGTTGATAAACCGGCATATTGGCCCGTTTACCTTTAATGTCCCAAAGTGCCTGATCGAGGCCGGAAAGTGCATTATTCAGTACGGGGCCGTTCCGCCAGTAGGAGCTTACATAAGCTGATTGCCACATGTCTTCGATGTTGTCAACATCTTTCCCAATACAGAAATCGTTCAGATAGGTATTGATAGCGGGTATGACCACCTGAGCCCGTTGCGTGAACGTTGCACAACCCAGGCCGTACAAGCCCGGTTCGGAGGTTTCAACTTTCACAATAACCAGATTAGATCCTCCCGGTGCCGTTGTGATGGCCCGAACACTTTTGATCGTTACGGGAGCCGCACCTTTGGCGTAGGCTGGAGTTGTGTAGTGTTCGGCCCTGGCTTTAGGGCTATCGAAAAGACTAAAGATGCCTGCTGTTGAACCTAAGCCCAGCATTTTAAGCGCGTTCCGGCGGTTCGTTTCGGTTTGTATTTCTGGCTTCGCCATAGGAATGTATTCGGTTAATGGTCTAGAAATCTGTTCGTTTAAGGAATTATTTTGCTGGGTCTTTTACGTAATATTGGTAGGTAATCTGCCAGGTAATGGTTTTGCCGGGTTCCACATTTAGGTTGATATAGGGTTCTGGGCAAACCGTTGTAGAGGAAGACCAGTATACCAACCGGTCAATTTGTCGATCACCAGTCACATGTACACCCGCTCCGGTTTTTGTGTTTTCGACAGTAAGCGCGTAACTCACGGATTTCCCGTTAGTGAGATCAGGGAAATAAGCCTGCTCGCGTTTGGCTAAATCGCGTAGGTAGCTAAGCTGGTTATCCTGAAGTTTGACCACCTCACCGAGTCCTTTACCGCCTTCTGAAGAAAGATTGGCAACGGGCAGTGTAACGGCATAGCCGGGACCCGTAGGCTGCTGATCGATCACAAAAAAGTTGTGGTTGTAGACCGTCGTTTCAATCGGATGTTTTCCCGTATTTTTCAGGCTGTGCCTAATCACCAATTCGGGTTTGTCCTTAGTGAGTTTTAGGGTTTTCTGGTACTCGTAGGCGTAGGCCGTGTCAGCAAGCGTATGCCTGAACTGCATTTGATTTGCTTTCTGTTTTACTGTCCATTTGCCCGGATTAGCAAGAGTGTAGAATTTGAACGAGTTATAAGGCTTATCATCGGGTCGAATCAGGCTTCCAATGCCAATTTTAACGAACGTTCCTCCAGGTTTAGCAGTCGCGTATCCCAGCGGGCCAAATTCTTCGACCGGCCCCATGATGGCATCGTGGGTTGTTGGATTATAGGTGTCGAACCACTTGCCATGATACGTATGTCCTTTATAATCAAGGCTGGCTACTACGCCCGACCAATCGAAGCGCGTACCCCGATAGTAGCCATTCTGCCCATCAGGCAAGTACAACTGTGCGTGAATCAGCCCGTTAGAAATCTCTGTTTCAGGCATGTCTACAGCCGGTTTTAAGCCGAAAGTTAGGCTAATTAAGAGCCACAGGAAAGAGAGAAATAAGATGCTTTTCATGACATATCAAGAATGATAGAACGCAAAGGCGGCCTAGGCTGATTTTTATGAACCTTATGATTTACACGGATCATAATGAATCATAAGGTTCATAAAAATCAGCGGTTCTATTTCAACGCAAAAGCGATATAGTTTCCTCCAACTTTCTGACCTCGTCCGCCACCAGCGGCAATAACGATGTACTGTTTTCCATTCACTTCATAGCTGATGGGTGTCGCGAAACCGCCCGCCGGAAGCTGGTATTCCCAAACAACCTTGCCCGTTTTTTTGTCGAATGCCCGAATCTTTTCATCCTTCGTTCCGGCAATAAACACCAGACCTCCCGCCGTGGCCAGTGGCCCGCCGTAGCTATCGGTTCCAGTTGTAGGAACACCTTTCTTGGCCAGTTCCGGGTACTCGCCCAATGGCACCCGCCAGAGATAGTCACCTGTATTCAGATCAATAGCGTTCAGCGTGCCCCAGGGCGGTTTGATACCCGGATAGCCTTCCTTATCCGTAAAGCGTTGCCAGACTTTACTCACGTAGGTTGGCACGTAGGGGAAACCACTCTTGTTCGCAGAAGCGGACGTACTACCAGAAGCCTGAGCCACTTTTGGCGATCCAGTTTCGGTATTCAGCAGAAAGCTAATGAGCGCGTCACGATCTTTATCCGATAAATGGCCAAATGAGGGCATCCGACCACTGCCGGTTTTTAGGAGAGTTTTGATCTCATCGACCGACCGCCTTTTACCAATATCGATGAGCGACGGCAGTTCGGGGCCGCTCCCACGTCGATCCTGACCATGACAGGCGGCACAATTCGCGATGTACAAAGCATTACCTGCGGTAACGGGCGTGTTTCGCTGCGCCAGATCAGCCCGTTTGGTCATGATCAGTTCCCAGGGTTCTTCGTTGACGTTCTGGTAAAGAATCCCCGACGGATCGATTGCATTGCCACCCCATTCGGCCCCACCACTGTAGCCAAAAAGTAATGTGCCCTTTTCAGACGGGGGGGCGAACTTATTATCTGTTTTAAGTTGGAGAAAACGCTCTTTTACGTATGCATGCGCTTCCGGCGACAGATTGGTAATGTCCGCTTCGGTATACACCTGTCGGTTTAACGGTAGCGGTTTAATAGGGTATTTCTGGGTCGGCCAGGGATGTTCGTCGGGTAAGCCATTGACTGGAACTTTGCGTTCTTCCACCGGAAAGAGCGAGGTGCCTTTATCCCGATCCAGCACGTACACCAGGCCATCTTTGGTCGTCTGCACAACAGCATCGACGCGTCGGGGCCGACCGTCGGGACCGTTACGATTCAGCGTAATGAGGTTTGGTGGGCAGGGGTGATCCCGATCCCATAGATCGTGGTGAATGGTCTGGTAATACCACTTTAGTTTGCCTGTTTCGGCCTCTAGTGCCATAATACAATTGGCAAACAGATTCTGGCCCTGACGGTCACCCCCATAGAAATCAGATGCGGGTGAGCCTGTCCCGAAATACACAACGCCCCTTTTCTCATCGAGCGACATGCCACTCCAGTTGTTAACGGCACCGATTTTCTTGTAGGCATCTTTCGGCCAGGTGTCGTATCCAAACTCACCTGGTTGTGGAATCGTATGAAATACCCACTTCAGTTTGCCCGTAACTACGTCGAACGCCCGAATATGACCGGGTGCAGCATCGCCCGACTCCGATACGCTCGATCCGATGATAAACGTATTCTGGTACACAATCCCCGGCGAGGTCGCATTCACCGATAGCTTGCTCACATCGTGATCAAGATTGGTTTGCAGGCCTTCATGCAAATCGGCTTTACCGTCGGTGCCGAAACTGGAAATAGACTCACCTGTTGCTGCATTGATGGCATACAGACTAGAGCCAACCGTATACAGAATCCGCTTATCGGTTCCGCTTTGCCAGTACACAACCCCCCGATTCGAGTTGCGCCGATCGTTACGTGACGGTTCAAATCGCCAGAGTTGCTCGCCAGTACCTGCTTTCAGGGCAAATAGGTTCAGATCCGGTGTCGTACCGTATAGAATCCCGTCTACGACAATAGGCTGGCACTGAATGGCCCGGTCGCGTCGACGACCGTTTGCGTCAGGCTTTTCAGAGGCATCATACATCCAGGCAACCTGTAGGTTTGTTACGTTCTGGGTATTGATCTGGGTCAATGGCGAATAGCGATTCCCCGCTTTATTGCCCCCGTAATTGGGCCAGTCTTTACCCGTCGACAGTGGGCCTTCGCCAGTTACCATACTGGCAGCCAAAATGCTACCGACTGCCAGCCCAAAGAGTGCCCCTTTTTGATCCAATCGAATCATAAAATCAGTGTGTGTTGTGTGCTAATTCGTTTCGTCAGCGGTGAGCAAATCCGTATTCATTATAAAGACACATGAAGAACGAAACCGGATAACGAATGAGAGTAGTTTGGGTGAAATTTTTGCCATTAATTGATAGATAAAAATTCGAGTAACGAAGCATAATTCGATTCGTTCATTTTGTGTGACCCCGACGGGGTCAAAGGTTTATAGTTGTATTTATTTCCTATAGACATTTGACCCCGACGGGGTCACACTGAAAACTGCTCAGTTGAGTTGTGTGAATAGAGCCAAGGCTTCTTTATTTGTGGGGTCAATCGTTAAAATTTTTTGTACATAGTTTAATGTCCCTTTCTTATTATCCATTCGATAATAGGCGCTGGCAATTTGATTTAAAATCGACACATTAGTCGAGTCAATAGCAGTGCGTTGTTCGAGAGAAATAATTTGTTCGGTATTGGCTTTAACCGATTGTAAATCGAATCGGGATTGGTTATTTTGAATGGCATAATCCAGATAGGGTAGGGCTTCTTTGGGCCGATCGAGTTGGAGGTAAAGCACAAAAAGATAGCGTGCTTTGTCGAAGGTTGGGGCTAAGGCAAAGGCTTTTTTGAAATAGAAAATAGCAGTTGCCTGATCGTTCAGTTCGCCACTCAGCATGGCTGCCTTTTCATAATAACGCACGTCGGTTGGGTATTCCAGCACGAGTGTCTCGACTACTTTTCGGGCGTCGCGCAACGCATGACTGCGCATGTAAAAATCATACAAATGACTGAGGGCGTCGTTCCAGGTCGTTTGTTGCGTCGTCAGGCTGTAGGCTAATTTTTCTTCTACCGATTCCACCCTAAACGACTGAGTCGACATAACTTCGTTGAACGGCCAGTTTCGTTTGAGATTAGCCACTTTATACAGACCTGCCAGGGAGTCGACCTTCGTGATGGGCATATCGCGAAGTAGCTGAGCCAAACTCATTTCCGGTTCATCCTTTATGGTGAAGAACCGGGCCTTCTTCAGAGCCTCATAAAACGCATCCGACAACAAAGCATAGCCTTTCAGGTCAGGATGAACGTGCTCCAGAATCAACTCATCGCCAATAATCGAATTGGCCGAATTGGCTTCAAAAAGGGCTTTAGTATCTACGAGATGCGTGTTTTTGTATTGCTGGCATAACTGGCCGATAATACCATTGAAGGCTTCTGGTGCTCTGAAACGCAGGCCATCTAAATCCCTAGCTCTGGAGAAATACCGCTTTGCCTGCCCGAAATCACCCTGTAAATAGGCCGTTCGTCCCAAATAGTACGTGCACAACGCATGGTTGCTGTTCAACTGATTGGCTGCTTTGAAATACGAGGAAGCTGTTGGCAGATTACCGTTCGTCAGCGCCGTTAAACCAAGGTTGTATGCGCTGTTGAATTTCGACGAGTTGACCGTATCGACTGAGAAACTTACGAACGGTTTCAGGTCTTTCTCATTGCTAACCAGATTACTGACAAAGACAGGAATGTTGCGTTTGGCGAGCAGTTGAAGGGTTCGATCCATGTTCCGGCGAAACTGTTCTACTCCCCGCTCATACAGGTCTGATTGATAGGGGATCTGCTGGTTCGCTACCATCAATTTCATACGCGTGCCACCCGAACTCGGTTTATTTCCTCCGGCTATGCGCTGTATTTTTTCGTAGCCATTAGTCAGTAACTGCATGAGCCGAAACTGACGAAGATAAAGAATCAGGTCAATGAGTTGGGGAGTACCAGCTATGCTTTCAGTAGAACCCACACCGAGGGCACCGTAGTATTCATTATGCCCCGTATAAATCAGGACAGCGTCTGGTTCATAATCGATTAGTTCGTTGGCAAAACCGTAAGTTGTATACGAATTAACGGCTGTTAATGAGAGGTTGATAATTTCAAAATTTCGATTGGGAAACGTGTGGGTTAGTCGATACTGAAGCCAGCGATGAAATGAACCATTGTGGAAATAAGGATAACCAATTGTCGTGGATTCGCCCAGGACAAAAATGCGTAAGGTGTTTTCGTCTTTTTTCTTTTTAAAGTGTTCACTATTTCCGGTAGTTGCTATTTTTTGATTGCTGAAATATTTTTTAGATGCATCTGGGTTTAATACATAGTAATTTTTATCATCAGGATAATCAATAAATAAATTTACGCTATGACCATAATTAAAAACCCTCAATATAATTTCGATAAGAACCAGTAAAAAAATAGGAAATAAAATGGCGGTGAATTTATAGATGACAATTCGCTTAGACGACGGCTTTGTCCGGGGCTTATATTCTTTCAGAGCTGCCATCTGTAATGTAGGAGTTGTTTGAATTTTTACTTTTAATAGAAACGTAAGACTAGTTTTTGTCATTCCGACGCAGGAGGAATCTCAAGCTTGACTAATACTCAACTTTGAGATTCCTCCTGCGTCGGAATGACAAAAAAATATCCAGTTTTAACAGAATTTAGAAAGTTTAAACGGCCTCTCAAAAACCGTATAGCTTACTGTAAAAGCATTTCTGTAGTATAAAAAGCATAGCAGAAATTCCACTATGCTTTCCAAGCCAACCTATAATGAATGAGTGATTGAGCGAATAAATTACAATCAATTACTTATTCACTCAATCACTCATTCAATTAGTAGCCGTCATTCTGCGTCCAGCCCGGATTTCTGGACATTTCGTTCACCGGGATGGGGGCTAAATACTTCTGGGCAAAATTTGTATTCGCTGGAATTGGATTTTCGGCTGAACTTCGGGCGGCTACAATCTGTGGTAATAGTTGTAATCGAACAATATCAAACCACCGCACACCAAACTCGCCCGCAAATTCATAGGCCCGTTCATACACGACCGCATCCCGGAAAGCAGTCGCCGAAAGGCCCGTTGTCAGATCGGGCAAACCCGCCCGTTTTCGCACCTGATTGATGGCACTATAACTTGCTGTTGTTGGGCCACCAGCGGCCATCGCCGATGCCTCGGCATAGATTAACAGAACTTGCGGGTAGCGAATGACATCATACACTTTGTTCGTACTCGGATTGATGGCGTCGATGGTCGTTTCGGTTTCAGAAACGCCATCGCCATTTAAACCCGCCCGGAACTTCTTGTAATAGGGGTGACCCGCGTGCGTTTCGGGCGAATCCCAGGACACCAATTTAAATGTTTTCCCATCGGGCTGGCGTAGCTTGATCGTTGTGTAAAACGTAGCATCCGTCCGGGAGCATTTAGGCGCGTTTTTGTAGAAATTGATTTCCGGATAATAATCATCCCAGCCACTCGATCCGTTCGTTGCGATTTCATCGAGCGGTACAGAAGAAGACCCTGCACTCCGAAGCGGCAGCCCCCCGCTTACATTGTACTGGAAACCAAAAATAGACTCGGAGCTATTGTTCGTCGTGAACACGGTTGCGTAAGGCGTATTGAGGTTGTAAACGCCCGATTGCATGACCGAATTCGCTTCATCGGCAGCCAGTTTATAATTGCTCTCCTGGTTGAGTGGCCAGCCTGTCATGCTTAGATACACATCGGCCAGGAGTGAGCGGGCTGCCATCTGATTCGCCTTGCCGGGTTGGTTCGGGAACGAAATGGGCAACAGCTCTTTCGCTTTCTGTAAATCGCTGATGATAGCTGCGTACACTTTATCGACCGGATCGCGGGGAGGGCGGTCGTTCACATCGATCTGGGTCAGAATGATCGGTACAGGGCCGAATGTTCGAACCAGATAATAATACCCCAATGCCCGAAGGAAATACGCCTGACCAGCTGCCTGATTTTTCAGAACATCCGTAGAACCCACTTTTGTATAGTTAGCGATTACGTTGTTCGCCTGATAGATGCCCTGCCAGGGACCTTGCCATTGGGCTACCAGGCTCCCATTGCCGCTGCCACCACTCAGGCGATCGAACAGCCGGAAATCTTCTTTATTCAGGCCGGGATCGGTGGTAAAATCATCTGAGCCAAAATAAGAGGTGCTCCGGTTTGTAAACCCCCAGGCGCCATCACGCGCAAACTGGATATAGATAGCCGCCACGGATGCATCCAGATCCGACTGCGTTTTAAAATAGGTTCCGGGAGTCAAACTGCCTTTAGGATCTTCAATTAGACTCTGACAGCCGCTAACCAAAATCAAGGCAAGAAAGACAAGGAATAAGGAATATTTGGTGTTCATGGTTTTGTCTTCTGATTGAATGTTGTAATCGTACAAACAGCACTTACAGGCCAAGGCGTACGCCAATCGTATACGTTTTTGGGTTTGGTATAACGCCCATTTCCAGTCCCTGTGTGATGGCGTTCGTTCCGTTCGATACTTCGGGATCATAGCCAGGGTATTTGGTGATCATGAACAGGTTCTGACCACTCACGTACACTTCGAGGTTGCGGATTTTTGCCTTATTCAACAGATTATCAGGCACCCGGTAAGTAAGCGACAGGTTCTTCAGCTTGGTATAGCTGCCGTCGTACACATAACGGCTACTGTTGTTGAAGTTCTTGCTGGTGTTGCTGAATGCCGGATTGTCGGTCTGATTTTGGGCTGTCCAGATGTTCAACGCATCCGTAGTGGTGGCGTTTCGCTGATCCCCTAAACCGCCCCAGAGGTACGCCAGTGTCTGCGAGTAAATCTGGTTGCCGTGCGTTCCCTGGAACATGAAGCTAAGGGTAAAATTGCCGTAGCTGACGTCATTGATGAAACCAAACGAGTATTTAGGCGTTCCGTTACCTATCGGTACTCGGTCGGCGGCTGTGTAAGCATGATCACCGTTAACATCCACGTATTTGGCGTCTCCGGGTTTCATCCCAAATTGGGCTGCCTGATCGGCTTCGCTCGTTTTCCAGGTTCCCAGAAACTGGTATCCGTAAAACTCACCCAATGGCCGACCAACCCGCAGGATAGACGCACTGTTCAGCGCAGAACCAACGCCATTCACAATCACATTGTCGAGGCCACCCAGATCGGTTACTTTATTGCGATTAAAGGAGATATTGAAATTGCTGGTCCAGCGGAGCTTGCCTGTTGCGATTGGAGTGCCACTGAGCGAAAATTCGAGCCCTTTGTTTTCAACACTACCAATGTTTCGAAGGTAATCGCCACCGCCCAGATAGAAGGGAGCCTGGTAGCTATACAAGAGGTTGGAAATGTTTTTCAAATAGGCATCGGCGGTAAATCGTAAGCGACCGTTCAGGAACGACGCGTCGATACCCGCATCATATTGAGATGTGGTTTCCCATTTCAGGCTATTGGATACGGGCGCTCCGAGCGGGGTTGCTACGCTAGGGGTCTTGCCATCGTAATAATAGGCTGGCTGGCTTCCACCTGTAGTTATCTGCGCTATGGTGGCATACGCGCCTACTGCCTGATTGCCCGTTTGCCCGTAGCTTGTTCTGATTTTTAGGTCTGAAAACAATTTAGAGGTTTGAAGGAAACTTTCTTTCGACAAGTTCCAGGCCAGCGCCAGCGAAGGGAAGGTGCTATACTTCTCGGTCAAGTGCGAAGAGCCATCTACGCGTACGCTGGCTGTGAGCAGATACTTCTCTTTGTAGGCATAGTTGACCCGACCCATATACGATTGCAAAGCGTCGGCAGAGTAGCCGGAAGAGGTCTGTTGCGTGCCACCCAGACTCAAGTTGTAATAACCAAGTGCATAAGTGGACAGACTGTTCGCACGGGCCGTTGCCGACATGCCTTGTCCCTGTTGCTGTTCGTACAGCGCCGTTACGGTAACGGCATGATCGCCAAAATTGCCTTTGTAGGTCAGGAAGTTACTGTTCTGGAAATTCCAGTTTCTGGACGAATTAACCTGTGCATACAAGACCCCATTGCCTGTCCCCGGTCCAAATAAGGTCTGGTTAAAGGGCGAGGAAATTTGATAGGTCGTATTCGTTGTGAACGTCAATCCTTTCAGAATCTGATACGTCAGTATACCGGTTCCCGCAATGTTTGTGTTCCGGCCTTCATCGAACTGACCAAGTGCCCGCGCTACAGGGCTGTACTGAATGGAAGCATAGGGGGCCGTATACACGAGCGCACCCGTTGTTGGATCGCGCACGGGCGAGGTTGGGTCCCATTCGGTTGCTTGCGTGAACGGATCGGTCAAATCGCCTGAGTAGTTCGTATTGCGGTTCTGAGGAATTACGGCCGCTACGTTAAATTTCAGGTTGATCTTTTCGTTGATCTTGGCGTCGATATTTGCCCGCAAGGTGGCCCGTTTGTAATACTGGTTGAGAATTAAACCAGGCTGATCGAGGTAATTGGCTGAAATCAGATACCGCACACCCGACGTACCTCCTGATAAATCAATCTGGTAGTTCTGAATAAGCGGCTCCTGATGAAGTTCGCGTTGCCAATCGGTACCGCCGTTAGCTTTTAGTTGCTGGAGCCGATCATCCGAAAAAGCAGGCGGGTTGCCCGTTGAAGCAAACTGCGTATTGACTGTCCGAGCAAAGTCATAAGCATTCATCAGCGATAGTTCTCTGGGCATCATCCCTTTGCTGAACCACGTACTGAAATTAACCTTGGCTTTGCCTTCCTGCCCCGATCGGGTGGTGATGAGCACGACGCCGTTTGATCCCCGAGATCCATAAATCGCCGTTGCCGAAGCATCCTTTAGAATTTCCAGCGATTCAATATCATTCGGGTTAAGTGACTCAATGTTTCCACCAATGAAGCCATCAATTACATACAAAGGCTCATTAGAACCCGTAATGGAGTTTGCTCCCCGGATACGAACGCTCAGACCACGGCCCGGTTGTCCGCTACTGCTAGCGACAACAACCCCGGAAGTAGTGCCTTGTAACGCCTGCTCGACTCGTATCAGCGGGCGTTTGGCAATTTCTTTGGCTGTTACTGTACTGGTAGCGCCCGTTACGTCGCTCTTGCGTTGTTCGCCATAACCAACGACGACTACTTCCTGTAAACCGCGCTCGCTGACCTTTAACGTTACATTTAAGGTTGCCTGATCGCCGGGCTTAACTTCCTGCGTTTCATAGCCTACAAAGCTGAAAACCAGGGTAGTCGATCGGTCGGGTATATCAAGTTGAAATTGCCCTCTCGGATCTGTTGTGGTGCCGCGTTGCGTGCCTTTCACAACAATACTGACGCCTGGTAAGACTTCGCCTTTTTCGTCGGTGACTTTACCAATGATCGGAATAAGCAAGGGTTTGAAGGCTTGTACTCGATCAACCAGTTCGATCGTTCTCCGCTCAAAATCCGCGCTGGCCTCCAGTCTCAGCCCGGCCCTGGCATCGGGAAAGAGCGAAGGCAACTCACTGACGGGTTTATGCGAAGTGGCATCGTCCTTCTTTTTAATAACGATGGTTTTGCTAACGATGGAATAGCTTAGTGGCTGGTTCTTAAATACTTCTTCCAGAACTGTTTCCAACGGCGTATTTTTCAGCCGAACCGTAACCCGCTTGCTGCTGGCCAGCAGATTCGTTTGCAGGAAGAAGGAATAACCGCTCTGTTTTTCCAGTTTATCCAGTACTTTTTCAAGCGGTGCATTCCGTTCATTAATTGAAACCAGCTGGCTATAACTGGCTGCGTATACATGCAGACAGGCAATTAATAAGAATATGCTGATAAAATTGAGTCGCATAATCCATTTTCGTTTCGTATCCCGACTCATATGGAGTAGTCGGGGGGACATTCGATGCCTAAGCGGTGTCCATGCTTCTTGCTGACACAGCCGTAGGTAAAAAGTAGAATAATTCATACTTTTATGCTGGTTTTGGGGTTGGTAAAAACTTGTACGTCAACAGGTTTTGCTTTTCTGTTTTTTTTGACAGAGAAATCCCAGCTTTTGCCGGAAGTGCTCGCAACACGTTCCGGCTTTTTTTATGGAATCCTCTGTGGCTATTCCGAGCCTTGCCCGGTCTAGCGATTGTCGATCAGGATTTTACGGTTATTTTTCTGCCTTCTATTTTAAAGTTGATACCACTTAACTGAAGAATCTGAAAAATCTGGGAGAGCGGTACGTCCCTCGAAATCTTACCTCTGAATTTTGTATCGGGCAGTCTACCCTGAAAATCAACCTTAACATCGTACCAGCGGGAAATCTGGCGCATGATGGTAGGGAGGTCGGTATCTTTAAACTGAAACTGCCCATTCTTCCAGGCTACGGCTTCTTCCAGGTCAGCTTTCGGAATCAGATTAAGCCTGCGCTTCGCATCGGCCGTTAACTGCGCCTGTTCGCCAGGTTTAAGGATAATCTCCGTTGAACTTTCTGCCCGATCTGGGCTTGTCCTAATAACCTTCACTTTGCCTTCCAGCAAAGTTGTTTTTACCATGCTTTCGTCAGCGTAGCTGTTGATGTTGAAATGCGTACCCAGCACTTCGACAACCTGACTGGCTGAATGGACCCGGAAAGGCATAGCCTGCTTATGGGCATTTTTCAGGGGCATTATCTCAAAATATGCTTCGCCTATAAGCGTCACGCTTCGCTCATTACCGATGAATTTTGTGGGATATTTCAGCGATGAAGCCGCATTGAGCCAGACTTTGCTCCCATCCGGGAGGATTATCCGAAACTTCCCACCGCGAGGGGTGGTAATGGTGTTATAACTGGACTTGGTTATAGGTGCTTCGAGAGAATTTGCGGCTGAATTTTTGGCATATAGCAATTGTCCATCAGCGGTTTTCGTGATCACTACGTCCGCTTGTTGGGCAATTTGGCCATCCGCTACATCATCCAGAATTATTTTTGATGCATCCGCTAATGTCAGAATTGCTTTGCTACTACCGGGAGCAAAATCAGTTGGTTGTTGAGCAACTGGTTTTGTTGGCTGCGATTGGCGATTGAAAGGGTAGAGTAGTAGCCCGGCTAGAATGACAACCACAGCGGCTGCTGCGTAACGGAGTAAACGTTTACCTATATACGATCTATGATTGGGCGTATTGTACCCTGTTTCAGATACTATTTTCTCCCAGGCTTCTGCTTTGTCAGACGAACCAAATTTTGTCAGTTCAGTATTAATAGTCGCTTCCTGAGTCAGTTTGGTAAACAGTGCCCGATTATGATCGCTTTGAGCAAGCCAATCCTCCAGCTCTTCCCGTTCCTGATCACTCAGCTCCCCTTTGAGGTACTTAGCGATCAAGTCACCCTGTCTAAAATAACGGCTATAATTTTCCATGGCATTGCTTTACTCCATAGAGACACGCAGACCAGGAAATAGGATAAAGCGAATATAAATTTTAATCTATTTTTTTTCGCTAGAGAAATAGGAAGGTAAAATTGACTCTAGTTCCAGTGTGTGGGAATTTTTGTCATGCTGACGAAGGAAGCATCTTAAAGCATCATAACGTACGAATAAGGATAGCTTAAGATGCTTCCTTCGTCAGCATGACAAAAAGTTACATCATATGGGCACTCCCGATGGTGAGTAAGATAGCAAACACCTCAGGTGAAAGCCGCATTCTGAGTAATTCAAGTGCCCGTTGTTTTTGCTTCTTAACGGTATTGATCGACATATTTAATTCATCGGCAATCTCCTGATTCTTTTTGCCTTCCATATAACTCATCTCGGAGATCGTGCGGTAATTAGCGGGCAGTGCTTCAATGGCCGAATGCAGTTCAGCCATGACCTCAGAAGAAATGATCGCATCCATGATGGTCAGTTCTTCCATTTCCGGAAGGCCATGGTGCTCCCGATAGTCGTCAACAACTTTGTTATGTCGGATTACATTCAGGCTGGCATTTCGTACGGTACTGTAGAGGTAGTTTTTAATGGCCACCTTATTGGGAAATATAGCCTCTCGTTCCTGCCAGTATTTTATAAACGCATCCTGTGTGATGTCCTGCGCCTGTGCCTGATCCCGTATGATTTGTACCGAAAAGTACACAAGTCGATCATAGAATTCTTTAAAAAGAGAGTCCAGCTCTAGCGACTCCGAAGCCGCCACTGGACTTTTTTTTGTCGAGGTCAGTTGCTTTAGCACACTCATAACAAGGTGAATTTTACGTAGAAAAAGCAGAATCGCTGGTTTAATACTTACTGCTAACTGATAATCGATACAGTTTTTAACTCCGAATTAACCTGGCAGAATCAACTTGCGGCCCTTTTATTAGCCTGGTTGAAAAGAATACTATCCAGCCTATTCTGTGTGAATAATTTTACAAATCCATTATTTTTCTGGATTAATTCGGTACTAAGTACAGCGTGGCCCCTTAATAAAATCTTAATAAAACCTTAATTTTTAGAAGTAGGCTCGTTAAAGTGGAGTAAGGCGACCGAAAAAGGAGTTTCGGCCAGGTCGGCGTCTGCTTAGGGCCGTGATGAAGAAATTAGATTATTTTTTATCTGTTTTATCGTCGTGTTCATCTTAACCCGTGGGGCCTTAATAGCGCAGCGTCGGTAGTATAAGAATGCCTCAAGACAACCTGCGTGCCGTCAGGTACGCAATAGATTCTGTACCTGACGGCACAGGTGTTAGCTGCTTGAGTTATTCTACCGACGCTACGCTGTTGGGACCCGTAGGGTCACATCCCAAACTCACTTTCTTTTAATCGATGATGGCCGAGAACGATTGTTCGTATTCTTCGCCATAGATGGCTTTATAGTCCCGAATAAACCGCTCGAAGGTGTTCTTGGCCAGCGTATGTTTCCCCATCAACGACAGGGCTTTACATTTTAAAATGATGGCATCTTCATTGACGGGATCATAATCAAAAATATAATTTGTAATCTGGATTAAAAGCTCCGGCTCCTCGCTGATCGTTAGCGTATTAGCATACTTTAGGAACGTATTGATAATCTTGTTTGAAATATCTGCTTTGAAATCATCTAGCCAATAATACTCCGTATTTTGCAGAAAAGGACCCCGTTTCGTAAGCTCCCCTAACTCAATAATGGCCTGTTTCGTCAGTACGGTCTTGTCATTGATAATGGCCGTATACCGTTCATAATCAACATACAGTTGCTGGTTAAAATTGAATTCTATTTTCCAGTAGCCAGAATCCTTGGAGAGCGAACAAAATTCAACTTTCTCCAACAGATTTCGCAGTTTCGTAATGTTGACCGAGCGATTATTACTGGCTTCCCGGCCCGACTTATCAGGCCAGAGAATTTCATTCAGTTTTTCGGTAGCTACTCCCCGTTGCTTACCAAGGCTATTGAGCGACAGCAGTAAAAAAAGCTCTTTCAGCAGAGGAGTGAAGGACTTGGTTATATCGTTTCCCGAGTGATCGAGTACCTGAAAGTTGCCAAAAAAGAAAATACTCGATGTCAACGCTAATTTCATTGGCAAGTCGGAGCGAGATGTCGGAATTTCCGGGGTTATTAGTAAAGCTGGTTGCGTCAAGTTATCGACTAATAACGGCTGTTGTTGAAAAGGAGTCGGCTCTAGTTCTGGTTGTTTACCCACTAATTGGCGATTCCGACGGGTATACAGGAAGACCGCTCCGCCAACTGCCAGGATAGCAACGGGAAACCACCAATAGGGGAGAGTTGCTGGTTCTTCCTGATGTGCCTGCACGTTCAGGGCATTGGGAGGGAATGAAATCGAATAGAGTTTTACGTCCGTTGTATTGGTCTCCTCGTTCTGATATAATGTAACAGCTATTAGTTTTTGGCTGACTGGACAGTAGTACAAATCGGCGTACGAGTGAATATCGTGAAACGAATAAGGTATAGGAGTTCCCAACACTTCGTAGGATGGCGTTGTCAAAGACCCTCGAATCAACTGCAACTGAGCCTTGAACTGCTGATTGGGAAAGATAAGTCCGTAATACTGCTTCGATTTTGCATCGATCATCAACGAGTTGGCGAAGGCAAAATCCGTTTTTGGAACGGTTAACTCATAGACCTTTCGGAAGGTGTTTTTTCTGACCAGATATTCTAATAAATCGTACGAATTTTTAGGGTTAAGCATCTGCTCGCCCGTTAGGCTTCCATAGCCTCCTATCATATAAGCCGTATCAATAGAAGAAGTTGTTCCTAAAGCAGCAAGGTAACGTGGTGTATATACGTTTTTGCTCGAACTAAGCGTATCCCATGTTCTGGAGGCAAAATGGTAGCGTAGAATACTGTTTTTGTATCGCAACTGGCCATAACCGCCTAAAATGTACAGTGACGAATCAAATGGGGAAATGAATTTATTCGCGTGCCAGTATTCCGTTACCTTAACCGCGTTTGGGGTAATGGTCTCGACAGTCCAGTCGCTGGTAGCTGGGTTACAACTATATACGGACTTCTGATCGACAAAATAGCTATAAAGTCGGCCAGTAAACGGATTGTAAATGGCCTGACTACCCCGAAGTAGATTTTGGGGAGGGTTTTTATGTGGGTGTGCGCTAGCTTGATGCGTTGAAACAGCGTATTGATACAGCTTCTCAGAACCCGTCACGTAAACCGTTTCGGTAATTGGATCAAAGGCGACATTTGCATAGCCTTTCAGAGTAAGCTGATCCGCCTTTTTCCACTCCGTATGCAGCGATTTGATCCAAACCGGGTTTTTGACCGTGGCTATTTGTCCGTCAACTTCATCCTTAGTTGTTATACCATTCACTCCCTGCAACGGCCAGTCGTGTGTTCGCCGGCCATTTTCGGTCACGACAATGTCTTTAATGTTCATGGGGGGCAAGTCCTTCGATTTAAATTGCCCAAACTCATTGCTGCCAAAAAACAGTTTAAAACACCCGCTTTCGTTAAAGGTTACATGATCCTTAATAATCACTTTATTGTTGACAGACACAAGCAACGACCGCTGGTTAAGATCCCAGTTGATGGTAAAGTGATTCCATTTGTTGAACAGCGTTACCGAATCAATTTGAATTACCGATTGGGCTAGACGACCACCAATAATCAGTTTGAAACTCCTGGACTTCTGATCGTACAGGAGATCAAGATTTTGTTTGTCATCCTGAATAATTCTGAAGATATAGCCAAAGTACGTTTGATAATTGGGTACAAGCGTCAGATCAAAAGAAACCTCTACATTACCTTTCAGGCACAACGGTTGATCCGGCGTAAGATTTAGTGAGGTACGGCTATCTTGAATGTCTTCGTGTCCTACAAACTGTAGGCCATACGTTTGCGCCTGAATGGCGGTCGAAGCCATCAACAGCGCAACTACGCAGTATGCGATATCGCGTACGAATCGATGATATATATATCGATAGATTGTCAAGGTTCTTCTGGTTGCTAATCGTATTCAACTTCTATAACGGGAAAGCTAAGTGCTGGTTCGTTGCTTTCTACTGAACGTGCAAGTATATGCTCTGCTCTATAGCCTCTAATTTATCGGATATTCATTAGCTATCAAAATGAGCAATGCTGACTGAAACTAATGAGAAAATTTACAAAATATAGCTTTTAAATCTAATTAGTAAAAGTGCCGGAGGGATAAAACAACAACTAAGGCTTGAATGAGTCCTAACGACCCGGCCTTTAGAATATCGCCAAAAATGACCGACGTGTCCAGCAGCACCAGGCCAATTTTGACAAATAACTCAGTGGCAAGCGAGGCCCGTAACCAGTCGGGAAGTTTTCATGAGATTGCCAACCAGTAAGCCAATGCTTATACAATTCCAGTTCATCGTCATCGATTACTCCGCTTTGCGCCAGATAAAACAATAAAAAGGCTTTCAGATAGGCTACTAAGATTATGGTGAGAGATCAACTAGATAACATCAGTGAAGCTTTCAGACGCCTTTGCATAGTGAGTCGTAATGCGTCGGTATTGCTTGAGCTTATTGAAACTATCGCTAAGTTTTCCTGAAGGTCTGGCCCGTTGTGATCCTCGTATAAATGTTAATTCATCCCTACTCTGGCAGGATTTTTGTTTGCCTACGGATTAGTTAGTAACAACAGAGCCATTCCATGAAACAATTTATTCAAATTTGTATATTTCAAGTTTGTCTAGCCTGTAGTTATGTGTCTATTACTCAGGCTCAATCAATTACTACAAACGAAACTTCCTCTTCAGTAGCTACTACCTGGGCTGATATGACGGTGCGAGTCATGACCAGAGCGCCGAAAAATACACCTACTTATGGGTCTCGGGCAATTGGGTATCTGGGACTAACTATGTACGAAACCGTTGTTCATTCAGCTCCCAAAAATCGATCAATCATTCGTCAGCTGGTCGATACACTTGCCTTGCCTAAAGTTGATCCGAAAAAAGCGTATTGTTGGGAATTGGCCCTCAACGCCGGGCAGGCTTATATGCTCAAAGCGTTTTATGCGTATACCGAAAAAACGCAACCAATCGACTCGCTGGAGCAGGAAATTCATGACCGATATGCGGTTCAACTTAGTCCGGATGTTGTTGAGCGGTCTGAAAAATATGGGAAAGCCATTGCCGCTAAAATTTACCAGTGGGCAAAAAATGATGGTGGGCACGAAGGCTATCTACGCAATTTCCCCGCAGATTTTGTGCGACCACACGGGGAGGGATTGTGGGTACCACCTGCCATTGGGCAATCGAACACAAAAATTCCCATGCATCCAACCTGGGGCCAGAATCGGACATTCTCTCGCCGAAATCGGGAATTGCCAATGCCTAAGCCCCTGGAATATTCGACGGATACAACTAGTTTGTATTACAAACATTACAAAGAAGTCGTTGATCGTAATCGAACGCTTACTGAGGCCGATCGGGCAATTGTGATGTGGTGGGGCGATGACCCTACTGAAACCTGCTCTCCTCCTGGCCACTCGTATAATTTGGGTAGCATTGCGATTCGGAACAGTTCTGCTGATCTGGTGAAAGCCGCTGAAACCTATGCCCGGATTGGGATGGCAGTGGCCGATGCTTTCATCATCTGCTGGAAAGTGAAATTTGCTTACAATGTAGAGCGCCCTTCATCATACGCCCAGAACATACTCCGTCCGAATGGCAAAAATGGCCAATGGTGGCCTCAATGGTTACCGTTCTTTCTGGAGCCGCCTTTTCCATCGTTCTATTCAGGTCATGCTGTTCAGTCGGCGGCTACCGCTACCGTACTTACAGCGCTATACGGTACTAGTTTTCCTTTCACAGATGATACCCACGTCACTCGCCCCGATCTGGTGTATACGTATCGCCATGAATTGCCCGACAAACCAACGCAGGCGGATTATACTGCTTATTTTAACTCGTATACCAACAAACTGAAGTATAAATCCCGGCACTATAAATCATTTTGGGACGCGGCTCAAGAATGTGCCGAATCCCGTTTAATGGGCGGTATTCATACCCGTTACGACAACGAAGTAGGTTTAGTTGAAGGGGTTAAGATTGGCGGTAATATTAACGCATTGAAATGGCGCTAAAGAGCACTAGTACTTATCCAATTTAGATTCTGTAGATTCTACTGATTCTGTGGTCTCTCTTGACTCTGACTATCAACTCAATAGAATCTATTTTGCCAAAGCACTAGTATTCAAGCTCTTTAAATCTGAATTGATACACATACGTCCTCCCGAATTTTGTGAGTAGCTACTCAAAATTCGGGAGGACGTATGTGTATTAAGGGTATGGCGACTAGTCGGATAGAAGGCTATTAGTTGATGGCTACCAATCGGCTGACATCCTGAGGTTTCGGAGTGCCCAGCGTTACAGTGTGTTGAGTAATTTGCTTACCGTCTGTGATGCTCAATTGATAAGCCCCGTCAGGCAAATCACTCATATCGAGCTGTAAGCGAACGGCGGTTTCTTGTTTCCCCACTCGTTTAACAAAGAACATTTGCCCACTGCCATCGGCCAACCGAATCTGAAGGGCATGACCCGTTTGTTTATCCAGAGCGATCTGCAATTTTCCCGCCTTGTTGGTATAGATGCCACTTTGGAAAGCAGGGCTTGGTTGAGCGTTGGCAGGAGCTTGAGCGAACGTAGTATAGGCAGTGGTGATCACCAGGGCGAAAGCAACGAGCAGGGGTTTGATGAGCGTTTTCATGACCTTATGTATTTGTGTTTGTGTTTCGTTTTTGAACAGGTCAAAGGTCGGGTGGTTTTGGGGAAGGCATTATCTCAAATGAGTCAATTACTAGCACTTTTGAGATAATGCAGCTCATTGAGTGATAGAGTTAGATGGATAATCGGATCGAGTTCTGCAAATGGCTTATTAATAGTAGATTAGTCGTTTTTCTGTCATCCCGACGCAGGAGGGGTGACAGAAAAACGAGCTGCCAGCAAACCCGCTAAAGCCCGGAATTAGAGCTTGACTTGTACTGTCAGGAAAAAGCTGCGGGCATCGGCGGGGATGATACCGGGGCCGGGGTAACTGTCGGCACGGCGGGTGAAATAGCGGGCATTCGCCAGGTTGTTAATCGAGCCTTGCAGCATGAAAACTTTGCTCAGTTTGTATTGTCCCGACAGGTCCATGACAGTATAGGCCGGAACGAGTCCATCAATGGCATTGGCCAGAAAGACGGCGTTGGTGGCATCGGTAAACTGGTCGCTGGTGTAAGCGAGCTGATAGGTGGCGGACAGGCGTTTGTGCTGAAAAGACAAGCCCGTTTTGAAAATCACATCGGGTGCCAGTTCCACTTTTTTGTCGCGGTAGGCCGGTTCGTCGCTGTTAATGTAACGGGCGTTGATCAGGGCGAGATTGGTAAATACCGAAAGCCGGGTGCGGCTGTTTTGTTTGTCGATGAAATGCAACAGTTCCAGTTCGGCGAACGACTCCAGACCGAGACTTCTGGATTGGGAAACATTGGTCCGATAGCGATAAATATTAAACGTTACGGGGTCCGACTTTTGCACCGTCCCGATTCTGTTGGCGTAGTTGATGGTGAATAAACTCACATCGTAATTCAGGATGCCAGACAAGTTGCCTCGCACGCCAATATCAGCCGAATAGCCCCGTTCGTCCTGTAGGTTTGGATCGACCTGAATATTTGGGTTGACCGAGCGAATGTCGTTGAAATTAATGGCCCGGTAATTCTGCGAAATATTGGCGTAAACCTGAAGCGCCTGATTCTGGAAATAACTCAGACCAATGCCGCCGATCAGAAAATGCCGGACATTGTTTTTATGTTCCTCGATCCGCTGATTGAAAATCACATTACCCGCCTGATCTTTATTGATCACCGAATAGAAACCGTCCGCTTTCGTGGTAATATTTTCAAATCGAATACCGGGAATGATGCTTAACTTGGAGTTGACCCTCAGGATGTGCTCCGCGAACAACGCCAGATTGTAGTTCGGAAATGTATACTGCGAGTAGGCATAATCGGCCAGATTGACGAACATAAAATCGGCGGGAGTGCCGGTCGAATTGCTATTGCCAAGCCCCTGCGATCGATCCGTATTACCCCGATAATAGCGCAGTCCGACCAACAGATTCTGTGGATTACCGTTTATCTTGTAGGTGTACAGCAACCGGCTTTCGTTGCCATAGTTGTTGTAGTTATCCTTGTACAAGTCGCGAGCCAGACCCGGATCTAAGCGGTTGATATAATCCAGATTGCCCAGTGCAAACCGACCAGCAGCCAGACCAAAAAAGCGGGAGTTGAATTTCAGTCGGTCGCTGATTTGATAATCCAGTATAGCAGCCCCCAGATTCCAGTTGACGTTAAACCAGTTCCGTGCCCGAACGGATTGATGCGGATCAATAGCAAACTGTGCATCCGTTAATCCACCGGGCTGGTGAGCGAGGTAGTTCATATAGGTGTACTGAACCGTAAGCGACAACTTATTCGTGAAGGCATAGGTAGCAGAAGCATAAGCGGTGTTCACGTTAAACTCCGAGTTAGGCCGCCAGCCGTTGCCTGATTTATGTTGGAAGAAGGTATAATACTGCAGCTTTTTAACGGTGCCGCCAATGCTGTTTGTCGTGTTAAAAAATCCCCATGATCCCGCCGTTGCCCGTGCCGTTACTTCAATGGGTTTATTGACTGGGCCTTCTTTCAATTTGAAGTTGATGAGCCCCCCGAATTGCGTCCCGTATTGTAGAGAAGAAGCGCCCCGCAGTATTTCAATCCGGTCGGTTAATTCGGCGGGTGGCGAATAGTAACTTTCTGGGTATCCAAGGGCGTCGGCGCTGATGTCGTAGCCATTCTGACGGGTGTTGAAGTTGGTTACCCGATTGGGATTCAGGCCCCGTCCGCCGATGCCTAACTGAATGCCAGCCCCGTCGTTTTCCCAGATGTTGAGCCCGGCGACTTTGGCATAAATCTGCCGACTGTTGTTGGTCGCTTTATTGGCCGTTATATCGTCCAGTACGATTACCTCACTTTTTTTACCCGCATTGATAGTGGTTCCTTCTATCGCATTTAGGCGAGTAATGCCAAACGTTTTACTCTTTTCAGCCCTCACTTCAACACTTGTCAATTGCTGAATAGATTCGTCTAAGGTTAGATTAATGGTCTGATTGCTAGTAAGTTTAAGTGTGCGGACTACCGACTTGTACCCAACCGCCGACACTTCAAGCGTGTAATCACCAGGTTTTATTCTTTTTAAACGGTAGCTGCCTGATGAATCACAAACCGTAGCATACTCGGTGTTTGTTAATACGAGGGAGGCATTGGGAATGCCTTCGCCCAAAGCTGTTTTTACGTGCCCCTTCACCGTGAAGGTTTGGGCCAGTACGGGTGAGGTTATCGTTAGAATCAGGAAAAGTAGTATACCGTTTTTGTTCATGCTGCTTATTGGCGAAAGGGCAGAATCCAGGGTTTGTGGCCAAACGTTTCCTGTTCTGTTGCCAGATTAATGGTACTGTCAATATAAAGACGGCTGCCGCTGCCATTGAGCGTTACGTAGCTTTCGGCCGTTACAATCGGATTTTTGATTCCTTTTTGCTCATAGTCTTTGGCCAAAAAATGGGCGTATTGCAGAATCATATCGGGCTGTGTAGCCATCATAGTTTCCTGCAAAGGAGTCAGGTATTGTGCGTTAACGATTTCGGATTGTCGCCCAGTTGCGGGATCTTTTACGTGAAAAAAAGCCGTTCCGCCTTTTTCCATGAGCATGACTCGCCACGAGAATCGATAGCCTTCTTCGGTCCAGTATAGTTTTCCCGGATATAATAGAAAGCGGAAAGGAAGTAGTAGTTGAATCGTAAAATGAAGCCCCAAAATAGCCCAGATTAGCTTTTCCTGAAAATTGGACACTGGCCACACCCCTAAATCCCCTTTAGGGGTGTGGTCGGCGCTAGGTTTCTGATAGTTTCGGAAAAATTGAATAATTCTGATATGCGTCTTTTCTGAAAAGAAAATCGGCGTTACGGCAATCATGATGTACGGAAACACGCCTATTTTAAAGAGCAAACCCGTAGCCAGATGAAAAAGGACAACAAAGGCATAAGCTGGTTTTCGGGTTTTATCCCATAACAGAAAAAAGCCTACGCCCAGATCGAACAGAGCCCCGAACCAGCTAAAAGCATAAGCCACCCATAGTTGGGTTAGCCAAGGGCCAATAATGGGTAAGTGACTGTTGGCCGGCAACCATATTCTGAGCGGAAGGGCGGCTATCAGCCAGTCATAATTGAGTTTGGACAGGCCCGCAAAAAAATACACCAGCAGCAACTGGAGCTTAAAAATGGAGATTGTCCAGGCAGGAACCTGCGTAACGGTAAGCAAGGGCTTACGGAAAACATCAATCGAAAAATACCGATTGGCAGGAACCAGTATCAACAGAAGCGCAAGGATGCTGATGAAATAGTAATGGTTGAGATAGGTGGTCTTATCAATGAGTTCTACGTACGTAAAGCACAGGAAAAACGTTAGGATAGCCACCCGATAAAACAAACCCAGGGCAATGAAAAGTGACGAAACGATGAGCAGCCCGAACAGACAATACATACCTGTTTCGCCGAGTGGCTGTACGCTTTCGAAGCCGTAAAACGTAAAATGAAACTTCGGTTTGATATAGAAAGCATACACCCAGCCCTTCAGTACAAAACGAATGGTGCTCAATAGCATAATGCTCCCGAAGGCGATCCTGAAGACGGCCAGGGGAGCAATGTGCTGTTGCCCAATAAAAAAGGAGCTGATTCTCTCCTTCAGGGAGTCGGACATAACCTTAATCGCCGTCGTTATCGCCGTAGGTTATCAGAATGCCCAACGAGGAGGTCATATCTGTTTTGAGCAATACGAGTAGCTTTTGTAATTCTGTATAAGTAGTGGTAACAGAGGTTGGGTTCGTTTTGATGGCATCGGATAGCGGATCGGACAAGGTTTGTAACTTAGCCGTAGCTGTCGCAAACTGCGCTTTGATTGCATCATTCAGCGAGCCACCAGTGCTTGATTTAGCCCCTATCTGCGTCAAATATTCGTCGAATCCCAGACCATCGCCCTGGGCGCTTTTTCCCAGGTAAATATTCTGAAACGCCTGTATATGTAGCAGAGCTAGTTGAACCGACATTTTGGAATAATACCCCTGCACCTTTTCGGGGTAGGTAACTCCCATCGATTGTATGCCAGCAGGAATACCGACCTCGTAATTTTTGAATACATCGAAATCGTAATCTAACTGATTGACTAGCTGACCTGTAGAGCTGCCAACATCCGTACCCGTAGCATTGAGAAACGTAGCGGTGTAGCCCGAATTCCAGGCGTTTACCACGGTTGTAATATTCGTTTTCATTTCGGCAGATAAGGCAGCCAGATAGGCTTTCCGATTGGCCGCTTTACTGTCAGTGGTATATTGTAGGAGGATGGCGTTGTTATCAGCTCCTATGCCAAACAGCAGATAATCGAGTGCCGGAAGTCCTTTTGCGGCCAGGTTAGCTAACAATACCGGGTTGTACGTGCCTGAGCTGATATTGCTATTGATCTGAGCAACATCGGTAGGATACGTGTTTGTGTTGACCCGCAAGTTCGCCTGATCGGCTGGCCCAAAACCAAAAGCCGATGTTGCCTGCCACTGTTTATAAGCTGCCTGAAAGGCTGCCTGTAAAGCCGTTAGTTTGGCTGCATCGGGGCTGGCAGTAAAGGCAGTGACAGCAGCATCCAGATTCGTGGCTGTTGTCTGAAAGGCGGTATAAGCCGGGAGAATCAGGTTGGTACTCAGATTGGTCAGCATAGCCTTCCGGTCAAATGAAGTGGCGACCGGAGTCTGGTCATCACTTGATTTCGAACAGGACTGGGCTCCGATAATGAGTCCGGTTGCGGCCAGGGTTATAAGAATGAATGTACGCATTTCAGGTTGTTTTTATGGTAGAAAAACCATCCACGCCAGACGGGTGTGGATGGTTTAGTCAAGTTGAGATTCTATTGATTCTGCGGATTCTTTAGAGGCTATCGAGAAGTCCACAGAATCGTAGCATCAATAGAAGCCACAGAATGCTTACAGTACATCTTTTACTGAATCAAAGTCATATTGCTTGGCAATGGCATCTCTAATGTTGTTGACATCTGTCAGCGTCAGGTCGTAGAAGTTTTTAGGAAATAAAGCCAGTATAGCGTCGATTTGGGCGTCGGTGATTTTGCGCTTTGGGTTGTATTTCAATGAGTACACAAACCCATAGCATTCTGAAAGGCGACTGTTTCTTACGATGTTATCACTGATCGACTCTTTCACTTCTTTCACTTCCTGAAGTGCGGCTGCTCCAACCACTCGTTCAAAAGCCTCTAAAATGATGGTAGCCTGCGCCTGATACGTTTTGGTATCCTTGTTGCTGATTGCAGCCCGACCTTTCAGGAAAGCATCCATGAATAGCTTATTCGCATGGTAACCCGAATCGACCTGGGTTGTGTAGCTGCCCCATAATTTAGCCCCCGTTTTATTGGTCGGAAAGTCAATAGGAACACCCCAATAGCCAAACGCCAGATCCCAGGCATGCTCCAGCGCTGTTCCTTTACCAGTTGTTACGGTCGCATTATCGAGCGAATTATTGATGGCGGCAGGCATATAATTATTTGCGATCTGATAACAGATCAGCCCGCCCATCATGGTTTTGTTAAACACCTGTGCATAGTTGACACCCGTTGCGGTCAGCGCATATTTCGATGCTGCATTGGCCGAACTAACGCCTACACCGGCAACACCCCGGCTAGCGGGTTTGCCTGTTTTGCTAACCGCTACCAGACTGTCGATAAATCGATTGACATCCGTCTGTAACAGCGAATAGCACTGATCTTTTAATTGCAAGCCTGACGCATTATAGGTTAAAGAAGTTGAGAACGGTGAGCTGGTATTGGTAAACATGTTTTTCAATTTGTCTCCATCCAGCGTACCTGTAAGTGCATTCTTCATCAGGTTCGACATTTCAGTAACCATGCCCAGGCGAGTAGTTGATTCCGAATAATCGACATTGGTGAAATTATAGGTGGTTGGTACTGTATATACCGGAACTGCATCAACTGTAGTGGGATTGTCTTCCTTGCAACTTACGGCAAGTAATAGAACGGCAGAAAAAGCGCTGAGTGCTAGAAGTGATCGCTTCATTATGACTTTGGATATGTAGACAATTAGTTCGAGCACAAAAGTAGAGGTCGCACTAAGGGCTATCAATACCCCCGAGGGGGTATATTTATAATAGGTCTAAATAAGATATGTCATTTAATGTGTTGATTGTCAGTACTAATTCAGACGCATTTTTGAACGTGAAGCCCATCTTTTTGATGATATTCTTCCGGTGTGTTTTTATGGTATGAATGCTCAAAAAGAGTTTTTCCGCGATTTCTTTGTTCGTCTTACCGTCTGCAATCAAATTGACGATTTCCGTTTCGCGGGCTGATAAAGTGGGGCCTTCTTCGCTCTGGTGGAGAATTGGCTGATTATCAAAAAGCAGCTCTACTGTTTTGTTACAGAGGAATTTATGGCCTTTCGCAGTGGCGTGAACGGCGCTGATGATCTCTTCGGGATTACATTCTTTGGAAACATGATTCCTGAGTCCCTGATTAATTGCCTGGAGAAGTTCAGCTCTGGAATGGCGGTTCGATACTACTAGTACCTTCTTTAAAACGGAGGCTTCCTGGCTGTTTTTTAATGTATCGATACTAAAATGAGCATCATAATGGGTATCGATCAGGATAACATCCGGGTTCAGATCAGCAATGAGTTGTATAAGCTCCGGCAAGGTGGTCGCCTGGCCTGTAACACGTATATCTTGCGTAGTAGATAGGATGTTAACCAAACCCTCTCGTGTCAATGACTGATTATCAGCAATTAGGACAGAGATCATGTAGGCTTTATTTTATTTATTCTTGTTATAAACAGTAGTGCGAAGATGGGGCTTTTGAGGTTGTTTGATGTTAAAAAGTAATTAATGACGCAAGGAGAGGCTCGTTTATGCGAGAATTGCTGAGCCGGGAAACGCGTTTAGCTGGGTAAAAACGCCCTAGGTTACCGAAGATGTAAGCCGGTAATTTGTCTTTGTAAGACCTATGTCAATGGCGGGTTGAGCACCGTTGGGTTCTATTTCTTGTTGGTGGTGTCAGTTTTGAGAAACTGACACCACCAACAAGAAATAGGGCTTTCGCTGCGCATCAATGCGTCGATGTGTCTGACTGAGATTCAGTAGCTGTGTTTAAGGCCTACACTAAGGATAAAGCAAATACTTTTTCCGCATCTGTTTATAGGCCGATAAACCCGGCTCCCAACTCTTCCGGATTTCTTTTTCGGAGACGCCCGCAATGATTTGCTTCTGGAGTGCTTCGTTCCCACTTCGAAAGTTAAAATTGCCGATTTGTTTGCTATAGCTCGTATCAAAAAAACGGGCTTTGTCGGGGTAGGCTTTGTATAACTCCATCAGCCATTGCAGATTGAGTTGCCGGGTTTTGCGAAAGATATTGGTGTCGTATTTTCGTAAGTCAAGTCCAAAGCAATCCTCATTCTGGTGGAGTGGTGTTTCGCTCATACCTTTGATACTGACTGGCTTAAACGAGAACGGATAAATGCCTTTGAGAGCGGGCGCACCCAAAACAGTAAATGGCATATACGTGCCACGTCCCTGGCTGATGATCGTTCCTTCGAACCAGCAAGTGCTGGGGTACAGCATGATCGACTGCTGCGTATTCAGGTTTGGCGACGGTAAAATCGGTAACGTATAGGGCGTATCGTGCGTATAATTCGCAACCCTGATGATTTTTAGTTTACATAAATCCTTGCCCGGTAAGCCACCCCAGCCTTCGCCGTTAATCATTTGTGCAAATTCAGCAATCGTACAACCATGCGTAATCGGAATGGGGTGCATCCCAATACCCGAATACAGATGTTTTTCCAAAATAGGGCCATCGATAATAAAGCCGTTCGGGTTGGGGCGATCCAGAATCATAAGCTCCTTACCGTGTTCGGCGCAGGCTTCCATCACGTGGTTGAGCGTATTGATGTAGGTGTAAAAACGGCAGCCCACATCCTGAATATCGAACACCATCAGGTCGATATTTGCTAATTGCTCTTTAGTGGGTTTCTTGTTTTTGCCGTACAGAGAAATAATCGGGATGCCGGTTTTTTCATCGACAGCATCGTCCACTTTAGCGCCGTTACTGGCATTTCCCCGAAAGCCATGCTCAGGTCCAAAAACAGCTACGATGTTGATTCCCAGACTCACTAAGCTGTCAACACTAGGTTTATTGCCGATAATGGACGTTTGGTTAACGACCATCCCAATCCGTTTGCCTTTCAGATAAGGAAGGTAAGCGGAAACCTGATCGGCTCCGGTCACGATCTTGCTGGCTTCAGGCGTAGCGACTGTGAGTTCCTGCTGAAACAAGTCTGGACGATTGATCGGGAACAAACAAACGAGGAATAACGGAAGTAAAACGAGGGTGAATGTTTTCATGAGCAAAGCTTCAACAATAGGGAACAATATCTTGCACCGGCGGACCAGCTGATTTTTAAGTTGGAAGCTGTTTAAACTTTTATAAATAAACCTAAAATTGAGTGTTTTTGTCATCCCGACGCAGGAGGGATCTTCAGTAGAGTCCATAAAAGAACCCTCTACCGAAGATCCCTCCTGCGTCGGGATGACAAAAACTAATTATGGCCCGATTATCGAAAGCTAAAAACAGGCTCATGATTAAATATGATTTATACAATTGAAATCTGCATAAATCTTGATCATCATAAAAATCAGCCGGTCCGCCGATGCGGGGCTATTAAAGAAGCAAGTTGCTGATAAATGAGTTTGTGAACAAACGCCCGCGTGAAACAAATCGTTATTGTGGTCTGGGGCTAACGGTTACAAAAGCTCTCAGTTTTATGTCATCAGCTACATCAATGGGCTTAAACAGATCGTACCAACCGCTACGTTTTCCGCCTGAACCATAATTGATGTGGACCCAAAACGTGTTGTTTTCGGATTGGTAGCCATCAATAACCGTCGAATGGCCGTAGGTTGAGAAGTTGCCGAAATGAAAATACACGGGCCGTTTGGCGTCAATTTCTGTTTCGATCAGCTTGATAACTTCATCGGATTTCAGAACATGCTCAATGTTTTCCTTCCGGGCAATGGCATTTAACTGCTCCTGAGGGATAGGAATAGGTTCAGTAAACGAAACATAAAATTCGGCCTGACAGGGAAAGTAGGTTTCGAGCTGCTTTACCGGATTGACCATTTCCAGGTAATGGTCTGTTCCAAAGTCCTTTCGGATAGCTTCGGCTGTCATGTAGGAAAAACGCGCCACCGTTTTCTGGGCTACTTCCGGTGTGTTTGAGTCAATGCGAGTCGCAAACTGATTCCACGAAAACGAATGATTCGATAAGGTATCCTGAATGGTGTATCCTTTGGAGCACTGATACGAAACAACGCCCGTAGGTCGAAGTTGGTGGTAGTAGAGAATTTGAGCCAGCGCTGTACTCCAGCATCCCAATACATGGTTGTCGGGGGCATATTGGGCGTATTTCCCAAATTGATCCCACTCGGTTTTTAGCAGATACGTGCCTTTCAGCGAAACGGGCTGCTGGAGTTGGGCGAAAGTCGTTTTGGCAATGAAGAACGATAGAAATAAAGTTAACCAGACGCGTTGCATAGCGATTGTGTTTTGCGTTGAACAAAAATTGTCGGGAGCAAAACAAAGGGCCTGGCACTCGAAAAACCTCTCATTTTAGCTTTTGAGAGTTCTCACTTTCGGTATTGGGAGCGATTTGGGCGCTATACTGCCGGGGCGATAGCCCGGTGATTGATTTAAAGACCCTATAAAAACTGGCTTCTGAATTAAACCCGGTTTCTAACGCGATTCCCAGAATGGACAGGTGTTTATAAGCCGGATCGGTGAGCCGGTGTTTGACTTCTTCAACCCGCCGTTCATTGATGAGGCTACGGAAGCTTTTATCGAATTCGCTGTTGATGACTGCCGAAACTAAGCCCGGTGAACTGTGCAGCCGACTCGCCAGACTGTTGAGGTTTAACTCGGGATCTAGAAAAAGTCGATCCTGCTCAAGGGCTACGTCAATGCGGTGCTTTATGGTCTGCACTTGATCATAAGGTAGTGTATCGACTACGCGCTTGGGTGATGGCTCGCTTTCCGATGCATCGAAAGCCACCTCGAAAGGCACTTGCTGGTAGCCCATAATGCCCAGATAATAGACGGTTGCGGCCAGATACACGTAAAACAGTTGCCAGTGAACGAAATAGCGATCGCTCAGCGACACACTGAAATCGAGGAAGATATTGATAACCAGCAAACCGAAAATTCCGCCGGTAGCAATCAGCACATTCCGCAGCCATAAGTAAGTCGGGTAGGATGTGCTGGCAATGGTATTAAATAACCACTGGCGATACCGGACAACGCGTCGGTAGCTTAAAAAACCGTAAATCGCCCCCGACAGTACCGACAGTATATCTTCGACCTCTTTAACCGCATTGAAGTGAAGAGCTTCGGCCAATTGATCTTTAAGGGCGAGGCTATCCGTTGTTTGTGTCTGGATATAAACCCAAAGAGCGTGCGCAAAAAAGATCAGGGTAGGGGCAAAATGAAGGAAATACGATCGCTTAACCGTAAAGCCCTTTTGCGTTAGCGAGACAACATAGAGATATAGTAAGGGCTGAAAGGTCAGATCGAAGGCTAATGGGAAGTAGCGTAGGTACGGATTTTGCCATAAGCCTAATGTATGCAGCAGGATTTTTGCGCTGAGAATGCAGAAAACGAACAGGATCAGTGCCAGAATCCGCTTACTGACATACTGGCCATACTTTACTAGCAATAAGGCACTATAAACCAGTCCCTGAGAAATACCCAGAATAACGATCAGATCAAAGAGACGGAAGTTTATGTCCAATGGATTTTCGGCCAGTTGTAGCGGCCAATGCTACAAAGCTAGCCGTAAAAATATCTTTCCGTATCCTTGATCTGATCGCCATAGCGGATAAGCTGGAATAAAGGCCAGTTACTCACTTCGTAAACTCTTCACCGGATTCACCAGTGCCGCTTTGAGGCTTTGGAACGAGATGGTTGCCAAGGTAACCCCAATCGCGACCAGCCCCGAGACGGCAAAAATCCACCAGGCGATGTCGGAATGATATGTATACTGCTGTAGCCAGCCATTCATGAAATAATAGGCTATTGGCGAAGCGATCAGGAGCGAAATAACGACTAGTCCAATAAAGTCTTTCGACAGAAGTTGCCATAAATTAAAGACCGATGCACCAAGCACTTTTCGCACCCCAATTTCTTTCGTCCGTTGTTCGGCGACAAACGAGGCTAAGCCAAACAAACCCAGGCAACTGATAAAAATAGTGAGGATAGAAAACAAAGAAGCGAGTTGACTGATACGCTCTTCATCCCGGAATTTCTGCTCGTGTTCATCGCTGGCGAATTTGTAATCGAATGGACCACCGGGATTATACTTCCGGAAAACGGGCGCAATTTTAGCGAGAGCCTCGCTCGCACTCACCTGCGGATTGAGCCGAATCGTAATGAAATTGGTCCAGTGATAATTCAGCTTGAAAACCGTTTGTTTGACAGGTTCGAAAGGGGAGTTCGTGACGAGGTCTTTCACGACGCCAATAATTGTGTATGTTTCGCCAGCCCATTTGATTTGTTCACCGACTGGCTGTTTCAAACCCATATACTTGATGGCGCTTTCGTTCATGATCAGGCCAACGGAATCGGTTGAGAAGGCGTGGGAAAAATCACGACCCTCTTTAATCTGCCAGCCGACCGTTTTGCCAAAATCATGGGTACAGGCAACTACGTCAAAATCGACGGGCTGATTGGGGTCTCTGCCTTTCCAGTCTAACCGGTAATCGCTCGAAAAAACGCCAGTCGTGGGCATCCATGATTCGGCCACGTTGGTAACCGCGCCGGTTTGCAGCAGGTCGTGGCGAATAATATCGTAATGCTCAACCAAATCCGGGGTATTCATTCGAATACTCAACAGACCAGCCCGGTCATAGCCAATGGGTCTGTTTTTGGCAAACTGAATCTGCCGGAAAACGATGATGGTGCCAATAATGATCGTAACCGATACCGTAAACTGAACCACAACCAACACCTTACGCGGCACAGTTGCAAAACGACCAACTCTAAACGTACCCTTTAACACTTTAATCGACTGAAAACCTGACAAATAAAAGGCCGGATAGCTGCCCGCGATCAAGCCTGTCAGTAGACTGAAACTCAGACTAAGGACCCAGAACAATGGATTACTCCATAAAATAACCATCTGTTTGTCGGCAATTTGATTAAACCAGGGGAGCGCAAGCTGCACGAGTAGCAACGACAACACAAAGGCCAGCGCAACGACCAGAAACGACTCGCTGAAAAACTGACTAATCAACTGACTGCGAACCGAGCCAACAGCCTTACGGATTCCCACTTCTTTAGCCCGTTTTTCGGAGCGGGCCGTGCTTAGGTTCATGAAATTGATACAGGCCAGCAATAGCACGAAAGCACCAATGATCCCAAATAGCCAGACAAACTGAATACGTCCCCGAACCGGCACTCCATTCTCCCAGTCCGAATACAAATGCCATCGACTCATGGGGTGCAAAAAAACCTTAGGATCAAACTTGGCTTCGTCTTTGGCATGAGTCGCTTTTGTGTGTTCGATTTTGGCCGAGATTTTGTCAAAATCGGTATTAGGGGCAATCTGGACGAGTAACAGGAATGAGTTCAAGGTCCAGTTATCTTCATCCTGCGCTCGTTTCACCCAACCCTGATCAGCCACAAATTGCGCCCAGGGAAGCAGGTAGGCTACGTCTCTGAATTCTGAATTGTTTGGGAAATCATCGTAAACGCCGGATACCTTAACGGCCAGTTGATTATTGACCTTCACGATTTGGTTCAACGGGTCGGTATTACCAAAAAGGGCTTTGGCTACGGAGGCCGATAATAGAATAGACGTTGGGTCGTTAAGCGCGGTCGGTGTACCAGCCTGTAGCTTTAGGGGTAGCAGTTGAAGGAATTCAGGCTCCACGTAAGATCCCCTTTTGGTAAATTTATTGGTATCATGTGCCAGAATCTGTTCACCTGTTCCGTGTGTGAGTACGACCTGGCTAAAATCGCTGCTATAGTCGTTTTTTAGCGCCTTCCCCAACGGAATGGGTATTGCTTCGCTGGTGGACGTTGTTCCATCAACCGTTTGTTGCAGCATGACCTTGGCAATGCGGTTGTAATTTGGATTGAATTTATCAAATGACAATTCATCATATATCCACAGGCCAATCAGCATGGCCACGGCCATTCCTGCGGCCAGTCCACCAATGTTAATAAATGAATAAACCTTGTTCTTAACGAGGTTTCTAAACGCGATTTTGACATAGTTGCGTAGCATGTTGGGGCTTAGAAAAAAGGGTGATGGATATTGACTTTTAGTACGTTTAGTCAGTGGCCGCAGTAACTTCAGTACGTTCAATACGTATCGCAGGCGGGCTTTTTGCTCGCCACTTGTTTCAACCCAAAAGGCGTAAAGTTCCATCAGGTCGCCCTGCACTTCTTCGCGGGTGTCAGGGTGACCGAAGCGGTCGAGCAGCCAGCTGGCAAGACGGGGTGGTTTCATGGGATTATGATTTGTAGAGACGCGATCCCTCGCGTCTCCTGACCGGATGGTTTATGGCTAACCCATAGGAGACGCGAAGGGTCGCGTTTCTACATTATTCTGAACGTAACGATTGCACTGGATTCACTAATGCCGCTCTGACGCTCTGGAAACTGACCGTCAGCAAGGCGATAACGCCCATCAACAAGCCTGTTAGCGCAAATACCCACCACTCGATGTCGACTTTGAATTCGAAATTCTGGAGCCATTGACTCATGGCGTACCAGGCGATGGGGGAGGCAATCACAATGGCCACCAGCACCAGTTTCAGGAAGTCTTTCGAAAGTAGGGTGATGATGCTGCCAACCGATGCCCCCAGCACTTTTCGCACGCCAATTTCCTTGGTGCGTTGCTCAGCCGTAAACGTTGCCAGACCGAATAGCCCAAGGCAGGCAATTAACACCGCCAGAAAGGTGGAGACCTCAATGAGTTGCGCGGTTCGGGTTTCGGACTGGTAGGCTTGTGCCAACGATTCATCCAGAAAACTGTAATCAAATACCTGATTCGGAAAGGTGGCCGTCCAGGCTTTTTCAATCTGGGTCAATGCGGTCTGTACAGTCTCGGCTGTGGGCTTCTCGCTTTGCAGCTTGATACTGGCCTGATAAAAATTATTGGGTACAACCTGGATCAGTGTCGGATCGATTTTCTGATGTAATGAGTTGACATTGAAGTTTTTAGTGACTCCAACAATGGTGGCAAACTCTTGGCCGTCTCCATAATACACCCGTTGCCCAATGGCCTCTGCGGGACGACTGATGCCCATTCGATTGATAAATACCTCATTGGCAATGACTTTAAAGGAGGCAGACGATGTATCGGTATCCTTCAGTTTCTCGCCGGCCAACAATTGAATGCCATAGGTATCCATGTAGTGCGAATCGCCCATTTTCATCTGGGTTTTGATCTGAAGCCACTTGGCTTTAGCACCCTTTCGGTATTCCATCCCCTGCATCCAGTTGCCCTCTGACGATGCACTGTTGAGCGAAAAACTCACGTCCTTGATCTGGGGCGATTCAATAAGTTGGCTTCGAAGCGCCTGCAATTTCGCGGGTTTGTTATCAGGAAGCCCAACCGTGATGATGGCCGCTTTATTGAAACCCAGATCCGCATTTCGGAAAAGGGTGAGTTGCTGGTTAATGAGAAAGGCACTGCTGATGAGAACCAGCGAAACGGTAAACTGAACGACTACCAAGCCCTGCCGCAACGTAAACCACTGATTCCCCTCCGGTAACGTATTGTTTTTTAACGCCCAGATCGGTGCCATGCCCGACAATCGGAACGCTGGATAAACACCCGCCAGGACAGTTGTTAGAACCGCCAGTATGAGCGCAAAGAGGGCCGTTTGCCAGGTGAATAAATCCGGGGATTTTAGTGGTACCACTAGTGTAGTAGCCATGGCCGGAAGCATAATCCAGGCTAAGAGAATGGCCAACACAACCGCGAGAAACGTAATTAGCCCGGCCTCTGTCAGGAACTGGTAAATCAGCGACCAGCGATTACTGCCAACCGCTTTCCGAATGCCCACCTCTTTTGCCCGTTTGAATGCCTGTGCTGTGCTTAAATTGATGAAGTTAAAACAGGCAATCAGCAGCACCAGCAGGCCGATGAACGACAGGGTTTTGAGTAAAGGTAAATTGGCAGACCGTCCGCCCAGGTTGTTACCATAATGAATTTCGGACAATGGGTTCAGGTAAAATCGGGTGGCAGCCAGCACGTCCTTACCCATGTATTTGACGACTATATGCTGGAAGCGACTGGTTAATTGGTCAGGGTTAATGTCATTTTTCAGCAGTACATACGTCTGAAAGTTATCATTCCGGCTATTCCATGTATTAAAATCAAAATTTGGATCGATGTTTTTAACCGTAGCAAATGAAATCAGTAGATCAAATGGAAAACTGGTTGTTATCGGATAATCTTCCAGCACACCAGCCACCAGTAAATCCTGCTTATTATCGAACTGAATGGTTTTGCCAAGCACGTCCGTTTTGCCAAAATACTTTTCGGCATACGCTCGTGTTAACACAACCGTATTGGGTTGCGATAGAGCTGTGCGGGGATCGCCTGCTACCCACTGATAATCGAGCAAATGAAATAACGCATTATCCGCAAATACGAATGATTCTTTGAATCGTTTGTCGGAGTTAGGCACGGCGAACGTATTTCCACCCCACCTCCGAAGCAAGGGAACGACTAGTTCTGCTTCGGGCAAGTCGTTATGTAAGGCGTTTACCATGCCGGTGTACGTACCCGGATACCTGTACTTGTCGTTAAGGTTTTCACCTTCAACCCGATACACCCGACTCCCATTGGCGTGATTTTGGTCATAGCTTGTTTCATGCCTGACAACTAAAAATATCAGTACTGTACAGGCCATGCCCACGGCCAGACCTGTGATATTGATGAACGAATACCCCTTGCTTTTAGAGAGGTTTCGAAAGGCGATTTTCACATAGTTGCGTATCATAGAAGGACTTAGTAAAAAGGGGTTTGGGTACTCTAACGATGACTTAGGTTTGGCCAGTGGCCGCAATAATTTCAAGGCATTCAGGCTGTATCGCCAGCGCGCTTTTCGCTCGCCCACCGTATCGACCCAATGGTCATACAATTCCAGTAAGTCGCCCTGCACCTCTTCGGCGGTATCAGGATGCCCGAAGGTCTTGAGGAGCCAGTTGGCCCAGCGGGGTGGGGTCATAATGGATAATGATTGTAAAATGGATAATGAATAATCGGGATCGCCCGTGCGGTAAAATGATTAATGGTCGTGACGGTGATTGTGTGTACTAGGCTGGGATTTCATTATGCATTATGCATTATGCATTAATCATTATTCATTCCGACCGAAGGGAGGTAATCGGGTTCGTTAGAGCGGTTTTAAAACTTTGTACGCAGATCGTTATCAACGTAATGGCTAGCAGTAAGGCGGGTGGGATAACAAAGACCGTCCAGCCCAGATCGATGTGAAACGCGTACTTGTTGAGCCAGGCGCGGGCGACCAAATAAATGATTGGAATGGCAATAACCGACGCCACGCAAACCAGCTTCACGAAATCTTTGGATACGAGCACCAGCAAACCACCAACGGAGGCTCCAAGTACTTTCCGAACACCGATTTCTTTGGTCCGTAATCTGATCACAAAACTGGAAAGTCCCAGCAGCCCCAGGCAGGCAACGACGATGGCGAGCACGGCAAACAAACTAAATACATTTCTCAGCCGACTGTCGGCTTCATATTGCCGATTAAAATGTTCATCGAGGAAAAAGTACTCAATCGGATTTCCCGGAAACGCTTTTTTGTAAAGTGTTCCAAGATCGGCAATGCTGCGGGCGGCATCAGAAGGGTTCAGGTTCACCGATATATATTTCCACTCCGTACGGGTTGGATAATAGAACAGGATTGGATCGTATTTTTCTTTTAATGAGCGCTGATGGAAGTTTTTCATGACACCCACCACTCTGCAATGAACTTCACTCTGGCCAAGCACAAAGATTATATCCTGATTGACGGCTTCTTTCGCCGTTTTATAGCCTAAGCCTTTCGCAACTTCTTCATTGATCAGAACCCGGTCATTTTTACTCTCCTTCGAGCCAATCGCTGAACTGTCCGTGGCAACAAAATTTCTCCCGGCTATCAGGTCAATGTGATACGTGGGAACGAATTTTTCGTCGATCTCCATCAGATACGTATCGAAATAATGCTGCTTATCCTGATTTGCTTTTCGCACAACGTTCCGGTAACGGATCATGGTGCCGGGAATATCCGACGTAGCCGTCGCGTTCTTCACGGAAGCACTGTTTGCTAGTTCAGATTTGAAATACGTGTATTTACCCCAGATCGTTGAGTCCGTAATGGCGGGTGCTTTTACAATAAGAACCTGATCTTTTTTGTAGCCCAGATTCCCATTGCGCATGAAATTGAATTGCTGGACGACAATAACGGTGGCAGCAATCAGAATAATGGACAGGATGAATTGAAATGACACCAGCACTCGTCTGAGCGAAATACCCGCGTTTGATTTTACAACCAATCCCTTCAGGACTTTCACGGGCTGGAAGGTCGACAGGACAAATGCCGGATACGCACCAACCAGCAACGCCCCCGCCACAAAAATGATCAGAACGGCGACCCAGAAGAATGGCTCATGCCCTAATCCAGTTGAGAAAAAACCTACACTTATATCCTTGCCAATGAGTTTGTTAAATAGAGGCATGAACAAAACGGCAATGACCATGGCGACCACCAGCGCGAACGTATTGATGATAAACGATTCAAGCAGGAACTGTCCAATCAATTGACCCTTTTCGGCCCCCACAACCTTTCGCAGCCCCACTTCCTTAGCCCGCTCCATTGATTTGGCGGTGGATAAATTGATGTAATTGATCCAGGCGATAAACAGGATAAACACGCCGATAATTGCCAGAAAATAAATCTCTCGTTGACTGCCATTCGCTTCGGCTTCTTTGAGATAATTAGAGTTGAGGTGAATATCCGTAATCGGCTGTAACTGGAAAGACGATTTGAAATTCAACTCGTTCATTTTTGCACCCAGATAGCGCTGGATGAATGCCGGAAATTTCGCTTCCAGCTTTTTAACATCTGTTCCGGGAGCTAATACTACGTAGTTGTAAAACTCCGGCCAGGTCCATTCATTGTAACCCCATTTAGGGCCAACCGTAGCGAACGAAATCAGCATATCAAATTTGATATGTGAGTTTTCTGGAACGTCCTGAAACACGCCTGTTACGTTCATGGGCATTCGCCCGTTCATTTTAAGCGCTTTCCCCAGCGGGTTCGTAGTGCCGAAATATTTCTTCGCTGTACTTTCAGAAAGTACAATCGAATTACTTTCTGACAAACAACTTTTCCGGTCTCCTGCAACTAAGGGGTAAGAAAAGACAGAAAAAAATGAGGCATCTGCCAGATAAATATTTCCTTCGTTGAATGTTTTGGGTTCGCCTTTCGCATCAGCATACGAAAGGGTTGAGGCATTCATAAACAGCGAAACGCTGACCATACGGACAAAATCCACTACTTCCGGAAAATCCGCTTTCATAGCCGGACCTACCGCCGGATGATTTGCAGCCGTAGTTGTTACATTGGCCATGTTCCCGGTATTCGAAAGAGGAACGCGGTAAATGTTTGTCACATTAGCATTGAAGCGGTCGTAGCTTGTTTCAAAATAAACGTATTGAAACACAAAGAAACAGGCCACTATACCAAGTGCCAGTCCGACTATATTAATGGCCGAGAACGCTTTGTTCCGCCACAAATTCCGAAACGCGATTTTGATATAGTTTTGTAGCATGTCGGGATTCAGAAAAAAAGGTGAAGGATACTCAGTTTGTGCTTTTGGTTTGGCCAGTGGCCGTAACAGTTTCAATACATTCAGGCCATACCGCCAGTTGGCTTTTCGCACGCCCACCGTTTGTACCCAATAGCCATAGAGTTCCAGCAGATCGCCCTGCACCTCCTCGCGGGTGTCAGGATGACCGAAGTGGTCAAGCAGCCAGGTGGCAAAGCGGGGCGGGGTCATAGTGGATAATGGGCAATGAACAATGGTTAATGGTCGTGACGGTGATTGCTTGCCCTATGCTAGGATTTAATTATTCATTATCCATTTTACATTATTCATTATTATTCACTCCGAAGGGAGGTAATCGGATTCGTTAAGGCGGCTTTGATGCTTTGGAAACTGACGGTGATCAGGGCAATGGCAATGGCGATGAAAGCCGCCAGCACGAATACCCACCACTCAATGTCAATTTTATAGGCGAAATCCTGTAACCATTGGCTCATGGCGTACCAGGCGATCGGTGTGGCAATTACAATGGCAACCAGTACTAGTTTCAGGAAATCTTTTGATAACAAGGCCACTACACTGCCAACCGAGGCTCCTAATACTTTCCGTACACCAATTTCTTTGGTACGTTGCTGGGCCGTAAACATGGCCAGACCAAACAGACCCAGGCAAGAAATGATGACAGTCAACCCGGCGAAGATGCCAAACAGTTGTCCCACACGTTGCTCAGACTGATAAATGCGGTTGAAGCGTTCGTTCAGGAACGAATAAGCAAAGGGGGTATCTGATTGCGCTTTCCATTTCTGCTCTAGCGTTTTCAATAAGCCTGGCATATCGGTGGTGCGAATACGCAGGGCCAACTGGTAATTATCTGCCCCATAAAACATCACCAAGGGAGCAATTCGCTGGTGCATCGACTCGAAATGGAAGTCTTTGACAACACCAACGATGGTGTATAGACGACGACTTTCCGGGCTGCCATTGCCGATGGTCCAGAGTCGATGACCAACGGGGTTTTTCCAGCCGAACCGCTTGGCTGCGGCTTCATTGATCAGGATGGCGACGCTGTCGGAAGGAAAGGCTTTCGAGAAGTTTCGTCCCTGGGCAAGGCCAATACCTAAAGTCGGCAGGTAGTTTTCGTCGATGTAGTAGGTTTTTTCCCGATAGATGGCCGATTGGGCAGAGGCACCCTCTGGCTGGAAACCATCGTTGCCGCCGTTAGAGGCCCCCGCGGGCAAATACCCGGCCTGCGTTACATCGACTACCTGCGCTAGTTTCGCCAGTTCATCGCGAAATGCTTTGCCTTTAGCTCCGAGCGAATACGAGTCGTGTAATACCAGCACCTGATCTTTATCGAAGCCTACCTTTTTGTTCTGAATAAAATGCAGTTGTCGGTAAACAACCATCGTCCCGATAATCATACCTATCGAAACCACAAACTGAGTTGTGACGAGGGTATTGCGTAGCCATCCACTCCGGAAACCGGCCCGTATCTGGCCTTTCAGAACACTTACGGGTTTAAATGCCGATAGAAAAAAAGCAGGATAGCTGCCCGCCAGTAGGCCAATCATTAGGGAAGCCAGAAGAACACCTGGTAACATCATGCCCTTCAATAATGCCGTAAATTCAAACTGCTTGCCGGATAATTGATTGAAGCTAGGCAGTGCCAGGGCAACAATCCCTAAGGCAACCAGCAACGCCATGAACGTGACCAGAATCGACTCGCTCAAAAACTGCCAGATTAGTTGCTGCTTAATTGACCCCAGTACTTTCCGAATGCCCACTTCCTTAGCCCGGCCTGCCGAACCGGCGGTGGATAGGTTCATGAAGTTGATGCATGCAATCAGCAACACAAATACGGCGATGATCGAAAAAATATAGATGTACTTGACGTCGCTGTTGGGTTCGATTTCTCCCTCAAGATCCGAGTGCAGATGGATGTCGGTAACAGGCTGGAAACCAAACCCGAATTGATCTCCTTTTTTTGTGAACTCAGCCAGACTAATACCGAAAAGCTGTTGAATTTCAGAGCCGATGTGCTGGGCTACCATACTTGGCATTTTAGCCTGTAAACTGGCAATTGAATACCCTGGGCGTAGCACTACGTAGGTGTAACAACCACTGCTGAGCCACGTATTCCGGGATTCAGTGGAGCTGAATGACCCGAATATATCATAGTGGAAGTGCGTATTCGACGGAACATCCTGGCAAACGCCGGTTACCCGATAAGTGCCTCGCGTTCCTAGTGTCAACGTTTGGCCAATGGGGTCCTGTTCGCCGAAGTATTTCTTCGCAATCGTTTCGGACAGGATGAGGGTATTGGGTTCAGTTAATACTGCTTTGAGACTCGATCCAGTCCCCCGGCCTTTTAGCAAGGGTATCGAGAAGACGTTGAAGAAGTTGGAGTCGACAAACACAACATGTTCTTCCTTAAAGCTGTCGTTATTATGTTTCACGATAAATGTTCCTTCCTGATCAAACCGCGTAACTGCTTCTACCTCTGGATAATCGCGAAGCAGCGTTGGCCCTAGTGGTACGCTTACGGGAGCCGTATTGATGTCCTTCCCGCCAACCTGCCCGTGGATATTCGCGCGGAAGAGTCGATCCGCGTTGGCGTGATAACGATCATAGCTGAGTTCATGAGTAACAAACAATACAATCAGCAGGCACGTCGCCAGTCCAACGGCTAGCCCAACGATGTTAATGGTCGTGAATGCTTTGTGAAGAACAAGATTTCGCCAGGCGATTTTCAAATAGTTGCGTAGCATGTTCGGGCTTAAAGAAAAGGGTGATGAGTAGTCAGTTAAGGGTTTCGGCTTGGCAAATGGACGTAGCAGTTTCAATGCACTTAGCGTATACCGCCAGCGCGCTTTTCGTTCGCCCACCGTTTCGAGCCAGTAGGCATAAAGTTCGAGTAGGTCGCCCTGCACTTCTTCTGAAGTGTTAGGGTCGCCAAAGGCTTCTAAGAGCTTTTGTGCAAAGCGGGGCGGTTTCATAGTTTTGGACTATGTAGAGACGCAATCCCTTGCGTCTCATTGGCGTCAGCAATATTTCGTTTCATCCCAAAGACATCCAGTGTAAAAACCATCCGGAGTAGGAGACGCAAAGGATTGCGTCTCTACATTATTCCGACCGCAACGATTTAACCGGGTTAAGCAATGCAGCCTTTATACTCTGATAACTGACTGTGAGTAGCGTAACTGCCAGCGCACCCGCACCCGAGACAACGAATATCCACCACGATAACTCCGTTCGGTACTCGTATTTGTGGAGCCAGTTGCCGAGGAAATAATACGCGATGGGCGTAGCAATGCCGAAGGAAATGATAACCAGCAGAACGAAATCTTTCGACAGTAAGCCCCACACACTGAAGACAGAAGCCCCCAGCACTTTCCGCACACCGATCTCTTTGGTCCGTTGTTCGGCTACGAACGAGGCTAATCCAAACAGACCGAGGCAACTGATTAAAATGGCAAGAATAGCGAAGCCTGAAGCCAGTTTTCCAATGCGCTCTTCGGCGGCAAACTTTAACGCATATTGCTGATCCGTGAACCGATAATCGAACGGGCTGCCTGGATTGAATTTCCGGAATACCGTTTCGATTTTAGCCAGCGACTCACGCGTACTTCGATTCGGGTTGAGCTTGATATTAATGACACTGGCCCAGCCATAATCCAGCATATAAACCGTCTGAAAAACAGGTTCGAAAGGAGAGGCCATGAGCATGTCCTTAATGATGCCGACTATTCGGAACGTCTTGCCGTTCCATTTCATCTGCTTGCCTACAGGGTCTTTTAGTCCCATATACCGAGCGGCTGTTTCGTTGATAACCATGCCGGATGAATCGCTCGGAAACTGTCGCGAAAAATCGCGTCCCTGAACAAACTGCCAGCCCACCGTTTTTCCGAAATCGTGCGTTACGGCAATCGTGCCGAAACTTTCCTTGAAATTTGGGTCTTTGCCTTCCCAACTGAAACCGCTGTTCTGCGAATTCAGGTCGGTTGCTGGCGTCGATGAGGTCGACATATCCATGACAGCGCCGGTTCGGATCAGATCATCGCGGAGGGCATTATAATGCTGATGCAATTCCGGCGTATTCATCGCAACCGTAATCAGCCCACTTCGGTCATAGCCTACCGGCCGACTCTTGGCGTACTGAATTTGTCGGAACACGATGATCGTTCCGATAATCAGCGTCACCGAAACGGTAAACTGTATAACCACCAATACCTGCCGGGGAATCGACGCAAACCGACCAACCCGGAAGGTGCCTTTAAGTACTTTAACCGCCTGGAACGAAGATAGATACAACGCCGGATAGCTTCCTGCAATCAGGCCCGTTAGCAAGCTAAACCCAATGCCCGTGAGCCAGAAAATCGGATTGGTCCATAAGATCCCGATCTTTTTATCCGCTATTTCATTGAAAAGGGGGAGGATTAACAAGACCAGTACAATCGATAGCGCAAACGCGAATGTAACAACCAGTAACGATTCGCTAAAAAACTGCGCAATTAACTGGCTACGAACCGAACCCACCGCTTTGCGAATGCCGACTTCTTTGGCCCGTTTTTCGGAGCGTGCCGTTGACAGATTCATGAAATTGATGCAGGCCAACAGCAACACAAACACGCCGATGATACCGAACAACCACACATACTGAATCCGCCCCTCCAGGTTTCCCGATTTATCCCAACCCGAGTAAAGGTGCCACTTGCTCATGGGTTGCAGATAGACTCTAGGCTTGATAAAGGCCACTTCAGGGTTATGTTTTAGGCGGACATCTTTGATTTTCTCCGACACGCCTTCAAACGTTGCATTGGGCGCAATCTGAGCCAACACCTGCCAGGAGAAATTGCCCCACTCCACGTTGTCTTGTGCTCGTTTTACCCATGCTTCCGACGAAACGTATAAATCCCAGGGAGCAATGAATTTCATATCTCTGAACTCCGTATTGTAGGGGAAGTCTTCATACACGCCCGTTACTTTTACGTCCAGTTTGTTATCGATTTTTATCAATTTACCCACCGCATCAGTTGTCCCGAACAGCGCCTGCGCTACCGACTCCGACAACAAAATCGAAGCCGGGTCTTTTAAGCCAGCCCGTGTACCACTGAGCATTTTCAGCGTGAGCATATCAGGCGCATCGGCACTCAGGTAGTTACCGGTTTTGGTGAATTTGTTGTCGCCATAGGCCAGGATGTGATCGCTCGTCCAGGAAGACATGATGACGTGTGAAAAGTCATCGGCGTAAATTTTCCGCAGCTCCGGGCCAATGGGTGCTGGATTATATTCGCCATGAAAGACTTCTCCATTGAACTCCCCGGTTTGCATGACCTTGGCGATGCGGCCGTAGTTCTGAAAATACCGATCGTAGGAAAGCTCGTCGTAGATCCAGAGGCCAATCAGCATAGCTACGGCCATACCTACGGCTAACCCACCGATGTTGATAAAGGAGTATACCCGGTTCTTGACCAGATTTCTCAGCGCGATTTTTAGATAGTTTCGTAACATAGCAGGACTCAAAAAGAAAGGTGGTACGGCATTCCGGATTGGATCATGTTCGGTTGCTTTTCGGTTGGCCAAAGGCCGCATTAGTTTCAATACATTCACACTGTATCGCCAGCGCGCTTTGCGTTCGCCCACGGTTTCGACCCAGTATGCGTAGAGTTCGAACAGGTCGCCCTGGACTTCTTCCAGTGTGTCGGGGTCGCCCCACCACCTCAGTAGTTCGGTTGCCCAGCGGGGTGGTTTTTTCATAATGAATGAAGATTAATGGATAATGATTAATGGTGTTGTGGCTGAGATTGGCTTTGCCAAGGCTTACAGTATCCATTGTTCATTACTCATTGTCCATTTTTAATTTCCCATTAATTGAAGCGTTTGGGGAGGGAGCGCATTCCATAATTCCTCACGAACCTGTTTAACCTCCTGCAAGGCTCTCCGCCCAGCAGCCGTAACGCTGAAAAACCGCTTTCGACGACCTCCACGCTCGGCGGTAGCTCCACCCATTTCGGAAGCTAGAAAACCCTTTTCGGCCAGACGTTGCAGCGTTGTATGAACGGTACTAAAGCCGACAGAACGTCCGGTTTTTTGCTCAATTTCCTGCGTAACCGTTACGCCGTAGGCGCTTTCGCCTAGTATCGCAACCGTTAGCAGAACGATCTCTTCAAACTCTCCCAAAAAGGCCCTTTTCATAGCAGAGGTTATTTTATACGATAATGTCGATCAAATGCGGTGCCAACTCGGGAATTGTGCCTTAAATGGTCTTTAAAGGCTGATTTTATATGAAATAGCTTACATCAGATGTCCGATTTTGGACAATGGGTGTCCGCAAAACGGACATCTGGAGCAATCTGCCCGAGTGCGGCCGATTTATTGGATAGGGTATCAAAAAGAGCGCCCAACCAGTTAACTGATTGGGCGAAGGGGAGAAGAAAAGATAACCTAATATTAGACTGCTTTTTTTGCCGTATAGATAGCCTTTAAATCTTTGACTATCGTTGCGATGTAGGCAGATTGGTCCTCAGGAGCACATGCCTGTATATCGGAATCAAGAAGTTTATAGTGAATAGTGATGTCTGTTTGTTCATCCCAGAGCGTAATAATAATACCTACGTGATCGGAATCGTCAACTTCAATGAACGGGACTACCTGAGGTATAGCCTTTCGAATACCGTTCATAAGGCGGTACTCAAAGCTCGGTTGCGAGCTTTGATTGTTAAATAATTGCATGGCAAAATAGTGAGTAGGGGGGTAAATATAGCCGTTCTGGACCTGTAGGCCATATTCTATGTGTTGGAAAGCGGTTAAAGGAATGGTTTGCTTAAACGGACAGATCCTTATAACGGGTCGAAAACGGATATTTTTCATTGAGAAGGACAACGACGTGTTAGACTTCATTGTTTATATAACGAGCTAAGCGTTTTTTTAGCCGCCGATTTTTATTTTTACTCTTGTTGGGCTTTCGCTTAGTTCTTGACTAGTAACAGAATAGTTTACCTATGCGCGCTATAATTTTAAATCTCGCTGTCAGCTTAGATGGCTTTATTGAAGGGCCTAATGGAGAATATGACTGGTGCTTTACCGATCAGGACTACGGCATGACCGACTTCTTAGCACGTATTGATGCCCTGTTTATGGGTCGGAAAACCTACGAACTACTGACCAACCCAGACGAACCGGCCAGTAACTACGCATTTCCCGACTATAAACGGTATGTCTTTTCGAATACCCTTCAGGAAGTGGAAAGTGGCTTTGAGCTGATTCGTGGGGATCTAAAAGCCCAGGTAAATGGGCTTAAAAGTCAGTCTGGTAAAGATATTTGGCTATTTGGTGGGGCCGATCTAACAGCCGCGTTTCTGGAAGAAGGGTTAGTCGATGAGTTGCTCCTGGCGATTCACCCCATTATTCTGGGAGGAGGCAAGCCATTGTTTACGAAGAGTAAGGAGCGAATTAACTTGACATTAAGTGATTCTAAAACATATTCAAGTGGTCTTGTTTCAGTTTCTTACAAACTAAAAGAGTGAACCAGAAATCTGCCTATATGAGTAAATAAGGATGATTTTTTGCTTAAGTAGAATGAAAAAGCATAGCAGAAAATCCGCTATGCTTTTCAAACCAACCTAATCTGAAAAACGGTATCTCCTTCCCAAATGGGGAGTAGATCAACCGCATCATTGTCTTTGCGGCTTTTGCAAAAGCCTTACTATAGCCACCCTGCCGTTTCAGCCACTAATACTTTTCCGTTCTGGTTGAATTTAGCCGTAAGCCTTCCTTAATCATTCCTCAGACTGAGATTCCCCAAAGGGTAACACAGACAACATAAAAAATTTAATAAACCAACAGCAGATAGATATAGAACAAGACTTTATGGTTACTTGTTCGCTGGAGGCAAGGAAAAAGGAAAGATGCCCTCTATAGAGTAATGGATAGACTTTTTCTCTAAAAAAGCCTTGATGGTAAGTTGGTTGACAAATGAGTTTTTAGAAAAGGAGTAGAGCCGATACTTTATTTCTTTACTTTATTTGAGAAGTCCATCAACAAAGTTCTGGGTAAACGGTGCGTTGGGTAATCGCTCAGCGTAGCCTGAGTTACTCCTAAAAAGTTAGTTACAACCATGAGAAAACTAAGTTCTACGAACTACTACAATCAAACATTTCTGGAGGAGAAGTGCCCGTTGAATGAGCTTATCCATCTATTGAGCAAACGCTGGCTAACAGAAGTTTTATTTAGTATCGAAGAAGGCAACAATCGGTTTTCGAGCCTGAAAGACGATTTAGAACACATTAGCGATAATATTCTGGCCGATCGCTTAAAACTTCTGGAACAATACAAGTTGATTGTCAGGAATGATACAATCCGGGAGATTCCCACCAGAGTCGAATATGCTTTAACACCAACTGGCGAACGATTAAGCGAAATGCTGGATGGCTTGTGTAAGTTTTCGGAACATGAAATGAAATTGGGGGAATAACGGGGTAATAATGGGTAATGATTAATGGATAATGGATAATGGATAATGAGGTTTGCTGAGCTGTTTGGGCCAAGCAACATTATCCATTATTCATTGTCCATTAATCATTAATTATTCAGACCGCAACAATTATTCAGACCGCAACGATTTAACCGGGTTCATCAAGGCGGCTTTGATGCTTTGGAAACTGATAGTCAATAACGTAACCAGCAATGCCCCCAAACCCGCGACGGCAAAAATCCACCACGAGAGTTCGGTTCGGTACTGGTAATTCTGGAGCCAATTTGATAGCACGTAATACGCAACGGGAGCTGCCAGGCAGAAGGCTACCAGAATCAGGATCACGAACTCTTTTGAGAGTAACCCCCAGACGTTGAACACCGAGGCACCAAGTACCTTTCGAATGCCAATTTCCTTAGTCCGTTGCTCGGCTATAAAGGATGCCAACCCAAATAAACCCAGGCAGCTAATCAGAATCGCCAGGATGGCAAAACCACCAGCCAGACCGCCAATACGCTCTTCGTTTCCGAATTTTCGGGCGAACTGATCATCGGCAAATTTGTAGTCGAAAGGGGAGTCTGGGCTGTATTGTTTAAATACCTGTTCTACTTTCGCCAGCGCTTCATGGGCTGATAGCTGCGGAGCCAGGCGAATATTGATCGTGTTGACATTTCGGTAATTAATCGCAAAAAAGGAGGGGTTGACCGGCTTGAATGGATCTTCTTTCACCATGTCTTTGATGACACCAATTACTGTATAATCCTTGCCGCTCTGCCGTACTGTTTCACCAATTGGGTTTTTGAAACCCATTAGTTTTACGGCCGCTTCGTTCAAGATCATCGACGAACTATCTGTTGTAAAATCTCGAGAAAAATCCCGACCTGCTTTCACTTGCCAGCCAATCGTTTTGCCGTAATCGTGCGTGATGTAATTCGACATCACTAGTGGTTTACTATCGTTCTTTTTGCCTTTCCACGAGATGTCGGTTGTACCACCAGACTGCGATGTAATAGCGCCCGATGATTCGGACATACCCGCCACGGCTCCTGTATTGAGCAGATCAGTACGCAAAGCCGTATAATGTCTGGCCAGTTCAGGGGCATTCATTCCAAGTTCAATCAACCCACTGCGACTATACCCTATGGGACGGTCTTTGGCGTGTTCGATCTGCCGGAATACGATGATGGTGCCAATAATGAGCATTACAGAAACCGTAAACTGAAATCCCACCAGCACCCGACGGGGAACGGTAGCCGAACGACTGGTTCGCATGATGCCCTTCAACACTTTAATTGGCTGGAAAGAGGATAAGTACAAGGCTGGATAACTACCTGCAATCAAACCGGTCAGCAAACTGAAGCTTAGGCCGGCGATCCAGAAGGTTGGATTTGCCCACAAAACGACCATTTTTTTGTCGGCCACTTGGTTGAAAAACGGCAAGGTGAGCTGTACAAATAGAAGAGAAAGAATAAACGCGAGTGCCGCCATCAGCAGTGATTCGCTGAAAAACTGCGCAATGAGTTGGCTTCGTAACGACCCAATCGCTTTTCGAATGCCCACTTCCTTGGCGCGCTTCTCGCTTCGGGCCGTAGATAGATTCATAAAATTGATGCAGGCCAGCAGCAACACAATAATGCCAATGGCGCCAAACAGCCAGACAAATGTGATGATCCCACCCGTATTGATCCCGTTTTTGAAATCGGAATACAGATGCCATTTGCTCATCGGATGCAGGAAAAATTCGGGTTTATAGCCCGGTGGATTATCCCGCTTCATCCGAATGTCCTTGATTTTAGCCGATACCAGATCGAAATCAGCGTCTGGCTTGAGTTGGGCGTAAATCTGGTACGAATTGGAATCCCATTGGTCCTGGTCGCGTTTGGCCCCTTCATCATTAGCCGAAAAGAATTTCCAGGGAACCAGAAAGGTTACGTCGTTGAAGGTGTTGTTGGCTGGGAAATCTTTGTAGACACCCGCGACCTTCACTGTTTGTTTATTATCCAGTTTGATTAGCTTGTTGAGCGGATTTTCGGTGCCGAACATTGCCTTGGCGAGTGATTCGGAGAGCAGAATCGAATTGACATCATTGTCTCCGAACCGTGTGCCCGACACCACATTCAGCGATAGCATATTGATAAAATCAGGCTCAACATAATTCCCTGTTTTCAGCAACTTCTGTTCTCCAGACGCCAGAATGACCTCACGCGTTACCGTCAAGCCAACCGATTCGAAATCAGGGTATTTACTCCGAAGTTCCTGCGCCAGCGGAATCGGTAGCACATCGTAGGACGATTTCTCTGCATCGAACTTGACAAACTGCCAAACCTTAGCCAATCGGTCGTGGTTGTCAAACTGCTTATTGAACGACAGTTCATCATAAATCCATAGGCCAATGAGCATAGCTACGGCCATTCCAGAGGCCAGCCCAAAAATGTTAATGAAGGAATACACCCGGTTTTTGAGCAGATTCCTAAACGCGACTGTGAGATAATTACGTAGCATAGTGGTAAACGCTGGGGTTGGGTATGAATTTTTATTTGTAGAGACAAGGCATGCCTTGTCTTTGCGTAATAGGCTAGGCCGCATCAGACTGATTACATCTTTCACGTAGCGCCAACGGGCTTCCCGCACGCCAAACTGCTGGACGCGTTGCTGAAACAATTCGTCCAGATCACCTTCCAACTCATCCACGCGATGCGCAGGGAGGAGTAGGCGCAGGAAGTAAGTGGCTAAGTGTTTCATGAGTTTGGGATATGTGTAGAGACGCAATCCTTTGCGTCTCCTGACCGGATGGTTTTGGCTGACGCATAGGAGACGCAAAGGATTGCGTCTCTACACAAATTACTCCGACCGAAGGGAGGTGACCGGATTCATTAACGCGGCTTTGATGCTTTGGAAGCTTACGGTTAGCAGTGCTATGCACACGGCCAGCAAACCAGCCAGCGCGAATACCCACCATTGGATGTCGATGTGGTACGCGAAATTTTGCAGCCACTGATTCATGGTATACCAGGCAATTGGGCTGGCAATCAGAATGGCAATGGCAACTGGTTTTAGGAAGTCTTTTGATAATAAGGTAACTACACTGCCCACCGATGCGCCCAACACTTTCCGAACGCCAATCTCTTTGGTACGCTGCTGGGCCGAAAAAGAGGCCAGGCCAAACAAACCCAGACAGGCAATAAAGATGGCTAAACCCGCAAAAACGCTCAGAATTGTTTGCTGACGCAGGTCCGCCTGGTACATCTGGTCGAATTGCTGATCTAAAAAGTGGTACTCAAACGGATAAGCGGGTCGCGTTTTGGCGTATAGTTGCTGGATGGTCTCAATCGTAGCGGGTAAGTTGCCGGGTTTCAGTCGGATTAAAGCCGCCCGTCGATCGTCGTTTGGAGTAATCACCAACGGCTCGATGGCATCTTTCAGGGATACGAAATTGAAATCTTCAACCACACCAATGATTGTCCGGTTTGTGCTGTCGTGCAATGTATTTTTTATCCATTTTCCGATGGCCTGATTCGGAGTCCAGCCTAATCGGGTAGCCGCCGTCCGATTAATCAGAGCCGCCCGTGTTGTATCGGAAGGGTATTGGGGCGAAAAGTCCCGACCCGCTACTACTTTGAGACCCAGGGTTTTTACAAAATCGAAATCGGCAAACTCTGTTCGGGATTTCCATCGATTGGGATGGGCTTCGACATCAAACATATGCCCATCGAAAAACCCACCCGGCTCACCCGACATCATCGAAACGGCCTCTATCCGGCTCTGGGCCAATAATTCCGGTTTATGCTTCAGGATGAAATTATAGATATCCCCATTGTCAATAGGAATAACCAACGTTTGCTCTTTGTTATAGCCAAGCTGTTTGTTTTTCAGGTAACTCATTTGTTGAGTACCGATGGCTGTTCCGAGCATCAGTAGAAGCGAAATGCTGAACTGTACCACCACCAGCACCTGCCGTAACGAAACACCGCCTTTGCCCAGGCGCAATTTGCCTTTTAGAGCCTGAATAGGTGAAAAAGCGGCCAGCACAAACGCCGGATAGCTACCCGACAGGAAGCCCGCTACCACGATAATCCCGACGAGAAACAGCGCAATGGGTCCTGCATAAACGGGTAGGTTTAGTGGGTAGCCGAGCAGTTGTTTATAGAAGGGTAGGGCCAATGCCAGCAAGCCCAGCGAGAGTACGCAGGAGAATGCCGTTAGTAGGAGCGACTCGCCAATGAACTGCCAAACTAGGTGTCCTTTAATAGCTCCCAGTACTTTTCGAACCCCAATTTCTTTTGATCGCTCGACTGCCCGAACCGTCGACAGGTTCATGAAATTGATACAGGCTACCAGGAGAATCAGAACGGCAATCGACAGGAAGATGTAAACCACCCGCTTATCGCCATGCTTAGTGCTGTCGGGGGCCGCCTGTTCGAAGTAGATGTCACGTAACGGGGTGAGTGATAGGTTGAAATGAAATCCATATTCTTTCATAATCAGTCCCATATGCTTCTCCATGAAGCGCGGAAAATTCCGCTCAACCTGCGCTTCGGTTGTTGTTGGGGCCAACTGCACATAGGTGTAAATGCCGTTATTGATCCATTTGGTCATGTACCCCCGGTCCTTGTAGTTTTCTAGTGGTATCACCAGATCAAAATCCAGGTGAGAGTTGGCGGGTACGTCCTGCGCAATGCCCGTAACTTTTACGGGTAAATCTTTATCTACTTCAACGATTTTGCCCATAGCATTGTCGATACTACCGAAGTATTTTATGGCTGTCGACTCGGTTAGTACAACACTCGCTGGTTCGAGCAATACCGTAGCCGGATCACCTTTGAGCAGCGGGAAAGAAAAGAAGGTGAAGAAAGAAGGGTCAGCGTCAATGATTTTCCGCTCGTGAAACGATTTGTCCTGGGCTTTCACCAGTGCATCGGTAGGATTTACCCGCACTGCCTGAGTGATTTGTCCTTTAAAATCGTTCAGCAGCGCCGGTCCGTATGGTCCCGACAGGTATGAGACGCCTACCTCTTTCCCTTCGTGTTCTATACCCCGCATGACGCGGTAAATGGATTTCCCCTCTTTATGGAAATTGTCTACGCTAAACTCGTTCATGATGAACAGGAAAATCATCAAGCATACCGTAATGCCCGTAGACAAGCCCAGGAGGTTAATGATGGAAAAAGCCTTGTTTCGGGTCAGGTTCCGAAAAGCGATTTTGAGATAATTACGTAGCATAGCTAAATGGCTTGGTCTTGGGTATTCAGTAGGTTGTTGTTTCAATAAAGAAGGCCGCATCAAACTGATGACATCTTTCACATAGCGCCAACTGGCTTCCCGGACACCAAACTGCTGGACGCGTTGCTGAAACAATTCGTCCAAATCACCTTCCAATTCATCGAGCCGATGCGGAGGGATGAGTAGGCGCAGGAAATAAGTGGCTAAGTGTTTCATGAATTTGGGATATGTGTAGAGACGCAATCCTTTGCGTCTCCTGACCGGATGGTTTTGCTGACGCATAGGAGACGCAAAGGATTGCGTCTCTACACAAATTACTCCGACCGCAGAGACCGTACAGGATTCACCAACGCGGCTTTGATGGCCTGGAAACTTACCGTTAGCATAACAATCACGAGCGATGAGAGTAACGTCAAAACAAAGACACCAGCTCCGATAGCGATGCGGTAGTTATAGTCCTGAAGCCATTGATCCATAGCGTACCAGCCAATGGGGGCTCCAATAACAAAGGCAATAACGAGTAGCTGTATGAAGTCTTTGGTTAACAGGCCAATGATGCTGGGAATGCTTGCCCCCAATACTTTTCGGACGCCAATTTCTTTCGTGCGCTGTTGAGCCGTATAAGCCGCTAAACCAAACAAACCCAGACAAGAAATGAAGATCGTGAGACCTGTAAACAAGCTGGTTAACAAGCTCGTCCGTTGTTCGTCGGCAAACTTGGCTTTATAAGATTCGTCGGCAAAAGTGTATTCGAACGGATAGCCGGGATTGTATTTCTTGAAAACGGCCTCTGCAAGCTCCAGATTCTGAGCGGTCGTGTTTGCTGGATTTAATCGGATACTTGTCCAGGACAATGGAACTGAACCCTTAGGGCCATGAACAAGAACCGGATTAATGGCTTCATAGGGAGAGGCAAAAATGAAATCCTTCACTACGCCAATTACTTGCCAGTTGCGGTTGTCGAACGAGACAGTTGCGCCAATTGGCGTTTTCAGGTGCATCGTTTTGACGGCGGTTTCGTTGAGTAAAACGGCGGACGAATCGGTTGGATATTGCCGGACGTCAATTTCTCTACCCGCGATCAATTTTGTGCCGGTTGTTTTCAGAAAATCGGCATCGGCGGCAAACCGATCGAATTCAATATCCTTGTCGGCTTTTGTACTGCCGGGCCAGGAAAGCCCCCATTGTCGGGACGAGATTGTTGTGATCGGGCCGAGGGATTTGCTCACGGCAACAGCCGCCCCACGCTGAATCAACTCCTGTTGTAAGGAACCATAATGGTCGGGCAAGTCGCCGGAGAGATATGAAAACAGAAGATTGTTTCGATCGTAACCGCTTTCCCGATTTTGGGCGTAGTTGATCTGGTGTTTGATGACCAACGTGGCGATAATCAGTACAATGGCGAACGTAAACTGAGCAATCACCAACCCTTTTCTTGGCGAGAATACGGCATGTACTGACTGAGAAATTCCTTTCATAACTTTAACCGGCTGAAAATTAGCGAGGTAAAAGGCGGGGTAGCTGCCAGCCAGCAAACCCGTGAACAGTACGAAAGCAAGAGCCGCTCCCCAAAAACTAATCGATCCAAACGATAAGGAGAGTTGCTTGCCTGTTACGTCGTTAAAGGTTGGAATGCACAGCACGATCAGTAGTAGGGCCAGGATACCTGAAAGAAACGTAAGCAGTACCGACTCGCTGATAAACTGAAAAATCAAGGCTGATTTCTGGGCGCCAGCTACCTTTCGAACGCCAACTTCCTTGGCTCGTTTTTCGCTTCGGGCGGTACTCAGATTGATGAAGTTGACAGCCGCTATGAGCAGAATAAGGGCCGCAATTATTCCGAATAAGCGTACGGTAACAATCTTGCCTTCAGTGAGTTGGCCATTTTCCTGTTTGGAATACAAATGCCATTGGCTAGCTGGGTGCAGGAAAATCTGCCGGTTTGTTACATCTTCGACCACCCCTTTAAGATGATTTGCGGTCAGGCGCTTGATCTTCTCATCGACAAGGTCTGAGTTGACTTTATCTTTTAGCAGGACAAATGTGTAATTGTTATTCGATGCCCATCCATCCGAATCCCAGCTTGGCGTTACAAACGCAGTCCAGGGCAGAAGAAAGGATACATCGCTAAATTGAGTATTCGTTGGTAAATCATCCAGAATACCCGTCACCGAAAAGCTATTCTTATGATCGAGCTGGACGACTTTTCCTAACGCATCGGTTGTGCCAAACAGCTTTTCCGCCAACGCTTTTGTAATAACGATGCCATTATTTCCCGAAAGAACTTTTTCGCGATTGCCAGCCAGTAAAGAAAAGTCGAACAGGTTCAAGAAGGAAGGGTCAGCGTAGGCACCTTCTGAGTTCAGTTTTTTATCGCCCGCCGTCAACAGAAAACCGGTGGGGCGGAAGCGAATAGCGTCTTCAATATCAGGATAATCCTGTTTTAGAGCAGGTGCCAACGGCTTTGGCGTAGTGCCCCAAACCTGTGCATTTCCACTGAATATATCCCGGTTATAGACTTGAAAAAGCCGATCTGTTTTGGTGTAAAATCGATCGTAGGTCAACTCGCTTTGTATCCACAGGAAAATCAGTGCCGATGCTGCCATTCCGACAGCCAGCCCAGCGATGTTAAGCGATGCATAGCCTTTGGCCCTCATCAGGTTCCGCCAGGCGATTTTAACATAATTGCTAATCATAGTTGGGGTCAGGAAAAAAGGTTGAGGGTATTCGTTAGTCAGTTGTTGTTTTAGTAAGGAGGGTCGCATCAGGCTGGGCCGCATCAGGCTTATGACATCCCGAACGTAACGCCATCGAGCTTGCCGAAGGCCAATCAATTCGACCCGTTGCTGGAACAACTCGTCTAAATCGTCCTCCAGCTCGTCGGCCCGATGAGGAGCGAAGAACCAGCGAATCAGGTATTTCGCCCAGCGAGATTTCATAATGGATAATGTAGGTGAATTAAGTAGTACTGTTGTACCTACGGGCTTCAGCCCGTTTTTCAGTTAGGCTCATACACGGGCTGAAGCCCGTGGGTACATTCAAGAAAATTGATCATTCATTATCCATTATTCATTTTAAAAGCCATCACATCCAGATCGTGTTTGGAATCGACTCCCACATCTGATTGCGTACCTGCCGAATTTCTTCCAATGCCCGACGACCAGCCGCCGTAACCGAGTAAAGCCGCTTTCGACGGCCACCGCGTTCGGCAGTCATGCCGCCTAGCTCTGATGTCACCAAGCCTTTTTCGCCAAGTCGGTTTAGCGCCGAGTGGACTGCGCCCAGATTGACCGAGCGCTTCATCTGTTGCTCAATTTCGGTGACAACGGTTGCGCCATAGGCATCTCCCGACCGAATAGCTACCGCCAGCAGTACGACCTCTTCAAATTCGCCTAAGTACGTCCCTTTCATCAGCGTTTATTAGATGTGTATATGTATAACAAATGCTTGGCCAAAAACGAAAAAGTGCCATTCCGGCTAGAAATGACACTTTTTCGTTTTTCAGAACAAATTAATTTGTCCAGAAACGGACAGTTTTTGTACGCATCTGGACAGCAAACAGCTACGATTCGACTTTGTCTTTTCCCAGGATTCGTGCCCGGTGCTGAATGCCCCAATGACGCAAAGCCTCAATGATACTATCTAGTGAATGACTGTATTCGGTCAGTTCATATTCGACGGTGACGGGCGTTGTGGCATACACATGCCTAATGGCAAACTCATTAAGCTCTAACTCCTTAAGTTCTTTGCTGAGGACTTTGGCTGTAATGCCCGTAACCAGACGCTGCAACTCCCGAAAGCGCCGTGGACCTTCGCTTAGGGCAATGATAATAGGCAACTTCCATTTTCCATTTAACACATACAATGCGTCCTGTACTGCCTGCAAGCTCTGATTACAGGCAGCTGCAGAATGCTCTCTGCGGGGGGGCGTTGCTGGAATAGCTTCTTCAACGATTGTGCTCATATACTAAAGGTAGTATGTCAGATTTAATTGACCATGCGGTATCCTGAAAGATAGTGGTATCCTTTGGGATACTGATAACAAATAGATAGCGGGTTTCACTAGGTTTGTGCCATCAATATGTGGCCAGCGAAGGTCATAGTAAAACCGTACAAATCATGAATCCAAAAGTAATGCGTATACTGACTATCGTTATGACTGTTCTGGCCGCTGGAATGGCTATATTGAGTGGCGTGATGAAACTAACAAAATCACCGCAGGTAATGGAAAGTCTGAACAAAGTGGGCGTGGGCGACCATGTTATCCCGTTGGGCCTGATGGAAATTGGCTTTGCTGCTCTTTTCATTTATCCAAAAACAATGAAAATCGGCTTCATTCTATTGACGTGTTACTTTTCGGGAGCAATAGCTACTGAACTTTCTCATGGTACGCCGTTTAACGCGGTTATGCCGCTCGTACTGATCTGGATTGCGGCCTTCTTGCGCGATAAAACGATTTTTTTACCCGCAGCCTAGAATGTAGAGACAAGGCATGCCTTGTCTCTACCCCATCTATATTTCAATAAATGGTATATTTCGGCGCACATTGTTCAACTGCCTATACCATGAAAACCGTCGATAAACGAATCAGGGCCGGATTGCTGTTGTTCTGGGCGCTTTACTTCTCCATTGTATTCACCAGCAATAGCGCTGATGCACTTGGGGCGTTATCGTTGCTGCCGCCTAACTGGCACTTTGTTTCGGGGAATTTTGGATTAATTCAGCGAGTGGTGGCTATGTATGAGCCGCCAACCTGGCTAGCTGGTTTTCTGTTTGCAGGTGTTATTGTCTGGGAGGCCATCGGAGCGATTCTTTTCTGGAAAGCGTTTCGAATTACGCTGCAACTGAATCAAAAACAGAACGTTACTATGCACGCGGCATTCGGCATCACGATTGGCTTGTGGGCCTCGTTCATTCTGGCCGACGAAATCTTTCTGACCTACTTACTCGGCGGTTTATCGTCAACTCACTTTAATCTTCTCCTGGCCGAATTGGGGACTTTTATTCTGATTCGGTTGGTGGATTGATGGCGCAAGGCTCCAGCCTTGCGCCTACTATTTTCCGGCCTCTGGCCGATATTGAACTGATGTTTATTAAAATCCGGCCAGAGGCCGGGAATAATAGGCACAAGGCTGGAGCCTTGCGCCATCAATCCAGCAATTTTCCTTATTACTCTGATCGCAAACTCTTCACCGGGTTCATCAAAGCCGCTTTTATGCTTTGGAAGCTAACCGTTACTAAGGCAATGCTCAAGGCCAAAGCGCCCGTTAAGGCAAATACCCACCATTCGATGTTGATGCGGTATTTGTAGGCTTGGAGGAACTTGTCCATCGAATACCAGGCAACGGGCGATGCAACCAGAAAGGCGATGAATACCAGTACCAGGAAGTCCCGGGAAAGCAACGAGACAATGTTGGGGATTGTGGCGCCAAGTACCTTACGCACGCCAATTTCCTTGATGCGCTGTTCAGCCATGAAGGACGACAAACCGAACAGGCCCAGGCACGAAATGAAGATGGCCAGAATGGCGAAAATACTGGCCAGTTTCCCAATACGTTCTTCGGCCGCGAATTTTTTTGTGTACTCCTGATCGGCAAAGCGATACTCGAAGGGGGCAGCCGGATTCAGTCGTTTGAAAACGACCTCTAGTTTCGCCAACGCATCCCGAACGCTCACTGTAGGCTTTAGCTTGATATGGATAATATTGAAACTTCGCTCTTTTGAATCGATCATAAAAACTGTGGGTATAACTGATTCGAAAGGCGAAGTCATGACCATATCCTTCACAACGCCAAGAACTTTCCAGTTTTTACCGTGCCATTTGATGATCTCGCCGACTGGGTTCTTTAGGCCAGTTTGCTTAACGGCGGCTTCGTTCAGAAGAAACGTCGCGGTGTCGCTCGTGAACTGCCGTGAAAATTCGCGGCCTTCTTTAATTTTCCAGCCAATCACTTTACCAAAATCGGGCGTGACCAGGATGGTGCCGAACGAGGCTGCCCGGTTCGGGTCTTTGCCGCGCCAGTCCAGATTATTGGCCGACGACCAGATGCCGGTGATTGGGCTTGATGACTCGCCCATGTCGGCGACCACGCCCGTTTCGAACAACTCATTCCGAACCACATCATAGTTTCCCTGTATTTCGGGCGTGTTCATGACGATGTTAAGCAGCCCTTCCCGGCTGTAGCCAATAGGGCGATTTTTGGCGAACTGAATCTGTCGGAACACAATGATCGTTCCAATAATCAGCGTGACCGAAACCGTAAATTGGATAACAACCAGCACTTTGCGCGGAATAGATGCAAAACGGCCAATAGTAAAAGTCCCTTTCAGTACTTTAATAGGTTGAAACGAAGAGAGATACAGTGCAGGATAACTTCCGGCAACTATACCTGTGAAAAGGCTGAATCCAAGACTGAATAACCAGAACCGGGGATCGGCCCAAAGCATTGTCATCTGCTTGTCAGATACTTCGTTGAAATAGGGAAGAATGAGCCACACCAGCGCTATTGCCAACCCGAAGGCTAAGGCCACAACCAGAAATGATTCGCTGAAGAACTGGCGGATCAATTGCCCTCGCAACGAACCAATTGCCTTCCGAATACCGACTTCTTTGGCCCGTTTCTGAGAACGAGCGGTACTTAGATTCATGAAATTGATGCACGCCAGCAGCAGTACAAATACGCCGATAATGCCAAAAAGCCAGACAAACTGAATACGCCCACCTGTGTTAACCCCATTCTCCCAGGTTGAATACAGATGCCACCGATTCATTGGGTGTAGGAGGAGTGCCGACTGGGTTTTGTCCTGCGTATTATTCCGAAACAGGTCTTTAATTTTTACCGAAACATCGTCGAACCGACTGTTTGGATTAAGTTGAGTGAAAATGCTGAATGAGCTGTTCCGCCAATTATTTTTATCTTCTTTATTCTCGAACAGCAGGTCGATTGGCGCAACGAACGTAACATCGGAAAATGCCGAATTGCGTGGTAAGTCTTCATAGACGCCCGTTACCTGAACCGTGTGTTTATTGCCAATTTTAACCGCTTTCTGAAGTGGATCGACATCACCAAACAGCGCTTTGGCGACCGATTCAGACAAGAGAACAGAGGTAGGGTCTTTCAAGCCCGAACGGGTACCCTTAATCATTTTCAGCGTCACTAATTCGGGAAACTCCGTTTCGGCATAATTTCCTGTTTTCGTGAATTTCTTATCCTTATAGGCAATGATCTGCTCAAAACTTGTTGTAGAGGCTACTACGTATTTGAAGTCGTTAGGGTATTTGCTTCGGATCTCCTGACTTAGTGGCATGGGCAATGAGGTAAACGTTTCAATGCCGCCCTCCAGCGTCTCGTTCTCCAAGACCTGCGCAATCCGATCGCGGTTTGGGTGATAGGAATTGAACGATAGCTCATCGTATACCCATAATCCAATGAGCATCGCAACGGTCATGCCGACAGATAAACCAACAATATTGATGGCCGAATAACTCTTGTTTCGAATGAGATTCCGCCAGGCGATTTTGATATAATTTCGGAGCATAATCGGGTTCGTTAGATAGGTTGTTGAATACGGTTTGTCTTGTCGTTTTATAGCGAATGGTTTGATGAATCCGATCACATCCCGCCAGTAGCGCCAGCGCGCCCGGCGCTCGCCGATCCGCTCGACCTGATAAGCGAACTCCTCATGCAAATCTCCCTGTACTTCCTCCAGCCGATCAGCAGATAGAAAAAAGCGGAGAAATTGGTCGGCGAGTTTGGGCGGGGTCATGATTTATTAGTTGGTTTTGTTGGTTATAGAGACAGGGCATGCCCTGTCTCTACGGCGAATGCGAACGGTCTTATTCAGAACGCAGGGATTTCACGGGATTCATCAACGCGGCTTTTATGCTTTGGAAACTGACCGTCAGTAAGGCGACGGCCACGGCCAGTAAACCCGTCAGGACAAACATCCACCACTCAATTGCTATCGGATAGGCGAAGCTCTGTAACCACTGCTTCATGGCCCACCAGGCTAGTGGTGAGGCAATAACAGTTGCAATCAGTACCAGTCGGAGGAAGTCTGTCGATAGCAATACGATGATGCCCGACACCGTAGCTCCCAGTACTTTCCGAATGCCGACTTCTTTGGTGCGCACTTGAGCGGCATAGGCCGATAACCCAAATAGTCCCAGACATGAAATGAACAGGGCAAAGACGGCAAACGCATTTAGTACATTGCCAACTCGTTGTTCTGAATCGTACAACCGAGCCATTTTCTCGTCCAGAAATGTATAGATGAACAGGCTGTTAGGGGCAAGACGTGCCAGCGACGATTTTGTGAGTTCTAAAGTCTCAGCCAGTTTATTGCCTTTGATCTTTAACAGAAAATAGTTTGCCTGACCCGGATGCTGGACAATCACTAGGGGTTCTACTGTCGTATGCAACGATGCAAAATTGAAGTCTTTGACAATACCTACGATCTCGCCGGTGTCTCCCAAGGCTACGGCTTTCTGTCCAATAGGCGAATCCAGTTTAAGGGCTTTAGCCGCTGCTTCGTTCAGAATAAATGGGAAGTGCGAATTGGCAACTGTTTTGACGAAATTTCGCCCCGCTTTCAGCTCAACCTGCAAGACCGGAAGCGTATGTTCGTCGGCCCACATGAATCGCAGTTGGCTGGCATCATCGGATTTACCCAATGGCGTAAACATGTCGGTGCCGAATCGGTCACCGGGTAAGGTCGAGATTCGGGCAACGTTTGTAATGGCTGAGTTTTTCTGAAATTCCTGCTGGATCGTGTTGGCCTTGTCCCACATTTCCTTCCCATAAAGTTTTACCGCTACCACCTGATCCTGATCAAAGCCCAACTCTTTCGTCTGGAAAAACTTCATTTGTCGGTACACCACAATGGTACTGAAGATCATAAACACCGACACGCTAAACTGAAAGACAATCAGCCCTTTGCGAACCAACGTAACCGATGATACCTGATTTTTCTTCCCTTTCAGTGAGGTAACAGGATCGAAATTGGAGATGAACCAGGCGGGGTAAAAACCGGCAATCAAACTGATTAGCATCGTTAATAACACCATGAGCAGCACATTCGATGGGGTGAATAACTGGCCAAAGCGGAGGTTTTTGGCTGCCAGCTCATTATAAAAGGGAATGGCCAGCCGGAATAAGAGAAACGCGACTGAAGCGGCTATCAACGTCAGAATGAATGATTCGCCCAGAAATTGCCTGACTAACTGCTCTTTGCGGGCACCCAATACTTTGCGTACGCCCACTTCTTTCATCCGATTAAATGCCTGAGCCGTAGCCATGTTGATGAAATTCACCGACGCGATCAGCAGGATAAACAGGGCAGCAATCGAAAAAACGTAGACATAGGTGATATCGCTGTTCGGCCCCATTTCCTTTTCCAGCTTTGAGTGCAGGTGAATATCCATAATTGACTGGATGGGTGTTCGCCGAGTTGCCAGGATTTCCTTTCTGGTTTCCCCCTTGACCTCGTAGAATTTCACCATGAATTCGGGTATCCGCGCTTCCACATCCGCGCGCGAGGTGCTACTATTCAGTACGATGTAATTATAGAACCCAGACCAGCCCCGGTTTTCCAGCGTATTTTTATCGGTAGACTGATAAAAGGTGGACATGGAAATCAGATAATCGAATTGCAGGTGCGTTGGGAATGGGAAGTTCCTGATGACACCCGTTACCATCAACGGACGCTTGTCCAGATCGTCCTGAATCCGTTTGCCAATAGGGTCTTCGTTGCCAAAGTATTTTGTCGCCATGGCTTCGGTAAGCACAATAGCGTCAATCTGTTTGAGGGCGGTTTTGGGATCACCTTTAACAAACGGAAGGTCGAACACATCAACCACGGTCGAATCGGCGAAATAGCCGCTCTTCTCTTCAAACTGCCTGACCGTTCCTCCCGACGGTATATAACTGAACACCCGATCGGGATACGGTCGATGAAATCGGGCCACCGTCTGGATTCCGGGGATTGCTTTTTGCATCTCCGTCCCCAGAATAGGGGATGTGGCGGCCCACTGCCGGTTTTTCTCGCCCATATTTTCCGACGTAATCCGGAAAATATGGTCCGCTTTCGAGAAGCCTTTATCATAGTTTAGTTCTTCCCGTACATGCAAAATCATCAACAAGCCACAGGCCAGTCCTAAGGCAAGTCCAGTGATCGTAAGCGTGCTGTTTAATTTGTATCGGAGTACGTTCCGCCAGGCGATGGTGAAATAGTTGCTTAGCATAGTAGTTGTTGTTGGGTTTGGGTACTCTCCTGACTTTTTCTTGATAGCAAATGGTTTTATGAATCCAATCACATCCCACCAGTAGCGCCAGCGCGCCCGACGTTCGCCAATGTTCCTGACTTGCCAGGCAAACTCCTCATGCAAATCACCCTGTACCTCCTCCAGCCGGTGGGGAGCACAGAAGAATTTGAGCAGGGAGTCAGCTAAACGGGGCGGGTGCATAATGAATAATGGTCAATGGATAATGACCAATGGGGTTTACGGGTCATTTGGTGTATCCATTATTTTATTCCGACCGCAATGATTTAACGGGATTCATCAAGGCGGCTTTGATGCTTTGGAAACTGACGGTCAGTAAGGCGATGCCAGTGGTCAGGCCGCCAGCCAAGGCAAATACCCACCAGGCGATGTCGATTTTGTAGGCAAAGTCCTGAAGCCATTTGTCCATCGCCCACCACGCAATGGGTGAAGCGATCACTATGGCTAGCAGAATCAACTTGACGAAATCTTTCGAGAGTAATGTGACAATACTGCCAACCGATGCACCGAGCACTTTTCGAACGCCGATTTCTTTGGTGCGGGCTTCGACCGAGAAAGTCATCAGACCCAACAAACCCAGGCAGGCCACCAATAGCGTGAGGGCGGTAAATCCGTTGAACAAACGGGCCAAACGTTCCTCTTTAGCGTAGAGTTTATCATAGGCTTCATCCAGAAAATAGTAATCGAAGGGCGCGGATGGACGGCTATGATCGTATAACTCCTTGAGCTGGGCAAGTGCTTCCGGTACGTTGGTTTGTGGCCTTAAGCGAATTAATAGATAGCCACCATTGTCCAGTATAGAACGACTAGTATCGCTGATAACGGTTAATTTCATTGGGGAAACAGAGCCATGCAAACTACGCACATGAAAATCGACTGCAATACCATCTGCGGGCTGATTTTTAAAAGGAGCGGGCTGTTGCATCGGATTTCCTTTAATGCCTGCCTCCTTCATAACCGTCTGGTTATAAACGCATAATTCTTTTGTTATCGGACCTGTTTCCCAACCAACTGGACGATGTACCCAGTGAACGCCCATCATATCAAAAAATGGCTTGTCAACGGTCAGAAGATTTACCATAAGCTGCTTCTGATTCGTCTCCGTTTGGGTAAACATCGTTGGTATGTTATTCGTAAATAATGGTCTATCTGCAAAGGCTACATTTTCGCTCCCAGCCCATTGCCGTACATGATCACGCAGACCCGTAAATTGCGATTTCATATCTCTGTCGATATACATGGCCATTACCTGAGCCCGATTGATACCTAGGCTTTTCGTCCGTAGAAATCTCATTTGCGAATAAAGGACCACGCTGCAAATCAGCAGGCCAATACTCGCCGAAAACTGGATCGTGGTGAACACCTGGCGCAGACCAGTCCCGCCATACCTGAAATTCGTTGCCCCTTTGAGTACCAGCGCAGGCCGGAACCCGGATAAGAGAAGGGCTGGATAGGCACCTGCTAGCAGTGAGCAGCTAAGCCATAAGGCAAGCATCAGTCCCCAGTATGGCCCCTGCGACAATACCCGATTATCTATGTGTAAGTCGAGCGCGTGGTTGGCCCAGGGGAAAATAGCTTGTAAGAGGGCTAGTGATAATGCAAAAGCCAGTGTAGTAGTCAGGAACGATTCGAAAAAAAACTGGCCGATAAGCTCACGTCGCTCACCACCAATGGCTTTTCGGATGCCTACTTCTTTGGCTCGTTTGGTAGCACGGGCAGTGGTTAGGCTTACGTAGTTGATAGCGGCTAACGCCAGAATAATCAGGGCAATTGTCAACAGAATATATAGGGACTGTCGAGAATCTTTTGGCGTACCCCGACTATCTAAATGGATTGAGGATAAGGACTCCAGGAAGTATTTAGGTGTAATATCTGCAAATTGTACATCGGGTTTTACATTTTGCAGTTTTTTCTCAATGGCCCTTAGGTTAGCTCCCGGCTGCACGACGAGATAGGTCATTAGAAATCCTCCTCCTTTGAACATACCTTGTTGAGCTGGTCCAAGTGTGGGCATCGAACTCAACGAAACCAGCGCATTGAACTCAATCTCTGAATTAGTTGGTAAGTCGTCGAGTACTGCCGAAACGGTGAGCGGGAAATGCTTATCGAAAATCAGCGTTTTGCCTATGGGACTTTGCTTGCCGAAATACTTCTCTGCCAATGGTCGGGTCAGTATAATACGTCCCGGTTCGCTCAGTGCTGTTTTAGGATCGCCCTGAAGCAGTTGAAAACCCATAGCTGGCAGGAACGATCCGTTAGCATAGCCAATCTTTTCTTCTTTAAAGCGATGATTCACGTCCGACTCCAACACAATACTATTTAGTCCCTCCGACAGTTGGATAACTTGCTCTACCTCGGGAAGTTGCTGTTTGATCTTCCGCCCAAACGATTCCTGGTGGCCGCTAAACGTGACATCGTCACCACCATATTTAACCATCGATATAATTTGATACGTACGATCGGCGAAGGGCTCGAACCGATCGTAGTGAAACTCGTGCCAGACGTAGAGTGCAATAAACGTACTAACGGCAAGCCCAACGGTCAGCCCGACAATGTTTAACGTGCTGAACAGCTGGTTTTTCCACAACTGACGCAGAGCAATGGCGAAATAGTTTCGAAACATATCCATACTAAACAAAGGGGTTGAGGGTAATCCGTTGGGTTTTCTCTTAATGGCAAAGGGTTTAATAAATCCGATCACATCCCACCAGTAACGCCAACGGGCGCGTCGTTCACCGATCCGCTCGACTTGCCAGAAAAATTCCTCGTGCAGATCGCCCTGCACTTCCTCCTGCCGGTGAGGAGCGCAGAAGAAGCGAAGTAGACGGTCGGCTAAGCGGGGCGGGGTCATAATTGATAATGTAAAATGGATAATGAATAATGAAGAGAGATAATCGTGATCGTTGAGGGGACATTATCCATTATACATTGTTCATTAATTTACTCCGACCGTAGGGAACGGACGGGGTTCACCAGTGCAGCTTTAATGCTTTGGTAACTGACGGTTAGCAACGTAATAAGCAAAGCACCAGCGGCTGAGCCTGCAAAAATCCACCACGATAGTTCAGTACGGTAATCGTAATCCTTCAGCCATGTGCCCAGATAATAGTAAGCAATTGGCGACGCGATCAGGCAGGAGATGATGACTAGTACGATGAAGTCTTTAGAGAGCATACTCCACAGATTCAGCACTGAAGCGCCCAGCACTTTGCGAACTCCAATCTCTTTGGTGCGTTGCTCGGCCGTGAACGAAGCTAAGCCAAACAACCCCAGGCAGGAAATGAAAATGGCCAGTATGGCAAAGCCACCTGCCAGCTTACCGATCCGCTCTTCTGAGGCAAACTTTTTACCAAACTCCTGGTCGGCAAATTTGTAATCGAACGGAGCCGAGGGAATGTGTTTTTTGAAAACAGATTCAATTGTCGCTATGGATTCGCTGGTGCTTCTGCTTGGGTCCAGTTTGAGCATGATCCAGTTGACATTACTGTAATCCATGAAGTAAATGGCTTGTTTCACTGGCTCATACGGCGATTCAGCCAATACATCTTTGATCACACCGATGATGGTAAAATATTTTGTTCTGGGATCTTTTTCATCCCCCCATCTGACAACCGTACCAATGGGATGTTTGAGCCCCATAAACTTGACAGCCGTTTCGTTGATGATTATGGCCGATGAATCGGTTGTGAACGCTCTCGAAAAATCGCGGCCCTCTTTAAATTGCCAGCCTACTGTTTTGCCGAAGTCGTGTGTTACCCAAATGGATGAAAAATCGGTGTCGAGCGATGGGTCTTTGCCTTGCCAGCTAAAGCCACTCGTGTTTGACCAAACGCTCGTCATTGGGCTGGATGATTCGGCTATTTCCTGAATAACACCTGCATTTTTGAGGTCGGTTTTCAGGACGTCGTATTTGCCGTAAAACGCTGGCGATAGCATTGGAATCATCACTACGCCGTTGCTATTGTAGCCGAGCGGTCGATTTTTCGTGTGCTGGATTTGTCGATAAACGATGATAGTGCCAATGATCAACGTAATGGAAACGGTGAACTGAATCACAACCAGCACTTTGCGCGGAACAGCTGCCAGACTGCCCACTTTAAACGTACCTTTTAAGACTTTAATCGGCTGGAACGATGATAGATAGAACGCAGGATAACTACCTGCCAATAGTCCAGTAATTAGGATGAACCCCAGACTCACTACCCAGAATGGAACCTTCGTCCAGGGGAAAACGAGTTGCTTGGCGGCTACCTCGTTAAACCAGGGGAGTAAAGCCAGAATAATCAGTATGGCTCCGCCAAATGCAACGAAAACCACCAAAAACGACTCGCTAAAAAACTGCTTGACAAGCTGGCTACGTACTGATCCAACCGCCTTGCGAATGCCCACTTCTTTGGCCCGTTTTTCCGAACGAGCCGTGCTCAGATTCATAAAGTTGATACAGGCTAGCAGCAAGACAAAAAGGCCAACGATAGCAAACAGCCGGACATACTGGATATAGCCGCCCGTCTGAACGCCCTCTTCCCAGCCAGAATGCAGTCGCCAGTCGCTCATCGGGTGCAGAAAAATCTCCGATTTGTATTTCTTATCTTCGGTGGGTACGTTATCCAGTTTAGCGTTTATGATCCGATCACTCACTGTTTTTATATCCGTATTATCGGCAAGCTGGACAAGCAGTTGAAACGAGTTTTCACCCCAAATCTGCTTGTCAAGCGCCTGCTTTACCCAGGGCTGCGTTGCTACGTATAACTTCCAGGGAGCAATGAATGTAAGGTCATGAAACTCTGTGTTGAACGGTAAGTCCTCGTAAACGCCCGTTACCTTCACATCGGCCTTTCCCTCAATATTGATGAGTTTACCAATCGGATCGGCATCGCCAAAAAGGGCTTTTGCCGTTGAGGCCGATAGCAAAATAGAATTGAGTTCTTTCAGCCCATTACGGCTGCCTTTCAGCATATGCAACGACAGAATCTCGGGCATTTCAGCATCCATGTAGTTTCCTGGGCGAGCCATCTTTTTTTCACCATATGACAGAATCCGGTCGCCTGGATAGGCCGCCAATGCCAGGTGTTTAAAATTGGTACCGTACTTGGCCCGCAACTCGGCATCCAGCGGAGCAGGAATGGATTCTTGTGAACTAATGTGCCCATTGACCGTTTGGTGCTGCATAACCTGGGCAATACGGTCATAATGCTGGTGATACGTGTTGTAGGAGAGTTCGTCGTAGATCCAGAGGCCAATCAGCATCGCTACGGCCATGCCAGCCGATAGCCCACCAATATTGATGGCCGAGTACCCTTTGTTTTTGACCAGATTTCGAAAAGCGACTTTTAAATAATTACGTAGCATGTCCGTGTTTGTTGGTTTTGGATATTGATTCGACTCCCGCTTTACGGCAAATGGTTTGATGAATCCGATCACATCCCACCAGTAGCGCCAGCGCGCCCGACGTTCGCCAATGCGACTGACCTGATAGACGAACTCCTCATGCAAATCACCCTGTACCTCCTCCAGTCGGTGGGGAGCGCAGAAGAAGTGGAGCAGTTGGTCAGCTAAGCGGGGTGGTCTCATAATGAAGATGAATAATGTAAAATGGACAATGAGAGCAGGCAGCCACGATCGTTTAGAAGGCATTATCCATTCGGGGCCGCCCACGCGGTTCATTATCCATTAATCATTCCGACCGTAGGGAGGTAATCGGGTTCATTAAGGCCGCTTTGATTGCCTGGAAACTGACGGTCAGTAGCGTGATGACAAGGGCGCCTATACCGGCGGCTGCAAAAATCCACCATTCAATGTCGGTGTGGTATTCGTATTTCTGGAGCCACTGATTCATGAAATACCAGGCGATGGGCACCGCAATCAGGCAGGAAATAATGACCAGAAAGACAAAGTCTTTGGAGAGTAGCCCCCACAAATTGGTGACGGTAGCTCCCAGTACTTTGCGAACACCGATTTCCTTGGTGCGTTGTTCCGCTACAAACGAAGCCAGTCCGAAAAGACCCAAACAACTGATGAGAATGGCGAGTGCAGCGAAAACAGAAGCGAGTTTGCCAATTCGCTCTTCGGCCGAAAACTTGGCGGCATACTGCTCGTCCACAAATTTATAATCGAAGGAAGCCGAAGGGACTATTTTTTTGATCACGCCTTCTATCTGCGGAATAGCAGCCGCAGCACTAACCGTTGGCTTGATCTTGAGCGTCAGTTGGCTTGACCCCGCATAGTTTTTGTCCAGAAAAAAGAATGTCTGCTTGACGGGCTCATAGGGCGATTGCATCACCAGGTCTTTAATCACGCCGATTATCTTCCAGGTCGATACTTTATCGTAGCCTTTCACAAATTCGCCAACCGGCTTTTTTAAATGCATGTATTTAGCCGCTGTTTCATTGATAATCAGGCCCGATGAATCAGTCGAATACGCTCTTGAAAAATCGCGACCATCAATAAATTGCCAGCCAACCGTTTTGCCAAAATCGTGCGTGACCTCGCAAACGGCGAAATCATTGTCTTTTTCGGGTTCTTTGCCTCGCCAGTCGTAGCCTCCCGAATTACTCCAAACGGCCGTTAATGGATTGGACGAAAAGGCCACATCGCTAACCATGCCTGTATTGATCAATTCACTTTTTAGTAGCTCGTGCTTCCCTTTATAATTAGGGTCGTTCATGGAGAGGTTGATCAATCCTTCCCGATTATACCCGATTGGTCGGTTGCGGGCATGCTGGATTTGCTGGTAAACGATGATGGTCCCAATGACCAGAACCACCGAAACGGTAAACTGAACAACTACCAGAATTTTGCGGGGCAATGCCGCAAAGCGACCCAGCCGAATCGTTCCTTTAAGGACTTTAACGGGTTGGAAAGAAGACAAGTAGAAAGCCGGATAAAGCCCCGCCAGAAAACCCGTTAGGGTAATAAACAGCAGCGAAATAAGCCAGAATACAGGATTAGTAAACGGTAAAGTCATATCCTTATCGGCCAATTCGTTGAACCAGGACAGCGACGTTACAACCAGTAGTACGGCTAAGGCAAAGGCCAGGACAACGACTAAAAATGATTCGCTCATAAACTGGTTGATGAGCTGCCATTTTATAGAGCCAATGGCTTTTCGAATACCCACTTCTTTAGCTCGTTTCTCGGAGCGGGCCGTCGAGAGATTCATGAAATTGATGCAGGCCAGCAACAACACAAATACCCCAATGATACCAAATAACCAAACGAACGTAATGCGCCCGGCAGCGGGTTTGCCGTCCACAAATTCCGAATATAAGTGCCAGGTACTCATGGGAACTAGCTGAGCAAATGGTTTATATTTTTGCATTTCTTTGAAAAAACTGGTAGGTGAATTTTTATAATAAAAATCCCGAATACCGGCGTTGGCACTTGCCAGTGTTACAGCTGGCTGTAGCTGGACATAGATGTTAAAGGATCGGTTATCCCATTTGAATTCAGCATTTTTTATCCACTCGTTAGAAACAACCCACAATGGCCAGGGAGAAAAAAAACTGCACTTCGCCGAAACGGGCATTCTTCGGTATATCCTCATAAACGCCTGTTACTTTTACATCAATTCGATTGTCAATTTTTAAGGATTTGTTGATAGGATCATCGTTGCCAAACATCGTCTCGGCCGTCGATTTCGACAGAATGATGGAATGCATGTCGCTTAAGCTCGCATAGCTTCCTTTTAACATATGTAGCGAAAGCATTTCCGGCGCGCCGGCTTCGATGAATTCCCCCGTTTTCTGGAAATTTTTATCACCCAGTTTTAATGTATAACCGCCTACCCACCAGGCCATCAACACATGTTTGAAATAGTGTTTGTACTTCGTTCTAAGAATGGCTCCCATTGGAAATTGTAGCGAAATAGACCCCCCAATTTTACTGGTTTGCGGGTCAGTTCCACCACTCCATACCTGGGCGATACTGTCGTAATTCTTATGGTATTTATCGTACGATAATTCATCCCACAACCAAAGGCCAATCAGCATCGCTACGGCCATGCCAACAGCCAGTCCGCCGATATTAATAACTGAATAGGCCTTATTCTTAACGAGGTTTCTGAAGGCAATTTTGAGATAGTTTCGTAGCATAGTTGTATTTGTTGGGGTAGGGTATGCTCTGATTGTACGTTTAATCGCAAATGGTTTCATGAATCCTAACACGTCCCGCCAGTAGCGCCAGCGTGCTCGCCGTTCGCCAATCCGCTCGACCTGATAAGCGAACTCCTCGTGCAAATCGCCCTGCACTTCCTCCAGCCGGTGGGGAGCGCAGAAGAAGCGGAGGATTCGGTCGGCTAGGCGGGGCGGGGGCATAGTGGACAATGAATAATGTAAAATGGATAATGTAAAATGGACTGCGAGGGCGGCCCCGAATGAATAAGGAAGTTCACGAGTTATGAGTCGGCCATAGGATACATTTTACGTTATCCATTGTTCATTATCCATTAGTTATAAGCTAATAGCTGGGTTGAATGGGTCGGGCATCCGGGTCCACAGATTTGCCCGCACATCCTGAATTTCCTGCAACGTCCGCCGACCGTAGGCGGTAACGGTAAACAGCCGTTTCCGGCGACCGCCCCGTTCGGCAGTAGGCTCACCCATTTCAGACTTCACCATGCCTTTGTCTTCCAGTCGTTGCAGGGCCGCGTGAATCTGATTCAGGCGAACCGAGCGCCCGGTTTGCTCAATGATTTCGTGTGTGAGCGCTACGCCATACGCCTGTCCTTCCATCACGGCAACAGTCAGCAGAACGATCTCTTCGAACTCGCCCAAATAGCTTCGTTTCATGGCCATTAATTAGTTCTAGTTTTGCTGAGCAAATGCTTTGCCAGATTGAGATAAGTGCCTTAAGCGCTTGGAAACGCTGTTTTTAAAGAAAGGGGCAAATTCCTGTTGTCCAGTTTCGGACAATTATTGTACGGTTTGGGACAGGGCCAATTTTAGCGCAAATAGGTAAACTGACTTTCGTTGTTCCTTTGGTTTAGAAACAACTCATTCGCTTTTCTATGAAACATTTGACAAAATTCCTGCTCTTCGGACTGCTCTTTTCGATAGGCGTCGCTCCCGTACTGGCGCAGAAAGGACCCGAAGACAAAGCGGGCTGGAAACTGGGCTCTCAGGCCTATTCGTTTCGGTTATTCACCTTTGCTGAAGCGCTACGAAAAATTGATAGTTGCGGCCTGAAATATGTAGAAGCTTTTCCGGGGCAGACCATCGGCGGTGGCGTAGAAGGGAAAATGGATTTTACAATGGATGCCGCTACTCGCCAGGCGGTGAAGAAGCTAATCAAAGATAAGGGCCTGACGCTTACCGCCTATGGGGTTGTGAATCCCAAAACGGATGAGGAATGGAAGACGTTGTTTGCGTTTGCCAAAGACATGGGTATTCTGAACATCAACTCAGAGCCTACGCCTGCGCAAATGCCGCTGGTACGGAAACTGGCTGATGAATACAAAATCAACGTCGCGCTGCATAACCACCCCAAACCATCGCGCTACTGGCATCCCGATACTGTGTTGGCAGCTATTGGCAACAGCAAATACGTAGGTTCCTGCTCCGACATTGGCCACTGGGTTCGGTCGGGACTTGATCCAGTCGAGTGCCTGAAAAAGCTGAACGGACACGTTTTGGGCATGCACTTCAAAGACGTTAAAAAAGATACGCCTGATGGCAAATACCACGACGTTATCTGGGGCACAGGCGACTGCAAGATTGAGCAGGTTATTGCCGAGCTAAAACGCCAGCATTTTAAAGGACCCATCAATGTGGAATACGAATATCACTGGGAAAACAACGGCCCCGAAATTGCCGAAAGCGTGAAGAATTTCCGTGAGATGTATAATCGGGTGAAGGTGCAGTAATGTAGAGACGCAATCCCTTGCGTCTCCTCTTGCGTCAGCCAAAACCATCCGGCAAGAGGAGACGCAAGGGATTGCGTCTCTACATTATTCACTCCGCAAACTTTTCACCGGGTTCACCAAGGCGGCTTTAATGCTTTGAAAGCTAACGGTTAGTAAGGCTATTGCTACGGCCAGAATGCCAGCCAGGGCAAAGATCCACCAGGCCATATCGATCTTATAAGCAAAGTCCTTTAGCCATTGATTCATGCCCCACCAGGCAATTGGCGAGGAGAGTAACAAAGCAATAATGATTAACTTCAGGAAGTCTTTCGAGAGGAGCACAACAATACTACCTACCGAAGCTCCTAATACTTTGCGAACGCCAATTTCTTTGGTGCGTTGCTGGGCTGTAAACGTAGCTAAGCCAAATAATCCCATACAAGAAATCAGAATCGCTATAGCGGTTGCGGTATTGACGAGCTGACTGGTTTGCTGTTCTTTTTCGTAGAGCCTGGCAATGGAATCGTCCAGAAAGGAATAATCAAATTTGTTGTCTGGATAAACGGTCTTCCATTCCTGCTCGATACTGGCCAGAATCTCTTTTACATCGCTTAGTTGCCCGCCTTGGGTTGCTAATTTAACCCCTATGTTTTTTGATTGCCGGGGTAAATAGCCGATGAACGTCGGTTCGATCTTTTCGTGAAACGATTGCTCATGGAAATCGGCTACTACGCCCACAATTGGGTATTTTCTGCCTTGAAATTCAATGAGTTCGTTAATGGCGTCGGTTGGTTTTTTAAAGCCTAGCGCTTTCGCATACGTAGCATTGATGACCAGTTCCCGGAGCGAATCACTTTTCAGGTAGTTGCGACCTGCCAGCAGTCGGAGTTTATACAGCGGAATAAAGTTTGCATCGCCAGCCTTCGCCGACACATCCATCTCGATTTCCTTTTTGCCTTGATATTTGAGCTTGGTTACCATGTACGCCGAACCCATCGGAGGAAACCATTGCAGGGTAATTTGCTCAACACCAGCCAGATTTCTAATTTTTTCGGCTAACACAAGACTCTTGTCGTCATGATGAGTGTGGACTTCAATAATGGCATTGGTCGAGAAGCCCAGATCGGCATTGCGCATAAAGTTGAGTTGCCGACTTACAATGAACGTGCTGATAATAAACACCAGCGAAACCGTAAACTGGAAGACAATCAACCCTTTACGTAAATAGCCTTTTTGGCCGCCCGTTACGGCCGTCTGGCCTTTTAATGTCAGCACAGGAAGGTAGGACGACAATACCCACGATGGATAGAAGCCCGATAGGAGTGAGGTAACCAGGGTAACAATCCCTAAGAAAATCAACGTTTGCCAACTGAATAAATCAAAGGTTAACCCTTTGGGCGTTAGCGATTGAAAAGCGGAAAGAATTGGATTGACGAGTACCAGCGAGATAAGGACAGCGACGAACGTTAAAAAGACAGTTTCGCTCAGAAATTGCATGACAAGATTAGCCCGACTACTTCCCATCACCTTACGAATACCGGTTTCTTTGGCCCGTTGTACCGACTGCGCAGTAGATAAATTGATAAAATTGATGGCGGCAATCAATAGAATAAAACCGGCGATAGCCATCAGTCCATAGAGCGTTGGTAGGTGGGCTTTCCGGCTGTAATTGTCCTGGTATGTTTCGTTGAAATGAAGGTCGGATAGCGGTTGAAGAGCCGGCCAGAATTTCATGTCTGCCTGAAAATGTTTTTTCGAGAATTGCTGGAGCGAGGCCGTTAGTTGATTGGGCGTTGAACCAGCTGGCAGTTTCACAAAAGCTTGTGAAGCCGACCAGTTGTCGTTCCAATCGTCAAGATTGATGCCTCGTTTTAGTTGACTGGCGCGTATGGTCGCAAACGAAATGAAATCGGTAAATGTAAAATCGGTTGGCTTGCCCCAATCCTTCACAATACCCGATACACTAACCCGAACCGAATCTTCGTAGATAAGCTCTTTCCCAATAATTTCCGAAAGGGGTAAATCGCCGAAATAGGTACGGGCTTTCTGTTCGGACAAAACCAGTTTAAAGGGCTCATTCAAGGCTATTTTGGGATTGCCAGCCAGCCACTGGTACTTGAAAATATCAAAATACTGCGGTTCAACCACAATTATATTCGCGTCTCCTCCAGTCCGCCGTCGGCTTTCAAATCGTATCGGTTTTTCTTTACCGTTCGGGATCAATACATCCGATTCGAGATTATGAAAGGCCGCAACGGTTTCGAGGCCTGCCACTTCTTTCCGTAAGGCTTGCGGGACAGGAGCTGGCAGAAAACCCACCGAATGTTTTTCGTCGGTTGCGTTGTACTTTACATCCCCAACAACTCGATAAATGCGTTCACCATCAGGATGGAACGTATCGTAGCCCAGTTCATAACTGGTAATTAGGTAGATCACCAGACAGGCCGTAACGCCCAGCGTAAGTCCCAACAAATTAATCAGCGTACTGACTCTGTGTTTGGCCAGATTACGAATCGATGTTTTGAAATAGTTGCGTAGCATAAGTGGGTTAACTAGACTTGGTGCTGAATATTGATTAGGTTGTCGTTTCAACGCAAATGGACGGATGAAGCGCAAGACGTTGAACCAGTATCGTTGATTTGCCGCTGGAATACCCACCTCCCGCACATCGCGAACGAAACGCTCGTATAAATCGCCCTGCACTTCCTCCAGCAGATGAGAAGCACAGAACCATTCGAGTAGGCGGTCGGCGGAGCGGGGTGGTTGCATGGTTTTAATGGATAATGAATAATGGATAATGTGGGTCACGGATTACAGGAGATACAATCCACTATCGGAGTTGCCAATGCGGTTCACTATTCATTCGGGGCCGCCCGCGCGGTACATTCTCCATTATTCATTCCCTATTCCGACCGCAGGGAGCGCACCGGATTCATCAGGGCGGCTTTAATGCTTTGGAAGCTCACCGTTAGTAAGGCTGTACTGAGTGCCAGCAAACCCGCTAGTACAAACACCCACCACTGAATCGAAACCTTGTAGGCAAAATCATGGAGCCATAGGTTCATGCCGTACCACGCGATGGGTACAGCAAGTAGATTGGCCACAACTATCAGACGTACAAACTCCCTGGAAAGAAGCGCTACAATACTCGGTACCGATGCGCCTAACACCTTTCGAATGCCAATCTCTTTAGTACGTTGTTCCGCTGAAAAAGCAACCAGCCCGAACAGCCCTAAACAGGCAATCACAATGGCAATCAGTGTGAAATAGAGGACTATGCTGGATGTTCGCTGATCTTTTTGGTAATTCCGTTCAAAATCCTGGTCGAGGAATGAATACGAAAAAGGTGTATCCGGGTTTATCTTTTTCCAGGATTGCTCAATGTCTGCCAGAAGTTTAGAGTACTCTTTTGTTTGCACGCTAGCGATAAAATAATGGTGTTTATCGCCAATCGTAGTCGTTAACCCATACGGTTTTATTTCCTGATGTAGACTCTCGTAGTTATAATTTCTGACCACTCCCACGATTTTCATTGGATGGCGCACATTCTGCCAATCAAAATAAATGTTCTTCCCTACAGCCGTTTTGGGGTCATAACCTAGTTGTTTGATGGCTACTTCATTGAGGATGATGCTCGCAGAGTCGGCCGTGAAGTTTTTTGAAAAAGCCCGGCCGTACAAAAGTTTGAAGCCCAGCGTTTCAACATAATCGTTCTCGACCGTTGCAAAATTTATATCCACGGCCTCATGAACCGATTTCCCTTCTGCATAAAAAAGAAGATCATTATCACTCGGAATACCGGGATAAGTGGAGCCGCTCGCTGCCGAAACCACACTCGGATTTTTAAGGACTTCATCTTTAAACGCAGTATAGTTAGTGGTCGCCTGATTACTATGTAGCGGTATGACAATTTTTTGGCTTTTGTTGAAGCCCAACTGCTGGTTTTGAACGAACGACAATTGTTGCCAGATGATGATGGCGCCCAGGATCAGAACAATTGACACTGTAAACTGAAAAACCACCAGCCCTTTACGGAGCGCCGTTGCCGAAATACTGTTAATGAGCTTCCCTTTAAGTACCGTAATTGGCCTGAATGAAGAGAGATAAATTGCAGGATATAGGCCTGATAACAAGCCTGTTAGTAATGTTGTGACTGCAATCGATACAATGAAGACAGGATTCTGGAAAAGCGCTAAGTTCTTTTGCGTAAGGCCATTAAAGGCAGGAAGAAAGAGTTGAATAAAACACAATGCCAGAAAAAGAGCCAACAGAGACATAAGCAACGATTCGCCCAAAAACTGGCTTACCAATGATGCCCGGATGGCCCCCATTGTTTTCCGAATACCAACTTCCTTTGCCCGTTTTTCGGAACGAGCCGTCGAAAGGTTCATGAAATTGATGCAGGCAATCAGTAGCAAAAAGGCCGCTATTGATCCAAAAATGTACAGATACGTCATGCTGCCGTTCGCCGAAATCTCATTATCCATGTTGGATTTTAGATAGATGTCTGGCACGTGTTGGAGGGTAAGTGTTTTTGAAACCCCTAGAGCTTTTAAATCTGCGGCTCCATGCCGATTCAAAAAGGCGGGCAATTTTGCTTCGAATGCCTCCGAATGCACCCCATCCTTCAACTTTATATAGGTGTAGAAAATGTTATTGGTCGCCCAGTTTTTTTGCTGATCTACCCAATTGCCTATATCGCCATTCCGCATCGAAAGGAAAAAATGAGCATCGATATGCGATTTGTTTTTGTCGTCAAAGACCCCACCAACGGTATAATTGTAATCGCCAAAGGGAAGCCCGACCTTGATGACTTTGCCAACAGGGTTTTCCTTGCCGAATAATTTGCTGGCCAGGGTTTCAGAAATAACGATCGTATTGGGTTGGTTGATCGCTTTTCGCGGATTCCCATAGTTGAATGGATACGTGAACAGTTCGAAAAAGGTAGAATCCACATAATAGCCATTCGTTTCAAAGAACTGCTTCTGTTGATGGTTATGCGTATACCGCAACAGCATCTTATCCATGTTCGGTAATTTCAGTAACCGGGTAGCCTGCTCAACTTCAGGGAAGTCGTTTTTTAAGGCCAGAGCAGTAGGAGCGCCAGTGGCTGCCCAATTCTCCTGTTTTGTTCCAGTAACTACCCGGTAGAGCCGATTCGCATCTTCGTGGTGCTTGTCGTAGCTAAGTTCATCAAAAACATACAGCGTAATGAGCAGGCAGGTTGCCAGCCCTACGGCTAACCCAAAAATATTGATGGCTGAATACACCTTGTTTTTAACGAGGTTCCGCCAGGCGATTTTAAAATGGTTACTCAGCATAACAGGGCTTAGTAAGAGTGGAGACGAATACTCCGTGTGTTGTCGTTTTAGGGCAAATGGTCTTAAAAAACGGATGACGTTGAACCAGTATCGCTGGTTAGCCGCTGAAATACCCACGTCCCGTACATCGCGGACGTAGCGCTCGTACAAATCGCCCTGCACTTCCTCCAGCAAGTGAGGAGCACAGAACCATTCCAGTAGGCGGTCGGCTAAGCGGGGTGGTTGCATAGGTTTGTTTGGTGTAGAGACGCATCTTTGCGTCTCCTCTCCCGGATGGTTTTCTCTAGTTGGGTACTAATTGCTGACGCACAGGAGACGCAAGGATGCGTCTCTACATATTACTCGGTTCGTAGGCTTTTTGCCGGATTGGTAATGGCTGCTTTTAGTGATTGATACGATACAGTCGCTAACGTGATAGCCACAATAACCCCCAACGCCAGCGCGAAAATCCACCAGCCGAAGTCAATGTGATAGGCATAGCCATGTAGCCAGCCACGCATCAGGAACCAGCCTAGGGGAGCGGCCAATGAAAAGCCAATGAGCATCAGCTTACTAAACTCTCGGCCAAATAGCCAAAGTACCTGATTGGTCGTTGCTCCCATTACCTTCCGAATGCCAATTTCTTTCGTTTTCGATTCGCTCATGAACGATACCAGGGCGTATAAACCCAGACAGCCAATCAGGATGGCGATCAATGAGAAAACCTGTATCAGCCCCAGCAGAACGCGCTCTTTGAGGTAAAACTGGTCGAGCATTTCATCCACAAAAGAAGCTTTGTAGACGTACTCGGGAAATAACTCGTTCCAGCGAGATTCGACCAGTTTGGTAGTTTCTGATAAATCGGCCGGATTCAGTTTCAGAGCTGCCAGATTGTTCTCGGGGTGGTAATTGATGAGCGTAGTGGGGGAATTGTTGCGTACAGCTCATCGGTGTTAAAGTCGTTGACAACGCCAACAACAATTCGGTTCTGTCCCCAAATAGTAAGCCGTTTTCCTAGCACATCACCAGGCGAACGCAGACCCAGTTGCTTTATCATGGTTGCGTTGACGATGGCCTCGCTGTTGGTCGTATCGTTGTTGCTGAAATTGCGCCCGGCCAGGAGTTTCAATCCGAAGAGTGGTATGTAATTCATATCACCAATTTTGGCGCGAGTTGGAAATTTTTCGGCTTCGGTATGTGTGTCGAATGTAAACTGAACCGGGTCGCGTTGGCGCGAGGTTGGTGGTTCTGCACCTAACGAAACCTGTTCAACGCCAGGTAAGGCACGTAATTGCTCACGTAAGGTTTGCTGTCGGATGGGGTCATCGGTAGGAACAGGCACGGTTAGAACGGCATCTTTGTAGAAACCCAAATCCTTCTGCTGCATGTATCGCACCTGCGACATCATCACGATAAGACCGATAATGAATAGCTGTGTGATGAAAAACTGGACCACCACTAACCCACGCCGAACAGATACGCTACCCACTTGTTTCGTCGTGAGTCGCCCTCGTAAGGCGGCCACCGGGTTGAAGCGGGAAAGCACCAACGATGGATAAAAACCTGCTACCAGAATCACGCCCAGAATCAGGGCACCAAACCAGATAAGCGACCGGGGTTTAACGAGATCGAGTACCGACAGATCGGTGCCTAAAATGGCTAAGGCATTGTTTAGCAGCGGTAAACCAAGTTGTGCGAATAGAATCGCGATAACCACTGCTGTGAGCGTAATGAGCGTTGTTTCAATCAGGAATTGCGCAATCAATTGCTTCCGTGTACTGCCCATTGCCTTTCGAACGCCCACTTCCTTCGAACGCTTAAGTGCGTAAGCCGTAGCGATATTGATAAAATTAATACAGGCGGCAATGACCAGAAATAAACCAACAATAATCAGGGCGTACAGAATCGGGCGAGGAGCCGTTCCGCCGTATTGTGGATTATGGTTTAAATCGGAAAGAGGCAGGGCATGGAAATCGAGCAATTTGGCATCCTGGGTCTTCAGGTATTTACGGCCCGTAGCTGTCAGTGCGTCCACTAAACGCTGAGGGGATGTTCCTTCGCGTAAGGCGACAAAGCACAGGGCGTTAATGCGTTCCCAGTTTTGCATCGCCTGTTTCCCATTTTCGCCCATCATAGCCGGAACGGTGCCGTACGAAATCAGAACATCGTATCGAAGTTTGGTATTCGAAGGCGGGTTTTTAATGATGCCCGTTACGGTCAGATTCGTTTGATTATCAAAGCGCAACGTTCGGCCGATTGCGTTATCTGTATCGAAATATTTCTGCGCGTAGCGCTCCGATAACACAACAGTGTTTGGGGCTGTTAGCGCCGTTTTTGGGTTTCCGTTCAGCCATTTTACGTCGAAAACGTCGAAGAATTGGGACTCCGTAAAACAGATATTCCGCGATTCTTCAAACTTCTTCCCAAAACCACCTTTACCATTCGGCACGCTTATGATTCGCCCAAACGTATTCTCCAGTCGAACGGCGCTTTCTACAAATGGGTATTCCTGCCGGAGCACATCGGCCAACGGTCGGGGAGTGGCATCGGTTGGAACTACGTTTTCGTGGCGGATATCCGTTACAATCCAGAACGTCCGGTCTGCTTTGGCGTGGTAGCGGTCGAAACTAAACATGTAGCTGACCAATAGGAAGATAACAATACCACAGGCAAGCCCAGTGGCTAAGCCAAAGGTATTGATGGCGCTAACCTGACGGTTTCGCCATAGGTTCCGTAAAGAGATAGTCAGATAATTGCGAAACATAAAGGTAAGTGTAGGTTTAGGATAAGCATCTTGGTGTCTGAACGCTTTTGGTAATCCGGCGAACCGTTGCCCCGACCGAGGCAGTAGAAAGCCCAACACCTCTTTGCCGAACTGGCGTCTTGCTTCGGTAACGCCGAGTGTCTCGACTCGCCTATTGAATCGTTCATACAAATCGCCCTGCACTTCTTCCAGCAGCAACGGATTGCAGAAAATTTCCAATAATTTGTTGGCCCAGCGGGGCGGTCCAACGGGTCGGGGAGGTATCATAATGGATAATGAAAAATGTGCAATGAATAATGGTGTGGACAGCTCATTTATCGCTCATAAAAAGTCATTATAACTTCTTCATTATCAATTACTCACTCCGACCGAAGGGAGCGAACGGGATTGATCATGGCGGCTCGTAGTGATTGCCAGCTAACGGTTAAAAACGCGATGGAAATGGAAATGAAAGCGGTTATCAGGAAGATCCACACGCTTATGTTGATACGATAAGGGTAGTTTTCGAGCCATTTGCTCATAGCGTACCAGGCGGCAGGAAAGGCAAAAATGAACGAAAGGGAAACCAGCTTCAGGAAGTCGGTGGAGAGTAGTTGGACAATTCCCGTAACCGAGGCTCCCAGTACTTTCCGAATCCCGATTTCCTTCGTTCGTCGTTCGGCCGAGAGCGTGGCTAATCCAAACAGACCAATACACGAAATGAAAATGGTCAGTATAGCTCCGAAGAGCACCATTTGTTTCCATTTGGCCTCCGACTCATACCGCTTAATGTTTTCCTGATCCATGAATTGATAGGAATAAGGGGTTAGCGGAAACAGCTTTTTGAATACGTTTTCGATAGATTGAAGGCTCGCCGTCTCGGTATTGGGTCTGATTTTGATGAAGGCTTTCCCGTATTGATTTTTGGGTTTCATCGTAAATAATTGCGGGCCGATTTCCCGATTCAGTGCCATGAAATGGTAGTCTTTAACAACCCCAATGACGTTGTATTTTGTACTGTCGAGCCAGAAATCAACTACTTGTCCAACAGGGTTTTTCCAGCCCGCTTTCTTGACAAATGTTTCATTGACGAGAACAGAATGAGTCGAATCGGAAGGGAAATTTTTTGAGAAATTTCGCCCTTGAACGATCGGTATTTTAAAAAGAGGCAAATAGGTTTCATTAACGGTTTCATAGATAAAGCTCAACTGGGTATCGCCGTTAATTTTGGCAACAGTGCCCCACGTACCGCCATTTTTGGGCGCAACGTCTACAATGTTTTGATCTTTTTGTAGCTCTTCTTTTAACAGTTTCGCTTCGCTACGGGTCAAATTTGATTTATCGACGATAACCAGGTTTTTATCGTCGTAGCCTAAGTCTTTGCTCGTTAAATAATTGAACTGCGAATAGATGGTCAGCGAAGCAATGATCAGAAAAGAAGCCAGCGAGAATTGCAGAACAACTAATGACTTTTGCAGGTAATTCTTCCCCGAAAGGTTAAAGCGACTATATAACGTTTGAACAGGGTTATAGCCTGATAGAATAAGTGCCGGGTAAAATCCAGACAGTAAGCTGGTTACGATAAATAAAGCAACGTAACCAATGACCAGTTGCGTATCGAAAAGATAGGAGAGGGCAAGGGCTTTGTTCGCCAATTGATTGAACGTAGGTAAGGCGAGTTCGATCAAAATCAGGGCAAGTGCAAAAGCCGCAAAGCACAGAATAAAGGATTCGCCCAGAAACTGGATGATGAGCTGCACTCTGGCTCCACCAACTACTTTTCGGACGCCAATTTCTTTCGCTCGCTTTAGCGAACGGGCCACGGTTAGGTTAACAAAGTTGATGCAGGCAATTAGGAGAATGAATAAGGCAATACCCGATAAGATGTAGGAAAACGTAGGATTGCTTTCGTCGACAAGACCGTTACTGGCAGGAAGCTCTTGGCTTAGGTGCATGTCTGTGAAAGGCTGGAGCGCATATTGAGTCAGATCCTGATTGCCAAACTTTTTGGTAATCAGTTTGATAGCCTCCTGTGCATCAGCCAGATACACCTGATTCATTTTGGCTTCCACAGCGTTAAGATTGGCATTTGGGCTAAGAACGACGAACGTGTTCATAAACACACTGAACCAATTCTCATTGTTGGCCATCTCCTCCGGCTTTACTAGCATCGGCATCAATACATCAAATTTGATGGATGAATTCTGCGGACATTTTTTCGCAACAGCCGTTACTGTATGCGGTTCAAATTTGTCGTCTTCTTTAAAAAACAGGGTCTTCCCAACTGCATTTGTTGTACCAAAGTTCTTCTCGGCGATCTCCTCCGAAATCACAACCGAGTGAGGATTTTGTAAGGCGGTTTTAGGGTTGCCGCTTAGTAAAGGGAACGTAAATACCGAGAAGAAGCTAGTGTCGGCAAAATAGACGCTCTGGCTGTTTACTTCATTGCCTTGTTTCATATCCCGATGATTTTCCCGGTAGCGCACAAACGCCTTTATTTCAGGAACACCAGCATGGAATTTTGGCCCCGGAAAAAGTCCGGTATAGGGTTGTTTATGGTCAGGAACACCTGCAGGGGTTATGTTTTGGCTGGTAATCCGGTAAATAAGCGGATTGTTGGCATGAAAGCGGTCGTAACTGACTTCGTCTTTGGTGTACAACATAATCAGCATGGCAGCAGCCAGCCCAATGCTTAATCCAATAATGTTTATGGCTGAGTATGCCTTGTTTCTAGTCAGATTCCTGAAGGCGATTTTGAGATAGTTTTCTAACATGGCAGCTCTGAATAAAGGAGTGGTCCGGCACTCCGGTTGAGAATTCGGATTCGGTTTTCGTTTAAGGGCAAAAGGACGGAGGAAACGTAGCACATTTAAACTATACTGCTGGTTCGCCTTGGGAGCGCCCAGCCGACGCACATCCCGCATGTAACGTTCATATAAATCGCCCTGCACCTCTTCCAGCAAGTGCGGAGCACAGAACCATTCCAGTAGTCGGTCGGCCCAGCGGGGTGGTTGTGTATTCATAGCGAAAGGGTTTGGGGGCAGAGAGGTAAGGGTAGAGGGAGTAGTTGATTAGAATAGCTTCACCCTCTGCCCCAAACCCTACGCCCTCTGCTATTTATATGCTGATGGCCGGTAAAGCGTTTGGCGAAATTGAATTCCATAACTGGTCGCGCATGGCTCGGATATCGTGTAAGGCCCGACTGCCCAGTGCCGTAACCGTAAACAGGCGTTTTCGTCGACCGCCCCGTTCAGCTGTAGCTTCGCCCATGTGTGAGCTAAGCATGCCTTTCTCTTCGAGCCGGTGTAAGGCTGCGTGAACGGCACTGATACTGACGGAGCGCCCCGTTTGCCGATCCAGCTCGTCGGTAATAGCGACCCCATACGCAGCGTCGTTCAGGACCGCGACTGTTAGTAAAACGATTTCTTCAAACTCGCCTAAGTACGTTCGTTTCATGACTTACCTGATAATATTAACTTTTGTAGAACAAATGCTTTGCCAATTCTCGAAAAGTGGCTTTATGGCTTATTTGAGACGATGTACTTGATAAGAGTTGTCCGAAATCGTACAGTTTTTGTCCGGTGCCGAACATGTGTACGATGATTTTTGTTGGGAAATTCCACAACTAATTTTTCCCGATCTGCGTCAAATTATCTAGTCTACCGGTAGCTAGTACAATGCCCGACTGTCCGTAACTTTGTAGCTCCACGATGGCGACTATTCGCTGATTACCGATAACTGCTTATTGACGTATGGCTCTCAAAACGATCGTTAAAATATCTAACGTTACCAATCTCAGCGATGCTCGCTACTGCGCCGGTATGGGTGTAGACATGCTTGGCTTCTCAATGGATGCCGACTCGCCGGATTATGTAGAGCCGAAAAAGTTTGCTGAAATCAGAGGCTGGGTAGCAGGCGTGCAGATTGTTGGCGAAACAACATCGGTCGATCCCGAAGTAATTGAGCAACTCCTCGATACCTACCAACCCGACTTATTACAAGTTGATGAAGCTGCGCTATTACCTTATCTGAGTACGAAAGTGAAGGATAACCTGCGCTTTATTCTACAGGTCGATTTGGCGCAGTTAACGCTCGATCAACTCGACACTCTATTCCAGACCGCTGCAACTGGAGCCGACTACATACTGCTCGAAAGCAACAGCCCGCTTCACCTCGACGACGAACTAAAAAGTGCCCTTCAGCGGCTGGCGTCGCGTTATCCTGTCTTATTGGGAATTGGCGTATCAGCCGAGAATATTCATGAGCTACTGGCCGATTTGCCCGTTCAGGGGATTTCGCTCAGCGGGGGCGACGAAGAACGACCCGGTAATAAAGAATTCGGGGAGCTAATGGATATTCTGGAAGCGATTGAGGAAGAGTAGTAGCTGGTTTACGGTTTATGGTATTTAGTTTACGGTTGGCTCATGCGTTAGTATCTTCTTGCGTCAGCCAGCCGTAAACTAAATACTATAAACCATTTACCACTACTATGTATTACCTACTATCATTGAAAACATACTTCCATCCATAACCGCGTCCATTCTTCCAATTCTCCTTTTGCCAAATAGGGTTATCTAGTAGGTTTACATCGTTTTAAACAACAGCAATCATGAACAAGCGATTAGAACGTATTGCCGACCAGGCCCAAATTGGGGGGGTATGTGCTGGTTTGGCCGATTATTTTGGCATTGACCGTGCATTGGTGCGCGTCCTTTTTGTAATCGGAATTTTCCTGCCCCACTTTCCGGCTATTATCATTTACATTATCTTGTGGATTGCACTTCCCGAACGTCGTTTTGGTAGCGCAACATCCCAATCAACTGCTTTTTCTAATCCTTATTTTGCCATGAATCCCTACAATCCGAACAAGCCTGCATCTCCCGACCGTAGCATTATTGGCGGGGCCGTTTTGATTATCCTTGGTGTCCTGTTTTTACTGGACCGTTATTTCGACATTGACTTTGGTGATCTATGGCCGTTTGTTCTGATCGCAATTGGTTTGTGGCTGATTTTTAAGGATCGGATCAAACCTCCTTACGACACAACAAATACAAACAACGACCCGAACGGAACACTTTAATAGATGTATGCTATAGGATATATGATGTATTCAGGCAATATATCATATATCCTATAGCATACATCCCTAAGACTTATGCAACGAAAAAATGGATTGTTCTGGGGCATTTTTCTCTTAACGCTAGGCGTGTTATTTCTGGCTCGGCGGGCGGGTATGCTCGATATTGACTGGCATTTATTAGTGAATTTATGGCCAGTGCTGCTGATTCTGGGAGGTATAAACCTGATCCTGGAACGGCGTGGGAATCCGGCGGCTTTTATTACAACTGTTATGTTAGCCGTAGCCGTACCTACTACATTATTTGGTTTTCTATCGCATCATCGGGATCGTGATGAGTTCAATATGCGCTGGCATGACGACGATGATGATCATGGAAATTCTGATGATGACAATGACAACAACGACGACGATTATCAGTCGGAGCGAGAGCGCCGGGAATCGGAAAGTGTTAAGGTGCAGACTAATACGTTTGCCGAAAACATGGATGCCGATACGCGCGAAGCTGTCCTGAAATTGTCGGGTGGCGCTGGACGGTTTATCATTAGCGAGCCAAGCTCTGAACTCATCAAAGCCGACACCAAGCAAACGACGGGTAGTTACTCAATGTCGGTAGATCGGGACGAAACCACCCATATTCCAACTATCGAACTTAAGCCAACAGATGAAGATCAACATATTGATTTTAAAGATGGCAAGTTCGAGAATCGCGTTGACGTGCATCTGAACTCTACTCCCGTTTGGTCAATGGATGTAGCTTTGGGCGCCGGTCAGGGTGATCTTGATTTGAGTGCTTACACCGTCAAGAGCTTAAAAGTTGGCGCTGGTGCTGCTGAACTTGATCTGAAACTCGGTGCCAAAGCCGACGTGTCGGACGTGAAGCTGGATGTAGGAGCGGCTTCGGTAACCGTCCGTGTTCCGAAAGAAGTGGGTTGCCGGATCAAAAAAGATGGCGCTCTTAACCTGGAACAGCTAGATGATTTTACCAGTGTGGGCGGTGGCGAATTTATTAGCCCTGGTTACGATGGCACTAAAAAGAAAATAACCATCCGTTTCGATGGTGGTATTTCGAGATTTAAAGTAGTGCGGTATTAGTCTGAACCGGGATTTTAACAAGATTTGAAAGATTCATACGATTAATAAAGCATTAGCGGATAATCGTGTAAATCCTTTTAATCTTGTTAAAATCCCGGTTCAGATTAGTTTTGATTCAACTTATTGAGCAGCATCCTGTTAAACATCTGCTCAGTCTTATAAAGCTCCGCCAATTGAGCGGGCGAAATTACTTTCAGGAATCGGCTCATATACTCGTCGTCAAGGTCGGCGAGTTTTTGTTTATTGGAATTGACTTCCCGAAGGCCGTTTACTAACTGATTATCGTTTAGGTTTGTGCGCGACGGTTCGTTATTCAATTGCCGAATCCGACGATTCAGTTCCTGCTTCTTGGCATTGTATTCATTATAAATTGCCCAGAACTGGGGAGCCTGATCCGTTGTTAAGTTGAGCCGGTTCGTAATCAGCCCAATCTTAGCTGCTTCAATTTTCTGCCGTCCGTTAGGGTCGTTCTGTGCGTTGGCCACTTGTGCTATAAACAGTAGTCCAACCAGCCAACCAATCCATGCGTGTCTCATTGTGGTAAAGTTAACCATTCAAAAATCAGGAACCGAAGTTCGGACTATCCAGTGCAGTTTGTTCTTTAATGTGCTGTTGAATATCCTTTGGCTGCACATTAAGGAACTGAATCGCGGTTGTGTCGCTGCCCAACGACGAATGAATTTGTTGTGCATCGGCCAATTCGCTGGCGTCTACCCCTTGTTCATCAAGATAAGCCGTAATAGCTTCGTCACTCACACCGGCCAACACTTCATTTCCCAATGACTCCTGCCGTTGGGGTAAAGTTTGCCAAACCAGCACGGCAATCAGACTAGCCCCAGCCAATGACGCTATCGAGCGCTGCCACGACCAGGTGATACTAAAAGCCGGCTTTGACTTACGAACCGCGCGAGCTTGTACACGCGATGGTAACGTGTCAAAATACCCTTCTGGAGTCGTAAACGGCAACTGCCTCAGTCGATGTTCAGGGGGCAGTTCGTCAAGCCGAAATTCGTTTTTGTCATTCATTATCGTGGTGTGTATCAAATACACAATTAGGTTCCCGTGTTGTACGAATTGGACAGTCTAAAGCGGCTGGGGTTTAATCGGTTGTATCAGTTTTTGTCAGATAATCTTCAATTTTTTTCACTGCCAGATGATACGATGCTTTCAAGGCCCCTACCGATGTTCCCGTAATATCTGAAATGTCCTCATACTTCATATCATCGAAGTACTTCATGTTGAACACCAAACGTTGCTTATCGGGTAATTTTAGTAGCGCCTTCTGTAACTTCAACTGTACGTCTTCACCACTGAGTTCGTTGCCGGATGTAACATAATCGCTGTTACTCTCCAGTTTTTCCATCAATTCGCCTTCAACGTCGCCAATGGGCAGAAAAAAGCGTCGACGTTTCTTGTTCAGAAAGTTAAGGCACTCATTGGTAGCAATGCGATATATCCAGGTATATAACTGACTATCACCCCGAAACTGTTCCAGGCTGTTCCACACTTTTATGAATGTTTCCTGCACCAAATCATCGGCATCGTCGTGATCAATAACCATTTTACGGATATGCCAATAGATTTTCTGCTGGTACTGTCGCACCAACAGATTAAAGGCAAAATTCCGGCTCGACGGGTCGCGGTATTTGGCGAGAATTTCTGCGTCAGTCATTGGTTCATGGTTTTGGTTTTTGGTTTTTGGTTTACGGTTAGCTGGTGCATTTAAACTATTTTCGCGCCAGCCAACCGTAGACCGTAAACCGTAAACCAAAAACCTATTTTCTTGCTATTGCTTTTTTCGCCTGCTCAACAATTTTGTCGGCAGTCAGGCCATATTTCTGCATTAACTGGTCGGGTGTACCACTTTCGCCAAAGGTATCGTGAACGCCGATGTATTCCAGTGGGGCAGGGAAATTTTGCGACAGAACCTGTGCAACGCTATCACCTAAACCACCGTTAAGCATGTGTTCTTCTGCCGATACAGCACAGCCGGTTTTCTTCACCGATGCCAGAATGGCCTCTACATCTAACGGCTTAATTGTGTGAATATTGATAATATCGGCGTCAATTCCCTGTTCAGCCAGGATTTCGCCCGCTTTGATGGCTTCCCAAACCAGGTGACCTGTGCAGAAAATCGATACATCTTTACCTTCGTTTACCGTCCATGCCTTGCCAATTTCAAATTTCTGATCGGCGGGTGTAAACACCGGAATCACGGGTCGACCGAAGCGTAGGTAAACTGGACCAACGTGCTCCGCAATAGCAATGGTAGCCGCTTTGGTTTGGTTATAATCGCAGGGATTGATAACGGTCATGTTGGGCAGCATTTTCATCATGCCCAAATCTTCCAGAATCTGGTGAGTTGCCCCATCTTCGCCTAGCGTCAAACCGGCGTGGGAAGCGCAAATCTTCACATTCTTGTTTGAATACGCTACCGACTGACGAATCTGGTCATATACGCGACCCGTAGCGAAGTTGGCGAAGGTCGTTGCAAACGGAATATGGCCACCAATGGTCAAACCCGCCGACACACCAATCATATTAGCTTCGGCAATACCGCACTGAACGAAGCGTTCAGGATATTCTTTAATGAACGTTTCCAGCTTGAGTGAGCCAGCCAGATCGGCTGTCAGAGCGATCACATTAGGATTCGTTCGGCCTAGTTCAGATATACCCGCGCCGAAACCCGACCGCGTGTCTTTTTTCTCTGTGTATTCGTATTTTTTCATGTCTATTAATTCGCCGAAGCGAGGGTTTGCAATTTAGTTAGAAAATAGTGGGCACTAGGGCAATTTGGATGTTGAGCTGCATTTTCGATGGTAAAGCCGTATTTCAACATGCGTCGAGCCAACATTGGTTTTGTTCCGATACCTCGACCAGTTTTTAATTCAAACAAGCGCTTTAAAGTAGCGAATGGATTGTTCTCTGCCTCTGGATTACTAAACTCAAATGCATTATCTGAAAACAGCCTACGTAAAGTAGTTGAATCACTTAGAAACCAAGATTCAATTTGCTTTACAGCAATAATCACAACTTGATTATCTTGTTGAGTTATACGCTGACGTGTTACTGTAATACACTGATCTTGATCGAGGTCAGTTATAATAACAATGACATTGGCTCCATTCCTAAATAGTGTATCCCGAATATCTCCCAGGCGATGAGGCAACAGATTACCACTTCCAGCAACATCGAAAACAGGATTAACACATCTTAAGCCATTTCGATCAAGCCAATCTTGAAAATTGCTTGATTCAATAATTTCTTGTTCCGTTTTACCTTCACAAATAAAACCAACCTTTACCACGCAAGCCCACCTCCGAAAGCATTCATTAGTAAGGCTTCGTCCATCCGCCAATTTTTAAATTCCTCTTTTGAAATCTGCTTAATTCGAGTAGTGCCTTGCTTTTTATCAACGATAACCATTTCTTCTGGCTTTACCCTGGCTATCATTGATTGCGAATGAGTATTCAACCAGATATGATGCCCACGCTCCTCACACATGATTCGGAAGAAATCAACTAATTCCCGTGCAACTTGTGGATGTAGGCCATTTTCAGGCTCTTCAATACACAGGAATTGAGGCTTATCGTCGCTTTGATAGACAGCAGTGAGTAGAGCCAGAATATTATATGTACCGTCAGAAATTAAGTCCTTGGTAAAATAATTTGGAGCAAACTCCTCAAACCAATGTAACTCATCTCGATCGTCGATTTCAACGGCTTTGAACTCTGGAACGAATAGTTCAAGCCACTCGAAGATTTCATTTTTTAAAGTATTATCGGACAAAATTCGCTTCAATACTTTTTCAAGATTACTCGCAGATAATGATAGGCGTTTATTATCATTACGCTCCAACCTATTTTTATTGCCGACAAAAATTCGGGAGAAATTAAGAAACTGCTGAAACTCTTGATCTTTGTAAGAAATTCTTCCTGTGTTTTCTTCAATAGTAAGAGCGCTATCTTCTTCAGACTTAAAATTGTAAGTCGTTGTCTCTATAGAATTATCACGTTCAATAAGGAATTTTTCTAGTTCATAAGAGAGTCTAAATTCTGCAGTAGTGTTTTGCTTTCTCCTTATACTATCCAACCCGCCAAATAAACTGCTAGCGTCTTTATATTGAGATACTAGATCGAAAAACTCCAAAGCCTCGAAAATATTCGACTTGCCCGACCCGTTAGGGCCGACAAAGACCGTAAACGGATTCGGCTCAATAAGCTCGATCCGCTCAATGGACTTGAAATTTTCTATGACCAGGCGTTTGATTTTCATAATATACGTAGAGACAAGGCATGCCTTGTCTCTACAAATTTTAATAATCCGTTACACCTACTGATAATGGCAACCCGTTCAAGGCTTGCGTTAATTGCTCAGCATTAGGAGCCGTACCGTGCCATTTGTAGTTGCCCACCATGTATTCAACGCCGAAGCCCATTTCGGTGTGCATCAGAATCATCGTTGGAACATCGGGGTCTTCCTGTGATTTCTTAAGCGTATGAATCACATCGGCAATGTCATTACCTTCCATCTCTTCAACGTACCAGCCGAAGGCGCGGTATTTGGCAGCCAGGTCGCGGTTGCTGTTTACGTTGTCGGTCGTACCGTCAATTTGTGCGTGGTTGAGGTCAATGATGGCGGTCAGGTTGCCAAGTTTTTTATTGGGTGCAAACTGAGCTGCTTCCCAAATTTGGCCTTCCTGTTGCTCACCGTCTCCCATTAGCACATATACATGGCTTTTATCGCCGTTGAGTTTTTTGGAATAAGCGGCACCACTTGCTACCGATAAACCCTGTCCCAATGAACCCGACGCGATGCGGATACCCGGCAGGTGTTCAGCCGTGGTAGGGTGCCCTTGTAGCCGACTGTCTAACTTGCGGAAGGTGGCTAATTCAGAAACCGGGAAATAACCTGCCCGCGCAAGCACCGAATAAAACACTGGCGAAATGTGCCCATTCGAGAGGAAGAAGATATCTTCATCCCGGCCGTCCATGTCAAAAATAGGATTACCATCCGCATCTTTTTTTCGGTTCATTACCTCGAAATAGAGGGCGACCAAAAAATCGGTGCAGCCTAATGATCCGCCGGGGTGACCCGAATTAACAGCGGCAACCATGCGAAGAATATCGCGCCGAACGGCCGTAGCCGTGCTTTTGAGTTGTTCGATTTCCATAAAGTAGCGCGGACTTCCAGTCCGCTGTAGCAATTGGTAGATAAAGGCGGACTTCCAGTCCGCGTTACATTAAAATTTGTTGGGCGTGATTTTGGGTATCTACTTTTCCAATGATATCGGTAATGATACCGTTCTCATCGATCAGGAACGTGGTCCGAACGATACCCATAAACTTTTTACCATACATGGACTTCTCTTTCCATACATCGTAGGCTTCTACGAGTTGGTTGTCGGTATCCGCAACGAGTGTAAAGGGTAGATCGAATTTGTTGATAAACTTCTGGTGTGATTTCTGATCATCCACACTAACCCCTAAGACCTCGTAGCCTGCTGCCTGTAAAGCGCTGTAATTATCGCGCAGGCTACAAGCCTGGGCTGTACAGCCCGGTGTATTGTCTTTGGGATAGAAATAGAGTACCACTTTCTTGCCCCGATAATCAGACAACTTAATAGGCTGACCAGTTTGGTCAGCGCTCGTAAAGTCGGGAGCTGGATCGCCGATGGATAGGCTCATGTAGTTGTTGGTTTAATAAACCTATAGGGTTTTAAAAACCTTATAGGTTTGCTTATCGTCTTCTCTTTTTCCCTTTTGGGGTTGCTTTTCGGTGTACAGGTGCTCTGGGTACGTCAATAGTCGTACTGTCAGAACCAATATTACCCGACCGATCTTTTACTTGTACTAACACTTCGGCACCAGCCTCAAACGGTTCGTCTGGGTCTAACTTATCTGACCAGAGCAATGCTCGCTTGTAGTCATATTGCATCAGCACCCACTCACCATTCACCAATGCTCTAAACTCGGCAATACCTGACAAATCATCCCGAATACGCGCTGTAATGCCTTTCGGCGTTGCGGATAGAATCTCAACTCTGGGCGGATTGATGTCCGTCATTAATTGAAATCGCCCCAGCGAACGGGTTTTGAATTCAATTCGCCCTTTAGTCCAGGTACCCCCCAGAAAACTTTCGTTACCACCACTAGTCCAATACATTTTGGTTCGAGCTGTATCAATGGCAATCGGGTAATTGGGTGTGTACTGAATCGTCAAGTAATCGTTGAGTGGAATTGTAGACTGGTTAATTTCTAAGCCTCCTCCTGGTATCGACCGCATGGCTAAATGCAATGTATCGAACAGAGTTCTCGGACTAAATTCCAACCGGGCGCTTCCATCGACAACCACTTCATTTCGGCCGGGTATGATACGCTTCTTGAAATTTGTTCGTACAACCCCCCGACCAAACTGAACAGAATCAGGTAAAGTCTGGCGCAAATCTATAAGATAAACGGCTTGGTTGTTACGGACATAGCTAACAGGCTGCTCCGTTACAGTGCGACCTGAGATCAATTTAGCAACCGGTGGATTTGACGCTGTTATATTTTTGACGGTTAGCTTCAGTACATTTTCGTCGGTAGTAATGGTAGCAGTTGGGTCACCACTTAGTGACTCTCCTCTGAAATTGGCTGGAGGAATCGTTAATGAATCTGCCCGAGCTGAACTGGTAGATGCAACTTCTGGCTGAATCGTAAAGGTTAATTGTGTTGAGTGATCAGACGCATCGTAGAGTGTCAACGTAACCTCATGCGGCTGGCCATCCAGTAAAGGTAATCGGCCGCGATAGGCTGCGTTGCTTTGTAGTTTATACAGATTCAGAATGTTGCCATCGGCAATGTAGCCTCGGTGATAACGTTGCCCACTGGTTTGTTCAACTTCATAGTTTTCGTGGACGTTCATGAACCGCGTTTGCTCATTCGGGAAGCTGTTCATGTTGTAGGCAAACACTTCGCGACCATCGAGCCTAATTTCCAGACAGCTAATGCCATTTCGGTAAGGCGAGCCGCTGGTTTTGTCGTAGGCCAATACTTCCATGCCAATCAGCCCCGACGCTGTAATGGGCTGTACAATCGTAAACGTACCATCGGAGCGCCGAACAGGTGCATAACTGACACGCTGGTATTCGCCGTTAATGCGCGAAGTGGCTGTCATGGTTTTCAGGGCAACACGCTCAAAATAGGGCGGCACATTGTCCTGGATCTCGGAGAAATTATAGAGCAGCGGGTTAATCAGATTGTCTTTGTTATCCCGAATCTCGAAGTGCAGGTGTGGCCCGCCAGATCCCCCAGTATTGCCTGATGCCGCAACAACATCACCTTTTTTTACCGGAAATTGGCCCGGTTGAGGCCGTAGATCAATCTCAAACGTTTTTTTCTGATACTGTTGCTCTCGAAGGTAGACGCCCAGGGTATCTTTTAACGCTTTGAGGTGGCCATAAACGGTTGTGAGGCCATTGGGATGTTTGATAAAGATGACATTACCGTAACCACCTGTGAAAACCGCAATTCGGGAAACATACCCATCGGCAGCTGCATGAACGTCAAGTCCTTCGCGCCCGCCGGTACGTATGTCTAAACCAGCATGAAAGTGATTGGGTCGCAAATCGCCCATACCACCCGATAACGAATTCGCAGCCCCAGGTTGAATTGGAAACATAAAATAACCATCGACAAGCGTACCCGGCTGAATATAGCCTGTTTGTGGTTGTCCTGATTCGGTGGTTGAGACTGGTTTAGTCGATTGTCCAACCGCCAGTTCTGTACAGGTGAAAACTGTAATAAACGTATAAAAAAGAAAACGTATCAATAGCAAGGTTGTAAATGGTTTTTGCCCGACCGAACTATGCTTTTGGTCGGGCAAAATGGAATTACTTCACGTCAAACGTCAACATGGGTTTATCCTCAATATAAGCCGTAAGCCGGTCGCCGATTTGCACAGGTCCAACGCCCTTTGGGGTACCCGTGAAGATAATATCGCCCTGTTGCAGCAAGAAATACCGCGACACGAACGAAATCAGGTAATCGATTTTGAACATCATCAGATTGGTGTTGCCCGTTTGCCGGATTTCACCATTGATGTCGAGGTGGAAGTTTAAATTTTGTAGATCCGGGAAATCGGTCTTGGGTACAAAACCCGAAATAGGGGCAGAGCCATTGAAGCCTTTCGCCAACTCCCAGGGTAATCCTTTCGCCTTTAGCTTACTCTGTAAATCTCGGGCTGTGAAATCAATACCAACACCAATTTCGTCGTAATATTTATAGGCAAACTTTTCATCGATATTTTTGCCCACCCGATTTATCTTGACCAGAATCTCAACTTCGTGATGGACATCGCTGGAAAAATCTGGGTAGAAAAATGGTTCGTTTTTGAGAGGAATAGCCGTTTCGGGTTTCATGAAGATAACCGGATCTTCGGGCTGCTCGTTGTTGAGTTCTTTAACATGGTCGGCGTAATTTCGACCAACGCAGATGATTTTCATAGAGAGTAACGCGGACATCCTGTCCGCTCTTATCAGGTAAAAAGCGGACAGGATGTCCGCGTTACTAAACTTTTTAGATTGCTACAAATCTAAGGACTAAAGAGGGGCTGACCGCATTGGGCTGGAAAAATTTGAACAATTCTGGTACCTTACGCGTCATATAACGTCAGAACACCATCTACCAATTAATAAAACCACCAAAGATGAGAACAACCTTAATTATCATGTTGTCGCTGGCTTTCGCCATTACTGCCTGCGAGAAAGTGCCCCTTACGGGACGCCGACAATTAATTTTAGTGCCTAATAATGATATGCTTTCGATGAGTTTCACTCAATACAAAGCATTTTTAGATACCAGCAAAGTAATCAATACCAGCAATAGCGATGCTGAGATGGTTAACCGGGTTGGTAACCGTATTCGTCAGGCTGTAGAAAGTTACATGAATAGCAATGGGTACGCTAAGCGTTTGGAAGGCTTCAAATGGGAATACCACCTGGTGCAAAGTAATCAGGTAAATGCCTGGTGTATGCCAGGTGGAAAAATTGTGGTGTACTCCGGCATTTTGCCCTACACGCAGAATGAAGCAGGTTTAGCGACTGTACTAGGACACGAAGTTTCGCACGCCATTGCCGAACACGGGAACGAACGGATGAGTGAAGGATTGGTAGCCAATGGACTGTTACAAGCTGGTCAGGTAGCAACGGGTATTGCAACATCGGCACGAAGTCCGCAAACTCAGGCTTTGTTTCAGCAGGCGTTTGGTGTTGTAGGGCCACTCGCTTATCAATACGGTGTTGGCCTTCCACATAGCCGCGGTCAGGAATCCGAAGCCGACCATCTGGGGCTTATTTTTATGTCGATGGCGGGTTATGATCCGAGAGAAGCCATTACGTTCTGGACCCGGATGGCAAAAGCAAGTGGTGGAAAAGCACCTGCTGAATTCTTGTCAGATCACCCATCTGATGAACGCCGAATTGCTGATTTGCAAAAATTATTACCTGAAGCGCAGAAATATTACGCACGTCGTTAAGTAGAAACGTATAGACATAAAAAAGCCGGGACTCTGATCCCGGCTTTTTTATGTCTGGGCCAAGTTCTGGCTTGGCCTATTCTTAATTACTTCAATGGCCAAGCCAGAGCTTGGCCCAGACATAAGTTATAAAGCAGCTACAACCTGACGTACTTTTTCGGCAGCTTCTTTCAACTCAACCGCCGACTGTACTTTCAGGCCCGAATCATCAATGATTTTCGCGCCTTCGGCTGCATTTGTTCCTTGCAGGCGAACAATGATCGGAACCGGAATATCGCCAATGGCTTTGTAAGCCTCCACAACGCCAGTAGCAACACGGTCGCAACGAACGATACCACCGAAGATGTTAATCAGAATAGCTTTTACGTTCGGATCTTTCAGTATGATACGGAAACCAGCTTCTACCGTTTTCGCATTGGCACCACCCCCAACATCGAGGAAGTTAGCAGGCTCACCACCCGATAGTTTGATGATGTCCATCGTGGCCATAGCCAGACCGGCACCGTTTACCATACAACCCACGTTACCGTCGAGTTTTACGTAATTCAGGTCGCTGGCAGATGCTTCTACTTCGAGAGGATCTTCTTCGGCCAGATCGCGCATCGATTTCAGGTCAGGATGACGATACAGAGCATTGTCATCTAAATTAACCTTCGCATCAACGGCCAGAATTTTATTGTCCGACGTTTTCAGAACTGGGTTAATTTCGAACATCGACGCATCGGTGTCAACATACGCTTTGTACAGCGATGTAACGAATTTCACCATTTCCTTGAAGGCATCGCCTTCCAGTCCAAGACCGAAAGCCACCTTGCGGGCCTGGAAAGGCTGCAAGCCAACGGCTGGGTCGATCCATTCCTTCACGATTTTTTCGGGCGAATGCTCTGCTACTTCTTCAATGTCCATACCACCTTCGGTACTGGCCATAATTACGTTGCAGGCTTTGCTACGATCGAGCAGGATGCCGATGTACATTTCTTTGGGCGAAGACGCTCCTGGGTAGTACACATCCTCAGCGATGAGAACTTTATTAACCCGTTTTCCTTCTGGGCCTGTCTGATGGGTAACCAGTACATTGCCAATGAGGTTTTTAGCAATGTCGCGTACAGCATCGACCGATTTGGCTAAGGCTACTCCGCGTTGCTCCGAACCCACAATCTGACCCTTTCCCCGTCCACCAGCATGGATTTGGGATTTAACCACAACAAACTTCTGGCCCGACTGAGCGATAATCTGTTTAGCGGCTTCAACGGCTTTTTCGGGTGACTCAGCAACAATGCCCTCTTGAATGCGGACACCGTACTTTTTGAGAATTTCTTTACCCTGATACTCGTGTATATTCATGACAACTGCAACAAGGAGGATTGGAAATCGTATTTTTGTGCGGCAAGTTAACAGGAAATGATGAATGATGAATGATGAATGATGAACGTAATCGACTAAAATGGATTACGAAACCTTCTTTTCTCCGACATCATTTATCATTTTTCATTCATCTTTAATGTACATGTCGCTTCTTCAAACAATTGATATACGCCGGAACTACGGTAAGTTACCTGTTCTGAAAGGAATTAATCTGAGCATAGAACCGGGTGAGGTTGTCTCAATTGTAGGCGCATCGGGTGCCGGGAAAACTACACTGCTCCAAATTCTGGGTACACTTGATCGGCCCGACTCCGGCGAACTCCAGATTGCCGGGCAAAATGTTTTTGGACTGAATGATCGTCAACTGGCTCAGTTCCGTAACGAACGTATCGGATTTGTTTTTCAGTTCAACAACTTGTTGCCTGAGTTTACAGCCCTTGAAAATGTATGTCTGCCTGGATTTATCGTGGGTAAGGACGAGCGAACTGTTCGGCAACGAGCTACCGAATTATTGGAGCTGCTTGGCCTACGTGACCGGGTATCTCACTTGCCGTCTCAACTATCAGGCGGTGAACAACAACGAGTTGCTGTAGCCCGGGCATTGATTAATCAACCAGCGATTGTTTTCGCTGATGAACCTAGCGGTAACCTTGATTCGCACAATGCTCAGGAGCTGCATCAACTTTTCTTCAAACTTCGTGATGAGTTCGGTCAGACACTTGTCATTGTGACGCATAATGAACAACTGGCCGATCTTGCCGACCGCAAGCTGATTATTCGGGATGGAATGATGTTTAGCTGATTCTCTTAAGAATATTCTCTCGTGTGCATACCCCGTTTTTCGGGGTAGTGGAAGTCTATTGCCCTAACCCTGTTTTTTAATAAAGCTTATGAAGAAATCCTCTACGAACTATTCAGCCAAACGATTTACGTTGCTCATGGCTGGCCTACTTACGCTGCTGAGCGTACGCACATTGGCTCAATCGCTGCCAACAGGTTTTAACAACAGTTTAGTCCAGAATGGTTATACGACACCGATGGGCACGGTCTTCTCGGCCGATGGAAAGCAGCTCTTTGTGTGGGATAAAGCGGGTCGTGTTTGGGTATCTACCTGGAATGGTACTCAATACACAAAACAGACGATGCCTGTTTTAGACATTAGCGAAGAGGTAGGCAACTGGCGCGATTTTGGTTTGGCGAGCCTATGCCTCGATCCAAACTTTGCCACGAATGGTCTGATTTACCTTTACTACATGGTCGACCGCCATCATCTACTTTACTTTGGTACAGCCTCGTATAGTGCCACGAAAGATGAGTATTACAATGCCACAATAAGCCGGGTAACGCGTTATAAAGTTACCGCAACGAACAACGTACTATCGACCGACCAGAGTAGCCGCAAAGTGTTACTTGGCGAAACTAAGTCAACTGGGGTGCCATTGACGCATGAATCACATGCGGGTGGCACCATTCTGTTCGGTGCCGATGGTACATTATTGGTATCGACGGGGGATAATGCCAGTTACAGCTCTACTGATAAAGGCAGCGCCAGCGAGACTTACTGGCAAACAGCCATTAACGATGGCATTCTACGGACGAATGAGAATGTAGGCGCTTTTCGTGCGCAGATGATTACGTCGCTTTGTGGGAAAATCCTTCGGCTGGACCCCAATACCGGCGATGGCCTGAGCAGCAATCCATTTTATAACGCAACTAGCCCACGTTCGGCGGCTTCAAGGGTGTGGGCCCTTGGTTTTCGTAATCCCTATCGGATGGGTATTCAACCCGGAACGGGCACTACGAATCCAGCCAGTGGAAACCCTGGCATCCTGCTCGTTGGTGATGTTGGCATGAATACCTGGGAGGATATGCACCTGATTCGGCAGGGGGGCGAGAATGCGGGCTGGCCTATTTTTGAAGGCATTCTGGAAAATAGTTCGTATTACGCAGCCGCTCAAACGCTCGAAAATAAGGATGAGCCGAATCCATCCAATACGTGCAATAAGCCTTACCTAACCTTTGCCAATCTGCTCAAACAGGCTGCTAGTTCAACCACTACGGTGACGAATCCTTGTAGCGGGCAGGCTTTACCTGGCTTGCAACGGCGCTATGTGCACAGTGTGCCTGCTTTAGACTGGAATCATAATGCTAATATAGCCCGTGCCCCGAAACTGACAGCCACTAGTACAACCACTGCTTTGGTGGGCGCGGCTGGCTCTTCGGTAACGGGCACGCCTTTTAAAGGCAACTGCTCAACCGGAGGAGCTTACTACGCAGGCACCAATTTTCCCACAGCTTACCGTAACCTGTACTACTTTGCCGACTATGGCGCTAACTGGATCAAAGCGGCAACCTTAGGTAGTAATGGGACTATTACCGACGTGAAGGAGTTCATTCCGGCCGGTGGAACCAATGGCGTGGTAGATCTGGAATATAACCCGTTGGATGGCGGACTTTACTATACCAATATCAATAACGGAGAGATACGAAAAGTTAGTTATGGGACTAACCAGCCGCCAGTAGCTGTGCTATCGGCTGATAAAACAAAAGGAGCGAGTCCGTTAACGGTACAATTTAAGGGCGATGGCTCCAGCGACCCCGACGGCGATGCACTTACCTATGCCTGGGATTTTGGTGATGGGACAAAAGCTACAACGGCCAATCCGAGTCATGTATTTTCGGGAACAGGGACGCAGGGGTTTACAGTGCAACTAACCGTAACCGACACAAAGGGTTTAACGGCAAGTCAACAGATCATTATTTCGCTAAACAATACAGCTCCGACGGTTAAGATTACTAACCCTGTCAACGGGAGTTTGTACCCACTCGACCGGGAAAGCGTATATCAACTGAAAGCCACTGTCACCGATGAGGCCGTCAGTAGTTTAGCGTATAGCTGGCAAGTGACGCTACGGCATAATAACCACCAACATGTGGAACCAGCCATAGCTGGTATATCGCCCAGCGTGAATATTTCGCCTGTAGGATGCGATGGCAATACCTATTATTACATGATTACGGTGCAGGTTACCGATAATGGCGGATTGACAGCTATGGATTCCGTTAAGGTTTACCCGGATTGTGCGTCGTTGAATCTGGCTGTGCAAAATTTGAAGGCGGTTTTATCCGGTACAACCATCACTAGTCTGACCTGGAATTACCCAACAGCTCCTTTCGATGAAGTGCTGGTTGCTGTTCGGGCGGGTAGTAGTTTTTTAGATCGGCCGTCAGGTACCAGTTATACGGCTAGTGCTGATTTTCAAGGAAACGGATCGGTTATAGAAGGAGGGAAAGTCGTTTATCGCGGCCTAGCGACCGCAATGACAGTTACGAATTTAAATCCGCAAACGACGTATTATTTTCGGGTTTACACACGGGCGGGTAATGCATGGTCTGGTGGCGTAGAGGTTAGTTTAACAACCGGTACGGTGTCAACACCGGGCCAGTTTGATCCTGCTTTGTGTTATAAGATCACGAATCGGATTAGTAATAAGGTGTTAGGTGTAGAAGATGCCTTAACGACCGATGACGCTTCAGTTAAGCAGCGCACCTTTGTCGATATGCCCTGGCAAAAATGGAAGTTTCAGTCACTAGGCTCGAATACGTATCAACTCACAGCAACTCATAGTGGGAAAGTGCTTGCCGTACAGGGTGCTTCAACGCAGGGGTGGGCGAGTGTTGTACAGACTACGAACACAAATGCTGCCAGCCAAAAGTGGGTTATTCAGACAGATGGTGATGGTTATTCGACGCTGAAAGCTGTGCATTCCAATATGCTGTTGGATATGGCGAATCAGGACGAAGGAAGTCAGATCATTCAATATTCGGCTAGTGGATCGTATGTTCAGTACTGGAAAATTGAAACCACCGGCTGTTCAAGTACCACCACATCTACACCCCCCGTGTCGGCTACGACCTGTTATAAAGTTACGAACCGGATGAGTGGGAAGGTATTAGGCGTAGAAGGTGCGTTAACATCTGACGGAGCCTCCGTTAAACAACAGACCTATAGCAATCAGCCCTGGCAAAAATGGGAACTTCGACCAACAGGCGCAACGAATACCTATCAGCTTGCCGCGATTCACAGTGGAAAAGTGCTTGCCGTACAAGGTGCGTCAACGCAGGGTTGGGCAAGCGTTGTCCAATCGACGAATACCAGCGCCAGTAATCAGAAATGGGTTATTCAAACGGGGGGGAGATGGCTACTCGACACTGAAAGCTGTTCATTCGAATATGTTGCTGGATATTGCGAATCAGGATGAAGGAAGTCAGGTTATTCAGTATACCGCGAGCGGATCGTATGTCCAGTACTGGAAAATTGAAACAGTAGGTTGTACAACAACGAGCGGAGGACGTCTTGGTGCTGAGTACGAACCTGTCGTGAACGTTTATCCCAACCCGGCACAAACCTACGTGAATCTGGACTTGCCCCGTATGGACAATTCGCCTGTTCAAATCGACTTGCTTAACACTACCGGACAATCGGTGCGATCAGAAACGCTTAAAGTGGACGGTAGTACAACACATCGTTTATCTGTTGCAGATTTGCCAAATGGGCTCTATTTAATCCGAATACAGTCCGGAAGTCTGTGGAATTTTACTCATCGGCTACTCATTGCTCGATAAGTTGGACTGAGCGTTTGAGGACCTCTATTTTTAGCCAGCTTATGACCCGACCGTCGAATAGGCTAATAAAAATACTTGGTTATTAATACTTAATTTATTTTTATAATGCATTGATATTGAGATTGTTATGTATGTGAGAAAAATTTTTTTTGATCAGAGGATAATTTTTTGATAAATTTGTTTTATAATTGTGTCGAAAAGAAAAGTTTTTCATAACGTTGAGTAAATCAGAAAGCCAAGAGAGTATCTCGCTTGGCTTTTTTGTTTGCCTATATGTTGCCTAATTGCACAATAATAGATACTATTTGAATCGTATAGTAACAAGATTAAGCCGATTTAACTAACTCTCGGTGTTCTCAAAGCCCAGTATAAGATTAGTTTATCTGGTTACAATTACCTCTCCCGTCAGGCATCTTTTCCTATCTAAATCGGGCTATATATCTACATCATTTTTTAGGATACGTTCGTTCAGCAAGAGCATCTATACTCCATTTGCCAGGGCCGATGAAAAAGAAAACTGCAGCAAGCAAGGCAAATAGGAAAGGATGCTGATCTTCGTACCAAAATTTTCCGTGGCCGACAAAAAAGGTAATGTACAGCATCGTACCAATAATAAGCAGGCAGGCCAATCGGGTGAATAAACCAGCACTAAGGAAAACGCCTGCAGCAAACTCAGAGCCTTTGCCAAGATAAACCATGAAAGAGGGCGATGCTGATTCTTTAAAAACGTCCCACACGGCATAGTCTTTCATCTTACTAGCATCAAACACTTCCCAGCCGTGATAAGCGAGGAATAAACCCACAATAATACGTATGGCTGTCAGGCCACTGTCCTGTAAAATGCTTTCGGTAGAGAAGAGTTTTTTCATAGAAGTAAAGCTGGTTATTAGAAAGTGAGTTATATCGGAACATCTCAATATCTCCTGCCAAAACTACAAGAAGTAATGTCGTAAATTTCAGTGTGGACTTATAGGCAATCAATAGTAATAAGCTGAAAACTAAAAACGCTCCTAATCGTGAGATCAGGAGCGTTTTTAGTTTTCAGGAAAATCTTTTTAATCAAGAAAATCCTGCCGGGCCGCCGAAGCGGTTCAGACGACTACATCATACCGCCCATGCCACCGCCTGGGTGACCATGACCGCCACCGGCTGGAGCTTCTTCTGGCTCGTCGGCAATAACACATTCGGTCGTTAGCAACAGGCCAGCGATCGATGCTGCGTTTTCCAGAGCCAGACGTGTTACTTTCTTCGGATCGATAACACCCGCTGCGAACAGATCTTCGAAGGTGTCATTTTTAGCGTTGTAGCCAAATCCACCCTGACCATCTTTCACTTTGTTCACGATAACCGAACCTTCGCCACCGGCGTTAGCTACAATCGTACGCAGAGGTGATTCGAGAGCAACACGGATGATGTTAACACCTGTTTTCTCGTCTTCGTTGATTGTTGTGATACCGTCAAGCGAAGAGATAGCCCGGATCAGAGCGATACCACCACCCGTTACGATACCTTCTTCAACAGCGGCACGAGTTGCGTGCAGAGCATCGTCAACACGGTCTTTCTTTTCTTTCATTTCTACTTCGGTAGCAGCACCGATGTAGAGGATAGCCACACCACCTGACAATTTGGCCAGACGTTCCTGCAATTTCTCGCGATCGTAATCCGACGTGGTGTTTTCGATTTGGGCTTTGATTTGGTTTACGCGGCCCGTGATATCGTCTTTATGACCAACACCATTCACAACAGTTGTGTTGTCTTTGTCGATCAGGATTTTTTCTGCTTGACCTAAGTAATCGATCGTAGCGTTTTCCAGTTTGAAACCACGCTCTTCGCTGATAACCTGGCCACCCGTCAGGATAGCGATGTCTTCCAGCATAGCTTTCCGGCGATCACCAAAGCCTGGAGCTTTAACAGCAGCTACTTTCAGGGCACCACGGATTTTGTTAACAACCAGCGTAGCTAGAGCTTCGCCGTCAACATCTTCAGCGATGATCAACAGAGGACGGCCAGTTTGAGCAACTTGCTCCAGAACAGGCAGCAACTCTTTCATCGACGACACTTTTTTCTCCGAAATCAGGATGAACGGACGCTCCAGTTCAACTTCCATTTTCTCGGTGTTCGTCACGAAGTAAGGAGACAGGTAACCGCGGTCGAACTGCATACCTTCAACGGTTTTAACTTCCGTTTCGGTACCACGAGCTTCTTCAACCGTGATAACACCTTCTTTACCTACTTTCTTCATAGCTTCGGCAATCATTTTGCCGATTTCCTCGTCGTGGTTAGCCGAGATCGTAGCAACCTGTTCGATTTTACCGAAGTCATCGCCAATGGTTTGCGCCTGCTCAGAAAGGTTCTTAACAACAGCCAGAACCGCTTTCTCAATACCACGCTTCAAATCCATTGGGTTTGCACCAGCCGCAACGTTTTTCGCGCCAATCGAGTAGATCGCCTGTGCCAGAACCGTTGCAGTGGTTGTACCATCACCAGCCGAATCAGCTGTTTTCGATGCTACTTCTTTAACTAACTGAGCGCCCATGTTTTCCATGGCGTCTTTCAGTTCAATTTCTTTTGCTACCGTTACACCATCTTTGGTGATCGTTGGTGAGCCGAATTTTTTGTCAAGAATAACGTTACGACCTTTAGGTCCGAGCGTAACTTTTACCGCGTCGGCGAGGGTATCAACACCCTTCTTAATGCGCTCACGGGCTTCAGTATCAAAAAATATTTTCTTAGCCATGATAAATTAATGATGAATTATAAATGATGAATTATGAATGACAATGCAATGATGACGGCCCTCCGAGAACCAATTCATCATTTATCATTAATCATTCATCATTGAATTAAAGGATTGCGAAAATGTCTGATTCACGCATGATGAGGTACTCTTTGCCATCAACGGTGATTTCTGTACCAGCATATTTGCCATACAGTACCGTGTCTCCCACCTGAACCGTCAGCGGCTCATCTTTCTTACCTGCGCCAACGGCAACGACTGTACCACGCTGGGGTTTTTCTTTCGCCGTGTCTGGAATGATAATTCCAAACGAGGTTTTTTCTTCAGCCGGTGCGGCTTCTACCAGCACCCGGTCGGCCAGCGGTTTCACGTTCACTTTAACGCTTTCCGTTTCTGCTACCATGATAATGAGTTGATTAAGGTTATTAACTGTTTGTGTACCGTATTATACTTACACGACGTTCTCGACCCGCCAATTACTGTGCCAATGCGCTAAACTGCCAATTTTTCAGGTTTTTGCCTGACATACTGCCATTCGCTACATTGGCTAAACTTCCTTTGGCAGAGACGATACTCCTGGCGAATAGAATTTGGTTTTTTGATAACAAATGCTTAGATTAACCAAATCATACACCCACAAAGTCACTTTTTTTGGTTTATGAAAAAATTACAACCTGACTGGTTTACGCAAAATTGGCTTGATGCCGAATATCAGAAATATGTCGTGATGGCATACTTACAGGCTGTTCAGCAGAACTTTACGGAATACAAACTCTGCCCTGATTTACCCGAACTACGTAGTCACTACGATGCTGGTATTCGTTTTTCGAGGGGCAAAGGTACGTTAAATGCTGCTTTCCCCAAGCGAGTTAGTCGAGTTAGTGGACCTCCACCCCGAATCGAATATAAATCTGAGGTAACGGACCCGGACTTTATGACCGAGGTGGATGCGATTATGGAATTTGCTTTGCCTCGTTTTCAGGCTACACTGACCGAAGGCCACCAACGCTGGGCAGATATTGCTCAATCGCTGACGCTTGCGCCCGTAGGTTTATTGCCATTAAGGCCGGAGGAAGGCTACTTGCTTATTCATGCGACTAATCAAGCCGAAACGCAGGTCTATTATTTCTCCATGACATTTTATTCAGAACAGGAGCCAGGAGGACGATTGGTGCAGTTTCGGTTTATTGAAGCTGTGCAGAAAAGCTTAGTGAACACTGTTGAAAATATTAAACTCGATCTGATTCGCCGACATCGATACCTGCCTAATCCGGCGACGTATATGCTGGAAAGTAAGCGGAATTATCCTGTTCAGGAAACACTATTACCTATTGCCCGGCAACTATTGGCACAGGCTGTTGCCTGAGTTTAGGTACAGGTCCATAAAAAATGCCACGTCTTTTCAGGCGTGGCATTTTTTATGAGGTAAGAATGTGCTTACTTCTGTGGTGTCAGAGCCGAGGTTGATGCGCCTGGAGTCTGAGCACCTGGAACTGCCTGACTTGGTGCTGCGCCATTGGCTGCACTAGGAGCAGGTGTTGGAGCTGCTGCGCCCGGAAGCGTTTGGGTTTGTGCCCGATCTACGTTAGCACTGTTGATACCACCTACCTGATTACGGTCGACCATGATATAAGAGGCCATCGACAGCACCATCATAGCGATACCAAGTCCCCAGGTGATTTGTTCTAATAGATCGGTGGTTTTCTTTACTCCCATAAGTTGGTTAGAACCTAAGCCGCCAAATTCGCCAGATAGGCCTCCGCCTTTTGAGTTCTGGATTAATACGATAAGAATTAACAGAACTGTGATAATACAAATGATGACAATAGTTGCCGTAATCATGAAAAAAAGGTGCTAAATTTTTAGTTAATGCGTTTACAGGTTTAGAGAAATATGAAACTTAGTCCTCTGCCGAATTCTTAGTATTCTCTAACTCGCTGATTTTTGCCGCAAAGTACGCGTTTTTTTCGGGATTTTTTAGCATAAGTTGCTTGTACATTTCACGAGCCTTATCTAGCTTACCTTGCTTTACAAGAATTTTGGCGAAACTTTCTGTTATCAAACCACCACCACTTGGCTTAGCCCGTTTCGTTAAATCTTCCTGCTCTAGCGGTGCGTCAAGTTTAGTTCGCACGGGCGAAATACGAGGCTCATTCTTAATAAAGCTGTCGATTAGCTCAAATTGACGTTGACGTTCAAGGTCGGCTGGGGAAAGTTCGGGCTGAAGAATCACTGGCTCAACTATTTGCGTGAGTTCGTGCTGGAGATTTGTTTCAGCTAATGTTGGATCTTCTGGAGTAGGGGTCGTTGCTTCTTGTTCGCCCATGCCAGGAACTGGCAAGCGAAGGAGCGATAAATTGGGAAATGCGTTACTCAAACCTGCTTTTGACTTAAAAAGGGCGTAGCTCTCTTGTTGATAATCTTCTGGAATAGGGACGTGTTTAGCTGATAATTCATTCAGTTTCGTCAGTAAATTATCTGACCACTGAAACTCATTTTCAATCAGCTTGCGGAGCGAATTACGACTGAGCGCATGAGCCGCTGCCTGACGCACAAATGATATAGCCTGACTTCGGTTGTGCAATGAAGCAGCCTTAGCGGTTAGTGTATGCAGTGATTGACAGTATGGATAGGCAGATAGACTCTCCTGCAACTGAGTGAAGTCGGTAGTTGTTAAGTCGTCGGGATGGGTGACCCAGTACGAGAATGTTTCTTTATCGAGGGCAAGCACGGAGGGAATTGCGATTTACGAATTACGATTTACGAAAGTAGGTGTTTCAATTGTAATTCGTAAACTGTAATTCGTAAATCTTTTTTACCAGTCGGCGGCAGTTTTATTGAAAATATCAAGAACGATCTGGTCCAGAATTTTTGGCACTAAGCGACTTTCATTCTGGCTAAGAGTTTGCCCCTGTGGGAAATCCTGATAGAACGAAAACGACTGTTCGAAGTTCTTACTCTCGTCTTTATTGTTATAAAAACGGGCCAAAACAGTGATTTGTAATCGGTTAACACCCGCCTGATCTTGTGCTGTTGGAGCCACTGCCAACAGGTCGTAGCCTGTAATATTACCCTCCAGCACCATATCGCCGTTGCTTGGAACTACTTTTAGGTTCGTGTAGCGTTGGTAATATTCCTTTAGTTTCTCATTAAACGTCAGCGGTAGGTTGGCTGGCCCCCCAGCTGTTGCCAATACAAAATTATTTACCGTTACGGTTTTTATATTGGGATTAAGCGTTGTTCCCGTGAAAGAATACACTCCGCAGGACTGAATGATGAATGATGAATTAAGAATGATGAATAACAAAAAGAGTCGCTTGATCTTATTGGCGGCCTGGATCATTCTTAATTCATCATTCATCATTGAAAATCTATTCTTCATCAATCTCATACTGTTTAATTTTTCGGTATAACGTCCGCTCTGAGATACCAAGTGCTTGGGCTGCGTATTTACGCTTATTGTTGTTGCGTCGGAGCGCTTTCAGGATCATTTCTTTTTCCTGCCGTTCGAGCGAGAGCGAATCGTCTTCTTCCGTTTCATGAGTTACATCTTCTACTTCGGTTACTTCGTTGACATCACCATCTACATTATCAAAAATCTGAACGGGGGGATGGGTACCGTAGGTTTCTGAAGGCGGTGGCGTCTCCGCGCGGATTGAGCCATTCGTAGCAGGCAAAAAGCGAGTAACGCTTACATCCGTCGATGGACGCAAATCGACATCGGGCGAGATCGAATCGAATAAATCTTTGTGATTATGCAGAATCTGCCGACCATCCTGTTCATTGCCGAGTACATCGCGAACGAGTTTTTTTAGATCGTTCACATCCCGACGCATATCGAACAGAACTTTATAGAGCAGTTCCCGTTCCGAAAAATTCTCACCGTTGGTACCGGGAGCTTGCGGAAATAAGGCTAGTGTTCGGTTCGGTTGTTGAGAAAGAGGCAGGTATTTGGCCAGTGTTTCCCCATCAATTGGCTTGTTCTGTTCCGACTCAAGGATGGATATTTGTTCTGCAATATTTTTCAATTGCCGAATATTACCCGGAAATGGGTAGGCCATGAGCGTTTGCTTGGCGCTCTCGGTTAATTGTAACGGGTTGATGCGATAGCGTTCGGCAAAATCGGTCGTGAACTTCCGAAACAGAAGTTCGATATCGGCACCGCGTTCGCGGAGGGGCGGCACAAAAATGGGAACGGTGTTCAGACGATAGTATAAATCTTCCCGGAACTTTCCTTTTTCAACCGCATCCATCAGGTTGACATTAGTCGCAGCAACAACCCGAACATCGGTTTTCTGCGTCTTCGATGACCCAACCCGAATAAACTCTCCATTTTCGAGTACACGTAGCAACCGGGCCTGTGTACCGAGCGGCATTTCGCCAATTTCATCTAAGAAAATAGTTCCTCCGTTGGTCGTCTCAAAATACCCTTTTCGGGAATCAACAGCACCAGTAAATGAGCCTTTTTCGTGACCAAACAACTCCGAGTCAATTGTACCTTCAGGAATAGCTCCGCAGTTGATGGCAATAAACTGGCCGTGTTTACGGGCACTCAGGCTATGGATTATCTTCGAAAAAGACTCTTTACCACTACCGCTTTCACCCGTAATGAGTACAGTCAGATCGGTAGCAGCCACCTGCATCGCTACGTTGATAGCGTAGTTGAGAGCTGGTGCATTACCAATTATACCGAAGCGCTGTTTAATGCTTTGAATTTCCTGTTGATTCATCTTTTTAATGAATAATGAATAATGTAGAATGAATAATGTGTAGGAAATTGCGGCTTTAGGCCATTATACATTATCCATTCTACATTATTCATTAACTACTTCACCCCTCAGCGTTGCTGAGGTACATTCGGTGACAAGCACATTTACATACTGGCCTTTTGTATGATTCCCTTTCGGAAAAACGACCATTTTGTTCTGATCATTTCGGCCACACAGGAAGTCTTCAGAGCGTTTAGACGTTCCTTCGATCAGGACGCGTTGAACCTGACCGATATGACGTTGATTCCGTTCCGAAGAGTGCGCTAATTGCCGGGCGATGATCTCATTCAGCCGCCGTTTTTTTACGTCTTCGGGAATGTCATCCGCATATTTTTTAGCGGCTAGCGTACCAGGACGTTCCGAATAGGCAAACATGTAAGCATAGTCATAGCGGACATAATCCATAAGCGACAGCGATTCCTGGTGTTCCTCTTCGGTTTCGGTGCAGAAACCCGAAATCATATCGGTCGAGATGCCGCAGTCTTCGCCCAGAATTTCCCGGATTCGATCAATTTTGCCGATATACCAGGGGCGGTCGTACGTTCGGTTCATTAATTTCAATACCCGACTGTTGCCGCTTTGGGCCGGTAAGTGGATATAGTTACAGATGTTTTCGTACTGTGCCATGGTATGTAGCACATCATCCGTAATATCTTTTGGGTGTGAAGTCGAAAACCGTACGCGTAGGTCGTGATGAATCAGCGCCACCATTTCGAGGAGATTCGCGAAGGTGGTAATAGGCTCGGTGCTCGGAGCATGGGAATGAGCCTCTACTGCATTTTCTGTTTCTTGTACTGTACCCTCGGTTCCCTTCCATTTATAACTATCCACGTTCTGCCCCAGCAAGGTCACTTCGCGATAGCCCCGATCGAAAAGATCCTGTGCTTCACGAACGATGCTGTAGGGATCGCGGCTGCGTTCGCGACCACGAGTGAACGGCACCACGCAGAAACTGCACATATTATCGCAGCCACGCATGATCGAAACGAAGGCCGTAACCCCGTTCGAATTCAGGCGAATAGGCGAAATATCGGCGTAAGTTTCTTCACGCGACAAAAACACGTTTACGGCTTTCTGGCCCGATTCAGCTTCTTCAACTAGTTTGGGAATGTCGCGGTACGCATCTGGACCAGCCACAATGTCAACTACTTTTTCTTCTTCCAGTAGCTTGACTTTCAGTCGCTCAGCCATACAGCCAAGCATGCCTACCAGCAGCTCAGGCTTCTGACGTTTAAGGCCGGTGAGGTGTTTGAGCCGATGCCGAACTTTCTGTTCAGCGTTATCACGAATTGCACAGGTATTTAAAAAAATAACGTCGGCATCTTCGGCCGTTGAAGTAGTCGCAAAACCTGCATTCCGCATAACGGCTGCTACAATTTCGCTATCTGCGAAATTCATCTGGCAGCCATAACTTTCAATATAGAGCCGTTTTTTACCTACTGCCAACTCGTCTTCCGAGGTGCGTGGCAGATCAATCTGTTCCTTATCAGCCGGTTGTAGTATGGTAAGTTCGGGAATGAGCGTCATAATAGTTGATAGTCAATAGTCAATAGCCGACAGTCGGCAGTAGGAGTTGGCTAGCGACTACCTACTGACGACTATCGACCGCTCCGGCGGCCCGGTGTTTTTACAAAATTACGAAGAAAGCCCCGATTATGCTGTCATTTTGGCAGGATATGCCGTTAATTTCTCTTAAAGATTAGCTAGATGCAGCAGTAAAAACAAAGAGATCGTTAAGCAAACAAGGCTGGAACCATCGTTATTTGGCCGGTATAAGCCCAGCAGGCTGTGGCATTACCAACATAATCATTGATTTGAAGCCGATCTGTGACGATCACTCCAAAAGTTCCATTCCAGCGGCCAATAGGGCTATCGGGAGGAAGTGTAGGAGGCCTGGATTCTGAGATGCCATAGTGCACAAGCTGCTCATCCTTAGGTGCATTGTCTTTAAAATACGTAGCAATCATGAGTTTATTTATGGGTATATATGGGTAATGCTTAAAAGGGGTAACCGATCCCAAAGTTGATAACCAAGGGGTTAGGGCCGCTCGATAACTTACTTAGAGAGAACTCAGGGAGGGTAAATCGTTTGTCAACTGGCTCCCCGCTCGTTGGATCAATATACCTCCGGGCAGGGTCCCAGACTTTAATACCGCCATCGAAGCGGATCACAAAAAAGGAGAAATCGATTCGAAGACCAACGCCGGTACCGACGGCAATTTGTGGAATAAACGTATCGAACCCAAAGGTGGTACCAGGGCGTTTCTCGTTATATCTTATGTTCCAGACGTTCCCCGCATCCACAAAAATAGCCCCATTAACATCGGCCCCAAGATGAAATAACCTACCTCGTAGCTCAGCCGACCCCTCGATAATCATATCGCCAGGTTTTTCAATGATATAAAGAAATTGTTGTTCATCAGGTGAACTGAATACAGGTTTGCCGCCTACGGTTTGTGGCCATTCGGAGCCAGGGCCTAGTCGCCGGGGAAGCCAGGCCCGAATGCTGTTGCTACCACCCGCGAAAAACAGTTTTTCGTAAGGTGCAGTATTGTTTGATCCATAGCCATATACTAGCCCCGTATTGAATCGGAAGGCGAGTGTAGTACGGGGCCGCAAAGGAATGTAATGCCGATAATCCAGGTTGAAACGCAGGAATTTATAAAACTGTAACCCTGTAGTGTCGGTCGTGTTGAAAAACTTTCGCAGCTGCGCTTCTGGAAAGAAGTTTAAGGTTGTACCTCCTGATTCAACTACTGCACGGAGAAAATTAGCCCGATGATTTTGGTTCGGCGTATTCGTATTATACGTGTAGGCAAAACTGAAACTTGAACTAATTGACCGCCGGAAGCTTAAATAGACTGTGCTTCCTGTCTTCTGGAGACTATCCAATTGATCTTTAAAAGCATCGCTTATAATCTTGTTGCTACCATCGCCAGCATTAATCAGGTTAATGTCGGCAATAAAAAAACTGAATTGCTTAGTAGGTGTTGTTTGCCAGTTATAAGCCATGGAGGCCCGAAGAAGTGATCGTCGAAAATCGGGTCTAAACGTATTATTGAGGCTTAAGCTGACTTGCGTGCGGGGGGCATAGCGGTTAAAGCCAAACCGAAGAGGACCAGGAAACAAAATTTGAGGAAAAGTCAGTGAGCTACTTACACCTAATTCCTGCGATTTATAAACAACTTTAGTGGGATTCGTTGGATCGACCACAAATCCAGTCTGAGCTTCTATCCCGTAGCGGGCAGAGATTTCGAAGGTTTCGAGCCCTCCCAGCATATTACGTATTCGGAAAATCAAGCTGCCAAAACCACCCGGAAAGGCTTGACCTTGATACAGCAGGCTTGTTGCACCTCCCTCTGCAGTGGCTTCGTATTTGTCTAATGGAGAGGCTGTTACGAGTGTTCGTAGCAATCGATTGGTGCTATCAATAAAGTTGAGATTGATGTATTTAAACTGATTGAGCAGAAACAGCTGTCGTTGGGTATCCCGGTAGTTAGTTTGGTTATAGAGCTGACCAGGGCGAACAAGAATTTTGGCGTCTAATAATCGAGTTGAGATATCACGCCCGCCCAACAGGTAAGTGATTCCGTTACGACGTACTGTATCCAACGCCATTGCTGACGCCGTTGTCGTGGAGCTTCCCGAAGCGTCTATATCGGGGCTGACTCGCACTTCCACATCGCCAATGCGATAAATTGGATGTGCCGATTTGCCGGGTGGATTGACAATCTGCAACGCTACATCTACATTTCGACGAGTCGAATCGCCGGGTTCGAGCCTGTCATGGAAACGGCGATCATTACCCCGGCGTACCGTATCCACGTCAGTAGCCCGGATATACTGCCGCGAAAAAGTGTAATAGCCCTGGTCACGCAAGAGCGTTTCAATGCGAATACGCTCATTCGCCATGTTATCAAAATCGAATCGTTCGCCGGTTTGGAGTTTTGATTTGTCAAATGATTGACGAACAATAGAGTCGACCCGTGGATCGGCAATTGTATACGTAATGTTGCGTAGATAAAAGCCTTCGTTTTCGCTAATCAGGTAATTCACCCGGATCTGCCGACGGCGTAAGGTATCGAGCGAATACGCCGTTTTGGCATTGAAAAAACCTTTGTCAGACAGGTACTTCTGCATTTTGGCTGCATTGGCTTTGGCATCGCTTTCGGCAAAATAAGAGGGAGGCTCACCAAGACTCCGCATGAGCCAGTTTCCTTCTTCAGCTTTTACGCGCAGATGCTTCAATTTTCGACCATACCGACGATTCAGTTTTTTTAGCGCCTGGGGTTGATCGGCTAATTGCTGGCTTTGCTCTTCAAATTCGTTAGTTTTGGCCTGTAACTCCTGTAGGGCCTTCTCGCGGTTGTACCGATTCGCGCCCAATTGATAGAACCAAAGTGGCGGAGTAATGGGGAGGGCCAAAATCCGGCGGTTGGGTTTTTGGGGAATCAGGCTTTCCAGAGACTCACTCGAAATCGTATGATTGCCCCGTATCGTTTGCGCCGTCAGGATATAAGAGTTCGTACGTAAGTTCTTCGAACTCAAACAACCGGATAAAGACACAATTAGTAAAAATAAGCCTAAGCGTGATGTATGATGTAGGATGTAGGATATATTGCTAGTTAGCCTCTCATACATCATATATCGTATATCATACATTTTTTTCATGCTTTCTAAAAATCAACTTAAATATATTCAGTCGCTGCACCAGAAAAAATACCGGCAGCAGTATGGGGCATTTCTGGTCGAAGGGGCCAAGAGCGTTCAGGAAGTTCTACAGTCTGATTTTCAGATTGAACTTGTTGTAGCGACCGAAGCATTCTACAAAGAAAACGCTCGCTTAACAGACCACCAACGAACGCCCGTCGAAATTGCATCGGTTGGTGATCTTGAACGCGCTGGCACCCTCGAAAGTAATAACGCAGCGCTCGCTGTGGTCAAAACGAAAGAGAACCGTCCGCTATTGGCCGAACCAGGCGAGATCGCTTTAATTTTAGATGATATTCGGGACCCTGGTAATCTTGGTACCATCCTCAGAATTGCCGACTGGTATGGCGTCCGGAAAATTCTCTGCTCCGAAACCACAGCCGATGTGTATAACCCCAAAGTTATTTCGGCTAGCAAAGGCTCCTTTACCCGGGTGCAGTGGTGGTATGGCAATGTTGTTGAAGTGCTGAATCAAAAAAACACCCCATTGGCTGTTTACGGCGCTTTTTTAGGCGGTGAGGATGTGCATACACTGGCATTTAGTCAATCGGGTTATCTGGTGATGGGCAATGAATCGAACGGAATCCGCCCCGAAGTAGCGCAGTTCGTGACGCAACGTGTGACGATTCCGCGCTATGGCGATGCTGAGTCATTAAACGTTGGAATCGCTACCGCTGTTTTATTAGATAATATTCGACGGGTTAATGCAGGGCAGTAAGTAGCTCTCAATTATCAATTTACGGAGGGTGTTTGTTCCGTATCTTCGTGAAAATGAACGTTTCAATGTATCGGGCGCTGGGATTGTTTTGTATACTGGTGGCTACTGCGGCTTTTTTACCTCAGGAAACACCTACTGAGGGAGAGCAGGTATACGCCCGATTTCTGGCTGATAAAAGTCGGTTTCATCAGCAGGTTCAGCAACTGGCAACCTATGTACAAAGCGATGCCCCGCAAGATTCACTACAGGCGGCTTTCAAACGAAGTCGGTTAGGGTACAAGCGTCTCGAATGGCTATTGGAATATTATCAGCCCGTTTTGGCTAGTCGCGTCAATGGCCCCCCGGTCGTGGAAGTTGAAGTAGATGAGCCTGGCGAGATTCTTATGATGCCCCGTGGTTTGCAAGTTGTTGAACCTTACCTATTTCCAACCTACGATCGGACGCAAAAAGATAGCTTAGTCCACGAGCTAACGGTATTATTATCGTACTCAACCCGATTAGAGCAAGGTATACCTGCTAACAAACTATCAGATACCGATATTTTAGAGGCCATACGGGAGGAACTTTTCCGGTTATTGACCTTGGGGATCACTGGGTATGATGCGCCCGAAGTCCAGACCGGATTACCCGAAGCTGCCGTTGTTCTTACTACCCTTCATGAAACATTCCAACCGTATGCCAACCGTCTTCCTAATGCGTTGGCAACGCAGGTAGAAAAGCACTGGCTAGCCGCTATTCAGGCCGTAAGCAAGGCTTCTGATTTTAGTAGTTTCGATCGGGTTACGTTTATTCGGGAACAACTCTATCCACTTTGTAACGTATTACAGCAGGCTCGACAGACGCTAGGCGTTGGGGTGACAGCTAGTGGCCGGTTTCTGTCGCCTATGGTTACCACACTCTCTGATTCGGGTGCTTTCCGACCCGATTACTTGATCAACTTTGGTGATTTTAGGAGTTCTCCCCAAAAAGTAGCGTTGGGTAAGGTGCTGTTTTTTGATCCCTTATTATCGGGGAATAATGCCCGGAGCTGTGCTTCGTGCCACCAGCCAGAGCGGGCGTTTACCGATGGTCGCGTGAAAAGCCGGGCGTTTCGGGGGCGGAAATCGGTTCTGCGAAATGCGCCCACCTTGCTGAACGCTGGCTTGCAAAATGTCCAGTTTTACGATTCGAGGGTTTTTTATTTGGAAGACCAGGCTCACGATGTGCTCAAAAATGCCCACGAGATGCGAACGTCTCCTGATGAAGTCGTTCGTAAACTGTCGGGAAGCAGTGAGTACAAAAAATGGTTCACTGAAGCTTTCTCGGGTGGCTTGACTGCCCCGAACGTACGCAATGCGCTGGCGTGTTATATCCGTAGCCTGACGAGCCTTAATTCCCGATCTGACCGCTATCTGCGTGGAGAAGAGGTGTCACTAACGGCCGACGAAAAGCTGGGCTTTAACTTGTTTTTAGGCAAAGCCCGTTGCGCAACCTGCCATTTCTTCCCTATTTATAATGGCTTTACACCTCCTCATTTCGACAAGACCGAAAGCGAAATTATTGGGGTGCCCAATCGCCGAAAAATAGAAAACGCCCGCATTGACTCAGACCCTGGGAAATTTATGACGTACCAGAAAGAACTACATCGGTTTGCGTTTAAAACGCCAACGGTACGTAATGCAGCCCTTACAGCTCCCTACATGCATAATGGCGTTTATAAAACACTCGATCAGGTTGTGGATTTCTATAACCGGGGCGGAGGGCGAGGGATTGGTATTCATCTTGATGGGCAAACCTTAGCCGATAAACCCCTCGATCTGACGCCTGTGGAGCAGAAAGCACTGGTTTCGTTTCTAAACTCATTAACAGATACAACCGGCCTGACTAGCCGACCGACCCAGTTGCCAATTGTTGAACGTGAACCCGCCTTGAATCGACGGAAGCCTGGTGGCAGGTACTAAACGGCTAGTTGGCGATCCTTACTTTGGCTTGCAAACCAATCTGGAGCTTAATCCCGGGGTCGTAGTTTATCGTCAATGCATGTACTTCGGTATTATTCGGAATGCTCACCAGATGTTTTAACTGCAGTGTATCGGAACTGGTAGGAACTCGATTGCCAGACCAGATGCTGGGATCGTTCCAGTTTCCCGATTTAAGCGTGAACATAGGGCCTGAACTAATCACTGTGAAAACATCCTGTACGCAATTCTTGCTATCGCGTACGGTGTAGGTGCTGGTAGTGCCAGCTAATGGGTTAACAACGATCGAACGGGTGGAGGCCGAGAAGCCCGTATTGGCAGAACTGCTCCACTGATAATCGCTAAGATAACTGGCCGTTAGCGTCATTGATTGACCAGAAGGAGATGTCAAGGTTTGCGTTAATCCAACATCTTTCAGGATCGTGAATTGATCACTAATAGAATAGTTGGAGGAAGAACTCGGTTGAATGAACTTGGCATCCAGACGGTTATCTTCAACTTCGAAGTAAAAAGAGCCGCCCTGCAAGCGTTGCGTCGAAACCATCACGGCATGAGTGCCTAAGTTGGGGTTTGTTCCTAACGCTCCCGATGAGCCTGCAACAACGTAAACCGTTCCCTGTTTCTTCTTTTCTGATGTGCTTTTGTAGGCACAGGAATTATCGGAGCCATCGTAACGCCCCGAGCCATTATCTTCGGGAAAGCGGTAGGCGGAAGGGTTCGAACTGAAATCGCTCATGGGGCCATATTGGTCATGAATTGGGTACGAACGCTCATAGTTATGGCTATGACCCAGCACAACCATATCGACGCCATAGCGTTCTAAAATAGGGTTAATGCGTTGACGGATAGCCGTTAAATCCGGGTCGCCTTCTGAGCTATGCCCTCCCATGCTGTAAGGTGGAAAGTGCAGATACACGATTTTCCATTTTTTTGTCGTTGCGGCCAGATCCTGCTTCAACCAGACTGTTTGCGGATGATTGAGCGTATCCGCGTAAAATTTAGTCGCTACCCCATTGACCGGACGAGTTCCGTAGCCATCAAGCATAATGAAGTGAATCGGCCCATAATCGACTGAGTACCATTCTTTAGTTCCCGAAGCTACTCCGCCAGATTCGGCATTGGTTGGCAGGCTGAAATTTGAGAAATAGGGAATATTGTGGTTATCTGCAAGTGTGCTATTGTTGCTGTAATCGTGATTGCCTGGCACCGAGAACAGCATCGAGTTTTTCATGAGTGTGGTTTGGTAGGCCTCAAAAAAATTGACCTGGTAGGCGGGGTCATCGCCATCATACGAATTATCGCCGATGAGCATCCAGAGATCGGTTGGCGTGCTACCCCGATAATTCAAGAAGGCGTTCCGAACGTTTGTCTGGTTACCATTGGGATTCATGCCACTATCACCAAAGGAAACTACCCGGATCTTACGTTTGGTGGTGGCAGATGGTGCCGTCAGAAAGTAGTTATCAGACCCTTGCTGCAATACCTGAGTTGTGGTGCCCACGCTATAGAAATACTGGCTGTCGGGGGCTAAACCCGTAATCCGAACCTCGTGCTCGGTAGTGCTGACCGCTTCGCTGACACTGGCAGATAGGTTACTGGCTGATAATCCGTAGCTTACTTTGCCTATTGTAGGTACATCGGTACGCCAGCGTATGCTGACTGCTGTTTGACTGCCCATTTGCAGGTAAGGCCCCCGCGAAATCGTTTGTGCACTAGTTAATGTCCAGGTGAACCAGAAGAAGGTACTAACCAATAAAAAACGTTTCAATGATTGACAAGTTGACGGTAGAGGTATGTTCTATATGATTGATGTTTAGAACGAAGAGTAAAAAGTAAATAGCTAATATACTAAAAAACGCATGACCATCTTTTAGATAGTCATGCGTTTTTTGCTAACCAGGGGTATAGGTAGACTGTTGACGAATAGGAAGTTACATAAATGAACTCATAGCAGATTCATTAGCTAGTTCTTCGGCGTGTTCTTTGCCTAAATAGCGGTCAATAAAATAATGGGCTACATAGAGGAGTGGCGTCAAAACAACCGCCGAGGTGGCTTTGTAGATATAATTGATAATCCCAACGGCCAAAACCTGACTTAACGACCAATTGCCGAAAACGTAAAAAGCAATCCCAAGCACAACAAACGAATCGACCAACTGAGATACCAGAGTTGAGCCGGTTGCCCGGAGCCATATTTTTTTACTTCCGGTAATCTTTCGGAGTGAGTGAAACACATACACATCCAGGATTTGACCGATCAGGAAGGCGGTTAGAGAACCGATAATAATCCCTAATCCTTGCCGGAAAATCATCTGGAAGGCATTGTTAATATTAATGGCATTGCCAGCTGCATCTTTGGCGTTTACATCGAGCCAGAACTGAGCAGGAGGTAGCGTTGTAACGGCATAAATAATCAGGAAACTGTACCCTACAAATCCGGCTGTCAGGAATGAAATACGCCGAACACCCGCTTTGCCAAAGTACTCGTTGATAATGTCGGAGGTGATGAATACAAACGGCCAGATAACTGCCCCCGCCGTCAGGTTGAAATCCAGAACAAAATCGTCGAGTAGATGAATTTGGGCTGGCTTGGTACCCAGCAGTGTTTCGACAGAGAATATTTTAACCCCGATGATTTCGGCAATGAGTGCATTGGTCAGAAAAACGGCGCTCAGAAAGATGTAGAGATTGGTTCCGGTCCGCCGGTGCGGTTTATTGGTAAATGTGTAGGAAGGCATATTGATTTACGAATTTTGATGTACGATTTACGAATTATTGGTGATACCCCAAAATCGTAAATTGCACATCAAAATTCGTAAATCACTTACGTTTATACACGTCAGCCACGGCTGTTTTTTCGTATTGGCCCGCCAGAGCCGGAGCACGCTGAAACAATTTACCGACTACATTCTCCCGGTCAATAATGTAGTCGGGTGGGTCTTTGCGGAAATGATCGAATACGTTGATAACCGCTTCGTAATCGTCCAGATTTTTTAGATCATACTTTGCTAAATCCCAGTTGAGGTAAGGCGTAGCTAATTTATTTTGTCGGTAGGCACTAAAGTCTTCACCAATAATCAAGACACGTCGGTCTTTGATATCGCCTGGTAGGGGCGAAGGTTTCACTTGTAGACTGCTTAGTCGCCCCAGTTCACCTCCCGGAATGAGGCCCAGAGCACCCTGGTAAAACAGCAACAGAATCAGGATGAACGTGATTAAAAAGGTCACCTCGGCCAGCCAGGCCCTACGAATACCTTCAAAGTAAAAGTGGGTAAAGTAGGCCATTGGAGGAACAAAGCTCAGAAAAACCATGGGGGCCAGAAAAGGCATTAAGCCAATTGTCAGCACGGCAATAACAAACCAGATAGCCATAATCTGCTGTATCCGTTGCTGAAAATTGACATACCGTCCTCCTCGATTGAGCAGGCTTAAAAAGCCAAGTACACCCAAACCTAATGGAATCAATAAGGAGGCTAACAGCGACTGGAAATCGGATAAGGAATATTGCCGAACCCGAAATACCGATGATAGCAAATTTCGATTAAAATCGTCAAGGCTATCGTAGAGATAATAAAACAGCACTGTTGTGGCGAATGGGAACAAAAACCCAAATATTGACAGCGAATACTGCCGAAAGCTAGCGCCTGTGTAAAAAAGCAGCGATAAGGCCGCCCAGATAATGAATAAGGCTGATGGCAGATAGAACAGAGCGGCAATACCAATGTAAAACCCAACTTCAAACACTTCGTCGGTAGCGCCCCGCCGGTCCATCTGCCGAATCAGGGTTCCGAAGGCTAACAGAAGGAAGCTCGTCGACATCAAAACCGGCGAAAGCGTCAGGCAATCGAAGGAAATGTGCATGAACAGCATATAAATCAGCCCCGGCCAGAAGGAACGATCCGGATAAAGATCCCGGTTATTCGTTAGGTAATTGAAATAAACAATCTGGAATACCGAAACCAGTAGCGCGGCTCCGTGTAACGCCAGTGGCGACCGTCCGAACACACTGTCGATTCCCCAATACACAAGCGCCGAGAGAGGGCTAATACTATCCCAGATGTCGCGGTACAATAAATTCCCCTGGCTTATCTGCTCGCCAACGATCATCCAGTTCAACTCCGGAATCAGCAACGGAAATGGATGGAGCAGGAGCGGTAAGCGAATCAATAGCAGCAACCCGAGCAGGCTGACGTATTGATAAGGAAAATAAGATTGAAAGAAACGAAGCAAAGCAGTTATCAGTTAATAATCGATAGTCGTCAGTAATAGCATCATCTACCCTTGACTAACGACTAATACCGGTAAAATTACAGTCAATTTCGGCAGAACGGAAAAATGGGTGGATATTTGCAAAATAGATTAAGTGCCAATTTGTATGGAATCGAAACGACAGCAGAAAGTAGCCCGGCAGTTGCAGAAAGATTTAAGTGAAATTTTTCAACGCGAAGTGCCTCATTTATTCAACGGAGCGTTTATTACCGTTACCAGTGTGCGTGTTTCGCCCGATTTGAGTGTAGCCCGTGTTTATCTAAGTTTTCTGGCTACCAAGAATAAACAGCTGTTGCTGGAAACAATTCAGGAAAAAGGAAAAGTACTGCGCCAGCACTTGGGCGAGCGGGTGCGTCACCAGCTTCGCATTGTCCCTGATTTGAGTTTTTACTTAGATGATACAGCTGAATACGCTGATAAAATGGATAAACTCTTCGCTGGTTTGGAAATTCCCCCTGCCCCAGACGAGGATGAGGATAATGAGTAAATTGTGAATGAATGAATGAGCGACTAAGTGAATAACGGCAATGGCTGGTTTCACTCATTTGCTCATTCACTCATTCACTCATTCACAAAGAAGAATGAACCTTCCTGCCTGGATTGCCCGTCGTTATTTTTTCTCCCGTAAGAAACGCAGCTTTATTAGTTGGTTGTCTATCCTGTCGATGCTTGGCGTAGGCGTTGGAACGATGGCCTTAGTCGTCGTACTGTCGGTTTTTAATGGCATGGATGAACTGAATCGGCAGATTTTCAAGACGTTTGAAGCGGATATAACCATCTCGCCAAAACAAGGAAAACGGTTTTTGGCCCCACCAGCCTTGCTAACGCGCTTACAGCAGGTATCAGGTGTTCATTTGCTGACATCCGTAGCGCAGGACAACGCGCTGGGCCGGTATGCGAATGGAACAACCGTTGTGAAGCTTAAAGGAGTGGATGATAACTACCTGCAGCGTCAACAGCTCGATTCAGCGTTGCTGGAAGGCAAACTGTTGTTACGTCGCAATGGCGTGAATTATGCCATTGTAGCTGAAGGCGTCCGAAATGATCTGAGCATTTCGCCCGTCGATATTCTGACACCACTCGAAATTCTGTATCCGCAAAGTGGGCAGAGTTTCAGCGTACTTAATCCCGATGCCTTTAACCGGGAGTTACTGACGGTAGCGGGTGTATTTTTCATTGAATCTCGTTACGATAATTTCGTGCTGGCTCCATTGGCCGTAGCGCGATCTTTATTTAGCTATAAGCCAGATGAAGTAACGAGTCTCGAAATTCAATTACAACCCGGCGCGAAAGAGCAGGTTGTCAAGCAGGCTCTTCAGGCAGTGCTGGGCGATAAGCTGCTAGTACAAACCCGCGACGATCTGAATGTCGACCTTTATCGGGCTATTTATATCGAAAAATTATTCGTTGCCCTGACGCTTTCCTTCATTATTCTGGTTGCGTCAATCAATATTTTCTTTTCGTTATCGATGTTGGTAATTGAGAAGAAAAGCGACATCCAGATTTTATTTGCCTTAGGCGCTACGAAGAGTATGGTCCGGCGTATTTTCCTGACCGAAGGAGCTATTATTGCCTTAACAGGAGCTTTTACGGGTCTGGTACTCGGTGTCTTTATTTGTTTGGCGCAGGGACAATACGGCTTTATTCGGATGGGGACCGTTAGTTCAATTATCGATGCCTACCCGGTACGCCTGGATGTTCGGGATATTGCGCTGACTAGCATTCTTGTTGTCTTGATGACTGTCTTAACGTCCTGGTTCCCAGCCCAGCGGGCGGCTAATAGTCAACAGTAAGGCGTTAAGGGTATTAGGTGATTAGGTTGTACCCATGGGCTTTAGCCCGTGTATAACTCATACACGGGCTAAAGCCCATGGGTACAATGCGTTAGGCTTCAACGGTTGTGCCAGCATCAGCCGTAATGACGTACGCTTTTCCGCCTTCCCTTTCAATGGCTTCTGCTACTTTTTCCGGATCGTTCGGCGCGTAGACGAACATGCAACCACCACCGCCTGAGCCGTTAATTTTCCCGCCGAGAGCCCCGGCATTTAGGGCAGCATCAAGCATGCGGTCAATTTTAGGTGTGCTGATGCGTTGTGCTTCGCGGAGATTGGTTTGATGATTGGTTAGCAATTGACCAAACCGCACGTGGTCGAGACCAGCAGGATTCTGTAGAACGGTTAGCGCATCACGCAGAATGTCGCGATTCTCGATATTGCCTTTCAGCAGAATATAATCGTCTTTGCTTAAGATGTCTTTGAACTCTACTACCTCAGTAATCTCAGAATCGGTCAGCGAAAACGTGGGACTAATGGCTTTCAACCGGGCAACAATATCGAGCATACCGAATTTTACCCGCTTCAAAATCCCAATGGTATCCTTCGGCTCCTGCGAATCGCCCAGAACAAATGTGCCCAGGGCTGGATTCAGTTTTTCTAAATGAATCTTCGGTTGTGACTCCAGGTATATAACGTGGCCAACAGCGGTCGAGTAATGGTCCATCATGCCACCTGGTTCGCCAAACTCCAGAACTTCGGCTATATAGGCCAGTTCGGCTAGTTTTTCCTGTGGCAGTTGCTGGGGAGAATCGGACAGTTGAGTGAGCACATTGAGCCAGGTAACAAGCAGCGCCGACGAACTCGACGTGCCTGAATTAATCGGAATATTGCCATGGACTTCCCCCTCAATCCCTTTTGAAAATGTAAACCCTTCGCGTAACAACACATTTACGGCCGATCGGAAATAATCTCGAGTTTCTGGGTAAGGGAGCTGTGTCCCATCAAAAGGAATATCAACCGACTGACCGATATCGGGGAGATTCAACCGGAAGCTGGGTTGTGTAGTTGTCGTGGCTTCAATCTGAATCCGACGTGAAATAGCTGCGGCAATAACGGGCAGACCCAGATAATCCTGATGCTCACCAAAAAGGCAAATGCGGCCTGGTGTTGAAACTTTCAATTCTGGTGTTCGGGCTAGTGGACTAATTGATGACAAAATCAAAGTGACAATACTTCTAGTTGATGCTTTTTTTGACGCGCTTCTAATACAATATCTTCCAATTGTTGTGCTGTTTTATTGTCAATCCACTCGTCCCCGCATTGATTGCAAATCATGGCTGGAACATGGCGTACAACCACTAATCCATCACCTAAATCAGCACTAAATGTGGTATGGCCGGCTTCCCTATGCCCTCCACACATTGGACAAATTTTTGATGTCGTCATTGCTTCTTTGTCTTATAGTCTGACTCAAATACATCGAGAGATGGTTCATAAACCGTAATGATGTATACCATATCATCTGCTTTAGCATAGGAGGCTACCACATGCAACGGTCTGTCTTCTACCCATCCAAACATCAATACACTCGGAAAAGGTCGGTCATCATAATAATAGCGAATGGCCTCACCTAAACTCAAAACGTTGAGAACGTCTTTCTGACGAATTTGCCGTTCCACTAAGCGTTGAAGCGTATGTTTTCGCCATTCAATATGCCCTTTTTCTACAGCTAGTTGTAACTCTGTAACGTCAAATGGCATTACCAGCTCGTTTTTTTGTAGCCTACTGTAGCGTAATAAAGTATATAGCCAAACAGGGGTAGCAACAATCCATACGCCATTTTAGGGTTAATATGGTCAAACAAATAGCCATGTAACGGAGGCAGAATGGCCCCACCCGCAATCGCCATGATGAGTAAAGCCGAGCCCATTTTTGTGAATTTTCCCAGACCATTCAACGCCAGCGGCCATATGGCAGGCCAGGTTGGTGCAATGGCAAATCCAAGCAGGGCAACGCAAAGAATGGAAGTGAACCCATCAGTAACTAATGCGCCAATCGTCAGGATGATAGCCAGAATCATTCCGAAACGGAGTGAGTTCTGTTGCGAAATCCAGCGCGGAATGGCCACAATACCAAGTAAATAACCGGCTAGTAAACCGTAAAGCGTGTATTCGGTAAAGTATTTAGCTTCGTCGTTGCCAAAGCCGATGGCTTTACCATAGTTGATAATCGTATCGCCCGAAATAACTTCGGCTCCTACGTAGCAGAATAGCGCAATAACACCCAAAACCAGGTTGGGGAACTGCCAGACGCTCGTGTGAGAAGTGGCATCTGAAGGCAGATCGTCCTGTTCTTCAGATACTTCAGGTAAATTGGATAACCTAATCAAGCCTGCCAGTACGATCAATATCGCTGTGAGAACCAGATAGGGAGTAACTACTTTTTCTAAACTCTGAGGACCTACAGCCACACTGGCACCTGTTAGAAACAAACTACCAAACACCCGCTGACTGATAATGCCCGCCATTTTATTCGCAATACCCATAAAGCTAATCCGCTGGGCTGCACTTTCGCGAGGGCCGAGGATGGTAGCGTAGGGATTAGAGGCAGATTGTAATACGGTTAGACCAACGCCGATCAGGAACAAACCCACAAGAAACAGTGGATACGAAAACGCACGGGCGGCTGGTACAAAAACCAATGTGCCAACGGCCATAGTGAGTAACCCTAATGACATGCCATTTTTGAAGCCAGTACGTTTCAGTAAGGCCGATGATGGAATGGCCATCAGCGTATAGGAAATAAAAAACGCAGAGGCTACGAGACTTGAGCCAACGGTACTCAGATTGAAGGCCTGCTTGAAAAAAGCCATCAATACACTATTTGTCCAGGTAACGAAGCCAAAAACGAAGAAGAGAGCACCAATAATAAGTAAAGGACCCGTGTAATTCTGGGATTTTGGCGGAGCAGTAGTTGGTGTCATTGACTGATTCGTAGGTTAAGCCGGTTAGGGAAATGACTTTTTAAAATTTTTTACAAATTAAAACGAGAAGTTGATTAATCAGCAACTATCTCATCAATAGTTATCTGTTAAGCCAAAAATGGGTTTGTTGGTCTTCCACTTCCCACGCGTGAAATCGGGGACTTCGACGGGCTTGCTGCCGCCTGCAATACTTTGTTCCGACAATGGGCTGATGGCGCTCCAGACGGCCGCATCATACACATCGATTGGGGGAGCTGTTTTTGCTTTAATAGATTCGATAAACGCCCGAAGTACAAAGAAATCGATGCCACCGTGCCCCGCATTCTCAGCCGTTTGGGCATGACGTTTCCAGAGTGGATGGTCGTATTTTTCCTGATAAGGAGCGAAGGGTTCCCAGTTATGGGCTTTTGGCGTGACACCTTCCAGATAGATCATATCGTTATCGTCCATCCAGATTCCGTTGGTGCCTTGTGCCCGGAAACCAAGTGAATAGGGGCGAGGGGAGTTGGTATCGTGAATGATGACGATATTCTCGCCATTAGCGCACTGAAGTGTTGTGGTAACAACATCGCCCAGTTTAAAATTAACCTTGGCGTTTGGATGGTTGGGACCACCTTTATCGACAACGTATTTATGAAGACCCCGGCTTTTGGTAGCCATGCTGGTCAGGCGTGTGAAGCGATTGCCCCGGTTGATATCGAGCCAGTGCGCAACGGGCCCAAGACCGTGTGTAGGATAGATGTCGCCGTTGCGATCAACGGAATGCTGTGTACGCCAATGAGCTTCTGAATACCCTTTAGCACCAAATTCTGCGCCTACACCACCAATCGATTTGCCATCGTTGAATTTGATGTTTCGTAAATCATGCTGGTAGCCACAATGCGCGTAGACCATCTCGCCAAACATGCCTTTCCGAATCATGTTCAAGACCGACAACACATCGCGTCGGTAGCAAACATTCTCCAGAATCATGCAGTGCGATCCTGTTTTCTCGGATGTGTTGACCAGATCCCAGGACTCTTTGAGCGTCACGGTTGCCGATACTTCAACACCCGCGTATTTGCCGGCTTGCATGGTCGCTACGGCCATCGGAACGTGCCATTCCCAGGGAGTTGCGATCACCACACCGTCAATGTCATCGCGTTTGAGCATGTCCTTGAAAGCCTCATCGCCTTTTGTGTAGGCAACCGGGAGCTTGCGGCCCTTCTTTTCAATCATCGCATTGGTGCGGCTGATGGCCTCAGGGTCGGGATCGCAAATAGCTGTAATCTCTACGTCATCGCGGAAGAGTGCCTGATCAACATGGCTTCGTCCTCGTGCGCCAACCCCAATAAAGGCCAGACGGACTTTCGGGTCTGCCGGTTTCGCACCAGTTAGAATAGTTGGAAAAACAGAGGTGGCAGCACCCGTAAGGGCGGCTGTTCGAATAAACTGACGACGAGTAGGCGATTGCATAAAGGTGACCTTGCGTATAAACGATTAACCTGTCAAAGAACGAGATTTCAGGTCAAAAAACATACGATAAGGTCATTTAAGGGTTTTCTTTGACAGGATTTACAGGATACACAGGATTTTCTCTTGGTATAATAATCTTGTGTATCCTGTAAATCCTGTCAAAGAAGCCTCTTTGTCTTATCAGAAATTCCACCAAACAGCTCTTGGATAGGAGGCATTCAACACGACAGGTTCTCCAATTTTAGGCGTCGTTACGTCGAAGCCCTCTTTTTCGGCTTTTTTCATAAGTCGCTTAATAGGCTCGTTCCAGGCGTGGTACGATAAGGAAAATTTTGCCCAGTGTACAGGAAGTAAAACTCTGGCCCGCAAATCCTGAGCCGCTGATATTACTTCTTCGGGCATCATGTGGATGTTGGGCCAGTCTAGACCATATTGCCCACATTCGAGAATGGCCAGATCAAATGGTCCGTATTGATCCCCGATTGTCTGGAAGTGTTTTCCATACCCTGAATCGCCACCCAGAAACAGCTTATAACCGTGTAGATTCAGTACGTAGGAAGTCCAGAGCGTTTTACCACGAGCAAAACTACGTCCCGAAAAATGGCGTGCGGGTGTGGCGGTCAGGTCAATGCCATCGGCTACGGGTTGATGCTCCCACCAGTCGAACTCCACAATCCGATCGGCTGGCACACCCCAGCGTTCGAGGTGGGCACCTACGCCTAGGGCGGTGTAGAATTTTTTGACCTTCGGAATCAGTTTGACAATGGTCTCATAATCGAGGTGGTCGTAGTGATCGTGAGAGAGAATCAGATAGTCGATGTTGGGCATGTCATCGACGTCATAGGTGTTTGATCCGGCAAAAGCTCCTCCGAAAAACGATACGGGCGAGGCATGACCACTGAAAACGGGATCGAGCAAAATGGTCACACCTTTCGATTTAATCAGGTAAGACGAATGCCCGAACCACACAATTGTGGGTTTGGCATCGTCTAAGGCTTTAAGGTCCGTTTTTACCGAGGGTATTGGCCTGGGCGGAATATTGTCTTTATCTTTTTTTATAAAGTCACGCATCATGCCCACATACGATGCGTTCTCTCGCATAACCTCTGTAGGCTCTAAATTCTGGAATGAACCATTCTTATAGTTTGGTGATTGCTGGATACGTTCTAATCGGGCTTCGGCTGGGTCCTGGCCAAATGGACTCTGTTTCATAAACAAGAACACAGCAGCTACTAACCCAATCAATACAAGTACGGTAATTAACATAGCGGTCTTAAATCGTTTCATGGGGGCAAAACGGGGACTGTGGTTGTCCGGTTCCATTGCAGGCTAAGGATTTGATAGGCGGTAATGATAGAATAATAGATGGTTCGTGGTAACAAAGGCCGATGGGCAATTAACTTACCGGAGCGAAGGTTTTCTTTCTTATTTTTAATCAATAGTCCGCTGATTTTTAAGATTGGTATGATTCGCGTAGATTTCGACTACGATCAATAGCGTCTAATGGTGATTTTTATAATCTTAACTAGGAGTTCAGGTAAAACAATAAAATCATAATTCATCTTAATGATCATAAAAATCAGCGGGCTATCGTTTCACCATACATTTAAGCAAACTATAATTAGGTCTGTGCTATGATTCAGTTCGTTCGTAACTACGATGATCTTTCCACCGATAAAGGATTTCAGTTTTCGTTCCGATGTGATAAATGCGGGAATGGGCATATGTCTCATTTTCAAACAAATAATCTGGGAGTAGCTGGCGAACTACTCAATATGGCAGGCAGTGTTTTCGGCAGTTTTTTTTATGAAGCTGGTAACGCCACGCGTAACATGCAGCGGGCTATTGGCGGAAAAGCGCATGATGATGCGTTGACTAAAGCTGTTCAGGAAGGGAAAACGCACTTCCACCAGTGTACGCGTTGTGGGCAATGGGTGTGTCCAGATGTTTGCTGGAATGCCAGTGCAGGGCTTTGCGAAAGCTGCGCCCCCGATGAACGGGAAGAACTGGCTGCCCAGCAAGCCATAGCTACTTCGGAGCAAATCCGCGACAAAACTCGGCAGGTAGATTATACACAACACCTTGATTTTAATCAGCGGGCCGCTGTTGTTGCCTGTACGAACTGTAGTGGTAAATTAGCACCAACCGACAAGTTTTGCCCCTCTTGTGGCACGCCTAATGGGCAGATTCAAAAAGCGGAACGGTTCTGTACCAACTGCGGAGCGAAAGCCAAAGCGGATCAGAAATTCTGTTCTGACTGTGGAACGGGTATCCCCACTTAACTCGCCCTGTACCCCTAAAAAACACCTTATTGAACAACGCCCATCTTCCCATTTTTGAACGAAACTAGGGTAAGATGGGTTACTGATATGACTGCACACTAAGGAGCGTTCTGGCTACACGCTCTGCTGTCTGCCTGTGTTGTACACAAACTTTGTAACGACAGGTTGATTGACCTTTTTTAGATTCAGTTTATGAATACTTCTGGAACGGATGTTCCCCAAACAAGTGTCCCCCGGACAAATAGTCCACGGGTGGCTGTGTTTCGGAAAGAACATTTCAATGCGGCACATCGTCTGAACAATCCTAATTGGTCCGATGAAAAAAATGCACGTGTTTATGGCAAGTGCAATAACCCCAATTTTCATGGGCATAACTACGAGTTAGTTGTGCAGGTTATTGGTCCCATTGATCCCGAAACGGGCTATGTCATTGATATGAAATATCTTGGCGAGCTGATGCAGAAACATGTCATTGATCGCTTCGATCACAAAAATCTGAATCTGGATACCGAGGAATTCGCTGACCTGAACCCATCGGCAGAGAATATCGCCATCGTGATCTATACTCTTTTACGAAATCAGCTAAGCGAGGGCTTAGAGCTTAAAATCAGACTGTATGAAACAGAACGGAACTTCGTCGAATATCCCGTCTAATGGCCGAACGTTTACGGATATCCATAAAAATGGGCATTACAACGACGAATTAGTGGACGAGTTGGGTGATGATCATGGAACAAGCTCCATCGATACACCCATGCGTGATGATGCCTTTGCCCTCGATGATGACCTCAAAATTGACCTTATTGAAGAACATTTCCGTGAAATCATGAACATCCTGGGCCTCGACCTGACCGACGACAGTCTGAAAGGATCGCCCCGGCGTGTCGCCAAGATGTACGTGAAGGAAATCTTCAGTGGTCTGAACCCAGCCAATAAGCCAGCATCAACGCTGTTCGACAATAAGTTTCAGTACAATGAAATGCTGCTCGAAAAAGATATTACGGTTCAGACGTACTGCGAGCACCATTTTGTACCGATCATCGGTAGAGCGCACGTTGCTTATATATCGAGCGGAAAGGTTATTGGCTTGTCGAAACTGAATCGAATTGTGGAGTATTTCTGCAAACGCCCCCAGGTACAGGAACGCCTGACGGTGCAGATTGCGAACGAACTGAAGCGTGTTCTGGAAACGGAAGATGTTGCTGTAATCATCGATGCCAAACATCTATGTGTATCAACACGCGGTATTCGCGATCTGAACAGCACCACGATCACCTCGTCCTATAGTGGAAAGTTTGAGCAGGAAGCTACCCGCCAGGAGTTGCTTCGCTATGTAGCCCAGCCAAGTGTGGGACTTTAAGATAGTTATAAGGTTGAAGGGTTGAATAGTTGTAGAGTTACTGAACAGATCAGTTAACTCTACAACTATTCAACCCTTCAACCTTATAACTCAAATTCTATACAATCGGCCCTACGCGCTCCAAAATGGCCTTTGATTTCCGAATACCTTCATATTCTTCTAAACCATCTCCTTCATATTCGATACCGATGGTTCCTTTGAAACCGCTGTCTTTTACAATCTTCAGAATACGATTATAGTCGGTTTCGACGCAATTGCCATTGGCATCGAAATTATAGAATTTAGCCGATGCACCTTTGGCAAACGGCATTAGCTCGCTTGTGCCTTTGTATCGATCGTACTCTTCCTCACACGTATGACCCTGACCGTGCTTGATGCAGAAATTGCCAAAGTCGGGTAAGGTACCTACGTTTTTCATACCTACCTGTTTCATCACCCCCGACAACCACTGACCGTTTGAGGAATATCCACCGTGATTTTCTACGATGACGTTGATATTCATGGTTTTGGCAAATTCCCCCAACTTGCCTAATCCGTCAACGGCAGCTTTAGAAACCTCTTCGGCAGTGCCTTGTCCGGCAGCATTAACCCGGATCGTTTTGCAACCCAGGTACTTCGCACATTCTACCCACTTATGGTGATTCTCCACCGCTTTCGACCGCTCGGCAGCGTCTGGAGCCCCCAGATTGCCTTCGCCATCGATCATGATTAGGTGATTCGTAATGCCGTTGTCTTTACAGCGGGTTAACAAATCATTCAGATAGGTCTTATCCTGTGCTTTATCTTTAAAGAACTGGTTAACATACTCAACAATGCTGATATCGAACTCTTTGCGGGCAATGCCAGGAAAATCCAGATTCGTGATTTTCTTGGCGAATAAGGCTTTGTGTAATGACCACTCGGCTAAAGAGATATCGAAGAACATCTTTTTCGCTGATGTTTCGGCAAAAGCAGTTGGCATAACAGCCATGGCAGCCAGCGAGCCAGCAGCTTGTTTTAAAAACGAACGACGGTTGGAGGTCATAACTCGTAACGTTTGTAGTTTAGCGTTTGAAGTTGGTAGTTTGATGTCTGAAGTCCAATTCTTGGAATCAGTGCGTTACTCTATAAACGATAAAGCGCGAACAATATACCCTACTCATTCATGATTTCATTTGATACCATACAAGAGGCTCACGACCGTGTTCGGCCTTATATTCATCGCACGGCTGTTCTGACCAATCAAACGATCAATGATCGCGCTGGGGCGGAGCTATTTTTTAAGTGTGAGAATTTCCAGAAAATAGGCGCTTTCAAAGCGCGGGGAGGTCTGAATGCCATTTTACAAGTTGTTCAGAATGAGGAAGGTAACGCGATCACAACGCACTCGTCAGGCAACCATGCGCAGGCTGTTGCCTTTGCAGCTCGTCAGGTTGGCTTACCTGCATATATCGTGATGCCGCGTACGGCTCCAAAAGTCAAGAAAGATGCTGTTCGAGGGTATGGGGCAGAAATCATCGAATGCGAGCCCACGCTTGAAGCCCGCGAAAACGGCGTTCGGGAAGTGATCGAACGGACAGGAGCCGTATTGGTTCACCCCTTTGATGATGATCGTGTTATTGCAGGGCAGGCTACGGCGGCTAAAGAATTGATTGAAGATGCTGGAACAGATGTGCCATTCGATATAATTATGGCTCCGGTTGGGGGAGGAGGGTTGCTGAGTGGAACGGCTCTGACAACGCATTATCTATCGCCCAAAACGCGCGTGATCGCTGGAGAACCTGAAGGGGCGGCCGATGCTGTTTTATCGTTTCAAAGTGGCCGTGTAGAAAAAGCGCCCTTTATTAAAACGATTGCGGATGGATTAATGACCACACTCAGTGAGCGGACTCTGGCCATTATTCAGGCCCACGTTTCGGATATCATGACCGTTTCAGATGACGAGATTGCTGCAGCTATGCGGCTGGTTTGGGAGCGTATGAAGATCATTATTGAGCCATCGAGTGCGGTGCCATTAGCAGCTGTGTTGAAACACAAAGAGCAGTTTTCAGGGCAAAAAATTGGCATTATCATAACCGGCGGCAATGTCGATTTAGGAAAACTGCCGTTTTAATTCCTGTATTTAACAGTGCCTAATTCTAACTTTTCTAGTGTTGAAAATGGCTCCATTGCTTACATAGTTAGAACTACCAATTGACCTATTTGCAATTTATCGGCTTCAGCATTTTTACTAGGTGTAAAAGCCAGTAGATCAAATCTTGGTGGCTCAGTTCGTGGTGGTAATATCCTTTGTACTTCTATATCACTCAACTTTAAATTTTCGCCAGGTTTATAAGCAGGATCCCCTTCAACAAGAGTAGCTATAATCATAGGTTTCATTTTTGCCGCTTTCAAAATATGCTCAATTTGTAATATGGCAACCATTGTAATAACGATAAGAGTAATAAATGCTTGATTTTAAAGGAATGTCAGATAAAATCTTACTTCAACCCATAACCCCCGAACAGACTTATCCGCTCCGCCATTCGGTGCTTTGGCCTGACAAACCGCTTGATTATGTAAAAGTTGAAAATGATGATGAAGGCCATCATTTTGGGGCGTTTCTGAATGACGAGTTAGTGGCCGTGATATCACTATTTGTCAATGGGAAAGATAGTCGTTTTCGCAAGTTTGCCGCCCGGCCCGACTGCCAGCGACGAGGTATTGGCACATTGCTTTTGAACCACGCCATTGCTGAGGCAACGCGTCTTGGGGCAACCACTCTCTGGTGTGATGCCCGGCTTGATGCGGCTGACTTCTACAGTCGTTTCAGCATGGAAGCAGTGAGCGATGTGTTCTATAAAGGCCCAATCGCTTATGCTAAATTCTCGCGATCACTAGTCCACTAATAAAAGCTATTATATCCACAGAGGCACGGAGCACAAAAAGGAAGATATAATATGTCTCTGTGTTCTCCATACCTCTGTGGACATAAGGTTGTTAACGCAAGAGTGTCTACCTCGTAACCAAATGATTGTTCGGGGAGTTGAGTAAACGTAAAATTTACTCAACGATGAAAAAGACAACAGTTATTCTGGCAGGTATGGCCCTGTCTGCCTCCCTGGTGGGGTGTAACACAAAAAAAGAGACCAATCAGACCGGAGAAACGGTTACAACAGTCGATACGACGATTAATTTACCAGCTCCGTTCGCAACAAAATCGGCGAAAAACTTCAGTAATGTGGTTGGCTGGCCAGAAGGCAAAACACCCCAGGCCCCTGCCGGTTTTACGGTTACCGAGTTTGCCCGCGATCTGGCAAGCCCCCGCTGGATATACGTGGCGCCTAACGGCGACATCTTCGTGGCCGAAGCCAATACGGAGCGGACTGGTGCTAAAGCCAAAGTTATCAATGCCGTAACGGGGCGTAATAAGTCGGAGCGCGAAGGAACCAGTGCGAATCGAATTACCCTCTTTCGGGATACCAACAACGATGGTAAGCCCGACTTAAAAGAAACATTCCTGACAGGGCTTGATCGCCCATTTGGCATGCTGGTTTTGGGTAACAGCTTCTATGCGGCTGGCACGGGCGCGTTAATGCGCTATGATTACAAGCCTGGTCAAACGAAAATAACGGCACCCGGCAAGAAAATCCTGGACTTACCAGTGGGCGGCTACAACAATCACTGGACCCGAAACTTGCTAGCCAGTCCCGACGGAAAGAAGATTTTCGTTACCGTTGGTTCTGGCAGTAATGTGGGCGAACACGGCCCCGAAAACGAACTCCGACGGGCGAATATTCTGGAAATTAATCCTGATGGATCTGGCGAGCGTATTTATGCCAGTGGGTTACGAAACCCAGTTGGAATGGGCTGGCAGCCTACAACTAAAGTTTTGTATACGGCTGTTAATGAACGGGATGAATTAGGCGATGACCTGGTGCCTGATTACCTGACCAGTGTGAAAGAAGGCGCATTTTATGGCTGGCCTTATTCGTATTACGGCCAAAATGAAGATCCGCGCCGGAAAGGGGAGCGCCCCGATTTGGTTAAAAAAGCCATTATTCCCGATGTGCCATTAGGATCACATACGGCTTCCTTGGGCTTGGCCTTTTATGATAAAACACAGTTTCCTGAAAAATACCGAAACGGTGCCTTTATCGGTCAACATGGCTCATGGAATCGGTCGCAACTGGTGGGTTATAAAGTTGTATTTGTGCCATTTCAGGATGGTAAGCCCGGAAAACCAGAAGATTTCTTAACCGGTTTTCTGGGAGACAATAATAAAAATGTATATGGCCGGCCCGTTGGCGTAACTGTATTGCCTGGCGGAACTATGCTTGTGGCCGATGACGCTTCTGGTCGTATCTGGCGGGTGTCTGCCAATAAATAAGTGTGTAATTTAAAAAGGAACTGCCCGCGAAAATTCTTTCACGGGCAGTTCCTTTTTTGATAAGCTACGACTAAAAGTTGTACAAAAGCCTTGCCCGTAAACTAACCGTTGCCTTTTGCTGCCAGTTCTGATCAGGCTGCATCATAGTTGTAGCAGACTGTATAGGCATATTAAGTACTGGAGTACCTTGTAGGGCCCAATGTCGACTATGCCATTCGAGACCAGCTCCCAATGCCAGACTATTGATTAAGTCAATTGGTTGCTTTTTAATAAGATCGACCTGACCAGTGGCATACTTGTTTGGGTTCGGCTGAAATGGAAGAAGAGGCAAACGACAGTAAAACGAGACGTTCTCCAAGTTATTCAGATTCAAATACGTACCAACACTTGACAACAGCGTTAGCGATGCATTAAGCGGTATGCGGTAGCCGAGACTAATGGGTATTTGATAACGAGTTTGACGTGTATCAATGCCTACAATTTCACGGAACTGATCTATACCCGGACCAAATGCATTTTTGAAATCGCGGTGGGTACGTTTCTCAAAATCCTGGTCATCAGTAAACTTATTGGTATAGTTTGCTTTGACAAAGCCTATACCTAACGACCAATGTTTGCCTAGCAACACTTCAGAAAATACACCAAAATTCTGAGAGCCACTGGCCAGTTCGCCCCCTACACCCAAGCGGAATTGAGTGCCCACACGTGGAGTCGGTTGACTTTCGGGAGCCGTCGATTTCTGTTCAACAACGTCTGTAACCGCCGGTGTCCACGCCTGGCGTATACGTTTTGAGCGCTGTGCCATTAGAGCGCTCCAATTAACCGTTTTGGTCGACAAGGAACGACTGTTAGCCAGTTCATAACTTGCTGATGCCACCGATTGCTCCGCTGATGCAGAAGTCCTGTTCGTAGAAGCAGTCGGGTCGTTGGGCGGTAAATTGGTGTTTCTGGTCTGGTTAATAGCCGATTGTCCCGCATACGATTCAGATTCGTATAAGTTGTTTCGGTTGGTGTCGCGACCTTTTTGTCTACGTCCTGCACGTCTATTACCTGCCAGTCGATTCGATTCGTTGCCGCTCATTTCTGAAGAGTAGGTCGAATTCTTCTCACTGGCTGACGGCGCATTGGTCGTGCCTGTCAGGGTTGGAGAGGCAAGATCTGAAGTATTCCTGTCACTGGTTAAAGGAGTAGAAGAAACGCCATATGAATCAGTTTTCTGGTTGGAGTTTAGGTCATTTTGTTGGCGTGATAAACCGGAGTTGACAGGAGCACGGCCCGTCTCAGCATATCGTTGATCAGGTGGCGTTTCTGTCCTAACATCATGACGCTCTTCTGAGTGATCGAATTGCGAGCGAGAAGGTACCTGCACATAGCGGGTTATATAAACCGTGTCGCGTTGGCCGGAAATATTTTGAGCCGCTGCTGATTCCTGATTTTGTGAAGGCTGAACAGCGTTATCTGCTTTGGCCAATGTTGGCTGTTCCTGCGCTGGCGACATTGGAGCCACCTGTGTTGAATCAGACTTCTGTTTTAGTTGGCCAACGGTTTTCTGTAGATCGCTGATCTGGCTCCGTTGCCAGACGCTGAATGAGATCAATGCAGCTGTACCAACAGAAGCAGCAGCCATGAACCAGGGGTGAGTCGACCAGACACTGCCACTGAACGGCTGACCCGCTCCAGCCGAACCAGGCAGGGGAGGGCTAGCCTGCTGAAGCGTGGCTTGCATTCGCGTCCAGTCTTTTTCAGTAAACTCCGGCCGAATACTTTCCAGTTTTCGCCGGATAATATCGGAAAATCGGTCAGTTTTCATGATATGGTATAGTAGCCCCAGGGCTAGAATTTTCGTAAAAAGGATAGGCTTGTTTAATGAGTACCTGTAATTTCTGCCGGGCACGAGCATAATTCGAGCGCACCGTTGCCTCGTTATGACTCAAGATCCCGGCAATTTCGTGGAGCGTATAACCATCCACCACGTGCATCATAAATACAGTTCGGTAGGTTGGGGTAAGTTGCTGCACAAGGGCCAGAATCTCCTCCGCTGCAATCTGATCGACAATGTTTTCGTCGAAAGTGACCTGCTCACCCGCTTCGAGCGATGTATGTTGTTCGAACCGATGATTCTTACGATAATGGCTTATGGCTGTATTGACCAGGATAGTCCGTAGCCAGGCCTTGAACGGTAATGTTTCGTCATAGCTGTCTAAATGTTGAAATGCTTTAAGAAATCCTTCGTTCAGAACATCTTCGGCTTCTTCGGAACTTGACGTATAGCGCAGACAAATACTTTTGGCATAGCCAAAAAACTGCTTAAACAGCGTTCGTTGGGCTCGTGGGTCATTGACACGACAAGCCCGAATGACGCTTAGCAGATCATTATCAGCAAACGGAGACGATTTTCGGAAAAACAAAGTTCGATCGGATTTACGTTAACAACCTGACTCTATCCTACTCTACGCGTTTCAAACGTAGAACGTTGCAATTATTGTTTTGGTTGATAATTATTTTTCTGAGTTGGTTGCCACAGTTGGCCTACTACCTACGTAAAGGGATAAAACGGGTTTATTCGCCCCGTTTTTGTTGACTGATGAACGTGTTAGTAATTGGCGATGAACATACCTACGGCTTTGGTCTGGAGGGAGGAAACTTAAGTTATATCGGGCATTTTATTCGTCAGGTCAGCCTTGCCGGGCAGGCGGTGTCGGTAGAAGCCTATGCGCATCTGACAATGGCACAAATGTCGTCAACACTCGCGCAGTTACCGCTTAATCGTTATGACTTAATCGTACTGCAATTGGATCACCGGATTCTGCAACCGTCAGCATTTAATTCGATTGACGTGCCTTGTTTGGCTGCGCCAGTTTTGCTACAACCCTTTGATTTGAAGTTAGATAGCACCGGGACTCAGGTGTTGAGTCCGCTTAAGGCTGCGAAGACGTTACTAGCCTCGCTACTCCGTTCTCGTCGTGCTATGGCCTTGTCTATGTTATTGAAACAATTACGGCCTTATCGACATAATGTGCTGATTATAACACCATTTCCTCATCTGAATCGGGCTAATCAGTGGGTTCGGCAGCGGAGCCGGAATGTGCTATTGGATGAAGCGGATAAGCAGTTATTTAGTGTGTTCGACTCCGATTCGATTATTCGTCCGCAAGAGGAATATTTTTTAGTAAATGACCCCCAACACCTGAATGCGATCAGTCATGAGTTATTGGGCCGTTCTTTATTCGATTTTTATCTATCTGCTCCAACCATTGTTACCATTCAGGCGATTAGGCGCTATTATTAAATAGTTTTTGACAGGATTTACAGGATGAACAGGATTTGTTTGTCGAAATAAATCCTGTTCATCCTGTAAATCCTGTCAAAAACTATTAGTTCTATATCGATTACGAACGGAAAGCTGACTTTTTCCGGAGCGCATCGTAACGCAGTAACGCTTCCAGATAGTAGTAATCCGCGTAGATGATTGGTGTGTCGACTTCGCTTTTTTGAGGTTTATGACCTACGCTATGCTTCAGAATAAAATTGTTGTTTTCCCCCAGATTAGCCTTGTAAGCCGGGCTAGACAGGCTCTGCAGCATTTTCACGGCCGACTGATAGTACGTTTTTGCCGACGGGCCGCCGTAGGTGCATAGTTCGAGTAAAGCCGACGCTGTAATGGCACCTGCCGAAGCATCCCGCTCTTCGTTTGGAATATTGGGCGCATTGAAATCCCAGTATGGAATTTTATCGGCTGGCAGGTTTGGGTGATTCAAATAGAAATCAGCAATGTGACGGGCGAAATCCAGGTATTTCTTGTCTTTCGTTTCGCGATACATAACCGTGAATCCGTACAGACCCCACGCTTGTCCCCGTGCCCAGGCGGAATTATCGGCATAGCCCTGCGCCGTTTTCTTGGCAGCCACCGTACCATCTGGATTATAGCAAACCACATGGTAGCTGCTGTAATCAGGCCGATAGTGGTTTTTCATGGTGTTGTCGGCGTGCGTAACGGATAGGTTATAGAACTCCTTATTCCCCGATGTTTTTGCCGCCCAGAACAGGAACTCCAGATTCATCATGTTATCGATGATAACCGGGTACGTATAGTTCTGGAATTTATTCCACGATTTAATAACCCCAACCTTAGGATCGAAACGGGTAGACAGTGATTTTGCGCCAGTGAGTAAAATAGGCGGATACGCTGGATTTTTGGTGAGTCGGTAACCATTGCCGAAGGGGCAGTAGAGCATGAATCCCAGATCGTGCGTGCCGGTATTGTACTGCTCTTTGGCTACGGCCATCGTCCATTTGTTGGCAGCCTCTTTCCAGACGGGAGCTTTGGTGCGCTCATAGATGTGCCAAAGCGACCCACCAAAGAAACCACTACACCACCAGTCTGATTTTCGGTCGTCAGGCGTACCGTCGGGTTTTGTCGACTGAGGGAATTTAGTTGTGTCGGGGTGGCTTTTCAGCATTAATTCGTATTGCTTGGCGGCAAACGCAAATTCGTTATCGACTTTTAAGGGCGTTTGGGCAAAAGCAATTGGCCCAAGTAATAGTAGAAAAAGATAAATGTGTCGTTTCATCCGGATTTAGTGAGGAGCCAATTGTTAGTGAAAGAGCCCCCAAAATGAGATAAGAATAAAAAGGATTGTTTATAACCGATGCAGGGAATGTTTTTATTGAGAGGGAAGAACGCTACCTGACTTCTAAACGAATCAGGGGTGAACCTGATTTACAGATCCACCCCTGATTCATATGACAACAATGGCTAAATATGTACGACTGCGGGTTTCGGTTTTGGCGTATTGTCCTGTTGAGGTTCTTCAGGCTTTACATCCTTCCGACGACTCATATAGGTGTAAATAACCGGCACGACATAAAGCGTCAAAACGAGCGAGAAGATAAGCCCACCCACGATAACAATACCAAGTGGCACTCGGCTTTTTGAGGCCGACCCCAACGCCATAGCCAATGGTAATGCACCAAAAGCTGCTACAAGAGTTGTCATCAAAATAGGACGCAAGCGCATCGCTGCCGATTCGGCGGCTGCCTCAAATTTATTCTTACCCGTCAGGCGTTGTTCGTTCGCAAACTCCACAATCAGAATCCCGTTTTTAGTAACCAGCCCTACCAGCATGATGATACCAATCTGACTGAAAATATTCAGTGTCTGATTAAACATCCAAAGCGAGAAAACTGCTCCGGCCAGCGCCAACGGTACCGTAATCATGATAATGAGCGGATCGACAAACGAATCGAACTGGGCGGCCAGGACTAAGTAAACCAGAATCAGCGCCAGACCGAAGGCAAACAGCGTGTTTGACGAACTTTCAGCATAGTCACGCGAAGGACCGGAAAGGGCCGTCTGGAACGTTTGATCAAGTGTTCGGGCGGCAATCGCGCGCATGGCATCTACACCGTCGCCAATCGTTTTACCAGGAGCCAGACTAGCCGATACAGTCGCTGATTTAAACCGATTGAAGTGATACACTTGCGGGGGGCTACTGACCTCCTGGAATTTAACCAGGTTATCTAACTGAATTAGTTGACCATTATTGGAGCGCACGTAAAACGAGGCTAAATCAACAGGAGCGTCGCGGTCTGCCCGGTCTACCTGACCAATAACCTGATACTGCTTGCCGTTCATCAGGAAGTAAGCCAGACGACGGTTACTAAGCGCTAGTTGCAGTGTTTGAGCAACATCCTGCACTGAAACCCCCAGGTTGGTCGCTTTCTCCCGCTCGATGGTGATGTTCAGCTCCGGTTTATTAAACTTTAGATCGACATCAGAAGTCTGGAAGGTAGGATCTTTCTGCACTTCATCCAGGAAGGTCGGTAACTTCTCCCGGAGCTTCTCAAAATTCAGGTTTTGAATAACGAACTGCACCGGCAAGCCACCTCCGCGTCCAACCTGAATGGTCTGATCCTGCGTCGCAAACATGCGGGCCTCGCTGAACTTTTTAAGATTCTTCGTTAGGTAATCCACAATGTCCTGCTGTGATCGCTTCCGATCAGCAGCATCGACCATGTTCAACATCACAAAGGATGAGTTAACCGCTCCTGCTCCTGAAAAACCAGGTGCTACAACGCTAAAAGCCAGTTTGTTTTCTGGGATGGAGTCAAGTACAAACTGTAGGACACGGTCGGTTAGCGCAGATTGGGCTTCAAAGCTGGTACCTTCTGGCGATGTAATCGAGATCCGGGTTCGGCCTCGGTCTTCGAGTGGGGCTAACTCCGATTTAAGCATCGAGCCCAGACCGAAAATCAGTGCTAAACAGGCAACAATCATGGCAAAAGCCCAACCTCGCTTGCGCATGAAGCCCATGAGCGACTCGCGATAGGAGTCGTCCAGCCATTTGAAAAATGGTTCTGTTTTTCGATAAAACCAGGACTGTCCGTGATCCTTACTGGTTAGTTTGACACTTAATACCGGGGTCAGCGTAAGCGATACAAAAGCCGAAATTAATACGGCTCCAGCCACCACAATCCCAAACTCACGGAACAGCCGCCCAACGAAACCTTGCAGGAAGATAATCGGCAGGAATACAATGGCCAGCGTGATCGACGTCGAGATAACCGCAAAGAAGATTTCATTCGAGCCTTCTTTAGCCGCTTCTTCGGTATCCATGCCCTCTTCAATCTTCTTGAAGATATTTTCCGTGACTACGATACCATCATCCACCACAAGCCCAGTTGCCAGTACGATTCCCAACAGCGTTAGGACGTTAATACTGAAATCGGCCAGGTACATGATAAAGAAGGCACCGATCAGCGATACGGGAATATCGATCAGTGGGCGGAACGCAATCAGCCAGTCGCGGAAGAAGAAATAAATAACCAGTACAACCAGTACGAATGAAATAAGCAGCGTTTCACCTACTTCTTCAATGGCTCGTCGAATGAAGATACTTCGATCAGTACCAACAAAGACAATGATATCCGGTGGAAGATCTTTCTTCAGCTGATCAAACCGATTATAAAACTCATCAGCGATACTTACGTAGTTGGCACCTGGCTGAGGAATCAGCGCCAGAATAACCCCTACGGCTCCGTTCTGCTTGGAGTTTGTTTCTTCATTTTCAGCGCCTAATACCGCATATCCAACATCTTTGAAACGGATGATCTGGTTGCTCGTTTGCCGAAGAATCAGGTTGTTAAAATCATCTTCAGTTGTTAACCGGCCAACCGCTTTTACTGTTAACTCAGTTGCATTGCCATACACTTTACCACCAGGTAATTCGACGTTTTGCGAGGTCAGCGCATTCTGGATGTCCTGCGAGGTTAGTCGGTAAGCCGATAGTTTGATTGGATCAATCCATAAACGCATCGCCTGGCGCTTGAGCCCGTAGATATTGGCCTGGCTAACGCCTGGAATGGTTTGCAAGCGCTCCTGAAGTACGTTTTCGGCATAGTCCGACAATTGCGTTGCGCTACGGGTTGTACTCTGAACGTTCATGAAAATGATCGGTTCCGAGTTAGCATCCGCTTTGGTAACAACCGGTGGCGCATCAATATCCTGAGGAAGCTGTCGCTGAGCCTGCGATACCTTGTCACGCACATCGTTGGCAGCTTGTTCCAGATTCGCGTCAAGGTTAAACTCAACGGTAATCGTGCTAGCTCCTAAAGCACTGATCGATGAAATCGTTCGAATCCCTTCGATACTGTTCAGCGACTTCTCAATAGGCTCCGTAATCTGCGACTCAATAATTTCGGGGTTTGCGCCTGTATAGTTCGTTCGGACCGAAATGACCGGAGGGTCAATAGCCGGATATTCACGTACACCTAGAAACGTGAATCCGATAACGCCGAACAGCACGATCACGATGGACATCACCATCGCGAAAACGGGCCTGTTTAAGCTTAATTCGGGTAGACTCATTTTCTTTGTTGAGCTTGAAACAGTGAACGTAATTTATTTGATAGCCACTTTAGGTGTCCCGGATACGGTGATGACTTTGCCGATTTTAACTGGCGCATCGGGTTTTAAAAACAGCAAACCCGTTGTTGCTACCGTATCACCAACGCTCAGACCCGACAGGATTTGAATAACCCCTTCTGTACGAAGTCCTGTTTTCACATCTTTAAACTGCGCTTTGCCATTTTTTACGACAATCACCTGATTGGTACGTGTTTGTGGAATAACGGCCTGCGTTGGCACTACCAGGCTGTTGTTGTTCTGAACCGTTAACGTGACCCGAGCAAACGCGCCAGGCCGGAATTTGGCTGATGCATTATTAACTCGTGCCCGAATCTTCAGGTTACGGGTTTGCTCTTCTACACCTGGTTCAATTGCATATACCACACCCTGGCTTGGCTCCGAAACGCCATCTACATTAAACGAAATCTGACTGCCATTGTGTACAGCCTGCCCATATTTTTCTGGAATCGAAAAATCGAGTTTGAGCGACGAAATTTGCTGCAACCGGGCAATGAGTGTGTTAGGTGATACAACAGCACCATTACTTACATTTCGCAGGCCAATAACCCCTGAAAAGGGTGCATGGATTTCTGTTCGTTGCAGATTGGCTTTAACCAACTCAATGTCGGCCAGAGACGAACGAAGGTTGGTCGTTACAATATCATATTCCTGTTGGCTGATACCGCCACGTTCCAGCAATTGCTTGTTCCGTTCTTCGGTACGCTTGGCATTATCAGCCTGCGCCTGAAGCTTTAACAATTGTGCTCTCAGATCAGCATCGAAGAGCTTCACCAGCAAAGCACCTTTGGTTACTGCATGACCTTCCTGAATGTTAAGCTGAGTAATACGGGCTGATATTTCGGGGTAAATATCGACCTGCTCGGCGGCTAATAACGAGCCTCCAGATACGATATCTTCTCGAAGTTGTTGTGATACGACTACAAAACCATTAACGCTGGCAGGAGCGCCACCACCGGGTCCGCCTTTGCCTCCCGGTCCACCTTTTCCGTCACCTCCGCCTTTTCCGCCCCCACCAGGGCCACCGCCCGCAGCCCCAGGAGCCGGGTGTAATACTTTGTTGTAGTAAATAATCCCGCCGAGTACAGCAGCGACGAGAGCGAGAGCAATCCATCTTTTCACAGGGTAATAATTTGCAAGAGGAAACTTGATTTTTAACGATTAAAAGTCCGTGCGTGTTTTTAAACATGCAAAGCTATTAATGTTGACGACTTTATCAATCGTACCTACTTGAAAATGAGTGGTTTTTTGCGCTTCAGGCTGCTCAATAAGTTAGGGGGTTTTGTCCGTAAAAACCCTTACTCGAGGGTAGTTGATTGGCTGGTTTTTTCGGGAGAAAACAAATGGTATAGTTTTCATAATGAACTAGATAAATGGCAATGCCTATGCATAGTTGGCCTCGTTTTTTTATGTTACTGTTCAGGAAGTACTTAGTTTACTTATTTCGCGCCGATTTAAAAAAAAGTGTTTATGCACATACTCTTTTTTTTTTAGCCACACCAGTGATGAAATAAGCCGATCAAAAACGTAGACTGATTAGCTCGCCAGATAACTATCAATAAGCCCCTTCTTTACGCCTGCAGGCGCATTTCTGCTATGATCAATGAGGCCGTTTATGGTGGGATGTATTGTAAGGCTACGCATCAATAACCATCAGTAATTCGCTAATCATCATGGCTGTAGCCCCCCAAACCCGATAACCCTGAACTTGATAAAATGGTGCATCGATGAGTACTCCCCGGACTTCAATCTGACTATCGCCAACAATAGTCTCGTCCAAAAGTGTGTCTAAGTTGACCTCGACAACTGCTTCGACTTCGCGCGGGTCGGGGTAAAAGTCTGGTCGATAGGGGAGAACACCAACGACGGGTTGGACATAAAAATTACTCGGCGGAATAAACAACTCTGTTAGTAGTCCCAGCACTTTTACGTCTGATACGCGAATACCTACTTCTTCCTGGGCTTCGCGAAGAGCTGTACGCGTCAAATTTTCATCGATACGCTCCATACGACCACCCGGAAAAGCCATTTGGCCAGCATGAACGCCATCATATTGAGGCCGAAGAATAAGCGGCAGGTAAATAGAATGCTGATAAGGATAAAAGCAAATCAACACTGCCGACCGACGAGTACGCTCATTGGGTTTGAACCCCTGCCGATACCGATTTGCCGACGCCATTTTTTTGTGCGCTGTTTCGCCCGGAAGTGGCTTTTGAAGGCGTTTCCGCAGGTCTTCGGTAAAGTTCTGAAATGAGGTGTCGATCATTACTGGTTTGAGGTTTGAGGTTTATGGCAATCGGTCTACGGTGGGTTCGTGCAAGAGCTGTTGACACTGGTTCACCGTGAACCAAATACTGTAAACTGTAAACCTATTTATACAACTTAACTAATTCCTCTGCGCAACGTTCACCGTCCATAGCTGCCGATACAATGCCACCTGCATAGCCAGCCCCTTCGCCACAGGGAAATAACCGTTTTACGTCCACATGTTCACAAGTCTCCCGATCTCGCGGGATACGAACGGGCGATGATGTTCGGCTTTCGACACCAATAATCTGCCCGTCGTTACTTAAATAACCACGCATCTTTCGCCCGAAATCGCGAAGTCCCTGTTGCAAGGGATGGGCAATGTGATCGGGCAGTACGTCGCTCATATCGACCGATACCAGTCCTGGCTGATAGGAGGTTGGCAGGAGGTCCTTCGAGACGCGCCCGTCCACAAAATCAACAATGCGTTGGGCCGGTGCTGTTTGAGAGTGATCCACTCCCGACAGGTTTCCCATCTTACAGGCCCATCGCTCAAGGTCCTGTTGCAATGCCAGCCCTGCCAGTGGCCCCTCATCGGCGTAGGGCCGTAAATCATTGTCTGAAATGGCAACGACCAGCCCTGAATTGGCATACTGCGAATCCCGACGGGAAGGCGACATCCCATTGACAACTAACTCTCCAGGAGCCGTTGCTGCCGGAACAATAAAGCCCCCCCGGACACATACAAAACGAAAAAACGCCCCGTTCTACCCCTTTGAAACGGGTTTGTGTCACTAAACTATATGACGCTGCTGGCAAATAATCGCCCCGATTAGGGCGATGGTATTGAAACTGATCAATCAGCGACTGCTGATGTTCGATCCGAACACCCATCGCAAACGATTTCGCTTCGATACGAATCTGATGGTCATGTAACAGGTAAAAAATATCCCGTGCCGAGTGCCCTGTAGCTAAAATGACACCAACTCCCAATACGGTTTCGCCATTCGCTAAAACCACACCTTTCAGTTCATTTCCGGATACAATCAGGTCGGTTACCTTGGTGTCAAACCGGACTTCGCCACCAGCATTCAGGATGCTTTCGCGGAGGTCGGCAACCACATTGGGGAGTTTGTTGGTGCCGATATGCGGGTGTGCATCCACCAAAATCTGCTCAGTAGCGCCGTGGGCGACAAAGATTTCGAGAATCCGCCGGACATCGCCCCGTTTGGTTGAACGCGTATAGAGCTTACCATCAGAGTAGGTGCCCGCTCCGCCTTCACCGAAACAATAATTCGATTCAGGGTTAACGATGTGGTCTTTATTAATGGCGGCCAGGTCGCGTCGGCGGTTCCGCACATCACTGCCTCGTTCGAGTACGATCGGTTTTATGCCTAATTCAATCAGCCGAAGAGCTGCAAATAGTCCGGCTGGACCAGCACCTACAACAACCGCCTGTGGAGCATGGCTTATATCCATTTGCGGTTTGCGGTAATTGATGAGCTGAGGGGGCGTTTCGCCAGCAAACACGTCGGCCTCGACCTGTACGCGTACCTGGCGATTTCGGGCATCAATCGATTGACGACGTTTCCGTACTACAATATCTTCTGTATTGGGTAAGCCAAGCTTGGTCAACACCTGCTCCCGAAAAGCCAGGTCATCAAGAGCTAGTTCAGGGGGTAAGGCAAGCGAAAGTTGATGAATCATGATGAAAGTGGCCGGGTTGTTCCGGGTGTACGGTCAGTCGGCAGATCAGTAAGCGAAACTACTTAAAGTTACTCAATTGTTAACAGGGATGGGCTGATTTGGGTTCTTTCCGATTATTCCTAAATATTTTCATTGGGGAAAGAGTATGGTCTTACGTTGAGCAACTATTTCCTTTGTTAAGCGTAGTGGCCACATTCTCAGTGAGCAGGTTTGTAATACTGCTTCCGACCGTGGTCTGTTACCATAGAAATCAATCCTAAATCGACCAGTTCTGGTATCAAGTAAGAAATAATGACAAAAAAAGTAAGTCTTTTCAGTACACTGCTGCTAGTCAGTCAGGTCTTGTTGGCCCAAACGCCCTGGTCGCAGCGTATGGTTGCATCGATCATGGCCAACAATCCAGATTCCATTTCGTACAAGCGAGAAGATGGGACGAAGGGTGTGGCCCACTGGGAATACGAAACGGGCGTTCTTTTGGAAGGTGTCAAACAAGTTTGGTACCGTACGGCCGACGATCGTTATTTCAACTACATCCAGAAAAACATGGATCGGTATGTAACGGCCGACGGCAACATTCGAACCTATAAGTTGGAAGATTATAACCTGGATTTTATCACGCCGGGTCGGTCGCTGTTGCTGCTGGCTCAGCAAACGATACCTGGAAGAGAAAAGTATCGGAAAGCTGCCGATCTGCTGCATAAACAACTAATCGAACAGCCTCGCACCAAAGAAGGAGGCTACTGGCATAAAAAGCGGTATCCGTACCAGATGTGGCTCGATGGTTTGTACATGGCGGAGCCATTTGCAGTCGAATACAACTCGTTATACGGCGACTCGAAGCACTACGACGATATTATCAATGAGTTTGTATGGATGGAAAAACACGCTCGTGATACGAAAACGGGTTTGATCTATCACGGTTGGGACGAAAGTCGGGAGCAGAAGTGGGCAAATCCCAAAACCGGAAACTCACCTAACTTCTGGAGCCGGGCGATGGGCTGGTATGCTATGGCGCTGGTTGATGTACTGGATTATATTCCTCAATCGAATCCGCGCCGTGGTGAATTGGTAGCCATTCTACAACGATTTATGCCCGCTTTGGTAAAGTATCAGGACCCGAAATCGGGCTGCTGGTATCAGGTAACCGACCGCATGGGCGATAAAGGTAACTATCTTGAGGCATCGGGTTCGGCCATGTTTGTGTATGCCTTGGCGAAGGGTGTGCGGATGGGTTATTTGCCCGCTTCAATGATGGCAGCCGCTCGTAAAGGCTATGATGGTATGCTGAAAACCTTCATTTCGACCGATGCCAAAGGACTGATTCACCTGGAGAAAACCGTTGTTGTTGGTGGATTGGGTGGAACGCCTTATCGGGATGGCAGCTACGAATATTATCTGAGCGAACCCATTCGTCAGGATGATTTGAAAGGTGTAGGGCCGTTTATTATGGCCAGTGTTGAAATGGAAATTGCCGCCGAAGACGGGCTTGGGAAAGGTAAAACAGTTGCCGTTGATAACTACTTTAACCACGAGTCCCGGAAAGGTAATGTACATACAGATGGATCGGTGGAGCAGGAGCCCTTTCATTATACCTGGGATGATCGCCAGCATTCGGGGTTTTTCTGGTGGAAGAATATCTTTAACGATCTGGGCGCGAAAACAACCACGATAACGGGTGCTCCCACAGCGGCTTCATTGAAAGGTGTTAATGTGTATATCATCGTTGATCCCGATACACCGAAAGAAACGCCAAAACCGAACTACGTCACTGAAGCTGACATCAATGCCATTGCCAATTGGGTGCAGGCTGGAGGAACACTGGTGTTGATGGCCAACGATACATCGAACTGTGAACATACCCATTTCAATCAACTGGCGGCCCGGTTTGGTATGCAGTTTTTGCCCAAAAACCGGAATATGGTACAGGGAAATCAATTTGAGCAGGGAAAAATCAGTATACCTTCTGGAAACCAGGTGTTTCCCAATACTCGGATGGTTTACATTAAAGAATTATCTCCGCTTGGGATAAAGGCGCCGGCCAAAGCAGCAGTAACCGATTCGGGCGATGTTATTATGGGCGTTGCTAAAGTAGGAAAGGGAACCGTCTTCGCTGTGGGCGATCCCTGGCTATACAACGAATACGTTGACGGGCGTAAAATTCCTGCCCAATACCAAAATTTCCAGGCAGCCAAAGATCTGGCAACCTGGTTATTAAGTCAGGGCTCGTCAGCGGGAGCAAATAAGCGTTAATTTTTTTGTCATTCCGACGAAAGGAGGAATCTTAAAGTATCCTTGCTAGAGAACTAAGAAGCCCTAAGATTCCTCCTTTCGTCGGAATGACAAAAAACTCATCCTGGGTCTATAACCTCATAGTTTGAACTATGGGCTGATATCAATACTTACAACGTCAACGCCTTCATTTGTTTCACCGCATAATTGGCGGCTCGGGCGGTGAGGGCCATGTAAGTCAATGAGGGATTTTGGGTGCTGGTCGAGGTCATGCAGGCACCGTCGGTTACAAAGACATTTTTGCAGTGATGCAGTTGATTCCAGCTATTGAGCAGTGATGTTTTTGGCTCGCGGCCCATACGAACACCACCCATTTCATGATTTTCACTGCCGGGTAAACGCCCGGTATCTTGTGTGCGGATGTTTTTGAACCCTGCCTTCGTGTACATTTCGGTGAACTGCTCGAAGAAATCCTTGAGAATTTTCTCGTCGTTCTCATCATAACCGACCGAAACCCGCAACTGAGGTATTCCCCAATTGTCTGTCAACGTCGAGTCAAGTCGTACTGTGCTATTTGCTTTGGGAATGGTTTCGGCCATCATGGCAGAACCAACCTGCCAATCGCCCAGTGTGGGATTAATCAGGTTTTGTTTCAACGAGGCCCCAATGCCATCCTGATTCTGAAGCTCCGCCCTCGACGAATAGAACGTAGCAGCGTACCCCCTCAAGAAATCAGTTTCTTGCTTAAACACATTCCGAAATCGGGGAATATAACTGCTATTCGGGCGACGACCATCGGTGGTGGAATCCAGATTACCGTCGTAGATTGCCGTAACGCGCCCTCGGTAACTATGGAACGCCATGTGCGTGCCCATTAGCCCATTGTCATTTCCCAATCCGTTTGGAAATCGATTGGAGGTTGAATTCAACAGAATTAGGTTGGTATGTAGTGCCGATGCATTCACAAAAATAATGCGGGCGTAATACTCAGTCATTTGCCGGGTTTGAGTATCAATAACACGAACTCCTGTTGCCTTATTTTTATGCTCGTCGTAGATAATTGAATGGACAACCGAATTGGACTGAAGTGTGAGTTTTCCTGTACGGAGTGCCCAGGGAATCGTCGAAGCATTGCTGCTGTAGTAACCGCCGTAGGGACAGCCGCGCTCACACAAGGTTCGATGTTGACACTTTGCACGACCTTGTTGATAGTGAATGGGTTGAGGCTGGGTAAGGTGAGCCGCCCGGCCAATAATGACATGCCGATCTTTGTAACTAGCCGCAACCTGTTTTTTGAAATAAGTCTCAGCACACGACATTTCATGGGGCGGCAAAAACTCGCCATCGGGTAGTGTCGCCAGGCCATCTTTGTTACCCGTAATGCCCACAAACTTCTCGACACGACTGTACCAGGGCGCAATGTCGGCGTAACGAATTGGCCAATCGACCGCAAAACCGTCGCGGGCAGGACCGCCAAAATCGAAATCACTCCACCGCTGCGTTTGCCGTCCCCAGGTTAGTGACCTCCCGCCCACCTGATAACCATGCATCCAGTCGTAGGGCTTTTCCTGTACGTATGGTTGCTCGCTGTCTTTAGCGAAAAAATGCATGGTCTCTTCGTGGAAGGCATAGTTCCGGCTGGCAATCGAGTACTCCTGCCGAATATGAAGTGGCACCTGACCGCGGTGCTCAAACTCCCAAGGATTGAGCACCGCGGTCGGATAATCCGTTACGTGCTTCACCTCCCGACCCCGTTCGAGCATTAATGTATGAAGGCCATGTTCAGTAAGTTCTTTTGCGGCCCAACCGCCACTCATCCCCGAACCGATGACAATGGCATCGTATGTGCGATCTTTTACACTATCAATGAGCAGATTGGCCATAGTAAAATTGTTCAGCCCGTAGGTACAATTAAAAAGTGTAAAACCTCAGCTTTTTAACTATACTGGGCGTTCTGCCATTTGCTTTATCACAGCATCTAAACGCTCCTGAACGGTGTAATCGCCACGTAATTCAAGAATGGGGCAGCTAAGTTTTTTCATCCAGTTTTCGTGCACGACCAATGATCGTCTGGTCGATAAGGGATTGTCGTAGCCTGATGCCCAGCTAATAAACTCTTCGAAGAGCTGATTTCGATGCTCATCTTCATAGATCACACTTCCGTATCGGGTAAATTCTCGTTTTCGTAATCGATCGAGTCGTATATCGGGTGGAATCCAGAGAAAAACGGCCAGATCAAACGCCGAGAACCACTCGTCACCCCAACTCACTAACGAGCCGCCGACAATGAAACCAGGGCGCTTTTCTAGGGCACTACGCAACTGATTGTTCCGTTTGATGGGATCTCGTTTGACGGTAAATGGCGGGTCGGAAGGCTCCCAGAAAAAAAGAATCTGTGTCAAAATAAGGCAAGCCGGTTTGGTTAGCCAGGGCGTTTCCCAGCGTGGTTACCCCCGAACCTGACGCTCCGAAAATATGGACTTTCATACTTGCTAATTTATGCCGTCATTCGGTAAGAAAATAGCGGGCTGAGCCAGCCTACTGTTTTTTCTGAAGCTTGACAAAAATACCCATTCCTACAACAAGATGCCCTTTTCTGGGTTAACTCCCTATGCAAGCCCCCTCCCTAACTCCGCCCCGAAATAAGGTTGATTCGTTTGAGTCGCCTGATTTCTATTGCATTGATGACCTGCTCACGGCCGAACACAAATTAGTTCGGTCGGCTGTACGAACGTTTGTGAAACGAGAGATTACGCCCATTGTTGAAGAGTGTGCCCAACGAGGTGAATTCCCTGACCATCTGGTTAAGAAGTTCGGACAGATCGGTGCCTTTGGTGCTACTATTCCGGTTGAATACGGAGGGGGAGGCCTGGACCAGATTTCCTACGGTCTGATGACTCAGGAAATTGAGCGGGGTGATTCAGGTATGCGCTCCTGCGTGTCGGTACAGAATTCACTGGTGATGTACCCAATTTTGACCTTCGGGTCAGAAGAACAGAAGAAAAAGTACCTACCTAAACTGGCAAAAGGCGAGCTACTAGGCTGCTTCGGCTTAACAGAACCCAATCATGGCTCCGATCCGGGTGGTATGGAAACCAGCTTTATCGAACGCAGTGATTACTATTTGCTCAATGGGTCAAAACTCTGGATTACCAACGCCAACATTGCTGATATCGCGATTGTCTGGGCCCGAAACGAGCATGGTAAGGTTCGGGGGTTGATTCTGGAACGGGGCATGGAAGGATTTACAACCGCCGAAATCGGCAATAAATGGTCGCTGCGGGCGAGTAGTACGGGGGAGCTGATTTTTCGGGATGTGCAGGTTCCGAAAGAAAACATACTCCCTGAAGCGTATGGCTTGAAAAGCGCCCTGAAATGTCTGGAGCAGGCCCGTTATGGCATTTGCTGGGGTGCCTTAGGAGCCGCTATGGAATGTTACGAAGTAGCCCGACGCTATTCCCTCGAACGCATTCAGTTCAATAAACCTATTGCGAGCTTTCAATTAGTGCAGAAGAAACTGGCTGAAATGCTGACCGATATTACGCAGGCGCAATTACTCTGCTGGCGACTAGGTACGCTCAAAAATGAGGACCGGGCGACGGTCGCGCAGATTTCGCTGGCCAAGCGGAACAACGTTGAAATTGCCTTGAAGACTGCTCGTGAGGCCCGCCAGATTCTGGGCGCTATGGGCATATCGGGTGAATATCCCATCATGCGCCACCTGATGAATCTTGAATCGGTGAGTACGTATGAAGGTACACACGATATTCAACTGCTAATTCTGGGTGCCGAAATTACGGGGATTCCGGCGTTTAAATAACCTTGGAGCGTTCTGGCGCGAGCGTTTGCTCGTGCTTGCCAATATAAGCGAGTATATACTCGCGCTCATGAATAGGCACGGGCAAATGCCCGCGCCAGAACGTCCACCTCCGACACAAAAACTACTGTTCCGCAATTTCCTTGATCTGTTTCAGGAAATCGCTCATGCCGTTTACAGAGTGATTATAGCCTTCTTCGGTGGCGTATCCCTGTTGCGTCCAGGTGAACTCGGTCTGATTGTCGTTTTCGGCTCTTAACGTGTAAGTTACAGTCGAGTAATTTTCAGGCTTATCTTCCAGGCCAGAAAAACCACTCCAGTAGCTATAACTGAGGAGTTTGTTGGGCACGTTTTCCAGGATCACCCCTTTATCCCGATACGTTTGCTCGCCGTATTCGCCCTGAAAGATAATCTCACTCCCAATTTTCCAATCGGTTACGGTTTCGGTGCCGAATAGATATTCTTTGATAAGATCAGGGGTCGTCAATACGTCCCACACTCTGGCTGGGCTGGCGTTGATGTCGATAGATTGGGATACAATAAGGTCGTTGCGCATGGTCGTTGACTAAATGAAAATTGATGGCAAAGGTTCGTAAACTCACTGACAACAGTGTGTCAGTAGCGTTTTAGCCAGCTATAGGTTGTGCTGCGTAATGTGCCTGTATTTCATCGGCTAGTTGCTGCATCATAGTTCGTAATGATTCAGGGTGTTCAATCGTCACAGAACTGCCGTACATAAGCAGCCAACGGGCCAGACCTTCTATGTAAGGCGTTTGGAAATATACCCGAACGTGTTCGCCGAGATCTTCCTCGCTCTCAAAACCATAGGCGTATTTCTGCTCCTGCATATAACGGGCAGCCGATTTAGGGAATAAAACAGTCGCGTTATTTACGGGCCAATCCTGCCCCATTCGATTAAGATATTCCTGTAAGGATAGGCGTTCGGGACGAGAAAAGCGTTGCCCGGTGTTGGTCAGTTCTCGAATGCGATCCACCCGGAAATCGCGGTAGTCTTGCCGGATGCGACAAAAGGCGATCAAGTGCCAGCACATGCGGTAATGATGGAGGCCAACTGGCTCAACTTCCCGTTCGGTTTCGGCGTCGTTATACTGCGAATGATACTGGAGCAATAACACTTGGTTTTGGGCGATGGCGTGCTGAATATGCGTCAATAAGCCATCGGAATAGGGCTGGCGATTTCGGGGTTTGGCCACCGAAATGTGCGCATCCAGATCGTCGAGCCGCTCTTGATCTGTGCGTTTGAGAACCGATTTTATTTTGAACAGGGCCGATTCAAATTCGGTCCGAACCGATTCATCAGCCCATTTTTCAATTAACTTGCCGCCCATCAAAAGTGCGCTGGCTTCGGCACTAGTGAACATGACGGGAGGCAGGTGATAGTCGGTCAGGAAATAGCCCACACCTGCTTCGGCTCCGATAGGAACGCCCGCTTCTTCCAGTGATCGAACGTCCCGATATACTGTTCGTAGGCTGATACCGAATCGTTGCGCTAACTCTTGAGCACGAACAACGCGCTTGGTTTGCAGATGAATCAGGATGGCAGTCAGGCGGTCAAGACGGTTCATTATGATGCTGTAAAAAAGACACGCGCAAATTACAATAGACCGCTGATTTTTAAGAGCAATCTGATTTAGTTATGATTTTGTATCCAGTGGAATAAACAATTGACTTTATTTTGCCCGCAAACTCATGTAATCATAATCGCTCCTATCATTCATAAAAATCTGCGGTCTATTAAAATTTGAACAAGTAGCCCTTTTTTTGCGTAGAGTCATATAACAAAACCCAACACGTATACAAATGAGTACTATTCACAACAATACCCACCAACACCGCTTCGAACTGGAAACTGACGGAAAGTTGTCTTTTGTAGAATATCAGTCCGTAAATGATGAAACCCTAGCGCTGGTTCATACCGAGGTTGATCCTAGTTTAGAAGGACACGGTGTTGGCTCAAAACTGGTAGAAGGCGTTTTGGCCTATGTCGAAGATCATAATCTGACGATTGTACCCCTTTGCCCTTTTGTATCGGCCTACCTGAAGCGCCATCCCGACTGGAATCGAGTTGTCTCGACTTCGTATACAACGACTGGTTTCTGAGTTTAACCATGAAGCGTTTTGTGTTTGCGTTAAGTCTGTCCGTTTTAAGTAGCCTGACTACTTTCGGACAGCTAGCGAATTACCGTGTGTTTTTTGGGCTTACGAATCAGCAACCTCGTCAGGTTGTCCTACGCCAGTGGAAGCAAGGCCAGCAAATTCGTTATTTGGTACTTAACCCACACACGCTCGAAACAGCTATAGTCAACCTGCCTCCGACTAGTGTTCGGGAATTGCCCTGGCCGAATCTGTTAGAGCAAATCAGTCAAACACCCTATGCCCAAGCGCTTCGACTTGAGCAAACGCGGGACTACAATTTGCAGGATGCGGGTATTGAGCGGGCCGATACAACTGAACGTGGTTTCAGTCTGACCATTGACTTGTGTCCATCTACAAAACCGCTGACTCGGACTGTATTTGAGCAACTGATTCGGGCGTTTGAACCGGAGGAGAAACCAATTCCTATTACCATTACAATTACCGGACTTTGGATGGAAAGCCATCTGGCGGACTTGGCTTATCTGAAAAGTCTGGTTAGCCGGGGTGATCTGGACATTACATGGGTCAATCATTCGTACCACCACCGATACAATCCACGGTTGCCACTCCCCATGAATTTCCTGCTCGAAGCGGCTACTAACCTGAACGATGAGGTACTCCTGAACGAGCAGGCCATGCTTAAAAATGGGCTGACACCGTCTATCTTCTTCCGATTCCCTGGCCTCGTTTCCGACAAGGCAGTATTCGATCGGATATTGGCTTTTGGCTTATTGCCCATTGGTAGCGATGCCTGGTTAGCTAAAAATCAGCAGCCCAAACAGGGTAGTTTGGTTCTCATTCACGCTAACGGAAACGAACCACTGGGCATCGCCGATTTTATTAACCTGATCCGCCAGAAATCAGCTGTTATTGAAAACAAAACCTGGCTATTGTACGACCTGCCAGCTAGTGTGGCAAAGGAGAAGTGAGTTGATGTAAGATGTATAATGTAGGGTATATGCTATACGATTTGTAATTACCTTGGTTTATAGTATATATCTTACATTATATATCCTACATCATGTATCTCTTCGCTTTTCTAACTCCTCGATTTTCTTCCGAAGTTGCCGCACCTCATTGATGAGAATTTTTACGTCGCTATCGGTTTGTTCCTGATCGTCTTCTACAAAAAAGTTAGCTACGTACCCTGTAAACGTACCAAACAGACCAACACCGGCAATCATTAAAACGGCGGCAATCAGTCGCCCAAAGGTTGTGATGGGAAATTTGTCGCCGTAGCCAACGGTGGTAATGGTAACGAATGCCCACCAAAGTGCGTCGGAAGGGGTTTTGATATTGGCTTCGGGTACACGTTCGGCGTAAAGAATGGCTACTGCGCCAAAAATCATCAGTAAAATAGAACTGAGCAGTACAACGGCCAGCGTCCCATTGGCTCGATTACGGAAGAGATAATTCAGGAAACTACGTATCGAACGAAACGAACGAATCATTCGCAAAATCCGGACTACCCGAACCAGTTGGCCTAGTCGAAACCAGTCGAGGGCTGGAATACTGGCTAACAAATCAATCCAGCCCCATTGCAGAAACGCCCATTTGTTCGGAGCCTGATAAAGTCGGAGAAAGAAATCGTAGAGAAAATAAATACAGATGCCTGTATCGATCTGATCGAGCAACTGCCTGGTTTGCTGGTGCATAGGCACTAACTCCCGAACAAGCAAGGCAACGACAATATAGACCGATAACACAAGCATGATCACTTCATGCAACGTGAGTTTGGGCGAAACCGGCTTTTTGCGGGTACTCATGGTTTTCGAGGTACGGGCGGGTGCAAGGGCGAAATTCGATCTTTTTTGCGTATCCACCGCCAAACGTCCGTTAGGAAAGCTGGATAGAGTGAAACACCAATGCTATAGTAACTTCCGTTGAAATTCTGATCGATGGCGGTTTGGAAGATCGAAACCCGGTAGCCGATCTGAGCACTTAAACCGACCCAGCGAGTGGCCCGCCATTGCCCATAAGCACCGACCTGGAGCGGTACAAAAAAATCTCGACGAGATCGGTCAACTGGCACATTCTGGCTCAAATTGAGCGGTATAGCATAGGCAACTCCACCGCCCAGCTCTACCGGTAAACTAACTAGCCAACGTTTATTATTGACCATATTCCACCAATACATCGAACTGATAAACCACATATCAGTGCGGGTGTAATAGTTGAGGTTGATTCGTTGGGCAGCACTCCGTCGCCAGTCGATCAGGCGGAGGTAGGTTGCATAATTTAACCAGTAATACCCAATTGTTAGTTGATGTCGTTTGCGCCCATAGGTAAATCCCGCATTAACGCCCCATACGTTAATATGCTGACGTTCGAGAAAAGAATCCCGAAAATCGAGATTAAAAGCAGGTTTTAGAGCAGGCGGCTTTGGCCGGACCGAATCAGTTGGTGGTAATGAGTCGGGCAGTGTAAGTAACGACGAAAAGGCGAGTAAGCAAGCAGCAAGCATAATGCTCTACAAACCCGAAAAACAGCTTTTGAGTTACTAATGCTCGTTTCTATTGATTCTGTGGATTCGATATTAGCCTAATCGGCCTTTTTTGTGGTGTCAGCTGTTTGCTCCGTTCAGCGTAGTCTGTGACTACGCAGTCGCGTTATCCGGTCTCCGACCGGCGTTTAAATGAATAGAATAGATACGTATTGGATAGATCAACTGCTCCAAGGATCGTTATTATAGGAATTTATCAAACCGGTCGGAGACCGGATAACACTCTGGCGTAGTCTCAGACTACGCCAAACGAAGCTACTGCACCTAGCTAGCTCAATCAAAACTCAACGTGTGTTCGTAAGGCAAACAAATTGACTGGTCCTCGATCACCATTATAGCCCGGATTTTGAACCAGCTGGTAGTCTAATGTCAGATAAAGTGTGTGAGCAAGACGGGCTTTATAGAACATTTCGAGGCTATTTTCGGGCTTATAATTTGGCAAACTTCCATCGCCGAGCATAAAACCTGAGCCTCCCGCATTTAAGAACGCAATATGTTCGGCCGAGATACCATTTTGGGCTAACGCTATTCCTACCACATCGTTTTGCCGATGCCAGCGCGTTCCACCAATGTAAGCGCCTAACGAAAAGCTGCGGTCTATTTCAGTAAAGGCCCAGGTAGCCGTTTGCCCATTGTTCCAGCTAGCTCGACCAAACACACCACCAACGTCACCAAGCGGTTGCTCGAAATTCAGGCCGAAACCGTATTTGACTCCACCGTAGTTTGTGCCCGTAAGAATGTAGGCAGGATCGGTGGGGTAGGTGCCCGCCTGTAGTAATTGCGTGGCGGAAGCATAGGTGGGTGCTTTTGTAACGTTCCGAAATCCCAGTAACCGGACGGTTCCGGCCCTGCGTAACACCTGGAATTTGTGTTCAAGTTCAAGCGTGAGCGCATTGGATTTTCCAACATTCCAGTCCAGCACGTTGCCATTTGCCACAATAGGCATCAACGAAGCCGCTACCCGAACCGCATACGTTGGCCTAATATATTCGGTAGCTAAACTCCAGGTGTACCCGCGTGTATTGGCCGGATAATCCCAGGCTCCCATATTCATGAGCGTCCAATTGAAAAACTGACTTCGGGGGTCGTGGGCGTAGGCGTTGTTATCGAAGATATCGGCAATCGAGAATTTCCCGGCAGTGATCACCAGCCTGGATGCTGGAATAGGTTCTTCTACCTGATTCGCATCAGATTGGGCTTCCTTAGTAGGACTTTTATCGAGCCGAATAATCTGTTCGATGTAAAAACGGGCGATATAGAGAGCTGGGCGGGCACTCCCAATCCGAAAGGTTTCGCCATTGGGGAAGCCCGCTATGCCAACCGCGGGCGCATACAAGCTTTCATCGTAGGGAGACTGGCTATTGCGATGCCCTACACCGCGCCCCCCGGCAAGTTCTGGATTGAGATAAACGGCCGCACCTTTCCATAAACGACGGCCCAGAAAAAGGGTTGTGGTAACTGATAAAGCCGTGTCGGGTTGGGCGCTGAGTGTATTCCGGCCATCATATCCGGCACCTTTGAAACCCGTATGTCCCTGGGCAATAGTCGTAAACTGAAAATGCAAACTCCAGTTCTGGAGCGAGTCGAGGTAGTTGTTGTTATTATCCTGTTGTGCCTGAGCGGTTCCCGTTACCAAGAGAAAAAACAGGCCAAACCAATGGTGCGTTCTTGAGTTGTGTTGCATGAAGAGTATAAGCAGAATCAGGGGCTTGTTTTTTAGATGATAGATAATGAATAATAGGTAATGAATAATGTAAAATGAATAATGAGTTAGTGGCTAGAAGTTCATTACCCATTATTCATTATCCATTTTACATTATTCATTACCCATTCACTTATACCCCTGATTTAAGAAGGTAACCCAAACCCATAGTGGTATGAATGAGCTTATGGTCAAATCCGTGATCAATTTTTTTGCGTAGAAAGTTGATGTATACCTCTACCTTGTTCGTGTTCGACGACATAGTACTGTCCCACACTTTCTCCAGAATTTGGGCTTTTGTGACAACGCGCCCGGCATTTTCGACCAGAAAAGACAGTAGTTGGAACTCCCGTGCGGTCAGGCTAATGCGTTTGCTGGCACGATAGGCGGCTTTCTCAGCTACATTCAGCTGGAGATTATCGACACTGAGGATAGTGGGCGAGTTGAACCCTCCGATTCGTCGGCGATGCAATGCATAAATACGGGCGAGTAATTCAGTTGGGTCGCAGGGGCTCACCAGATAATCGTCGGCGCCTGCATATAAACCTCTGGCTTTATCGGCCGGGGTACTTTGAGTTGAGAACAGTAAAATCGGAGTCGAATCGTTCTCCTGCCGAAGCCGCCGAATGAGGTCGAAGCCATCCAGATGGGGAAGTTGGGTATCCAGTAAGATTAAATCAAACCGCCCATGAAGAGCCATGGTAAGACCCGTAAGCCCGTCGGTTGCGATTTTTATAATATACTCTCGTTCCACTAAAATCCGATTGAGGAAGTCGATAGAGGTATAATCCTGTTGAATCAGTAAAATTTTCATAGGCCAATAACCCATTGGGTTTATTTGGCCCCAAAAGTGTTGGTCCAACTTTAAATCGGTTTTAAAGGCGAATTAAAACTCGTTTAAATTTGAGTTAACCTATTAAGTATTAATACCGATAAGTTGATAAATAACTGGCCGTAACTGATTGCCCTTATTTTTAAGCAATAATTAATAACGCTTTAACAACGCCTTAACGGTAGAGTGGCTATTTGCCGACCAATCAGCCGGATTAATTTAGTATCCCGCGTTTATCTTATGGCTCATTTTCGATTTCCCACTTTTCTTCGCATCAGTATTTTTCTGGGTTGGTTAGGTATAATTTCGCCTGTCGTGGCCCAGCCAACTTCCACGCCCCCCAGTACGTTGCCAGTTGCTGACACAATTCGGCAAAGCCTGCCACAACTCGAACAATTATTCGTGGAGCGTAATTTCCAATTGCTTGCGCAACGGTATCAGATCGATATTGCCGATGCGGCTATTACGCAGGCTGGCTTACGTCCAAATCCGAACCTGTGGTTTCAGGGCAATTTGTATAACCCGAATACGCACAAGATTTTGCCCTTTAAGACCCCTTCTCAGGCCGACCAGAACGCGGGTATCTACAATAGTGGCTATTTTGCTGTTCAGTTGCAACAGGTAATTTTACTGGCAGGGAAGCGGAGCAAGCTGGTAGCCCTGGCCGAAAGCAACAAATCATTGGCCCGACTGGCCTTTCGCGATATCATGCGAACGCTGCATTATCAGCTCTACACAACCTACACCAATTTATACTACGACCTCCAGGGGCTGAAGTTGTTCGAGGATGAACTAGGTCGGCAGCAACGATTGCTCGAATCGTACCGAATAGCGCTTCAATCCGGGGGCGTAGCGCCCTATGAGGTAACCCGACTGGAGGTGGCGATTCGGGACTTACAAGCCAATAGTGCTAATTACCAGACACAAATTGCTGATGATCAGGCAACCCTACGCATATTGTTACGACAATCAGCTAAATCGTTCATACTACCTACTGAGTTGCCACCCTTAAGAACGACACTCCCAGCTTTGGCAACAGCACTCGATTCGGCTCAGACCAATCGACCCGATATTGGCTTATCGCAGGAACAGATCAACAATGCCGAGCGTAGTTTATCGCTGGAAAAAGCCCGGCGAACCCCCGATTTAACAACGGGTGTGCTTTATGAGCGATACGGGAATGCGTATAGCAACTTTACAGGCTTTCAATTGTCGATGGACTTACCCGTTCGAAATCGAAATCAGGGCGCTATCCGATCGGCAGAAACGACGCTGAAAAGTGTAACCAGTGGCCTGGAAAATCAGCAGGTTGTGGTGCAAAGTGATGTGTTGAACGCCTTCGATAAGCTCAATACGTACTATGCCCAACTGGCGGCCCGGCCAGCGGGTTATCTGGATCGGATTCAGAATATTTCGGTCGAAGCGACCAAAGCCTATAACTCACGTTCCATTGGTCTGCTGGATTATCTGGATAAAATACGGACCTACCAACAGGCTCAATTGAATAACCTTAACCTGCTGAATAACCTCTATAACACGCAGCAGTTACTGAATTATACCACCAACACACGATTTTTTTAGTTTATGAAAAAGGTGCTGTATATCGTAGCCCTTGGGCTAGCTGTGGCTGCGTGCGGTCATAAAAATACGGAGACTGAAAAAGCCCCCACATCAAGTGCTGATTCGAGCAGTAGTTACCTCACGGATTCGGTTCGGCGGATGAATCCCGAAGACGAACTGACTCTGAACGGCACGGTTACCTTCGATCAGGATAATGTCGTGCGCGTGTTCCCGTTAGTGAGCGGGAACGTCGAAAAAACGACTGCTTCGCTGGGTGCTTATGTTCAGAAAGGGCAGGATTTAGCGCTGATTCGATCGGGAGATATTTCTACGTATACAAATGATTACCAAGCTGATAAGTCCGATTTGGAAGTTGCTCAACAGCAACTGAAAAACGTATCGGCACAGTATAAATCGGGATTTGCTTCGGAAACGGATTTCCTGACGGCCAAGAATAACGTTAAAAAAGCGGAAGATGAACTGAGCAAATCGGGCAATATTCTGCGTGTTTATGGGGGCAGTACGTCTGGCACGGGGCAGCCTTACTTCTCGGTTAAAGCACCCATTGCTGGCTACATCGTAGAGAAAAATGTTAACACGGGTCAGGATCTTCGATCGGATAATCAGAATCCACTGTATACCATTTCAAGTCTTCAGCAAATCTGGGTTCTGGCCAATGTGTACGAGCAGGATATTCCGGAAATTAAACAAGGGCAACCTGTTGATTTACAGGTGCTGGCCTATCCAGATAAGACCTTTAAAGGTGTCATCAGCAATATCAGCAGTGTGCTCGATGAGCAGGCTCGCGTCCTGAAAGTCCGCATTGTACTCCCGAATCAGGATGGTCTGCTGAAGCCGGATATGTTTGCCACCATTCACGTACACTTGCCAAATATGAGTGCTGCCGAGGGCGCCAAATCGCTGGCTGTTTCGCAGAAAGCCGTGGTTTTCGACCGCGATCATTATTACGTGATTCTACAAACCGGCAAGGATAAATACGAAGTCCGGGAGGTGAAGGTATTGAAAAATACAACCCGCTATGCGTTCATAGAAGGGGGTAATCTCAAACCCGGCGATATCGTCGTAACCGAAGGTAGTTTATTGTTATACAATGATTTAACGGACTAAATTAATTGTGAATGATTGAATGAGTGAATGATAGAATGTGTCAGATGGACTATTCATTCATTCTATCATTCACTCATTCAACATTATTCTCACCATGAATAAATTCATTCGCAGTATAATCACCTTCGCACTGACGAATCGGTTTGCCGTATTTTTTGGCATTGCGATCATCATCGTTGGGGGCGTGGTCGCCTTTCTGAATACGCCCGTCGAAACCTTCCCTGACGTTACGAATACCAACGTTATTGTGATTACACAATGGCCCGGTCGGTCAGCGGAAGAGGTGGAACGTTTTGTTACGTTACCGCTCGAAACCGAACTGAACTCGGTGCCCCGCAAGAGTACGCTGCGATCTGTATCGTTGTTTGGTCTGTCGGTGGTGACTATGATTTTCGAAGATGGGGTCGACAATTTTACGGCTCAAACCAATGTCGCCAACCGGATTGCCAGCGTTGACCTGCCCGATGGCGTCAGTGCCGAAGTTGAGCCGCCGTATGGCCCTACGGGTGAGATTTACCGCTTTACGCTGGAGAGTAAAACCAAAGACATTACCGAACTCAAGACGATTCAGGACTGGGTTATTGAGCGGCAGATCAAGAGTGTAGCGGGCATTGCCGATGTGGTGAGTTTTGGAGGTAAGGTAAAAACGATTGAAGTCGATCTGAACCCAATCCTACTAGCGAACTACGGCTTCACCGCAATCGATGTCGATCAGGCGATTCAGTCAAGCAATATAAACGTAGGTGGCGATGTCATTAAGCAGGGCAACCAATCGCTGGTTGTTCGAGGTATTGGCTTGCTGACCAAACCCGAAGATGTGGCCGGCATTATCATTGATAACGTGAAAGGTGTGCCCATTAAAGTACGGGATGTCGCCACGGTCAAAGAAGGATTCCAACCTCGATTGGGGATCGTTGGTCGCGATAAACAGGACGATGTGGTGGAGTGTATCGTGGTGATGCGTAAGGGCGAAAACCCGAACGATGTAATTCCGGCGTTGAAGGCGAAGATCGATGAGCTAAACAACAGTATTCTGCCCAAAGACGTCAAAATCAAGACGTTCTACGACCGGACAACGCTCAATAATTATACCCTGCACACGGTCGGCGAAAACGTACTGACGGGTATTTTCCTGGTCACGCTCATCCTGTTGATCTTCCTGGCCGACTGGCGTACTACGCTTACCGTGGCGATTGTGATTCCATTGGCCTTATTGTTTGCCTTTATCTGCCTGCGTCTGAAAGGCATGACGGCTAACCTGCTCAGTATCGGGGCGTTGGATTTTGGTATCATCATCGATGGAGCGGTGGTAATGGTCGAAGGGTTGTTTGTGATGCTGGCCCATCGAGCGGAGCAAATGGGCATGATGAAATTCAATCGTCGTTCCAAATTGAGCTGGATTGCCCAGAATGCCACCGAGTTAGGTAAATCCATCTTCACCTCGAAGATTATCATCATTACCGCTTTACTGCCCATTTTTACCTTCCAAAAGGTAGAAGGAAAGTTGTTCAGTCCCCTGGCCTGGACCATTGGCTTTGCCCTGACGGGTTCGCTGATTGTGAGTCTTACGCTGATTCCGTTGCTGTGTAGTTTGTTACTGAACAAACAGGTGCGTGAACGGCACAACCCGGTGGTTAATGGGCTGGAAAGAGCCTATGTGCCCGCCTTGAACTGGGCCATTCGTCAGCCCGCTTCCATCATGGGTATTGCGCTTGGTTCGCTTGGCTTATCGGTTTATCTGTTCCTGTTTCACATTGGTTCGGAATTCCTGCCGCAGTTGAACGAAGGCTCTATTTACGTACGGGCGAGTTTGCCTTACTCGGTTGCCTTAGACGAAAGCTATACCTACACCCGCAAGTTTCGGGCAATTTTTGAGGAGTTTCCTGAGGTGCGGGGCGTTATTTCGCAAACCGGCCGCCCGAACGACGGTACCGATCCAACGGGCTTTTTCAACAACGAATTTTTCGTTGATCTCTACCCGAAAGAAGAGTGGAAGCGAGACATCACTAAGGATGAACTTGTTGAGCAGATGCAGAAGAAACTGGCTCGATTTAAGGGGATTTCCTTCAACTTTTCGCAGCCTATTTCCGACAACGTAGAAGAAGCTGTATCGGGGGTAAAAGGCTCGATGGCCATTAAAATTGTGGGTCAGGATCTGGACGTGCTGGACAAAGAAGCCACCAAAGTCTTTAACGTCATGAAAAAAGTGCCTGGCGTAAGCGATCTGGGCGTGTTTCGAAATCTGGGGCAACCGGAGTTTCGGATTCAACTCGATCCGCAGAAACTGGCTTTGTATAACGTTCCCACCGATGTTGCCCAGTCGGTTATTGAAACGGCGATTGGTGGTAAAGCCGTGACGCAGTTCTACGAAGGCGAGCGCCATTTCGATATTAAGGTTCGGTACGATGAACGGTTCCGATATTCACCAGAACTGATTGAAAACTTGATGGTTCCCACGCGTTCGGGTAGTAAAATTCCGCTTAAGGAATTGGCCGATATTGGTACACGCTCAGGACCAGCCTTTGTCTATCGGGAAAACAACGCCCGGTTTATTGCTATCAAATTCTCCGTTCGTGATCGCGATTTGGGCAGCACGATTGCCGATGCCCAAAAACAGGTGGCAGATCAGATTAAATTACCGCAGGGATTCCAGATGCGTTGGGCGGGGGAGTTCGAAAACCAGACCCGTGCTGAGAGACAATTAGCGATTGTTGTCCCCATCAGTATTACCATCATCTTCCTGATTCTGCTGTTTACGTTCGGTAGTGCACTCGATGCCACGTTGATTATCCTGAATGTACCGTTTGCATTGATTGGCGGTATGCTGGCCCTCTGGATCACGGGCATCAATTTTAGTATCTCGGCGGGGGTAGGATTCATCTGTCTGTTTGGTGTATCGGTGCAGGATGGGGTTATTCTGATCAACCGGTTTAAGGAAAACCTGCATAATAAACTGCCTATCAGCGAAGCCATTCGGGAGGGGGCGCTCACACGGGTTCGACCGGTGGTGATGACGGCTCTCATGGCCTCGTTAGGGCTTTTACCCGCAGCCTTATCGACCGGGATTGGCTCCGAAACCCAGAAACCATTGGCTACGGTTATGATTGGGGGACTGATGACCTGTACGGTGCTGTCGCTCCTGATTCTGCCCGTCACTTACGAACTCATTCACAGTCGACGCGCTCGAAAAGAGTTAGCCCGTCACGAATCGAAAACGGTTGATTTGCCAAATCATCCCTAAAACCAAAGAGGGGTCAGGTTTTCAAACCTGACCCCTCTTCATTTATACTATTTTCTTATCGCCAATAGCCATTAACCCAGACATTGCCCCGACGTCGGTGTACCCAATAGCCAGGTACCCAAACGGCACGGTGTCGAGGTGCCCAGTAGCCAGCCCGATAGCGGTAATTTGGACGGTAAGGCCGAGCAACCCATGCCTGACGATGATATTGCATAGGTGGGCGCGCGATAACGACACGAGTTCTGGGTGGCATAGGCCGGCGTACATAGACCTGTGCATCCGCATAGACAATTGAACACAAAAGTAAACCGGAGAAAAGCAGACTTTTAAGGATGGTTTTCATAACGATTTAGAATTAAGGTATCACTTGTTGAAAGGATTCCAGCTTAAGCGTATTGGTATAGTCGGCTACGTTTAAATTGGAGACTCACTACTATGTAACTGCATAATACCGCTTAGAGTTAGAATTGGCCTGTAGGTTTAATGGAAAGTAAATCTGTTAAGAATTTAAATTTCATGTGACCAAAGTAGTATCATGACGATCGTCACTTACACTAGTTGAAAGGATAACATCTGGTATTAGTAGTTTAATGAGCATAGCAGATCGATATACAATGCGTACTAAAGCGTTCCTACTGGCGGTATTGATGGTAATTACCGTGACCTCGACTTTTTCGCAAAACCGAGTGCCAGTATTTAAGGAAGATGTGCCTCTGGATTCTATTCGCCTAAGCGATCCGTTTATTTTGGCCGACAAGGCTACCTCAACCTACTACATGACCGGGACAGGTGGGCTGTTGTGGAAAAGTAAAGACCTGAAAAAATGGGCAGGCCCGGTCGTCATTGTCAAAACAGATCCGAATTCCTGGATGGGAAAGAATCCTATGATCTGGGCCGCCGAACTGCATCAATACAAAGGCAAGTACTATTATTTTGCCACCTTCACGAACCGGGACGTAAAAATTGATACAGTCGGTGAGAATATTATCGAACGCCGTGCCAGCCACGTTTTAGTCAGCGACAAAGCCGAGGGGCCTTATGTTCCCATGCAGGATGCCACCTACCTGCCCGCCGATAAGCCTACGTTAGACGGTACTTTCTGGATAGATAAAGATGGAAAGCCTTATATGGTTTATTGTTATGAGTGGCTGCAAAATCTGAATGGAACTATTGAAAAGATAGAGTTGAAACCCGATTTAAGTGGGTCGATAGGCGAGGGGAAGCTGCTTTTTCGGGCGAGTGACAGCCCGTGGAGTCGCGAGAAAGTGAATGATAAAGTTGGTCCGAATAAAGTAACGGATGGGCCTTATTTATTCAAGACAGGCTCCGGCAGGCTGGGCATGATCTGGACCAGCTGGATCTACGATGTGTATACTCAGGGTGTTGCTTACTCGAAAAGTGGCACGCTGGATGGCCCCTGGATACAGGAAGCCAATCCGATAACTCCGCCGAATTATGGGCATGGCATGTTGTTTCAAACACTGGATGGCAAGTGGTTAATGTCGCTTCACAGTCATAGAAAGAGCAATGGTCGTACAGTACGGGTTCCTCACCTGATAGAGGTAGACTTTTCTGGCGATAAGCTGGTGGTTGGTAAGCCTTATATACCTTAACTGGTTCGGGAAATTAAACGAGTGTCCATTTTTATTCATCCCCTTAAAACCTTCACTCATCCGGCGAATGTCGATGTTCGGAAGCTTTGATTTTCAGGACTTCAGGGTTGAATCTACTTTTGATTCGTCAAACAAAAACACGTAAACAATAGACAAATCATGAAAAAGATTCTTCTTCTGATTGCAGGACTGGTAGCCAGTTCAGCATCGTTCGCTAATCAACCTGTTGCTCAGCCTTCAGCTCCTCAGACGCATGTAATAATGACTCCTGAGCATAAAATCAAACTTTATGTTCAGCCTTTGCAAACAAAAGGTCAGGTTACCATTCTGGATGCTAACGGTCAGCCGGTATACACATCAAACGTAGCATTGCAAAAAGGGTTGAGTCAGCAGTTCGACCTGTCTAACCTAAGTTATGGTACGTATCGATTATCCCTGGCAACGGGTTCGCAAACGCAGACGAAGACGTTTGTTGTGCAACCCAATCCGAATGAGAGCTTTGTTGTTCAGGATTAATCATTGCCACGCATCGATAGGAAATAAGGTAATATAAATAATTAGCCCTGGACAGAAACAAGCATCGACCGATGTCTGCCTAGGGCTAATTTGTGTTTATTGTAAATAGGAAGAGAAACGTGGCGAAGAAGTAGCCAGTTGGCCTAGTTTTCTTTTTACTAATCAATTATGGTCGCAAAGCTAACGTACCGGCAAAGATGGCAATTAGCCATTCGGCTGCTGTTTCTGTATTCACCCCTTACGCTCTATATCAACCTGCCCGAATCGGTTCGGAGTCTGGGCAAGGTGGTCGAATTACTACCATTTATAGCTGCTATTTTCCTGATTGCACTGGGTTTATACTTCATCTGGATTTCGGCTACGGACTGGATTCAAAATCAACTATTTCAACGATTTGGCGAGGAGTTTTTGCTCGATTTCAACTGGCGGGCACTGATATTGACCATGCTTATTTCGCTAGGATTGGCTGTGTTGTACGCTCTGGTTTTTCAGCTGATCATCACTGGGTTATTTAAGCTAATTTTTTACGTTGGGCTGATTCCCCAACACTCAGAGAAATCCCAGCCGTTTACGCCCGAAGTGTTTGCTTATCTGCATCGGGTAAACAATGTGTTTAACCTGGTTATCATGTTATCGGCCTTTTATCTGACACTTATTTCACGATCGTACCAGCAGTTAAAAGATGTGCAGCTCCGCGCCGAACGGTCGGAAAAAGAAGCTGCGCTGAGTCAGGTCGAAGCCCTGAAACATCAACTGAGCCCGCATTTTCTGTTCAACAGCCTGAGTATTCTTACGTCGATGGTGCATGAGGATGCCGATCTGTCCGAAAAGTTTATCAAGCAACTCTCCAAAGTGTATCGCTACATTCTTGAGCAACGGGATCAGGAACTAGTTGCTCTGAAAACCGAAATAGAGTTTATCAGAGCCTATACATTTCTGCTCCAGATTCGTTTCGAAAACAAGTTCGATGTGCTGATTGAGATTACGCCAGCGGAGGAAGAACAGTATAAAATTGCCCCCTTATCGCTTCAACTGTTGGTCGAAAATGCAGTGAAGCATAATCGGATGTCGATAACCGAGCCATTGCAGGTGCGTATCTATTGCAAAGGCGATGTGCTGGTGGTAGAGAACCCCTGGTTACCGCGCAATCAGCCTGATTTCTCGACTGGTATCGGCTTGAAAAATATAATCAATCGCTATGCGCTGCTAACACCCAGACCGGTATCGCATGGTCGGCAAGATCAATCGTTTGTTGTTGAAATTCCCCTTTTATCATGAACGTCGTCATTATTGAAGATGAAGATCGCAATGCGCGCCAACTGGAGCGTATGCTGAAAAAATATGATCCCACCATTCATATTCTGACACAATTGCCATCGGTAAAAGATGCGGTTGAGTGGTTCAGCACGCACCCAGCACCCGATTTGGCATTCATGGACATTCACCTCGAAGACGGGCTCGTTTTCCGGCTTTTCGAGCAACTAACCTTAACGCTGCCCATTATTTTCACGACGGCCTACGAGGAGTACATGATCAAGGCCTTCAAGGTAAACAGCATCGACTATCTGCTCAAACCAGTTGATTACGACGAATTGGTGGCTGCTCTCGAGAAGTTCAAAACGATTCGATCGAAGCCGGAGCTTTCGGACTTGAGCGCGCTTTTTCAGATGATGCAAAAACCGCAGGAAAGCCGGTTTCGAGAGCGATTTATGATTAGCATTGGGACGAAAATTCATAGCGTGGAGGTGACGAGCACAGCCTACTTTTTTTCGGAAGAAAAGGCCACCTTTCTCGTGAACAAAGACGGCCATTTTCTGCCACTCGAATATAGTCTTGACCAGCTGGCAGGCATGCTAGACCCCAATCAATTCTTCCGCGTCAACAGACAATTTCTCGTCGCGCGATCGGCAATTCAAACCATTCACGCCTTTTCGGCAGGGAAACTAAAGCTGGATTTGCTGCCACCCGCCCGCTTAGAGGTATTTGTCAGCATGAGCCGTATGTCGGAGTTTAAAGACTGGCTGGGGCGTTAAGGTTGGTTCTACATCTAAATCAACGAACTTAAAATTGGATTAACCATAATTTAGGCAGGACGGCTTTGGTTATTTTGTTATATTGTTGGTATTCAGTGGTATGTAATTTTTCGCAGTAGCCTGTGGTATTAAAAAAGAATTAAACTGTTGTTCTGCTAGTAAAAAATGTTCTACAAGGGTAGCCCACGAGCCAATAAAAAAAGCCACTCTAAGTGGCTTTTTTTATTGGCTCGTGGGCATAATCATATCCGAGTAGATGCGCTTTCTGAAAAGAAAATTTAAGGGTTGCGCAACCCTTCTAAATAAGCTTCCGTATTGCTTCTATAAAAATAGAAAATAGTTCACGGACTGATTGTAGTAGGCAACCCTTTTTATGAGGGCAATGGATTGTATTTTCTGTTTTTTTAATCAACTGGTATAAATACTCAACCTATTGGCTAGTGAATTCACAATGGTAACAGCTAGGTCCAATCCACTTAATTGGGAAGTTAAGAAACGAGATACGTTAAATATTCTTGTTTATTCTCATATTTTTCAATATCCTCTCTCTGAGAAAGAAATTTTCGAACGAGGTAAAATAGAGGCTGATGAATTAGTCGTATGTCTTTCAGAACTTGTTAGGGAAAGAAAGATTTTTTTGATAGACAATTTCTATTGTTTACGTAATGATAAAACAATCATTGAAAGGCGAAAAAATCGTAACAATAGAGCACTGAAATATATGAAAATAGCTCGAATTGTTACTCGAATTATAATTAATTTCCCTTATATCCGTGCTGTATTCCTATCGGGGTCTATCTCTAAAGACTGTGTGGACCCTGATAGTGATATTGATTTTTTTATAATTACTGAACCTAAGCGATTATGGATTGTTAATTTTTTTTGTAGCTGTTTCAGACGATTCTTTTTGCTGAATCAATCTAAGTTTTTCTGCTATAATTATTTGATTGATAGTAAGCATTTGTCTATCGATGAACGTAGTTTATATACAGCTATCGAGCTTAAGACATTAGTGCCTCTATTTGGTTATAAATACTATAAAGAAATGGCTTTAGAAAACTCGTGGGCAGCTGATTTTTTTCCAAGATTTTCACTCTTGCCAGATAAGGATGTTACAAAAAAACAGTCATTTATTCAGAAGGTGTTAGAAAAATGTTTTAATAATGATTTGGGAGAAAAGATGGATAAGTGGTTGTTAGATTATTCTATAAAAAAAAGGAAGAGGAAATTTAACCCCATACTTTTCGAGCAACCTAATTATTACATAGACCTGCAAAGACATGTAGCCAAGTCTCATATTCTTGCTAAATACCCTAAAATTATGAATAGTTACACGCAAGGTATTAGTGAGATTGCATAGTTTAATAGCAAATGAAAAGGAAGGTATTACTGACTAACACCTATTTCTATCGCTTTGACAAAAAGCAATGGAAAGCACAGAAACCATATCCTCCTTATGGGACGATTCTGGCTGCTGCCATATTGCGTAAAGCGGGCTACGACGTTTCTCTTTTCGATACAAACTTAGCGAAGTCAACGGCCGAGATTGATCCTTATCTTACGAATACAAAGCCAGATTATCTGGTCATTTTTGATGATAATTTTAATTACCTCAGTAAAATGTGCCTCACGGTTATGCGAGAGGCTTGTTTCGATTTGATTCGATACGGGAAAGCTGCTGGCTGCCAGATAATTGTTAACAGTTCTGACGCTACGGATCATTATGAAAAATACCTTCAGGCTGGTGCTGATGTTGTTTTATTAGGTGAATCAGAGCAAATGCTTCAAACAGTTTTAGGCAGAGATTTAGCTAATCTTGGCGAACTGAAAGGAGTGGCCTTTATGAAAGATCAGTATGTTGTGCATATTCCTAAAGGAGCCAGTTTGCCTGCTCTGGATGAATACCCAACGCCAGCTTGGGATCTCGTACGGCTTAGTGATTATGAAAAAATCTGGCAGCAATCGCATGGCTATTTCTCTCTGAATATTGCTACTACACGAGGTTGCCCTTTTAAATGTAACTGGTGTGCAAAACCCATCTATGGTAAGCGCTACAATTCCCGATCTCCGCAAAAAGTGGCCGATGAATTGAGCTATCTGGTTAGCCAGGGAGCCTCTCATTTTTGGGTATGTGACGATATTTTTGGACTAAAACCTGGTTGGGTAAAGGAGTTCAGGCAAATTATTAAGGAGAGAAAGCTGAATCTTAAGCTGAAAATTCAGTCGAGAGCGGATTTGTTAGTAAAAGAAGATACGATTCAGGATTTAATCGATGTGGGCCTTGATGAAGTTTGGATAGGAGCGGAGAGCGGTTCGCAAAAGATTCTGGATGCTATGGATAAGGGCATTACCATTGCTGAAATAGAACAAGCTACACAAGGTTTGCAGCAGAGAGGAGTTAAAGTAGCTTTCTTTTTACAATATGGTTATTTAGGCGAACAGTGGGAGGATATCCAAAAGACCCTGACTATGGTGAAACGGCTCTTACCTGATGATATAGGTATTTCCGTCTCGTATCCATTGCCAGGAACTGGGTTTTACGAGAAAGTAAAAGCGCAACTTCAACGTAAGCAAAATTGGGAAGATTCTGATGATTTGGCTATGCTTTATAAAGCAACATTCTCAGCCAAATTCTATCGACGCTTGCACGAATACACGCATCGGGTTTATCGGAAAGAGAAAGCAGTTAGAGGTTGGCAAAAGAGCTCTGCAAAGGCCTTGCTGAAGCTACCATACTTATGGGCACGTGAGCGGCTGAGCTTTCAGGGAGTGAAGCTACTTCTACCTTAGACCAAAGACGATGATGCGATATCTGGACTATCTGGCTCAACAGAATAAACCTTATCTCCACGCAAAAGGTGAGCTAGCGACTGAACACCTGATCCAGTGGCTTGATTGTCAGCCAGAAGAGCAGATTTTAGAGTTTGGTGTTGGGACAGGTGGCACGTTGGTCAAAGTTGTATCTCGATATAGGCAGACAACTTTTTGGGCTGTCGACAAGTCTAAGATAATGATTAAGAAAGCTTCGAAACGATTGGCTTTTTGCTTGCTTAAAGACCGAGCCACTATTAAGAGAATCGGTCAAAACCAACTGAATGATTTCGCGGATAACTCTTTCGATAAGGTCTATGTTGAGTCAGTTTTGGGCATACAAAATGGCCCGACATTATGTGAACTGATAGCTCAATTTAGTCGCTTATTAAAGCCTGCTGGTAAATTGATTTTTAATGAAACCATTTGGCTAATGAGTACCGATATGATAGAAGCCACGGCATTCAATATATCTGCTATTGAACAATTTGGCCTTCCTCAGGCAAGCACGGATTATCCGTATCTGAACGATTGGAAAGCGTTGTTGGAAAAACATCATTTTACGGTTCTAAAAATTGAAAAAGTAGATGTATTAAATAGGATTCAAGTGAAGGAGAAAATCAATGAGAAACTTTCTCATCTGTTTACCACATTGGGTAATCTTTACGGAAAAATGTTTTTAATGAAAAGAACCCAGATTTTTGAACAAAGTTTTAATCTGTTTGCATCTGAACGAAAACTGATGGAAGGGTATCTGGTTATGGCTTTAAATAATAAATGAATTGCTTGAAATTATGCTGAATCATCTCATCGAAAATGAAGCCGCTAAAATGGCATTTACAAAACAGTCAACTGTTTTCGATCAGACGTATGGTGATAATGAAATTGTTCAATATAAGCGGATGAAAATTCGCAATCATTTTGAAAAACAGTTAAAATCAGGCAGCTCTATTTTAGAATTGAATGCTGGTACCGGGGAAGATTCTATTTATTTGGCACGTCAAGGACATTATGTACATGCTACTGATGTTTCGGAGGGGATGCTACGTCAGCTAAGCCAGAAAATAATATCCGCTCAACTATCAGATTCGGTTACCTATGAACAAACATCTTTTCTTGCTTTAGAGAACCTGACAAAAAGTGGGCCTTATGATGCTATTTTTTCAAATTTTGGTGGGCTGAACTGTACAAATCAACTTGATAAAGTATTACACTCGTTTAGTACTCTAGTAAAATCAGGTGGAGTTGTAACGCTAACGATTATGCCACCTTTTTGCCTATGGGAATTTTTACATGTATTTAGAGGATATTTTAAAGTAGCTTTTCGTCGACTGTTTGCTAAGAAAGGAGCTAAAGCACATATTGATGGCATTCATTTTTTATGTTGGTATTATCAACCTTCGTATATTATTGAGCACTTAAAAGAAGAATTTGAATTGATTGAATTAGAAGGAATATGTACCATTGTTCCACCTTCGTACATGGAGACTTTTCCTGAGCGATACCCAATGTTGTGGGATTTTCTGAAAAGAGCAGAAAATAGCTTTAATCGTTTTTACCCGTTCAATAGGATTGGTGATTATTATACGATCACATTGAAGAAACGTACTGCATAAATAGAACGCAGATAATTATGATTAACACTGATTAAATCATAATTATCATAAGAGGCTGCGCTCTATTGTAAATAAAATGTAAACGGATGGATATTATAAAGCGTACGCGAAAAACGTTTGGAAAATGGGTGCTCATACCCATTACCCGATATTATTTGTCCAAAGAGAGAAAAGTAACAGTTGGTACTATTCAGCTAAAAATTCCGCCTGGCGTATTTCATCCGACCTTATTTTCAAGTACGCTTCTTTTACTGGAATTTACTGCTACCCAATTAATAGGAGGGCTAAAGGCGCTTGAATTAGGGGCTGGATCTGGACTATTATCTATTGCGATGGCACAGAAAGGAGCCAATGTCACAGCTTCAGATATTAATCCATTAGCGTGTACTGCAATTAAAGATAATGCACAGATAAACTCAGTAAATATTGATATCGTTCATTCGGATTTGTTTGCCAAGCTTAGCGGCCGATTGTTTGATATAATCCTCATTAATCCTCCCTACTATCCTAGAGACCCGAAAAATGATGCTGAAAAAGCCTGGTTTTGCGGTATTGATCATCTATATTTTAAAAATTTATTCCTTCAACTAGCCTATTTCTTAACCGATACGGGCTATGCGATGATGGTGCTTTCAGAAGATTGTCACATTGATAGAATCCAGCAATTAGCTATTGAAGGGAATTATCGGTGGGAGCTCTACGCAACTCCGAAAAGAAAAGGCGAGATGTATTATTTAATTAAACTATCCGCTTAGGTAATCTGTCAGGGCCAATCGATACTCAAACGTTATCGTAATGAAAGTCAGAACGAAGGTTATACTTTTTAATCCACTTGTAACTAAGTACAAGCCTAGAATTCCACTGTCTATTTTGCAAGTGGCAGCGTCTATTTATGGAAAATATGACTTTGTTTTGGTGGATGGCAATCGCGAAAGTGATCCCTGGAGTAAACTGAAAAATTATCTGGATACGGGAGAATATGCCTATTTCGGCTGCACAGTTATGCCCGGTCCGCAGTTGCGCCAGGCTATTCCGTTTACGAAGAAAATAAGGGAAGAATACCCGCATATCATAACCATATGGGGCGGTTATTTTGCCTCCAATCAATACAAAGTATCGCTGGATTCTGGGTATGTCGATTATATCGTAAATGGGATCGGTGATTTGGCGTTTCCGGCTTTGCTGGATGCGTTGGAAAACACGCAAGATCTGCGTCGAATCAATAACTTAATTTTTATCGATAAAGGGACGCTGGTCAAAACCCATAAAATCACCTCGATTGATATGGATTCACTGCCTGTGCTTCCTTATCATGAACTCGAGAAATTTTATCCCATTCAGTCTTATTTCGGAAAGACGCATCTGGGACGAAAGACTACCTTATATCATAGCAGCTTCGGTTGCCCGTTTACCTGTTCGTTCTGTGGCATTGTGCCTATTTTTGAAGCACGATGGAAAGGCTCATCGGCCGAACGGCTGTATCAGGATGTCAAATATTTGAAAGATACTTATGGTGTCGATTCAGTTGAGTTCTGCGATAATAACTTCTTTGTCTCCGAAAAGCGCGTTCGGACGTTTTGTGAACTGATTGAACAAGACCGTATTCAATGGTGGGGCGAAGCACGCATTGATACCCTTGACAAGTTTTCGGACGATACACTGGCCCTGATGAGTCGGGCGGGTTGCCGGATGATTTTCCTCGGTGCCGAGACAGGTAATGAAGATACGCTGAAAGCCATCGATAAAGGCGGTACACAAAATGCAGCGCAGATGATTCGCTTTGCCGAGAGACTGGGCCGGTTTAATATCATTCCTGAGTATTCGTTCGTACTCGGTTTCCCCGCCGAAACGCAGCAGCAGGTGATGGCCATGATTGATGACGACATTGAGTTTATCAAAAAGGTAAAACAGGCGAATCCGGCTACTGAAATCATCATGTATGTATACAGTCCGGTGCTCACCGAAGGCAGCGATTTATATGAGAAAGTGAAGGCCAGTGGGTTTGTTTTTCCGCAGAAGCTAGAGGATTGGCTGGCCCAGGAATGGAAAGGGTTTGATCTTCGCAAAAATCCGCTTACGCCCTGGCTGAGGGCGTCAATGGTCGACAAGATTCGCAATTTTGAAGTAGTGTTGAATGCCCGTTTTCCGACAGCACAGGATGTGAAGTTAAGTTCGTTTCAGCGGAAAGCTATTTCGGTTCTTTCGAAGCTTCGATACCGAACAAATTTCTTTCATTTTCCCCTTGAACTTAAACTGCTACAACGATTTTGGCTTCGATACCGGCAACCAGAAACAGAAGGAGCTACAATGCTTTAATGCGTACTATGGCTATTCATCAATGCATAGAACAATCGCCTACTATGGAAGGCGTTTATTTGCTCTCGCCTTATATGCCTGAATGTACGCACGAAGAAGCCTATCTGCAGGTTCGAACAAAAGAGGATCGGGTGATGAGTGACGATTTAGTTAACCTACTGCCTGACTTACCCGATGGCACTCCACATGCTCAGGAATGGCAACTTCGAAAACAAACGGCCAATCGTTTTTGCCTGGATTTAGCTCAGTCCCAAACTACTACGCGCATTCTGGATTTAGGCTGCGGTAATGGCTGGTTTTCAGCAAAAATGACTGCCTTACCTCAGGTATATGTGGTAGGCCTGGACCTGAACCTGCCGGAACTGCAGCAGGCACAAAAGCTCTTTGGCAGCCCTAAACTGACTTTCTGCTATGGCGATATCTTGACGGGCTTATTCACCCCTGAAAGTTTTGACAGAGTGGTACTGAACGCTGCCTGCCAATATTTCCCTTCCATCGAAAAACTCGTAACGGTACTGTTTGATGTGTTAACACCGACCGGCGAAATCCATATTCTGGATAGTCCTTTTTATGAATCTCAGGACGTGGAAAGCGCCCGTAAACGAACACAGGCCTATTACCAACAGTTGGGCCATCCGGAAATGGCACACTATTATTTCCACCATACATTTCAGGAATTAGCGCCTTATTCTCCGATTTATAAGTATAGAAAAGCGAGCATCTGGCAACGGTTATTAAGACAGAATCGGAGCCAGTTTCCCTGGGTTGTTATTCGGAAAAAAAGGGAGTGAATGGGAGTTATTTTTTAACCGCAAAGAACGCTAGGGCCATTTACAAAGGTCGCAGAGGGTCTGGGGATTTTGTGATCTCTGCGGTAAAAATATAGCTAAATCGCTGCTAACATCTGATATAAGCCACTATAGCATTGGTACTGGATTTTCCAATCATGACGTTTGCTCCAGGCAATGCCGTTTTTTCTTAACTCCTCATAATGAGTAGGATCATCTACTAACTGAAGCACTTTTTGCGCTAACTCATTAGCATCGCCTACTGCTGCAGCTATTGTAGCGGTTCCCTCAAGGTCGGCAATCAGGCCTACTCGGGTACCACATACCACCACGCCTGACGCTATAGCTTCATTGACCACCACCGCCTGCGATTCCCATAGGGATGTATGCAATAGAATATGGGTCTTCGCCAGCCATTCTTGAAGCTGGTTATTGGGCTGGTAGCCATGGAAATAAACAGTATCGGCCAACCCTAGCTTCTTCGCTAACAACTGCATTTCTCCGTGCAAGGTATCCAGGCCAATCAAGTCCAAACGTGCGTCTACCTGTTGACTAATTCTCTGAAAGGTGTGGAGTAGCGTCGGAATGTCTTTGACTCGATTTAAATTGCCCACATACAGAAAACGATAAGGCGGCTTAAGGAGTTTGGGAACAATAGAAAACTGCGCTAAATCTACACCAAAGGGGATGACTACCAGCTGCTTTACAGTGAGCTTAGTGGTGATTTTTCGAGAGTGGTGCTGAGTTAAGGCTACAACAACATTGGCGTGCCGAGCAATTTGCTGAATCAGTTTTCGCTTAAACGTGGTCTGGTAAAGGCCATAGTTGATCGAAGATAGATTGGCTACTTCGCCCCCCATAAATGTTACAATGGTTTTAAGTCGCAGGAAATTCGCCAACTGTATGGCCCAGAAACCCGCCGGATAAGCCCAGAAAGCGTGTATAATGGAATACTTTTTTTGCCGATGCTGCTGAAGCATCTTAAAGCCGATGTAGGCCATCCGAACTAAAGTGCTGCGTTTTTCGCTGAAGGGTGTGCCAATCAGCTGGTATCCGTTGGGTTGGTAATTGTCGTCAATCCGGACCATCGAAAACACGGTCAGGTCGTAATCCCTAGCAATAGTTTCGCAGAGTTTAACCAGGCAGACTACACCTTCAGAACCTATGCCTACACCCACTCCGCCGTAAATCAGTACCGCAATTCGTTTTCTGGCCATTGGGTTGCAAGTAGTTTTTTACCTAGTTCCACAATCATTGCGGGGTCGTACCGACTTAAGCAGGGCGGCACTGTGCCGAAAGAACAATCGACTTGCATACAATTGCCACAAGGTAGATCGTCCGAATTGAGAATAACCATATGAGTGCCTTCCTGCGCGCTCCGATACTTATGGGTTGACCCAATCAAGGCAATTGTTGGTCGTTTCAGTGCCCAGGCCATCTGCATGAGTCCGGAGTCTTCGGAAATGACAAGGCTCGTTTTGGCCAGAATCGTAAAGGCTTCTGAGAGCGTTGTTTGGCCGACCAGATTAATCAAGGCGTCACCCAGTTCCTGTTTAAAAAAAACGGCTTTCTCGGCGATTTTCGGAGTACCCAGCACCAGAAACTGAGCATTCGGATAGCTGGCCAACCAGAGTCGGGCAAATAGAACATAGTTTTCGGGCGCCCAATGACGACTGGCAAAAGCGCCTGCTGGATTCAGGACAATTAACTGTTTTTGACTATCCCAACCCTGTTCAGCGAGCATCGATAGGCCCAGCTTGTTATCCTTAAGCACTAAAACAGGATGTTTAAAATGACTAATTAACCCCGTTTGCTGAATCGCTCTCAGGTTGCGCTCGGCGGCAGTAAAGGGCGTAAATCGCTCAAATTCCGTGAAGGTTTTACCCACAAAACTGCGACTAATAATCTTCGAAAATGTATTGGCCTGTAAGTCTAAAACAGCGTCGTATCGCCTTAAAAGCAGTTGGGGTAACAGACGCAGTGTGCAGGCGAGTTGACGCCATCGACGATGACTATCTGTAAACGTAATTACCTTGTTGACAGCCGTTATATGGCGAGCCAGATCGACTTGATTGGCTCGGGTTAAAAAGTCAATGCGCGTATTTGGGTACTGATCCTTAAGTTGTTGTACAAACGGAAACGTAATGATGACATCGCCAATGGCCTGAAGCCGAATCACTAAAATCCGTTTAGGACTAAATGGGTGATTCCACTTTTTTGCCTTGGCTGCGAAAAGCATATATATGACTTAAGTGTATAGAAAGCGTTGAAAGGTATTAGCAGAAATCTTAATGCCTTTGTCTGTACGGAGAAGCTGACTGTTCAGTTGCGTTGGTGTTACAACAACCTGCCCTTAAAGAGTTGATGGCAATGCGCAAAAGCTATCGCAAAATAGGACTACTGATTTTCGCCCAATTCAAACAGACTAGCCTTTATTAAAAACACTTGTAATTTTTCCATGAAAAAATAGTGGAAAATGGGTAAGTATAGGCTAGCTGCAATGAGAATCCCCTTTACCTTTAATGCGTAAACAATACATATTGGCGATTAGACGTAGGCAATTACCCTTGTTTCTTAGTGCCTAGCTATTACTTCCTTTAACCGATTGAGTCAATTAATATGAACAAAAAAGTACTCCTGGCTTGCTTGCTTCCCGTGCTTGCTGCAGGGCAGCCCGCTCCACTCCAACAAGGCTTTCAGACTCCGCCAAATGCGGCTCAACCGCGCGTTTGGTGGCATTGGATGAACGGTAATATCACCAAAGAGGGCATTACCAAAGACCTTGAGTGGATGAAACGCGTTGGTATTGGCGGCTTTCAGAACTTCGACGCCAGCCTGTTTACGCCCAACGTTACCCCAAAGAAGCTCGTGTTCATGACACCCGAATGGAAAGACGCTTTTAAACACACGACCAATCTGGCAAAAACGCTGGGTCTCGAAATGGCCATTGCCGGTTCGCCGGGCTGGAGCGTGACGGGCGGCCCGTGGGTGGAGCCCAGAGATGGAATGAAAAAATACGTCTGGACCGAAACCGTAGTTGAGGGAAATAAACCTTTTTCGGGAAAACTGCCGCAACCCTCATCGGCTGCGGGTAAATTCCAGAACGTACCCCTGGCTTCAGCGAATGTACTGGGCGGGCCACCGAAAGAAATACCAAGTTATTACGCCGATGCAGCTGTAATTGCCTATCGGTTACCGGCTGCCGAAAAGCCATTATCAGCCCTGAATCCGAAGATTACGTCGAGTGGAGGCACTTTCGCACTGGCTGATCTAACCGATGGCGATTTGGCTAAAACGACGATGCTGCCCCCTATGGAAGTGGGGCAGGATATGTGGATTCAGTTTGAGTTCGACCAGCCGCAGACGTTCAAAGCATTTACCATCGTAGGGGCACCCGTTGCTGGTGAGTTGGCCGAATTTCGGGGAATGCCCGATAATCGGGGCCTGAAAGTAAGTGACGATGGCGTAAACTTCCGTGATGTCGTGATTATTCGGGGCAGCACCGTATCGCAGAGCACAATGGGAATTTTGCCTACAACGGCTAAAATTTTCCGTTTCACATTCAAAACTGAAAAACCGGAAGGTAGCCCGTTTGCAGCTATGTTCGGGGGTAGTTCGGCACCGGGTAAGCCGCAGGGTGTCCCTGTCGCTGAGCTAGTGCTGCATAACACCGACCGGATTGACCTTTTTGAACAGAAAGCCGGTTTTGCTGCCTGGAAAGAAAGCACGCACTCGCTCGTGAAAGCTGATGCTGACGCTATTCCATCTACCGATGTGGTGGATCTAAGCACGAAAATGAACGCCGATGGCACCTTGAACTGGACACCGCCAGCGGGCAAATGGGTAGTTATGCGGCTGGGCTACTCGCTCACAGGCCGGGAAAATCACCCTGCATCACCCGAAGCCACTGGCCTGGAAGTTGACAAGCTGGACAAGATCGCTGTTCGGAAATATATCGACACCTATCTGGATATGTATAAAGACGCCACTGGTGGCCAAATGGGCGCTCAGGGACTGCAATATATGGTACTAGACAGTTATGAGGCTGGCCATATGACCTGGACGAAGGATATGCCTGCTGAGTTTCAGAAACGACGGGGGTATAGCCTCACGCCCTGGCTACCCGTTCTGGCGGGCCGGATAATACAGAGTGCCGAAGCCAGCGAGAAATTCCTGTGGGATTTTCGCAAAACCATCGGTGAACTGATTGTCGAAAATCACTACGAAGTAATTGGTGATGCACTGCACGCCAGAGGGATGAAACGGTATACCGAATCGCACGAAAACGGCCGGATTTACCTGGCCGATGGTATGGACGTAAAGCGCCTGGCCGAGATTCCCATGTCGGCGATGTGGACGCCGGGTAGTCTTGCTGGAGGTAGTAATGAGGAAGTTCGGAGTGAGGCCGATATCCGGGAAGCGGCTTCAGTAGCGCACATCTATGGTCAACCGTTTGTTGCGGCTGAGTCGATGACATCTGTTGGAAATGGGTTTAGCTGGCATCCTGAAAAACTGAAACGGACAGCCGATCTGGAAATGGCCTCGGGGCTCAATCGCTTTGTGATCCATACATCTGTCCACCAGCCACTTGATGACAAGAAACCAGGGTTCTCGCTTGGGCCTTTCGGGCAGTATTTCACCCGACAGGAAACCTGGGCTGAACAGGCGAAAGCCTGGACAGATTATCTGGGTCGGAGTTGCTTCCTACTTCAGCAAGGAAGACCTGTTGTGGATGTGCTGTACTATTATGGGGAGAACAACAATATCACGCAAATTTGTGCGGAAAAACTCCCCGATATTCCTGCTGGTTACGCATTCGACTTTGTTAACGCTACAGCGCTGAAAAATGCATTGCGGGTTGAGGGAGGAAAGATTGTTGCGCAAAGTGGTCAGCAGTACCGCCTATTAGTGTTGGATGGATCGGCTAAACTGATGACGTTACCCGTATTGAAAAAGCTAGGCGAACTGGTGAAAGCTGGACTGAAGGTAGTAGGCGAAAAACCGGAACGCTCCCCAAGTTTAAGCGATAACCCGGCGGAGTTTACGACGTTGGTTAACCAAATCTGGAGCAACCCAAATGTGTCGACCAAACCAATAGGGACGCTATTAGGTGAGATGGGCGTGCAAAAAGATATGGATATACTTCATGCGAACTCCAAAATCCTATATGTGCATCGCCAAACTAACGACAGCGACATTTATTGGCTGGATAGCCGGAGTGAGAATCCAAGCGAAGCCCAAATCAGCTTTCGGGTAACTGGAAAAGTGCCTCAATTGTGGAATCCGCAAACGGGTAAACTGGAGAAAGTATCGTACCAGCAAAAGGACGGCCGGACAATTATACCACTTACGTTTGAGTCGTGGGGAGCCTATTTCATTGTTTTCCATGATAAATCGACAGTGGCTTCGTATACTACCCCTGCCGTTACTGAATCGCCGGTTGCCAGCATAACGGGAACCTGGAACGTTCATTTCCAGGAAGGCCGGGGCGCTCCGCAACAGACCACAATGACTTCGTTGGCATCGTTGACGGAGAGTGCAGAGCCGGGTATTAAATATTTCTCCGGCACGGCTACTTACGACAATTCGTTCGATTTGCCAGCGAGAAGTAAAAACGCATCTTATCTGCTCGATTTGGGCGATGTGAAAAACATTGCTGAGGTGATTGTCAATGGTAAATCGGTGGGAACTGTCTGGAAGAAACCGTTTCGGGTCGATATCAGCGGGGCTTTGAAACCAGGTCGTAATTCGGTACAGGTTAAGGTGACCAACTTATGGGTAAATCGCCTGATTGGTGATGCGCAACCGGGCGTAACCAACAAAATTACCTATACCACTTTGCCGTTTTATCGAGCCGATTCGCCAGTGTTGTCGTCGGGTTTGCTGGGGCCAGTGCGCGTGTTGTCCGTTACGACGGCTAAATAATGTGGGCTATATTTTTGTCATCCCGACGAAGGAGGGATCTTAAAGTATCCCCAGTTGAGCGTAGTATTAACTACGTTCGAGTGTTATCCGGTCTCTGACCGGGGGAAATAAATTGGAAAACCGGTCGGAGACCGGATAACAACACGGCGTAGTCCAGAGACTACGCCCAACAAAGTGATTGCTATTTTTTGTCATTCCGACAAAGGAGGAATCTTAAAGCCCCCTTGTTAGATCAGCAAGAGACCTTAAGATCCCTCCTTTGTCGGAATGACAAAAAATAGCTAAATTTTTATTACTCCCTTATGCCACTACTTATCGAACTGTCTGTTTGAGAGCGGTATAGCGCTTTTTTAACGCTGCTTTCTTCGAAGCATAAGCTGGATTATAGGCCAGATTTGTGGTTTCGTGTGGATCGTGAGCCGTGTCGTACAACTCTTCGTATTCATGTTCGATAAAATTCATGTACTTGAATGTAGGCGTCACAACTCCCTCCACTTTTGGGAGTCGGGGACTGCCCATAAAGGTGTGCTCATAGAAAAAGTCTGGTCGAGCCGCTACTTTCTTTTGTGCCAGCTTAATTAGGTCGACACCCTGCATATCAGGCGGAGTAGCAACTCCAGCCAGCGCCAGAATCGTAGGAGCAATGTCGATGTTGAGCGCCATTTGCGTGGGCCGGGAGCCTTTCAGCGTTGCAGGTAATGAGGAACCATAGACCAGAAGCGGCACTCGAATGGATTCTTCGTGACCATACCACTTCCCTTCCAGGCCATGTTCGCCCAGATAAAAGCCATTGTCGCCCATAAAAACAATGACCGTGTTTTTGTCCAGATTCAGGCTTTTAAGTTGGGCTACAAGCTTCCCAACTACCTCGTCCACACCTGTAATCAGCCGATAGTAGTTCCTAACAGTTTCCTGCCGACGTTCGGAGGTAGAGAAAAGGGGCTTCCACCGATCTCTGGCTATGTTCTGATCCGTCTTGAAAAAAGCCGGAAACCGTTCCCAGTAGATCGGGGAGGCTGTTACAGGCTCAGGAATTGTGACATCGCTGTACAGATTTTTGTAGCGGGCCTGTACAGGATAGGTTGGCGGATTACCGTCTAACTCGTGAGGTGCTTTAAAACTAACCGATAGGCAAAATGGCCCCGGCCGTGATGGACTTTTTGACCCATAGGTTTCCAGAAATTTCTGGATATCGTGTTGCACGCTATCCGTATGATGGACGAGCTGACCCGATGCGTTAATAAACTCATAAGGCGGCTGCCCTTCTTTCCCGCACGACCAGTAATCATAGAACTGGCTGGGGTGGTCTTTCCCTTCGCCAACACCATATTTACCGATGAATCCGATGGTATAGCCAGCCTTTTTCAACAGCAGAGGATAGGTTTTGGCCAATGCTTCGGGGGTAAAAGGCGTCGTAAAATCATTGATTCCATGCCGGGATTCGTATTGACCACGTAAAATACTGGCCCGACTAACGCAGCAGATTGCCGTTGTTACGTAAGCGTTCTTAAAGAGAATCCCTTTATTCGCCAGCGCATCCAGATTTGGCGTTTTAATGATCGAGTTTCCCATCGCCCCGAGTGCATCCCAGCGGTGATCGTCTGTCAGCAGAAAGATGATGTTGGGGCGTTTCTGAGTAGGTATTTTCTGGGCAAGCAATGGGTTGAACCTGTTGCTGAACCAAAGAATACCTACCATTAGGATAGTCGCAAAACAAGGATTGGTTAGTCGTTTCATCACGGACTAGTACTAAATAATTCTAAGGATTACTCCGATTTGACTTTTTCTGTCGCAAGAGTAGCCCCTTTATGAAGCAAAGCCGCCAGTTCTTTTACCGTTCCTGCGTGTTCAGGTTTGCCGGATAGATTTGTGAACTCATCAGGATCGGTCTGATGATCGTAGAGTTCAACGCCAGCTTTGCCTTCGTCCCATTCGGTATAGCGCCAGCGTTCGGTGCGGACACTACGCCCAAAAATTTTATTCCGTAATACCTGCGAGTAGGCCGGTTTTGCCCAGGATGCATTCGGGTTTTTGAGTAAAGGCGTTAGGCTTTTGCCTGCCAGATCAACTGGTGCTGGTAAGCTACATAAGTCTGCCAGGGTAGGGTAGAGGTCCACTAATTCTACCGTTCGGCCGGAGGCTTTCCCGGTCACGCCACCGGGTACCGAAATTAACAGGGGTACGCGGGCCGAGTTTTCGAACAGACTCTGTTTCATCCATTGGCCATGCTGACCAACGTTATAGCCGTGATCGCTCCAGAGTACAATGATGGTGTTGTCTGACAGTTTCAGATGGTCCAGCGCATCCAGCAACTTGCCAACCTGAGCGTCCATGAAGGAAATAGTGGCGTAGTAAGCCCGTTGTGCCTCCCGCCGTTCGGCTTCGCCAAGACCCCAATGTGGAGGTTTCGTGAACAGGGCTGCTTCCGGAATATCGTCCAGATCATTGGCCTGCTCTTTAGGCAGTGGGATTTTATCCAGCGGATATTGGTCGAAATATTTCTTAGGCGCAACGTAGGGTGTGTGAGGCCTGAAAAAACCTACGGCCAGAAAGAATGGTTCGTCTTTTTTCTGCTCCAGTAACCGAACCGCTTCGTTGGCAATCAGGCCATCCGTTTGTTCATCGTCTGTCCCTTCTGCTTCATAATAACAAAGGGCGCTACCCAACGGCCGACCTGGCGTTAGATTCTTAATCTTTGATTCTTCGACCTTATCGCGCCCTTTGGGGTTAATGACCTGGTTCCAGGAAATAGGATCATCAAGACCATCTGTACCAATCTGCGCTGGTACGCCATAGTGGAAAATCTTACCAATACGCGCGCTGAAGTAGGCGTTATTTTTGAACAACTGCGGCAGGGTTACTACATCAGGCAGATTCTTTCGGAAGTGCGTTTGCAGTTCGTAAATCCCGGTTTTGTCGGGACGGTAACCCGTCAATAAGGACGAGCGGCTGGGACTGCAAAGTGGGTATTGGGTATAGGCCCGATCAAACTTGACACCCCGTTTGGCTAACCGATCAATATTCGGCGATTGTACAAATGTGTTTCCATAACAACCCAGATCGTTGTTCAGATCGTCGACGGCAATGAAGAGTACGTTGTACTTTTTCTTGGCGGGAGGGTCAATGGATTTGAAACCAGTTAGAGTGGCCAGACTCACAAGGCCATAAGCAATGAAACGTAGGGATTCTCTTTTCATGACTAATTGGGCTTATTCGGTGAAACTTTTTAGCGGTTCCAGACCGGGCAGAATAGATTTGGGTTGCCCCGGATCACCGGGTTTCCAGGGGGGAAGTTTACGGAACTCAGCTGCAAAAACTTGCCGGATTTTCTCGGCTTCGGGCGAACCTTTGCCAAGAGCAATGGGGCTGGTTTCTTCCAGATCCTGACTTAAATCGTAGAAACGACCGTCCTGATACAGTTTATAGCGATGATCCCGGAAAAAGCGGGCCGAATGCTTGTCGGCCGCTGGCGAATGGATGGGGCTGTAATGGGAGAAAATCCATTGGCGGGGCTTACCTTTCTCGCCTTTGATCTGTGGATAAATACTAGTGCCGTCTATATTCCAGGCCTTTGGGACAGGCACATTCATGATATCGGCAAAGGTGGGCAGGAAGTCCGTAAAGTCAACCAGGTCGTTGGTTTCGTGTTGTTTGTACCGATTGCTTCCCCAGTTGACAATCAGCGGGACGTGGTGACCCCGATCGAGGGTGAGCCCTTTTCCTCCGGGAATCCGGGTGCCATCTTTAAGCGTCGTAATCACTTCATGGCCAGTGCCATTATCACCCGTAAAAATAATGATGGTGTTCTCGTACAGATTCAGCTTTTTTAGCCTTTGGATAATCTTGCCTACGTTCTTATCCGTGTAGGCAACCATGTCCCGGAAGTTAAGCGTGTCTTTGGTTTGTCGCCCGGCTGGATTCGTTTTCCAACTCTTACTATCGGGCGTTGGCAGGAACGGTTCGTGCACCAACGCCATGGGATAATAGGCAAAAAACTTCCGGTCTTTATTCGTCTCGATAAAATTGAGCAGGTAGTCTACGAAAATATCTGGGCCGTAATCATCGTCGGTGCTGCTGAGTAGCTTACCGTCCTGTTCAATCAGCGGTTTGGCGTATCGTTCGCCTTTTTTACGAGGCTGAGTTAGTTGCCACAGACAATACTTATCGAACCCAAAATGATTCGGAAGTCCCTGATTTGGACCCAGTTGCCATTTTCCGGCAATAGCCGTTGTGTAACCCGCATCCCGAGCCAGGTGCGCGAAGGTTTTCTCATTCTGATTCAGAAATCCGAACTGTGTATAGTTTTTGTAATTGTATTTGCCCGTCATGAGCTGAACCCGAGAGGGCGTACAAAGCGGCTGAGAAAAGCCGTAATTGAACTTCAGCCCGTCCTGAGCGAGTTGGTCGATAATGGGCGTTTGATAGGTACTGCCATAAGTACCAATGCATTCTTTACCCATATCATCGGCTAGTATCAGAATGATATTTGGCGATTCTTTTTTTGGCCGAAGCCGACTTTGTGGATTGGGCGCTGACTGATAGCGTAAGTCCCAGTAGGCCAAACAGAAATAAGCAATTTTTCATAATGTAAGTATTTGGAATAAAATACATTAGCTTGATTTTTTTGTCATGCTGACGAAGGAAGCATCTTCGGTAACTTAATAATTGCCTTATCCGAAGATGCTTCCTTCGTCAGCATGACAAAAACAAATAAGTAGCCAGTTGATTTTGTCCGTGAGCGAGCCGACTTAACGAGTTGCCGTTGGTGCACCTGGTATGGTCCAGTTTGTGGGGGGGGAGCCAGCCTTTGGGTTGAGAAGGAAAAGGGAATGGAATAACAAATTTTTTGAAGTCTGTGAGCGCATTCGTTAACTGAGTAAACTCGGCTGGGTGCGAAGCCGCTACGTTCGTTGTTTCGGAGTTGTCCTGACTAAGATCGAACAGTTGTCCTTCATTTAATTTCCATCGTTTTGTCACGACAGCCTCATGGCCCAGGAAGAGCGTCCGGTCGGGCAATGTTTCGCCCTGGAGTGCGCGGATCACGTCGATACCATCCGTTTTAGGAATATTGGGTGCCTTAGCCAGACGAGTCAGTGTGGGAAGTACATCAATGAAGCCAATAACTTCATTGATCTTTTGGCCTCCCTCGATTTTGCTTTTCCAGTAAACAACAGAAGATGAGCGAACTCCGCCTTCCCACTCCGTATGTTTGGTGCCTCGTAACGGATCGTTGTTGCCGCCAAAGGTGGGGATGCCACCGTTGTCACTCAGAAACCAGATGATCGTGTTGTCGGCAATGCCTTTCTCATCAATGGCTTTCAGGATCTGGCCCAGTGCATTGTCCATACCGGTCACCATGGCGGTGTAGGTTTGCCGAAGGTTGTTTCCCCGACCTTTTTTACCATAATCAGGCGTGTTGAATTCGCCCGGTTGACCACCACCACTTGTGAACCCTTCCTGTGATTTCGACGGGTCGTAGCCGTTTTTCAATAAATCACTTGCCTTTGCCTGAAGAGGAGCGTGAACCCCATTGAAAGCCACGTAGGCCAAAAACGGCTTCGAGGTTGGCGAGTCCTGAATAAACTTGACGGCTTCTCGCGCGACCAAATCAACAGAATAGCCCGTATCGGCACTGGTTTCGAAGTTTCGGTGCCAGTCGAGCGCACCATTTCTGAAATGGGAGTAATAATCAATAGCACCATTGTAATGGCCGTAGAACGATGTAAAACCCCGGTTCAGTGGATGGTATTTTGCATCGGAATGACCCAGGTGCCATTTCCCAAAGGCGCCCCGACGATCGTACCCGGCTTTGGCCAGCACATTGGCCAGTGTTTGTTCTTCAGGTGGTAAGCCACCAATGGTATTGGGTCGGATAACTTCATTCCGAATACCAAACCGATCGGGATATTTGCCTGTCAGTAAGCCCGATCGGGTGGGACTGCAAATAGCGGCTACGTAAAATCGGGAGAGTTCCCGACCTTTCTTCGCCAGCGCATTCAGGTTCGGCGAAATGATTTTCGGGTTATGAAACCCGACATCATTCCACCCCAAATCATCGGCCACAACAATGACGATGTTCGGGGTTCCTGGCCGTTGTGCATATACCTGTGGAGTCGACAGAAGAGCACAAATTACCCAACTAAGTGGTAAACTTTTTGAGAGCAGACGGTTCATTGGAGAGTATAGATTAATGATTATGAACAATGAGTAATGAATAATGAGTAATGGATAATGCTTAGTGCATGGATTAGTGTATTGAAATTCAGTACTTTATCGGTTTTTGTTATCCATTACTCATTGTTCATTATCCATTATTTATCAATTACCAGCCCGGATTTTGGGTCAGTTTGGGGTTAAGGTCAATTTCCCGTTGTGGAACAGGATGGAGGTAGTGCTTTTCTGCCGCATTCGGCTTACCTGCTGCATGCAGGGCCGTAATCATGCGTTTGGTACGGATGAGGTCGAACCAGCGCTGAAATTCGAACATCAACTCTAGTCGACGTTCGGTGTAGACCGCTTCGCGGAACTGCGACTGAGTCAGATTTTCTAATGCAGCAAGACCAGCCCGTTTCCGTACCCGGTTAATGGCCGTGTACGCTTCTGTAGTGGGCGAACCCGCTTCGTTCAACGCTTCGGCATAAATCAGCAGAATTTCGGCAAACCGGATGACGGGAATATTCTTAGCCGATTCGGTTGGGTTAGCCGTCTGAGCTGGATCGAAATATTTGAAAAATCGGGGATCAAACGTAACGGCCTTTCCTGTTGTCGGGCTAACCAGCGAGGTGAAGAAGGTAACATCCCGTCGCTTGTCAGTTGCTGAATACAGTTTATAGACATCCGGTTGGGGTTCGTCGGTACCAGCCGATGCAACACCTGCAATGCCCACCGGCGTAGCCGACGACGCCAACCGATTTCCCTGACCATTGACATTTGATTTACACTGAACAGAGAAAATATGCTCCTTCCCGTTCTTGGTGGCCACATTAAAGACATCGGCGAAGTTTTCGAACAGATCGTACCCATACGGGCCGTTGATAACCTCCAGACTCTTGGTCGCGGCTTTGCTCCATTCCTGCCGGGTTAGGTAAACTTTGGCTAAAATGGCTTTAGCAGCACCACCCGTTGCCCTGCCCGCATCAGCACCGCTATACGAATTGGGTAACGCTTCGGCATCGGTCAGGTCACTGATAATCTGCTGATAAACCTGCTCTGCTGGTGTGCGGCTCACCTGAATTGCTTCTTTCTCCAATGAGCCTGTTTCCTGGACTATAAGCGGTACATCGCCCCACAAACGTACCAGAGTGAAGTAGGTTAAGGCGCGCAGAAATTTAGCTTCGTTGATCAGCCTGGTTCGCAGGGTTTCGTTCATTGAAATCGCCGGAATGCGGGCAATCGCAATATTGGCGCGGTTAATGGCGGTATAGCTTTCTTTCCACAATTCATCGACGCGGTCGTTAGTGGTCGAGTGAGCTAGTACTGCAATAGAGCGAACGTCGGCATTGGTCACCCGAAGACCCGCAATGGCATCATCCGACATGATTTCGAAAGCGAGGTGAAACAGCCGATTGTACATCGTTAGGCCACCATTGTTGAGGGCACCGTTGTACACACTATTCACGGCCGATATCGCATCACTTTCGGTTTTGTAAAATTGCTCTGCAGTGAGCAGGGCCTGGGGATTCTCATTTAAATCGGTGCAGGAGGTCAGAGCCAACAGCCCAATCGAAAAGATCAGTGCCTTTTTCATGCGTAAAATGAAGACAGTAAGTCGATTAAAATGAAATACTTAAGCCAGCCAGATAGGCTTTGCTGCTGGGATAAACACTGTAGTCGATGCCCAGATTAAGCGTACTTTGCTCATTACGGCTTACCTCGGGGTCGTAACCGCTGTAGCTCGTGAAGGTGAATAGGTTTTGAGCCGTCACGTACACTCTAACCTGGCTGGATCGAATTTTCGACGCGATGCTTTTGGGTAAATGATAACCCAGCGACAGATTTTTAAGCCGTAAATACGACGCATCTTCTACATACCGACTCGTGTTTACCGGGGCCGGGTCTTCAAACGCACGTTGGATTGTATTACTTGGGTTAGTAGGCGTCCACCGATCCAATGCCGTTATGGAAGCATTCTGCTGACCGGTCAGAAGCTCAAGCTGCTGTTTGTTCTGGTTGAAGAGTTGATTGCCGTACGAACCCTGGAAGAAAATGCTCAAATCGAAGTTTGCGTACGAGAAATTGTTCGTCAAGCCGCCAATAAACTTGGGCTGGGCATTGCCAATAATCGTCCGGTCGTCGGTTTGCGTAATTTTTCCGTCGCCATTAATATCGACATACCGACGATCTCCGGGTTTAGTTTTCGTGGGATCAATGGTTGGCAGCTCGGCAATATTATCGGTAGTCTGGAAAATACCGTTCGTCTGGTAGCCATAGAAAGACCCCAGCGGTTCGCCAACTTTAGCAATATTGGCCCCCGAAATGATATAGCTGGCCCCATCGCCCAGACTGACAACCTTATTGCGGTTGAGCGAGAACACCAGATTCGTATTCCAGGAAAATCTGCCGCGTAGATTTTGCGAGTTAATTCCCAGTTCAATTCCCTTATTATCAACCGTTCCATAGTTCTGCAATGAAGTTGATTGACCAGTTGTGTAAGGGATTGGCACGTTCAGGAGCAGATTCGTGGTTCGTTTGTAGTAGGCGTCAAAAACGATACTCAGGCGATTCTTAAATAAGCCTAAATCTATCCCCGCATCGTATTGAGCAGTTGTTTCCCAACCCAGATCAGGATTGGAAATTCGGCTCGGAGCAAAGCCAATTACCGTCTGATTACCAAAGAAGTACGTGTTCGTTGCTAAAGTCGCCAACGATAGATACTGCCCGATTTCCTGGTTTCCGGTAATACCAGCGCTCAGTCGAAGTTTCAGATTGCTAACCGAGGGTACTGAGGCTAAAAATGATTCCCGACTCACGTTCCAGGCAAATGCCGCCGATGGGAAATAACCCCATTTCTTGTCTTTCCCGAAACGGGAAGAACCGTCTGCCCGTCCACTGATGGTCAGGATATATTTCTGATCGAACGAATAATTGACTCTCCCTAAAAATGAATTTAAGGCCCATTGAGTCGCGCTGGAAGAAGGTTGCGTATAGACTGATCCACTTCCTAAGTCGTTGTAAGTCAGTTGGTCGGTAACGAATTGTTGCGAGCCAGCTATAACGCTTTCGTTCTGATAAGCCTGTTGCGTATACCCAACAACCGCGTTGATCGAATGCCGCCCACCCAGGCTACGGCTGTAGCTTAACGTGTTTTCATTCAGCCAGCTCGACGCAAATTTACTACCTACAGAGGCCGTACCCGTTGCGCTTGCATTAGCTCCCTGATAGATTGTAGATGGTACATAGCGATTCTGTTTGTTATTGATAATGTCGGCGCCAAACGAGATTTTAGCCACCAGCCCTTCGGCCAGCGTGTATTCGCCAAATACGTTGCCTAACAGACGATACGTAGTTGTTTTATTGATCTCTTTTTCGAGTGTGGCGATGGGATTCCCTAGCGGTGTCTCAAATTCACTTTGGTAGGTATACTCGCCCGTAGCAGTCCGGATAGGAACCGTAGGTGGCATGGACAAAAGCGCATTCACGATGCCCGCATTGGCAATCCGGGCAGAAACCTTACTTGCGGTAAAGTTTGTCCCAACCCTGAATTTTGCCGAGAAATCACGGTCGAGGTTGATGCGAATAGAATAGCGATCGAAGTCGGTATGGCGGAGAATACCGTCCTGTTTAAAGTAGTTTCCCGAAATCGCATAACGCGTACGGTCGTCACCACCCGTCATGCTCAGTTGGTGATTTTGAATCAGAGCCGACGTAAAAGCCTCTTTTTGCCAATCAGTGCCGCCCGTCAATGCCTGAAGTTGGGCATCGGTATAATAAGGCGCTTTTCCTGAATTAGCCCGAGCGTCGTTTTTTAGAAGGGCCCAATCGCGGGCGCTTGTGAGCACATCAACAGTTTTTAGAACACTCTGCTGGCCATAATACGTCTCATAGGTTATGCTGTTTTGGCCCGCTCTCCCTTTTTTGGTAGTAATCAAAACAACGCCATTGGCACCTCGTGAGCCATAAATAGCCGTCGCCGAGGCATCTTTCAGCACTTCCATTGACTCAATGTCGCTGGGATTCAGACTGGCCAGCGCGTTGATGCTTGGGCCACTGACAACGCCAGCGTTTGCATCGGTATTATTGTTATAAACCGGGAAACCATCGATTACGTACAAGGGCTCATTACCGCCTGTAATCGAATTGCCACCCCTAATTCGAATGCTGATGGCACTACCTGGCTGGCCCGAGGTTTGAGTTACCTGAACACCGGCTGCCCGGCCCGCCAGCGCCTGATCGAGCGATGAATTGATGGTTTTGTTAATCTGTTCGGTATTTATTGACGAGACAGAACCAGTCAGATCCGTTTTTCGCACCGTACCGTAGCCAATCACAACAACTTCGGAGAGTTGTTTGGAATCGGCTGCCAGTTCAATATTGACTGGATTACCTTCGGCAATAATTTCTTTTGACTGATAGCCAATAAAGCTGATAATCAGTGAAAATGGAAGTTTTTGGCCCGTTTTGAGCGTAAACTGGCCGTTGGTGTCGGCCGTTCCTCCGTTGGTTGTTCCTTTAATTAAGACGGTAGCTCCAATGAGAGGTTCACCTGTTCGCTGGTCGGTTATTCGGCCGCTGAGCGTGGTATTAATGGTTGGCGGAATGGGCTGCGCCAATACTACAGCCGGAATTAATAGACTTAATCCCCAAAGAAGCCGGACGCGGCCCGATAGAGTTTTTATCATTACTTTGCATTGGTTACGTGAGAAATGAGGCAGGCCAGCTGATGTTGGTAGCATCTGAAGGCTCTGAGAATTGCTTCGGCAGTTTCTGTCTTGTTGTGACTATCCGGGACGGTTGGCGCCGTTCCGGATTTTTTATGTGCCGAGCTGGTGGCAATTACTGCCGCTGGTATTTTGGGTTGTTAGGTAATCATATCAGTTGAGGTGAAAAATTGACATATATTCTATGGGGTTAATAGAATATAAATTAATGAACTAGATTGCGTTGAAGTCCTGTACTACGTAATTTGATGAAGGGTCTAGAGCGATGAAGTAACTGCGTAGACTTGGTAAGAAAGGGCGTTACGGCTGTGTAATGGCTTAGCAGCAACAGCTTATAAAGACAGAAAGGGTTCTGTTTTTATAAAAGCCGGAATGGGTACGGGTAGTGAAAAGATTGACTGCTTTCATATATATGCTTTATTCCACAGAGTAGTTGGCGATACTCTTGTAGTTTGATTGGCAAAGGTGACTAGCGATTTTTCTATTTCCAAGAATTTTTACAAAAATCTGATAAACAGCTATTTACCTAATACTCTATCGAGATATACTGTTATAGACTACTATTCCTACAGAATAGAATTTATTTGAGTCTGGCTTTAGTTTTACCCAGAAATCAGGCTATTGGAGTGCGAGTGATTGGGCAAACTAATTTTTAGAAAGTTAGAGGTTCGACCTTTGTCTGGGCCAAGCTCCAGCTTGGCCATTGTTTACTAGAATTGAACAGGCCAAGTTGGAGCTTGGCCCAGACAAGGCCACTAGCTTTTATGTAATAGAGTGGTAGCGTGAAGTTTAAGTAAGCTCAGTAACTTCCTCTTTCTTTTCCCGAAGTTGTTTCGTCGTTTTTCGTGAACCATCATGACTCCAGCCGGGAGGTCCGAAAATATAACCCAAGGCAGCCCGAAGTGATGTTGCCCGCCGAATGTCCTGCCCAATCGCTACCCACTCGTGAAAAGCAATCCGGACGGGATTATGCGAATTGACATTCGTGACCAGACCGTACGTTGGCCGATTCCGCTCTATTTCAAACGTACCGAACATACGATCCCAGATAATAAGGATACCCGCGTGGTTTTTGTCCAGATAATCGAGGTCGGAGCCATGATGTACCCGGTGATGGGAGGGTGTGTTGAAAATAAACTCAATCGGTTTGGGAAACTTGTCGATGAGTTCGGTGTGAATCCAGAACTGGTATAGCAGGCTGATCGACTGCATGGTCATGATCGCTATGGGCGAGAAGCCAGCTAAGGGAAGCCATATCCAGAAAATGAAAGCGCCTGATAAGTTACCTGTCCAGGTTTGACGTAGGGCCGTACCGAGATTGTATTTCATGGACGAGTGATGCACTACGTGCGATGCCCAAAAATATCGGCTACTGTGGCTGATCCGGTGAAACCAGTAGTAGCTAAAATCATCGGCAAAAAACAGGATTGCCCAGGCCCACCACTGAGTCATATCAATCGTAAACAGTCGAAATTGATAGGCTAGTGTAAAGGCACCCAGAACCATAGCTTTCCCAATGACGGCGCTGATAATAACGTTACCAATTCCCATCGACAAACTGCTGGCCGTGTCTTTAGATACGTAATAATCTTTCTGTTGTTTGACCGTTACAATAATTTCGACAACCAGCAGAATAACAAAACCTGGAATAGCATACTGAATCAGATCTCTCATAATTTTTCTGACTTTTATGCAAGTTAGTATCTTTTAAACACAGAGAGCACGGAGGATTACACGGAGCACACAGATTTATTTTTCTGTGAACTCTGTGCGATTCTCCGTGCTCTCTGTGTTTAAAAAATTAAACCTTTTTACCGATTCATCGACGTTAAAAACTCTTCGTTGTTCCGGGTGCCTTTCATGTGGCCAAGCAGGAAGTCCATGCTTTCCATTGGATTCATATCGGCCATGTGCTTACGAAGAATCCAGACACGTTGTAGCGTTTCTTTGTCTAGCAGCAAATCTTCCCGACGTGTGCCCGATGCCATAACATCAATAGCAGGATAAACCCGTTTGTTGGCTAGTTTGCGGTCTAACTGGAGTTCCATGTTGCCGGTTCCTTTGAATTCTTCAAAGATAACCTCATCCATTTTCGAACCTGTATCGATCAGCGCCGTAGCAATAATGGTCAGCGAGCCGCCATTTTCTACATTACGGGCTGCCCCAAAGAATCGCTTAGGTCGGTGAAGTGCGTTTGCATCGACACCACCCGACAGAATTTTGCCCGATGAAGGAACGACCGTGTTATACGCCCGTGCCAGACGAGTGATCGAGTCGAGCAGAATCACGACATCATGGCCGCATTCAACCATGCGTTTGGCTTTTTCGAGCACCATGCTCGATACTTTTACGTGACGGTCGGCCTGCTCATCGAAGGTGGATGAAATTACTTCGGCATTCACGCTACGGGCCATGTCGGTCACCTCTTCAGGGCGTTCATCGATCAGGAGTACGATTAAGTATACTTCTGGATGATTCCGGGTAATGGCATTGGCAATTTCCTTCAACAGAACAGTCTTACCTGTTTTGGGTTGAGCCACAATCATACCCCGTTGACCTTTTCCGATCGGCGCAAATAAATCCAGTACCCGCGACGAATAATTGTCGGGTCGGTTGCTGAGATGAAGTTGCTCTTCGGGGAAAAGGGGAGTCAGGTATTCGAATGGAATCCGGTCGCGGATTTCTTCGGTTGTTTTCCCGTTGACGGTCGATACGCGCAGGAGAGCAAAATATTTTTCGCCTTCTTTGGGCGGACGGATAGCACCGCGTACCGTATCGCCCGTTTTCAGACCAAATAATTTAATCTGCGAGGGCGAGACATAAATATCATCGGGGCTGGCCAGGTAGTTATAATCTGCTGAACGAAGGAAACCGTAGCCACCGTCCTGCATAATTTCCAGAACACCCTCGTTGTCGATAATACCATCGAACTCCCGAATGTGCTGGTTATACTGCCGACGAATACGGTTTTGATATTCCTGAGCTTCACGAGCGGGTTGGCTCAATTGGGGTTGGGGAGCCTGACCACCTTCTGCCTGGGCAGGTTGATCCGCTTGCGTTTCGGTAGGTGTAGTTGTCTGCTCAACGGTTGCATCGGTAGCAACTGCGGCTGGTTCTGCAGTCGACTGAATATTGGCTGCATTCTCTTCCGAAACAACGGTTGGTGTCAAAAACTCATCGTCAGCCTGACCACCGTAGTTTATAGCTGTTTCGTCCGTAACAATCCGCTGGGTTCTTGGGCGTTGGTCGCGACGCTGGTTATTGTCTCGTAGATCCCGTGGGTTGTTTGAGCCTTGCCCCGCATCGTTGCGTTGCCGATTATCCCGTTGTCCATCTGGACGTAGGTTCCGCTGCTGATTTTGGTCAGGGCGGGTGCTTCGATCTCTATCGTTACGAGGGGCACCTTGTCGGAATGAACGATCGGCAGATGAATTACCTTCGTCGCCATCGCGTCGGTTTTCGATACGATTCCGACCAGGTTGGGTAAATTGACCATTCCGCTGACCGGGCTCACGGTTAACGCGAGATTGCGGAACAGGGGTAGTTGTCTGTATAGGAGCGGCTGCTTCTGTTGCGACTGGCGTTTCCGCAGGTACACTTTCGGCAGTTGCCGGGGTGCTAATTTCAGGTGCCGGGGTCGGAGCCGTTTCAACTACTGGGGTAGGAACACTCTGCGCTACTTCATCTGCTGCGCTTGGCTTGGTTTCGACACGCTCACGTTTGACACGTTGACGTGGCTGGGCACTCGGTATACTATCGGGCACAGGCGTAACATCGACTGAGACCGGTTGGCTTTCCTGAACGGGAACCTCATCAGCCACGGCAGCGGGCGCTTTGACACGTCGATTACGCTTCGGTGCTTCTTCAGGCTGAGCCGTTTCTTCGGGACCGGGACGTTCCGACTGTTGTTTTATGATTTCGTAAACCAGTTTTTCTTTTGTGAATTTGGCGATATTACGAATGCCAAATTGCTCGGCAATTGGGTGAAGCTCGGAGAGAAGCTTCATGTCTAATTCTTCTTTCTTAAACATAGAGGTCAGGTTAGCGATAAACCTTGAAAGGACCGCCTGAGCGGTAAGGATATAAGTTGAGGATTGTTGATAGTAAGAAACCGCTGTTTTGGTAGGCGCGTTAAGAGACCTGGTTGGTCTGGTTGTGGGGTTATTGATTAATGAACCAAACTAACCTCAACAAATTCAAGTGATTACGTATTGAAAAATAAACCAAAAATATAACTTGGAGTGATTGCCTGATCCAAACTTCACCGTCTGGTGGGGCCAGATGTAGTGTTTACTAAAAACGTTTGGAAAATGGCGGTTCGCCGTTGCGATTATCAGCTGTCGTTATGGGTTGTATCTATTTCTGAAGAACCCAAACCTGCCAACTAGATTGATGGTAACAAAGGTAATGTTTTGTTGCGGTATTATCAAGGAAACGTTATTCTGTCAGAAATGTTTCCTGAATATTGAATAAAAAAAGATTTTAATTGAAAGTTCATGCCTTGGTAGCAGGCAATCATCATGCCGATTCGTTGTAGCTACACCATACGTTCAAAAGTTCTTTTGTGTGCCTTGATTGTCATATACGATAACGATAGCCTTGGTAAAGGGGAAAGCGTGATTCTGTCGTTAAAAAAACTTAAAACCTCCAGGCTGAATAAATTTTGTTCGCTACATGAGCGTTGCATTTTCAACTATGGATCGAACAGATACGTCCTATCATAATCTGCAAGTTTCTCCAACCCTGGTTATCGACTGGGGGAATACCAGCCTGAAAGCCGGCTGGTTTGTTGGGTCGATGCTGGTTGAAACAGGTCGTTATGCTTCACCCGACGAACTGTTTTTTGCGCTTGCCAACCGCACCAGTGAGCATGTTTTGGTTTCGTCGACTAGCCGTCCGGCCGATGAAATTCGGACTCGATTAGTAGGGTTACAGACTGATTTCTGGGTGCTGGACAGCCAAACGCCTATACCCATACGCAAGGCATACGATACGCCTAACACCCTTGGAGCCGACCGGGTTGCGGCTGCAGTAGGTGCTATGACGTTATTTCCGGATCAGGACTGTCTGATTCTGGATCTCGGAACCTGCCTAACTGCCGACCTGATTGATCGCGATGCTGTATTTCAGGGTGGGCTGATTTCGCCGGGTTTACACATGCGCTTTCGGGCCATGCACGAGCAAACGGCCCGGCTGCCATTAGTTGACTCCGCCGAGGAGTGGCCTGACTTGACGGCTAAAAATACAAGAGCGGCCATGCAGAGTGGCGTGATGAACGGACTGGCCTTTGAACTGAACGGAATCATCGACTTATATCGTCAGGAACGACCCGATATTAGGGTGATCCTTTGCGGTGGCGATGCTCCTGCCTTTGAAAGTCGTCTTAAACAGCCGATATTTGCAGTGCCCGAATTGGTGCTGACTGGATTGAATCGAATTTTACGCTATAATGTTGAGAATTTACAAGCGGATACGTCGGACGTTAACGCATAGTTTGCTGGCCGTTGCCGCAACATCGCCGATGGTATTGGCGCAAGGATTGGGTAATTCACCCTATTCGTCTCTGGGTATCGGAGAAATGTACAGTCCAGGCAATGCGACCAATATGGGCATGGGCGGTGTTGGGGTAAGTAATGCCAGCGGTTTCTATCTGAATCTTCAAAATCCGGCATTGTTGGCTCAACGCAGACGCTTTACTGTCTTTGAAGTAGGCTTGATCGGAAAATCGGCAGGCCTTAGCCAGAACATTAGTAATACAGAACAGAGCCAGAGTAATGTGGCCGGAAATCTGGGTTACCTGGCATTGGCATTTCCGGCTAGTTCTCGCTGGAACATATCTTTAAGTTTAAAGCCGTACACGTTTGTTAATTACAACACACAGGAAAATACGGCTGTGCCCGGCACACAGTATCTGGCCTCGTATAATTACACCGGGCGTGGAGGCTTGAACAAAGCAACGTTTGCGAATGGATATCGGATTACCAATAACTTCTATTTAGGCGCTGAAGCTTCATTCCTGTTTGGTAACGTTACCAATTCGGCCGATTCGAGAGCTGTTACCAGTACGACCGATTTGTTGGTGACGCACTTAAATCGGGTTAACTATAGTGATGTCGTCTTTAAACTGGGTGGTGCATGGCGCCCTAAACTAAGCGATAAATGGACGCTTAATTTGGGAGCTACCTACGAACCAAAAGCGCGCATCAAAGCACAGCAGACAGATATTTATCAACAAACATCCTTGTCTGGGCTTGCCATTACTGCCCCTGATACAATTCGACTCAACTCAAACAGTAAAGCAACCTTGCCCCAGCAGATGCATTTTGGGATTAGTCTGGAAAAGGCGAATCAGTCATTATTGGTGGGCGTTGATGTTGGCCTGCAGAAGTGGAGTGAGTATCGTACCGCTGATAATAAAGCGGGTGGCCTGTTTGATGCGATGACGTTTGCCTCTGGGATTGAGTACACGCCTAAACCGACTTCAAACCGTTACCGTGATCTGATCACCTACCGTGCAGGTTTCCAGTATAACCAAATGCCCTATAAAATAGGGGGCCAGGCCATTAATGATGTCAATGGGAGTATCGGCCTTTCGCTACCACTAGGGTATAACCTGGTTAACCACATAACCTTAGCCTTGGTGGCGGGCCAGCGAGGTGTATTGACGGCTAATCAGATTCGCGAGCGCTATGTGCAGATTGCACTAGGCTTCTCGTTGAACGACTGGTGGTTCATTAAGCGGGCTGTTGACTAAATGATAATGAATGATGAATAATGAAAAATGGAAAATGACGAGTAGGAAAATGATTTTGCTGGCGACAAGAAGCCAGTATCTTCGGAAATCTTTCTATTATTCATTACTCATTATTCATTGTTCATTAATACTACTGGCCTGCGGAGAACGTAAGCAGATTAAGAAAGTAGAGCCCTATAGTGGCCCTATTGAAGAAATCAATGACGTAAAGCTGCTTTATAGTGAAGCGGCTTTACTAAAAGTGAAGCTGACAACGGCTAAACAACTCCGCTATCTTAACGAAAATCGACGTTACCCCAATCCTGTTAATATTTCGTTTTTTAACCCCATGGGCGATGAAATAACAACGATTCGCTCCGATTCTGGCCGTTATGATAAAGCGAAGGATATATATGTGGTAATGGGCAACGTTGTGGTCATTAACAAGCAAAAGCAGGAAAAGCTTCTCACGCCTGAATTAACCTGGAGTCCCGTAACCAAGAAAGTATATACAGACAAACGGGTAACAATTCTGAGCCAGTTGACGGGCGAAAAACTCTACGGAATGGGCTTAGATGCGAATCAGGATTTCTCCAAATATGCCATACGGAAAGTAACCGGTGTTTTCAATGTACAAACCGGGATATAAAGTCGTTTTAAATAGATTTTTATAGATACTGTGAAGTTCTGTTAATTCTATTCCATGGATTCTTTTTTTGTTAACCAATGGAATAGAATCAACAGAATCTTATAGCGTCACTAGAATCTGTTTTGGTAACTGAGATCTGCATTATTTACACGCTTCCAGAATAGGTTTTATCGATTTGACGTCTGTCAATTTGGTTTCGTTTCCCCACTCATTGTAGATATACGTAGCTAGCTCGGCAATTTCCAGGTCACTTAATTGTGGTTGCGGAGGCATTGGACGATTATAGGGTTTACCATTCACCACTATAGGTCCTTGTTGGCCATACCGCATCAGACAGATAACTTTGTTTTTATCCCCTAGAAAATCTGATTTAGCAATTGGCGGATAAAGCGAAGCGAGACCTTCGCCTTTGCTCTGATGGCAATTGGCACAATTGTTTTTATAGACCAGAATCCCCTCCGTAATATATCGTTGCCGCTTTATTTCTTCTTCGCTTTGGCACGATACTAGGCCAATAAGAATACCAAAAAAGCCGAAAAGGCTGGTGAGTCGAATCATGGTTTGTACTCAGCCAAGAGCCGAGTCATATCGGTCATTAATTTATCGACACCGGCTTCTGTTGTGCCATCATAGATGCCTCGTATGTGTTTTTCCTTGTCGACCAAAATAAATGCACCGCTATGAATGACACCTCCGGGGGCTGTGCTATCTGCCTGTGCCGTAACCATATAACTACTCTGCCCGAGATCGTAAATCTTGTCGCGGTCGCCAGTTACAAACAGCCATTGACGGCCTGTTACGCCTAAGTTTTGCGCAAACTCTTTCAGCACAGCCACCGAGTCATGTGCTGGGTCGATGGTATGCGATAACAACATGACATCTGGATTGCCCTTGAATTTCTCGTAAACCCGCTTTAGTTGCACCTTCATTTTTGGACAAATGGTTGGACAACTGGTAAAAAAGAAATCGGCTACATAAATTTTATTGTCGAGTGTTCGGGCCGTTACCGTGTCGCCATATTGGCTAACGAATTTGAAATCCGGAATGGATTGATAGACAGAGTCTGTCTCTTCTTTCCCATTCACCACCTTGGTAACAGCTTCCCGCTGGCCTAGAATAGGCAGTTTATCCGTCGACGAATTACCACAGCCCCATAGAGAAGAAATAAAGCCAATTACGACAATCCACCCACTATTTTTTCTCCAAAAACTGCTTGGCTTGTTCAATGCTGGTATTAACTTTTTTCTTGACATCCGTAATTTGATCTTTTTGTGCGGCCAGATAATTCAGCGCTTCGTCGGAAGAGAGTTTTGCGAGTGTATCGCCATTGTATTGAGCCATCCAATTGTTCATAAGGCTATCAGCAACGAGCAGATCCTGGTTCAGTCGAGTCACTTGTGCTTTTTCCTCATCGACTCGTACGGTGGCTGCGGCTGAGCCATTGGCCTTCAGGCTATCGAGCGATGTGCCACGCTGATTCAATTGTTTCTTCAATTTGACGAGATCGCCCATTACTTTAGGCATAATCTCATCATGAATGGCAAATACCTCGTTTTCTGCCTTTTTAACGGCCTCTTCTCCCGAATTACAGGACCAGAAAGCACCGCTAAGGGCAACTAAGATGGCAAGTGTCTGTGTAGTTTTGTTCATAGAATGGAGTTATGTATAATTGGTATATGAGGTAAGATATATGATATAGGGTATATGATGTATTTTGGGAATCTATATCATACATCCTACACCATACATCATTACTTTACTGTTGCGCGTTTTTTCAGGATTTCACGAGCATTTTTGAGGACGCTCGCCGACGGATTTTTACCACCAATCATTTGGGCGATTTCGTTGATGCGTTCGTCCAACGTTAGTTTTTTAATTCGGCTAACCGTTTTGTCGGACGAGTGATCTTTGTAAACGAAATAATGCGCAGTGCCTTGTCCGGCTATCTGATGGAGATGAGTAATGGCAATAATCTGGTGACTGTGCGACATATCGTGCATCATGTTGCCCATTTTAATGGCAATTTCGCCCGATACTCCCGTATCAATCTCATCGAAAATAATAGTCGGTAGTGATCGTTTACTAGCCAGAATATATTTAATCGCCATCATCAATCGCGAAAATTCACCACCAGAAGCCACATTTTTCAGTTGCTGAGGTTTCATTCCCTTATTGGCACTGAACAAAAACGATATCGTATCGACTCCCGCGAGGGTTGGTTTACTTGTTTCAGCCTGAATCTTTAGCGATGCGTTTGGCATGCCCAAGTCATACAACAAGGTGCCAATTTCCTGCTCGATAGGGGAGAGCACAGCTTGCCGGGAAGCCGACAAGGCTTCGGCAGAGATTTGCAATTGAGCGTATGCGGCTGAGGCTTGTGCTTTGGCTTCGCCAAGGGCATCGTCCAGGTTCAGCACTTTGCTCACTTTCTGGGCCAATTCGTTCCGTAAAGCAATCAAGGCTTGCACATCTTTAACCTGATGCTTGGTCTGGAGTTGGTACAGTAAATTCAGGCGTTCGCGAATAGTTTCCGCACGAACATCGTCCACTTCTACCTGATCTTGCTCCGTGCTGATTTCATCGGCTAAATCACGTAACTCAATCAGACTGCTTTGCGCCCGTTGCTGCAATTGTTCATACTGATCCGAAAGCTTACTGATGTAGGCCAGATTACTAACCGCACCCTTTAAAAAGTCAATGACGGATTGTTCGGTATTGTCGAGGTATTCGTAGGCGAGTTGCAGACGTTCCTTTATTTCCTCCGCATTCTCCAGAATTGTCAACTCTTGTTCGAGCGATTCCTGCTCATCGGGTTGCAGTTGTGCTTTGACTAATTCTTCGTACAGAAAGTTATTGTAATCAAACTCTTTTCGCATCGACGCGGCTTCCGATTGCAACTGATCATAAGCAGCCTTCTTCGTTCGATAAGTTTGATAATCAGTACGATAGCTGCGTAATAAATTGTCGTTCTGGGCGTACGTATCAATAATTTCCAATTGATACTCATTAGACCCAAGCAGAACAGAATCGTGTTGAGAGTGAATGTCCATCATCTGGCTTGTTACCCGACGAAGGGTTTCCAGATTGACCGGTGTGTCATTGACAAACGCCCGCGATTTACCACTCACACTAATTTCCCGACGAACAATGCAGGTATTGGAATAGTCTAATTCTTCTTCATCGAAAATACGTTCGATGGCGTAACCAGTTACACCAAATGTACCTTCAATAACACATTTCTGTTCAGGATTATATAAAGCGCGGGTATCTGCCCGGTTACCTAACAGCAACCCAATAGCCCCTAACATGATTGACTTTCCAGCTCCTGTTTCGCCCGTGATAATATTCAACTCACGGTCGGGCATGAGTTCGAGTTCGTCAATCAGTGCATAGTTTTTTATTAGTAAATGCGATAACAAAATCAGAAACAGTTAACAGTGAGCAAGTACCAGATTAAGCTACTAAATGGAATAAGCAGCCATACATAAGTAACAGGAATAGTGGTCGTTGTTGTTCGCTCACTGAATTAATTTTCGGTAATTTTCTGTCTTGGCCGGGTCCAGATACGAAAGTAAATCGAAGGCTTTCTGACGCTCGGTAGGGGTGCCTTCGAATAGAATATTATAGAGTTCCTGCGACTTAGCGTCAAAAAACGAATTAAGCAGTACCGAATTGGGCATCTGAAGGCCAATGGTACGAATCGTAGCCAGTAAATCAAGGATCTGTTTTCGTACCTGTACGGGGTTGCCTGCAAACATATCTAATCCCAAGCGGTGGTAGGTGTACATGCCATCGCGAAAAGGAATTAATTGCTGATTCTGCAGATTCTCGATGAGCCAATACCGGTTACGTCGGTCACCCCCGGCTTGCCAGGCCCCATTGGATGATCCCTGCTGAGCCAGATTCGTAATGCTATAAGCTTTTTGTATAAACTGACTCCCGCCTTCTTTGCTAAATGTGTCATAATCAACGGCCAAAATGACATTAGCATAGTAAGCCAGTAACGAAGTCAGGTCGTCTGAGAATTGATTTTCCCGAAAGTAGACCGGCGTTGTTGGTAGGTAAACAAAGTTGAAGGCCCGGTCTACGTAGCTAAAAATGGTCGTTTCGTAGTTGGTACCATAAACCGGGCGAGTAACAACAATTTGGGCCGTGGCTTCGAATACTCCCTGCGACAATGATTTCACCAGGTTGATGTTCATGGAGCAGTTAATACGCTCGTTAACGGCAAACTGTTCGTTGCTCCAGCGCCGGTTGTTCATAAACTCCGTAATGATGCCCTTCAACTGGCTTACGTAGGCAAAATCTGTTTTCTGCTGGGCAAACAACTGGTCAGAGTTAACTGTCACCTGACAGTTCAACTCTTGTGCCTGAGCAAAGGCAGACAAAAAGAGTAGCAAAAATAGAGTATGTACCGTTCGCATTCGAAATGATTTGCTGTATAAATTATGCTTTTTCTCCATTATAAACAAATGATAGAGAGCGCATTAGGGTTAGGTAGGGCTTTGCAACGGGTTGAGCTTTTGGACAACTAAGTTCACCAAATCCTGTGCCACATCATCTTTCGATTTTAGCGCAAATTCGTGTGTTTGTCCCTCTTTGTCAATAACGGTGATTTTATTCGTATCGTGTCCAAAACCAGCACCAGCATCGCGTAATGAATTTAGCACAATCCAGTCCAGATTCTTTGCATGAAGTTTCTTTATTGCGTTTTCATACTCATTATCTGTCTCCAGAGCGAATCCCATCATCAATTGATTGGGTTGTTTCTGGGTTCCGAGCGTGGCAGCAATGTCGGTGGTTTTAGTGAGTTCGAGGGAAAAGAAGGTTTCTTTTTTCTTGATTTTCCGATCGGCGGGGTGAGCTGGTGTATAATCGGCAACAGCCGCACTTAGTACAACGATGTCGGCTTCACCGAAAGCTAGTAGTGCAGCTTCAAACATCTCCTGAGCTGATCGAACCTGAATCCGCTGGATGCCTGGATGAGCGATTGATAGGGTAGTAGGGCCACTAACTAACGTGACGATGGCTCCGGCCATCGCAAAAGCACTGGCAATGGCATACCCCATTTTTCCGGTCGAATGATTGCTAATGTAGCGGACGGGATCGATGGGCTCTTGGGTAGGTCCCGCTGTGATTAAAACACGTTTCCCCGCCAAATTACCTATTTCTTGAGGGCTGTCTTTTTTCTCAAAAAACTCGTGGAGCAATTGTACAATCGTTTCGGGCTCGGCGAGTCGGCCTTCTCCAATTAGGCCACTGGCCAATTCGCCGTGTTCAGCCTGGATAATGTGATTGCCAAATGATTCGAGTCGACGCAGGTTTTCGACTGTTGTTGGATGACGATACATATCGACATCCATAGCGGGCGCGAAAAATACCGGGCATCGAGTAGACAAATAAACCGCTGCCAATAGGTTATTGCATAAACCTGTTGCGCAACGAGCCAGTGTATTTGCCGAAGCAGGAGCGATAACAATCGCATCTGCCCACAAACCCAACTCTACATGATTGTTCCAGCTACCATTGCCTGATTGCCCCGATTCGGAAGATACGAAGGTTGACAGAGCTGGCCGCTTTGATAAGGTAGCGAGAGTCAATGGAGTAATAAAAGCCTGAGCGGCTTCGGTCATGACAACCTGAACTTCGGCTCCTGCCTTAACAAGCAGGCGAACTAACAGGGCCGATTTGTAGGCTGAAATACTGCCTGTTACACCAACAAGGATATGTTTCCCCGCTATTGACATGGATTTAGGAGGTCGCTAGGCAAGCGTCGATACACATTCACTTCCCACTAGAATAGGAGTGTATGCTCATAGACTATTTATTGTGGGTATCGTTAAACACTAAAAACCGCACGGTGAATCTACCGTGCGGTCCTGAAAACAGAAAACAAAGCAAGCTTATTGCTGAGCTTCTTCGTTAGAACGCCAGTAAACTTTTCCTTCCAGAAATTCATCCGTAGCAATCGAAGTTGGCTTCGGCATGCGCTCGTAGAATTTCGAGATTTCAATTTGTTCGCGGTTTTCGAAAACCTCTTCGAGGTTGTCAACTGCCGAAACAAACTCGGAAAGTTTGTTGCTTAACTCTTCTTTATTTTTGGTGGCAATCTGCCGGGCACGTTTAGAGATGATCGAAACCGATTCGTATAAGTTGCCCGTTTGAGCGGCAATCTTATCGTTATTTCGGGTAATGATGGATTGATTTGTGGCCATGTTTTGATTTATGGTTTAATAATTACGAGCCGGGCCGCCGGAGCGGTACGATTTCAAATTACATTCCTGGGCTAGCCATAATTAACGTAATTCGTAAATCGCAATTCATAATTTAATTTGCGGCTGTCACTTTTGCCGGAAGATTCTTAAGCTTTTCTTTTTCCTTTTCACGTGCCTGTTCTGCTTTATCCAACCGATCGATTTCCTTCTGGCTGGTCTCGAACATTTTTTCGGCTTGTTTCAGGTACTTACTATTCGGATACTTATCAATGAATGCCTGGTGATAACTAATCGCTTCCTGATAACGTTCCTTTTGCTTGTTTTCCAAACTATTTTGAGCCAGGCTAAATTCTGCATCCACTTTCAGATACGCCAATTCCTCATTGTATTCAGAATCGGGGAATTCTTTCTGAAAGTTGTTAATAGCAATGACCGACGATTTATAGGAAGCGATGTTAAAGCCGCTGGTTTTATAATAAAGCTTGGCTTTTTCGTAAGCTTTTCGTTCCAGCTTACCCCGTAAATCCAGAATCTGCTTCGTAGCGTCATCCCGGTACTTACTGTCAGGGTAGGCATTGATAAAATCCTGTAAAGCTGATGTTGCCGTCAGGGTATTCGACTGATCCAGATTAAAGGAAGGCGTATCGCGATAGAGCGAATAGGCGTACATATACATGGCTTCCTGGGCATAATCTGACCGGGCGAAGGTTTCATAGAACTTCTTGAACAATGTTGAGCTTAACAAATACTGTCCTTGCTGATACTGTGTATACGCATAATAAAATTGAGCCATTTCCGACTCATTACTGCCTTTCAGTACAGGAATTAATTCTTCAAACAGGAGTCCAGCGCGGTACCAGTCTCCTTTTTTATAATAAGCAATAGCTCCTTTGTACTTAGCATCATCGCTACCACTTTTCTGCAATTTTGAGAATGGGCTACACGAACCCAGTAAAAATACTACCCCAATTCCCAGCAGAATCTTACCCAAATGACGTTGTTGCATATGCTTGCAAAGATACAAAAAAAATACAGGCTACACCGTTTTAACGACGACGCAGCCTGTGATAGTGCTGAAAATAAACAGTAAATAAGGCTGTTTAAACTATTTTAACAAATCAGGCCGGGCTATTACTGATGGCGAACAAGCAAGCGTTTAGTCGCTACTTTCTTCCCATCAACGGTGAGCTGATAGAGATAATACCCGGTATCTAGCGGGCGGGTAATAATCCGAACTTTGCGATCATTACGATCTAGTTCTATCTGCTCATATCCAGCTACAGGTGTTCCCAATATATTCAGTAGGACCAACTTTGCTTCCGTAGCCGTGCCGCTGAACTGATAGTCTAACTCAGCCACATCATCGGCTGGGTTAGGGTAGGCGTTCGAAATCCATAGCTTATCGTTGGAAAACAGACGGTTATCAGTTTTACCTTCCTGTGCAGGGGCTGATCGTAGTTCAGTAGCCTGAGCCGACACTTCTGCCGACGACGCACGGGCAGTTGGCTTAGAGCCTGCGTTCGGAAGCAACAGGGATCGATAATGTTCGTTGATCGCCGAGTTTTTATTGAGCGTTATTGACCGATCAAGTCCCGACAAGGTCGGGTTAGGCATAATCGCAAACCGTTGAGACGGTAGTCGAGATGCACTGGTTTTCTGTGGCGATGACGTTCGGCCCAGTTCGAGTCGGCTCCCTTTCCGGACATCCGTATCCCGCGGAGCGACCTGCGCTCGGAGCGGGATAGTTGCCGTTAGCAAGCCCGTCAATACACCAATAAGTATAAATTTCTTCATGTAAGTCTATTCAGGTACACACCTATTCACCACAAACCTATTCAGCTTAAAAGACAAAGTCAACTCACTATTGTCTAAAAAATTGTTAAAAAGCTTAATTATTAACTTTTCGAACCAATTTTTGAGCCAAAGGTTTGTTTTGGCCCTTCTTTTTTAATGGTTTTTTCACGGCTGGTTTTTCAGTTGGTGGAGTTTCGAGCCATAAAACCTGCCCCTTGGTAGGCTTTTCTGCTTCACGCCACCGAAAACCATCCAACTCTTTCGTCTCACCAGTTATTTCCTTGGGGGGAATTAGTTGAGAATCCGGGTGACCGTAAAATCGAATTCGACCAACTTTATTATCGGTGAATTCGATGTTCATCCGACTACACTCAACGTGATTCAACCCAATTAATTTATTTTTCTCATTCAGGGCATAATAGATACTCTGCCCATTCCCATCAACAATAACCCGTTCCAAGGTGGTCTGTTCCTGCAGTCGAACGGAATCGGGTGTTGTTGATTCGTTTTTTCTAGTGGATACGCCTTTGGGTAGGGTATTCGTTGCAGAGGCTACTGCATTTTTGATCGTATTTGTCTGCGCGTTTCGTTTTTTGTTTGGCTGTACTTCATTGGAAGCCACCGAAATAGTGTCAGGATTTACCAGTTTTGTGGCAAAATAAGCGGTAATGGTACGCCCTTTAACCTGATTGAAATTTTTAAGCGTATCGAGCGAAATGACGAATGATTTTGCTTTCAGATACATCGTATGAATCCGATTATTTTTGAGTAAAACGGTCATCGAATCGGCCTCCATCTGGTACTTATTCTGGCTCCAGAGAATGGGTTTTTTATAAAAATAAATTGTCGAATCGGCCATGTCATAAATGAGCGAATCGCATTTACTTTGCATGTCTGATTTATAGACAAAAACATTTTTTTGACCCACCAGTCGACGGGTGTTGGTTACCTTATTATCGAAGGAAAATAACGTATCTGCTCGCAAATAGAGGGTGTCATTTGTTGTTTCGTTCGCGAGACTTTTAGCAACCGCGTGGCCCGTAACCCGCGAGATTCCTGCTTTTCCATTATAGCGAACATGATCGCCCAGAATGACGGCTTTACGGTCTTTCGCAACCATAATTACCTTGCCTTTGGCAATGCCTAATTCGGATACATTGTCGTAATAAAGGGAATCTCCAGTGAGCCGATATTTCGGGGTTTCAACAGTTGCCCGGCGCTGGAAATTCGAGATGCCCGTTGTGGTATTGTATTGACCTGCAACGGCTGTCAGAACACCATCTTTGTTCTTGATACGGGTTGGCCCCTGAAATGTGGCCAGCCGAGTGAGCGAATTATAAAGCAGCGAATCGCCAGTGAGCGTACCTTTGGTATTTACTAAACGAACATTCCGGCGAAATGTAGAAAGCTTGGTTCGGGTATCATAGTAGCCTTCGAGGCTGGTCAATACGTTTTCTTTATCGACAATACGGCCGGGGACAGGGTAGTGCGCAATACCCGATACCATATCGTAATCGAGTTGAGCGGTGGTTAGGGTCATTTTGCGGTCGCGCATGACAACGTGCCCCCGCATATTTGCCTGGCGGGTGTTACCATAATAAAACATCGTGTCGCCCCGCACATTGATCGTGTCACCCTGAACCAATCGAACGTTACCATAGGCTTCGATTACGTTAGTCGTCACGTTCTGGATCGCAAGGTTGCAGTACATAAGTACACCTTTGTGCCGCAGCCGCACGTTATTATGCAACTTTCGAACGACTTGACCAGGTATATTAAGCACAACCAAACTATCGGCGTGGAATAGCTCGACTTTATCGCCAGGACCAGCAGCTACAGATGCTCCGCCTACCTGAGCCAGGGCATCAGTAGAAGAAACCAGAAAAAAGAGCCAGATGAATGTGAATAAAATACGAGAAAATAAACGAATCATAAGACAAAACTACGGCTTTGGGCCGACACCGGATGTTAGAGCAGCGTTTTTTAGCATTTATTAACGACAATCAATTGTTCGGCTCCAATGATCGTGTGTTGTTAGCAATTAGTGGTGGTATTGACTCGATGGTGATGGCCGAATTGTTTCACCGAATTAACCAACCAGTTGCAATAGCCCACGTTAATTTTGGTTTACGAGGGGCAGAATCTGAGGCTGATGCCCTTTTTGTTCAGAACAAGGCCGAACAGTATGGGGTTCCGTTTCATGGCACTCGTTTCGACACCAAAGCTGTGGCTGCCGAACGTGGCGTTTCGATCCAAATGGTTGCTCGAGAACTTCGGTATACCTGGTTTGCTCAACTTCTCGACGAATATAAATATGCTTGTCTGGCCACAGCCCATCATCTGAATGATACCCTGGAAACCCTGCTGCTTAATCTGACACGAGGTACGGGATTAGCTGGCCTGCATGGTATCGCCAGCAATCAGAATGGCATTGTTCGGCCATTGCTATTTGCAACTCGCCCTCAGTTAGTTGCTTACGCAGATGAACGAGAGCTGCTTTATCGAGAAGATAGTTCGAATAGCGACGATAAGTACGCACGCAATCGGATTCGGCATCATGTTGTCCCTGTATTGACGAGTCTGAACCCCGGTTTATGGCAAACGTTGCCCCGTACTATTGAGCGTTTGAGAGCTGCCGAAACAGTAATGCAGGCTGAGCTTGAGCGATCCTGGCAGCAAACAGCCGAAGTGAAGGGACAGCAGATTAGTTTGCCAACAACTAAGTTAAAGGCGTTGCCGGAACTTGATTTTCGACTGGCAAATTGGCTGAAACCATTTGGCTTTACAGATGACCAAGCAAATCAGATCGCAAACGCTTTAAATCGACCCATCGGGCAAGTGTTTAGCTCAACAACACATCGGATTAGCCACGAACGAGAAGGATTATTGCTCGAACCGTTGCCATCGCAGCTATATCCCGAAATTACGTTAACCACCCTGGCGAGCGGTCTGGTAGAAGTAGGTGGGGCGTTTTCGCTGACCATCGACGAAATTGAAAAGTCAGCCGACTTTCGCCCACCTGCCGATTCCGCCATCGCTTGCCTGGATGCGGATAAATTACAACTCCCGCTGACCATTCGCCCCTGGCGACAGGGTGACCGTTTTCGACCGCTTGGGTTAAATGGGCATAAACTAGTCAGTGATTTATTAAACGATCTGAAATTGAGTCGTACTGAGCGAGAACAAACGGCGGTACTGCTTTCCGGCGATCAGATTGCGTGGGTCATCGGTTACCGCATCGACCATCGGTTTCGGGTGCAGGCAGAAACTAAACGAATAGGTCGATTTTTGTTGAATTCAAAAGCTGATTCCTAGCTTGAGTAGCTATTCGAGAAATTGTATTTTAGTGTGATAAAACGCGTTTCATGTCCTTTTAGAACTGATCTTAAGCATGATTTTATAAAATTGGCATCCTATTTGATATGTTTCCGGCGAGACTAACTCACTAATACCATGAACCGAATTGTACGAGTCCTACTACTAACAGGACTAGCCTTCTGGAGTCTGAATGCCCAGGCACAAAGTGCACGGCTACGAGCGGCTAATAAGCAATTTGATAATCTTAGCTATGTAAGCGCAGTACGGGCATACGAAGAGTTTTTACGGGTCGATAAAAAGAAAGATCCCGCCGAAACTCGCGATGCCCTGATTAAGCTCGGCTATAGCTATCGTAAGTTGCAGGATACCCGAAATGCTGAGCGTGTGTATGGCGAACTGGTTAAATCATATACCGATTTAGACAGCGAAGTTTACCTCTATTATGCACAATCGCTGGCGGCTAATGGTAAGTACCGGGAGTCGCAGAAAATGTATAGCCAGTATGGTGAAAAACAGGGCCAGGACCTACGTGGACGCCGATTTACGGTGTCTTATATGGATATGAGCCGGTTCTATCAGGATTCATCCTCGTACCGGATGTACAACCTGCCAATCAACTCTCGTCAGGCCGATTTTAGCCCGATGTATTATAAGGGTGGAATTGTTTTCGTGTCGGCGCGTGATGAGTCGGGGGTAGTAAAACGGGTGTTCAACTGGAACCAGACGCCATTCCTGGATCTCTATTTTCATCCTGACACAAACCAGCTTCGTGTTCCGGGAGCTGATCTGAATCGCTCAGTTAACTCGTCTATTTTGGGGGGTGGTAGCGATGCGAAAGCGGGAAATACGGAAGCTTCTGCCGATGCACAACCCTTGTCGAAAGCCGAGATTTTTAGCCGTACGCTCAATACCAAATACCACGAGGGACCAATGACCTTCACGAAGGATCAAAACTTTATCGTCTTTACCCGAAACAATACAAGTAAGGGAAAAGCTGGTAAAAGCTCGGATGGTGTAAAAAAATTGAAATTGTACTCTTCCGTGAATAAGAATGGTAAATGGGTTGATATCCAGGAGGTGCCATTCAACAGTAGTGAATACTCTGTCGGTCACCCTGCATTCTCGGCTGACAACACCAAAATGTACTTTGCTTCAGATATGCCGGGCGGTTATGGCGGCACAGATATTTACGTAGTCGAATTTAATAACGGCCAGTGGGGAACACCCGTAAATATGGGTAAGGAAATTAATACGGAAGGTAACGAAATGTTTCCATATGCTACAGAGGGTGATGACTTGTACTTCTCATCCGACGGACATGAAGGTCTGGGTGGCTTGGATGTATTTGTGGCCGAACTAAAAGATGGTATCGCCTATAAAGGCGTTCAAAATGTAGGCGCACCAATCAACTCCGAAAAAGATGACTTTGGTTTCATTACGGATAAAAACCGCACGACAGGTTTTGTGAGTAGTAACCGTAAGAAAGGGGTAAGCGACGATGATATCTATTCGTTCCGACGCACCTGTAAGCAGCTGAACATTCTGGTATATGACGCCAAAACCAATGTCCCACTCGAAAACGCCGACGTTCGGATTTTACGGAATGGTGTCAATCAGGACCTGCGACTAACGAATGTACAGGGACGCACGGATTTGTGTGTGGATTCGAACACCGAATACGAATTCAAGGCGATCAAGGAAGGGTATGCCATGAACAGCGTTCGCTTCTCGACTCTAACCCAATCACCAAAACCAGTCATGAACGTGTCGATTTACTTAGAGAAGTCGGAGAATACGTTGGTGAAGGGAGTTATCAAAACCGAGGTGAACCAGCAGCCTGCCAATGGCGTGAAAGTTACGCTGCGGAACGAGAAAGACAAATCTGAGCAAACCGTAACGACTGGCCCTGATGGTGGCTACGAATTCGATGTAAAACCGAACGCACCTTATACGATTACGGCTCAGAAAGACCGGTATGCAACTAAAAGAGCCCAGTATGGCAAAACGAAGCGCAAGTCGAAAGTTGTTACCGATTCGCTGGGTTTATATGGCGTAGGCGACGTGTTCCAACTCAAGAACATTTACTACGACCTGAACAAGTTCTTTATTCGGGCCGATGCGGCACATGAACTCGATCACGTACTGGCAATTCTGAAAGAATATCCACAAATGCAGATCGAATTGCGCTCGCATACCGATGCTCGTGCTACCGATGCGTACAATATTCGCCTGTCGGAGAGTCGTGCCCGTGCTGCGATGGATTATTTAGTAGCAAGAGGGATTCCGGCTAATCGATTAGTGGCGCGTGGATATGGAGAATCGGAAATTTTGAACGGTTGCGTCGATGGGGTGAATTGCACGGAAAACGAACACCAGCAAAATCGCCGGACAGAGTTTAAAGTCTTAGCTGTGCAGTAAAGAATCAAATCATATAAAACCTATAAGGTTTCCAAAACCTTATAGGTTTGAAGCAAAAGCGGCCCGTTGAAAAACGGGCCGCTTTTGCTTTTTAGAAACTCACTTACGATTGCTTAACATGTTTCTTATGCACCGCTGACGTCGTGGTTTTAGACTTCATTGACGGCGCCGTGGTTTTCTTCACCGTTGTGGTTTTTGATACGGGTTTGTCTTGCGAAGGTGTGTTAGCAAACGTGCTATTGATACAAAGAGAGGCTACTACGAAAGCAGCCAAAATGGATTTTTTCATGAGCTTACGAATGGTTTTAGTACAAAGCGCACCTTTTAGGTGAACTTCCTGAATGAAAGTTCGACTCCTAGTCTGAAGAGCCGATGAATGATAACTTAAAAGGGAGTTAAACTGTTATCACACGCACCGTAACCGATAGCTGCCCTACATGCCGCATCGTGTGTTCGGCGGAGTGTGTTAGTAAGCCAATCACGGTTGATGGTAGCTGCGCCCGTCCAACGCCACGTACTTCGGTTAGGGTTTGTTCATCGGTACTACGAAGCTGGCCAATCGCTTTTTCAACCTGCTCCGCAAACGAACTCACTAATTCCTGAACAGATAGATGTACTGCGCCCGGTTTGCCTTCTGATGCTAAGAACGCTAACTGGTCGGGCGAAAGGGCTTCCTGTCGCGCATACGTGAAGAGCCGATCCAGTACGCCCGTTAGGTGTTGCAGATGAAAACCGACGGAGGCTACGTTTGCGGGCCGTTCCCAAAGCAAATGTTCTGGAAAATCGTGCATCAGGGCGCTTACCTCTTCGCGAGCCTGCATCAGCGCGTGCGCTATGGGTTGAACGAGGGGCGGTATATTAGATAAAGGACCGCGGAGCCAGACTTCACGCGTTTCAATGGGAGGTTGCATAGGTGTACTTACTTAACTGGGCCGACGAATGGACCAACTATAGGCAAAATAGGACCAAAAATTTTATTTACAACGACTTTCCTTTTTGTACCTACGCCTATATAGCTAAACAACGTCTGATGGTTTCACCAGTTAAACACCTATTGTATGCGACTCAACTTTAGCATTTGTCTTAGTATTTTAGCACTGTTTGTAACACTTACATCCTGCGAAGATCACCGAATTCCAGCAGCTCCGCGATTTCGGCTAAAAAAAAGTTACCTATACATCGTCGACCTCAACGTCCTATTCCTATAGCATGTATAATTATGACGATAGTGGCCGCTTAATGAGTATAATCGACAATACGGTTATACCTACTGTAACCTCTTATGCATTTGGCCGGACGACTATGGAATATGATAGTCAGGGCAGATTATCACAAATAGAAAACCTGATAGAACCCACCAACAACAACCCCGTCCTTACTTTTTACTACAGAACGACGTATGACTATGATGCTAACAGCAATATCGTTGCTATAAAAAAATATAAAGTTTTCAAGTCCGATCCTGCCCATCCATTTCTTCAGGAAGATAGTAAGCTAACGTATGGAAGCACAGTGTTTCCCGTAAAAATAGACACGAAAATTAACGATGGATCTCAATTTGACCCAGAGCTTGACTTTACTCAAGAGTATACGTATAGCGCAGGTAATGTGGTTGAGGTAAAGCGTACCGATAGACCAACCCATTACAACGGTTATAATACCTATACGACTAGTCAGGTACTTCAATACGATGATAAACCCAATCCGTTTTACGGGTTAATTATAGGAAGCCCTGATGTCAGCACCTTCAGCAAGAATAACGTCATAGAAAGTACCAGACTTTACACTTATGATACCAATGGCTTATTAAGCAAGATTGCGCTACGCGATGGTACCTCTGAAACTACTTATGAATACGAATCTTACTAATGTATGTAGTTTGTAAAGGGAAATCACCTTACTCAAATCACAGTCCCCCCCGTCGGCATAGAACAAGCTTCCGGTGCTATACGATGAGGCATCGGAGGCCAGAAAGAGCGCCAATGGGCTGATTTCGTCGGTGGTACCCATACGGGCAATGGGAATATGTTTGGTGAAGCGAGCCAGCGTTTTTTCGTCCTGCCAGAGTGCCTGACTGAACTTGGTTTTGATCAGGCCGGGACAAATGGCATTCACGCGGATACCGTCAGTGCCCCATTCCTTCGCCAGTACTTTGGTGAGCATATTCAAGGACGCTTTGCTGACGCTGTACATGCCCAAACCAGGGTCGGGCGTGTGACCTGCAATGCTGCTGATCATAATAATGCTGCCACCTCCACGGGCTTTCATGCTGGGATAGCAGAGTTTGCTTAGCTCAAAAGGAGCCTTTACGTTGGCTTGCATGATTTTGTCGAAAGCCGCACCATCGCAATCGAGCGAAGGACCAAAAACAGGGTTTGACGCTGCATTGTTGACCAGAATATCAATGCCGCCGTAGGTTGCAATCGTCTTGTCGACTAGCTGCTGAAGCTGGACCATATCACCAACGTGGGCAGCAATGCCGGTTGCCTCGCCCCCCTGAGCTTTGATGTCGTTGGCGAGGGCATCACAGGCATCTTGTTTCCGGCTGCTAATCACAACCTTTGCACCAAACCGGGCAAACACACGGACCATGTCTTCACCGATGCCTTTACTAGCCCCGGTAATGATGGCGACTTTTCCAGTAAGGTCAAAAAAGGATTTTTCGGAAGGGAGTATGTCTTTCATAAAGGTTTACGGTTTGAGGTATTCGGTTTACAGTGACCCGGCTAGCGACAAACCACCGTAAACCGAATACCTCAAACCAAACACCATTTATTACTTTTCAAAGAAGCAGACTGAACCACCGACCCAGTCTTTGTTTTTGTTGAAGTTAACCCCAATCATTTCGCCCCGACTCAGGCGACTAAGGTTTGTAATTAGCGTTGGTTTTGGGTCTTCTTTAGGCCAGATAAACAGCATTCGAATCTCGCACTTCACCAAACCATCCAGCGACTGAATAACGGGCTCGTATTTCACCTTTCGCTGAAGCAGATACCCATCGCGCTGATTGGCTGGAATAGCATCGAGATCGGCCGTGGTGATGTTCAGTTTAACACCGCTACCAGCGAAAGAGAACAGCGGTTTTAGAACGTAATTTTCTAAATCAGCCGGATATTCACTCAAATCCGACAGATAATAACTGGCAGGAACGTACGGGCTTTTTAGCAATGGAAGCGTGTACTTGCTGACTCGGAAAAACCAGTTTGGATGACCCACCCATTCCACATCCACATCATCGGTGAGATGAAAGTCGCTTTTTAAGTCAGGAAAATTCTGTAAGTCGTCAAAAATCAGGCGGTTGTAAATGCGCTTGATTCGTATTTGCCGACCATCCTTTTCGTAAAACAGCGCACGCCCTTCTTTTCTGATTTTAGTCAGGCAGACGGGTGCAACGCCCAGCGCCTGTTCTGTCAGGACAAAGTCAATGCGTGTTTTTTGCTTTTCGGGATAGATTTCCAGTAAAATGACTTCTTCGGGCTGGCAATCACCCACGATCATTTGACGGAGTTGTTCCAGATATTCCGCATTCGTATCGACGTTGAACAAATGTGATAGATTATCAGGAATGGCATAAATCGTACGGAAAAGATTGGCTACATAAGGCTGAAACCCGTATAGTGACGGGAAGCCCTGTAGTTCAATAAGTTGGGGCGTCAGTTCTCCGTGTTCATCTTTACAGACGGCAAAATCGACCGCCAGAAACTGGGTATGTGCATCTTCGTTCGGGACTTCCTGACCATCTGGAATCGCTTTTTCAGTCAGCTTTTTGAAGTCATCACGGGTAATCACGCTGACAATGTCATCGCAAGCTTGCAGAAGCTTGTCTGTCAGTATTTTCGGTACAAAAACAGGCGTTTCGGCTACACGAAAATCGAGTTGATCGGGCAGATCAGCGTTTATTTTATCCAAAAAAGCCCGGTAAGTTTCCGGGCTAAAAGCTTGGTTGAAAGTTTCTCGAACGGATTGTATCATAGATTTTTTATGACAAGCTTAATTCTGTTCTATAAACTGTTCGGTCAGGTCCAATGCCTGAATGGCTTGACTTAAAAAGCTGGGCAGAATAACCGACTCGGTGAGCGCAATTTTATCGGGGTCCTGTAAATAGGCCACCATGTCGTTGTACTTCTCCTGACCGAAATTTGAGATGATGTGATTCCGTTTTTCGTCTTGTAGAAAATACCGTAACATCCCCTGATTATCCGCTTCGGGGTGAAATTGGGTACCAATAATTTCGGGCGAAAAACGAATAGCCATCACTGCGCGATCAAGCAGAACGTGCGGGCGGATCTTTTCCAGACACAAAATTGTAGCTCCCATTTCGTCCAGATGCTCTGCATTTGGCTCTGTAATCTGGTAGTCTCGCGAATCAACCGCGTAAAACGGATCAGGTAAGCCCTCAAAAAGAGGCTCTTCGGCACCCTCATCAGTTTTATGAACCGGAAAAATACCGAACGAAGTAGACCGGCGACGACTCAGTAAGCCCAGATCAAGATGGCGAACCACCAGTTGGAACGAGTGACAAATCAGGAAAACAAACTTCTTGCGATCGTTAGTTTGATTCCAGTTGATAATCTGGTCGATCAGGTCGAAATAACGAGCTTCCCATTCTTCTGATGAAGCTAATGGACTACCTGGGCCACCCGACGAAATATAGATATCGTACTCTAAATCAGGGATTTCGTTTTTTGATCGGACATCGAATACGTCATAACTAAGTTCGTCCTGCGTATTCCCCTGCATGTTCCGAATCTGTTGTAGAATACAACGCATACCTTCGTTGGCGTGGTTGTTATTCATGTCCAGAACGGCAATTTTTACTAAATTCATAGGTTGTAGTTACGGCTAATTGTTGATGATAGTCGTTCGGAAAATAACTGTCAGATACCCAAAGAAGTTTCTTCGATAATATAATCCATAACACTCTTAAAGCTATTTGTCTCTTGAAAAACAGCCAGTTGACGGTCGGCACCAGTACCCATTTCGAGGATTTTGAGCACGTATTCGCATTCTTCGCGGCTGCCAAGCTCGTCTACAACGTCGTCGATAAAACTTAGTAATTCGTGAATCAGCTGGTGGGTAGGAACCTCTTCCTGCTTCCCAAAATCAATCAGTTTTCCTTCGATACCATAGCGGGCAGCCCGCCATTTGTTTTCATTGATCAGGATGCGTCGGTAGGGGCGGAAGTTCAGATTTTGCTTGTGAAGCTTATAAATTTTGGCCACCAGTGCCTGCATAATAGCCGCCAAACAAATGGTTTCGTCGATACGCATTGGTACGTCACAAATGCGGAACTCAATGGTATCGAAGAAGGGATGTAAGCGAATATCCCACCAGATTTTCTTCCCGTTGTCGATACAGCCCGTTTTTATCAGCAGGTTGATGTATTCGTCATACTCAGCCGCTGACGAGAAAAAGTCAGGAATACCCGTACGTGGAAACTTGTCGAATACTTTGGAACGATATGACTTGAACCCCGTATTCCGACCTCTCCAGAATGGCGAATTGGTGGAGAGCGCGTAAATGTGGGGTAGAAAATACCGCACAGCATTCATGATCTGAATACCCTCATTCCGACTTTCAATGCCAACGTGGACGTGTAAACCAAAAATGAGGTTTGAGCGGGCCACGTCACGCATTTCTTCAATCAGTCGATCGTAGCGTTCGTTCGGCGTAATAAGCTGCTCCTGCCAGTCTGAAAATGGGTGTGTTCCGGCAGCCGCAATCTTTAACCCCTGCTTTTCGGCCAGCTCGATAATCATCTTGCGGAGATACGTAACTTCCTGGCGTGCTTCCTGAATATTGGTGCAGATATTAGTGCCTACTTCAACCACCGCCTGGTGCATTTCGGCCTTTACGCGCTCCTGGAGAACTATTTGACCACCGTCAACGATCTTCGACATGTGCGAACGAAGCTCGCCCGTGTTGGGGTCAATTGTCTGAAACTCTTCTTCAATACCAAGGGTGAATACGGGCATTAGTGTCGTGGGTTAGAAAAATGCAGTTTCGTATTAGTTGAGAAACGAAGAGGTAAGATAATAGTTTTTCGATTGGTGCGCTATGGCCTGCAACGACAATTCAATTTTTTTTATTAACCAATTATAAACGCTGGCGGCCAGCAGATAATTTGCGCAACATATTATCGATAGCCCCAATATCATTGAATTGGAATCAGCTTAAAGGTTCGATCAAGCGCATAATGCACTGTATCGGCTGTTTTTTTTGTACCCATTGTAGCACTCAGATAGGTTTTTGAATAATAATAGATCTTGGGGTCCTGCCATCTGTTCGCAATTTGTAGGGTTGTTAGCGAATCTAGTTTCGAATAGTAATTGATCGAGTCCAGATCCGCTTTGGCGGTATTACCAGAGGCCGTGTATCGTTTTGAAAAATAGGCCATCTTCTTGCCATAGCTTTCCTTGCTAAGGGTATCCAGACGCCCCGCGCCAATCATAACGAAGTCAGTGGTTTTTAATGCATGGATGGCTAGGTCTTTGTTTGATTTTTCAAGATAACGGCGGATGCTGTCGTCCATTTTACCGCAAATTTTCTCCTTGCTAGGCGCACAGGCAGCTAATAAAAAGAGGAAACAGACAGGGGAAATATATCTCATGGTTGCTGTTTTAGACTGCGAAACTAATCGTAGGTCAGGTAAAGTACGGCTTTGTTACTGGAATTAAACGGTTAATTTTCGACAGGACTACAGGAGTAGATAGGATATCGTTGACTAAAATCCTGTCTACTCCTGTAGTCCTGTCGAAAAAAAGAGATACAGCCTGTGTTACAATTCAGGCATAATAAACTTGTTCTACAACCGACCATCTTTATCTACGACCTTCCATTGATTTTGTGGTTATCGGGGTCGCTGGTTTTTGCACTAATTAAATCGACATTGGGTTTCTCTTGCAACGTCAATCGATTAATCAACAGGTATTAACCACGAAGACTGGATACGTGATCTAAAACGCGGCACATATAGCCTGTAAACTTCAAGTAGCGCTACATGACAACCCGTTCATCAATCTATACCGCGCTTAGTAGTAAGATGGCAGACCCACCTAAACGAAATATTATCGAAACCGTGAAGCAGTACGGAAATCGGCTGTCGCGCTTTATTCGTGGACAGGTGAAATCCGAAGAGGACGCGGAAGATATTTTGCAGGATGTCTGGTATCAACTCAGCAAAGTAGTTGATCTCGATGGAATCGAAAGCATTAGTGGTTGGTTGTTTCAGGTGGCTCGCAATCGAATAACAGACACGTATCGGAAGAAAAAAGAAGATCCCTTATCGGAGTTAATGATTGAAGATGACGAAGGGGAGATCAATTTTCGGGAGATTCTATTAGCTGATGCGCAAACGCCCGAAGACCAGTTCTTTAAAGATATTTTCTGGGACGAATTAATGCGGGCACTGGATGAGTTGCCCGAAAATCAGCGGAGTGTGTTTGTTCAAAATGAGCTGGAAGATCGCACCTTGCAGGAAATTGCGGATGAAACCGGCGAAAACCTGAAAACGATAATTTCGCGAAAACGGTACGCTGTGCAACACTTGCGGAAGCGGCTACAATCCCTGTATAACGAACTCAATAACCTGTAAGACAATGAGAAATTACCCTGGCCGAAGACGATTTCGTTTCTTCTTTCCGGTGTTCATCCTGATGGCCTTATTCTTTTTTTCGTTTGTGGTCTATTGGCTCTGGAATAGAGTACTGGTTGCGGTTGTTCCCGTGAAAGCCGTTACCTACTGGCAGGCAATGGGCTTACTGGTTTTGAGTCGAATCTTGCTGGGAGGATTTAAAGCGGGCCCATCGGGTGGGCGCTCGTTTGATGGCGGAGGTCCTGCCTGGCGCGAGAAGTGGCGCCAAATGAGCGACGAAGACCGAGCGAAATTCAAAAATGAATGGCGACGACGGAGCGAAGATCGCTCGTAGCTGTTGTACATAAACCTAGTGATAAGCCCTCATCAGATGCATCTGGTGAGGGTTTTTAGTTTAACATGATTAATGGATAGAATCTGAAATTATCAACTGATTGTCAGTTATTTATAATATCATTTTTTGTCATCCCGACGCCAGGAGGGATCTTCGGTAAATAACCAGTTGCCGAAGATCCCTCCTGGCGTCGGGATTGTAAGTTTGCTCTGAACAAATAATCTTTGGTTCTCCAGGTCATACCTACGTCGGGATGGTCTAAAAGACCGGTTGTCATGATCGGTAGCCTGGAGAGCCAATCTCATGGAACCCGGACAGTTCAGTGGGCATATAGCCCGTTTCACAATGATGTCGAGAGCATGAGTAGTATCCCGCTTTTTTCGTTTTTAGCATGAACCAACCAGCTATCTATTACGGGGTTGATGTCAGTAAAGAGACCTTACACATCAGCTACCAAATCGGAATCGATGCCAATGGGCAACCCCAATGGGCCTATCAAACCCTGCCCAACCAAGCGGACTCCATTGAGCAATGGGCTGCTGAACTGCCCGCCAATAGCCACCTCATTTTCGAGCATACAGGTACCTATTCGGCTCGATTAGCTTGGGTATTAGCCCTGCAAAATCGCCCCTTTAGCCTCCTTACGCCCAACCAAAGCAAAGGCTTTGCCGCCACTCTGAAGTCTATCAGCAAGACCGACCGGAGCGATGCGGCACTATTGGCGCGCTACGGACAAGTCTTTCAGCCCCAGCCTTCGCAACTGGCCGATGAGTCTCTACATCAGCTTCGCCAACAGCACAAACACCTCAACGACCTGCGAATCAGTCAGCAAGCGGTGGCTAATCAGCTTCATGCGCTGTCGTTCGACCCCCGGGCCAGTCAGAAAGTCAAGGCTAGCCTGCTGGTTCTCCAACAGAGCTACCTGACTCAGATTGCGCTCTTTGAAGAGGAACTGGATCAGCTGAGTCAACAGGAGTTGCAGGCCATTTCGGAGCGGATGCAGCGGGTCAAGGGGATTGGGCCGGCTTCCTCTCAAGCCTTGTGCACGGCCACCAATGGGCTGGCTGGATTCGAGTCAGCCAAAGCGGTAGCTAAGTTCGTGGGCATTGCCCCCAGTCAAACTCAATCGGGCAGTTCGGTTCGTCGGCGTGGTCGGATGGCCCGCACGGGTTTAGGGTATGTACGGGGCCTTTTATACATGGCAGCTCGTTCGGCCCGTAAATACAATTTGGGCTGTAAAGCGCTTTATGATCGGCTACGGGCCAAGGGTAAATGCCACAAAGTGGCGATGGTGGCGGTGATGAATAAGTTGTTGCATCAGGTGTTTGTGGTGGTGAAGAAGAATATTGAATTCGTCAATGGGTTCAGCCTATCCAAACAAAATTTGGCTTAAAACTTGTTTTTTGACACAGTTCATGACAAAAAACTAGTATAATTCTATTCGTAAATCGGCCATAATTTACGTTAGTGTACAGGGTTTATTGTGAAGTCAGGTTCCAAAACCCGACTTGGTGAGGTTTCTCAAAACGGACACACTTTACAAGTTTTTTTAGCCTTGGTAAAGTAATCTCTTCTCTGATCCGTCATCCTTAATACAACAACAAATAACTAGATAACGACAATGAACAATAACCTTGTAAAATCAATTGCTGCCGGTGTACTACTGGGAGCCGCTTTATTCATCATGCCTTTTTTCCTGATTCGGCTGGTGGTTTTCTTCCTGATTATCGGGGCTTTGTTCCGCCTTTTTGGGGGTAGGCGTTTCAGGAGGGGTGGATGGGGGCAAGGTCGAGGCTACGGTTATATGCCCGCCTTTGCCGACCGAATTCGCCAGATGAGTGACGAAGAATACAATCAGTTCAAACAACGTTTCGAGCAGGGTGGTCGCTGTGGTGATTATTTCAACCAGAAAGGCACTGGAAATTCGACGAACGACACCTCAGCAAACGTATAACTAATCGCAACAAATGAGACAACGCTTAAACCCCTGGGCCGTGATCATTACGGCCGGGCTTACCTTCGGGAGCCTGATGACGTTCATCGGTCCTCATGCCTATAGCCATCGAGGTTGGGGCTGTTATAGTTATCAGAATCATCACGATTGGCACAATCATGGTGGCTGCAAAGGACATCATATCGATAAACAACTAACCCAGTTTCGGCTCTACCCAAAGAGCCGTAAAACAACCCAATAATAACACCAGCCAGACCCAGTTGGGGAGTTGAGCGGTGGTTGTTCGGGCAGTAGTTCCTTCAAGGGATGAAGACAACGAATGGGCTAGCATAAACTGACCGACAAGTGTCCGATTCGCAATTGGATCGTTGGGTGTCAGTCGATTGACGTACAACGCTAATGAGTCCTGCACCGATTGCCAACCCGATTTGCTGAACGATGAGGTTCCCGTTGCCGAGCGGTCATTCATTGGAGAGTAACGTAGGCGAAGCGTATCCTGCCCAACACGAAGGCTCGTTAACCGGTTGGTGGGGTTATTGACGGAAATCGTGTGCCGAATACCGCTGTATACAGGCGCATCTACCTGAACTGTATTTTGGTCCGATTCCGATAAGCGAGCCAGTACGGCTGTCCAAACCCGATTGTAAGTGACACTATCACCGCTCAGCGACAGGGGGTAAGTTTCGCTCAACAGGCTAACACCCACTCGTCCGGTTGTTTGCTGAGCCGCAATTGGGTAGCCTGCTACTGAAAACTGATTGGGGCTATCGGCAAATCGATAGGGGAGGGCGTTCAGACCGTTGCCCAGTGGAATAAGTGGTTCGTTGTTGATTTTACGTACCTGCCAACGACTTCCCAATGCCAGGTTAATGGTGCGACAATCGACTTCCGGATTTGTCAGATTAATAAAAAGAACCGCTTTCCCATCAGCAATGGCTTTTTTGACTACTGTGCTGGCTGCGTTGATGGGTTCGGTGATGATCAGATCGGGCGTAGTTTTACCTCCTGATTTTCCCGCCTTGTTAATGCTTACCTGACTACTGATAGCTTTCGACAGCGCGGCCGATACCGTTACCGTGTATCCTTGCTTACCCAGCCAATCGGCTAAAGTCTTGCTCTCAAAATCGGGGTTATTGAGCAAAATCTGAACCGTGAGTGGATCGGTTGGCCGAGTAAAGAAATTAAGCGTGTCGAGCGTAGTGGTTCCGAGTACGATTTCTGCCTGACTATGGCCTTTGGTAAATGCTGGAAATTGAAATGTAAAGGCGTTTGCTCCTTCGTGCAGCGCCACACTATCCAATGTCTTGTTACCAAACCGGACCTGGAGCGATTGCTTTTTTGAGGATTGAAGCCGACCCGTCACCTGCTGCATTTCGCCCAACCGAACGATACCTTTCCAATGAAGAGCCTCAAGCTGATCGGGTTGATTATAAGGAATCCACTGGACTTGTGCGTTACTCAGTTGCGTCAAGGTTTCAGTCGGAAATTGCTGACCAATCAATGTGATCGAATCATAGTTCGCTTTTATGGTCCGACTGTTAAAACTCTCGTCAATATGCAGGCTGTCTTTCAGGTGTCGGGCAACTGAAGCCGGAACGTCGTCGCCAACTAGCAAAGCGTGCGTTGTTGCTCGGGAAATAGGCCATTGAATTTGTAGAAAATAAGCAACCAGAACCAGCCAAAGCAAACTATTTAACCCCGCCCGAATCCACTTTCGATTACTGGAAAGAGAATCATTGCGAATAATGAGCCAAAGCTGAACAACAAGTAAGGCCAGCAAGGCTACCGCAATAAGCCAGGAAATAGGTGTAGTCCAGTTGATGGTAGTGTGCATTTCTATTAATGGATAATGTAAAATGAATAATGGATAATGTAAAATGGATGGGACACATTATTCATTTTACATTATTCATTATCCATTATTTCAAATGCCGCCAGAAGGCTTGTTGCAATTTACGGTCGCTTACGTACGATGCGCCGGTTCGTTCCGACGCTCCTGTTAAGGCGTATAGCTTTGTTTTTAGTCCTGTTTTCTCTGCTGAAGAAATCGACTTGCCGCCTGCTAATTTCTGAAGTGTAGCCAGCGCCGACCAGTTTTGCAGATTTCCGTTTATCGTAGGATCAGACAGGGCGTTGCTAAGCTGCTGTGTTGTTAGCCGTTGTTGATTGCTGAGTGTTGGTAAATCCAGATAGCCCAGAACGGTGGCTACCAGCGATTCAATTCGTTGCTGGCTGTAGTTACGCTCCTGCTTGAACGCGTCCGTAACGTTTTTGAACTCGCCTGTTAAGCGGGTTTCTTTTTCCTTCGTTTGCGGAGGATCGAATCCTGTTTTCTTCACATACGTCCGGGCTTTCTGCTGCGACAGTTTCAGGAATTTAAGGGCTTCCTGCTCATACGGCAAGGCTTTTTCGGGCTCATACATGCGCAGATGTAATTCCGATTGCCACATATTTTCGAGCGCCGTTTTCAACAATGCCCGCGTCGATTGTTCGTGGAACGTGTTCGTTTCTGCATCGTCGTGGTTATGTACGTATTGCTCCATTAGCGCGGCTAGCGGATCTTTACTATCATCAGCCGCTCCATGACTATGGCCATGATCATGATCGTCGTCGTCGTCATGATGCGCTTGGGCCGGACCGCTGTGATCGCCTTCGCCCTCGTCGTGTTTGTGCATGTACGCGTCGATGGACGCCATGCCTGACACGGGGGCTGCATCGCTATGCGCATGACTATCTCCACCAATGGACTTCTCAAACTCTTCGCCCAGAAACTGGCCATAACGTAGTCGTAAGGCTTTTTGATCGAAGCCAATTTCATTCGACTGGCTTTTGAACGCGTGCGTTGGATTTGACTTGTCCACCATTTTCTTGCGGGTGGCAATCAATTTTTCGGTGTCGATAATAATCTGCCGTTGACTCCGGAAATACTCAGGCATAATGTTCACCGCCATTGTTGCCAATTCACTTTCTTCGACCTTGGTTGTGTCTTTGTAAACGACAAAATAGGTATCTGACTTGGTGAAATTCGGTTCGGGCTGGCGATTGTCGAAAGCGGCCCAGTAATAGTAGAGTTCATCGCCGGGTGTGAAATTGAGCGCTTTCAGATCAATGGCTTTCGTCAGTCGGGCTTCCTTGAAGTTTGTTGGACTGAGCGGGAATTTCATTTCCCGGAACTTTACATTTTCGCCGGAACCTCGCGCAACGGTGGCTACAATAAAGGCTTGCGAAATGCTGAAATCATCGGAAAACTTGGCTCCGATGTTCATTACTTTCGGGTCTTTAAGATAGTGGAACTGATACAATACTTTTGAATCGGGTTCGATCTTAGGAGCTAGGTCTGGCTTGGCTTCAAGTCGGTAAAAATCAGATTGATAAATGACTGAATCTTTGTTTTCAGCCGTTCGCCAGTAGGCTTTGATTGCGTATAACCCCGAGCTAATGAGCCGATCCTGATACGTAAACCCATCACCCGCCTGTTTAAAGGCTAACTCCTGCCCGCGACTACCAACAAGCCGGACGGATACGTGCTGATTATGACTAAATGCTACTTGCCATGTCAGGTTTGACCCAACAATCGACGATGCGTTTAGATTTGTTGAGTTTGTTTCGGGCAACCGTGTATAAGCTGGTGGTTGAATTCGTAGACTTGCCGACTCGAAGGTGGGCGGAGCAGGTTTACTTTCTGGTATAATGGTCGCCAGAAATCCACTCTTTTTAGGGCCCGATTTTGGCCCGTTTTTCAACATCGGAAAACCGATATAAACAGCCAGCGCACCCAAAAGAAACAGGCCATATACCCCTGCTTTCGACAAGACGACAACTGGTACCTGAACATGTTGAATTTGCTGATTCAAGCGGTCAAGCTGGAGTTGCTCGGCCAGATTGAGCTGAGGCTTGGTTAACAGGGGCAGGCTGTATTCGGTATCACCGACCGTCTGGTGAATAAGCCGAATGGCAACGGGCTTTTTGTCCTGATAGAGTTTGTTGAGGACGGCCCCGATCCCAAACCCAACCAGACCTGCTGCAATAGGCCAAATAGACGGTCCGGTAAACGTGACTGTCAGCAAATAGGCCGAAGTGGCCAGCAGAAGACAACGCAGCAGGGCGTTGGCATACAACTGGTACGTGACCGACGAGATAAGGCGTTTCAGTTCGTTCATGCGTTTTTAGTCAAAGCAAGCCAGCGTTCGAGTAATACTAAAACGATAAACAACAGAAGTAGTGCGTTTTGAAGGCTCGCATGTTGTTCCGTTGTTGGTTTGGTTGAGGGTATAAATAATGTCTTCAAGTCACTGTGAGTCAGTGGCTGTGCCGTTGCTATCACGTTATAGTGCTGTAGTAACTGTTCGCCCAGCCATTCGGGTAGCTGCCCATTTTCAACACGCTCAGATGTTTGAGGTGTTAGAGTTTCGTTGGTCAAAATGACGTTAGAAAAGGCGGTAGGTTGCACGTTCCCAGAGACGATAAACAACGTTTGTGGCGATGACTTTGCGGGCACTTGATCGCTGAGTACCCAGTCGTATACCTGATTAGGGCTTTGTTTGTCGTCAATTACCAAATCCAGGCCATATACATCGGTCAGGGCAGCAAGAGCAGCCGCAACCGTTTGTTTTTCGTGTGCGTTACGATAGCTCAGTAGCGTTCGGATGGGTCCTGAATGCGTAGGCTCCGATTGGAATTTTAACGAAGGGTCCAGCGAAGGACTGCTCGTTAGTTTACCTGTTCGATTGATAAATAGTTTTTTGCTGTCTTTTAGAAGCAGGTAAGCACGAGGCTGACTTGTCGAATCAGGTATACTGTGCAATTGAAACCGCGCCGGAACCGAAATGGCCGGAACCTCAGCAAGCGCCTGATTATTACCGATATAAAGATGTAGTTCGTTATGTTGTACATCCAGCTGATTAATAGCTGTTTGCAACCGTAACGGGTCAAGCTCGGTTACGTTAGAAAAGTTGTAGGACTTGCCATCCATTTTTTCCAGATGTTCATCCGCCCAAACAACCTTTTCGCCTTTCTTGACTGCTTCCGTTAGCTCAAACTTGAAATTATCAGCAACTGCTGAACTAGGTTGTACTAAATGGATTTTCTGGACTTCTGATGGCTTTGTAAACCAGTTCAGAAGCGGCTGGGCAAGTAAAATAGCCAGTAAAATGAGGAGCAAACACCGAACAATCAGTAGTAAAACGTTATCAAGCTGAAGCCCCCTACTTTGTTGCTGTTGTTTTTCGACAAGCCATTGCGTAGCCGCCCAAGGCAAGGGTTTGCCATGCTTCTGATGCCAGAAGTGGATGATGACCGGAATAATAACGGCCAACGCACCCCACAGGAAAAGTGGCTCAACAAAGGGCATAAATGTGTGTTTGGTTTATGTTGGTATTGGGTTTATGGTTTTCGGTATTCAGTTTACGGTTGGCTGAGGCACGTCTAGCTAACGCGTCAGCCAACCGTAAACTGAATACCGAAAACCTAATACTATAAACCTATTTTCAACTTGTCAAAAACTGTTTCAAAACAATGGCTATCGGATCGCTTAAGCGAACGCGAATCAGCCGGACATGCGGGATGCGGAGACTGACGTCCAAATTGGACAGATAATCTGTTGCTCGCTGGCGAACGGTATCCCGAATGGCATCGGCTTGTAGTTCAATTTCTTTTCCTGATTCCAGATCCTGAAACCGGTAGAATCCACTGATCGAAAAATCGACTTCCTGATCGCCCAGGAGCTGAAAAATGACAATTTCCCGTCGAGGTCCGGCCACTTTTTGAATCAGATTCACCCACTCATCATTCACCTGGAGAAAGTCGGAAACAATAACGAGCATCTCACTTTGCTTACGACTGAACTCCGGGAATGAAGTGGCCGTGCTCGTCCATGGGCCGTTTGCCTGGGCGGCTTCAAGCGTTGCTACGAGTTTTAGAAAAGCCTGTTTGCCCGCCGGAACCAGCGTATGTATCGCGCCATCCTTCAAACTGTACAGGCTTATCTGATCGCTCTGTCGATTGGCCAGATAGGCCAGCGAAGCCAGCAGAATTTTAGCGTATTGCAATCTACTGATGCCCGCTTCCGTGTAGTTCATCGAGCCCGACAAATCAATCACAAAGCGAATCTGCTGGTTACTTTCCGTCGCCGATTCGCGAACCAGGTATTGATTCGACTTCGCAAATAATTTCCAGTCTATCCGTTTCGGATCATCGCCCGGTGTATAATGCCGGAATTGTTCGAACTCAGTTCCAATACCCGATCGCTGGCTGGCCTGAATACCCAATAACGACTCATCGCTGACTAATTTTCCAGCCAGTTGCAGATTATTGAGCTTGATGAGATCAGTTGTGAGCATAATTATACGGTACGTGGTTTACAGTATGCGGTTTATGGTTTACGGCGGTTCGTGGCTACGGAAGCTATGCGAGAATATGCGGGCTTCAACCACCGTAAACTGTAAACCATAAACCGCATACTGTAAACCGTAAATCTTTACGCCAGTCTAAGCTCCGTTAATAATTGCTTGATCACCTTGTCGGTCGTGATACCTTCGGCTTCGGCACGGAAATTAAGGGCAATGCGGTGACGTAGAATGGGATAAGCCAACGACTGGATATCGTCGGGAATAACCGAAAAACGTTCGTTGAGCACCGCACGGGCTTTTGCGCACAACACCAGCGCCTGTCCGGCACGAGGCCCAGCCCCCCATTGGCACCACTGTTTTACGTACGACGAAGGAGAACCATCGGGACGGGTAGCCCGCACGAGTTTATTGATGTAGCTAATCAGTTCATCGCTGATATGTACTTCGCGAGTCAGTTTTTGCAGTTGAATAATATCCTCATCCGAAAGTACCGTTTTCAACTCAGGACGAGCAGTGCCTGTCGTGCTTTTCAGGACGTTTAATTCCTCTAGCTCACCGGGATAGCTAAGTTTGATGTACAGCAGAAAGCGGTCTAACTGGGCTTCGGGTAGGGGATAAGTACCGGCCTGTTCGATTGGGTTTTGCGTCGCAATAATCAGGAAAGGCTTCGGCAAGGGATAGTTTTTGCCACCATAAGTAACCTTATACTCCTGCATGGCTTCGAGCATTGCCGCCTGTGTTTTAGGCGGAGTCCGGTTGATCTCATCGGCCAGTACGACGTTGGCAAAAATTGGCCCCTGATTGAAGACGAAGACTTTATGGCCCGTTTCCAGATCGTCTTCCAGAATCTCCGTCCCGACAATGTCACCGGGCATCAGATCGGGCGTGAACTGAATACGCTTGAAACGCATGGCCAGGGCATCCGACATGGTTTTTACCATCAGTGTCTTCGCAAGTCCAGGAACACCTTCCAGTAAGCAATGGCCACCCGCCAGAAGCGAGATCAAAACCTCACCAATGGCATCTTCCTGTCCAATAATGACCTTTCCAATTTCTTTTCGTAGCTGAGGCAGCTTTGCCACCAGCGCTTTGTAGTGAGTTAAGTCTGTTGATTCCAACTTGCTATGTGTATCAGGTTGTATGAAGTGATGTATGATATAAGATGTATGAAGTATGGTTGTCAATACATCATAGATCATACATCCTATATAAACTCATGCTGTTAATGCGTATGTCACAATATTGACTCCGAATTTAGTGTTGTCTTCGGCCAGAAAACGCTTGTTTCGGAAGTCGTAATCCCACTCGCAACCGTAATCTTTGTTGCTATACAGAACGCCAATTCGACCATTTATCATGATGGCTTTCAGGTAATCATGCACCAAATCATCGCCCCAGCCATTCAACTCAAACGAGGTTGTGGGCGGGCCTTCTGGAAACTTAAAAAAGCAGGTATAGATGGGGTGTGAATTAGGTATTTTCTGCAAGGCTTTCGGTCCAAATGTACGGGCCATTTCCTGCTCAAATGACTTGGCAAAAAGGCCGTCGACATCGTGGTTGCAATCGTCGACAAAGACGAAGCCACCGTTCTGGACATAGCGCTTGAAGTGGTCACGCTCCTGTGCCGAAAATTCAACCAGTTTGTGTCCGCTGAGGTAGCAAAACGGGCTTTTGAACAGGTCTGGACTGCTCAGCTGCACCACTTTTTCTTTCTGATCAACCGGCAAAGTTGTGTACTCCACCAGCGAGTGCATCAGGTTCGATGGCATCCGCTGGTCCGTTTCCCAGTCACCAGAAGTGTATTGGATTCGAGTGAAAAAAAAAAGGTTTCAAGCGCGTTTGTTGATGATGAAAGTATGCCAGTATAAATACTGTCAGTTGTTAATCAATCTGCCGATATTACTATTAGCAGTTAATATTATATTCATTTTAGGGGCTGTTTGTAAAACGTGGATAAACAGCTCAAAACCTACATTTTATGCTTAAAAATACATGTTTTGCCGTTAAATAACTAAGGATTTAGCGGTTTTTCCATCACAAAATCTTCCATAAGGAAGCCATCGCCAATATCGATGTCTTCGGTACCAACTACCGAAAATCCCATTCGCTCGTAGAACTGAATAGCCTTATTATACCGATTGACGTTTAAGCCCAGATGGGTATTGTGATGAGCCGTAGCAATGTGGCCAACCTGATCGATCAATAATCGGCCAACGCCCTTGCCCTGGCTGGCTGGGAGTAAATAAATTTTGTGGATTTTGGTGAGGGGCTTACCAGTGTAATCTAACTCGTAAGAAACATAGCCAAGATACTCAGTGCTATCGGTGTTTTTCGCGATCAAGAAAACGTGCTTTTTTTCGTTGATCTGGGTAGTTAGTGCATCCTGGCTATACATCATTTCGAGCATGTAGCTAATCTGATCGGGCGACAAAATTTCTCCAAACGTATTGGGCCAGGTCTGATAGGCAATGTCGCGAATGAGGGGTAAGTCTTGTTCGGTGGCTTGGATAATGGTGATCATTGGAGAATACCATTGTTGGTTTCTGTAGTCAATTGAATTGCCTCAAGAATCTGTTCTTTAGTCATTCGTGCCAAAAGCTGGTAGCTTCCTTAAAATGAATAATCAACTGACTGGCTTGCTATCTAAGTAAAGCGTATCCGGATCCAAGTCAAGGTCATTAGGCCAAACAATTGATCCATTGAAAGCCCTGATCCCATTAAATAAAGAGGTGTCCTGTAATTCCTGAAAAATACCAATGGACAGGTATGGCTTTACGTCAAATAGCCTACGTTCTTTATTTGTAAATTGAAGTTCAAGACAGTAATTATCAAGAGGCTTTACAGCTGTCACACGAGGGTTCATGCTTATTTATTTTAAAGGGTCGATGGGGAATATTCGCTGCCCGTTAATGGCTAATTGCCAATCGGCCATGAGATTTTCTTCGATCCAGGCATCAACTAATTTTATTTTCCCTTTCGGTAGCTTGCCTTCCAGGAGCTCGCCACTTTCTATCGCGAAAACGGCTTCCATTTCATCATAACGAACATGAATATGGGGCAGATGGTGTTGTTTATTATCAAGATAGTATAGACTGACAATCAGCCCGTAAAACATTGATATAACCGGCATAAATAGATAATTCAGTAGTATAGAAGAATTTGACCTTTAGGCGAAACTATACTTACTTGACTATAAAGATAGCTAAAAGAAAAATTGGGTAGCCCAGTCAGATATTGACCAGACTACCCAATAAATTTACACTGCATCCGACAAACTCGTAAACGTAAACTCTCGAATTTTCATCGGCGGCACGAGGTAGTTGCGATCGGTTTCGGTACTGACTACCCGCTCCGGTTTGCCCAATGATTCGAGGTTGTTGAGCATGATGATCGGGCTTTCGTTGAACCGGAAATTCTTGATCGGATGCTTGATCTTGCCGTTTTCAATGTAGAACGTCCCGTCGCGGGTAAGGCCGGTGAGCAGGATGGTCTGCGGATCAACTTCCCGAATGTACCAGAGTTTCGTGACGAGAATGCCGCGCTGAGTACTCTTGATCATGTCTTCTAAGGATGAATTACCCCCCATCATGATCATGTTATTCGGGTAAGGAATGGCTTTTTTGCCCTGTTTCTGCGCCCAATACCGTTCGTAAGACAGATTTTTGACAACGCCTTTTTCAATCCACATCATCTTTTCCTGTGGACGGCCATCCCCTGACCAGGGCGATGCGGGTAATTCTGGATTCGTAGGATCGGAGTAGATCGTAACCCGTTCGTCCACAATCTTGTCCCCGATTCGAGATTTGCCTCCTGCCTTGCTGAAATACGACCGCCCTTCGTCGGCGGAGCGAGCATCCATGTTGAAATAGATGTTTTCGAGCAAGACAACAGCGGCTGTTGGTTCCAGAATTACCGTGTATTTACCAGGCTCAATGGCCCGCGCTTCGGCAGAACCCTGCGCCTTCTGGATTGCAATACGCGTTGCGGCTGCAGTATCCAGCTTGGAAAAATCGCTATAGCCCCTTGCTACATAACCCGACCCTTTTCCATCAGGTGTACGGACGGTTAAGGAGAAATTGACGCTGGTACTTGGGTAGTAAGCAAACAGGCCTTTGGAATTCATCATGGCATTGTAGCCATAATTGTCCTGCAAAAAGCCAGCAGCCGTTAAGTTCTTTTCCCGCGAGAGTTGCAGACTTTTATCAACTGCAGTGGCACGGGTATCGGGTGTAATTTTGGCGGTTGAATCAAAGAAACCACTCGATTTTACATATTGCTGGGGTCCTAAGATGCCTACATATTCAGGGTTTTCGGGCGCGAGTTTGGCTAACTCTTCGGACCGGCGTACCACTTTTTCGAGCGATGCATCATCGAATTCGTCGATGGTTGCGGTGCCAACGCGTTTGCCGTAGGCCGATTGTACGACTAAATTTTTATTGATAAGCGAGCCGCTGGTTGAGACTTCGTTACGGGCGTAACGGAGGTTTCCCCGTTCTTCGCCCAGGAGGTTCACTTCGCACTCGTCGGCTTTCGAGTAGCTGAGAACTTTGGTGAGCAGTGCTTTCGCTTCTGCTTCAGTAAGGATGATGGCCATATTGATTTACGAATTACGGTTTACGAATTACGATTTGTGACGAATGATAAAATGAATTGCTGAGGCTCATTTATGATTCGTAAATCGTAATTCGCACATCGTAAATGAATTAGATTTTCCGGGCTGTATTGATCACATTGACACCATTGAAGCGGGCGGTGCTGCTACCGTGCGAAACGGCACTCGATTGCGGAGGCTGACCTTTTCCGTCGAAGAAGGACCCGCCGAGCCGGTAATCGTTCTCGTCGCAGACGGCAACGCATGAGTTCCAGAACTCCTGGGTGTTCGATTGATAGGCTACGTCTTTGAGCATGCCCGCAATCTGACCGTCTTTGATTTCATAGAACAACTGACCGCCGAACTGGAAGTTGTAGCGTTGCTGATCGATCGAGAACGAACCATCACCAATGATGTAAATGCCTTTTTTGACATCCTTAATCATATCCTGAACCGATAAGGGCGTTTTGCCAGCGGCCAGCGATACGTTGGCCATGCGTTGAAACTGCACCGAACTCCAGCTATCGGCATAGCAGCAGCCTTGTGATTCTTTCTCACCAATGATGTGCACCTGATCCCGAATAGCCTGGTAGTTCACCAGCGTGCCATCTTTAACCAAATCCCATTTTTTAGTGGCAACGCCTTCATCGTCATAACCAACCGCACCCAATGAACCAACTTGAGTTTTGTCGGCAATCAGGTTCACTTGTTTACTGCCGTAGTTGAAATTCTTCGATTGCCATTTATCCAGCGTAGCGAAGCTGGTTCCGGCAAAATTGGCTTCGTAGCCTAATACGCGGTCGAGTTCAAGGGGGTGACCTACTGATTCGTGGATGGTGAGCCAGAGGTGTGAGGGATCGAGTACAAGGTCATATTTACCGGCTTCAACCGACTTCGCCGTATGTTTGGCCCGCGCTTGTTTGGCGGCTGCGGTCACATCTTCGAGCATATCATAGCCCTTGTTGTAGCGAGTAGTGATACCCGTTACTTTGTCGGCGGGATTTACTTGCAGATAATCATAGCCCATGCCCATGGGCGCACTCAGGGCATTTCGGGTTTCAAATTTTCCGCTTTTCGGATCAATGGCTGTCACGTTGAAAATTGGCCAGATCCGGTGAATATCCTGATCGGCATAAGTGCCATCGGTCGAGGCAAAGTATTTCTGCTCGTTAACCATGAACAGAACGGAATTGACGTAGTTAGCCCCGTTTTTTAGCGCGGCATCATTGACCGAAAGCAGTAAATCAACCTTTTCTTTGATGGGCACTTCGAACGCATTGCGTTTGATAGGTGCTTTCCAGCTTACTTCGCCATAGCCTTTTTGAGCAGCGAGTTGAACGGGTTGCTTCATCAGTTTGGCATTTGCTTTCGCAATAGCCACTGCTTTTTCGGCCGCCTGAGCGGTGTCGGCTTCACTTTTGGCGTCAACTACGGCAGCAAAACCCCAACAGCCATCGGCAATGACGCGAACGCCAACTCCGTATGACTCAGTGTTTACGATGTTCTGCACCTTGTCTTCACGCGTGATAACGTACTGGTTCAGATAGCGCCCAATCCGAACATCGGCGTAGCTGGCACCTTTACTTTTGGCCGCATTCATGGCCGCATCGGCCAAACGTTTTTTTACGGCTACATCCAGGCCCGGTTCCAACAGTACTTCGGGACTGACGGTACGAGAAAAAGCGGGCGGTTTAGGCAACAGGATACCAGCGGTTCCCATGCCAATAAGTTGGTTGAAATCTCGACGATTCAATGTTTGGTTCTCCTATTTATTGAATTAAGTGAAGCGTAATTAAAAGCACGGCCAAGATACAGGTTAACGCCTGAAATCTAGAATTTAACATCATAATTCACGCCAATCACCAATAGTTATTGATGAATTGCGAATAAAAGCCAAATCATTAAAAGTTGCCCGACTTAATTTTTGGATGGTAAAAGATTAATTTAAACGGTAATCCAAGGCAAAAAATAAAGGAGCCACACCAGTAGTATGTCTCCCTTGTCCTTGAAAAGATTAACTACAGAGGCACAGAGAACACAGATATCTTTCTACTAGTTGTTCTCCGTACCTCTGTAGTTAAATTTAAACCGCGTCTGATAAACTTGTGAACGTAAAGTCGCGGGCTTTTACGGGTGGGATCAGGTTGCCCCCCACTCGTATTGGGGCACCCAGGGCTTCCACATTATTCAGGACAATGACCGCACTTTCGTTGAAGCGGAAGTTCTTGATTGGGAACTTGATCTGCCCATTTTCGATGTAAAACGTCCCATCGCGAGTGAGGCCCGTTTGTAACAACGTTTTGGGGTCGACCATCCGAACGTACCACAAACGGGTTACCAGAATACCCTTATCCGTGCTTTTGATCAAATCGGCCAGCGATTGATTACCACCTGCCATAATGAAACCTGTAGGCGGAGGTACCGCTTTAACGCCCTTCTTATCGGCCCAGAAACGGGAATAGCTCATATTTTTGACTACCCCGTTTTCAAACCACGTTATTTTTTCTTGTGGACGTCCGTCACTAACGGCACCCCCTCCACCGAGAAAGGAACCTGTACGATTCCGGCCTTCGCCAGCAAAGGGTTCACTGGGGGCTTCCAGGTTCATTGGATCAGAATAAATGGTGACACGTTCATCCAGCATTTTTTCGCCCAGACGAGTACCGCCCCCTTTTTTGCTAAGGAAACTCCGGCCTTCGTCGGCCAGCCGGGTATCCATGCCGCCCATCATACTCTGTAATAAAGTACCCATTGCGGTAGGTTCCAGAATTACGGTATACTTGCCTGGTTCTAAGGCTCGTGCGTTCGTCGAGGCCAATGCTTTCTGCATGGCAATACCTGTTACCGAGCGGGTCTTTAGTTTCGAGATGTCGTTGAAATCGCGGGTGACATAGCCCGAGCCAGTGGCATCGGCTGTTCGGACGGTAACGGAAAAGTCGACCGACGTGGCTTTATTGTATCCAAACAATCCCTTGCTATTCGCGATAGCCGAAAAGCCCGCCGAGTCCTGCATGAATCCTGCTGCACTCAGATTTTTTTGTTCGCAGGCGTCAACGCTGTCAAAAGCGACCTGAGCCCGGTATTCAGCGTCCATCTTGGCCGTATTTTCGGAATACATGGGCGTTTCAAGATAGGTCTGCGGCCCAATCATGGGCATATATTCGGAGTTTTCGGGGGCTAGACGGGCAATTTCCTCGGCCCGCCGAACGGTTCGTTCAATAGCCTTATCGTTGAACTCGTTGATGGTTGCCGAACCCATCCGTTTGCCGATTCCAGCTGTGATTAACAGCGACATGTTGTCGAATTCACCACCGGAGGAGACGCTATTTAGAGCATAGCGAATATTACTCGTTCGGCCTCCGCCCAGGCTGACACTCATTTCGTCGGCTTTAGAAAAAGACAACGCTTTATCCAGAATTTTCTTTGCTTCTTCTTTAGATATGATGGCCATAAAGAGTTTTCGGTTTGTGGTTTACGGTTTTCAGTTTATGGTTGGTTGATGCATGAGTTACAGACGCGTAAGCTCCCCGTAAACCATAAACCGAAAACCGTAAACAATTTTATATTTTCCGTCCCGTGTTGAGTACGTTTACGCCGTTGAAGCGTGCTGTTGAGCTGCCGTGCGACACCGAGTTGATTTGAGCGGGCTGACCTTTGCCGTCGAAGAAAGTGCCCCCCATACGGTAGTCGCGTTCGTCGCATACTTTTACGCAGGAGTTCCAGAATTCCTGTGTATTGGACTGGTAAGCCACATCCCGAAGCATTCCGACAATTTGGCCATCCTTGATTTCGTAGAATAACTGACCGCCAAACTGGAAGTTATACCGCTGTTGGTCAATGGAATAGGAGCCGTCGCCGATGATGTAAATGCCTTTTTTGACATCCTTGATCATCTCATCGACTGAAAGTCGCTCTTTACCCGGTGCCAATGAAATATTCGCCATGCGCTGGAACTGAACGGTGCTCCAGCTATCGGCATAGCAACACCCCTGCGACTCGGTTTCGCCCAGCATATGAACCTGGTCGCGGATGGCTTGATAGTTGACCAGAATGCCGTCCTTAATAATATCCCATTTCTTGGTTTTTACGCCTTCGTCATCCCAACCTACGTCGCCCAGCGAGCCCGGTTGCGTTTTGTCGGCGAAGAAATTGACGACCGGACTACCGTAATTGAAGTTTTTGGACTTCCATTTATCGATGGTGGCAAATGAAGTTCCGGCCAGATTCGCTTCATAGCCCAATACCCGATCCAGCTCGGTCGCGTGTCCAACTGATTCGTGAATCGTTAAATAGGTATGCGATGGGTCGAGTACTAAATCCCATTTGCCGGGTTCTACAGTCTTGGCCTTTAGCTTCAGGCGAGCCTGTTTAGCGGCTGCTTCGGCATCTTCAAGCATATCGTAGCCCTGATTGTAGCGAGTTGTCACGCCAGTCAACCGATCGGGAGGGGCTGTTTGGAGGTAATCGTAGCTTCGACCCATTGGCGCGCTTAGGGAATCGCGGGTTGCCATAAGACCGCTTGCTTTGTCGACCGCCGTAACGGTGAAATTGGGCCAGATCCGATGAACATCCTGATCAATATAGGAGCCATCGGTCGAAGCAAAATATTTCTGTTCATTGATCATGAACAAGGTATTGTTGATAAAGCTAGCCCCATTTTGCATGGCGATACCATTGGCTGTCAACAACAATTCCACTTTCTCTTTAACCGGAATTTCAAACGAATTCTTCTCGACTTTCGTCTTCCAAGAGACCTCGCCAAAGCCTTTCTGCGGGGCCAGTTGAATTGGTTTTTTCATGAGCCTGGAATGGGCTTTCGCAAAAGCGACCGCTTTTTCGGCGGTTCGGGCTACATCTTCCTCGCTTTGCGTATCGCCAATAGCGGCAAATCCCCAGCATCCATTGGCAATTACCCGAACGCCCACGCCAAACGACTCCGTGTTAATGATGTTCTGCACTTTGTCTTCTCGGGTCATCACGTACTGATTCAGGTAGCGACCAATACGAACATCGGCATAAGTTGCTCCTTTCGCGGTGGCAGCGTGTAAACCAGCGTCGGCGAGCCGTTTCTTAATGGCGATATCCAGGCCGGGTTCCAGTAATTCTTCGGCGGTGACAGTGCGAGCGAGGGCTGGTATTTTGGGCATGAAAAGCCCGGCAGCACCTAGCCCCAAGGTTTGAGTAAAGTCTCGACGATTCAAGTTGTATTTCTCCTATATGGTTAAATTGAGCAAAAACGAGTAGTCGACTTTAGTAGCAATGGAAGTGGAGAGATGTAGGCGATTTATTTTAAAATCGATTTAAATTATGAAATTAAATACCTATAAAAAATAAATTTCATATAATTAATTTTGAATTAATGTATATAGTCAACTAATTATTTGTTAATTGATAAAACAGGGGAAATTAGTTGTAAAACTCAACTGAACGGCAGTTTATGGCCGCTCGAATTAAGGGTTATCTGACGTAACGTGTTTATGTATAGGTAATTACTTAGCGCCTATATCGGGGACACGAAACGAGGATACGACCAGAGTTTAGCCCAGACAAAAACAAAAAAGCGAAGGCCGTTATCTCCCGATAATGGCCTTCGCTTTTGTACAAAATGAATCAACTAAATCTACACGGCATCTGACAGGCTCGTGAACGTAAAGTCCCGAATCTTCATGGGTGGGATCAAATTACCACCTGCCCGAACGGGTTTGCCCAAGGCTTCTACGTTGTTGAGCATTATAACCGGACTTTCGTTGAACCGGAAATTCTTGATCGGGAACTTGATCTGACCGTTTTCGATGTAGAACGTCCCATCGCGGGTAAGGCCCGTGTACAATTGCGTTTGTGGGTCAACAGCGCGGATGTACCAGAACCGGGTTACCAGAATGCCTTTATCTGTGCTCTTGATCAGGTCGGCCAATGATTGGGTACCACCCAGCATGATGAAACCGCCCGGTGCCGGAATTGGCTTAACACCTTTCTTATCAGCCCAGTAGCGAGAATAGTACATGTTCTTAACAACACCATTCTCAATCCAGGTCCGTTTTTCCTGGGGCAGACCATCGCCACCACCGCCACCAAAGCGGCCCTGGCCACCGCCACCACCTCCTCCGCCAAATGGCGATAGGGGTAATTCGGGATTCATTGGGTCGGAGATGAAGGTAACACGCTCATCGAAGAGTTTTTCACCCAGACGAGTGCCGCCCCCTTTCTTGCTCAGGAAGCTCCGGCCTTCGTCGGCATTCCGGGCATCCATGCTCCGCATCATATTCTGGAGTAATTCCACCGAAGCGGTTGGTTCCAGAATAACCGTGTATTTACCCGGCTCCAACGCCCGTGCACTTGCCGATGCCAATGCTTTTTGCATGGCAATTTCGGTGGTTACTTTGGTATTGAGCTTGCTAACGTCGTTTACATCTGGGTTAGCATAACCTGAACCCAGGCCGTCGGCGGTACGGACAGTAATGGAAAAATCGACTCCTGTAGACCGATTGTACCCGAATAACCCCTTACTGTTGCCGATGCAGGCGAAGCCAGTGGTGTCTTCCATATAACCCGCAGCCGTCAGATTTTTCTTTTTACAAGGATCAATGCTATCGAAGGCAGCTTTGGCCCGGAACTCAGGGTCAATTTTAGCCGTGCTCTCCGAGTACGTTCCCGTCTCCAGATACGTCTGAGGTCCCAGCATAGGCATGTACTCTGGGTTTTCGGGGGCTAGTTTGGCAATTTCTTCGGCCCGCCGAACGGTCTTTTCCAGCGATGCGTCATCAAACTCGTTGATGGTTGCCGTGCCCGAACGCTTGCCATATACGGCGGTGACTGCCAGCGACAAGTTGTCCGATTCGCCACTGGTCGAAACCGAGTTGCGCGCGTAACGAATGTTACCTGTCCGGTTTCCGTTCAGGCTGACACTCATTTCGTCGGCTTTCGAATAAGCCAGTACTTTATCGACTATTTTTTTTGCTTCTTCTTTCGTTAAGATGGCCATAATGATTTACGAATTACGGTTTACGAATTGCGAGTTTCGCATACGATGTATCTACTTGTGAGTTCATGATTGCCCTATTAAATCGAACATCGTAATGCGTACATCGTAAATCCTTATATTTTTCTTGCTGTATTGATCACGTTAACACCGTTGAAACGCGCTGTTGCACTGCCGTGCGATACCGCGCTCGATTGTGGTGGCTGACCTTTTCCATCGTTAAAGGCACCACCAAGGCGGTAATCGCTCTGGTCGCATACAGCTACGCAGGAATTCCAGAATTCGCGTGTGTTCGCCTGATAGGCCACATCTTTCAGCATACCAACGATCTGGCCATCTTTGATTTCGTAGAATAATTGACCGCCGAACTGGAAGTTATAGCGTTGTTGGTCAATGGAGAACGAACCGTCGCCGATGATGTAAATGCCTTTTTTTACATCCTTAATCATCTCATCAACCGAAAGCTTTTTCTTACCCGCTTCCAACGATACGTTAGCCATACGCTGGAATTGCACTGAACTCCAGTTATCGGCGTAGCAGCAACCCTGCGATTCTTTCTCGCCAATGATGTGCACCTGATCGCGAATGGCCTGGTAGTTGACCAAAATGCCATCTCTGACCAGATCCCATTTCTTGGTTTTCACCCCTTCATCATCCCAGCCAACTGCACCCAGCGAGTATTCCTGCGTTTTGTCGGCCACCAGATTTACTTCTTTGCTACCGTAGTTGAAGGTTTTCGTTTGCCACTTATCGAGGGTAGCGAAGCTGGTTCCGGCATAGTTGGCTTCGTAGCCCAATACACGGTCGAGTTCGAGCGGGTGACCTACGGATTCGTGAATGGTTAACCACAAGTGGGATGGGTCAAGAACAAGATCATACTTACCCGCTTCAACCGACTTCGCTGTCAGTTTGTCTTTGGCTTGTTTGGCGGCTGCGGTAATGTCTTCGAGCATGTCATAACCCTTGTTATAGCGAGTCGTAACACCGGTTTGCTTGTCGGCAGGGTTTACTTGTAAGTAATCATAGCCCATACCCATTGGCGAACTCAACGAATTACGCGTCGAGAACTTTCCACTTTGTGCATCAACGGCAGTTACAGTGAAACTTGGTCCAATCCGGTGAATATCCTGATCGGCATAGGTGCCGTCTGTTGAGGCAAAATACTTCTGCTCGTTAACCTGGAACAGCACGTTGTTCACGAAATTGGCACCGTTTTGCATAGCCGCAGCGTTGCAGGAGAGCAACAAATCGACTTTTTCCTTAACCGGAACTTCAAAGGCGTTTCGTTTGATGGGCGCTTTCCAGCTTACTTCGCCGAAGCCTTTCTGTGGGGCTAATTGCACCGGCTCGGTTAGCAGTCGAGCATTCGCTTTTGCAATAGATACGGCTGTTTTAGCTGCTTTCGCGACAACAGATTCATCGCGGGCATCGCCTACTGAAGCAAAGCCCCAGCAACCGTTGACAATAACACGAATCCCAACGCCGAATGATTCGGAATTGATAATACCCTGCACCTTGTTTTCACGGGTCAGAACAAACTGATTCAGGTAGCGACCAATACGCACATCGGCGTAGGTGGCTCCCATTGATTTAGCTGCGTTCAGAGCGGCATCGGCCAGGCGTTTCTTTACAGCCACATCCAGGCCTGGTTCCAGCAGGGCCTCGGCAGATACAGTACGGGAAAAAGCAGGAAGGGAAGGCATCATAATGCCTGCGGCTCCCATGCCCAATAGTTGGTTAAAATCGCGACGATTCATGTGTTTTTAGTCGATAGTAAGTAGTCGGTAGTCGTAAGCTGAAAAAGTGCCAATCAATAGTCTTTCTAGCAACTATTGACTGACGACTAACGACTTTTATACGGCGTCTGATAAGCTGGTGAAGGTGAAGTCTCTGATTTTCAAGGGGGGGACTAAATTTCCTCCGATTCGAACGGGTTTACCCATGGCTTCGAGGTTGTTGAGCATGATGACCGGGCTTTCGTTGAAGCGGAAATTCTTGACCGGAAACTTAATCTGACCGTTTTCAATGTAGAACGTCCCGTCGCGGGTCAGGCCCGTATAGAGTAACGTCTGTGGATCGACTGGACGGATGTACCAAAGGCGAGTAACCAGAATCCCTTTCTCCGTGCTTTTGATCATATCGGCCAGCGATTGCGTACCGCCTTCCATAATGAAGTTACCGCCCGCGGGAGTGGCATGTACACCTTTCTTCTCGGCCCAATAACGGGAGTAAGGCATGTTTTTTACGACTCCTTTTTCAATCCAGGTTACTTTTTCCTGCGGACGCCCATCGCCACTGAATGCACCGTTCGGTACTTCGAGATTGGTAGGGTCAGAATAGATCGTAACGCGTTCATCGAAAAGTTTTTCGCCCAGACGAGTGCCACCACCTTTCTTGCTCAAAAAGGAACGGCCTTCATCGGCATTCCGCGCATCCATCGACCGAACCAAGGCAACCATCAGCGATGCATCGACGTTTGAAACAAGCGCTGCCGGTTCCAGAATAACCGTGTATTTGCCCGGTTCCAATGCTCGTGCGCTCGACGATGCCATTGCCTTCTGCATAGCAATTTCGGTCATGTTTTTCGTGCTAAGCTTCGATACGTCGGTTACGTCCTGCGTAGCGTAGCCAGAACCCATGCCGTCGGCTGTGCGCACGGTAATCGAAAACTCAACCGAGGTTTCCCGGTTGTACGCAAAGAGCCCTTTGGTATTCCCGATGGCATTGAACCGGGTTGAGTCCTCCATATAACCCGCAGCCGTCAGGTTCTTTTTCCGGCAGGGATCAAGACTTTCGAAGGTTGCCTGAGCCCGAAAGTTCGGGTCCATTTTGGCGGTATTTTCGGAATAAGGGTCCGTATTCAGGTACGTCTGAGGCCCCAACATAGGCATATACTCCGGGTTTTCGGGAGCTAGTTTGGCAATTTCTTCGGCCCGTCGAACGGTCTTTTCCAGCGATGCGTCATCAAATTCATTGATGGTCGCTGTACCGGAGCGTTTTCCGTAAACTGAGGTTACGCCTAGCGACAAGTTAGTGCTTTCGCCACTGGTCGAAACCGAGTTACGTGCATATCGGATATTTCCTGTACGCCCACCCGACAAGTTGACACTCATCTCATCGGACTTCGAGTACGAGAGCACCTTGTCAATTATCTTCTTTGCTTCTTCTTTGGTTAGGATGATTGCCATATTGATTTGCGAATTACGGTTTACGAGTTACGATTTTCTACGAATGGTAACTCGTAAACCGTAATTCGTACATCGTAAATTCTCTTAAATTTTCCGTCCAGTATTGATTACGTTAACGCCGTTGAAACGGGTAGTTGCACTGCCGTGCGAAACGGCGCTGACCTGCGAGGGCTGGCCTTTACCATCGAAGAACGAACCGAATGTGCGGTAGTCATCTTTGTCGCAAAGCTGGGCGCAGGAGTTCCAGAATTCCTGGGTGTTCGATTGGTAAGCTACATCGTCGAGCATACCAACGATTTCGCCATTCTTGATTTCGTAGAATAATTGACCGCCGAACTGGAAGTTATAGCGTTGCTGGTCAATGGAATACGAACCCCGGCCAATGATGTAAATGCCTTTGTCGACACCTTTAATCATGTCGAAAACCGAGCGTTTTTCAGTACCTGGCTGTAGTGATACGTTCGGCATGCGCTGGAACTGCACCGAATCCCAATTGTCGGCATAGCAGCAACCGTTTGATTCCTTTTCGCCCAGAATAGCCGCCTGATCACGGATAGCCTGGTAGTTCACCAGAATGCCATCTTTAATCAAGTCCCACTTTTTGCAGGGAACGCCTTCGTCGTCATAGCCAACGGTTCCGAGTGTGTAAGGCTGCGTTTTATCGGCTACAATGTTGACTAATTTGCTGCCGTAGTTGAAGGTTTTGGTTTTCCACTTATCTAAGGTGGCAAAACTGGTTCCGGCGTAGTTGGCTTCGTAACCTAACACCCGATCGAGTTCGGTGGGGTGACCAACCGATTCGTGGATGGTCAGGCCGAGGTGATTGGGATCTAGTACAAGGTCATACTTACCCGGCTGGACGGTTTTGGCGGTTAATTTTTCCTTGGCCTGTTTGGACGCCATAATGGCATCCTCCACCATGTCGTAGGAGTTTCGGTAACCAATTAGTCCGTTAGGCGCTTTGATTTTCTCCGAATCCAGGCCGTCGAGGTATTCATACCCCATACCCATCGGCGAACTAATGGCATCGCGGGTTTTAAACTTTCCGGCTGCCCGGTCAACAACCGATACCGTAAACGTTGGCCAGATCCGGTGAACATCCTGATCGATGTATGAGCCATCGGTCGAGGCAAAATACTTTTGCTCGTTGATGAAAAACAGGTTCGAGGTAACGAAAGCCGCTCCGTTTTTCATTGCTTCTCCATTCACATTCATCAGCAGATCAATCTTCTGCTGAACCGGAATGTCGAAGGCGTTTTTCTTGATGGGCGTCTTCCAGCTTACTTCACCAACACCTTTCTGTGGTGCCAAGACAACCGGCTCCGTTTGAAGTTTGGCATTCGCTTTGGCAATGGCTACGGCTGTTTCGGCACATTTGGCAATGGCGTCTGGCGTGACATTGCTGGTGGCGGCAAAACCCCAGGTTCCATTAGCAATAACCCGGATACCTACGCCAAATGATTCGGCGCTAGTGATGTTCTGTACTTTGGTTTCGCGGGTGAAAACGAATTGTTGTAGATAGCGTCCAATTCGAACGTCGGTGTAGGTGGCCCCTTTACTTTTGGCTGCGTTAAGAGCGATGTCGGCTAAGCGTTTCTTGGCGGCTGTATCGATGCCTACGCCCCGGCCGCTGGCTTCACGCAGGTACTCGGCTGATACTGAATTGCCGAACACGGGGACACCAGCTGTTAGCAGGCCACCAATGCCTAAGCCAGACAACTGGATAAAATCTCGTCTTTGCATGTACTCAGAAGAAGATGATTGTTGATGAGAGAGCTTAATATACTCCCGGAAAAAGCACGAATATGGCTAAAAAACGTGAACTGATTAATATAGAAGTTTTATTTTGTGACAAACGGTGAACCATAAGTGGGCTAATATTCCCAATATTATTCGGTAAAATTGCTCATACGCAGTTTATTCGGAAAGAACAGAAACCGGGAAATTTGCGCTTGTTTATGGCTATTTATACTCAACAGTTGGCGGAGCATTTTGAGGGCTCGTTAATTTTGATTCACGCCAGCATTCGCGATCTGGAAGAGAAGAAAATCTTTGCCGACTGAACCGCCGGACTGTCTTGAATGGATGGGATTTCGCTGTCCCCGCTGAGCGTAGCTTCTGGCCTACGCCAAATAAAGATGACTTTTAGTCATGTATGCATTGAAACACGAGCTGAAGCCCGTGGGTACAATTAACCCCTTAACAAATCTAGTTAGTAAGTCGTACCAATGTTCGGGTAGCGGTAGCAGGATGACGGAATCCAACTTCAAAGAAATTGTCGAGGTATAGCTCATTCCCCTTTTGCTCGATGTAAAAGGGGGCGTAATAAATAGTGCTAGCGTACATGTCGTAAACACTGATCGTATCACCCTTTAGGTAGTATCGGTAGAAGCCACTACCGAGTTTTGGGGCAAGATAGCCCGCTGGGTTAATCTCTCTACCTCGGTTAACCAATAGCGTGTTTGCTGATGAACTGCCAGTTTGATCAAGGTTAAAGATAATCGTGTCCTTTCGAGCAGATTTCTCAATCCAGGTGCCAGTCAGTCCATCGGCCGAAGGTGCAACAGGGGCAGATTGTTTACAGCCTGTAAAGCCTATACTCAGCGCGGCTAGATAGAACAATGGGCGCATAGGTAAAATGGATAATGTACAATGGATAATGAATGATGAGGTTGTGCTGATAACCAATAGGTTAATTTACATTATCCATTATCCATTATCCATTAGCCATTATCCATTGTACCACTACTTCTTACTCTTCTTTGGCTTCTCTTCTTTTACTTTCTCGGCCTTAGGTGCTTTTTCTTCTTTGGGCGCTTCCTTCGTTTTGGGGCTCTTTGATGATTTCGCTTCCGGAGTCGTCTCTACCGCTTCCTGACTCATCACCGATCCGCGTACAAATGTTCCCCAGGTAAGGTTGTCTTTACCTTTCTGCAATTTTTTAGCCCGTTCGATCGCCATGTTAGCAGCCGCTTCGACTACCCAATCGAAATTCTCCTGTCCAACCGAGTGGATATCGGCATCAGGAGCCGGATTGCAGAAATCAATAGCGATGGGGATACCGTCGCGCACGGCAAACTCAACCGTATTGAAATCGTACCCGAGTCCGTGGTTTAATTTCAGTACGTAATCGGTCATGGTGGCGAGGAGTTTCTTGCCCGCGTCGCCAGTGGTTTTCATTTCGGCGGCATACCGTAGGTGATGCGGGTTACGAGGTTCGTAAGGCATAATGCGCACATCTTTGCCACCAATGCAATAGCATCGGAAATAATCGGTAAAGTCTATGGCTTCCTGGTACAGCATAACTAGCTGACCTGTTTCGTCATAGGCTTTAAACATCTCATCTGGATTATCGACTTTATAGACGCTTTTCCAGCCACCGCCCGCATGAGGTTTCATGAAGGCAGGGAAGCCAATATGCTGAAAAATACCATCCCAGTTCATGTGTTTCAGGTTACGAAACGAGTTATGGTTGGTATCGTCTGGTCGTTCTTTAGAGGGTAGCAAAATGGTTTTTGGAACCGGAACCCCGAGTTGAACGGCGAGAGCATTATTGAAAAATTTCTCATCGGCACTCCACCAGAATGGGTTATTGACTACAGCTGTGCCAGTTAAAGCTGCATTTTTTAAGAATGCCTTATAAAAAGGTACATCCTGCGAAATCCGGTCGATGATAACGGCATAATCGGTTGGCACGCTTTGTTCAACCTGATCAATACTGACAAATTCGGCCGGAAAGGCACTTTGCTTTTCGTTGACTCGATCGATAAAGGCCTGTGGGAATGTGTTCTCTTGACCGAATAAAATACCTATTTTGGATTTGGGGCTCATAGTGAATTAGTTAAGTGCTGAGTAAAGTGATGTTGGTAAAACGATAAGATGGCAAGTTGATTACTTAACTAAGGCAAGTTGCAGTTGTTAAGGCAGAAAAACAAAAAGCCTCGTTTATGACTAACGAGGCTTGGGGAAGATCTGGAACAGAAATCAATTGTAAAATGCCGAGCATACATATTGACTTAATATGAAACCTTGTTCATTACTGCGTTGAATGTACATGTGTAACCCTTGAGGGGTTGTACGAAAATTGGGTCGAACAAGTGAAAAAGTTAACATAGAGGAAAAAAATATGCTTAAGTCTTTTTACTAGCAAGCAACTATTATACCGATTTAGTGATACAAATAGATTAAAAAGAAATTAAAATCAGGTGTTTTACTATATAAATTGCTTAAAATAATGTCTTTAAGTGATGCTCCAGGTGTAAAATATAATCTTCGATAAGCCATGCTAATGACTTATTGACAGTGTTGCCGCTTATCTGAACCGGATTTGTTAAGGTGTCGGAAGGTATTGCATCAACAATATGCAAAACCTGTGTGTTAAGACTGGCCCAAAGTGTTAACAAGTGCGTTACAGGAAGCTGTTGGTATTGGTTAACACCAACTAATTTGTTCTGGTTGTAGGGCTGAATAAGGTAGGGCCCATCTGCAAATTGGGCATCCGTAAACCGCTTCAAGTTATTGATTGCCGAATCAATTAAATGACCGAGAATCTCCTTTCGAGACCATTTTCCTGGAGCATGTTGGGTTAACTCGCTTTCGGATAAAGCGCTCAGCTGGTCTGGCACTTCGTAAATGTAAGCACGCAGACGGTCGAGAGCGCTGCTTAGAGTGTCTGTTGGAAGCATGAGAAATGGAAGCCGCGTAAGCAATTGTGCAAGTAAAACCTATAAGGTATTAGAGACCTTATAGGTTTATTGTCAACTAATTAGCCTGAACTATAAAAAGAGCTAAATCTGGCTTAAATAGCGGGGGAACTGATCCTTCCAAACGGGCCAGTCATGATTTCCCCAGGGCGTTACATCTAATTGGTGACGGATTCCCTTACGACTCAGAATTCCCGACATCTGATAATTGTCTTCTTTACAGAAATCGTACTCCGAAGTTCCCAAAACGATATTCATGTGGTAGAACTGATCGTTATGCGCATTGGGCAGAAAATCGGGTGGGTTATTGAAATAGACGTTATCATCGTAATAGCCACCCAAAAATGACCGAATATTGAATGCCGCGCCCATAGTGAGCAGATGCCCAACCTGTTCTGGGTGGCGGAAGGCAAAGTTCAGTGCGTGGTACCCACCAAACGAAGCGCCCGAAACGCCAATCTTCTGCACATTACACTCCCGTTGAATACCCGGAACGAGTTCCTCGTGTAAAAAACGATCGTAAAGAACATGGTTCCAGATACGAGTGCCGGGATGTAGGTGTTTGGCGTACCAGCTATCGCGATCAATACTGTCGATGCAATACAATTTGACTTTGCCCGTCTCTACAAACCAACGTGCAGTTTCGGTTAAACCAAAGTCTTTGTATTCATAATAATGGCCCATAGAGGTCGGGAACAGCAGTACAGGGTAACCCCAGTTGCCGTAAACCAGCATCTCAATATCCCGGCCGAGGTGATGCGAATACCATTTGCGATAATCTTCCTGCACGGTGTTAATTGGTTGATGAAAACGTTGAAAATTTCGGTTGAAAATAGAACAAATAGCTGGCTCAGGCAAAAAAGACAGGCTCATGAATCGAAAAAAATGCCTACTTTGTGGTTTGTGAAGAGTATCATTTCGTTATTTCTTGTATTTATGGCTGACTTTATACCAGCTTCAACCTGTGCTGAACCACCCACCGTAACGGTTCGGCACGACGATTCATTATTTTCTGTTCCTCTCAAGCGAATCGTTCATTTAGATATTATCTTGCCCCCTGATTATCAGGCTTCCAATAAAGTGTACCCTGTTTTATACCTCAATGATGGCCAGGATCTGGAGCGGCTGAGAATGACCACAGTCCTAGACTCACTTTATCAGAAAAAAGCTATTCAACCGTTTGTACTGATTGCAATCCATGCCGGCGACCGAATTCAGGAGTACGGCACAGCAGCACAGGCTGATTATATGAATCGGGGGAGTAAGGCTGGTTTGTACACCGATTTTCTACTGACTGAACTGATACCGTATATCAAAAAGCAGTATCATATCAGCGTCGAACCTGCACAGTCTGTAGTGGCTGGCTTCTCATTGGGTGGTTTGTCGGCCTTTGATATTGTCTTTCATCACCCCGAGCGGTTTTCTAAGGCGGGCGTTTTTTCGGGTTCATTCTGGTGGCGTAGCAAAAGCACAGCAGATGGCTATCGGGATGAAACCGACCGCATTATGCACGACCTCGTTCGGAAAGGAAACTATAGCAAAGGGCTGAAGTTTTGGTTCGAGACTGGCACCGAAGATGAAACCAGCGATCGCAATAACAACGGTGTTATCGACGCCATCGACGATACGCTGGACCTGATGAGTGAACTGGTTAAAAAGGGCTATCGCTATGATACTGATGACGATCATCAGTCCGACATTCGCTATGTTGAAATCAAGGGTGGCAAACATAATCAGGAAACCTGGAGCGCTATAATGCCTGATTTCCTGACGTGGGCATTTCCTGCAAGCGAAAGAGCAAAAGATTGAAAAAGTGGTTTACCAGTACGATAAAGAAATTCACTAGCTTACGACGCTATGAAAATATTGCTGATAATGAAGGTGCTAGCCCTGGCTATCTTACTAGCCTGCAAAGCCCCAGACCTAACTATTCCTGGTAGTACGACTACTCTGTCTACTGCTCCCAAACTCATCTGGTCGGATGAATTTACGAAATCGGGACTACCCGATTCAACGAAGTGGGTTTATGAAGTAGGGGGAAATGGTTGGGGAAATAATGAGCTGGAATATTACACAGCCCGACGTCCGGAGAACGCCCGTATCGAAAACGGAAAACTCATTATTGAGGCCCGTAAGGAAGCCTACGAGGGAAAAAACTACACATCGGCCCGCTTACTGACTAAAGCCAGATGGGAACATGGCCGGATTGAAGCTCTGGCTAAATTGCCTTCCGGTCGTGGTACCTGGCCTGCTATCTGGATGCTAGGCGAAAAGGTCGCTACGGCTGGCTGGCCGCTCGGTGGCGAAATCGATATTATGGAGCACGTGGGTTTCGATGAAGGCGTTGTGCATGGCACGGTACATACAGAAGCGTACAATCATGTAAAAGGTACGCAAAAAGGACAGCAGGTAACAATTAAAGATGCGACAAGTGCCTTTCACCTATACGCCATTGAGTGGACGGCCGATAAAATCGATTTCTTCGTTGATAATCAGAAATACTACACGGTTGAAAAATCAGTTTTGGGCAGTGAGGTGGCTCAGTGGCCTTTCGAACAACCGTTTTATCTGATTCTGAACATGGCGGTCGGCGGAAATTGGGGCGGCCAAAAAGGCGTTGACGAGACGATTTGGCCCCGGCGTATGGAGGTAGATTATGTGCGGGTTTATCAGTAAGGAAGCCTAAATTGATTTCCTCTAAAATCAATTAGGTAACAGCGTCAAGAATTGCCAAATTCAGTATCTTACCTGCTGTAAATCAACCTGAACTTCCTCATGAACTATCGGCTACTTCTTATTTTACTAGGGCTACTCAGTGTGGGCGTCCATGCCCAGCCCAACGCTGGCTCGACAACGTTTTCTGTTTCGTTTCCGAGTACCCAGAGTAAGGCCGCGTTAGATGGGCGTGTATTGCTTATTCTGGCTAAAACCAATAAGCCGGAACCTCGGTCTCAGGTGAGTGATGCAGTTGAAACGGCGCAACTGTTTGGTCTGGATGTGAACGACTTACAACCTGGCCAGGCAGCCGTGGTCGATGCCAGTGCCTTTGGTTATCCAAAGCGGAGTTTGAAAGACCTTGCACCCGGCGATTATTATGTGCAGGCCGTTTTACACAAATACGAAACGTTTAAGCGCAGCGATGGCCACACAGTGAAACTGCCAATGGATAGGGGAGAAGGCCAGAATTGGCGAACAGCACCCGGAAATTTGTTTAGTAAGCCACTAAAAGTCAGTATAATAGCGAAAACTAAGCAACGTATTTCGGTGGTGATGGATCAGGTAAATCCGGCCATCCCCGAACCCAAAGACACAAAGTTTATCAAGCACATCAAAATTCAGAGCAAACGCCTGACTGAGTTTTGGGGGCGCCCGATGTATCTGGGGGCTAATGTGTTGTTGCCCGCCGGTTTTGATGAACACCCTGAAAGCAAGTATCCGCTCTGTTTGTTTCATGGCCATTTTCCCGCTGATTTCGACGGCTTTAGCGAAACCCCGCCACCAGCCAACATGGATACTACCGATTACATCGAACGGTTTCATGTTCATGGTTATAAAAAGATTGTAGCTCAGGAAGCCTATGATTTTTATGAAAAATGGACAGGCAAAGACTTTCCTCGGATGTTAATTGTAGAAATCCAACATGCCAACCCTTATTATGACGATTCCTATGCCGTAAACTCTCAGAATCTTGGTCCCTACGGCGATGCGATCATGTATGAACTCCTGCCCGAAATCGAAAAGCGATTCAGGGGAATAGGGCAAGGATGGGCCCGGTTTACGTATGGCGGTAGCACGGGTGGTTGGGAGGCTCTGGCGGCACAGGTATTTTATCCCGACGAGTTCAATGGTTGTTTTGCCGCCTGTCCAGACCCCATCGCGTTTGATGCTTATACAGTATTCAACCTTTATAAAGATAAAAACGCCTATTATTCGGAAGGGCCATTTCGTCGGACACCCCGACCAAGTCAGCGTAATTACCTTGGACAGGTGAAGGTTACGATGGAAGAAACCAACCATCGGGAGTTGGCTATTGGTACGCACAATCGCTCTGGCGATCAGTTTGATATTTGGGAGGCTGTTTACTCACCCGTTGGCGAAGATGGATACCCCAAGCGAGTATGGAATAAACTAACGGGCGAAATCGATTCGACGGTGGCAGCCTATTGGCGTCAGAACTATGATCTGATGCATATTTTGAAGCGTGACTGGAAAACGCTTGGACCCAAAGTAGCCGGTAAGATTCATATCTACTGCGGAGATATGGATAATTACTATCTCAACAATGCAGTTTACTTAATGGAGGATTTCCTGAAAACGGTTAAAGAGCCTGCTGCCAACAGCGAAGTAGCCTATGGCGACCGAGCTGAACACTGCTGGAATGGCGACCCTACCCAGCCAAATTATATTAGTCGTCTGCGTTACAATACAATGTACGTGGATAAAATTCTGAAACGTATTGAAACATCGGCTCCCCAAGGAGCTGATTTGAAAAGCTGGCGCTATTAAATGCGTTTCAGGAAGTTGTAAGGTTATCGAGTTGTGAAGTTTAAGTAAGCGTAAGCCAACTTTACAACTCGATAACCTTACAACTTTATAAGGTTGATAAAAAGGCCATTGTATCTACACCATCGGCATAATCACTTAAGCCAGGGCGTTGAGTTTGACCAAAAGCAACGCTGTTAGGATACCATCCCTTTGCCGAAGCTACGACCTGAATCTGGCTGGCATGGTCAGTTAACCAGGCCGATGCGTCGTCCTGAGTTTGGTAGGTCTGGAAGTAAAGAACAGAGATAGGCGATACCAACCCCGGATTTTCGGTTACCAGCAGAAAGCCATTATCGAAGTGAGGAACTGCATTGATCAGATAAATCGATTTATTGTAATCGTAGTTATTCTGATACTTGTGATTATTGAGGTAAAAAGAGATCTGCGGTTCCAACGCGCGTAAAAGAGGGACAAAGTCGTAACCATCCGGAACTAATATAGTAGATACATTGCGGCAGCCAAGCCCAAAATAATCTAAAACATCGTGCCCAAGTTTCAGAAACTCTTCTTCATTCTCTTCACCCATTAACAGCCCAACTGATGTGCGATTTTTACGGATCAGATGCGGCTTCTTGGCAAAATAGTATTCGAAATAGCGGGCTGTATTGTTACTACCAGTGGCAATGTAAACATCGGCGGCATTTAACCGTTCGGCTTCTTCAATCCACGGATCGAACGATGGGTTGATCTCCTTTATTTTTTGTATTAAATAGTGAATTAATACAAAATCCTGTGAGCTAAGCTTCGCTAAAAGCCGATTACCACTCATGAGTACACAAAGTAGATCATGAAAGCCAACGGCCGGGATATTACCCGCCATAACAACCCCGACTGTGCGGGCGGGCGTATTCAGAGCCTCTGTTTTGAGCGACGGATACTGGTCAATCCAGGCAGTGAGTTTATCGACCGACAGGAACTGGTCTGCAATAGCCCGCAGCGCATTTAACGAGTTAGCAGGCGTGAAAAAATTATTTTTGTGATAGGCCCGTTGGGCAATTTCGTCCAGTTCGGGCTGTGAACTGGCTGAGCGAAGAAAGTCGCCCAAAGCCACGAACGTTTGCAGGCGTTCTGATTGAAGCATGAATTAGATAAACAAATGGAATACACCATCAACTAATGTAATGAAATATTAGTTTGCCGCCAACCTTTAAATAGTTATATTTGTTGTTCAATTTAAGAAGTCATATTTTTAGCGTATATAAATCAGACTGCTCATGGCAATCATGATCACCGACGAGTGCATCAACTGTGGTGCCTGCGAACCCGAATGCCCAAACACGGCTATTTACGAAGGCGGGGTTGAATGGACCTGGGGTGGAGGAACCGAATTAACCGAAGTCGATTTTGGCGATGGTACAGTTGTGAGCGGCAAAGCTCCCCAAACGCCTGTCTCAAACGAATTCTATTATATTGTATCGGATAAGTGTACCGAATGTGTAGGCTTTCATGAAGAGCCTCAATGTGCAGCCGTTTGTCCGGTAGATTGCTGTGTACCCGATCCAGACGTTGTTGAGGAAGAAGAAACCTTACTAGCTAAAAAAGCATGGTTACACGCCGAAGCTTAATAGTATAGTCGATTAAGAAAAATCTGGCAAAGCCCGATCAGTCCGCTGATCGGGCTTTGCTGCTTTATACGCGTTTATTGGCTCCAAATCGTGGATAATAGCCCCAAAATCTGATAATTTTCTACAAGAAGAATATTTGGTAAATTGATTTATAAGCCAAATAAATTAAAAAATTTTATTTTAAGTCATTTTCAGTATTTCTAATAGAATTAATAGTCTATTTTCAATAATATTGACTAAAAAACACAAAAACGAGTGTTTTTTTTGCACTATAACTTGCATACAATAATTTCTATGACAACATTTGCTCAGAAATATAACCTACGTCGGATCTTTACCCCGCCAAATTATTAGTATGAAAAAAGCAATTTTACTTATTAACTGTTTGTTTCTTGGTTTTGTCGCTCAGGCGCAGGATTCTACAAGTGCCACTCCTGGAAAGTTCACCTTCTCTGGTTACATGGACACCTATTATTTTGGAAACTTTAATAATCCAAAAAGCCAGTCGAACTTAGGTTTGAATGGTTCAGGTGTTGGAAATGCTCGCGCATTTGATCAGAAGGCTGGTCAATTCGGAATTGGCTTGATTCAGGCTAAAGCGGTTTACTCGGCTAGCAAAGTAGATGCTGTAATGGACCTGACATTTGGAACATTCGCTGATCTGGGAAACTATGGTAACAACGTAGGTTTACTTGGAACTCCTGGTTCAACGGCTTTAGCTATTAAACAAGCGTACATTGTTTTTAAAGCAACCGACAAACTGTCGTTCACGGCTGGTCAGTTTGGTACGCACATCGGTTATGAGGTGATCGACGCTCCGATTAACTATAACTACTCGCTCTCTAACCTATTCAACAACGGTCCCTTCTATCATATCGGCTTGAAAGCTCAATATGCATTCAGCGATAAGGCTTCGTTAATGTTAGGTTTGGTTAACAACGTTGATAACCTGGTTGATAACAACAAAAAGAAAGGCCTGATCGGTCAGTTCTTCTTCTCGCCAGTTGCTGGCTGGAGTGTTTACCTGAACGGTATTATCTCAAACGAAGCATCGAAAGACATTACCAACACAAATGGCACTGTGGCTGTTTCGGCTGATGATGCTATGTATCAACTCTTCGACCTGACAACTACTTACCAGATTACCTCTAAATTCTTCTTGGGTCTGAATGCTGCCGCTGGTTCACAAAAGGGTGATTATCAGGGTGTAGGCGGTCCAGTTACGTCGAAAAGCTGGGGTGGTGTTGCTGGTTATGCTAACTACGCATTCACCGACAAATTTGGCTTAGGCGTTCGTTACGAAACATTCGACAACAAAAACGGCGCTCGTGCCCTGACAGACGCTGCAGGCAACGGTGCTAGCGTTAACTCGATCACGGTTACCGGCAATATCACAGCTGCGGATGGCCACGTCCTCCTCAAGCCTGAACTGCGCATTGACAGCTACTCGGCTAACAAATTCGAGAAAAACGACGGATCGCTCTCAAAATCACAAGCTACCCTCGGTATGGCTGCCATCTTTAAATTCTAGTACGCGTACCACGTTTTCTTAACCTAATTTAATTTTTAACTAGTACAACAAAAAACCTCGATTACCATGCAAAAGCCCAATTACATTCCTCTAGTTCTGTTGGGAATTGTCGCCATTCTTGGTGTAATTCCCGGTTTCAACTCCGTTCCGACGCAAATCGTGACGGAAGGCATCAACTCAGGTGATACCGCCTGGATGCTTGTCGCTACTGCCCTGGTTCTGCTGATGACGCCTGGTCTGGCGTATTTCTACGGTGGAATGGTTAACAACAAAAACGTTATTTCTACAATGCTCCAAAGCTTCGTAGCGATGGGTGTGATCAGTATTTTGTGGGTAGTTGTTGGATTTAGCCTGGCATTTGGCTCATCGATTGGCGGTTTCATTGGTAACCCAATGGATCACTTCATGTTCAAAGGCGTACTGGATGGTAAGCCTTGGTCGTTAGCAGCTTCGATTCCACTGGTTGTATTCGCTTTCTTCCAATTGAAGTTTGCGGTTATTACACCGGCTCTGGTAACGGGTTCGATGGCTGAGCGCATCAACTTTCGCTCGTATGTTCTGTTCATGATTCTTTTCAGCTTGTTCGTATATGCACCATTAGCACACATGACCTGGCATCCAGATGGTATCCTGTTCAAATTAGGTGTGCTTGACTTTGCTGGTGGAACAGTTGTTCACATGTCGGCGGGTTGGGCTGCTCTGGCTGGTGCTTTATATCTGAAACGTCGGAAGTCGCATCTCGAAGCTAGCTACTTTCCACCAGCTAACATTCCATTTGTATTGTTAGGCACAGGTCTGCTGTGGTTTGGCTGGTTTGGTTTCAACGCTGGTTCGGCGGTTGCTGCCTCACCACTTGCTGCTTCTGCTTTCGCTACTACGAATACGGCTGCTGCAGCTGCTGGTCTGGCATGGGTATTATTCGATGCTGCTAAAGGCAAGAAAGTATCTGCTCTTGGTTTCTGTATCGGTGCTGTTGTTGGTCTGGTAGCTATTACGCCAGCCGCTGGATTTGTTACTATTCCGAATGCCATTTTCATCGGGACGGTTGGTGCAATGATATCGAACTATGTAGCTCATCTACGTTCAAAATCTACGCTCGACGATACACTTGACGTATTCCCTTGCCACGGTGTTGGTGGTATGGTAGGTATGGTGATGACGGGTATTTTCGCAAGCAAAGGTGTTAACTCGGCCGTTGTTGACGAAGGTCTTGCATTTGGCCAAACGACGCTGTTCGTTAACCACATGATCGCCCTGGTTGGTGTTTCAGTTTTTGCCTTCGTTTTATCGTATGCTTTGCTTAAAGTAACAGATTTGATTCTCCCACTTCGTGTAACCGAAGAGGACGAGAAGTCTGGTCTGGACGTAAGCCAGCACGACGAATTCCTCATCGAAGCTTAATAATGTATGATGTATGATATAGGATGTATGGCCTTTCGTCAGCAGTCTATATCATACATCCTATATCATAGATACTTCAACAGAGCCACAGGCACCTGTCTGGCCTATGTCTGGCAGCTTTATCTGTGGTTTTGTTGTACTCATGGAGCCGTTCCCGCCTGGGAGCGGTTTCCTATTTTGTAGGAAATTGACTTGTTAAATAGCTCGCATACGATTGTTTTTGGGATTGTGCTCAACTTCGGCCAGTCCCAACACCTCCATAAGCGGAGGAATATACATGCCGAAACGACCGCGAAGCCCTTTCTTTAAGCCATACCATCCTCCAGCCGGATTATCGACCGATCGTCCCCAGGCTTCAACGGTTCCTTCTTTCGCTGGTTTTTGTTCATCAGCAGCACCCAGTTCCATCCAGTCGCCGTGCGCCTTGAGCATCTTGTGCAGATCTGCCAGACAACGGTAGTCGTAGTGTAAGACGGTTTTGCCGACCGTACATACCAAAATATCGCTACCGTCTTTCTCCGCTTTATACATGGTGTATTCGGCAGTGCCTGGGGGAGTCTTCAACCGCCAGGGACTTTCTTTTATACCGTTACCGTGTTCCATTCTTGAAGGTATTTAGGAAAGTAAAACAGCCAGTAAGGCTATGATTGCTGGAAGTGCCTGCACGAAAAGGATGGATTTCTGAGCGGTTAGCGCACCGTAAATACCGGCAACAATAACACATCCAAGGAAAAAATAGGCAACGTTTACACGCCATGCACTATCGTCAATCAATAAAGACCAGATGAGCCCAGCGGCTAAAAAGCCATTGTAAAGCCCCTGATTAGCGGCCAGTGCTTTGGTGGGCTCAAACAGTTCCGGAGCAAGGGATCGGAATGTTTTGCGTCCTCGGGTTGTCCAGGCAAACATCTCAAGCCATAAGATATAGATGTGCTCTATGGCAACAACGCCGATCAGAATTTCAGCAACTAGTTTCATGAGGTAAAGGAAGTGTTGGTTTACTCGAGTCTAGAGAAACAAAAAAGGCCGGTAGTTATACCGGCCCAAGTTGCTTAAAAATCAGTGGTGTTCCAATACTGTGGCATGTTCTTCTGCCTCCATTAGCCCTTCGGCGTTGATGGCCGTGAGCCGTACAGGTAGTGTTTCGTTAATGCGTAATGGATCGTATTGCGCAACTACTCGAACGTAGTTTTCGGTGAATCCCTGCATTTTACCATCTTCGATGTCTTCCTCAAAGAGTACCGTAGCATCCCGACCAATCTGCGACTCATAAAAAGCCCGTCGTTTTTTGTCTGACAGGATATGAAGCATTTTCGATCGCTCGGCTCGCACATGACCGGGTACTACTGGCTTAATACCAATTGCCGTTGTATTAGGTCGCTCGGAATAGGTAAACACGTGCAGGTACGAGATGGGAAGTTCGTTCAGAAACAGGTAGGTTTCTTTAAACTCGGTATCGGTTTCGCCAGGATGTCCAACAATGACATCTACTCCAATGCAGGCATGAGGCATCAGCTCCTTTATTTTCTGTACCCGATCAGCATACAGTTCGCGTTTGTACCGACGACGCATTAGACCCAATACACGGTTGCTACCCGATTGGAGGGGCACATGAAAATGGGGTACAAATCGCTTTGATTGGGCAACAAACTCAATAACTTCGTCGGTGAGCAGGTTTGGCTCGATGCTCGAAATTCTGAATCGTTCAATTCCGTCGACCTCGTCTAAAGCTCGTACCAGATCAAAAAAAGTTTCCTGACGCTGGCCATCGACCAACCCAAAATCACCAATATTTACCCCGGTTAAAACGATCTCCTTAACCGCACCGGCGGACCGTCCCCGTTCCGCAATTTCCTTCGCAGCGCGAACTACGTTGGCAACCGTATCGGAGCGGCTTTTGCCGCGGGCCAGAGGAATGGTGCAGTAAGCGCAAGGGTAATCGCAACCATCCTGAACTTTCAGGAACGTACGTGTCCGATCGTTGAGCGAGTAGGAGGCATGGTATTCAATCGCTTCTTCAATAGGTGAGTTGAATACTTGCGCTGGTTGGCCACTTGGCACTTTCTCGAATGTAGGCATGAGTTCATGCAACCGGAATTTCTCCGATGCACCCAAAACCGCATCAACACCCGGAATCTCCGAAATTTCTTTGGGCTTCAACTGGGCATAACACCCCAGAATAGCCACGTAACCATCGGGGTTTATTTTCTGCGCTTCGCGAACAATCTTCCGGCATTTTTTGTCGGCATTGTCGGTCACAGAGCAGGTGTTGATGATGAAGATGTCGGGCTGTTGATTGAATTCCACGCGCTCGTAACCATGCTGTTCCATCAGGCGGGCCAGGGTCGAGGTTTCGGAGAAGTTCAATTTACAACCGAGTGTATAGAAAGCGACTTTTTTCACAGTTAGTAATATATCCTGCAAAATTACAAAAAAATGGCGGGGCCGGTTCCGTTTTAACGTTGGATGACAGTACTTCCGGGCGATGTTGTCAGTAAATAACGACTGTCATCCATTGAGTCTGTATTTTTGTCTTACGTATGCACTTATTCTATCAACCCGGCCTGGATGGCCCCAACCCGCCTGAGTATTTAAGCGAAGATGATTCGCGCCATGCTATTAAAACGCTTCGACTTGGAATTGGCGAGCTAATTGCTGTAACTGACGGACAAGGAAACCGTTATGCGGCCGTTATTACAAAAGCCGATGCTCGACGGTGCGCCTTTCGAATAACCGAAACGCAAACAACAGCGCCGAGACCATTTTCTATTCGAATTTGTGTGGCCCCGACCAAAAATCTGGATCGCATCGAATGGTTTGTGGAAAAAGCCGTAGAGATTGGCATTGAGCGGATTAGTTTCTTTTTTGGGCAACATTCTGAACGGCGGGTACTGAAACTGGAACGAATCGAAAAGATTGCCGTATCGGCCATGAAACAGTCATTGCAATCGTTTTTGCCTATATTAGATGAAGCGATTCCATTTGGCGATCTGTTGAAAACCATCTCGGAGGAGCAACGATTTATTGCTCATTTGCCAGCCAACGAACCACCTGTGCATTTGGCTAAGGCGGCAACAGTAAACGGAAAGTACACCGTGTTGATTGGCCCAGAGGGTGATTTTTCGGAAAAAGAGATTCAACAGGCTATTGAGGCTAATTTTAAGATGGTAACGCTTGGACCTAATCGACTGCGTACCGAAACAGCCGCTTTAACGGCTTGCCAACTATTGAACTTTATAAACGCATGAAAAAGCTATTGCTGACAGTATTCATTATTCACTGTTCATTATGCATTGCCCAGGGTCAATATGCCTATAAAATTGCCAAGTTGAAATACAATGGCGGGGGAGACTGGTATGCCAACAAAACCTCGTTGCCGAACCTGATAAAGTTTGTCAATGCTAATTTGCGGATGAATATCTTCCCGGAAGAGGACATTGTTGAACCCGGTAGCCCCGATCTTTTTGGCTATCCGTTTGTTCATATGACGGGCCACGGCAACATTACATTTAGCGATGCCGATGTACAGAATATGCGCCGTTATCTGATGTCGGGTGGTTTTTTACACATCGACGATAACTATGGATTGGATAAGTTCATTCGTCGGGAAATGAAGAAAGTGTTTCCCGAACTCAATTTTGTTGAGCTTCCTTTCAACCATCCCGTCTATCAGCAGAAGTTCAAATTTGCGAGTGGTTTACCTAAAGTGCATGAGCATGATGGCAAAGCCCCACAGGGTTTCGGCCTGATTTATCAGGGTAGATTAATCTGTTTTTACAGCTATGAGTGCGATTTGGGTAATGGTTGGGAGGATCAGAGTGTTTATAATGACCCCGAGCCGGTTCGTCAGCAGGCTTTACGTATGGGCGCCAATCTATTACAATATGCGACGACCACAAATTAATTAAAGTATTATTTGGGGAAAGAAACCCAAACCGGTCGAAAAATCGTTAGTTTTGTAGTAATATTCTTAGTGACTCGTCTTGTTCACCTTTTAATTCATTAAGCTTGTGATTGTACTGGCCGCATTTCTTGGACATTGGTATCTGTCCCTGTTCTGCCAAACATTTTTTCTACACCGTTATTCTGCCCATAAAATGTTCTCGATGAGCAAATTCTGGGAGCGTTTTTTCTATGCCTTAACGTATGTATCGCAAGGTTCATCTTACCTAAGCCCACGGGCGTATGCCGTGTTGCACCGGATGCACCACGCGTTCAGCGATACTGAAAAAGATCCACATTCTCCGCATCACACTAAGAATGTGTTCACGATGATGTGGAAGACCAAAGATATTTATAACGCTGTTCTGCACCGCAAGCAGGCCATCGAAAAACAATTTGATCGGAATTATCCAGAATGGAATTTCATCGAAAAGTTGGGTGATTCGTGGGTATCGCGGGCAAGCTGGGGTGTTCTATATACCATATTCTACGTCTTTGCCTTTATCTATCTGGATATGCACTGGGCGTTTTTCTTCCTGTTGCCTGTTCACTTTGTAATGGGACCCGTGCATGGTGCTATTATCAACTGGAGTGGTCATAAATATGGTTACGCCAACTTCGACAATCAGGATAAGTCGAAAAATTCGCTGATTCTGGATGTTGTTATGATGGGGGAATTATTCCAGAATAACCACCACAAACGCCCCAATTCGGCAAACTTTGGTGCTAAGTGGTTCGAATTTGATCCAACTTTCCCACTCATTGGCATTCTACACAAGCTACACGTTGTTCGGTTAAGACCGTCGGCTGAAGCGAAGAAAGCACAATATGAAGTAGGCCACGATCGCCGGGTTGAGGTTGAGGAGGTTGAAAAAGAAATAGAGGCTTAAGCCAATTTAATTTCTCGACATAAATAAAAAAGCTCCGAGTACTCGGAGCTTTTTTATTTATGTCATTCCGACGTCAGGAGGAATCTTAAACCTCCCAATAAGTCAACCTTGAGATTCCTCCTGACGTCGGAATGACATAAAAGACTATAACAACACTTTCGCTACATCCTGCCAGGATTTCACGCGCCTGAACTGGTTGTCCTCCCGATTGTGTAAGGCATCAAAAAGCAATCCTTCACCCTGAAAGGTGCGAAGGTTGCGGGGCATGTCATCGATCAGATAAGCCGTGTTCAGAACGCTCTTATCACCCATGAAAATGTAGTTGTGCCACGAGATAGCTGGAAAATGCTCTTGGAGCCAATCCCATTTTTCACGCAATGAGTTTGGAAACTCCTGCGCTGCCGATGCGATGAAAATGTCGTATTTCTTCATCAGATCGGCAATCACATCCTGAGCGCCTTCCATTACCGGAATATCCCGAAAGAATCCAGGTTCGTAGACTCGCTTCGAAATGGCGTCGTATTCGTTCTCGTCGAATAATTCGTGAAATGATTTTTCTTTCAGTTCCTCGAGTGTGTAGCGAGGCATTTCGCCTTCCAGATAAAGCCGGATAAATTTGGCGTGCGTGTCGGCCATGACATCGTCCATGTCAATAGCAATGCGTTGTTTCATAAGGGTTGTCTGAACCGGGATTTATTTGATTTAACTGATTGACTTTGATTCTAGCTCATTGATTTTACTTGGAAAGAAAGCTGGGTATGAAAATCAAAGTCAGTCAGTTAAATCAAATAAATCCCGGTTCAGATTTTTAAGGTTGTATCAAATTTTTCTAAATAATCGGCTACGCGCCGTACGAACTGGCCGCCTAACGACCCATCGACAACACGATGATCATAGGAATGCGAAAGGAACATTAATTGTCGGATGCCGATAAAATCACCTTGTGGCGTTTCGATAACAGCTGGTTTTTTAACAATCGCTCCGAAGGCCATAATGGCTACCTGAGGCTGCACAATAATAGGTGTACCCATCAGGTTGCCGAACATTCCGATATTGGAGAACGTATAGGTTCCACCCGCCAAATCATCGGCAGTAAGCTTATTTTCTCGAGCCCGTTTGGTAAGGTCATTCACTTTTTTAGTCAAGCCGACCAGATTATATTGGTCAGCGTTGTGAATGACGGGGACAATCAGATTGCCACTTGGTAGGGCTACTGCCATGCCAATATTGATAGCTTTTTTTACTAAGATCTGGTCACCCTCCACCGAAATGTTAATCATCGGAAAGTCTTTAATCGCTTTCACGATGGCTTCAAGCAGAATAGGCGTGTACGTTAGATTTTCGCCGGTTTGTTGCTTAAATCGATCTTTGATCTTCGTACGCCATTCAACAACAGGCGTCAGATCGGCTTCGACAAACGAGCTGACGTGCGGGGAAATCTGCTTCGACTCCACCATACGCTGTGCAATCATTTTCCGCATACGATCCATCTGAATAATATCAGTCTGGCCGTTTAGGGAGCGTGGGGCAGGGGGCAGGGAGCTCGGTGCTGGGTGTTGGGATGGCGTAGTCTGGAAGCCAGTACTCCGCGCTCCTTGCCCCGCGCTCCCTATGCCTGGCAATCTTCCTTCTGCCCGATCAATGACGTAGGCAAGTATATCCTTTTTAGTAACCCGATTTTCGGCGCCAGAGCCCGGAATCCGATCAAGCTCATCGCGGGAAATACGTTCCTCCTTCGCGATATTCAGCACTAAAGGTGAGTAGAAGCGATCAGGGAAAGCGGTTGCATTGGCTACCACCGTTGCGGGGCGGCTGCTCATAGCCGAAATAGTGGCTTCCAACTCGCGGGCCGATTCGGTTATTTCAATGCTTTCGGTTTCGGCAGGTACATTGGCGATGTCTCCAATTCCTTTGGGTGTCTGATCCGCATCATCCGAGGCCGTTTCGTTGGGTTGCGACCCACCAGCAACAGGCTCTGACTCAGTTATAGCGGACTCCTCGGCTTCAATCCGGGCAATAGGGGCTCCAACGGCAACGACATCGCCATCTTTTACCAACAACTCTTTCAAAATGCCATTGCAGGGAGCGGGGACTTCAGTATCCACTTTGTCGGTCGCTACTTCCAATACCGATTCGTCGGTTTCAATGCGGTCACCAGGTTTTTTCAACCAGGTGATGACCGTACATTCCATTATACTTTCGCCCATTTTGGGCATGACCATATCGATGAGAGCCATTTTTGATGTATGAAGTATGATGTAGGATGTAGGATGTATTATATATGATGTATTCAGGAAAACTATACTATATCACATATTATACATCCTACATCCTACATCATATATTTAAAAGTTCTTCCCGCAGCATATTTAGCAAATACGTGCTGGTGAGTTGAATATTCTGGTCGCGGTATTGGCCAAGTTTCAGGAGCCGGGTAACGGTGCGCTGATCGGTGGAGCAGGCAATCCAGATGGTACCAACTGGTTTATCGGGTGTACCACCGTCGGGGCCAGCAATGCCGCTTGTGGCAATGCCAACGTTTGTGCCCAATGCCTTTCGGACTCCTTCGGCCATTTGACGAATCGTTTCTTCACTGACAGCTCCGTATTGATCCAGTGTTTCGGGTTTAACCCCTAAGGCGCTTACTTTTACGGCATTGCTATAACTGACAATGCTTCCCCAAAAATAGGCCGATGCGCCCGGCACCTTGGTAATTTGAGAGGAAACATAGCCACCTGTGCAGCTTTCGGCTATACCTAGTGAAAGGTTTTTGTCTTTCAGAAGTTTGCCAATAACCTCTTCCAGTTCGTCGTTATCGAAGCCAAATACATTTTTTTCGATCAAGGGCATAACCTTCTGAACTTGTTCGGCTAACTCTTGATCGAGTAACGCGTTGTCGTCGCCAGTGGCGGTTAAACGCAGTTTTACACCACCGAAGCTAGGAAGGTAAGCGAGCTTGATATGATCGGGTAATGCGTCTTCCCAGGCTTCAATACGTTCGGCCAGAAACGACTCGCCAATGCCAACCGTCCGAATCATCTTATGCTTGATGATTGGGGTCTGGAAATGCTCGGTCAATTTGGGTAAAAACCGATTGGTCATGAGGTGTTTCATCTCAAATGGTACTCCCGGTAATGAGATGTAGACCCGTCCCTGATGCTCGAACCACATGCCGGGAGCCGTTCCCCAATCGTTTTGGATGTAAACAGCATTGGCAGGTAGGTCGGCCTGGGCGCGATTGAGGTCGGTCATGGCGCGGCCCCGCTTCTCAAAAAAACTCGTTACAAACGCCAAGGCGGTTTCGTTGCGAACCATGCCGACACCAAAATAGGTGCAAAGCGTTTTCTTGGTAATATCATCTTTGGTGGGGCCAAGGCCACCAGTAATGATGATTACGTCGGCACGCTGATGGGCTTCGTTCAGAATTTGTAAAATGGCATCAGTCTGATCGCCTACTGATGACTTGCGAACAGGGCGTATACCAATGTTGGTGAGTTCGGTACCAATCCACTGCGTATTCGTGTCGGTAATTTGTCCGAAAAGAATTTCGTCGCCGATCGTAATGATTTCGGCACGGATCATGTTGGTCATTCGCGTTACATGGATCGCATGATCCAGTCTTAAGTAGCTAGAACGGATAACGAGTTCTATTAAACCTTCGTTTCGGCTAGCGGTCAAAAGTACGAAAAAACGATTTAGCGCCGTTGACCGTTATAAAATGGCAACCTGATTAATTCCAATTATGAAAAAAACTGTTCTCGTAACCTCATTACTGGCTCTGACACTCAACCAGGCTAGTTTTGCTCAGGATTCAACTCGTCAGAAGTCAACGGGAGGGGGGATTTTCGGCAAAATCATTAATGCCGTTAGTCAACCCGCTGGTGCATCAGGTAGCCTGACCAACACCGATATCGCATCTGGGTTGAAAGAAGCACTGCGTATTGGTGTAACCAATGGTTCGGCTCAGGCGTCGGCGCTGGATGGTTATTTTAAAAACCCACTCCTCAAAATAGCCTTTCCGCCCGAAGCGCAAAATGTAGCCGCCAAACTTCGGCAGATAGGATTCAGTAAACAGGTGGATCAGTTTGAGTTATCGCTGAACCGGGCGGCCGAAGATGCTGCCAAAAAAGCCGCTCCTGTGTTTGTGAAGGCGATTACGTCGATGAGTATTCAGGACGCCGTTGGTATTTTACAGGGCCAAAAGGATGCCGCCACGCAGTACCTCCGCCGAACATCGGGCCAGCAGTTGGTGACAGAGTTTACGCCGATCATCGATAGTACGCTTAAGAAAAACAATGCAACCAAGTACTATAGCGACTTGGTGAATACCTACAATAAAATCCCCTTTGTTCAGAAGGCTAATCCCAATCTGACAGCCTATGCAACGGGCAAAGCTGTTGATGGATTGTTTATTCTAGTGGCACAGGAAGAAGAAAAAATTCGGGAGAACCCAGCCGCCCGGGTTACGGATTTGCTGAAGAAAGTATTTAGTAAGCAATAAGTAACGTGGACCTCTGGTCCGCATTGCCAGAAGCTAGCATTAGTTTTCAGCAATGCGGACAGGATGTCCGCGCTACTCCATATACGAGTCGTTATTGATGTACTCCAGTTTGTTATTCCATACTAGCGCAATCTGAGTCGCGCGCTGCCGTACCTGTTCGGCAGTTTCTCCTGTGAAATTTTCGGTTATTGTTTGGGAAAATAGCTGCAACCAGCGCTCAAAATGATCGATGGTGAGCGTATGCTTCTGGTTTACGATTAAGTGCGGGCGGAAAGGATGTCCATCATAAGCGTTATTTCCCAGGATAATCGACTCCCAGAACGCATACATTTTGGGTAAGTGTTTCGACCAGTCTACCTGTGCCACATCGGTGAAAACGGGGGCAAGCAGTGCATCTATTTGTACTTTCTCGTAAAATGAATCCACCAGCAACTTGACTGCTTCTGGGGAATCCAATACTATTTTGGACATATTGTTACGGTTTCAGTTTTCGACAGGATTGTCACTCAGAACCGTGGCACGGCTCTGAGTGACAATCCTGTCGAAAGAACCCCAAGTTAACCCGGAAACGTTTCACTATAAGCGTCGGGTTTAAAGCCCAGCGCCACAATTTGTCCATTTTCTTCAATTAATGGCCGACGAATCACGGATGGTTTTTCAATCATCAGGGCAATGGCCGCTTCGGCGTTGGTTGGCTTTTTTTCATCGGGTAATTGCTTCCAGGTCATGCCAGATCGGTTTACCAGCTCTTCCCAAGGCTTTTGTGTAAGCCAGTGTTCAATCGTTTTTTTGTCAATTCCCTGTTTTTTGTAATCGTGAAACTGGTACTCAACGCCGTGTTCGGCGAGCCAGACGCGGGCTTTTTTTACAGTATCGCAATTGGGAATAGCGTATAAGGTATACATGTTAGTAGATTTCTTGGATGGACAAATTTAGTAGCGAGCTGTGAAACCCACACCGTATTAATGTTTGTTGCCAATCAAATCGCGGGTTTCCAACCGCACTATGTATTTTTGCCTCATGAAAAAATCAGACATTCACTTCGCAGTTGAACTGGATAATCAGAATATCCCCGAAAAAATATACTGGGAAGCCACCGACAATCCGAACGAAGGACTTAGCGATACCCGTGCCATTGCCATTGCCCTCTGGGACAATTACCATAATAGTACGCTAAAAATCGACCTCTGGACAAAAGAAATGGAAGTGGTCGATATGAAACGCTTCCTGATTGAAATAATGAGTGGTATTGCCGATACAGCTATTAATGCAACGGGCGATAAACGGATGGCCACCGATATCGAAAATACCTGCCGAGTGCTAAGTAAGCGGCTTGAAGAAGAAATTAAAGAGCAGCAAAAACAGCAATAGTAAACACGAAGCCAACATATTGGCCGTTAATTTGCTGATGCCTGTTTACCAATGATTTTACGATTCATGAAAAAAATTCTGCTGCTGCTCTTTGTGGCAACGAGCGCCCTTGCACAAAAAGGAATTCAGTTTAAACCCGTACCGGTTGAGAAGGTATTTCAGGAGGCAAGACGAGCGGGGAAACCCGTTTTTATCGAGATTTTTTCGCCCACCTGTCACGTTTGCGAAAGCTTCAAACCGACGCTGGCCGATGCGCGAGTAGGGAAGTTCTATAACGATAAGTTCCTAAATACGCAGTTAGACATTAATCAGCCATCAACACGGGCGTTTTTAGATAGCCGTCGGTTGTTTGTGCCGTCGTTACCACTTTTTCTGTACTTCGATCCGCAGCAGAATTTGATTCACTTTGCCATGAGTAATAACTCAACGGATGAAGTGATTCGGCATGGAAACAATGCCCTTGACCCAAAAACGCGAAGCCAAACCATGAAATCGCGTTATCAACAGGGCGAACGATCGGCTAATTTCCTGATCGACTATGCTATGTACAGCCGTGTGACGAAGGACACGGTCGCGAATATGGCTGCCATGAACGACTATGCCAGGCAGCAATCGGCTGCAACGTTTGCCAATCAGACAAACTGGCTGGCGCTGCAAAAGCTTGTTCTTGATTCCGAAAATCCCATTTTTCAGTATATGCTGAGCCATATGGATACTTATCGAAAGGCGTATGGAGTTCAGGAAGCACAACAGGTTGCAGAAAATATATTGATGTCGTCGTTGTTCAGCGGCCGGGGCGCTCAGTTCCCTATTTCGCGCATTCTTGATATTCGGCAGGATCTGGTTAAAATTGGAATCGACCCTAAGGTAGCGGCTAACCGGACGTTACTGCCCGAAGTGAACGCCTATTTTCGGGCTCGTCAGACGGGAAAAGCGGTAGAACGAATGGATAACCAGGTCAATTCTAATCAGTTGACGGTTTTGGAATACCAATATATTTCACATCTTTTTAACCGGAGTAGCCCCGATGCCAGTGATGTACCAACCGTGGTAAAGTGGATTAACAAAGGGCTTGCCCTAAAACCTGGTCCGAAAGAACAGGGTGATTTATATTACGAATTGGCTGAAGCTTATCGGCGTGCTGGTAAAACTGCCGATGCGCAGAAGGCCGCTCAAAAATCGATGGAACTAGCCCAGGCGAGCCATAACGATACGCGTAAGAACGTTGAACAACTGGGGAAATTGAAGTAGATCAATACAGAAGAGTCAACAAAAAGGGGCTTCCATTGTAATGGAAGCCCCTTTCTGTTGACTCTTCTGTGTGAAGGTATTATTGAACTATGGCAACCGCACATCATAATTTTTTAATTTGGAGTGAGCCTCTTTTTATTTTTGCTGAGTAAAAAAGCTTATAAATGATTGCTATCCGTAACCTTTTCTGGGGATTTGTACTTACTTGTATTTTTCAGGTTACTCTTTTTGCTCAATCTCGTTCACTCCAAATACGTTTACAGGAAGCCAATCAGCAGGCTGTACTGGGAGCTACCTTACAACTGACTGATCGGGCTGATACGACCCGCAAGTTGTATGCCCTCAGTGATACCGCCGGGAAGGCCGTCTTTTCTATCGCTGCTGGCCATTCTTATCGTTTAGTCGTCACGTCAGTTGGCTACAAACCGATTCGCAGAGAGCCGTTACCTGGCGTTGGACAAGCTGCTGTGACGCTGATAATGACGCCCGATAACGTGCAATTGCAGGCCGTTTCTGTAACAGCTGCCAAAGCGCTCGTTCGTCAGGAAGATGATAAAACCATTGTTGACCCCGAACCGATTGCTGCCACCAGTACCAGTGCTTACGAATTGCTGGAGAAAACACCCGGCCTTTTTCTGGACCCCGATGGTAATGTGTACCTAAGTAGCACAACACCCGCCACGATCTATATTAATGGCCGGGAGCAGAAAATGAGTGCCGCCGATATTGCGTCTATTCTGAAAAGTCTGCCCCCAAACAGTATTGCCCGGATGGAGATTCTCCGGACGCCCTCGGCCCGTTACGATGCCAGCAGTAGTGGTGGTATTGTCAATATTGTGCTGAAAAAGGGAATTAGTCTTGGCTTAACGGGTTCCGTCAATGCGGGGTTTAATCAGGGTCGTTTTGGAAATCAGTTTGTTGGGTTGAATCTTAACAATAGTCAGGGCAAACGGTCATCTTACCTGAACTTGAATTATACACGAAGAAATTTGTATGAGCAAGTTCAGACAAACCGAGCGTTTGCACCCGATTCCATTTTGCGGCAAGACGCCTATACAACCTATCCCGCTCAGGTTTTTTATGCTGGTTATGGCCTAGGGTTTGAGCTTTCCAAAAAATGGGATCTTAATCTCGACGGACGTTTTTCCTGGAACGAATCGTCGTCATCGGCCAGTAACAGTAATCAGATCAGCCAAATTAGTACGAATCGTTTAGCGTCGGATAACCTGAACCTGACGGATGGCAGTAACCGGATGCTGTCAATCAGTCAGGGGCTAAATACGAAATACAAAATCGACACACTTGGCTCTGAACTAATTACCGATGTGTCCTATAATTTCACGGGCAATCGGGGCGATCAGGTTTTTTCGACCCAATACCTCCAGCCTGAGGGTGCCACTACATTTGGTGATGGCAACTTTGATTCACAACGACATCTTATAACAGCTCAGTCGGACTTAAAATATAAGCTATCGAAATCCATTACGCTCGAAACAGGGGTGAAGTCCACCTGGCAAAACTTTACCAGTCAGCAGAATTATTTTAGTTTGATTAACACGCAGCGTCTGCCCAATACCGCCCGTACGAATGCCTTTGAGTATCGCGAGAATATAAATTCAGGTTACGCGCAGGTGTCAAAAACCTTTGGTTTGTTCATGTTGAAAGGCGGGCTGAGGCTGGAAAACACGAATATGGATGGCCACCAACGTATACCAACCGATACGTCGTTCAAAATCAACCGGACAGACTTGTTTCCGTATGTCTACCTGAGTCGCCGGGTTGCCAAGATTGCTGGTTATGAATTACGGAGTTATCTGGTATATCGTCGCTCGATTACGCGTCCGGCTTATGATTACCTGAACCCGGCTGCCCGCTATGTGGATCAGTACCTATACGACCGGGGAAATCCGGCTTTACGACCCCAGTTTACCGAAAATTATGAAGTGAATATCAGCGTCGAGGACAGACCATTGTTTGCGATTGGCCAGAATAATACACGGGATATTTTTACCAATGTCGTGTATCAGGACCCTACAAACCGCAGCCTGGCTTATCGAACCTACGATAATCTGGGAACCAATAAGGAGACCTACTTTCGACTACTAGCCGGTATTCCACCCATCAAACGCTATTTCTTTGTGTTTGGCGCTCAGTATAACCATAACCAGTATTCGGGTGTCTACGAAAACAAACCCCTGAATTTCTCGCGGGGAAGCTGGTCGTTTTTTACCTACCATTCCTTGAAAATCGATCCTCGGTCTACGGTAACGCTTAACGGATTTATCCGGACTCGTGGTCAACTTCAATTTTATGAACTGAGCAATTTTGGGGGGCTGAACTTAAGTCTGAATCGGAAATTTATGGATAATAAGTTGCTGGTGACTTTTACCGCCAACGACATATTCTTTACCAATTTTTATGAATTTACCCTACAGCAAGGTAGTGTATCGGCCACGGGCTTACGGCGGAATGATACGCGTCGATTTGGGATGACCCTGCGCTATAATTTTGGGGTTCGTAAGAAAGAAGAGCGAGTCAACATGTTCAATGTTGATGCACAGCCTCAATAGTAACGCGGTGGTGCGGCATTCCGACATCTTTTCCGCAATGCTAGAGCGATGCGGAAAAGATGTCCGCGTTACAACTATCGCTGATAGACTGGCCGTGTGAAAGGTGGCTGAAGGAGAATATGAAACGAATTTTCATCGCCGAGCGCAACAGCCCGACGAAGATCGTTTTCGGCCTGTGGTAGTTGTCGGAGTTGAATCCGGGCTAAAGCGCGCCAACGGTAGGCATCGGGTTGTTCGTCCCGGAAATGCCAGACGGCCTTATCAAACTCCCGAAATGCCTGTTGAAACTCGTTGGTATAATAGAGTGCAATACCACGATCTAAATAACAATCTGCCAAGGTGTTATCCCGGCTAATGGCTTCCGTTAGGTCGTAAATGGCGGAGTAGTAATTCTCCTGAATAAGCTGGCATTTGCCTCGATAGGCATAAGCAACAGCCGATTTTGGGTACTGCTGAACGGCCTCATTGAAGTAAGGATAAGCTTCAGTAGCATTGCGTTTTTGAACTAACTCAATACCTTTTCTGAATCGTTTCCGGTCTTTATCGGCAATAGTATCGTGATCGACCATGAAATATCGGATGGTCAGATAAAGCCCAAAAAGCAGACCTAACAATACAACTTCCATATCCCCTTCTGGTTTATTCTACCCAGTCAATAGACCGCAGATTTTAGGAAAAATATGATTTCAAAAAATCATATTTTGTTGACTAACGTATCAAATTAAGTTTTGATCAATACTTGTTAAAAATTGTATTTGATCTTAACGATCATGACAATCAGCGTTCCAGTCAACCTTTGCGAATTTAGTTGTTCAGGGCTGATTCGACAAGTAAATAACTCAGTTTAATGTAGCCTGAATGGCTTTGGGTAAACTTTTTCGAACGAGTTCATACGAATGATCAATCCACTCCTGAAGTTCTGATGTACGAATGCTGCCATCAACCGTAACCGTGTTCCAGTGGGTCTTATTCATGTGGTAACCGGGCGTTACGGCAGCATATTCTTCGCGAAGCTGTACAGCCCGTTCAGGGTCACACTTTAGGTTAATTGTCGTCGGTCGACTTTCGGTCGACAGTAGAGCAAACATCTTTCCTCCGACTTTAAAAACCAGCGCATCGCCACCAAAGGGAAACGACTCCGTAACGCCCGGTTTGGCAATGCAATAGTCACGTATTGTTTCGGTATTCATCGGGTGCAATGACGAACGCTATAGACAATGATGGCAATCAAAAACATGACAATCGAAACCCGGTTGATGCCGTGCATCATGCGCAGGTTTACGCTAGTCGGCTGGTTTGGATCAGGCTTGCGAAATACGCGGATGAAATAGGCGAAAACAGGCCCAATTTTGAGGTAATCGATGAATCTGTTCACAATAGTTGGGTTTTCGGTATTCGGTTTTTGGTATTCGGTTTACGGTTGGCTGGCGCATGAGAGCTTACGCGCCAGCCAACCGTAAACCGAATACCAAAAACCGTAAACTATTATTCATTCACTAAACTTGGTTCAATCCAACGGTCGTCTTCCCGGATGAGTTCGATCAACTCATCGACGGCCCGATCAGCAGGGACCGATTTCTTGATAACCTGCTGACCCCGGTACAAGGCAATTTTGTCACGTCCAATACCTACATAGCCGTAGTCGGCATCGGCCATTTCGCCGGGACCGTTCACGATACAGCCCATAATCCCGATTTTAACGCCTTTCAGGTGATCGGTGCGCTGCCGAATGTGAGCCGTCGTTTCCTGCAAATCAAACAGAGTCCGACCACACGATGGGCAGGATATATATTCGGTTTTGGTAATACGCGTTCGGGCTGCCTGTAAAATGCCAAATGACAGGCTGTTGAGGGTCTTAAGTGTGTTAGTCTGTGGTGTCGGGTTCTCAAACCCGACACTATTGCTGACGCGATTTTGTCGGGTTTGAGAACCCGACACCACAGACGCCACACTCGACAACATAATCCCATCACCCAGGCCGTCGATCAGTAATCCACCGACATCGGTTGCTGCGTAAAGCGGAATATCTTCAGAAGGAATGTTTTCATAAACACGCTGCACCACAACCGGTGTTGTCAAGCCTTGATTGATAAGTTCAACAAACAACCGGCGTAACTCTGGCATCGCATGTGCATTATCTGTTTTAATCAGGAGCACAACCGTTTTATCGAAACGGAGTTGTTCGAGTAGTTCGGCAGAAAGTTTGGGTAGCGTTAGTTGAACAAAGTTTAACCGTTCCTGAAGCTGCCCTTTTTTGGCATTTGCTTGCAGATACGCATCGATAGTCAGGAGCGGAAACGTGTTGATTTTGTCTGAAACAGTTTGCCAGACGGCATAATCCAGAATTTGTTTCAGTCCATTGGGCAACATGAACTCCGCTGGATGCGAACCGGTGTAAATATAGTCGGCACCCAGATCATTCATCCGCCACTTGTCGGGTTCGGGTAAATAAAAATGACCGATTGGCTTTAAATCATCGTGTTCCCGAACGGGCGTCTGACTGAAATCGGCAATGACACGCGGTACATTCTGACCACCGAAATTGGCCACTTCATGAGTAGTCCGACGCGTGTATTGAAATGGATTGATCGGATATGAGTTTACCGCTGGAATAGGCTTACTTTCCGCTGCCCGATTGGTGTACCGGTCAATGAGAGCCTGAGCAACGGGAGCTTCCCGTTCGGGTTCTTCGGTTAATGAGACTCGAACCGTATCACCAATGCCATCTTCGAGCAGTGTTCCAATACCTAGTGCCGATTTGATACGACCGTCTTCGGCTTCACCCGCTTCAGTCACGCCAAGGTGTAACGGATAGGGCTTTAGTCCTTCTTCATCTAGTCGTTGCACCAGCAATCGATAAGCCTGCACCATTACCTGCGGGTTGCTCGACTTCATCGACAATGTAATGTTATAATAATTCTCGTCTTCGCAAATCCGTAGAAATTCCAGGGCCGATTCCACCATACCAGCAGGCGTATCGCCGTAGCGACTTAGAATCCGATCAGAAAGAGAGCCGTGGTTAGTGCCAATCCGCATGGCTGTGCCATATTCTTTGCAAATGCGAATCAGCGGTAGAAATTTCGCCCGAATACGCTCTAGCTCAGAGGCATAGGCTTCGTCGGTATAATCAATAAATTCAAAGCGCTTGCGGTCGGCGTAATTGCCGGGATTGATGCGGACTTTCTCTACAATCCGAGCAGCCAATTCTGCGGCATTGGGAGTGAAGTGAATATCGGCCACCAGTGGCGTAGTGTATCCCCGTGCCCGAAGTTCTTTGCGAATATTCTCCAGATTCTGCGCTTCCTTCACACTGGGAGCTGTGATCCGTATGTACTCACAACCGGCCTCAATCATCCGGATACTTTGCTCCACCGAACCAAGCGTATCCATTGTATCGACGGTTGTCATGGATTGAACCCGAATTGGGTAATCAGATCCCATCGGTACATCGCCAATATTGACCGTGATGGTTTTCCGGCGGATATACTCTGTTAGCGAAGGGGTATATAGAACAGGTGAATCTGGCAATGTTGCCAATGAAGAAGGAGTAAGCAGCGAATCGAGCATACAGGTAGCGGCAGAGCCGTTTGACAGAACAAAGGTACGGAAAAAGCGGCTTTCCGGTTTTACCTCTATTCAATTGGCAAACGTAAGGTTGACGCTAAATGTTCGCTTAAATGGCTCATTTATAAAACCAAAATAAGCCTGACAGTGAGACTGTTAAATTATTTTTAATAAACAATAATCTGTGCATCCTGTTAAAGATACCAGCAAGATGCTCAAACTTTCAATTAGTTTGGGTGATCACTGAAAACGAACAATACATTTTAGTTGACAACTCAAAAACGTTATGAAAACCAAGCTATTAAGTGCGTTTGCACTTGCCTTTTTGCTTAGTGTCGGTGCTTACGCACAGGACTCTACAGCCACAATGAGTAAGAAAGAAATGCGGAAGCAGGAGAAAGCTGAGCGGAAAGCACGTCTGAAAGACGATCTTAAAAATACAGGCCGAGCTGCCGGTGAAACGACAAGGGAAGTAGGGCAGGGTATTAAAAGTAAAGCAAAAGTAGCCGGAGAGGCAATTGATACAACCGCCCAACGAACGGGCAGGGCAGTCAATAGAGGCTTAGACAATGCGTCTGATGCAATTTCTACAGAAGCCCGAAAAGTAAAAGATAAACGGGATTCAACGAGAGCTGAGAAAGCCCGTCGGGATTCGTTGTAATTAATTTGTTCTAAGGTTAATGTTTCAGGTTCTAAGTTGACTCATACACAGGGTAGTACGCGTTAACTTGGAACCCGAAACATTAAATTTGAAACAGTTTTTACTCAAGTTTCGCACACACTTTGGCATATTTCCCGCGCCAGTGTTTCCACCGTTTGTGCGACCAGAGCCAGTCGGAGGGGTGCTTACAGATGCTGGCTTGTAGTTTATCTCGGTAGTCTTCCAGAATAGCCCCCTGCGGCAGATTGGTATAAGGAGGCTCTGCAATGAGCTTGAACGTTCCTTCGTAATAGCCCCGGCGCACCCGAATCAATTCCAGAAAAAACACAGGTAAGTTACGACTACGGGCCAGTCGTTCGGTACCCGGATAGAAAGGCGTGTCGCGGTGTAGAAAATCCATCCAATAGCCCTGTTCCGGTACATCAGGCACCTGATCGGCGACAAGCGCAATGACACGCGGAATGTCTTTGCGCACGACCATCTGGCGAGGTAGCAAGTTCATTGGTGTTGGAACGGCACCATGACTGGCGCGAACCTCCTGCATGATCTTCTCCATTTTGGGGCTGGTTAACGGCTTATAGACACTGTCGACTGGAATATCAATAATGACCGCTGCCGACGGTACCCACTCCCAATTGCACTGATGCGAACCAGTACAGATTACGGTTTGCCCTTCAGTCAGAAAATTCTTAATTAACTCTGGATTAGTATAGTGAAACCGCTTTTTTAATTCACAAGGAGAGATAGAAGATAGCTTGATCGTTTCGACGAGTATATCAGTCAGGTTACGATAAAAATCGTTTGCAATTAAACGAATGGCTGCCGGAGATTTCTCAGGAAACGAGAGCCGTAAATTTTCCAGAACGACCTGTTGACGATAGCGAACTACGTAGACAATAACAAAGTATAAGACATCCGAAATGCCATACAGAATACCGAAAGGCAAACGGGACAAAAGTCGAAAAAATATCATTTAGGCGTACAGTACGGACGTAAGTATAAGACCCCTTACTGCCCTAAATATAAAAAATACTAAATTATTGATCAAAAATCATATTGTTATTCTGAGAAATAACGTACTTTCTGGTCGAAAAAACACATTAAAATAGCATTAATTAAGTACAGTTACTCCAGCTTTGCGCCCACTTTCGCGTATTTCCCGCGCCAATGTTTCCACCGTTTATGCGACCAAAGCCAGTCGGAGGGATATTTTTTTATCGTATCTTCAATCCGGTCACGGTAACGTTCTAAAATTGTTCCAGGCGGCAAATCGGTATACGGCGGCTCTGCAAGAAGCTGAATCGAAATTTCGTAATAGCCCCTGCGTACGCGCACGGGTTCCATATAAAATACTGGTAGATTTCGGCTGCGAGCCAGTCGTTCGGCACCTGGGTAAAAGGGTGTATCGCGGTGTAAGAAATCAGTCCAGTAGGCTTGCTCAGGAACGTCAGGTACCTGATCCGACATAAGGCCAATGAGCCGGGGTGTATCTTTACGGGCTACCATCTGCCGTGGCAACAAATGCATATCGGTAGGGACAGCACCAAAACTGGACCTGATTTTATACATCAGATCATTGAAAAATGGATTTGTTAGTGGTTTGTATACACTATCGACAGGGATTCCCTTAAGTACAAAAGGGCCTGGAAGCCACTCCCAGTTTCCCTGATGGGATGTCATCGCAATCGCTGTCTTTCCGGCTTGTATCTGTTCCAGAACTAACTCCGGATTGATAACCCGAACATGTTGCTGTAATTCATCGGGCGAGAAGGTGGGTAGTTTGAGGGTTTCAACAAATAAATCGGCCAGATTATGGTAAAACCCCTTCATAATCAATCGGATCTCAGCAGGGGACTTCTCGGGAAAAGAATGTTCTAAATTGTCGAGAATAACCTGACGTCGATAGCGGATTACTCGGAATAGTAAAAAGTACAAAACATCAGAAATGCCATAAAGTACTTTTAAGGGCAAACGGGATAATAATCGAAAAAAGATCATTTAAGTAACGTAGAGCCTACAAAAGTCGAAACTTCTGTTTTATCGAAAATTAAAAAAATACTAAAACTCGTTGGTGGTATTGAATTTTTGCTTTATTTGTGAACGGATACTTTATGTAATCATTGGAAAAGCATTCATTGGGGTCTCATCCGACCAGTTTACTAGTTGAATTACACTATTTGCCCTGTTTAGATTATATGTCGGGGCTGTTGCGGTTTGGAAGAGTACACATTGAAGCATACGAGCATTACCAGAAACAAAGTTTTCGAAATCGGTGCACGGTTAAGACGGTTAACAAAGTTGATGCCTTAACAGTGCCCGTTCAACACGGAACTCGTCATCAGCCCATTCGGGATCTTCAGATTGCGAATGATCAAAATTGGCAGTTGCACCACTGGCGATGCTTACAGGCAGCTTATGGGAAAGCTCCTTTTTTCGAATATTACGCTCCTTATTTTGAGCCGGTCTATCAAAAAAAATGGACGTTTTTATTCGATTTAAATTATGAACTGCTGACAATTTGTCTGAAATTGCTACAGTGGCGACTACCATTGAACCTGACAGAATGGTACGAAAAAACAGCAACGGTCGGTCTATTTGACGCTCGATCGAAGCTAAATCCGGGAAATAGCCCTGAAACGTATGTATTCCATCAGCCAGTGGTCTATCCACAAAATTTTGGCGTTGATTTTGTACCAAATCTTAGTATTGTAGACCTGTTGTTTTGCCAGGGACCGTCCGCATCAGACGTGTTGAAGGCCGGCCTTCGGGAGTGAACAAATCCTTAAAACTCTTCGTTAGGCCAGTATAGTAGCTTACCTAAGGAGACCCTAAAACGAATGGAAGCAAAATTCTCAAACCGCGTAAAGGAAGTCATCACGCTGAGTCGGGAGGAAGCCTTACGCTTAGGCCACGATTATATCGGCACGGAACACCTCTTGCTGGGTATGATTCGTGAGGGTGAGGGTGTGGCAGTGGGCTTACTGAAAAAACTCGGTATCTCACTCGACGAACTCCGGGTCACTATTGAACAGGCCACGAAAGGAACGGCTACCAACAACGTGAAAAATTTAGCGAATATCCCACTGACTCGTCAGTCGGAGAAGACGTTGAAGATCACTTATCTGGAAGCTAAGATTTTCAAAAGCCCGCTCATTGGTACGGAGCACCTGTTACTGTCGATTCTGCGCGATGAAGACAATGTCGCCACGCAGATTCTCAATAAATTCAATATTAATTACGAAGTCATTAAGGAGATGCTCGAATATCAATCTTCGGGAACCCGCCCGGTGATGGGACCCGAAACCGACGATGACGACAACGACCGTGGCATGTTTGGCGGAAGCAGTTCCGGTTCAGGCAAAGACCCAAAAGGTTCCGAAAAATCTCGGACACCTGTGTTGGATAACTTTGGCCGAGACCTGACTAAACTAGCTGAAGTTGGCAAACTCGATCCCATTGTTGGTCGCGAAAAGGAAATTGAACGTGTGGCCCAGATTCTGAGCCGCCGGAAGAAAAACAACCCGATCCTGATTGGTGAGCCAGGGGTTGGTAAAACCGCCATCGCCGAAGGACTGGCTCTGCGCATTGTGCAGAAGAAAGTTTCGCGGGTGCTGTTTGGTAAGCGCGTTGTTACGCTTGATTTAGCTTCTCTTGTGGCCGGTACAAAATACCGTGGCCAGTTTGAAGAGCGAATGAAAGCCGTAATGAACGAGCTTGAAAAATCACCGGAAGTAATCCTGTTCATCGATGAGTTGCACACAATTGTAGGTGCAGGCGGTGCCTCAGGTTCACTCGATGCGTCGAATATGTTCAAACCAGCTTTAGCGCGGGGCGACATTCAATGTATTGGTGCCACAACCCTCGATGAATATCGTCAGTACATTGAGAAAGACGGCGCTTTGGCCCGTCGTTTCCAGATGGTAATGGTCGATGCTACGTCGATTGATGAAACCATCGAAATTCTGAACAACATCAAGGACAAATACGAAGATCACCACCACGTCGATTACACCAAAGAAGCTATTGAGGCTGCGGTGAAACTGTCGGAACGGTATATCTCGGATCGGTTCCTGCCTGATAAAGCAATCGACGTAATGGACGAAGTGGGTGCTCGTGTGCACATTTCGAACATCACCGTTCCTGAAGATATTCTGAAGCTTGAAGAGCAGATTGAGAATATCAAGAAGGAGAAAAATCAGGTTGTTAAAAGCCAGAAGTACGAAGAAGCTGCTCAGCTTCGCGATAAGGAAAAACGCCTGATCGATCAACTTGAGCGGGCAAAACAACTCTGGGAAGAAGATACCAAGAAACGTCGTTATAAAGTTACCGAGGAGAATGTGGCCGAAGTTGTGGCTATGATGACCGGTATCCCTGTAACGAGCGTATCGAACGATGAAGGCAAGAAGCTTGTCAACATGGGTGATGAACTGAAAGGCCGCGTAATTGGTCAACAGTCAGCCATCGACAAGCTGGTGAAAGCCATTCAGCGAACACGCGTTGGTCTGAAAGATCCGAAGAAACCAATTGGTTCGTTTATCTTCCTTGGCCCAACGGGCGTAGGTAAAACGGAGCTTGCGAAAGTATTAGCTACGTACCTGTTCGACAAAGACGATGCACTGGTTCGTATCGACATGTCGGAATACATGGAGAAATTCAGCGTAAGCCGTTTGGTTGGTGCACCTCCGGGCTACGTCGGTTATGAAGAAGGCGGTCAGTTGACGGAGAAAATTCGTCGGAAACCATACAGTGTTGTGTTGTTGGACGAAATCGAAAAAGCACACCCAGATGTATTCAACATTCTGTTACAAGTGCTTGACGATGGTATCCTGACCGACGGTCTGGGTCGCCGGGTTGATTTCCGAAACACGATCATCATCATGACCTCGAACATTGGGGTTCGTGATCTGAAAGACTTTGGTGCAGGTATTGGTTTCTCAACCAAGAAATCGGCCGAAACGCAGGACGAATTGATGAAGAGCACGATTCAAAGTGCGCTCCGTAAAGCGTTCTCGCCTGAGTTCCTGAACCGTCTGGATGATGTGATTGTGTTTAACTCGCTCCAACGCGAAGACATCCACAAAATCATTGACCTGATGTTGGGCAAGCTCCTGAGCCGTGTTACGAACCTGGGCTATACCGTTGAACTAACAGAAAAAGCGAAAGACTTCCTGGCCGAAAAAGGATACGATCCTCAATACGGTGCTCGTCCGTTGAGCCGTGCTATCCAGCGCTACCTCGAAGATCCCGTTGCAGAAGAAATTCTGAAAGGGGAGTTGAAAGAAGGCGACGTAATTCTGGCCGACTACAGTGGCGAAGGCGAAACACTAACAATTACAGTGAAGAAGCCTGAAGCAGTGGTTGAATAATCGATTACTGATTTATACAAAAAGGGGCTGACTTCTAGAAGTCAGCCCCTTTTTTTATTAGTAGCGCGGACATCTTGTCCGCATAGCCATTTGCTTTTTGCTATGCGGACAAGATGTCCGCGCTACTTAAATATTCTTCTGTTTCACTTGATCAATCAGATACTCGCTCGTACGCATAGCACTGGCCAAGATGGTCCAGGTTACGTTTTTGTCGCCCTGTGACACAAATGGAGCGGCATCGACAACGAACAGGTTTTTCACATCGTGCGCTTGTTGGAATTTGTTCAGCGCCGATTTTTGTGGGTCGTTGCCCATGCGAACTGTACCGACTTCATGGATAATCCGTCCAGGAGCGGCTAGACCGTATCCGTGTGCTGTGTTAGGACCTGGTTTGGGACCTAGTGGAGTGCCGCCCATTGCATGGATAATTTCTTCGAAGGTATCCTGCATATGTTTAGCTTGCTTCACTTCATAATCCGACCATTTGTAGTGAAAACGCAGAGTCGGAATGCCGTACTTATCAACCTTGTTCGGATCGATTTCACAATAGTTACTTTCGAGAGGGACTGGCTCACCCCTTCCCGACATGCTAACGTAAGCGCCGTAGAATCGACGGTAATCGTCTTTGAGGCCTGCGCCATAGCCACCAGCGGGTTTCATTTTTCCATCACGACCTGCAATCGAACCGTTCTGTGATTCTATTCCTCCACCATAGCCTGCACCAGGCATTCCCATACCACCGCCGTACTCAATATGGTACCCACGGGGGAAGTCTAACTTCTTGTTGTCCAACCACCAGGGCGTAAACACGTGCATGCCGCCAACGCCATCTTCGTTGTAGCGCTTACGATCCATTAAAGCAGGTATAAAACCAGATCGGCTGGCACCCGTTGAATCGTTTAGGTATTTTCCTACGACACCACTGCTGTTAGCTAAGCCATTAGGGAATCGAGGAGATTTAGAATTAAGAAGTATCCGGGCCGATTCGCAGGTGCTGGCTCCCAGCATCACAGCTTTAGCCTTTACGGTAATTTCCTGTAACGAACCCTTGTCTACATAACTAATGCCCGTTGCCAGACCCGTTTGTGGATCGGTAAGCACTTCACGGACCATGGCTCCGTTGACAAGCGTTACATTTCCAGTCTTAACGGCTGGAATACAGAGTACCGACGAAGCCGAAAAATCGGCATAAGCCTGGCAGCCCCGATTACATTGGCGACAATAAAAACAGGAGCCCCGTTCTTTGTTTATCGGTTTGGTCAGAATACTTAGTCGTGATGGAATAACCGGAATCCCGATGCTTCTGGCCCCTTTCCGAATCATCAACTCATGGAGACGTGGCTTGGGAGGAGGAAGAAAAATGCCATCGGGTTCATTCGGAAAGTTCTCAACAGATCCAAAAACACCGATCAGACGGTCTACCCGGTCATAAAAAGGTTTAAGATCTTCATACGCAATTGGCCAGTCGTCGCCAACACCCGATAGCGAACGGCGCCGAAAATCGTCGGGACCAAATCGCATGGAGATACGGCCCCAGTGGTTTGTTCTTCCCCCGAGCATTCTGGACCGAAACCACCCAAATTCGGTACCATCTTTGGCCGAATAAGGCTCGCCATCAATTTCCCAACCACCCCAGGCCGCATCAAAATCGCCACCCGAACGGAACTCGGTACTTGCGCCACGCCGGGGGGACTCCCAGGGCCATTTGAGTTGGGTAATGTATTTTGGGTCAGCTGGGTCGTAATAGCCACCTGCTTCGAGCAGAATCACTTTTGCGCCTGCTTTGGCCAGCATGTAAGCGGCCATACCGCCACCCGCACCCGAACCAACAATCGCAACGTCGTAGGTAACAGGAGCCTTTTTGATTTGTGGGATGTCCATTAGAAAAGGGGAGTGCTTAGGAACGTTATTAACTACTGGTTAAAGTAAGGAAGCTGGTAAGTTTACTGCTATTCAGGCTGAATGGGCTATTATGAACATGTCCCCTTACCGTAAACGTTGAGTGGCTATCGTATGGCTTCAACACACTCGGCCACTTTATCCGTATTAATGATATCGACCCCTAATTTCTTTAGCTGTTTCCAGCCATTTGGCGTGTCGGGAATGGCCCAGAAGCGGATCGGTTTATTATCACTGTGGGCACGTTTGATTACCCGTTTGAGCTTGTCCCGGTCTGCGTCGGGAATATCGCCAATGCCGTTCCATCGTGAATACGATTGGAAGTTGTCGCTGATAAGAGCTACTCGCTGAAGGGTTTCTGAATCGTACACTTCGCTGGGCCTTCCGTCAAATTGAAGCAAAGGGTAGTCGAAGTAAACGGGTATTTTAGGCCGCTCTCCACTGATAACCACCTGTACTGCCTTGGTATTGGCCGCCCGGTTAAAGACCGGTAAATTTTCCTGAAGTAGTGTTATCAATGCAGGCAGCACTTCGGCAGGGTTTTCTTTTACATCGATCATCAGGTTAAACGTGTAGTCTCGATCAGGACTCGGTTTGTCTTTATTCTGCAAAAACAATCGTACAATAGGCTTCAGATAGAGCGAATCGAGGGTTGGAGCATTGGCGGTCGGTTTCTCATGCGAAACAACCAGTTTACCATTCAACAGCCAGACATCGGCCTCAATAAAATCGGCACGCTTTTCGTAGGCATTTACAAAAGGCTGAGGTTGTGCGTAATCGTTGTGAGCTTGTATTTTCTGAGCATAGGTTACTGCTGTAGTCAACCATAGCAAGGCAGGTAGGATGTAGGAGCGCATAATAAATGGCTTAATTTGAGGTAAATTAACGCAGCTTACTCGCTAAACCAAAACCCGGAGTTACCTTGTCGTTTCGGACCAAACCGCTAATTTTGACAAAACTTATTAAAATAAAAATGTAAAATGAATAATGTAAAATGTATAACGATAAAGTAGGCTTCATCTGCTTTACTATACATTATTCATTTTACATTGCTTTTATCAATGGATTTACTGAAAGGAAAAGTTGCCCTCATTACCGGAGCCTCACGCGGAATTGGGCGGGCTATGGCACAGAAATTTGCGCAGGAAGGTGCTGCCGTTGCCTTCACGTATTTATCAAGCGTAGAAAAAGGGCAGGCGCTGGAAGAAGAACTTCGTGCATTTGGTGGCCAGGTTAAAGGATATCGTTCAGATGCCTCGAACTATCAGGCTGCTGAAGAACTCGTCAATCAGGTGATCGCCGATTTCGGCAAACTGGATGTACTCATCAATAATGCCGGTATTACCAAAGACGGTTTGCTCATGCGTATGACCGAAGAACAATGGGATACCGTAATTACCGTTAATTTAAAGTCGGTATTTAACCTGACGAAAGCAGTGACCAAGCCTATGATGAAGGCAAAGTCGGGCTCAATCATTAACCTGACATCTGTAGTGGGTATTCGGGGGAATGCAGGTCAGGCTAACTATGCCGCATCCAAAGCAGGAATCATTGGGTTTACCAAATCGGTTGCGCTGGAGTTGGGCTCACGGAATATCCGTTCCAATGCTATTGCACCGGGCTTTATCGAAACCGAAATGACAGGCGAAATCAATGAGAAGGCACTCGAAGATTGGAAACAGCAAATTCCGATGAAACGAGGTGGTCAACCCGGGGAAGTAGCCGACTGTGCCGTTTTCTTAGCTTCCGACCTTTCCCGCTATATTACCGGGCAAGTGTTGCAGGTAGATGGCGGAATGCTAACCTAATGGATTTACGATTTACGAATTACGATGTACGATTTCGTTACAGATTGCGTAATTGGTAAGTCGTACATCGTAATTCGTAAATCGTAAATGACCTTCTTTTTTCAATCCTCGCCCTGGTGGATTTTGGTTTGCCTGCTTGTGGGAGCAGCCTATGCGTTTGCCATGTACCAGCCACTGCCTCGCCTTGTAGGTAGTGGTGTAACGGTTGGTGGTTTCGACAAGCGAACGACATATGGGCTGGCCGCATTGCGGTTTGTAATCGTAAGCTTCCTATGCTTTCTGCTGCTCAACCCCCTGATCCGTAGTCTCAGAACGCTCACCGAAAAACCCAAGGTCGTGCTCGCTGTCGATAATTCAGAGTCGGTGGCAGCGGCAGGGCGTCCGGCACTGAACAAGGCGCTGGCTGGTTTGCAAACGCTACGGCAGCAGTTGACCGACAAAGGATTGGATGTGGCGATACGAACGTTTGGAGATAGCGTTACGGATGCCGATCTTACCCAAATTCCCTTTACGCGACGCACCACAGATTTATCGGGCTTATTGTCGGGTATTCGTTCTGACTACGAAGGGCGTAACCTGACAGATGTTGTACTAGTGTCGGATGGGATTTTCAATCAGGGCATGTCGCCTACGTTTGGCCAATATCCATTTGCTGTTCAAACAGTCGGCCTTGGCGATACGATTCCCAAAAAAGACATTCAGCTTAAAGGAATCGTTGCGAACCGGATTGCTTACCTGGGTAATCAGTTTCCGGTCCAGGCCGAGATTGTTAGCAATGGATTTCAGGGGCGAAGTGCAACGGTTGTGTTGCGACAAAATGGTAAGGAGCTTGGTCGTCAGTCTGTCAATTTTGGCAAAAACGATACGTTCAACCAATTGACGTTTCAGGCGACGGCAACCCAAAAAGGCGTTCAGCATTTTGTGGTAGAGGTACTGCCACAACCGGGCGAATTCAGTACACTCAATAATCGCCAGGATGTTTATCTGGATGTGATTGATGGCAAAGAGAAAGTTTTGCTGTTGGCATTAGCTCCTCACCCTGATATAAAAGCCATTCGCAACATTCTGGAGCGAAACCAGAATTACGAACTTGATATCCGGATTCTGACCGGAACACCCGCAGAGGCCACTCCACCAGCAGAAAAGACGTATGATCTGATTATCCTGCATCAGATTCCCGATAATGGAGGGGTAGGTACTCCATTGATTCAAAAGTATTTGGCGAAAAATACGCCTGTATTATTTGTATTGGGAAATCAGTCTTCACTTGGGCCGTTTAACAACTCAAACTCGGTAATGCAAGTGTCGGCTCAGCCCAATCAGAGCGATAAAGTAACGGGGGCATTCAATCAGGAGTTTAAACAGTTGAACTTCGACCCGGCCCGGCTCGATATTTTATCCAAACTACCTCCTCTCTTGACGCCTTATGGCGAATACAGATTACAGCCTGGTACTGAAGTGGTGCTTTGGCAACAGGTGGGTAGTATTCGTACTACCAAGCCCTTGCTGGCGTTGAATGTGACCAGCCCACGCAAAACGGCCGTACTGGCAGGAGAGGGGTTATGGGCCTGGCGTCTGGAGGAATATGCCTTGACCAATAAGCAGGAAGTTGTTGATGAACTGATCCAGAAAGTTATTCAGCTGATTTCGGTAAAAGAAGATCGCCGGAAGTTGCGCGTATATCCTATTCGCAATGAGTTTGTTGCTGGCGAAAAAGTTGTTTTCGAAACCGAGCTCTATAACGACATTTATGAACGGGTATTTGATAAGCCCGTTCGTCTGGAAATCAGTGATGAGAAGGGCGTAACTCGTTCGTTCAATTATACGCCCACAGCCGCTAACAGTCGGTTCGAGATCAGCCGTTTGCCCGAAGGAGCCTATCGGTTCAAGGCGAGTGTAACGGTCAATGAGAAGGCTGAACAATCGTCGGGGCAGTTTGTCGTGCGCGATCTGCAACTCGAAGCCCTTAATACCACAGCCGACCACGGTATACTTCGCCAACTGGCCCAGCAAACAGGTGGCCAATTCTTTACTGCCAACCAAACCGACGAACTCGTTCGGAAATTAACAGCTCAATCACACCCAGCCCGGCTGACAAGCACGGAAGAAATGAATGAGCTAATTAACTGGCGTTGGCTGTTCTTTGTCGTACTGACACTGGCTGCTGTTGAGTGGGGTCTGCGGAAGTTTTATGGTGGGTATTGATCCACTAATTTTAGTAATTAACATTCCTAAACTTTTATACATAAAATCAGTGTTTTCTGCTCATAAGGCAGAAACCTTATCTTCTTTTGTTCGTCTCATAAACAATGACTACGATGGAAACGCCAACCAAACCCATGACCGCCCGCGAAAAAATCCGCAAACTTGTGGAAGTTAAAGAACAGGTGCAGAGGGAAGCGCGTGAACGATACCAGAATGATCCTGAGTATCGGGCAGTATTTGAACGACTGAGAAAAGAAAATGCCGAAAGACGCGCCAAGAAGTAATTATAAATTTGTTTGGGTCGGAGGAGACCATAACGTTTATGCCTTTACGACCAATGGAGAAATTGGTTATGAAATTAGATTCGTGCCGTCTGCGTACTTATTTGTAGATTATATTGACGAGCATGTTAATGCCTTTGAAATGGTAATCGCGGTGGCGGATAATCCAACAGGTGGTCGAATTGCCTATGATCCGCTTACTGAAGATACAATCCGGGCTATTTTTAAGGACTTCTTCCGTTCGCTTGAGCATGTGATTATCTATATCTGCGATAGCTCGGATGGCCGTGAGAAAGCCCGCTTCAGAAAATTTACCAGCTGGTATTACAAGGATATTGAGACTATGCCCGTGGATCTGTTTAAGATGGATGCCTATCTCCCAGATGGCGATCGAACTACCATTCTCTCGGGTATTTTGAGTACAAAGCATCCTCACTTCAGCCAGTTTGTCGAGCTGTTCAAAAATTTGTCAGAAGCGGAGAAATAAACTCCATTACGCCCCACTTGCTTCGGCTTCTGCTCGCATGGCGTATTGAACAAACCGAATATCGCTGAACGATACATCATTGCCCAGACTCTGCCGGACCTCGGTCAGTGTTTCAGAAGGATAATTCTCGAGGTATGATCGTATAGTGGCAATTTTTTTTGCGGGTAATAACGCATCAACAGTTAAGTCGCCAGTACCAACGTATTTGACTAAGTGGCTTTCGACAGTAGAAACGGCTAAACTGCGTTCTGCAGCAATCTCTGCAATAGTTTTTCCAGATTGGAAAAAGGCTAGTGTGATAGCAGGCGATAGTTCCTTCGGCTCTTTGGGCGGTTTCGGTTCTTTAGGTGTCTTTACTTTTGGGGTTGATGAACTCGCTACGCGCCCGACTGGGTTTTCCTGAACAATGCGGAGGATTGCAGCGCCGATTTGTCTTACTTTCGTTTTCCCAAATCCCTTGACGGCCAATAATTCTGCCTCTGTCGTGGGGCGGACACGAGCCAGTTCGACGATGGTTTTCTGAGGCAATACCATAAAGCCCGACGTGTTATGTTCACCAGCCAGATCATTTCGCCACTTCATTAAGGCTCCATAAAGTCCACCACGAGAAGACCCATCAGAGGCCGCTTTCTCGGCAGCCTGAGGCTCATGTTTTTTACGTTCAGGCTGGAAATCCAACTCGGCCCGATTGCGGGTTTGCAAATAGGCTAAGGCATTGAAGCCTTCCCGACAGGTTTCAAAACTGCGCAGTTTAGTAAAAAGCTCCTTTTCCAATTCGTCCAGTGATTCCAGCATCAGATCACGTACTTTCTTGTTATCGCAATCGGTAGGAAAGCGGTGCAGCAAAGGAAGCAATTCGGTGCTGAGCAGGGCTTGAAAGTAGTTCCCCGCCTTTCGGACGCGCTCCTGTAATTGTGGATTGGCTTCCGGTAACTGGTCACTAGCGAAGTAACTCGGCAATTGTTGTAGAAAACGCTGAGTCACATCTCGGGCTTTATCGCGCAGGAGATCAGTGAGTTGAGTGATGATCGGGCTGGCTTCTGCATCTAAACTACTGGCGTGTTCGTTAACAGTCCGTCGGCAGCGATACAATAACGAGTTGGCACGTTCGAACGAAAATAATTCCTGTAATAAGCCTTGCTGATTAGTTCGTTTGGCCTGATACAGATGCTGTTCATTTGGAGTTTGTTGCTGAACCTGTTCGTGAAAATCTTCTAGCTTAAGTTCCGTTTTGATGCTGTGTGATGGAATCGGAGCCCGCAAAACCAGCCCATCGAGCGTTTTGCAGCGACTTAGGGCCACATAGACTTGCCCATGTGCAAAAGCGGCTGAAGCATCGATAATTGCTTTTTCGAACGTAAGTCCCTGACTTTTATGGATGGTAATGGCCCAGGCCAGCTTGAGTGGAAACTGCCGGAACGTGCCAATAACTTCACCTTTAATTTCTTTGGTAGTTGGATCAAGGGTGTATTTGATGTTCGTCCAATCGGCCGGGTACACGGTAATTACCTCGCCATCCTGCTGACTCGTGACATAAATGACATCCTCATCCATATCCGTTATCCGGCCAATTTTTCCGTTGTAATACAGCTTTTCCCGTGCAATATCATTCTTAACAAACATTACCTGAGCCCCAACTTTCAGATCGAGACTAATTTCAGTAGGGTAGGCATGAGCCGGGAAATCCCCTTCAACTGTTGCCGTAAAGGTTCGTAATGGCTTTTTGAGGCTTTGTAATTTCGTGCTGTTGATCTGCTGAGCCGTCGTGTTGTGGGTCGAAAGGGTAATATAGCCTTCGGTATCACTGGGCGAAAAATCCGGAATGTAGCGTTGATTGAGATCGGCGAGTTGTGCCTGCGTGACGGTTTTTTCGCGGATGCTGTTGAGTAGGCTAATAAATCGCTGGTCGGATTGACGATATATGTGGGTTAGTTCAATCGATACGTAAGGCGTCTGACGGAGAGCACGACTACTGAAAAAATAACCAGTGTCGTAATACGGTTGCAGCAACTCCCATTCGTCGTCTTTAATGACGGGAGGCAACTGTTGCATATCGCCAATCAGCAGCAACTGCACGCCACCAAATGGCCCTGAATTAGATCGGTACCGCCGAAGTACTTCGTCGATCCCATCAAGCACATCGGCCCGAACCATACTGATTTCGTCGATGACGAGTAAATCGAGGGTACGCAATAAATTGATTTTCTCTTTGTTAAACTTCTTGCCTTCGCGTTGAGCAGTACCCGGTGTCAACGGCCCAAATGGAAGCTGAAAGAGCGAATGGATCGTAACTCCACCGGCGTTGATGGCAGCCACACCTGTTGGCGCTACCACCGCGAGACGCTTGGCACTGAGTTGCTTAACCTGTTGCAGGAAGGTTGTTTTACCAGTCCCCGCTTTACCAGTCAGGAAGATATTCTGGTTCGTGTGCAGAACAAAATTGTGAGCAAGGGCAAGCTTTTCGTTTACGGGAGCGGGCATAAAAACACACAGGAGATAAATAACAAAGATACTTATTTCAATAGAACGCTGATTTTTATGGTGGTGAAGATTTATACTGATTTTTAATTTAAAAGGTATGATATCCATTCCTTCGTACAGCTTTACCTTGTCATATAGATCATAAAAATCAGCATTCTATTTTTCGTTTTATAGACGATTTCTTAGGTTAAACGTCATCCGATAGTAGCTTATCATCCTTTTGCAAGGGCAATCGTAAGGGCTCCAGCAGCCATCATCACGGCTCCTGCAATAACCTGCCAACTCAATTTTTCTTTCAGGAACACGGCGGCCAGGATGATAGAAAAGACAAGTGAGAAATTGGTCAACGGTGATACCTGAGACGCATTTCCTAGTTTTAACGCACGAAAGGAAAGGAGAGACGATACGCACGTTAGTACACCCGCAATAAGTAAGTAAATCCAGACACGTCGTTCAATCCGCGCTAGGTCAGGGAGATTACCCTGGGCGATCACCACCGTCCATGATACCACTACAATCAGTACCGACTGAATGGCAAATGCCAGACTGGAATCAACATGTTTGATACCTGCCTTTGAGAGTGTAACTACAGTGGCGGCAGCTAAAGCGGCTGATAAGGCAAAAACAATCCACATAAAATTGAAAGACAGTGTATAGCCTATAAAGCCGAAAGTATGGCGAAATGATTTGAAAAACTTTCAGTACAAGTTACGACTGCTCAAGGCTCAGCCCACATCACTCGCTTAGTAAACCTAAAAGTCCGACTTGTAGGCAATCGTAACGCTTACTAGTTGATACCGTTTACGTTTATGTTAAGTAATTATTGATTTAATATTATTTCTATAAAGGACATTTTATTAAAATTTAATAATTTAAAAAGCAGAAATATCGGTATTTAATATAAGTAAATAGGCAGATTTATAATAAAAACTACAATTCTGTGCAAACGTTTGTCTAGGGTATTGCAAACGTTTGCACAGCCGATTCTCGACCAGTGAGCAGGCCTTCCCCCAAATTTTCTGTTGAGTCCGGAGCCTTATCTCCCTAGCTTTAATCTTGTTTTAACTTGAATGTTAAGCAAATGTTAACAAATCTGGTTGCATATCGGCAGATGGTTTTCTCGTTGTGCTGAGCACCTAGCGACATTCATTAACGGCCTCAACGTACCCATCAATTTGTAGTCTTCCTATTTTCTAACTAACTGTACAACCTGCATATGGTACACTCTCTACAAGACTGTAGATCATCCCTCATGTTCGCAAGGAGCTTCCGCATTCCGTTGCTGATTCTCCTCACCTGCCTGACATTTTACTCGACGTACGCCGGTACAATCAAGATGGCCAATTCGGTAGTAGTCAATAGGGCTGAAACGCCAGCCGACATTACCATTACGGGTGTTGTCAATGATGTAAAAGGGAATATCCCTCTGCCGGGCGTAAACGTAACGATCAAAGGCACCACCCGTGGCGCAACTACTGATGCGCAGGGTAGATATCGAATCAACGTAGCGGGTGCTGCGGATGTACTGGTCTTTTCATTCATTGGCTATGTGAACAAAGAAGAAATCGTTGGTAATCGCACAGAGATCAACGTAACAATGGCCGACGACCAGAAGCAGCTCGACGAAGTTGTGGTAACGGCTCTGGGGGTGAAGCGTGAAGAACGCTCCCTGGGTTATGCTGTTCAGAAAGTATCAGGTGCTACCCTGCAAACCGTGAAAGGTGTGAACGCGGCTACATCGTTAACGGGTAAGGTGGCCGGGCTTTGGATTAAAAATAGTACTGAATTCAACGAAGCGCCATCACTCTTACTCCGGGGTGAAACGCCTTTGTTGGTGATCGATGGCGTGCCCTATGGGAACATGACGATCGGGAACATTCCGCAGGATGATATCGAAAGTATCGACGTCCTGAAAGGACCAACGGCTGCGGCTTTATACGGTTCGCGTGGGGGGAGCGGTGCCGTTATTGTGACAACCAAACGCGGAGCTGGTTCGAAGGGGCTAACGGTAACAGTCAACTCCAACAACATGGTTAATGCGGGGTTCCTGATGTTGCCAGAAGTGCAGCATTCGTACAGCGCTGGTCTGGGTGGCGTATATGACCCAACCGACTATGTATGGGGGGCCAAACTGGATATTGGCAAACGGGCCATGCAGTGGAATCCAATCTCTAAACAGATGGAAGACATGGAGTTGGCCTCGCGTGGCAAGAACAATTTTCAGGATTTCCTGGTACCGGGCGGTATCACAAACAACACTGTGAGCATCTCACAAAGTGGAGAGAATGGGAGCTTCCGGGTTTCGCTGAACCATATTTATAACAAAGGCCAATTCCCGAATTTGAAATCCAATGCGATGAATTTCTCCGTTTCGGGCGAAATGAAGGTCGGGAACAAATTCACGTTGTCGAGCCAGATGGGGTACAACCGGAAAACAGCCCCTCAAATCTCGGGATCAGGTTATTCCGCGCAGGGCTACATCTACAATATCCTGATCTGGATGGGACCTGAATATGACCTGAGTCTCTACAAGGATAACTACTGGCTAACGCCGAACGTACAGCAAAACTGGCATTACAAGGCCTGGTATGATAACCCATACCTGATGGCGTACGAAAAACTGAACGGCATCGAGCAGAATAAAGTAAACACCAATCTGACGGCTACGTATGAAGTGTTTCCAGGCGCCAAAATCATTGTTCGTCCGGGGTTTGATATGTTCTTCAATAATGAGACCCGACGCAATCCGCCCAATATCCTGTCGACTCGTGGCTGGACAGCCAATGGGATGTATTCAATCGATCAACGGAATGGCTATAGTTTCAATGGCGATGCCTTGTTGACCTACAACAAATCCGTTGGCAAGCTGGATATCGATGCGCTGGCAGGCGGAACAATTTATACCTATGGCAACAAGGAACTCTACAGTTCCACTCGCGGAGGGATTGTGGTACCGGGCTATTATTCGCTGAATAACTCAATCGAACGGCCTGACGTAGTCGTTAACCCGAACCCAAGTACACAAGCGTCACTCTTTACAATTACTGATGGTACGCCTTATGGGAGAAAACAGGTCAACAGTGTATATGGTAAGCTAACGCTCGGCTATATGAATGCGCTCTTTCTGGATGTAACCGCCCGAAATGACTGGAGTTCGACCATGCCGCAGAGTTCACGTTCGTACTTCTACCCATCGGCCGGGGGGAGCATAGTGATGAGCGAATTCCTTAAGATGCCTACTGGTATTGATTTCTGGAAAATCCGGGGTTCCTGGACGCTCTCTAAAACCGACTTGGGCGTATTTGCCAACAACCAAACCTATTCGACCACAACGGCTGATTGGGACAACTTCAACTCGGCAACCTACCCAACAACCATTCGGAACAGCGCGGTGAATCCGGAAACCAACCGTACCTGGGAGATTGGTACGTCGGCTTACTTCCTGGGCAAACGATTTAAGCTCGATGTAGCTTACTTCAATAAGTACAACTATAACATTCAGACGAGTGCCACGGTCTCATCAGCATCCGGCTTCACATCTACCCTCATCAACACGGGCCAAAGCTACATTCGCAAGGGTGTAGAAGTAAGTCTGGACGCTATGTTAGTCAAGACGGGTAGTTTCCAGTGGAATGCAGTTGCCAATTATTCCTTCAATCACCGGTACTTTAAAGACCTTGACCCCGTTTACTCAGCCGTTAACCTATGGACCATACCCGGTGGACGAACCGACACCTATACGGGCCGGACCTGGGTTACCGACCGCTCGGGCAATTTAGTTCACCAGGCTAGTGGTTTGCCGCTGGCCAGCAATTACAACTACCTGTATGGCTATACCGACCCTAAGTTTATCTGGGGCCTGGCCAACAATTTTAAATGGAACAATTTCACACTTGGCCTGAGCTTCGACGGACGCGTTGGCGGTCTATTGAACAACTATAGCTCCTACAAAATGTGGGATACCGGTTCGCACCCAGACAGCGACAACCAGTGGCGTTACGATGAGGTGGTGAACGGCAATAAATCGTATGTGGGTCAGGGTGTGAAAGTTACGGGCGGAACCATCACGTACGATAACCTCGGTCAGGTTACCAGCGATACCCGTGAATTTGCTCCGAATGATATTAAAGTATCGTACCAAAGCTATGCCCGTACCTACGGCGATGGCACACGGGGCGTAACCAATGCGACCTTCCTGAAGCTACGCGAGGTCTCGATTGGTTATACGCTTCCCAGCGCATTTGCCAGCCGCATTGGTGCCCGTACGGCCAGTATTTCACTAACGGGACAGAACGTGCTGATGTGGGCGAAAGCATTCCGCTTTGCTGATCCAGACAAAGCCGATGACACCCAGCTTACCTCGCCTTCGGTTCGCTACGTAGGGGCTAATATTCAACTTACGTTTTAATCATGATCAACGCCTTTCGAATGAAAACGACTTATAAACACTGTATACTCGCTGGGCTGTTGATGATAGCATCGACCAGCTGTTCCCATTTCGATGAATTAAACGCCAACCCCGACGCGGCTGTAAATGCTACCGCACCCATGTTGGCAACTAAGCTCATTCTGAATATTACGGACGAGACAATCAGTACCAATAAAACGTTTATGCAGCCGGGTATGCTGGGTAAAACGATCCTTTACACCGAGTTTGCGGAGGATATGCAGTACAACAACCTGGGCCGTACCAGTTATGACGTACTGCCCGTGCTGACGAACGTGGAGAAAATGCTGAATTACTCCGTAGCGGGTTCGGTGAAAAACTCGTACACGGCACTCGGGCATTTTGTGCGGGCCTGGAAGTTCTTCAACCTAACGATGCGGGTGGGTGATATTCCTTACAGCAACGCGTTGAAGGGCGAAAGTAATAATGTGGCGCCAACCTATGACACCCAGAAGCAGGTGTTTCAGGGTATCTTAAATGAGTTGGACGAAGCCGATAAATTGTTCGCTCAAGGGGCAACGTTCGATGGAGATCCTGTTTACGCGGGTAATGTTACGAAGTGGCGTAAACTGGTCAATACGTTTGAGTTACAGGTGTTGCTCAATCTGTATAAGAAAACCAGCGATACCGACCTGAAAGTAACGGAGCGGTTTAAAGATATTGTCAATAATCGGCCTGTTTTTACAAGTAACGCCGATAATTTTCAGCTGGTTTATTCCGACAAAGCGAGTCAACGGTATCCGTTTTATAAACTGAATAATCAGGCGATGATCTACACGATGGTCTCGAGCACATTAACCGATAAGCTAAAAGCGCTGGACGACCGTCGGTTGTATTATTATGCGAACCCATCGACTGTGCAACTAGCGAAAGGCAAAGCGGTTAATGACCCGACGGCTTACATCGGCACTGATCCGTCGATGGTTTACGCTGACGTAAGTAAAATCTATGCGACTAAAGATTTCTCGAACGTCAATAGCCGCTACATGGAATTGCCCGCCAGCGAACCCGTTTATTTACTAAGCTATGCGCAGTTAAAGTTTATACTGGCTGAGGCAACCGTTCGGGGGTGGATTTCGGGGACAACGGCAGCGGCCTATTATACAGACGGTATTACGGCAGCTATGAAGTTTGTGATGGATAACACGCCCAACGATCCGGCTTATCACCATAACATGCCAATCACTGCCGATTACATCAGCAGCTATGTGGCATCGGATAAAGTGAAATTAGCGGGTACGTCAGAGCAGCAGATTGAGCAGATAATTACGCAGCAATTCCTGAGTACGTTTTTACAGGCTCAGTACAATGCATTCTTCGAAAATCGTCGGACAGGCTATCCTGTTTTTCCGGTTAATCCGGCGTCAAACATGAACGTACCGGGTAATAAGCTGCCCGTGCGCTGGCTATATCCGCAAAGTGAACTGGATTACAACGGTACGAACGTAAAGCTGGCACTGACCAATCAGTATAATGGCAATGACAACACCAATGAGCAAATGTGGATTTTGAAGTAATAAATCTTGAAATGACTGGCGCGGGTTTGAACCCGTGCCTTTTCATTTCGTCAGTATTCACTGCCACGGGTTCAAATCGCGCCAGCGCCTTATTATTAAATCATCAATTACTGAATAAAGAATCGGTAAAAACGGGTACTTTTTGGACCTTTAATCGTATCTTGATAAACAGTTACTGACTAGTATGGATTCCAGACGGGATTTTCTTAAAAAAGCAGCTTTACTCTCAACGGGTTTATCGGGCATCCTTCCCGAGTCGATTCAAAAAGCGTTTGCGATTGATCCACACCCCGGCACCACCTATCTGGATGCTGAACATGTGGTTATTTTGATGCAGGAAAACCGCTCGTTCGATCATACATACGGCATGCTTCAGGGCGTCCGGGGGTTCAACGATCCCCGAGCGATTAATCTGCCGAACAAAAACAAAGTCTGGCTGCAAACCAACGCAGCGAATGAAACTTACGCTCCGTTTCGACTAAATCTGAAGGATACGAAAGCTACCTGGATGAGTTCGTTGCCGCATTCCTGGGAAAATCAGGTCGATGCCCGCAACGGAGGGAAGCAGGATAAGTGGCTGGATGCCAAGAAATCGGGCAATAAAGAATACGCGAAAATGCCCCTCACAATGGGGTACTACAACCGAGAAGACCTTCCGTTTTATTACGCGCTGGCCGATGCCTTTACGGTGTGTGATCAGAATTTCTGCTCGTCGCTAACGGGAACCACACCGAACCGATTATACTTCTGGACGGGGGCTCTTCGCGATCCGCGCGATCCGAAGGCAATGGCTAACGTACGCAACGAAAATGTAGATTACGATTCGGAAGTTGATTGGACCACGTTCCCTGAACGACTGGAAGACCTCGGGATTTCCTGGCGGATTTACCAGAATGAGATCAGTTTATCGACCGGACTTCAGGGCAAGCAGGACGAATGGCTAAGTAACTTCACCGATAACCCAATCGAGTGGTTTTCGCAGCACCAGGTTCGTTTCCATCCGGCTTACTATCCCTTTATTCAGAAGGAAGAGAAAGCTCTTCCCGAACGTATTCAGGCGTTGGAGGCCAAATTGAAAGCTCTGCCCGAAACCGATAAGGACTACGTTCATACGAAACGGGACTTGGCTAATCAGCAGGAGTGGCAGAAAATCGTCAAAGCTGATTTGGTGAAATATACGCCCGAAGCCTACAAGAAGCTGTCGCAACGGGAAAAGAATCTACACGAAAAGGCATTTACCACTAACGTAAACGATCCTGATTATCGGACGCTAACCACAAAAACGTATCAGGATGGTAGTGTTGAGCGCAAATTGGAAGTACCGAAAGGCGATGTATTGCATCAGTTTCGCGTTGATGTAAAAAACAAGAAGCTGCCTACCGTTTCCTGGCTGGTGGCTCCCGAAAACTTTTCCGATCACCCCGGAGCCCCCTGGTATGGTGCCTGGTATATTTCGGAGGTGATGGATATCCTGACCCAGAATCCGGATGTCTGGAAAAAGACGATTTTCATACTGGCCTACGACGAAAACGATGGCTATTTCGACCACGTTCCACCGTTCGTTCCAGCCCATCCCGATCAGCCAGAAACCGGTTTAACCAGCAAAGGCATTGATACACGCTTGGAGTTTGTTACCAAGGAGCAGGAGGATAAACGCCCCAATAAAGGCCGAACCGGGCCAATTGGGCTAGGCTTCCGGGTACCCCTGGTAATTGCATCGCCCTGGAGTCGGGGTGGATTTGTGTGCTCGGAAGTGTTCGATCATACGTCTACGCTTCAATTTCTGGAGAAGTTTCTGAGTCATAAAAAAAGCCAGAAAGTCGAAGAACCTAACATCAGCGCGTGGCGCCGGACTGTTTGTGGTGACCTAACTTCCGCCTTCCGACCCTATCAGGGTGAGAAGATCAAACTGCCTGAATTTGTTGCCAAAGAAGCCTTTATCGAGAGCATACATAAGGCGCAGTTTAAACCCGTACCTAGTGGTTACAAAGCATTTAGTGCGGATGAAATTCGGGAGATCAATCAGAACCCGGTAGCTTCTTCGCATATACCTACGCAGGAAAAAGGAATACGTCTCGCCAATGCCTTGCCCTACGAATTATATGTTGATGGCCACACCAGTGGAAAGCAATTCACCCTAACGTTAGCGGCTAAAAACGAAGCTTTTGGCAAACGAGCACTGGGCGCTCCTTTTCAGGTTTATCAGGTTCTACCTGATGATGTGAAAATTCGGTCATACACCGTTGTCGCTGGCGATCAGCTCAGTGGCTCCTGGTCATTGGATGGGCCTTACCATCTCTGTGCATATGGGCCAAACGGGTTCCTGCGCGAATTCAAAGGAGCCGCGAATAACCCGGCTATCGAAATTTCATGCGCTTATGAACGAGATGCTAAAAAGCAACTAACGGGTAATGTGCTGGTGAAACTCAAGAACCTAGACCCGCAACGTTCTCATGTTGTCCAGCTTACCGATAATGCTTACCATGCAAAAGGAGAGCAGAAAACGTTGGATAAGTCGGGGACGAAAGGTGCCCAGCAGACCATTGTGATGAACCTAAAAAATAGCCACAACTGGTATGATTTCAGTGTAAAAGTTGCCGGAGTTGATAACTTCGAACAACGATATGCTGGCCGTGTCGAGACGGGTAAGGTTGGTTATAGCGATCCCTTGATGGGAATGGTTATCAGTTGAACTGCTCTGAATGGCGCGAGTATTTACTCGTGCCTATTATAAAGGCCAGCATTCGCTGGCGTATAAGTCAGACATTCATTGCGCCAGCGAATGCTGGCCTTTATAATAGGCACGAGTAAATACTCGCGCCAGATAGAATCCAACAATGACAGAAAACCCACCGGCACTAAAAAAAGCGTTAAAGCCTATTCACTTGTGGGCTATCGGGGTAGGACTCGTTATATCCGGTGAATATTTTGGCTGGAATTATGGCTGGGGTGTAGCCGGTACGGTGGGTCTGCTGATCGCTACACTCATTATTACAGTACTCTATTTCACATTTATTTTCAGTTTTACCGAGCTAACTACGGCCATACCAAACGCGGGTGGGCCGTTCGCTTATGCGTTGCAGGCATTTGGCCCGCTCGGAGCGTTGGTGGCAGGTTACGCAACGCTGATTGAATTTCTGTTTGCCACGCCCGCTATTGGTTTGGCCCTCGGGAGTTATGTTCACTTTCTATACCCTTCGATTCCGGTAGTCTGGTGTTCGGTTGCGTCGTTTGTGGTTTTCACGGTTATCAATCTATTGGGGATAAAAGAAGCGGCCTGGTTTTCACTGATAATGACAATCATTGCTATCGGTGAATTACTGCTTTTTATCGGCGTTGTGTATCCGCATACCAGCCTGGATACGTTCATGCACAATCCGATGCCCTTTGGTTGGCCGGGCGTGTTTGCTGCGTTGCCGTTTGCCATTTGGCTGTTTGTCTGTCTGGAAGGCATCGCTATGGTTGCCGAAGAGGTAAAAGAGGGCAGTAATGCCATTGCCAAAGGTTACATCTCAGCCGTATTGACCCTTGCTTTTCTGGCTCTAACCGTCATGGTCAGCGTGGGCGGCATTACCGAATGGGAAAAACTAGACCATCTCGATTATCCGATGCCCGAGGCCATTGCGATTGTACTCGGGCGACAAAATCCACTAACCAAATTCTTTGCCAGCGTTGGTTTGTTTGGTTTGATTGCTTCGTTTCATGGGATTATCATAAGCTATTCCCGGCAGATTTTCGCGTTGGCACGCAGCGGTTATTTACCGCATGCTCTTTCAGGGGTGAGTAAAACCCGTCAGGTCCCTTATTGGGCTTTACTGGTCGGAGCGATCTTTGGTATTGTGGCGCTTATTGCGTTGGATACAAGTAAGTTGGTTGTTCTGTCAACGATTGGTGCTGTAGTTGTTTACGTCATTAGCATGTTGTCGTTGTTCAAACTGAGGCAGAGTCAGCCTACGATGTTGCGACCGTTCAAGGCGCCATTTTATCCGGTTGTTCCTGCCATTGCACTCTTGCTGGCACTCGTAGCCCTGTGTGCGATGATCTATTTTTACAGCTGGTTGAGCTTGTTGTTTTTTTGCGGTTTAGTGGCTGTTATGGGTTTATTTTATGTATCAGGTCGGTATCGGAAAATAAAAGAGGAATGGGAGTTACCCCACCCCCGGCCCCTCCCCTGAAAACAGGAGAGGGGAGAAGGCTCTCCCTATAATATTCCTCACTCGGCAAAACCAAGCGAGAATGTAAGTCGACTTCTGTCTTTAGCCCCTCTCCTTGAAATAAGGAGAGGGGTTGGGGTGAGGTAAATCATTATTAATCATGGACTATCATTGCACTATCGGCAATTTCAGGTATAGGTTCAACGACCTGAAGGAACTGCTTGCCAAAGCGAGTCCATTGCGGTCGGGAGATGTACTGGCTGGGTTGACGGCTGAAAGCTACGAAGAACGGGTGGCTGCTCAAATGACACTGGCCGATGTGCCGTTAGTGACCTTTCTGAGTGAGGTTGTCATTCCTTATGAGACAGATGATGTTACCCGCCTGATTATCGACACACACAACAAAGCCGCTTTTTCACTTATCAGCCATTTTACGGTAGGTGATTTGCGGGATTGGTTATTGAGCGACGATGCTGATACCATAACACTCCAACAAATTGCTGGTGGCCTTACCCCCGAAATGGTGGCTGCTGTATCGAAATTGATGCGGAATCAGGATCTGATTCTGGTCTCGAAAAAGTGCGAAGTCGTCACCCGATTCAGAAATACGCTGGGCTTACGGGGACATTTGTCCGTTCGTCTGCAACCCAATCACCCCACCGACGATGCTAAGGGAGTTGCCGCCAGTATTATCGATGGATTGCTTTACGGAAGTGGAGATGCCACAATTGGTATCAACCCCGCAACCGACAGTCCGGCGGCAACGTCGCGCTTGTTACACATGATCGATGGGGTACGGGAACGCTTTGCTATCCCAACTCAGAGTTGTGTATTAAGCCATATCACAACAACACTGGAGCTTATTGAACAGAATGTGCCCGTCGATCTGGTTTTTCAATCTATTGCCGGTACCGAAAAAGCCAATGCCAGTTTTGGCGTCAGCCTACCATTGTTGCAGGAAGCTTACGAGGCCGGTTTGTCGCTGAAACGGGGTACGGTTGGCAACAATATCATGTATTTTGAAACTGGCCAGGGGAGTGCTCTATCATCCGGAGCACATCATAACGTTGACCAGCAAACCTGCGAAGTTCGAGCGTATGCCGTTGCCCGACAGTACAATCCATTCCTGGTTAATTCGGTGGTTGGGTTCATTGGGCCCGAATATCTGTTCGATGGAAAACAGATTATCCGGGCTGGCCTTGAAGATCATTTTTGTGGGAAACTGATGGGCTTGCCAATGGGCATGGACATTTGCTACACTAACCACGCACAGGCCGATCAGGATGACATGGATACACTGCTGACGCTTCTGGGCGTAGCGGGCATTAATTTCATTATGGGAATTCCGGGTGCCGATGATATTATGCTGAACTATCAGTCGACATCATTCCACGATGCCTTGTATCTTCGTCGGGTACTTGGCCTGCGACCAGCCCCCGAATTTGAAGAATGGCTGTTACGGCAAGGTATCATGGATTCGGTAGGCAATCGATTATCAACAGGATTACAAAAACAACTTTATACGACTTTGGTGGGGTAATTAGCGAGGAGCAGGGTGCCTGGAGCTGGGAAAAGTACTGCCCTGAGCCCCTGCCCCGTACTCCATCCCCCTGATTTTCCGCATGAGCGACATAAAAAAAATAGGGATAGAGCCTGACGAATGGGAGCCACTCAAGGCGTATACGAATGCCCGAATTGCACTTGGTAAAACTGGTATTTCTATTCCGCTGAAGGAGTCGCTTCAATTCAAAATGGCGCACGCCCATGCAAAAGACGCCGTTTATTCTCATCTGAATTTGGCTGGTTTACAGGCTGATCTGGAAAAAACGGGCCTACCTATTCACCATCTACAAAGTCAGGCGGAAAACCGGGATATTTATTTGCAACGGCCAGATCTGGGCCGTTTATTGGCCAGCCATTCTGCGGATAAACTTCGCCAACTTAATGCCGCTCCTGCTGACATTAGTATTATCATTGCCGATGGGTTATCGGCAACCGCGATTAATAAATACACTAGCCCTGTCGTCAATAGGTTAGTCGAAAAAGCCCGTCTGGCTGGGTATTCGCTGGCTCCTCTGGTACTGGTTGAGCAAGGGCGGGTAGCCATTACCGATGCTATTGGTGGAATTCTTCGTCCCCGATTGGCCATCATTTTGATAGGTGAACGACCCGGCTTGAGTGCGTTCGATAGCATGGGTGCATATATTACCTACGACCCCCAGCCCGGTCTTACCGACGAACGTCGAAATTGTGTGTCGAACATTCGCGACCTAGGGTTGCCGCCAGAACTAGCTGTGGATAAACTTATGTATCTTATCGATTCAGCTTTCCGATTGCAGATAACAGGTGTAGCGTTGAAAGACAACAATGGGCTGTTGGATAGTTAGGCAGGCTTGGTTGATTGTTAGTCAGGTTTGGTCAAGGATTGTCAGGTTTAGTCAAGAATAGTCAGGTAGTAGTCAGCAATACTTGACCAAACCTGACAATCCTTAACCACACCTGACTAACAATCAACCCCTCAAGTTTCTGACAACCAGTTCTGGTTGGAGCATTATCTGATGAAATCGCTTTCCATGAAGATCCATATCCTGATTGGTGACTGATAATAAGATTTCCGCAGCCTTACGGCCAATCTGGTAGGGATATTGTTCGATTGACGCTAAAGGTGGGTTTTCTAAATAGGCGGTAAGCGGCAAATTGGAAAAACTAACGAACGAAATATCCTTATTTATCTGAAGACCATACTCTCGACAGACTTTTATTGCATCCAGCGCTACATAATCGTTAAATGCCAGTACGGCATCGGGTGGGGTCGCAGAGGTTAATAGTTGCGTCATTTTCTCCGTAATATCCTGCGTGGTTAAGTCAACCCGCTTAACCAGGGCATTTTCTATAGGCAAGTTATCTTCAAGGAGCGCCTTGATATAGCCACGATAGCGTTCTTCGCTGGATACCAATGGGTGCGGTCCATTCAGAAGGGCAATTCGTTTGAATCCCTGAACGGCTAACCATTTCGTTGCTTCATAAGCCCCCTTTTCGATAGCACAGCCGACCTGATGCGTTTCTATCTTAGGCGGAATTCGATCAAAAAGTACCACAGGAATCCCCCGATCAATCAAATCCTGTACATGCTGGAAGTTTTCCGATTCTTTAGCCACAGATAGCAAAACCCCTTCCACCTGATTGGCGGCCAGCACGGCCAGAATTTGTTTCTCCCGCTCAAACAGATCGTGCGATTGGTACAACGCAACGGTGTACTGATTGGCAAAAACCAACTCCTCCACCCCGTTAATAACTTCCGAAAAAAAGTTTTCCCGAATTTCTGGTAACACTACAGCAAACACACCCGTTTTACCCCGTTGTAGATTACGGGCGGTTGTGTTAGGACAGTATTTCAGCCGGGTAGCGAGTTTCTGAACGGCTTCGCGGGTTTTTTGACTAATGCGTGGATTGTCTTGAAGTGCTCTGGAAACGGTAGAAGGTGATATCGCTAACTGTCGGGCAATTCCTTTAATTGTAACTGTATCTTTCATAGCGTTTGGTGCGCAATTGGTCAAAATAGGCCATTTTAGCAGATTGAGCAATAAAATCGCCGTTTATCTCTCGACTTATTATTACTTGAATCAGTGTTTTTAACTCTATCTAGGTTTTCTATAACGAAGGGTAGATAAGCTGCTGAAATGATTTATAAAATTGATGGAAGGGATTTTTGACTATCTGCGTTATACTTTTGGCATTTTATAAGTAGTAGTCGATAATCGTCAGTCAAGAGTCACTGGTAAATGACTCCTAAAACTGACGACTATCGACTCGTGACTAATGACTATTATGAATATTGGGGATAAAGTCCGGCTTCTCCGGGCAAAAGAACAGGGAGTGGTGTCGCGGTTTTTGCCGGGCAACATGATTGAAATTGAAATTGAAGACGGATTCCGCATTCCGGTGATGCGGTCAGAGCTGGTGCTGGTTTCGCCGATGGAAGCTGAACGGTTGCTGAAGCCGAGTATTTATGAGCCACAAAAAACGGTGACGCCTGCTGCGCCAGTCATTCTGTCGAATCAGGGTATTTATCTGGCGTTTGTTCCAGTCAATGATCGAGAATATACGCTACACCTCATCAATAATACCGACTGGGAGTTTCCGTATACATTAGGCGAAGAGTCGGCTGGTGTTGGGGGAGGAGTACAATTTCGTGGACTGCACAGTGGTTTGTTGAAACCCAAGTCGCAGCAGAAAATGAATGACCTGTATGCCCACGCCAAATTTGAAGAATGGCCAACGTTTGTTGTACAGGGGTTGTGGTTCCGGGCTGGAAAGTCCTCGTTACGACAACCATTAATGAAGCGATTTAAAGCTCGCGCAACCACGCTGTTCAAAAGCAAAACAACCGTGCCTGTTCTAAATCAGCCCGGTTTTCTGACGCAGTTGGATGCTGAGGCTGTAGAACAGCCGACTCCTGCGAGTCAACAGCCGAAGCCAACGACTATCCGGCCTGATGAGTTGAAAGCTGAAATGTTCAAGTCGAAAGCAGAACCGACGAATGTTTCCATTGACCGACCTACTGCCGTTGTGGATTTACATGTCGAAGAGCTTTTGCCCAAAGGTCCAGGCAATCGTACGCCCGCCGATCTGCTAAAACTCCAATTGGATACATTCGAGAAAACCCTCGAAAACGCTATTGCGAGCGGCATGCGTGACATTACGTTTATTCATGGGGTTGGAAGCGGGTCTCTACGAACAGAACTTCACAAGCGATTGGGGCAGCACGCCAATGTTAAATTCTTTGAAGACGCTCAGAAACAGAAATTTGGCTATGGCGCCACGAAGGTTACGCTTAAATAGTTGGACGGCGCAAGGCTCTTGCCTTGCGCCTGCTATTCCTCGGCCTCTGTTTCTGTACGGGCTATCCCTGTGTTTCTGTTTTTTTCTGTTAAGTTGCGGTCAGCCAGCCAGCAATCGATTAAATCCCAAAGCACCTAAAGAAGCCTATAACATCACTGAAATGGAAGTCCGAAATGAACGCTTTTTATCGACCGTCCACGTTCCTGTGTCCATTGCATTGGGTGATGTTGAGCGACAGATCAATGCGCAGGTCAATGGTCTGATTTACGAGGATAATAGCCTGGAAGACAATAACCGTGATCAATTCATGACGAAAGTCTGGAAACGCGGTACTATTCTCGTGACGGCGGAGGACAGCCTGTTTCATTTCACAGTTCCGTTGCGCATCTGGGTGAAAGCTGGTGTATCAGTATTGGGTTTTACGCAGTATAAGGAAACCGAATTTGAGATTGATCTTCGGTTCAAAACCAAATTTGACCTCGATAAAGATTGGTCGGTTCATACCCAAACACAGGCCGATGGCTACGGCTGGGTGCGTAAGCCAACGGTGAGCGTTGTGGGTGTAAATATTCCGATTACGAACTTCGTGAGCCGAATGATCGACAAAAATTTAGGCACTATTACTAAAACAATCGATCAGCAGGTGCGCCGGAATGTAGACATCCGAACCCCTGTCCTGAAAGTCTGGAATACCCTTCGTGAGCCTTATCTGTTATCTGAAAAATACCGGACTTATCTACAGGTTGTTCCTAAACGGGTCCTCATTACGCCTTTGCGTTTCGAAGGGCGAATTATTCGGGCTACGATTGGTATTGAAGGGTTTACGCTGACAACTACCGGGGCCAAACCAGAAGTTCATCCGGCGGTATCATTGCCCGATTTAACGGTGGTATCTCAGGTAAAGGATGATTTTCAGATTGGTTTATTGAGCGAAGCGACGTATCCGGAAGTGGCTAAGATTGCCGCTGAAGAGTTTGTCGGAAAATCATTTTCATTCAATGAAAACCGCTATCATGTTACAATCACCAGCATCGACTTGTATGGGCAAAATGAGAACTTGATTATAAAGGCCGGCTTGAAAGGAACGATCAATGGCGATATTTATCTGCGCGGACGCCCTTACTACGATGCCCACGATCAAACGATCTCGTTAAAAGATCTGCACTTTGATTTAGATACGAAAAACATACTGGCACAATCGGCAAGTTGGTTATTGAAAGGCACCTTTGCCCGAACACTCGAAAAGCAACTTACCATCCCGGTTGGTTCTCAGATTGCCGACATGCAGAAACTCTTGCAGCAGCAGCTCAAAAATAATCAGTTGGCCAAAGGGGTCGTTATCAATGGGCAGATTGATGAAATCAGGCCTGATCAGGTTTATTTGACTCCAACGGCCATGTTAGCCGTTGTAAATGCTCACGGACGGCTTGATGTAAAAGTGGAGGGATTGCAATAACTCCGCAATAGGAAATACAAGTGTCATTTGGCCTCTATAAACGCGGGCCAGGGTCTGGTTAATCGAAGGGGATACCCACGATAACCAAATCCTGGCCCGCGTTTTTTGTTTCCGTACTACTTCGCTAAATATAAATCTAGTTAAATGGTACTATTAAATTCTGTCATTTATATGAAAATACATATAATCTAAGGTTGTTTTGTGAAAATTAAATTTAAAGGTTAAAATCTTGTTAAAATGCCATTAATTCTTTGGTTGTGAATGTAAAATCGAAATTTTTTGAGTGTTTATACTTAAAAATACTGTGTTTTGATATCAAGGTTAAATAATGATTAAATTTGTACTATACTAATAATAGACGATTATAGAATTTGATATTTAATTGATTTGATGATTAGTTTATATTGTAATAATATGATTTATAATTTCATTATTACTTAATTTATTGGAACTATAGTTCAATAGTGTGCATAATTCAGAATTATATTTTGTTGTGTAAATAAATGCCGATGCGGATATTTATATAATATTTTTAATACGAAATTTTGAATTGAATCATCGGGAATATAGTTTTGTCGAATGATCATAGCTAAGTACTATAACCTAGCATGGTATTAACTTAATCAACACTAACTTGTATATGAGGAAAACTATACTGCTGAGCCTCTTCTTGATGTGCTCAACGCTGGCAGTCTCCTGGGCTCAGGAACGGAAAATTACAGGTACAGTAACGTCTGCCGAAGACGGTAGCTCACTCCCAGGCGTATCGGTCGTTGTGAAGGGAACCACAGTGGGGGCGGTTACAGATGCGGGTGGTGGCTATTCAATTGCTGTTCCTGCAAAAAGTACATTAGTGTTCTCCTTCATTGGGATGGCAACGAAGGAAGTTGAACTGGGGGCTAGCTCAGTAGTGAATGTTAAATTAGCTACCGACACGAAGCAACTCGCTGAGATTGTGGTAACTGGGGTAGGGGTTGCTACCGATAAACGGAAGATTGCCATATCGGTTGAATCGGTTTCTGGCAAAGATTTACCCCAAACGCCATCTGCTTCCGTCGACCAGGCGCTGATCGGTAAAATTCCAGGTGCGCAGATCACCAGCCGGAGTGGTACACCGGGTGCCGACGTAAACATTCTGCTACGGGGTATCAATACCATCAACCGGGGTACGCAACCAATGATCCTGATCGATGGGATTCAGATGGGAGCTACCAGCCTGCAAACCATTGACTTAAACTCAATTGAACGCGTTGAGGTAGTTCAGGGTGCAGCTGCCGCTACTATTTATGGTGCGCAGGGTGCTAACGGGGTTATTCAGTTGTTTACCAAAAAAGGTAAGAATGGCACGATGAACATCGATTTCTCGTCCAGCATTGCTGAGAATACGTATTTAAATAATGGTGGCGTGAGCAAGGCGAAATTCCACGCGTTTGCTACCGATGCCAGTAACAATATCATCGGTTCGTCGGGTAAGCCAATCGTGTATGATGCTGTGAATGGGATTTATTCGGAAAACGTACAGTATAACTCGACAGATCCGACCGCTACCAATAGCAAGCCTTACGACGCCAACCTGCAATATCACGATCACTTCTCGTATTTCTTCAAACCGGCGAATACGATCAACAACAGTGTCGCTATTACGGGCGGAGGTCCGAAAGCTGACTTCGGCATATCGGCATCGAACAGCCATCAGGAAAGTAACATTCGGGATAATGGCTATTGGGATCGGAGTAACTTATCCGCTAACATTGGTGCGCAACTGGCAAAAGGATTGACGTTACGTTCGATCACACAGTTAGCGTACACGAGGAGTACCCTGAAATCATCGGACCGGACTATTCTGTACAACTTGTTGAATGCCTATCCATTAGCTGATTTTGATCTGAGAACTACAGATGGGTCTATTCCGCTGAACATGAACCAGACGATTGGTATCAACGCGTCGAACCCATCGTATCGGCAGGCTTATACCCGGAACAACGACAATAAGGTTGACATCATTCAGAACTTCAACCTGAACTATAAGTTTCCGAAATATGTAGACCTGGACCTGAAATACGGTCTTAACTTCCAGACCCAAAACCGTGATCTGGAATACGCTAACCAGGCCAATAATGCGAACAACAAATATTGGTTAACCCAGGGCTCTACGAACTATATTTCTAATTACAACACTACGAATACAGGTGATCTGACGAAGTATGTAAATAGTAAAGTGTTCCAGAACTTCCTGGCTACAGCTACGGCTACGTTTGATTTTAAAGAAGATTTCCACCTGAACCTGCCAATCAAATCGACTACGCAGGCGTTGTTTGACTGGCGTAACAGCAAGGTGAAAGAATATACCGTTGCGTCTATTGGTTTACCTGCTGCGTATAGTCCTTACAATGCAGCTAACACAACCTCGTGGCGTGTGTATCGGGATTACGTAGAGCCTTTCATTACGTACGGTTACCTAGTGAACCAACGGTTTGAAATCGGTGAATTTGCGGGTATTTCGGGCGGTTTCCGAAGCGATTATTCGTCGGCATTTGGGCAGGGTTCCAAGCCATTTACCTTCCCACGTGGCGACGCTTACTTACGTATTTCTTCGCTTAAATTCTGGCAAAATAGCCCCGTCAACTCCTTCCTGCCTGAGTTAAAGCTACGGGCGGCTTATGGACAAGCGGGTATTCAGCCTCAGCCTTTTGACCGATACGTGACCATTACACCATCAACGGTAGGGAACACAACGGCGTTCTATTATGCTAACCAACAAAGTAACCCAGCTCTGGGGGTAGAGGTGTCGGAAGAATTGGAAATTGGTACCGACATGGTATTCAGTTTATTCAAGGGTAGCAGCTGGTTAAATGCCATTGCTTTATCGGCTACTTATTGGGATCGGAAAACGAAAGACGCTATCTATCAGGTAGATGTGGCTCCTTCGGTTGGTTTGGGTAAATTGACGGATAACGCCTTTACATTAGGATCGAATGGTCTTCAGATGTCGTTGAACTCAACGGTTTATCAGGGTTCTAATTTCAAATGGAATACGACCATCAACTTCGGTAAACAAAGCTCTCAAATACTTGCTGTTCGGGGTGATGCGCCGATCGTGGTTACGTCGAACGCTGGTAGCACAAACTATGTGTTGAAAGCCGGTGAAAAAATTGGTCAGTTGTACGGCTACAAATCCCTGCACAGTGTTGATGCTCGCGATGCGAACGGTAACCCATTTATCCCAGTAGCTGAACAAGAGCAATACACCCTGGCCAGCAATGGCTATGTGGTGAACAAAGCCACCAAGCAGCCTTACTTTACGGCCGACAAATTCAGTTTTGGTGATCCAAACCCGAAATTCAATATGTCGTTCATCAACGATGTAACGTTCAAAAACTTCCTGACTTTCGGCGTTCAGTTTGACTGGGTTAACGGGAATCACCTGTACAACCAAACCAAAGAGTGGATGTATCGCGATGGTATCCACAGTGAATATGCCAACCCATTCACAATTGATGGACAAACGGGTGCCTGGACGGCTTTCTATCGGGGTGTTTATGCGCAACGCACAGCCAATGGTACGAAAGATTACTTCTACGAAGATGCTTCGTTCCTGCGCCTGAGAAACATCTCTATCGGTGTTGATTTTGCTAAAGTGTTCAAGATTCCAGCGGTTAAACGTCTTCAACTGGTTCTGTCGGGCCGTAACCTCTGGACACTCACCAAGTACACCGGTTTCGATCCTGAAATTAGCTCAGGAACATCCAACTCGGCCTGGGACCGTGGAACTGACCACAGCACGATGCCAAACTTCAGGTCGTATCAGGCTGCTTTAAACTTCGGATTTTAAGGGAACCCCATCGTAAAAAACTGATCGTATGAATAAGTTAAAAATATATGCCTTAACGCTGGTCTTCTCCGGGTTTATGGCGTCCTGTAAAGAACAACTGGACGTTCAGAACCCTAACCAGCCCTCTTCGCCAGCCTTGAAAACCGAAACGGGTCTGATCTCGTTTGGTGAAGGCTTCTACATTACCGGGTTCAGGGACGTAAAATATTACGATGGTGTTCCGGGCTATTTCTGGTCGGGCGCTATTGGCAATCATGAATTGATGGGTGACGTAATCGGAACCGACATTGCCAACGTCTTTATTAACCAGATCGGCGCACCCAATCAGGTTACGCTCGACGACGGTACCATATTGGTCAACCCAAATTCACCCAGCAAACAGATCGATTTTCTGCGCATTACGGCTAACGTTAACTCGACAGGTTTCCAGAACTCCACCTATTACGAGTGGGCGTATATGTACAACCTGAACAATGCGGCTAATACCCTATTGGCGAACATTGATGCAACGACCTTTTCGGGTGAGGCCGATACGAAAAAAGGTGTCCTGAAAGCCTGGGCTTACTGGTGGAAAGGCTATGCCTATTCACACATTGGCTCGATGTATTACGCTGGCATTATCAACGATAAGGCAAATGGCGAAGTACTGAACGGTACCAACGGCAATTATGTAACGAAAGAAGCGATCATTGCTGAGTCGAATAAAAACTTTGATGCTGCTGCTACAATTCTGGGAAGCTTAACGGCCAGCGCCGATTATACCGCTACAATGACGGGCTTGATTCCTAGTTTCAACCGGGTTGGTAAAGGTGGCATCCTGACGCCAGCTATGTGGGTGCGTAACATCAACACGATGAAAGCCCGGAATATACTGGTAAATACACGGGTTAGCGCCATGACTGATGCTCAGTGGGCCAGCATTCTGACACTTACCAATAGCGGTATCCTGGCTTCTGACCTTGTTTTTACAGGGCGTTCCAACGCTGCTGGCGATTTCCTATCGCCAACGGCAGGCACTGTTTCTGCAAAAACAACAGGCGCTAACAACACCTATAAAATCTCTGAGCGCCTGATTCAGGATTTTAAAACAGGTGACCTGCGGTTCTCTAATAACTTCGTGCAACGTAGTTCGCCTTACATCGGTGAAACGTCTCGTGGTAACGCATTCTTTACCCGGTTTAACCTGATTAACCGGGGCGCATCTGGCTCAGAAGGTAGTGCGTCTGTTATCACGTATTCAAATACGAATGCAGGTGGCTACGAATTATACCTGGCTAGCTCGTACGAAGAGAACCAGTTAATGAAAGCCGAAGCACTGATTTACACGAGCAAAATAGAAGAAGGTCTGGCTCTAATCGATGAAGTTCGTAAAGCACAGGGCGCTGGTTTAACCGCTGTTGCCGGAACGAGTCTGTCGCTTGACGCAGCCAAAGAAGAACTACGTCGGGAGCGTCGGATTGGCTTATTATTCCGGGCCTTGTCGTTCTACGATGCTCGTCGCTGGGGTCTTCTGGAAACCGGTCGTACGAAAGCGGTGGCACTTAGCCGCACGGGGGTTGTTAGCACAAATGCAACTATCTCCTATGGATACCTGGATTATTGGGATGTACCGGATAACGAAATCGCGTATAACCCACCAGTAGCGGGTAGTGCCGCCACAAAAAATCCGAAGACTAACTAGATTTAGTACGCTATTTTGTAAAAAGACTCCCGGTTGGCAGTAGGAAACTACTGATGCCGGGAGTCTTTGTTTTTAGCTACCTTTGTGGTCCCTGATCAATACGAGTTGGCTTATCGCGTCTGAGCAATTGGGCGAGGAAAGTCCGGGCAGCATAGGGCACCCTACTTCCTAACGGGAAGGAGGATGGTTGGGAACGACCATTCGACAGCCAGTGTCACAGAAAATATACCGCCAGATTTGAGTTGTAGAGTTGTTCAGTCGGAAAGTTGTAAAGTTTTATTAGCACAGCAATAAACTTTATAACTCGTTAACCTTACAACTTTACAACTCAACCTTGGTAAGGGTGAAAAGGTGGGGTAAGAGCCTACCGCCCAACGGGCGACCGGTGGGGCAGGATAAACCTTAGGGGCTGAAAGACCAAATAAGCGTCGGACGTGGGGCGGCTCGTTCCCGTTCTGGAGAAATCCCATCCGGGACGATCCAGATGCCGACGCGGGTAGGTCGAACGAGGTGGCCGGTGACGACCATCCCAGATAAATGATAAGCCATTCCACGCTTGTGGGAGGACAGAACCCGGCTTATAGACTCGTGTTGAAAAGGGTTTTTAAACGTTTCAGGTTTCAGGTTCCGTGTTTCAGGTTTATTTGATCGTCAGACATTTAAACTTAAAACATTGAACTTGAAACCTGAAACTTTTTTCGTACCTTTGCGGCCACGTTTTACAGGGGGGATGCGTCTCCCATCAAAACCAATCAAGCACAAATGAGTGTTAAAATTCGTTTAGCGCGTCGTGGACGCAAAAGAAGAGCGATTTACGATATCGTGATTGCAGAGTCAACCTCTCCTCGCGATGGCCGTTTCATTGAAAAAATCGGTTCGTACAATCCCAACACTGACCCTTCGACTGTTGTATTGAAGTCGGAGCGGGCTGTTTACTGGCTCATGGTTGGTGCTCAGCCGACTGATACCGCGCGTTCGGTATTGTCGCACGAAGGCATCATGTATCGCAAGCACCTTCAGGTGGGTGTGAACAAAGGTGCTATCACACAAGAACAGGCCGATGCGAAATTCACGACCTGGCAAGAAGAAAAACAAGGCCGTAAAACCGGTGCTGCTGAAACCAAATCGCAATCGAAAGAGCAAGATCGCGCTGCTCGTTTAGAAGCGGAGAAAAAGGTGAACGAAGCTCGCGCTGAAGCTATTGCTAAGAAAAACAAAGTAGAAGAGCCTGTTGCAGAAACTCCAGTAGCTGAAGAAGCTCCTGCAGAAGATGCTGCTCCTGCTGAAGAAGCACCTGCTGCGGAATAATTTTTTCGCCGGTTCCTGGGTAACCAGTACTTCAGTAAATTTGTAAAGAAAGAGCCTGTTCGTTTCTGGACAGGCTCTTTTTATAAGTAATGCGGCTGGAAAGCCGTGCTTTTGGGTTTAAAAGTGGCTTCCCAGCCGCATTCCCTATGACAAAAGACGATTGTTATCAAGTAGGTCATATCACCAAGACGCATGGCGTTAGTGGTGAACTAGTGCTTTTTCTGGATGTCGATAACCCTGCCGAATACGCAGATCTGGAGTCGGTATTGCTGGAAGTGAAAGGTGAATTGATTCCATATTTTATCGAATCAATCGCCATCGTGAAAGGTAGTCGGGCCATTATTGCTTTCGACGATGTGGACACCATCGAACAGGCGGAGCGTTTAATTAACTGTGGTGCCTATTTGCCATTGGATGAATTAGAACCGATCACCGACGAAACCCGTTTTTATTTTCACGAAATTGTTGGTTATCAGATTGTCGATGCCGAAGCTGGTGCATTAGGCATTGTGCAGGGCGTGTACGCTATGAATGCGCAAGACCTGATTGCTATGGATTACGAAGGTAAAGAGGTCCTGATTCCAATCAATAGTGATATTGTTAGGACAATCGATCGTGCCAATCAAAAGCTTAATGTCGCTTTACCCGACGGTCTTCTCGCTATTTACATGGAAGATAATAGTAAGGATGAAAGTTCAGAAATAAACGGCGACGAAGCGGACGACGATACCGATGAGGATTGATATTATTACCTGTCTGCCGAAGCTTCTGGAGAGCTTTTTCGCCCATTCTATTCTACAGCGGGCACAACAGGGCGGTTATGTGGAAGTCGTTGTCCACGACCTGCGCGATTATACGCTGGATAAACATCGGCGAGTAGATGATTATGCCTTTGGTGGCGCAGCGGGCATGGTGATGCAAATCGAACCGATTGCCCGATGTATTCGTGCGCTACAGGCAGATCGGGCTTACGACGAGATTATTTATATGACGCCAGATGGTGAGCGATTGAATCAGAAAACGACCAATACACTCTCGTTGCGGCAAAATCTGATTATTCTCTGCGGGCACTACAAAGGTGTAGATGAACGTGTTCGGGAGCTGTTTATCACTAAAGAAATCAGCATTGGCGATTACGTGCTTTCGGGTGGTGAACTTGCCGCCTGCGTGCTTTCAGATGCTATTATCCGTTTGTTGCCAGGAGTTCTGAATGATGAAACATCGGCACTAACCGATTCATTTCAGGATAATCTTTTAGCGCCCCCAGTCTACACTCGTCCGGCCGAATTCGAAGGCCACCGGGTGCCCGACATTCTACTATCGGGTCACGAAGCCAAAATTGACGAGTGGCGTCACGAACAGGCCTTGGCTCGAACCCAGGCAAGACGCCCTGATTTGCTGGAAGAATAACCGTAGACCTAAGTTAATAAACCGAATGGCTGATATTGAGTTATAGACGTACTCAATATCAGCCATTTTTTATGCAACTGTTAGTCGTAGGAGCTACCGGGGGAACTGGTAAACAAGCCGTTGAACAGGCACTGCAACGGGGATACTATGTCACGGCTTTCGTGCGCGATCCGGCGAAACTAGCGATTAAGCATCCGAATCTAACAGTACTGACCGGTGATGTTCTCAAGCCAGACACGTTACTTCATGCTGTTCGACGACAGGACGCTGTTTTCTGTGCATTGGGTAGTCGCCCTGGCCAGAACAACCCTGTTGTAGCGGATGGTACGAAAAATCTAATCACAGCCATGCGACAGGCAGGGGTACGCAGATTGCTGGTGGTATCGTCGCTGGGTGTTGGAACAAGCTATGAAGAAGCGTCTTTGCCCAGTAAATTCTTTATCAAATTAGTACTCAAGGGCGTTATTGCCGAAAAGGAAATACAGGAACAAGCCATTCGGCAGAGCAAACTTGATTGGGTCATTGCTCGCCCAACCCGACTGACAAACGGGCCACTTACGGGCAAGTATCGATTAGGTGAACATTTACCCTTTTCGCTATTTGCATTGCCTAAAATCAGCCGTGCCGATGTTGCTGCTTTCCTGCTTGATCAGTTGGATAAAGATGAGTACTTGGGTAAAGCTGTTACGATTACGGGAAAATAAGATGCCTTGAAAATCTATTAGTCTGGTTGTGAGCTGACGATCTTGCAATCGCACCGCTTGGTCTCGGCTGGTAAGGTAACGGGTTTATCGAAACTACTATTAGGGGCCAGTGTGCGGGTAAACGTGGTATATTTCTCTTTAAGCTGATTGCCGGCTTCGTCGAAGGCAATTATTTTTACCGATACATCTTTATGAGAACGGGATGAGTGGTTTTTTACAACCACGTTAACCGTCGATGTTACCAGTACATTGTCTATCTCCGAACAATCGACGCCTAAATCAATTGTTTTGGTTGAAAGCGATGTATGGTTCAGTTTTGAGATAACGAAAAGAGAAATCCCCCCGAAAATAACGACAAGCAGAATCAATCGCACTAATGCTTTCATAAGTACAGTTAGGGGTTATTGGCTTCCAGAGCCTTTTTCGCTTCTTTTTCCCGTCGCTTTTGCTCCCGTCGTTCCTGCCGAAGTTGCTTGCGGGTTTTAACAGTGTCGGTAGGGGCTGGTTCGTTCGTGATGACGTCAGGTGTTGATCGGCGTTCAGGCTGAACCGTTGATTGCTCCTCATCCGTTCGTTTCTCATCGGCTTTTTTGCCTTTAAATAATCGGCGGAAGAAGTTCCCGATTCCGGTACCTCCTTCGCTGTCGTCGTCGGCATCAACATCTGCCGGATCTGTCATTAGGCTGTCGCTTTGGAATAAGGAATCTACAGGAGCAACCTGACGACGAAGTCCTTCGCGAAGGCGAACGCCATAAAAACCGTAAGCGCCGGAGTCCGGTGCCGTCAGGCCACGTCGGGACATAATCCGACCAATAAGTCTAAAGTACCCACGTACGTTTCGTACCTGAAGGGTGCCATCTGGCACGAACCAGTTTAAAGCGGCTTTAGGACGGGGTACTACAAAGGCTAGAAAAATACTTTCGCCCAGATCAAGTTCAGAGGGACTTTTGGCAAAGTAATAGCGGGCAGCTTCTCCAATGCCGTAAATATTTTTTCCCCACTCAATAATATTGAGATAGACCTCATACATCCGTTCTTTGGGAATGATATGCTGGTTCTCGATCAGCCAGACAATCAGGATCTCTTCAACCTTGCGAGAAATCGTCTTATTTCGATTTAGGAAGACGTTTTTTACCAACTGCATCGAAATCGTACTGGCTCCTCGTTTAAATGATTTCTCTTTAAAATTGGTCGCAATAGAGACGCGGAAAGCTTTCTCGTTGAATCCCTTATGCGTAAAGAAGTTATAATCTTCCGAGGTTAACAACGCGTTCCGAAGATCAGGCGAAATCTGGTCGATAGGGGTGTAGTCCGGATTTTCGGGGCCAACAACAATATCCCGAACGGGTTTGCCTTTCTCGTAAGGAGTATAAATAAACGGCTGGTTGATGGCCGCGAAATCCGTGCGACCCATTTGCAAAATCTGGAAGCCTTCGGAGGTTAAACCAGAATCAAATTTTACGGAATCGGGAAGCGAGGAATCTAATTGGAAATCAACATCATACCGGAGCTTGCCGGAGACTTTCATCCCTTCAAGCGATTCAAACAATCCTTGCGGAAATGAATTGAACAGCGCCTGAGCGTCCATAGGGCCCGTATGTAACTGGGCCTCATAAATTTTCGTTGGCTTGAGCGTATATTTTAGGAAAGGATGGGCGCTGACTTCTCCTAAGTGTAAGGTTGATGAGCTATCGACACCCACATAATTTTCGCCAACAAACAGGTGTGCATCTATAGCTGCCCTTGGCACCAGCACATCAGCGCGGGCAATGGCCGGATGGTTAATCCGTAAATTCTGAACAGAACCCGCTCCTTCAAGCCGAAACTCACCACCCGAACGATCAACCTCATGAAGTTCGGCCCGTAAGGTATCAGCCTGGAGCTTTAAGTTAAATTTCTTCTGAATATAAGGGAGTTCAATTGGCTTCCCTTCGGCATATAGGGCCAGATTATATTCCCGGCTGGCAGGATCAGCGGTACCTGTCACGTGCCAGGTTGCCTGATTGCCGTTTAGTTTTAGTGTTGAGGCTACGTCTTCGTCTTTAATAACCGCTGTTTGGGTTAGCAGACTTAGAGTATCGTCCGTATCCATAGCCCGAAACTCCAGATTGCTGATATTCAGATCATCGGGAATCTTAGACAGAATATTGTCGATCAGGTTTTCGGTTACATCAGCCAGATTTGTACGCTGGGATGATTCAGCCGAACGGTCAGCAGTTGCTGTAGAATCGCGTTTTTTGTGAAGCAGGAAGTCAATATTCGTGAGCGAATCACGCTTTACAACCTGAACAAGACCATTTTCGAGGGTCATGCCCGACAAGCCGATTTTACCAGTCAGTAACGGCCAGAACCGGACTGCCAGTTCAACCCGTTGGATACGAGCCAGACTGTCGCGCTGTTCAGGCACGACTGAAATATCCGTGAATGCCAGCGAGCTTAATCCGGTAAATTTGGCTGAGCCAATCCGAACATCAAGATGATAATCCCGTTTTGCTTTACGGATTCCTCGTTCGAGGGCAGTTTTTAACAGGCTTTCGCGCTTGAAATAAGCCACGCCAGCACCTACACAGGCCAATAAAAAAATACTCAGAAATATCCAGCCAGCGATACGCAGAGCCTTCTGTTGACGATCCGTCATGCTTAGTCACTATTCTCGAATCGCAAAGATAGGGAATTGGGAGGAGGAAAGGGAATTAGAAGGAGGAAAGGGACCAAGGGGAGGAGAGGGAAAAAAGGGACAAGAAGATAAAATAGTATTCTTTTATCATTTCAAACCTCTCTTCCCTTTCGTCCCTTTCCTCCTTCTAATTCCCTTTCCTTCTTTTTAAAAATCCAGATGACAGTTCGTCCAGCCGTCGTCGAAGCGGGTACCAAACTGCTTATAAAAGCCAATAGCAGGCTCATTCCAGTCCAAAACTTGCCACATCATACCGGTGCAATGGGTTTCTTTGGCCGTTTCAATGGTAGCATCCAGTAGGAGTTTTCCGACGCCATAGCCTCGAAAATCTTCCGTCACAATAATATCTTCCAGGTACAGACGCTTGCCTTTCCAGGTCGAATAGCGGAAGAAGTACAGGGCCATACCGACAATATTTTTGGTGTCTGAGTCTTCGGCCATAATCATCCCAAAAAGAGGGTTGGGGCCAAAGCCGTCAAGCGCCATTTGTTCAACGGTGTTGCTAACCTGATCGGCAGCTCGTTCGTAAACGGCTAATTCCATTACTAAAGCAAACGCTTCAGGGATATCCTCAAGGGTGCCAGGTCGAATTGAAATCATTTTTTAATGATGAATGATGAATGATGAATGATGAATGATGAATGATGAATGATGAATGATGAATGATGAATGATGAATATTTTTGCTCTCAGCGATTACTCTTTGCGGTGAGAATAATGCTACGGATTAATTTTAGTAATTCGTTGGCATCCTGATAAATGCTTTCAAATTCGGCTATAGTTAGATAGTCTGTTGCATTCAATAACTCAAGCCAATATAATGTCTCGTCGGCTTCTTTCTGAGCAACACCCATTTTGTGAATGAAATCAGCTTTACTTTCTGCATTATTGCCTTCACGTACATTTGCTCCTACCGATGTTCCAGATCGTAGCATCTGTTTGCTCAGCACAAATTCTTTTTTAGTGTCTTTAAGATGCTGATAAAGTCGGATAATGCGAATGGCAAAACGAAAACTCTTATCAAGAACAATATTATCCTTTTTCATGGTACAAGTAGGGCAAAGCGGGTAAAATTCATCATTCATCATTCATCATTCATCATTTTCCACTTTCTCCATTTATTAAGGGCTGCCTGGAAATCGTCGGGTAGGTCCGAGTCGAACTGGAGCCATTCTTTCGTTCGGGGGTGGGTAAAGCCCAATGATTTAGCGTGGAGAGCTTGCCGGGGTAATAGCTTGAAGGCATTTTCAACGAAGGCTTTGTAACTTCCAACCGGATTGCCTCGTAAAATACGATCTCCACCATACATGGCATCGTTGAATAACGGATGCCCAATGTGCTTTAGATGCGCCCGAATCTGATGGGTGCGGCCCGTCTCGAGATTACACTGTACCAACGCAACATAACGTAACTCTTCCAGGGTTTTATAATGCGTAATGGCCCATTTTCCCTTGGTCTCATCGTCGTAAATTACCTGCACTTTCCGATCTTTTATTGATCGACCAATGAAACCCGTAATGGTGCCATCAAGTGGATTGGGAACGCCCCAGGTAAGGGCGTTGTAGGTACGCTCAATCGTATGCTCGAAGAATTGCCGGGCCAGATGCGTCATGGCATACTCGGTTTTGGCAATCACCATTAACCCCGACGTGTCTTTGTCGATTCGGTGTACTAAACCCGGACGGATTTCTCCGTTACGCGATGTGGGTAGATTCTGGAAGTGATAGACCAATGCATTGACCAGCGTACCATCCCAGTTTCCATGAGCGGGGTGAACAACCATGCCCGCAACCTTATTGATGACCAGCAGATCGTCGTCCTCAAAGACAATATTGATCGGGATATTTTCAGGCTTGACATCGGTATCACGAGGTGGATGAGCTAACGAAATCGTTATGACATCCAACGGTTTTATTTTGTAACTGGCTTTGGTGAGTTTATCATTTACCCGAACCGATTCGGCATCAATAGCTGCCTGAATTTTGGTTCGGGTTGCGTTTTGCAGCCGATCCATCAGGAAGCGATCAATCCGCAATAGTCCCTGGCCTTTATCCACCACAATTCGATGGTGTTCGTATAATTCGTCGTCTTCTGGTAATTCGTCGTCTAGTTCTGCCATTTTCTCAACTAAAACCTATAAGATTTCTTCAAACCTCCTAGGTTTGTACAAGACAAAATTACGGATTATGAACGAACTTGCCCGCCAGTTAGCTCATTTGGTGGGAAACTCGCCACTTCAGCTAGTTGAAGATCCTTTTCCTGAGCCCGTTACGATCCGTTTATTCCTAAAACGTGACGATTTGTTGCATCCGCAGGTATCGGGCAATAAGTGGCGTAAACTCAAGTATAATCTTCTGGCTGCCCGCAATCAGGGTTTTTCAACCTTGTTAACCTTTGGCGGAGCCTATTCCAATCATTTATATGCGACGGCTGCGGCTGGGCATGTGTTCGGTTTTAAAACGATTGGCCTTGTTCGGGGCGAAGAGCTTGCCGATAAGCCGCTCAATCAAACCCTCGCTTTTTGCCGACAAAGCGGTATGCAGTTACAGTTTATTAGTCGAGCCGATTATCGACGAAAAGAGGAGCCTGATTTTCTGAATGCGTTATTTGCCGAATTCGGCCCCTGCTATAATTTGCCGGAAGGCGGTACAAACGAACTGGCTATTCGGGGCACGGCTGAAATTATTCCAGAAATTAGTACACAGTTAAGCTATACGCCCGATTTTGTATGCTGCCCGGTTGGCACAGGCGGTACTGTAGAAGGGCTGGCCAAGTCGGCATCCGAAGAAACAAAAGTCTTAGGCGTGATGGCGTTAAAAATTCCTGATGTCGACAAGCAGGGAAATTGGCGGCAACTGAACGATTATCATTTCGGTGGATACGCTAAAACCACGCCTGAGTTGATTCAGTTCATTCAGACGTTTGAACGAAAAACAGGTGTCTTACTCGAGCAGATTTATACCGGAAAAATGCTTTATGGTATTTATGATCTGGCCCGAAAAGGATTCTTCCCGGATAACGCAACTGTTGTGGCCGTTCATACAGGCGGGTTGCAGGGGAGGAGTGTGGAGTTGACTATGACGAATCAATAAAAATCCCCTATTTTTCCAATATGGAAACGATTTTCACGACCGAGCGAGTCAGGCCCTTATTGGCGCGAGTTCAGGAATTTGTTCAATACGAATTGATTCCGCTCGAAGACGGATTTTCGCATAACAATCTTGGCGCTATTATTCCCATTCTTGATCAGAAACGGAAGTTGGTCAAAGCTGCCGGTTTGTGGGGATTGCATCTGTCAAAAGAGGAAGGGGGACATGGTCTTACGTTGTGCGAATTTGGTCAGATTAGTGAAGCATTGGCGCATGCGCCCTTTTTCGGACATTATGTGTTTGGGTGTCAGGCACCTGACATCGGCAATACCGAATTACTTCACAAATTCGCTTCGGAAGAGCTGAAAGAACGGTATTTGAAACCACTGATGGCAGGCGAAATTCGTTCCTGTTTCTCAATGACCGAACCCGAGTTTGCGGGCTCAAACCCTACCCGAATGGCCACCTTAGCCGTACGCGATGGAAACGACTACGTGATAAATGGGCGTAAGTGGTTCACATCCTCGGCCGATGGTGCTGCTTTTGCGGTGGTAATGGCTGTAACAAATCCGGATGCCGCCCCGCACCAGCGAGCCAGTATGATTATCGTTCCAACCGATACGCCTGGCTTCAACATTGAACGTAATATTCCCGTTTTTGGCGAAGCGGGTGAAGGCTGGTTTAGCCATGCCGAAGTGACGTATACCAACTGTCGGGTTCCGGCTGCAAACGTGATTGCAGGCGAAGGTATGGGTTTTCGACTGGCGCAGGAACGGTTGGGGCCCGGACGCGTTCACCACTGCATGCGTTGGGTTGGTAATGCCGAAAAGGCGCTGGATTTGATGTGCAAACGGGCTGCCACTCGTGAGATTGAAGAGGGCGTGATGCTGGGCGAAAAGCAGTTTATTCAGGATTTCATTGCCGAAAGTCGAGCCGAAATTGATGCCTGCCGATTGTATGTACTGAACACCGCTCACATGATCGATACGGTCGGCGTAAGCAATGTTCGGGATGCTGTTTCGGCCATAAAATTCTACGTGGCCAATGCTTTTCTGCGCGTACTCGACCGGGCCATTCAGGTGCATGGTGCCCTGGGCGTTACGGACGATACCGTGCTTTCTGCTATGTATCGGCATGAACGAGGAGCCCGTATCTGGGACGGAGCCGATGAAGTACATAAGCAAAATCTGGCAACCAATATTCTGAAAAAATATGGACTGGACATTAAGCAAAAAGCAAAAGAGCTGCGTCAGTTTCGGCAAATGATGGCAGCCGAGTCATCTCTATAAAATACTGTAAACGATTGATTAATAGGGTTGGATAGTATATACCCTATATCATACATCCTATATCAAATGCTTTCTCTCGATGCGCCCCGCGCTGTTCGCTCTGGCGAAGAACTTGATCTGAATCTGTTGCATGAGTACCTCCGGCAGGTTGCTCCTTCGGTAGGCGAAATTCAGGAAGTACGGCAATTTGCGAACGGCTTCTCTAATCTGACGTATTGGCTTAAAACCAGCACTCAAGAGTATGTACTGCGCCGACCGCCGTTTGGGGCCAACATTAAAGGAGGGCACGACATGGGCCGTGAGTTTCGGGTATTGTCGCTGTTAAAAGGGCATTACGATAAAATTCCAGAGCCTATTGTTTACTGCGAGTCAGCGGATATAATTGGCGCGCCATTTTATATCATGACGCGTATTTCAGGCATCATTTTGCGTGCGCACATGGCCCCAACCTTGAACCTTGACCCTGCCTGGATGCGTGAGTTATCGGAGGCATTGGTCGATAATTTGGTAGCTATTCATCGTTTAGACATTGAGAAAACGGGACTCATCCAGTTGGGCAAACCAAACGGCTACGTACAAAGGCAAGTGGAAGGCTGGAACCAACGCTATCGGACTGCCGAAACCGATAAAATTGAATCCATGAATAGCGTTGGCTATTGGCTTCAACAGAATTACCCTATCGATCACGCGCCTGCTTTTCTGCACAACGACTACAAATTTGACAATGTCCTATTCGCTGCTAACGAAGCCACAGGCGATCCGCTACCGCTTATTAAAGGTGTATTGGATTGGGAAATGGCAACCGTCGGCGACCCGTTGATGGATTTGGGGGCTACCCTTGCCTATTGGTCCGAAGCGGAAGACAGCCCAGCGTATAAAAACTTCAACCTGACCTGGCTACCGGGCAATTTAACCCGGCAGGAAGTGGTGGCTCGTTATGCCGAACAAAGCGGGCGAGACTTGAGCCAAATTCTGTTTTATTACGTATTCGGACTGTATAAGAACGCCGTAATTGCCCAGCAGATTTATACTCGCTGGAAACAGGGACATACTAAAGACGCTCGCTTTGGGCATTTGCTGCCCATGATTATTGAGTTGGCAGATAATTCAGCAAAGGCTATCGAGCGTGGGGAGATTTAACTTACTTTCTAGAGTCAGTTAGTAAATCATCGAAAGCCAAAAGTAAGCGACGACGGTAAGGGTTATCTAGTCTGAGAATCAGGGAGATAAAATAATGCTCGCCCGCTTCGTCGGTTAAGGTGTCGTTGAATTGGAAATAATCAACGCCTTTATAATAATGGAACCAGCTTAAAAACTTGCGTTGCCTTATACGGCCACGCTGGTCGGATATATCGCATATATAGACAACAATTCGCTCATGTTGCTCAAAAAAATTACTAAATATCCGAGCAATCGTTGGAGGAACTAATGGATCTCCTGGTGGGCGTTTCCCCAAAGGATTGTCGATAACGGCAATAGTTATCTCAAAAACAAATGGCTGAAGGTCGGGGTCGTTAGCAAAAATATAGCCGCTCGGCCTAAAACTGACCTCGTAAAGAATTCTATTGCTTGTTCTAAACAGAAAAGAATCTGTTTTTTCATTCGTTACCTCATAACCGAACAATGGGCGTTCCTCTTTCTGCATTCTTACGATCCAGTTCGGCCACTAGGGCTTGTTTGGCGGGATTGTTTTTATAATCTTCAATAGCCTGTTTTTCAGCTTCTTTCTTATTGGCTACCATTTGTTTGACAATAGCTAAAGCCCGCTCATGCCGTTCTCCTTTTTTAGGTTTTTCTGTTGTCATGGCTTATGTATTTTTAACGCTTAAAGCTAAAACCAATTTTGGGATAAAAAAATGCCAGTGACCTCTAGTGTACACTCGCCCGCCGGAGTCGATCGTTCATAGCCCAACCTAGTCCCTGATTGGGTAGGGGTTCAGCGTAAATAATGTCGATGGGGAGCGTGTCTAAGGCACGCAGGTGCGCGAAGAGATTTTTAGCCGCTTCGTTCAGATCGCCTGTGGGGGAGAGAATTCGCTGATGGTCAGTTGAAATGCCGCCGAATGGTTCCCGAAACACTAAAGCGCCTGCCCGCTCATTCGGTTCAGGAGTATGTCCCGCAGCAACCAGAATTAGCGGTTTGCGGGGGGCATAGTGACTGCTTAACATGCCCGGCGCTTTCGGGTTCGAGGTCGAATGGGTTTGTACGGAAACGGGCCCAACTACTTGCTCGATTTGTTCTAAAGCCATACCCCCCAGCCGAAATACGGTGGCCTGGTTGTTCTCAAAACCTACAATCGTTGATTCAATACCAACACCTGCCGGACCACCATCCAGAATATAGGGTATTTGATCGCCTAGTTGATCGGCGACGTGCTGTGCAGTAGTTGGGCTGATATAGCCAAATGGATTAGCACTCGGTGCGGCCAGGGGAAAATCGAGCGAACGCAGTAAATCGAGCGTAAGTGGATGATTCGGAATCCGAACCGCAACAGAAGGTAAGCCTGCTGTGACGAGGTCTGGAATTAAGTCGCGTTTGGGAAGAAGCAGCGTTAACGGACCGGGCCAGTAGACCTCTGCTAGTTTTTGGGCTGGCTCAGGAATGTCGGTCACAAATTGGTCGAGCTTTTCGAGCGAGTCCGTATGAATAATGAGCGGATCGAAAGAGGGGCGATTCTTGACCTGGAAAATTTTCAGGACAGCATCCAGATTAAATGCATTTCCGGCTAATCCATATACTGTTTCGGTAGGGATGCCCACCACGTTTCCTGCCTCCAGAAACTCCTTCGCTAGCTGCGTATTTGTACCAATCTGTGCCATGGTACAAAGATAAGGGAGAAAGGAGGAAGAGGACGAGAGGGCAGAAAGGATTGGTCTATTTTCCCTTTACTCCCTCTCGCCCCCTTCCTCCTTTCTCCCTTCTTTTAATGATGATGATGACCATCTGGGCCATGCGCATGGCCATGCGTTAGTTCATCCTCTGTGGCATCCCGAACGTCGATTACTTCGACATCGAAATAAAGACTCTGATCGGCAAGGGGGTGATTTGCATCGACCGTTACCGTATCAGGGCCAACTTCAGTTACGGTAACAACCTGACCCTCATTGGTCTCAAATTGCATCCCAACCTCAATCTTCTGGCCGCCAAATGCCCGAAGAGGAACAGCTTCTACCAATCGGGAATCACGTTTGCCATACCCTTTCTCGGGAGAAACGTCTATCTGAAAATGGTCGCCTTTCGTACGACCTTCCAGTCCTTCTTCCATACCCGGAATGAGGTTATTGGCCCCATGTAGATAATATAATGGATCTTGTCCCTGGCTGGAATCTAAAATGTTACCACTACTATCACGAAGGGTGTAGTGAATAGAAGCTACTTTGTTTTTTGTAATATTCATATGGTTTTCTAGTGAACTAGGTTCGTTCTTCACCGACAACAAGCGAAGAAATAAAGGTGCTTGTGGTTTAGATTTAATTGATAATCCCGCTTAGGCCTGATAAGTTTGGTTGATAGAAACTTTTTTTACTTTCTGCCTGATTTAAGCCTATCTGGGACTCTCGTAAAATGACGCTTCCAGTAGGTTAAGCTAGACTGTGATTACTTCTCGCAAGGCTTTTTCTTTGGCGAGAATATCCTCCATTCCTTGACGATGAAAATCCGTCGGTCATCTTTATAATCTCCTTCCAGTAGTCCAGATGTGTGTAGAAGGCAACAGCCAGAAATCGCTATCTTTGCTTTATGAATGAGCGCTTCAAATTTTGGCTCAAGCGCGTTGGCTGGCTGGGCTTTTTCTTCTTCCTTATCAAAGGCCTCCTTTGGCTGTTGATTCCATATCTTATTGCAAAGGGCGTTTTCTCTAAATAAATAACGTTGTCCCTTTCGCTCATTTTCTGACTTTCTGGGCAATTTTCTGCTGTTAACCTACCGTTTACTCAATAAATCGGGGCGATTGCTTCGGGCTTATCTTGTGGTAAGCTGTATGTTTCATTTCCAACTAGACTCAATTAGCATGAAAAAGAAACTCGGTTTGAGTGGGGTAGTGGCGTGTGTACTGCTCTCTGGACTTTTTGTAGCAGCTAATGCACAAACGCAGAATTCGGCGGGCCAATTGGCCACAAGTACGACATCCGAAGCTAATTCGGTATTGAAACCAAGTCATTCGGTGACGAATAAAGACTTGGCGATCAGTGCTGCCAGATCGGCCAGGCACACGACGTTGTTTAGGGCTATGCGTGTATCAGGCCTGACGGAGCAGGCGAGCAGTAAAGGCCCATATACCGTGTTTGCACCTACGAATGAAGCCTTCGATAAACTCCCCGCCGGAACACTGGATGAGTTAATGAAACCTGCTGCTAAAGCTAAGCTACAGAAGTTGTTAGCTTATCACGTCGTGAAAGGTAAATACACGGCCGATCAGTTGCAGGATGGACAGAAGCTTAAAACGGTAACGGGAGGCACTCTGACTGTCGGCAAGCAAGGTGAAACGCTAAGCATCACCGACGGAGCAGGCAACACAGCCACCATCGATCAAGGGGATGCTGAAGCGACTAATGGCTTAGTGTATTCAATTGATTCCGTATTAATGCCAGGCACGAAATGATGTTAAACTCTGGCGCGAGTATGTACTCCTGCCTTTTTGATAGAGCAAGCATTCGCTTGCGTCAGTGGATACTGACTTATTAACAGGCACGAGTACATACTCGCGCCAGAGTTTAATAAACAATACTCTAGCTTACTAGTTTGATAGACTAATGATTAGATAGAAACTTTACAGGTAAGATTGTTATGGAAAATCAGGAAAAAGAAGATATCATCCGGGCCAAGCAAGCCATTTCGCCCGCCGGTTTGGCAAACCAATCGATTGAAGGCAATAGTGGCCCAGGTAGTCAGATTGACGCAGAGGAGTTAGAGCCCGATGCGTTGGAAGAAGACTATATGGATGGCGACAACATAGCTGCCAACGTGCGGATGACGCATCCAAATCGAAACCCCAACCCTAAGCCGAATATTGACAAGCCGGCGTATAGCTAATCAACGAAACGGGCAACTTGATCAGGGTTGCCCGTTTCGTTGTTGGGCAATTCAGGAAAAAACAAAGGTAGGTTTGACTAGTTGTTGTACTAGTGAAACACAACAATACGCATGGATAACCTGGATAAACGAAGAATTGGAATTGGTGTTGCGGTAGTAGCCAGTCTGGTACTCCTGTTCTTTGTGGGTAAGTGGTTTATTAAACAGAAAGCAACAAAGAAAGAACAGGCTAAAGTTGAACAGACTCGTCAACAAGCGGAAAAGAAAGCAAAACAAGCACTCGTAACGCTACACTCTGTCTGCCGTTATGCCGATTCGGTTGGCATTGATACGACCCGATTTGGGACTAAAGCTGGACTTGATCAGGCTGAAACCGAAGAAAAGCTGGCTGACCTCCTTCTCGAAATTCGTTATGGGAAAAAGCCTTCCCGACTAGAGTTTAGTGGACTAAAGGAAGCTGTTGACTCTAGTTGGACTCAAAATGTATACGAGGCCAGTAAGCCCACGGCTTTGGTAAAGCTTGCACCGTTTGGGCCTTACAATCAGTTGGTGGGGCACTATAGCCGTCTGCGAAAATTAGCCAGATCGAATCCTGCATTAGCCGACTCACTGCGATTAATTCGACAGACGCTTAACTTCTATCGGTATGTCAATCGCTTCGATGCCGACCGGTTTGTACTCGTCAATATTCCGGCGGGCGAATTGAACGTATTTGGTCGAGCAGGCGAACGGCTATTACCCATGCAGGTTATTGCCGGAAAGCCCGATAAGCGCACACCCTGTATGACCACCTATGTGCAGGATATTGTGGCCTATCCGTACTGGAATGTACCACAGAACATCGCACTGGATGAAATGCTACCTCGCATGAAACGGAACATTGCGTTCATCTACAATCAAAATCTTCAAATTCTGAATGATAAGAATCAGGAAATCGACCCCGAAGAAATAGATTGGGATAGCTTATCGACAACTAATTTTCCCTATCGTGTTCGGCAGGCATCAGGTTGTGAGAATTCGCTGGGGCTATTAAAATTTGATTTGGCTAATCCACTGGCCATTTACCTGCACGATACCAATAGCCGGGACTTATTTACGCAAACCGCCGATCGCTGGCGAAGTCATGGCTGCGTTCGGGTGCAGAAACCAGTTGAACTAGCGAATCTGATTTTAGGTAGTCAGACATTTGATGCTGCGTTTATGACTAAATGCCTGGTCGACCAGAAACCGCGCACATTGAGCATTCCAAAGCCGTTCCCGGTTTTTATTGCCTATAACATTGCCGATGTCGACGCGACGGGAAAACTACGGTTTTACAAGGACGTGTACGCACTTGACAAATAAGCCGACTGTTTCAGATAATCGGGGTTAGGAGCATACACAAATAAGCACGAACCGCCTTTAACCGCCTGAATAATGCCTTTAGAATCGGCGTACGGCACAGCTGGGCATCCCTGACTACGACCTAACCGACCTGTTTTACGAATAATATCTTCACAGACGTAATCGGCACCGTGTAGCACAATATTTCGGTTGAAGACATTGTCGTTGAAGCCTTTTTCCAGCCCTTTTAATTGCAGAGAAAGGCCATGTTTACCCATGTAGGTATTGAGCGTCTGGTAAAAGCCTAAACTGCTCTGGAACGATGATTGCGTATTCGAAAACTGATTGGGAACCAGATCGCCGGAGTTGCGACCGTGAGCTACATAGGTGTTAAAAACCAGCTTTTTGTTGAACAAATCGACAACGTATAGCCGTTTATGGTTTGATGGCTGGCTTAAATCAACAATCGTTAGCATCGATTTGGCCGTATCCATTTTCTGCCAACCGCGCAGGGCATATTCGAAAACAGCTCGTTGTAAACCAGTTTGACTTAGATTAAGCTCATCGTAGATGCCAAGGCGTCCAACAGCTTTAATCGTTTTAGGGGCCGAGACAGGGGCAGCAGTTACAACGTTACGGGTAGAATTGAGTCCGGTGGTAGCAAAATAAATAACTACTAAACCAACCAGAAGCAAAAGAACATTCTTCATACCGACAAATAGGCGTGTTTTATGGGTTTATGAGGATGTATATTGACAACAGACTCATAGGTGTTTTAATTCGATGAAGATACTACTTTTTCTCTAAAAAAATTATCGTATGACCGCTTACGAACAAGCTGTTCGAAATGAATTGACGCGCTGGCAGCAGGCTATGCAAAAGCAACCATCGACTTTTGGTAAGCTTTCTACATCGCTTCAACATCGGATTAATCGTATCATTCCCAGTCGCGTACATGCTATTATTACAGCCACGATCAAGCAAATGACGCGCGCTGTTTTGTTCGGGGCGAAGTTTCTTACGCGTACTCCTGTGCTTGGCGAAACACTGGCTCAGCGCGATTCAGCTGTAGCCAAACGAATTGATTTTTATCGGAAAACCAGCGCTGCCGAAGGGGGTGTTACGGGCGCTGGGGGCTTTTGGCTAAGCATGGCCGATTTTCCGATATTGCTCGGTCTGAAAATGAAAATGCTGTTTGAGATTGCCAGTTTGTATGGTTTCTCGGTGAGTGATTACCGCGAGCGCGTTTTCATCCTTTATGTTTTTCAGTTGGCTTTTTCGAGCCAGGAACGTCGGCAAGTGATTTATGAGTATGTAGCTAACTGGCCCGAACATAGTCGACAACTACCGGAAGATATCAATCAGTTCGACTGGCTAACATTTCAGCAGGAGTATCGTGATTATATTGATCTGGCAAAAATGGCGCAATTGATTCCCGGTATCGGGGCTGCGGTTGGGGTAGTGGTCAACTATCGACTCGTTAACCAGTTGGGTCGAACCGCCATGAATGCCTACCGAATGCGGCTACTGGCTGAGAATCCTGCGTTGTTGCAAGGGTGATGTCTCATCAGAACTTTATTTATCGAACATACTGAGCATGTTGGCAAGGCCATTTTGGGAGTGTAAGGAGGCCGTTTGCTCTAATGTGATTCCGCCAATTTCAGCAAATCTAACCAACATCTGTTTCTCATACTTGGCAATGGCTGTTTGCACATCCGGGAATTCACTGCTGGTCAGACACTTGCTCAGTTCTAACGCGTCGAGCATAGCCATATTGACGCCTTCGCCTGCGTAAGGGGGCATCAGGTGGGCGGCATCGCCCAACATGGTAAGGTTTGGTAGCGTATTCCAATGCTGATCTAAGGGCATGCAATACTGTGGGCGGGGTATGAACGGAGCGTCTGCTTTTTCGAATAGTTCGAGCCAACTACTATCCCAGCCTGCAAACTCCCGTTGAAACCAGGCCAATACCTGCGCGTTATCATTGAAATCGATGCCACTCGTGTGAGCCCAATTCTCATCGGTTTTACTTCCGGTGTAAAATACAAGACTTCCATCTCCCTTAGAGCTGACAATCAATGTTTTTTCGTCGCTAATGGCAAATATTTTACCTCCGTTTAAAAGCGTATGAATACCCGGAGCTGTGGTTGCAGAGTCATAGACTTTGCCTTCAACAACGGTAATGCCTGAATAAAAAGGCTTGATAGGAGTAATAAGTGGACGTATTTTTGAATTGGCTCCATCGGCAGCAATAACAATGTCGGCAAGAGCAGACGTACCGTTTTGAAAATCAAGTTTCCAGCCATCGCCAACGGGCAATAGCGAAAGAAGGTAGCTATCCCACACAACCGTATCTGGTTGTAAGGATTCCAGCAGAATTTTTCTTAGAGGCCCTCGGTCGATTTCGGGCCGGGATGTTTCGTGGTTTTCCTTTGTATCGTCGTCGTAGAGGATCGTTGCGTGTTTATCGACAATGCGAGTTTTGTCGGCTCCTGGGCGGAAATTGGCATTGAAGGCATCCGTCAAACCAGCTTCCTGAAGGGCCAATAGTCCTGAGTCATCGTGAAGATCAAGGGTTGCCCCTTGTACCCGAACATCTTTATTTACATCTCGTTCGTAGACGTTTACATTGGCTCCCCGCTGTTGTAACAGGCGGGCGAGTGTCAATCCGCCGGGGCCTCCGCCCACAATGGCTATTTGTTTATTCGTAATCAACATGGCTGAATTCGTTTATTGTGGCACAAAACTACTTTCAGGGCAATGTTGAAAATTGTATAAATCGGTCGTTTTTGTTTTTGGTGAGTTCCTTTGGCGTAACCCCCGAGAACTTCTTAACTTCTTTAATAAAGTGAGCCTGATCGGTAAAATAGTGTTCGGGAAAAAGCTTTCCTTCTTTAATTTGGGTAAACGACGATTTATAGCGTAAAATAGTACAAAAAGTTTTCAGCGAAAGGCCAAACCGCTGACTAAAGTATCGATTGATCTGGCGACTGTTCCAGTGAACGGATTCGGAAAGTTCATGGACAGATAAAGCCCCTTCTGAGCTATAAATCAGGTCAAATAATTTTCGTTTTCGCTCGTCTACATTGCCTTTTAGTTGGCCAATCATCTTGCTGGAGACTTTAGTGCAAAAACTGCTAAAATCACCCAAGTCGTCCTGAGTAATTCCCCAAAAGTCGTTCGGTAAATAGTCGACTTTGTTTACCAGCGACGAAATCGTTGTATCGAGGAGATAATCGATTGCCAGTAATTTAAAACTGATCGCAAAAATGATGGATTGAGGGGCAATGGCGCTTTGGGAAGGCTCACTCGCTAAGCCAGCGATTGTGACATGGAAGGGTTCATTGATTGAATATGAGAAGAAGATATCGAATCGACCATCTGGTAGAACAACTACTTCCTTTTCGACATTGGTAGGATTGGCAAGCATCCAGAAACTTTCCACAAAATCGGAAAGCACCGGATCGGGTTGGATGAGTTGGTAGTCGAGGTCAAAGTCTGCCACTAAAGTCCAGAAGTTTCAAGTAAGACAGTCGATTAGGTTAATGGGCTGCCTGATAATACCAGCAACAGCCATGAAGAACAGTATCCTGCACCCGAACAATTATCCTTACTCATCAACTGTTAACTGCCGATAAGATGTCTAAAACGTATACGCCAATTGCGTTACTAAACTAAGCTCGAAAGACGAATCATTGGTAGTGGCGCCACCCAATTGGCCAAACTTATACGTCCAGGTGGGTTGTGCCATGAGCGTGTAGCGATTATTTACTTTATAGCGGGCACCGGCACCGAGCATTCCATTGAAAATAGGGCGGGGCGACGATAAAAGCCGTAGATATTGCGTTGGCTCATCTCCTCGTCGGACAACCACTTGGGAGGTAATTGGTAAATCAACAAAGACACCAAGCGAAAAATACGGAGATAAGCGCTGAGTCGACGAATAGTAGTTCAGTAAAAGTGGAAAGCGAATCACTCGGTTATGTACTGTCACGGTTCCGGGCCCTGCTAGGGCTTGACGCGCCTGACGAAGGCTCTGCTGTTGAAACCAAATACCTGATGATACCGACCAGCCGGGAGTGTAGTTATACAAAATTGATAGGCCCGCAGAGAAACCGGTCGACCATCGGCTGCCACTTATATAGACCGGCTCTACAATTTGCCCATCACTTTCAGGATAGAAATAGCGGTAGTTATAAACTGTGTGGGAAAACGCTGGCGACAGTGTAGGTGCAATCGATAATGTCGGCTGACTCCGGGCTAGCGCAGCCGAAAAAAGCAGGAGAGCAACCAGAAAACGTAAACGCATGTTCATAACAAAGCGGCCAGTTGAGTAGCGGAAAGATACACCGACAAACCGAATCGAGCAGTTAACTTCGCCCCAAAATTACCAGCCCACGTCTGTACTCATGCTCTTTTTAGGTCTTAGTATACTGCTTTCGGTACTGTTGCTATTGAATTTTCGGATATTTCCTCGTTACGAAGTCAATACGTTTCAGGCAATTGTATTCAACTATCCCGTTTGCTTTATGACGGGCCTGTTGTTGCTACCCGCGGGCCAATCGTTCGCCATTGATTTTTCACAAACCTGGACCTGGCTGGCGTTCGGACTAGGCGTGGGTTTTATTTTGACCTTTCTGCTCTCGGGAGCATCTACGCAGCGGATGGGTATCACGGCTACATCGTTAGCCAATAACCTGTCGTTAGTTATTCCGGTCTGTTTTAGTCTTTTCGTTTTCCAGACGGGCGGTAAAACCTTTGATCTCTTAAATTATCTGGGGCTGATTCTGGCCGTTGTTGCGGTAGGGCTGAGTACCTATAAAAAGGAACCGCCAACTGTTGAAGCAGATTCGTCAGCTAAACCCACATCGCGCCGATTGGGGGCAAATGTATTGTTGCCAGTTGCTGTATTTTTGTTTTATGGAGCAACCAACACGATGATCAATTACATGAACATCCGCTATATTCCTTCGGCTGATAAAACCATTCAGGTAACACTGACGATGGTACTGGGAGCTATTGTAGCTGGATTGCTGATGCTAGTTGTGCGGATCATTCAGGGGAAAGAAAAAATTCAAGTCAAGAGTCTGATTGGCGCTGTAACACTCGGCGTCCCCAATTTTCTGAGCTTCTATACCCTGTTGTTGGCGTTGTCGGCTTTTGGCAGCAACGGCGCTTTTGTGTATCCGCTTTATAATATTGGCGTTATTCTGGTGGCTGCGATGATGGCTGCCCTGTTTTTTAAAGAGCAACTTTCTACTGCGAATAAAATTGGTCTGGCTTTAGCCATTCTGGCCATTGGACTGATTTCGTGGCAGGAACTAACAGCACTTATATAGCGGACGTTTCGCCCCAAAATTGCTCGATTACCGACCAGGCTGAACCAGAATCGACGTTTACGGAAGTAAAAACAAAGTTGCCAGTGCTTACCAATGCGCGGAGAGAATAATAATCTTTGCGTATCCTTTTGCGTTTAAACACATGAGAACAAATCGTTTCTATTTACTAGCTGGCTTACTTCTGGCAGTAGCCTTCATAACGCTCTCGGCGTATTCGATAAAAAAGCTGGAGACACCTTCGACACCACCGCCCCTTACTCGTCCGAATGCCGTCCGGCCCAATATTATCTTTATTTTTTCGGATGATCATACGCATCAGGCCATCAGCGCTTATGGGAGCAAACTGGCTAAAACACCGAACATTGATCGGATTGCGAATGAAGGTGCCATTCTGCATACCAACATCGTCACTAATTCGATTTGCGGACCCAGTCGGGCTACGTTGCTGACGGGACAATTCAGTCACGTGAATGGCTATAAACTCAACGAGAAAGTATTTGATGTTCGGCAGTCGGTATTTCCGGAAGAATTGCAGAAAAATGGGTACCAGACGGCCTGGGTTGGGAAAATGCACCTGGGGGCACTTCCTCATGGATTCGATTACCTGAATGTATTGCCAGGGCACGGGCATTATTACAACTCAGACTTTGTGAATTCGAAAAACGAGACGGTTCGGTATCCGGGTTATGTGACCAACGTGATTACCAAACTTTCGCTCGACTGGCTGAAGCAGCGCGATGAGTCGAAACCGTTTTTTCTGGTTGTCGGACACAAAGCCACCCACCGCGAATGGCTGCCCGATATTCCCGATCTGGGCGCTTATGACAACAAAACATTCCCGTTACCATCGACCTTCTACGATGATTACAAAGGGCGTTTAGCCGCTCAGGATCAGGACATGACGATTGATAAAACCATGCGCCTGCAAGAAGATCTGAAAGTGCATATCGACTACGAAAAGAGTGGTACTTATAATCGGTTTACGCCCGAGCAACGTAAGCCTTTTCAGGCCTATTATGATAAAATAAGTCAGGAGTTTGATGCGAAGAAGCTGACCGGCAAGGCATTGGTCGAATGGAAATACCAGCGCTATCTAAAAGATTATCTGTCAGTTGCCAATTCGCTGGACCGGAATATTGGGGAGTTACTCGCTTACCTGGATAAAACAGGTCTGGCTAAAAATACGGTGGTGGTGTACGCATCTGATCAGGGCTTTTACATGGGTGAGCACGGTTGGTTCGACAAACGCTGGATTTACGAAGAATCCCTGAGAACGCCTTTCGTGATCCGGTATCCAGGCGTGGTCAAACCACACACGCACATCAACCAACTGGTTTCTAATATCGACTGGGCACCCACGTTACTCAGCCTGACGGGTACAGCTATTCCAAAGTATATTCAGGGCGAATCGTTTCTGCCGTTATTGAAAGGAGAAAAGACGAATTGGCGAAAAGAAGCGTATTATCATTATTACGAGTTCCCGCAGCCGCACCACGTATCCCCGCATTTCGGCATTCGAACCGAACAGTACACATTGGCTCGGTTTTACGGACCGAAAGATTTCTGGGAATTGTACGACATTAAAAAAGATCCGCACAATCTGCATAATTTATACGGTTCAAAAGGTTACGAAGCGATTACGGCTGATTTAAAAGGAAAACTAAAGAAGGAGATTCTGAAGTATAAGGATGAAGAAGCGCTTAAGATTTTGGAAAGTAACTAGTGAAAAAATAACCTCACCCCCGGCCCCTCTCCTGAAAACAGGAGAGGGGGGAATAAGGACGCTTATTTCAGATTTAGGAAATGAGAAAATGGGTACCCATTCTTTAATCCCTCCATCGTTTTCAGGCCGGGCCGACGTTCGGGAGGGGTTGGGCGGTCGGCTGCTGCCGTGGGGTAGCCTTCTCCTCTCAGCTTGTCTATTCGGTTTTAGCTTAACAAGCTGCCAAACGTCCTCCAAATCAGCCGAAGAACAGGCAAAGGCATCCGCCGATTCTGCCGCTGCCTGTATTGCAAAGGGAATGCCATCGCGATCGGCTGCTATTCGGAACGCTGCTTCCGGACCTGAATCGGGCACTGGAACTACGGAAGGGATGGTTCTGATTCCGGGGGGTACGTTTCTAATGGGTGCTGATGAGTTTGTAGATGCGCGGCCCGTTCATTCCGTAACGGTGAAAGGTTTCTGGATGGATGAACACGAAGTTACCAACGCTGAATTTGCCAGGTTTGTAGCGGCAACGGGTTACCAAACCATCGCCGAACGACCCTTGAATCCGGCAGATTATCCTAATGTGCCCGTTGAGCAATTAGTACCTGGTTCGGCAGTATTTAAGCCAACAGCTCAAAAAGTGTCACTTACGAATCCGTTGCAGTGGTGGGAATACGTAAAAGGCGCTAGCTGGCAACATCCAAAAGGAGCTAATAGCTCGATCAAAGGGCATGAAAACGAGCCTGTAGTTCATGTAAGTTATGACGATGCGCTTGCTTACGCGAAGTGGGCTGGAAAACGCTTACCAACCGAAGCCGAGTGGGAGTTTGCCGCTCAGGGTGGCAAAGGAAATCATACTTACTATTGGGGAAATGAATTGAAACCGGCTGGTAAATGGGTCGCCAATATTTACCAGGGCAGTTTTCCCGATCATAACACAACCGAAGATGGTTTTGTGGATGTCGCCCCCGTGAAGTCATTCCCCGCAAATCCATATGGACTGTACGATATGGACGGTAATGTCTGGGAGTGGTGTCAGGATTTTTATCGACCCGATTACTACACAAAATTGGTTACTAATAATCCACAAGGCCCAACCGACAGTTACGATCCCGATGAACCCGGTGCCGTGAAGCGTGTACAACGGGGAGGCTCGTTCTTATGTAGCGATGAGTACTGCATTCGGTACAAAGCAGGTAGCCGGGGCAAAGGCGAAGTAAGCAGCGGAAGTAATAACCTTGGCTTTCGCTGTGTTCGGGATAAATAAACGGTAGAACCGCACGGGCGGCCCCGGCGGATTGAGATGATTAGTATGATTTACACAGATAAAAATCTTTTCAGATCATAGTAATCACTCAATCCGTGTTCCATCTTATCCCCCAAATCCCGCTAAAATTTCGTACCTTTGTAGTTCAATCTGAACGAAAAACCACGACATGCTATCGGTACAAAACGTCTCACTTCGCTACGGTAAGCGAGTTCTTTTCGACGACGTAACTATAAAATTTACACCCGGTAACTGCTTCGGTGTTATCGGCGCTAATGGAGCTGGTAAATCAACACTATTGAAAATTCTGTCGGGTGAAATTGAGCCGCAAACTGGCTCAGTAACCATGAGTCCTGGCGAACGTATGTCGGTGCTGAACCAGAACCAGTCTGCCTACGATGAATTTCCTGTTCTACAAACCGTCATTATGGGCAACAAACGCCTGTATGACATTATGCAGGAGAAAGATATCCTGTATGCCAAAGAAGAGTTTACCGACGCCGACGGCGAAAAAGCGGCTGAACTCGAATCGGAATTTGCCGAGATGAATGGTTGGGATGCTGAATCAGACGCGGCCACTTTATTATCGGGACTGGGCATTAAGGAAGACCTACACTACTCGTTGATGAGCGATATCAACGGTTCTGAAAAAGTGCGGGTACTATTAGCGCAGGCGCTCTTTGGTAACCCCGACGTGCTACTGCTTGACGAGCCGACCAACAACCTCGATGTTGAATCGGTGATCTGGCTCGAAAACTTCCTGGCTAATTTCAATAACACCGTTATCGTGGTTTCCCACGACCGGCACTTCCTGGATCAGGTTTGTACGCAAATTGTAGACGTTGACTTCAGCAAAGTGAAGCTCTTTGCGGGTAACTACTCATTCTGGTATGAATCGAGTCAACTGGCGTTGAAACAACGGCAGGATCAGAACAAGAAAACGGAGGATAAGCGGAAAGAACTGGAAGAGTTTATCCGGCGATTCTCGGCCAACGCGTCGAAATCGAAACAGGCTACCAGCCGGGCTAAATTGCTTGAAAAACTCACGCTGGAGGATATTCAGCCGTCATCCCGGAAATATCCGTACGTAAACTTCAAACCCGAACGTGAACCCGGCGATCAGATTCTGACGGTCGACAATCTGACCTATACTTCTGAAGACGGCACGAAGCTGTTTGAAAATCTATCGTTTACCATGAACCGGGGCGATAAGATTTTCCTCTATAGCCGCGATGGGCTTGCCGTTTCAGCTTTGTTGGATATTCTGGCTGGCGAACGCAAAGCCGATTCGGGTACATTCCGTTGGGGAATTACCATTACCATGTCGTATTTCCCGACAGATGCTGAGAAGGAAAAATTCTTCCAGACCGATCTTAACTTAGTTGACTGGCTACGGCAGTATTCGGTTGAAAAAGATGAAAGCTTTATTCGAGGTTTCCTGGGTCGTATGTTGTTCTCGGGCGAAGAATCACTGAAGAAAGCTACTGTATTAAGTGGGGGCGAAAAAGTGCGGTGTATGCTATCGAAAATGATGCTGTCGGGCGCCAACGTCCTGATGCTCGACGAGCCTACCAACCACCTTGACCTCGAATCGATCGAATCGTTGAACAATGGCCTGATTGACTTTAAAGGCCCGATTCTGTTTACCTCGCACGATCACCAGTTTGTACAGACGATTGCGACGCGTATCATCGAAATCACCCCGGCTGGTATCCTTGACAAATTGATGACCTACGATGAATTCATCTCTGACGATCGTGTGAAAGCACAGCGCGAGGAGTTGTACGCAGCAGTAGCATAGGAAGAATACTAAACAAAAAACAAGGGAGTGGATATTTTAAAATATCCACTCCCTTGTTTTTTGTTTATTTAAGCTATGTTTGCCTGACAGATAGATTGCTTTTCATGAATTACCCGAGTTATGATGTTGCTGTTTCTAAAAATAAGTCGCGCTACGAATTTATTAGCGTAGGTAGGAAAGGACATATCCGGAAAATTGTAGAGTACTCTTATCTTGACGGTCTTAATCTTTGGAATCTTGGCTTTGGTGATTTTGATCCAATTAGTAATAAAATTGACGATGAAGTAATTTCAGACAATGGAGATGGCCGAAAAGTCATTAAAACTGTTGCATTGACATTGGTCCAATTCTTAGAGGCATACCCGAAAGAAACTGTAATCTTTATGGGAAGCGACTCGCGCAGAACCTTACTTTACAATCGTATAGTATCACAATTTTATAACGAATTTTCAGAAAAGCTACTAATTTCGGGATGGAGTCAGGAAGGTATTGAAATTGATATTGAAACTGGCAAACAATACATTGCGTTTATTATTCGTAAATCCAGTTAAGTAAACAATCGGATGACTATGAAGAATTTAAAAGGAAAAATCGAGGGTAAGTTCACTATTGATCCCACAATGGATGAACGATATGGTGATAAGCCGCTCTTTCCACATAAAATTGAGCGAATTAAAAACCTGCTTAAAGGCACTAAATTAGACCCTGCTACATTGAATCAAAGAACCGAAGTTTAAAGTCAAACACATACTAATTAATGTCCTTGATAAATTGATATACTAATTGTTTGTCATTGAAGGATTGTCGACTAACACACAAAGAATCGTATGCAACGATAGCGTAAAGCATCCTATTAACAACTTACAAACGGGGAATCTGGTAAATCTGCCAGATTCCCCGTTTTCTTTTTAGCCATTACCCTGTATTTACTAGTTATATCCTAAAAACTACCAGACACTATTCTATGCAGTCTTTTGATGTTATTGTTATTGGTACAGGATCGGCCGGAAAAACGGTGGCTGAAGCTGTTCGTCAGGCGGGTAAAACGGTGGCTATTATCGATAAATTACCTTTTGGAGGGACTTGTTCGCAACGTGGGTGCGATCCTAAAAAAGTGTTGGTAGGAGCGGCCGAAGTTATTGCCCGATCAGAACAGTTGGTTGGAAAGGGAATCAAGGCCAAGGCTGCTATTAACTGGCCGGACCTGATTCAATTCAAAAAAACATTTACAGAATCAATACCGGATCGAACCGAGAAACAGTTCGCGGATGAGGGCATTATTTCCTTTCATGGGGCGGCTACATTCTTGTCAACGAATACGATCCGCGTAGGGCAAAACGAGCTACAAGGTACCCATATAGTTATTGCAACTGGCCAACGCCCCAAAACACTTAACATTCCTGGGGAGGAGTTGCTCACAAATAGTACTGGCTTTATGGAGCTTGCCCAGCTTCCTAAGAAAATCGTGATGATTGGGGGCGGTTACATTGCTTTTGAATTCGCGCACATTGCTGCTCGTGCTGGCGCGAAAGTGACGATTCTTCATCAGGGCAAACGCCCACTTGAGGCTTTTGATGCCGATTTAGTGAAGCTTTTAGTAAAGGCTATGGAAGCGATTGGCATTAAGATCATTCTGGAAGCAAGCGTAACGTCAGTAAAAGGTAAAGAGGGTAATCTTACCGTTAGTTATCGACAAGGCAGGAAAATTCATTCGATCTCGACGCAATTGGCGGTTCATGGAGCTGGGCGTGTAGCCGATGTTGCCGAGCTGGCGCTGGAGAAGGCGCATGTTGATGTGAATGAGAAAGGAATAACCGTCAACGAATACCTGCAAAGTGAGTCAAATCCTGCAGTTTACGTTTGTGGAGATGCATCAGATAAAGGACCGCCCTTAACACCCCTGGCATCTTATGAAGGGAAGATTGTTGCTGATAATATCCTAAAGGGCAATCGACGTACCTATGATGACGCGCCAATTCCATCGGCTGTTTTCACGGTGCCGACGTTGGCGTCTGTTGGCTTAACGGAAGAGCAAGCCAAGGAGCAGGGACGCAACGTAAAGGTGCTATTTCAGGAAACGACCGACTGGTATGTTAGCCGACGTATTAACGAGCCATATACAGGCTTCAAAACGCTTGTTGATGCGGATACGGGTCAACTAATAGGAGCGCATTTACTTGGCTCGGGCAGCGATGATCTCATTAACCTGTTCACACTCGCCATGAAGCATGGCATTTCGGCAAAAGACCTAGTTGGTACGTTATTGGCTTACCCCACGCATGGGTCTGATTTGAGTTCGATGCTGCCGGAGTAATGCATTGTTGTAGATAGTTGGTTCTTAGCGAGGAAATACTCGCTGAAGAGCCCCCCAGAGTCGTTTCTTTAAGTTTTGATCCGCTTCAATAGTAGGCAACGAGTCTGCCATCAGGAACGTTATGCCTTCGAACCGAACAGGCGAATAGCGATCCATCATAATATCGAGGTTTATTCGCTCAAAGGGTACCCCAAACGTAATGAAGTGATTGATGTATTTGCCGCGCAACAGTTCGGGGAAGTCCATATCTCGCACGCCATGCAGGTTGAGTAAATCAACTCCTTCGACGTTCAGATTGACAGCTTTTAAAATTTTCTCCAAGAATAATAAGTTACTAGGATCTAACTCTTCATCGGCCAATAAAAGAACTTTATGGTTGAGCTGTGGTAGTCGAGGTTGCTGAGTGGGGGGTAGTACAGAAGGAGTTGTTGGTCTTGGGGCTGGTTGAGGCAATGGTTCTGGCGTATGAATTAAAACAACAGGTTCAGGTTGCGCAATAACTGGAGGAGTAATAGATTCGATTGGTGCCGGAGCGATTATTTTCGAGTCCACTTGAACCAGCAATGTCTCTGCGGATAAGGTATCCAACTCGGCTAACAAGTCAATAGGCTCTGTTACATCCTGGGAAATGGTGAGAACTGTATCAACCGAATTAGACTGTAAAGCAGCTGATGTATCCCAAGGTTCGCCGGGGAGTTTAAAGAGCGAATCGTTCTGATAAAGAGTTTGATAAAAATTCTTGGCGGACATAATTTGGCGGCACCCCTGGTTCGGTTGGTCAAAAATACGCAAAAAAGCCGCCCCTGCTTGTTTGTGAACAGGGGCGACTTCAGCTCAATGCTAGTTAACTATTCAATAATTGATCTCTTGTTTGCTGGTTGAAATGTTGAATAAATCGTAAATCCAGCAATAACGCGTTACACAACTAATAAAAAGGACTATCGAAAAGCTAATGAACAGATAAGAAACAATCTCAGACAAAAGCCCTAACAAACAAGGTGCTAGCAAATCAACAATGAGTATGGCCCGCACAATTTGGTCCACAAAACTGATATTTTTTTTGAATAGCATAAGTTAAGATAGTTACAGAGGAAAGTGAAAGTAATTAAAAAATTATATAAACACAATATAAGGATATGATTATCAGATTATTTCAACAAAAAAAGCCCTCGTGTACACGAGGGCTTTTTTTGTGTATAATTAATGTATAAAATTAAGCAATCACGGCGCGCCGATGGATTATGGCTTCACGGTCAGGGCTTGTCGAGATGAAATTGATCGGTAAGCCTAACACATCTTCCAGGAAATATACATAGTCTGCCAACTCAGCAGGTACTTCCTCGAAAGAGCGCATATTCGTCAGGTCGGTCTGCCAGCCTTTAAATGATTTGTAGATAGGGGTTACCGCCGTATCGCAAAGATCATAGGGCATCTGTTCTGTTGTACTTCCGTCTGGCAATTCATAGTGCGTACACACCTTGATTTCGTCGAAGATGTTGAGCACATCAACTTTCATCATCACCAGTTGAGTCACGCCATTAATCATAATCGCATACTTCAGAGCAGGCAAATCGAGCCAGCCACAACGGCGAGGACGACCCGTAGTTGCGCCAAACTCGCGACCTTCTGCCCGAATGCGTTCGCCCGTTTCGTCAGAAAGTTCTGTAGGGAAGGGGCCACTACCAACGCGAGTACAATAGGCTTTGAAAATGCCGAATACTTCACCAATCTGACGGGGAGCTACGCCCAGACCTGTACAAGCTCCGGCAGTCATCGTGCTCGATGAGGTTACGAATGGGTAAGACCCGAAGTCAATATCAAGCAACGAACCCTGAGCGCCTTCGGCCAGAATTTTCTTGCCGCTTTGTATCGCATCGTTTATCGCATATTCACTGTCGCTCAGTTGGAATTCCTTCATGAACTCGACAGCACCAAAGAACTCGGCTTCGGCCTGAGGTAGTACCGACGAATAATCGAAATTGTTTTGATCCAGAATGACTTTATGAATCGCGACCAGCTTGTCGTATTTAGCACGAAAGTTTGGTGATTCTACATCGCCAACCCGTAAACCCAGCCGAGCAACTTTATCCTGATAGGTTGGGCCAATACCACGGAGCGTTGAGCCAATTTTCGACTCACCTTTGGCTTGCTCGTAAGCAGCGTCAAGGAGTCGGTGAGTTGGGATAATGATGGAGGCTTTGCGGGAAATCTGTAGATTCTGGGTTAAGGATAGATTGTACTTTGCCAGTCCGTCGATTTCTTTTTTAAACACAATCGGATCAAGCACTACGCCATTCCCTATAATGTTGAGGATATCGTCACGAAAAATACCGGATGGAATTTGGTGTAACACATGCTTCAAGCCATTAAATTCAAGCGTATGGCCAGCATTTGGACCACCCTGAAACCGGGCTACCACCTGGTACTGTGGAGCCAGTACGTCCACAATTTTACCTTTTCCTTCGTCGCCCCACTGGAGGCCTAATAAAACATCAATCATTCTGAATGAGCCGCTAGCGCGGTTATAGTTATACTGATTCTCTATGGAGAGTGAAACTTACGTTCGGTATCGGTCGTATTTTACCGATTTCTGGAAGATAGGCAAGCCTCTACTGATGAACGATACGGGTTATGTTTAGGCCCGAATAGCACACATCCTATAGCATACCTAAACATTTACTCTTCCATAGCTACAGCAACCTCCTGTGTCTCGTTCGGAATATCCTTTTTGTTCTCGCAGAAATCGCGGGCGCAGGAACCGTAAAAGATCAGGGAGTGGTGCATCACGTTGAATTTCAGCATATCGCCAACCATGTTCTGGATATTCTGAACGCGTGGGTCACAGAATTCCATCACCTTATGGCAATCGGTGCAAATCAAGTGGTCGTGCTGACGGAAACCGTACGATTTTTCATATTGCGCCAGGTTTCGACCAAACTGGTGCTTAATAACTAAATCACAGTCAACGAGTACGTCGAGGGTATTGTAGACGGTGGCCCGGCTAACCCGGTACTTCTTATTCTTCATGGAGATATACAACTCGTCCACATCGAAGTGGTCTTTGCGATTGTAAATCTCTTCCAGAATAGCAAAACGTTCGGGCGTTTTTCTGAGGCCCTTCCGCTCGAGATAAGCCCTGAAAATCATCTGGGCGGCCTCTAAATTCGTTTGTGTCGGCGCAGGCATATCCGGTTCCGATTAGGTGAAAGTGCAAATGTAAGTAAGTTTGGTTCAAGGTTTCATGTTCTAGTCGATAAACATGAAACCTTGAACCTGAAACACGTTAAGAGTCGAAGCGAACGACTTCAAAGACACCCTGAACGCGCTCTAATTTGCGCATCAGGATTTCGAGGTGGCTTGTATCGTGGACGTAGAGCCGAATATTGCCTTCAAAAATTCCATCCTTCGAATCAATCGCCACAGAGCGCATGTTAATGTGCAGCTCGTTGCTGATAACGCGAGTGACATCGTTGATTAAGCCTACCCGGTCGGTACCCGTAATGCGAAGGCCAGCCAAAAACGCCAGTTCTTTCTGGGACGTCCACTTGGCCTTGATAATCCGATTGCCATGATTCGACATCAGTTCAACGGCATTGGGGCAGGTAACTCGGTGAATTTTAATGCCTTCGTTGATTGTCACGAAGCCAAAAACGTCATCGCCTGAAATCGGGTTACAACATTTCGAGAGCGTATAGTCGATCTTATCCATGTCCTCGCCAATGAGGAGCATGTCGGCATCAGCCCGCTCGCCGTGAATTTTTTTGAGTTCTTTTACAAACGCCTTCGCGTCGGGCAGAGCATCCGTATTGAGCTTATTGGTACGATTTTCCTTGGCTTCTTTATCGGCTTTGAATTTCTTGAGTTCGCCAACATCGATATGTCCTTTACCAACCCGATAGAAGAAATCATCCGTTGTTTTAGAGCCAAAATAGGCCCGCAACTGATTGATGATTTCATTGGTCATCTCGATCCGAAGTAAGCGCAACTTTTTGTTGACCGCTTCCCGGCCATCGGTCACGTAGCGCTTATTTTCTTCCTTGATTAAGTCTTTAATCTTTGTCTTCGCCTTCGAGGTGACAACGAAGCGCAACCAGTCTTCATTGGGCTTTTGCCGGTTCGATGTGATGACCTCAACCTGATCGCCGTTTTGCAGGACGTAACTTAGGGGCACGAGCGTATTGTTGACTTTGGCCGCCATGCACCGTGCACCAATCTGGGTATGGATATCAAAGGCAAAGTCGAGGGCCGTTGCGCCCCGTTGTAACACCTGAAGATCGCCTTTAGGGGTAAAAACGAAGACCTCTTCGCTATACAGGTTGCTCCTAAAATCGTCGACAAACTCGATGGCAGCCTTTTTGTCGCCACTACCTGCCGACTCAATCATATCGCGAACCTGGCTAATCCAGGCTTCAATCCCGGCGCCGGTCTGCGTATCGTTACCTTTATATTTCCAGTGAGCCGCGTAGCCTTTTTCCGCAATTTCGTTCATCCGTTCCGTACGAATCTGCACTTCTACCCACTGCCCCAGCTTACTCATAACGGTTGTATGAAGCGATTCATAACCGTTGGTGCGCGGTGTACTGATCCAGTCTTTCAACCGATCGGGGTTAGGCTTGTAGTGATCCGTAACGATGGAATAAGCACGCCAACAAGCTGCTTTTTCCTCATCGGGCGGTACATCCAGGATAATCCGGACGGCAAACAAATCATAAATTTCCTCAAACGGTTTTTTCGATTTGTTCAACTTGGTCCAGATCGAGTAAATAGACTTCGGGCGACCTTTAATGATGTATTTAATCCCTGTTTCGGCGAGATCTTTCTCAATAGGCTCGATAAATCGGCCAATAAATCGATCGCGGGCGAGTCGGGTTTCCCGTAGTTTCTTCGCGATATCTTTATAGGCTTCTGGCTCTACGTGCTTTAGATAAAGGTCTTCAAGTTCTGATTTGATCGTATACAAACCTAACCGGTGCGCCAGCGGAGCATAGATATAAATCGTTTCGGAGGCAATCTTCAACTGCTTGTCGCGGGGCATCGAATCCAGCGTTCGCATGTTATGAAGACGGTCGGCGAGCTTAATCAGAATCACTCGAACATCATCTGACAGTGTCAGCAACATTTTTCGGAAATTCTCCGCCTGTTGTGAGGAGCCGTACTCAAAAAAGCCCGAGATCTTGGTCAGGCCGTCAATAATTCGGGCCACTTTGGGGCCAAAGGCCCGGTCAATGTCGGCAATTGTGGTATCCGTATCTTCAACAACATCATGTAGGAGGGCGGCTACTATACTCGTCGTTCCGAGACCAATTTCTTCAACAGCAATTTGGGCAACAGCCAGGGGATGATATATATAAGGTTCCCCTGACCGGCGACGCATGTTTTTGTGAGCCTCTGCCGAGGTATTAAACGCCTTCTTAATCAGTTTAGCGTCATCTCCCTTAAGCATTGGCTTGGCCGCCCGCAGCAATCGCCGGTAGCGTTTCAGGATTTCCTGTCGTTCCAGCTCTAAATCAATTACGGGCTCGGTATCAGATTGACGTTCGACTGCATTCATCATAGGGGTGTCTTTGGTGGGCCTTGCCCTTCAGTTGTACTCTACTACCAAGATAACAAAATAATAATCGAAAAATGAGCGAAGATTAGCTAAAAATAAAACCTTCTGTAATTTTTCTTGGAGAGTTAAAATCTTTTCGTACTTTTGCAGTCCCAAACCGATGCATAATGTAAGATGCATGATGAATAAGGGCGGTTACGCATACTACATTATTCATTCTACATTGTTCATTGACGGCTACCTGCGGGCGTGGCGAAATTGGTAGACGTGCCAGACTTAGGATCTGGTGCCGCAAGGCATGGGGGTTCGAGTCCCTCCGCCCGTACAAAGTTTAAAAGCGAAAGAGTGAAAGAGCGAAAGAGCGTTGTCTGTAACAATTCACTCTTTCGCTTTTTCACTCTTTCGCTCTTTCATTTTAAACCGACACAAACGTGGATATTACGCTCGAAAAAGCAAGCGACACTAATGCTTCGCTGAAGATTACCCTGACCCCAGCTGACTATAAGCCAGAAGTAGATAAAAAGTTAAAAGATTACGGCCGTAAAGTTCAGCTTAAGGGCTTCCGTCCTGGCCACGTTCCGGCTTCGCTGGTTCAGAAAATGTACGGTAAAAGCATTTTGGTCGATGAGATCAACGCGATGCTGAGTAAAACCGTTAGTGACTATATCCGCGAAAACAAACTGCAGGTTGTAGGTGACCCTGTTCCAGATCGTGATTCAGCCGATGCGATCGATTGGGATAGCCAAACCGATTTCGCATTTAGCTATACACTGGGCCTTGCTTCAGAATTTGATATTGATTTTAGTGATCTGCCAACTGTAAACCAGTATGAAATTCAGGCTGGTGAAGCAGAGGTAGATACAACAATTGCCGAGTTGCAGGAGCGTTTTCATGCCCACGCACATGGCGAGGAAGTTGGCGAAGGCGACACCATCTATGGCGAATTAAAGCAAATTAGTGGTGGCGAGTTTACAGCCAAAACAGCTTTTCCAATGAACCAGATGGCCGAAGAGGCTAAAGGTCAGTTTGTTGGCAAGAAAAAAGGGGATGTGGTTACCTTCGTATTGGAACAGGCATTCCCAGATGAAAAAGCTCGTGCCAATGCTACCGGCGTGAAAAAAGAAGAAGCCGCTGATCTGACCGGTGAGTTCACCTTTGAAATTGACGATATTACCCGCCACGAGCCTGCTGCCCTGAATCAGGAGTTCTTTGATAAAGTACTTGGCGTAGGTGCTGTTGAAAATGAAGAGCAGTTCCGGACGAAAGTAGCTGAGATTATTAAGAGCAACTACGGCCGTGAGTCGGAGCAACTGTTGCGGTTGGACATTGAGAAAATGCTGATTGACAACACCCCGATTTTACTGCCCGACGAGTTTTTGAAAAACTGGTTGATGGAAGTAAACGAGGGTAAGTTTACACCAGAGCAAATTGACGAGCAATACGACGACTTCACGAAGTCGGTTAAATTGCAGCTCATCAAAAATAAAATTGCTGATAAAGCTGACATTAAAGTTGACTTCGAAGAAGTATTGAATGCAACTCGTCAGATGGTGCGTGAGCAGTTTGGTTTTGCCGGTAGCGAAGATGAGGAGATGAACAAAACCATCGACCGCATTGCCCGTAACTACCTCATGGATGAAAAGAACAATGGTCAGAATTACACCAGCACCTTTAACCGGGTGTTTGATGATAAAGTAATTGGCTATGCTAAAACTCAACTGACAACTGCCTCGCAGGATATTACAGTTGATGAGTTCAAAGCACTGGTAGAAAATCGTTAATCGATTTCCTGCACTTAACAAAACGGCCCGATCTATTTTAGATCGGGCCGTTTTGTTTTAATTAAGGTGTATTAAAAATGGCTCAGCTTCCTCGATAGCGCGGCCCAATTGGCGATTTAAATAAATTCGCTGATCATCAATGTAAAAGGCAAGTTCGCCATCGAATTCGCCGGTGAAAAAATAACCATTGGCGAAGTAGCCTGTTCCCCGATCAAAATAGCGATTTAAGCGTTGGGTAGTCAATTGACTTGCTAAATCGTCAACTGACTTAGGCAAGCGCCCCCGCATCCATTCGACTAGTGAGGTGATATCCTGGATCTTGCCCGTAACGCCAACACCCTCGTAAAAATCAATGCGGTGCCCTAGCTCCGACGATTGACTCAATAATTCATCGCTGACCATAATTAGCTCGGCGAAGGCTACTTTCCAGAAGCTATCGTCAAGTGATTTTGGGTCAAACAGGGGAGACTTTAACAACTGGTGTACTCGATTTAAACGCTGCTTAATCTGATCGGCGGTGTATAACATAACTCGACTGGGTTTTGTAAAAGCCGGCCACGGTTCTTACATGATATTGGGATAAACCACGGTGCGCCGTTGCGATAGCACGGCTTTTTGCAAAACCTTGGCAAAAGAGTTGACTTTTATCTGTGCCTATCGTGCATAAGCCCTGTTCTGATTGACTTATCCGGCCGTTGAGACTGAACAATTACCGGGCGAAACGTCCGGTCGGATAGCGTACCCCAACCAATTTGCTGGACCATTCTGACGAGTTGAACAATTAATTTCTGTATCATTTTTTGCTGCTTTAAGCAGGGTTATGTAAGCGTGTATTGTATAAGGTAGAGTGAACAGGAAATGATCTTCTCAACAATTTATTAATCTGCCAAACCATTAATCGTATGGATTCCTTCTTGAATATCAACCTCTAAGCTTTTGCCTACCCATTGATGAAGGTCAATGCCATTTAAATTAAGTGCATCCAGATTGATGCCTTTCTTCAGTAATGCTCCCCGCTGAATACGGATCGGAACGCGGGTTATAAAGCCATCGCCGATTTGGGTAAAAAGGTAATTAAAGATAATTGTCATGAAAGGCTTGGGTAGCCGCATAGCTGTATATCGAATCCTTAACTTCCTAAAGGCAATCGCCCAAATTGTGGAATCAGATCAGATCGTTTGGCTGCTTGCTCTTCGGTTAAAAATAAGATAGTTCGGGTGGTGCCTTTGGCAATGTAAGGCTTCTTACTGGCTTCGGCTAGCTGATGAGCCGCGCGCTGACGTTCCTGGGCTGTTAACTTTGGCGGATGACTCATGGGGCTTATTTTTTACGTTTTAAAATAGGGATTTGACGGGTAATGACTCTAAAAGGCTGATTCATGCTGGTCATAGCAATGTACGCTGGCGTACCTGAAATTAGTTAGCGAAGTGGTTAGTGGCTGGTGAGGCCCCAAGATGGAGGAGAGAAGTGCTAATCGCGACGAGTTGCGTACCTTGTTTCTACTTGCATTGGCGTAATCGTCCATTATCATTGGCATTTTACTGCCCGTAAGCAAGTGCACAACAAGGGTTATTCTAGTTCAACACGTTTTTCGACGAAAAGATTGTAAATAGTTGAAATACTTATTTTTACGTCGGTTATTCGTCAGGTAAACGCGTCAATGTATTGGTGTAGGTAAGCACTGTTTCTGCAAGACCCGCCGTACCTGTTAGTGGTGCTGCGCTGGCTGGGTTCGAGGTACAAGCCAATGGAATGTGGCCCTCAGTAGCCAGCATCCCCGACGTGGGATCAAGGCCAATCCAGCCTGCACCAGGAATATATACTTCTGCCCAGGCATGTAAGGCAAGCAAATTGCGTTCTTCAGGATTATCGGAATTGGCTTCCTTCGTTTTTTCGAGGCCCACCTGAGCTAAATAGCCTGAGACAAAACGAGCCGCCAAACCCAGATTCCGCAGAATTTGTACCAATAACCAACCTGAATCCCGACAGGAACCTATGGCTAATTTTAAGGTTTCGTCGGGTGTTTGTACACCCGGCTCCATGCGGATACTATAGGCTATATCCTGGTTAACCTGCTTGTTCAGATTAATCAAAAAATCGATCGTATTCTGTTTTGATCGATCAATCTTCTGCAGCCATTGGCTTAAATAAGGGCCTTGCTCTTCGGTCTCCAGGTAGGGGATAAGGTCTTTTTTTAGCTGATCCTCATACACAAATGGGAACGAATTAGCGTAGGTATCCAGAAAAAAATCGAAGGGGTTGACTGGTGCTAACGTAGCCACAATCTCCACATCAATGGACATCAATTGCATTGACTCCCAGAAGTCGACCCGGGCGATGAAATTGCCAAAGGGGTCTTGTTGCCAGTGAAGTGTGTGGTTCGTTGGGCGAATCGTTAGTGAATAGGATTCAATAATAGCCGGACAGTGGGCTGCCGGTTTAAGCCGGATAAAATGAGGAGACAGAAAAACCGCCCGATCGTAGTCGTATTGAGTATGGTGATGAATAGCGACGCGAACGGCCATAGTGATGAAGGGCTAGTATAATGAATTTGTCCACAGAGGTACAGCGAGCACAAAGGTGTAAAATTCTGAAAATGAAATTTTTAATTCTTTGTGTTTCCCGTGCTTCTATGGACAAAAGTGCTGTATAATCTTTCCTGATTACACTTTTTCGAACACTAGGCGGTAGTGCTCCATAGTCTCATTCTGAAAACAAACCCGATTGGGGCTTACTCTGAATACAGCAATCAGGTCCTGGAAAGGCTTATTCGTCAATAATTTAGGCAACAGCGAAGCATACAAAAAGTACTTCTGTAAGTTGAACGCCCGGAACCGTTTGCGCCACTGGCCAATGGTTTCGATATAATCCAGTCGACCACTACTTTGCGATACGAGCTTAAAATACGGCTTGGCATTGCGAATTACCTGCTCAGGACCATAGGGGAGCCACGAACCTGGGAATTGAGCAATCATGAGTGCCAACGCGTAGGAAGGAGAGTCTTTAGGGGCATCCAGGCTGATTTCCTCAAATGGAATCATATTTTTACCGAACACCATGGTCTGCATGTAGAAACGACCGCCCACAGGTAGCAGATCATTGAGTTTGGTAAAGAAATCGGCATATACCTGATCCTGCTGACCTGCCTGATATTGCTCCACCGAACAGAAATGTTCCATACCACCAATGCAGCTAACCGCATCGAACGTGCCATAATCGGCGGGGGTAATCAGTCGGCAATCTTTAATCTCAACCTCCAGACCATTTGCCCGACAGGCTTCGGCTTGTCCTTTAGAAAGGGTCACCCCACGACCATTGGCCCCACGCCCTTTAACGAAGGTCAGAAAGGGCCCCCATCCGCAACCCATGTCGAGGATACGTGTTCCTTTGCCAACACGCAGGCTATCGGCAATAAAGGCATGTTTCTGACGCTGTGCCTCTTCCAGCGTCAAAGAGAAATCTCCGTTATACATAGCCCCGCTATAATCGCCGGTTTCCCCTACGCTTAGGCGAAAAATCTTATCAATGGTCGTGTACGTGAAGTCAAGGTCTTGTTGTGAGGCCATAAAGCGGAGAGGAAATGGGAGTAGAGGATGAGTTAAGAAATGATGTAATTCAACACTGTTGGAATGGGCCTATCGTGAACTGGATAAAATAGGCTTCGCTGTCGGCGTTGGGTTTTGGCGGGCCATCGAATGTGCTTTTGCCGATACGGTTACAGCGTCGGGCTGACGACCCAGTTTTTGTAAAAGCCGGAAATGTGACGATAAGGCTGAACCGAAGCTTTGATTTTCGATATAAGGGAGTCCAAACTCGTGGGCTGTACTCTTGACAATGTTGGTAATGGCCGGGTAATGGATATGGCAAACCTTAGGGAACAGATGGTGTTCAATCTGTCGATTTAACCCTCCGCAGAGAAAAGCAGCCATGGCACTGCGGGGTGCGAAGTTAGCCGTTGTATGCATCTGATGGATGGCCCAGGCATTTTGAATATCTCCGTGTTCATCTGGCAAGGGGAAATCAGTACCTTCAACAGCGTGAGCTAGTTGAAAAACAAGGCCTAATACTAAGCCTTCGGCGAGGTGCATCAGAACAAAGCCAATAAGGATTTGCCACCAGGCCAAATCAAGTACCAGAAAAGGCAGTACTAGAAAAAAGAAATAATAGATCGCTTTAGACGCAAATAACTTGATGTACTCGCTACGGGGATGTGTTGAGTTGTCATGATGGCCAATCTGGCTCTTGAAGAACTTTACATAATCCTTCCGGAACACCCAGGATAAGGACGCTAATGCGTACAATGGAAATGTGTACCACTGCTGGTAACGATGCCAGGGCTGAAGCTCTTCGCCGGGATCTAACCGTACGAGGCCGGGAGCAAGGTCAATATCTTCATCATGACCGGGAATATTGGTATAAGTATGATGGACAACGTTGTGTGTGATTTTCCAGATATACGGATTGGCTCCCAACAGATAAAAACTGTTACCCAATAGCCGGTTGACCCAACTGTGAGCCGAAAATGCACCGTGTAAACCATCGTGGGAGACATTGAACCCAATGAACGCAGCGAACATACCCAATACAATGGCCATGCCCAGCATTGGCAAAAGGGTAAACTGGTTCGACATAATCAGGACGTAGAGTACGGTATAGCCAACTAAAAAGAAACTGGCCTTGGCCCACATAGCGCCATTGGCATGTGGCGACAGAGACCTCTCGGTAAAATAGGCGTCAACTCGTTTTCGAACTGTTGGATAAAACTGTGATCGACTCGTATCCTTAAACTTTAATGGGGTTCGCATTAATAAAATCAATTAAATAGTTGACCGATATCCTGAATTTGGCTCAGAATCGGTAAGGCTAACCGGCCCTTCTTTGATAATTTATACTCTACACGCGGAGGCATTTCTGCATATGCCTTTCGTTTCATTACGCCCAGTGCTACCAGTGCTTTTAATTCGCCAGCCAAGACTTTCTCGCTGATGCCGGGCAGTAACTCACTGAGCTGAGTGTACCGGAGCGTTTGCTCTCCCAAAAGCAGGATAATATACAATCTCCATTTTCCGCTAACCATTGCCAGCGCTTTGTTAATCAGGCGTAAATCTGGTTTTTTGAGGCCCTCATGCCGGTTAATTGACATGGCTATCGTTCGTCAATAGAACTGTATGGACACAATTATCCAGGGCAGTGAAATCAGGGAAATCGTAAATATGTACGATAGAGGTAGTATGTAAAAGATGAAAAAGACTGGACTGAAAGTTGAGAAGGGTTAACCTAGATGGGAAACCTTGTTGAGTAGAGCAAACCGTTGCAAGATATACAATACTATCATTACTCAAACCAACCACTTAAAAACTTAACGAACAAAAACGAAAGCAATTATAGAATAGCCTATACTATATTTTAGGTAATTAGCTTACACGCAGGTAAGTTTTTGTAAAACTGATGATAACTGTCAGAAAATCAGTGATTAACTGGATATATATACGCTGGATTATTTTTTCTGGATTTTACAAAATAATAATCCCCGGATAGTTTATGCCATTCCGGAATGGCATAAACTATCCGGGGATTGTCAAAAAGAGTTTGATCTACTGATATTGGATATACATCGGTTTGGGCGTCAGTGCCAGCACCTCTTCGGGCGTCATAATACGAGAGCCTGGTTTGCGGAAGTCATTGTCATAAAACAGTTTGAATCCGGTATACTGTACAGGCTCTTTCTGGATGTAATCGTGGTAGGAGTCCTTCTTAAGAACAGGCGGTCCCCAGCCGTCCATATCCATCACAATCTGGACATTGGGATCGAGCTTGATGTTTTTGTAATTTTTGATCATTCCTTGCGTGAATCGGTGAACGACCAGCACTTTAGGAGGTAAATTGTTTTCCTTAACAATCTTGCTTAAAAATTGCACGGCCTGGTTAACATCAGCAGCATCGTAAGACCCAATTTTGGTGCCTGGTTTTGCACCCGTTACCATCGAGAATTCAGGATCGATGCCCAGGTGAACAAACGGAAGTTTCAGGTATTTTTTCAGGTATTCCATTTCAGGACCAAGCGGAGCATGCCCACGCTGAATGTCCAGAAATACAATAGATTTATGGTCGTTCCCCCATTTTATAACCTTTTTGATCGTCTTGTCAGACATACGGAGTCGGTAACCACCGTCTTTGCCGGGAGCGCCCTGCGCTGATATAGACACTAAATGCAAAGCTGACTGAATCGGGGTAGCTGGATCGGCTTTTTGCCAGTTCTTAATTTCATTGTCGAGCCGTTCCAGCATTTCCTCTTTAGGATATTTGCCCAGAATCCCCATTTTCTTGGAATGTGGGTTGCCGTAATAAGCAAAGATTCGGTATTTAGGTATCAGCGGGCCAGCAGGAGGAGCAAAGGTTAGCGAGTCGAGGGTAGAGTCTCCGGTGCTAACACCACGGGTTGACGCAACGGGTTCTGCGGCTGGTTTGCCCGACGAGTCTGGCGCTGTTTCGGCTGGTTTCGCGCTGGCTTCGGTAGTAAGTTTTCCCGTTTTTGACGAATCATCCTGTTTTGATTGCGAAGAACAGCTGGTAAGCTGACAAACCGCTAATAATGAGAGCGCGGCTAAAGAAAAGCGCATACTATAAAAATGAGTTAAAAGTTGATTCGTAAAAAAAGGGTTAGACTCCGGTGCGAAGGAGTATTAACCCTACGGTGCAAGTATAGAATCTTATTGTAACTTTTCAAAGCACTAATTCACCTAAACCTTGACGGACAACGGCGAACTCGTCATCTGTAGCGTCAACAATTGTAGAAGGAACGTTGCCTCCATAGCCGCCGTCAATGACGATATCGACCAGATTCTGAAATTTCTCGAAAATTAATTCTGGATCAGTGGAGTACTCAATTATTTCATCTTCATCCCGAATCGATGTTGTAATAATTGGGTTGCCAAGCTGATGGACAATCTGACGTGGAATATCATTGTCCGGTACACGAATACCCACCGTTTTCTTGTTGGTATTGAGTAACTTAGGTACGTTGTTTGTTGCTTGGAGAATGAACGTAAACGGGCCAGGGAGCAGGCTTTTCATTAACTTAAACGCCTGATTGCTTACGCGGGCATAATCGGCAATATGGCTCAGGTCGTAACAGATAAATGAGAAGTCGTTTTTGGTAGGCTTGATGCCTTTAATGCGGGCTACTCGTTCAACGGCCCGGGCATTATGAATATCGCAACCCATACCATAAATCGTGTCGGTTGGGTAAATAATCACAGCACCATCACGCAGGGCTTTCACGATATAGTCAATCCGGCGTGGGTCAGGATTTTTTGGATAAAGCTTAATAAATTCAGCAGACATAGTAACCTACTAACGAAAAACTACCCCGCTCGGTTTCGCCAACCACGAACAGGTTGCCATTGGTGGTAAATTCGATAAAATAGATTGACCGGGAAATGGAATCGGCTCAGTAGCAGAATGAGCCGGGTTAGCAGATCAGGTTGCGTAATTTGTTGAAGAAGCTTGCCAAATTGCGCAACCAGCTCGAATTGCTGGGCGTAAAACGCTTTCCGGACAAATGTTTGGATTCGAGCGGCCAGGGCCTGAAATTCATCGGGCGTAGCACAAAGGGTAAAGGCTTTCTGACAAACAATTAGCGTTGAGGGTAGGAGGTGGTTATAGGGCTGTATAACCTGGGTTGATAGCGCAGTAGGAAGGAGCCGTTTTAAGGTCAAAACTGCATCGATATACGCATATTGATAAGTCCGCGCGGATCGTACCCACAGGTCAAAATCCTCGTAGCTAAGTGTCTCGTCGTAGCCGCCCAGTTCAATGAGCATATTTCGTCGCATCATCATGGTTGGTGTACAAATAAAATAAGCTTTCAGAAGGTGCATGAAAACGAATCCGATTGGCACATCCACAAGTGTATGGCCGTTGCTGTCGACGGGATAATGAACACCTGTTTTTTTTCCACCTGCATCGATGTAGGCGGCATTAGAAAAGACAACGCCATAGGTAGCTGGCAATTGCTCGAGTACGTTCACCTGCCTGCTTATACGGTGGGGCAGTAATAAATCATCCGCCGAAAGATCAATAATATATTGCCCCTGAGCGAGCGCCAATCCCTGATTGAATGCTCGATTTAAGCCTACATTGACCGCATTCCTGATAAATCGGATGGTTGGAAATAATTGAACAAATTCGCCAATACGGGTTGAAGAAAGGTCGGTGCTGGCATTGTCAATGACGATCAATTCTATAGTTGGATAGTCCTGTTCAATTACCGATTTCAGCGCCTGCAACACATAATCCTGGTGATTATGGCAGATACAAATAACCGTTACCCAGGGCAGTAATTGAGTTTGGCAAGAATTTAGTGGTGGGTAGCTTAAATCGTTTGCCAAAACAGTTATAAAAAAAAGTTGCGACCCTTGCAGCTACCGCCCTTTCCCTAAAGGGCCTGATAGTTAGGGGTCTATGTTTCGGACGGATAGACACCCAGTTCGTCATCGGTCAAATTTTTAAAATATTTTTCCCTTAGATGTAAGATTGGCTCGATTTTTGGGATTTTCTGACCGAACGCGTTTTGGTCGTACCATTCGTGGTGCTTGACCGAAGCGTGTGCTTTTACATTTATGGGTTAGGTTTTGCAAACGTCATCTCAAGTCTCTGAGGTGGCGTTTGTTGTTTTTGCCGCTACACTCGGGTGTTTATCCCCTTCAAGATTGTAGAGCGACACGTTCATTTCAAACCCAAGAATGAGTAATAACGAGATCAGGTTGATCCAGATCATCAACGCAATCAGTGTGCCAATAGAGCCATATACTTTGTTATACGATCCGAAATTGGAGACGTAATAGGAAAACCCGAAGGTGGTCAGCACAATCAGAACCGAGGCTGTAATGGCTCCCGGCATAATAAAAATCCAGTTCATATTGACGTTCGGCCCGAAGCGATAAATGACCGTAATAGCCCCCACAAACACAGCAAAGACAACCAGGTACCGGCCAATAGCGAGTAGATTGATGAAAACAACGTTGTTCAGGATGCCAAAATGAAGGAGGTAGTCGCTCACGATGCCTCCGATAATTAAGACAACAATGGCCAGAATTAAAGCGAAGGCCAGCGTGAAGGTGAGACCAATGGCAATAGCTCTGATTTTAAAGAAACTCCGCTTTTCGGCCGAATGATAGGAAGAGTTAAAGGCCTGCATTAACGCAACCAATCCACTGGTGGCCGAATACAACGCCAGGACAAAGCCGAAGGAAAGTACACCGCTTCGGGGCCGACTAATGATATCCTGAATTGTGGTGTCGACTGTACTGAATGTATCTCCTGGCAGCAATTCCTGGAAGAATTTCATGATCTGATTCTGAAGATCAGGAATGAAGCTGATATAAGGAATTAGGGTAAAGAAGAAAATAACGGTTGGGAAAACGGCCAGAATAAGACTATAGGATACAGAAGCGGCCCGCTCGCTGGTGTCGTTGTCAGTAATCTGAGCGAGCATCCGTTTTAAAAACGAATACCAGGTCGTTTTTGAATTGAACGGATGATTGGCATGTAGCCAGACCCGAACACCACGTAATGCTTTAAATCCTAAAAGTTTGTCGAACATAAGCTAAAAGTCGTTAGTCGCAGGTGGGGTACAACCATCAATACAAATAGTCGATAATAGCTCAGTGAGCAGACTAATTAGCGACTATCAACTTTTAAAACCTACTGATCAAAGAAAGGTTTGGCCGCTTCGACCAGATCTGTTGGGGCTGCACAAGGTCGACCGGTTTCTGTTCGGACAAATACAAGGGTTGTCTGGCCCGTATTTAATAGTTGGCCCTCCTGATTAAATATCTCATAATCAAACATCAGTCGGGTTTTAGGAAGTTGCGGAATAGTTACCCGGATCGTGAGTAGATCATCGTATTTGGCAGGACGGATGAAGCGGGACGTAAGATCATAGACCGGCATTGAAATGCCATCCTCTTCCATTTTTTTGTAGGCCAGCCCTAAATGTCGGAGTGCTTCAACCCGTCCGATTTCGTAAAAACGAGCATAATTCCCGTAATAGACAATGCCCATCTGGTCGGTGTCGTAATAACGAACCCGAATATTCGTAACGTCGTGGATAATCATAAAATAGGGAGGAGAGGGAAGAAGGGGAGTAGCGGGAAGAAAAGGAGGAAGGGGCAACGACCAACGGTCAATCCTTCCTCCCTCTCTTCCCGCTACTCCCCTTCTTCCGTTTATTTCATAATCTTCATGCGTGTCAGGGCCTGCTGATACAGACGCGCGTTAGCCAGGTGTTCGGCCAGCGTTTTGGAAAACGTATGGTAGCCGTTGAAACGAGCATCGACCACGAAATAAAGATAATCGTGCTGTTCGGCGTTCAGAACGGCATCGATGGTAGTTGGAGCAGGCAGGTTGATTGGACCAGGAGGCAAACCTGCATACCGATAGGTATTATACGGCGAATCGACGGTCAGCTGCTTATTTAATAACCGACGGATGGTAAAATCACGCAGGGCAAAAATTACGGTTGGATCGGCTTCCAGCTTAATGCCACGTTTCAGACGGTTCAGGTACACGCCTGCCACGCGAGGTTGCTCGTCACGTTTGTTGGTTTCAGAAGCCACAATAGAAGCAAGTACCTGCACTTGCGTTTGACTCATACCCAATGCTTTCGCTTTGGCCTGACGTTCGGGCGTCCAGAACTTTTTGTATTCGGTACCCATACGCTCCAGAAATGCTTCAGGTTTGATTGTCCAGAACATCTCATAAGTGTTTGGCAAGAACAGGCAAACAATCGTAGTGGTATCGAAACCGAACTTCTGACAGGTGGCCGGATCGTTGAGCAATTTGCCGAGTGCTTCGGGACCAAATTCAAACTTGCTGCCGACTCGTTGAATAAGATCGCTTTTTTGCCGCATGCTGGTGAAGGTCACGGGCATAGCATCCTGATTGCCACTACGAAGTTTAACCAGCGCTTCCCGGTTGCCCATGAGCGGCTTAATCTCATAACGACCTTCTTTGACTAGTTCAGGGTATTTCATCATTTTGGCCAGAAACCGAAAGGACGTCTCATCGTTGATAACCTTATGCGTTTTTAGCGTATCCATGACCGACTCAAACGTAGCTCCTCGTGGAATGAGCAGCGCAAACGTTTTATCGCCATCGTTTACCTGAAGGTTCGGACTTCTGAAAACCTGCCAGAAATAAAACGAAAATGTCGTTAGCAGGATAGAAACGGTGAGGAAAAGAGCAATTTTTAAATTACGAGACATAATAAATGATGAATGATAAATGATGAATTATGGTCGGACTGGCGTTTCAGAGACGAATGACATGGAAATAATTCATCATTTATCATTCATCATTCATAATTCAGTTTGCAAATTTACGCCAAATCATAACTAATCATCCTACTGCACATGAAGTCTGCATTATCACTCATACTACTTTTAGGATTGACAGCCTCTTGCCGTACACAGGTCGATAGCCCACGCTCCATGAATCCGGCGGCCGCCGTCCGTCAGAAAGCCATCGACGAGATTCGGGAGGCAGACCAGAATTTTAGTATTATGTCTGAAAAACAGGGTATGGCGAAAGCCTTTACGACCTATGCTAGCGATGATGTGATTAAGCTCAACGACGGGACCGCTCCCACGATTGGATTTGATTCGCTGAGGGCTCAGATGAGTCGCCTGCCAGCCAATGGACCCGTTTTGACCTGGCAAGTCCTGAAGGCCGATGCGGCTACATCGGGTGATTTAGGCTATACGTTTGGTCAATGGATGCTCACGAAAAAAGACGATGCCGGAAAACGGAGTGCCCAATATGGTGTTTACGTAACGGTCTGGAAGCGCCAGCGCAACGGCCAATGGCGGTTTGTGGTCGATGGAGGCAATAGCACACCCGAGCCGAAATAGAGTTTGTAGTTCGAGGTTTGTGGTTTGAAGTTCGTGGTTCGTTATTAATGACACGCCAGCAACTACAAACCTCGAACTACGAACCTCAACTTCACCTAATTTCAAAAATGAATGTGTAAATTTGAGCGAACCAAATCCAGTCACTTTGGACGTTCGTTCACTTTTCTCTCGACGTAGCCCCAGCGGCCCCTCTCTTTACACGTTCTCCTTTTGGTTACTCTCGGTTAGTAACTTCCTGTTTTCGGCCAGTTTTTCGATGATGATTCCTGAGTTGCCCGCCTATTTGGAAAAAATGGGAGGACGGGAATATGTTGGGTTGATTATCGCGCTCTTTACATTTACGGCTGGTGTATCGCGGCCATTCAGCGGAAAAATTACGGATACCGTCGGGCGTGTTCCGGTTATGGCCTTCGGCTCGGTTGTCTGCTTCGTTTGCGGATTGCTCTATCCCTATTTGCTCACGGTCTGGGGTTTTCTAACGCTCCGACTCATTCACGGTTTTTCTACAGGAACAAAACCCACAGCTACCTCGGCCTATATAGCCGATGTGGTTCCGGCCAATCGCCGGGGCGAAGCAATGGGTATGCTGGGTTTGTTTACGGCCATGGGTATGTCGTTGGGACCCGCCATTGGCAGTTGGTTAGCCACCGATTTTTCCATGAATATTATGTTCTGGACATCGTCCGCCTTTGCACTGATGTCAATCGGTATCCTGCTCCGAATGCCCGAAACACTCAAGCAGACACAACCCTTTCGACTCGGATTACTTCGTCTGAAAAAAGACGAAATTTTCGACAAAAATGCCATTCCTCCTTTTCTGGTTCTGCTGTTACAATCCTTTTCGTCGGGCGTTATCCTGACGGTCATTTCCTCGTTTAGTGCGTCGCTGGGCGTTACAAACAAAGGGTTGTTTTTTACGGTATATACAGTTGCTTCCTTAGCTATTCGGCTGGTTTTCAGTCGGACATCAGATCGCTATGGCCGCATTCCGGTACTGTTTATTTCAACAATCGTGCTGGCGTTTTCGATGGGGTTATTAATCTTAACCGATTCAACGTTTTTATTCTGGACAGCGGCCATTTTTTACGGTATGTCGTGGGGGATGAATTCACCAACGGTAACCGCCTGGACGGCTGATCTAAGTGACGAGAAGACGCGGGGACGAGCGATGGCTACGATGTACATCGCGCTCGAAGCGGGCATTGGGTTAGGTGCTTTGGGAGCGGGCTGGGTGTTGAATCACTTTGACGGTGAGTCGGGAATCGACGCTTCTTTTGCTGTTTCGGGGGTATTAGCCCTTGTGGCCGTTGTGTACCTGGGATGGTTATGGCGGAAGGACGTTCCATTGCAATCGCATCAGATTGACGAAGCCGACGAGGTGGCATTATTGGACGGGGAACCCTGATGGAAGCTATTGAACCCAAAATTCGCCCACTGGTCGATGTGTTAAATAGTACGGGGCTTATTCGCACGTTTTCAAGTTGCGAGGGTCATTTTTTGCCCGAAGATCAAACACTTGTTGATCGCAATCACGCCGAAGTCCGGTTTTTGCCTGCCGATGGGATTTCAATTGAAGAAGTTGAGAAATGGCTGACTTCTATAGTAATCCGCTTCAAAACCAGACATGGGCTGATCCCCGTAAAGGTGACTGCTTATAAACTGTACACACCTATTGGTGACGAAGCTGTTGAAGAAACGTTTGTTCTCCAGTTAACGCCTTTTAATCGTTTTGAGCCACCTGATCGGAAGCGGGCTGATATTGATCGGGCCATTGGACAGGTTGTGGTATTGGTGTAGCGTGGACATCCTGTCCGCATAGCCGAGGGCTAATAAAATTCAGCTTAAAAATTAGCCTTCGGCTACGCGGATAGGATGTCCACGCTACACAAGTCATTACAAAATGAACTGACTCAAATCCCGGTTTTTTACCAGCCCATTCAGCCGTTCGTTTACTAAATCTTTGGTTATAACAACTTGTGCATTAGCGCCAATAACGTCCGGAATATCGAACATGAAGTCGTTCATGAGATGGCTTAACACGGTTTGTAGCCGTCGGGCGCCAATGTTTTCGACGTCGCTATTGACTTCAAAAGCAATCCGGGCCAGTTCGCGAAGGGCATCATCCTGAAAGGCCAGGCTAACGTTTTCGGCTTGCAACATGGCTTCGTATTGTTTGGTTAGTGCGTTCTTGGGCTCTTTTAAAATCTGATAGAAATCATTCTCCGACAGACTTTGTAATTCGACCCGAATTGGGAAACGCCCTTGTAATTCAGGAATCAGATCGCTGGGTTTAGCTACGTGGAAAGCTCCAGCGGCAATGAACAAGATATGATCGGTATGGATGACGCCATATTTTGTGTTTACGGCACTCCCTTCTACAATCGGAAGCAAGTCGCGTTGTACACCTTCGCGGCTAACATCCGGACCTCCTCCGCCATTACCTGAACGGGCAGACGCTACTTTATCGATCTCATCAATAAAAATAATGCCCGCATCTTCGGCCTTGCGAATGGCTTCATCTTTTACTTCGTCCATGTCGATGAGCTTGGCCGCTTCGTCTTCGAGCATGATTTTACGCGCTTCGGCAATGCTTACTTTGCGCTTCTTACCCCGCTTGGGCATCATGCCGCCAATCATCTCCTGAATATTCATCATTGATAGATCATCGACCGAACCACCCATAATACCGATGTTGGGCGTTTGGCTTTGCTGCACATCGATCTCGATTCTCCGATCGTCCATTTCACCTGATCGGATTTTTTCGCGGAAGCGTTCGCGGGTGCGTTCGTTTAGCTCAGCATCCGAATCTTTTTTCTCATTCTCGAAACCCAGTTGGCCGTTGGCAGGCTTTACGGGAGGAATCAGAATATCCAGAATCGCATCTTCAACTAGTTGTTGAGCTTTGGCCTGCACCGCTTCTTTTTTGGCAGCCCGTACCATATTGACGGCCTGTTCAACTAAATCGCGCACCATGCTTTCAACATCGCGACCAACATAACCGACTTCGGTAAACTTCGACGCTTCCACTTTAATAAAGGGTGCATCGGCCAGTTTTGCTAGTCGACGGGCGATTTCGGTTTTACCAACGCCGGTTGCCCCAATCATTAGGATATTATTCGGCGTAATTTCGCGTTGCATATCGGCGGGGCTGTTCATTCGGCGCCAACGGTTACGGAGCGCAATGGCTACGTTTCGCTTGGCATCCTGCTGGCCGATAATGTACTGGTCCAACTCGGCAACGATTTGCCGGGGGGTAAGGTCTTTGAGTGAGTGGGTCATTGAAAAAAATGGAGCGTATTTGCGCTCCCTTTTATAGAAACACAGGAAACATGAAATTGTGCCAAAAGAACGACGAAATTTGGGTTTTAGACACGTACATTAAAATCATAAGCAAATTCACTTTACTTCTTAATCATCAATTACACGCAGCATGAATCTTAGTCGACTACTAGTTTTTAGTCTTTTTATTGTCACGGCGCAGGCCCAGTCGCCCATTAATTTAATTCCCCAACCTGTTAGTGTTCAGCCTCAAGCTGGTGTATTTACACTTACAAAAGGAACTACAATTCACTATAATCAGGCCGAAGGAAAAGCCGTTGCTGACATGCTTAGTCAGCAACTGAATACGCCAACGGGCTTTGGATTAGCGGCAAAATCAGGTAAAACGGGCAAGATTCAACTAAACCTGACCGAAACCCCTAACGTGCAACTGGGTCAGGAAGGGTATACGCTCGAAGCCTCGCCGAAAGGGGTTGTGATTACAGCTAACCGCCCGGCCGGATTGTTTTACGGCATGCAAACCCTGACTCAACTTTTGCCTAAAGAAATTGCGGGTAAGGTTGTCGTGACGAAGAACTGGACGGTGCCTGCCGTTAAAATTACAGATTACCCGCGCTTTGGCTGGCGGGGAATTATGTTTGATGTAAGCCGCCATTTCTTCACAAAAGCCGAAGTAAAACAGTATATCGATCAGCTGGCCAAGTTGAAATACAACACCTTTCACTGGCATTTGACCGACGATAACGGCTGGCGAATTGAAATCAAATCGCTGCCGAAACTCACTTCTGTAGGTGCCTGGCGTGTAGCACGAGCAGGCCACTATGGCGATCGAGCCGAACCTAAACCCGGTGAACCAACGCCTTATGGTGGATTTTACACACAGGACGACATTCGGGAGGTGATTGCCTATGCCCAGGCGCGTAACGTAACCATTGTTCCCGAAATTGATGTGCCTGGTCATAGCATGGCAGCTTTAGCGGCTTATCCTGAACTGAGTTGCACCAAAGCCATCGTGAGCGTTAATCCAGGAACGGCGTTTTCGGATTGGTACGGTAATGGGACGTTCAAAATGAAGGTTGAGAATACGCTGAACCCATCCGATGAGAAGGTGTATGAGTTTTTAGATAAGGTATTTACCGAAGTGGCCGCGCTCTTTCCAAACCCATACATTCATGTTGGTGGCGATGAGTGTTACAAAGGTTACTGGGCGAATGATCCGGGTTGTCAGGCGCTGATGAAGCAACTGAATATCCGGCACGTTGAAGATTTACAGGGTTATTTTATGGGGCGCGTGGAGAAAATCCTGACAGCGAAAGGCAAAAAACTGCTGGGTTGGGATGAGATTTTGGAAGGGGGGATTTCGCCAACGGCTACCGTTATGAGCTGGAGGGGTATAAAAGGTGGTATCGAAGCCGCCAAGGAAGGCCATAATGTGGTGATGACTCCTACAACCTTCGCGTATCTGGATTATAATCAGGGCGACCCAACGGTTGACCCCCCAATTTATGCCTTCCTGCGAACCCAGAAAAGCTACAGTTACGAGCCGGTTCCAGATGGCGTGGACGCCAAATATATTCTGGGTGGGCAGGGTAACCTTTGGACCGAACAAATACCCTCACTGCGGTATGCTGAATACATGACATATCCACGGGCCTGGGCACTGTCGGAGGTGTATTGGTCGCCAAAGGAGGTCAAAAACTGGCCAAATTTTGTGCAACGCATGGAAAGCCATTTTGAGCGGGCCGATCTGGCCGAAATCAATTATTCGAAAGCGATATACGATGCCATCGTAAAAACAAGCATGAACGATGGTAAACTGCGATTGGAACTAGCCAGTGAAGCGCCGGGTCTGGATATTTTCTATTCGATCGACGATACGATGCCCGACCAGTTTTCTACGCGCTATACTCAACCCGTAGATCTGCCAGAAGGACCTATTAATCTTCGCGTAATCACCTATCGCGCAGGGAAACCCATTGGGCATCTGATTACCCTCTCACGAGATGCATTGCAGAAGCGGATTGGGCGATTTTAATTGAAATAGAACGCAGATTTTTATGATAACTATGATGGCAATAGTTTTGAGAAATCTTAATAATCATAAAGATCTGCGTTCTATTTCATCAGAAAACGCCTTCATATACATCACCAACTTGCATTGTAATACTAAGTGCGCGGATGTCAAAGGAATCTGTTAGGCTTGTATAAAATGCGTACTCCCACTTGCTCCCTGTGCGTTGGTAAACTTCAACCAGCGGCTCGGCTTGAGAAACAATCAGATAGCACTCAATAGATGACAGGGCGATGTATTCGTGGAATTTCTCGTCGTGATCGACGCCCGAGGAGTTTTCCGAAGTCACTTCAACGGTTACTACAGCACGATGAACGATGTGCGTATCGTCAACATCATCCGTCGGAACAACCATAATATCCGGGTAACGATACTTTCGGCCAGGAACAGTACGGAGTTTAACGTCGTGGTTATATACCTTGAAAGGCTTTCCCTTCAATGCTACTCGTAAGGTTAGATAAATATTACCTCCGATTTCATTTGCTTTCTTTGACTCGCCGGGCATCTCAATTAGAATTCCATCTACAAACTCGTGCTTTACCTCTGAATTCGCTTCGAATTCGAGGTATTCATCAACTGTGTAGATGCGCTTTTGAATTTCTTCCGCTATCATATTGAGTTGCTTTTGGTTGACTAAAAGTAGCTAGTATTTGTGTGAGATCAAATCGGTGATAAGATTTATTTGGTTACTTAAGCCACCTATCCAAATCAATTCGCAATGACAACTGACTGGTTCCGGCAGTGGGTACCGATGTGAATCGGGCGTAGGTTAATTGGAAGCCTTTTGCCTGTACTGATGCTCCGAAAGAAATACCTGCGCCCACTCCGCCGGTTGTCAGCTTGCCTTCCTGGTGTTTCTGGTGATTGTAGCCTACTAACAGATTGACGTTTCGGTGAACTAATAGTTCGACACCCACATTGAGATGCCGGGCTATTTTCTCGGTTACACTGGTTGTTTGCGGAATAGGATTGCCACTCAAGTCATAACGAACATTCAGGTTTGGGTCGTTATAGCTGATATCGAAACGCTGAAGATGATGCGCTGTCAAGGTTAGCCGAATAGGAGCGTGCTCAGGTTTGAGCGTTACACCTGCCTGTAAATCAAACGGTAGATCGGCATCGAGAGAACCGTAATTTTTGATCAGATACCCCACATTCTTAGCGACTAGTCCGAAAGTGAGATCCTTTTTGGGATGTCGCCAAACCCCGCCCAAATCGGCCAGAATACCAAAGGCTGAATACATTTCAATGCTGGAACCAACCGCTTTAATGGTTGCCCCCAATGTGAAGTTACCTTCGGTACGAGCGTGGGTGATACTTAGGGCGTAATCATTGGCCGAGAAGGTGCCCATGGTATTGCCTGCCGGGTCGGTCATGGTAAACTGACCATAGCTTAAATACTGCAACCCAGCTGCCCACTTTCCCTGCGACTTTATGGGTAAACCATAGTGTAAGGTGTAATATTTGGCCGCTGCCAGATACGGCATCAGGCTAATAGCCAGTTGGTTATCCTTGACCGAATCGGCTAAAGCAGGATTGTTGAGGTGATATGAGCCATCGGGACTTGTGGCTGTAGCGATTTGCCCGCCCAATGCAGCTACCCGAGCATGAGTAGGCAGGTCGAGAAATGAAAAAATACGCTGTCCACTCAACGGTTGAGCGACTGTTAGAATGGGCCAAAGCAAGGCCAGAAACAACGAAATGAAACAGGCTTTCAAGCGGACGTCAGGCGCAGTTTTTTACAAAGAAAGCCATTTTTTAACCCAGCAACCGCATGTGTGTCAACATTCAGACGAAAAGACCATTAACTGACTCAAAACGAATACCCAAACTTGATACCGTATGAAATACTGAGCGTTGGGCGAATGGGTGTTGAAAAAGGATCAAGCAGAATGGTCCTGTACGAATCATAAAAAGAAAGGCCGTCTGGAACGTGAGAGCGGTCGAGATCGTACCAACGAATGCCAAGTCCACCATAAAAATCGCCCAGAAATCGATTGTTGCGGGAAAGTGGAAACTGACGGCCAAACTTGAGGTGACCAGCCCAAACTCGTTTGCTGATAGGTGCCGAATACATCTGGTAATATTGGCAAGGTCCAGTGTCGCAGCCTTTGCCAACAGTGCCATTTTCGAAGGCATTTGTTTGCTTAAAAAGCCCTTCCAGAGCGATATATGATCCAACAGGGCCGCCCCGCCAGTAATACCGCCACTCGGCCCGCCCTCGCCAGATTTTCATGTCTGTATAGCGAGATCGTTGAGAAACATCCCAGAGATTCATGCCTTGCCAACCATAGCCAAATTCAGCCTGTATAGATTGGTGTTGACCCACAAGTCGCTCGACGCCAAACTGAATAGTATTGCTGGGGTCGATTAAGCTGGTTGGGGCAAACTTAACCACCCAACGCTGACTCTGTTCGGCATAAAATGGATGTAAGGGCAGCGGTTTTTCTGACTGAGCTAAGGCCGACGTAACGCCTATCGCCAGAAAAACCAGTAAGTCTATTATACAATTTCTCATGGCTGAACGGGGATCGTGCTGAGTAGCTTCAGCTGTTTGAGGTTAGCGTAGCTGTACTCATAAATCCCCTTCGGCCCCGTTACAATCAGTATTTTTTTTGAGGGAATGACGTCGTATGTTTTCGTGTCGTAGAAATACTCCAGTTCCTTAACGTTGGTCGGGTCACTGATGTCCATTAGCCGCAAACCATAATCGCCCTCACCAACGAACAATAAAGTACTATCGACACCGAGGCCACGAGGGTTTGTCATCGGATAGCTCTGTAGCAATCTCGGATTAGATAAATTACTAATGTCAATGACGTCCAGCGTATTAGCTATTATTGATTGGTTTCGGCAGTTGGTGCCACTTCGTAGCGTTACATAAGCATACTTACCCTGAACGACCACCGGGTCGCAGCTTAACACGTGGTTGTAGATACCGACCAATTTTGGGGCATTCGGTTGATTGATGTCATAGATATACATGCCCGTCTGAGTGCCAATAAACAGGTTGTTCTGGTAAGGAAATATCGTTTCAACACCGATGCCAAGATTCGTTTTGCTTCCTTTCTTGGGGTCGCTGCTGTTCGAAATATCGTAAGCCTGTAGGTCTGTATTATTGACCATGTAGAGCGTATTGCCGCTGACCGTAAACCGGGCCGTTGAGCCACCTGTTCCTGCTCCCGGCGTGGGGCCAACACTACTGCTATTCGAGCAGGAGGTCAGGATCACTAAAGTAATAAGCGCGTAGAGAAATAATTTCATGGGGATCATCAGGTAAGGGACCGCAGATTTTTTAGGATGATTTTAATGCTCATCGTAAGCTTAAACATCAGCGAGTTATTGTCAGGAGACGTTTTACCGATAGCATTGTGGATTCTCAACCGTAGCCTTTTCCCAACGGACAACCGCGCCTTTATTCGGGTCAGCACATTCGAAGCGGACATTTGTTGCGATGGGGTAAGCCGCGTATGCGAATGCATTTTCGATACGTTTGACAACTCGGACGTTTAGTGGATTGGCAATATTGAGAGCCACCAGATCCGTTACATTGTCGGCATAAAGGATGCTGTCTTTAATGGCTAACTCCTGATTGCCGATAATGGAGATAAAGGCCAGTTGTACAGGCTTTTCCGGGTCTTGATTATCCAGAATATGAATGCCGGCACCTATGTCGTTGATAAACAGGTAATTGTCTTTGAGGTAAATCTTTCCGACATTTTTGAGCGGTTGAGGAGGCAACGTCTGTATCGTTCGAATATCGGCGTAGGAGGCATAGATTGGGCGATAGGTATCGCTCGTAGCGGATGGGGGCGGAGGTGTATAAGGGTGCCCGCATCCATCGAGCAGGAGGCAGCAAGCGAGTAAGAAGAAGGCGTGAGAAAGTCGATTCATGGTGCAAATGTGTTTGGTGGCTTTAGGATACAAAATCAATCCAGGCCGTTGTAATTCGTAAGAAAAATTAACTTTGTCTATACTTGATTTCACGAAGCCAAATTATATGCAACCGGAAGCTCATCCAGAGGCCAGTCAGGCCAATTCCCTGCGATTGTCTAAAACCGAAATTCTATCTGCTAAAAATGCCGAAGCCGAATTGGGTGGTGGGCAGAAACGGATTGATGCTCAGCACAAAAAGGGGAAATTGACCGCTCGCGAACGAATCGCGCTTCTGGTAGACGAAGGGTCATTTGAGGAAATTGGAAAGTTTGTCATGCACCGCACCCGCGACTTCGGCATGGACAAAGAGCATTACCTCGGTGATGGCGTTGTGACCGGTTATGGTACGGTTGATGGGCGACTTGTTTATGTATTTGCTCAGGACTTTACCGTTTTCGGTGGAGCCTTATCAGAAACCCACGCCGAAAAGATATGCAAATTGATGGATCTGGCGATGCAAAACGGCGCGCCGATAATCGGTCTGAACGATTCGGGTGGTGCCCGGATTCAGGAAGGAGTTTTGTCGCTGGCCGGTTATGCCGATATTTTTTACCGCAATACACGGGCTTCCGGCGTGATTCCGCAATTATCGGCCATTATGGGGCCGTGCGCTGGGGGAGCCGTCTATAGCCCTGCCATTACCGACTTTATTTTCATGGTCGAGAATACGAGCTATATGTTTGTGACTGGACCTAACGTCGTGAAAACCGTTACACACGAGACGGTCACGGCCGAAGAATTAGGAGGAGCGAGTACACATAGCACTAAATCGGGAGTCACCCATTTCTCTTGTGCGAATGAACTAGCTTGTATTCAGTCGCTTAAGCAACTGCTTAGTTATATCCCCCAAAACTGTGAAGATGAACCGCCGATGCTGGCCTACGAGCCATCCGACGAAACTCGATCTGCGTTGAATACTCTGATTCCTGATAACCCAAACCAACCTTACGACATGCGCGAGGTAATCGACGAACTGGTGGACGCCGGTAGTTTCATGGAGGTTCACAAGAATTTTGCTGAGAACATTGTCGTCGGATTTGCGCGAATTGGTGGACGAAGCATTGGTATTGTGGGTAACCAACCGGCTGTTTTGGCAGGTGTACTGGATATCAATGCCAGTACGAAAGCGGCTCGTTTTGTGCGTTTCTGCGACTGCTTTAATGTTCCCTTGTTGGTTTTGGAAGATGTTCCGGGTTTCCTGCCCGGTACTGATCAGGAGTGGAATGGCATCATTAGCAACGGAGCTAAATTATTATTTGCCTTCTGCGAAGCGACCGTACCGCGCGTAACGGTCATCACCCGAAAAGCCTATGGTGGAGCCTACGATGTGATGAATTCCAAGCACATTGGTGCCGATATGAACTATGCGTGGCCATCGGCCGAAATTGCGGTAATGGGAGCGAGCGGAGCTGCCGAGATTATTTTCAAGCGCGAAATTGCCGAAGCCGAAGACCCACAAGCCAAGTTACAGGAGAAAGTACTGGACTATACCGAGAAATTCGCCAATCCGTACCGGGCTGCACATCGGGGCTACATCGATGAGGTGATCATGCCCGATCAGACTCGCCAGAAACTCATCCGGGCGTTTAAGATGCTGGAAAACAAAGTCGCTAGCATGCCCAAGAAAAAACACGGGAATATCCCGTTGTAACAGATTTGCCTTACGCATTCATCAATAACCTATGAAAATAACGTTACTAACCAGTAGCTTTCTTGCTCTTTCTCTAGCGACACAGGCACAGCAACGGCCTGCACTGACTGCCAGCCAGTATGAACAGGCCCAGCGATTTCTTGGGTCGAACGTTGAGTCGTTTGTTGATCATAGTAGTGTTCGCCCCAACTGGTTGCCGGGTGATCGATTCTGGTACCGCGATTTAAACGCCAAAGGCAGTGAATTTATCCTGGTAGACCCGGCGAAAGGAACCCGGTCAGCTGCGTTTGATCATCAAAAACTAGCCGATGCCCTGTCAAAAGCAACGGGTAAGACATACGAGGCCGCCAAACTGCCGTTTCAGCAGTTTAGTTATTCGCCGGATAATACGTCAATTATTATTCAGGCTGATGGTAAACAGTGGAAATATGAGCTTCAATCCGGTCAGTTGACGGCGGATGCGTCTGTGATTCCATCCATGCCCAGCGCCGAAGGCCGACGTGGCGGAGGAAATGAAGTACTGTCGCCCGACAGGAAACAAGCGGCTTATATCAAAGACTATAATTTATGGGTTCGTACGGTGCAAACCGGTGCCCAAAAGCAGTTGACTACCGATGGTATAAAGGATTTTGGGTATGCCACCGATAACGCTGGCTGGCGTTCGAGTGATCGGCCTGTATTAGCCTGGTCGCCGGATTCGAAGAAAATTGCCACGTTTAAGCAGGATCAGCGTACTGTAAGTGATATGTATCTGGTGACTACGAACGTGGGGAAGCCTACGTTAAAGCAATGGAAATATCCGTTACCGGGCGATAAAGACATCGCTACCATTCAGCGTGTCATTATCAATGTCGATGAGCCGAAGGTGATTTCGTTGCAGATTCCCGCTGATCCTCACCGGGCTACATTAAGCGATGATATATCCAGTAGTGGAACGTTCGACGATGTAAACTGGACTGCCGACGGTGCAAAGCTGGCATTTGTATCGACCTCACGCGATCATAAACAGGAAAAGGTTCGGCTGGCTGATGCCGTTACAGGAGCTGTACGTGAACTATTCGAAGAAACAGTTCCCACGCAATATGAATCGGGCTGGGGATCTATTAACTGGCGCTACCTGGATAAAACCAACGAATTTATCTGGTTTTCGGAGCGAGATAATTGGGGACATCTCTATTTGTATGATGCCGCCACCGGAAAGCTGAAAAACCAGATTACCAAAGGAGACTGGTTGGTTACGAAGTTGGTAAAGGTTGATGAAGCAAAACGAATGGTGTACTTCATGGCCAATGGTCGGCAGGCAGCTAATCCCTATTTTAGTCAGTTCTGTCAGATTGGATTTGATGGTAAACACTTCGCTGTGCTTACACCCGAAGAAGAGAATCATCAGGTAACACTTTCGCCATCAGGTACTTATTTTATCGATAGTTATTCTAAACCCAATACTCCCGCAGTCACGGTTGTACGGGCGTTGGATGGAAAGATGAGCGTCGGCCTTGAGAAAACGGACATTTCACGGCTGACAGCTACTGGCTGGAAACCTCCGATGCCAGTTACAGTAAAGGCCCACGATGGTAAAACCGATCTATATGGATTGCTGTACATGCCGACACACCTTGATGCCAGCAAGAAATATCCGATAATCGATTACATTTATCCCGGCCCACAGGGCGGAAGTGTAGGCAGCTGGTCATTTTCGGCTGCCAGAGGTGATAATCAGGCATTGGCTGAACTTGGGTTTATTGTCTTTCAACTCGAAGGAACCAGCAATCCCTTACGCTCCAAAAGTTTCCATGATATGAGCTATGGAAATATGGCCGACAATACATTAACCGATCAGATAACCGGCATCCGGCAACTGGCGCAAACCTACGCCTATATCGACACCACACGCGTGGGTATCTGGGGGCACTCAGGGGGAGGATTTGCCACCGCTACAGCCATGTTTCGGTACCCTGATTTCTTTAAAGTTGGTATTTCAGAATCGGGTAACCACGACAACCGCAACTACGAGGACGACTGGGGCGAACGGTATAATGGTTTAACGTCTGCCTCTGACTACGCTGCGCAGGCTAATCAGGTGTATGCTAAAAATCTGAAAGGTAAACTAATGCTGGCGCATGGGATGATGGACGACAATGTACCACCTTACAATACCTTGCTCGTTGTTGAAGCCCTTGAAAAAGCGAACAAAGACTATGACCTGATTGTGTTTCCCAATAGTGCCCACGGATATGGCAGCTATTCGCCTTACATGACCCGTCGGCGTTGGGATTACTTTGTGAAAAACCTGTTAGGAGCTGAGCCGCCGAAAGAGTATCTGCTAGAAATAAAGCCTGACCAACGTAATAGTGGTAGGTAATTGACTGATTAATGAACTGTAACCCCGTGAAACCATATGGCAACACCTACACCAGAAAAACCGGGCAGCTTATTGAGAACTGTATTGATCGGACTGCTGATTATTTTCAGTCTGGCTCTCGTAGTCGGCACGTTGACGGTTATATTTCCTTAAGAGTAATTGATGACAGTCAGTTATGCCATATCTTCTAAGGTATGGCATAACTGACTGTCCTTAAATTGAATCCAGAATAATGGCGCAGGCTTCCCGAATCTGATCTTCTGTAATGATTAAGGGCGGTGCAATCCGCATCGAATTGTTGCAGAACAGAAACCAATCGGTGATGACGCCCGGCCCGGAAGGCCCTTTTTCAATAGCCCGGTCGATGACAGGCTTCAGTACGTCGAACGAGTCAAATTCAATGGCGAGCATTAACCCTTTTCCCCGTATTTGCCGAATAGCCGAGTGCTGTAATAACTGCCGAAATAATTGACCTTTAGCTTCGGCCTGTTCATGCAATTTCTGCTCCTGAATCACTTGAAGGGTGGCCAGTGAAGCAGCCGCCGAAACTGGATGCCCGCCAAACGTAGTGATGTGTCCTAGAATTGGGTTGTTTTTGAAGACACTCATCTTCTCTGCCGAGCTTATAAATGCCCCAATGGGCATGCCTCCCCCCATCCCTTTAGCGCATAGTAAAATATCGGGTATGGTATTTACCCCTTCAAAGGCCCAGAACGTTCCGGTCCTACCAAAGCCCGTCTGAATTTCGTCGAAAATCAGTAACGCACCTACTTCGGTGCAGCGTTGTCGGAGAGTTTGGAAATAAGTCGCGTCGGCTAAGCGAACGCCGGCCTCACCAGCCACGACTTCTATAATAACAGCCGCTGTTCGCGACGTGATTTTCTCAATATCGTCCAGATTTCCATGTTGAATATGCCGGACATCGGGGAGGAGCGGACGGTAATTTTGTTTGAAATTTTCATCGCCCGAGAGCGAAAGGGAACCTTGTGTAGAGCCGTGATACGCGTTGAAGCAACTGATAAATTCGGAGCGCCCCGTGTAGCGTTTCGCCAATTTCATCGCCCCCTCAACAGCCTCTGTACCTGAGTTGGTGAAATAGACATTATCTAAGCCAGCGGGCAGGGTTTGGGCCAGCGCATGAGCCAGTTGAGTCTGAGGAGTCTGAATGTATTCGCCATAAACCATCAGGTGCAGGTATTTATCCAACTGGTTCTGAATGGCTTCTAGTACCTTTGGATGCCGATGGCCAACATTGCTTACGCCAATGCCCGAAATCAGATCCATGTATGGTTTTTGGTCGCCCTGCCGGAAAAGATAAATGCCTTCGGCTCGGTCAATTTCCAACCCTAAGGGGAAATCGGAGGTCTGGGCTATATGCTGGAAAAATAATTGTCGGTGTGTAACCGTTGGCATAATAAATCTATCAATAGTACTTCTCCGATCCTAACACCGTCAACCAGTATGTCAGTATGACGGTGTTAGGATTTGAGAAACAGTTAGTTAATGCTTGCATTCCGGAATGCAGTAAAACAATGGTCAAACCAATTGATCTATTACTGTCCAAAATCACCCCAAAGGTAGGCCTTTTGTTATTGCGGCAAGTCAGGATAGAGCCATTGTCCAATTTCATTCGGATTGATCTCCGCCAGTAATGGAAATACTTCCGATCTGACCAGGTAGACCAGCTGGCGTAAGACTTTACCTGGAAAGCCATCATAATCTACATAACCTACAAACGGGATCATCGCCACCGTGTACTCGACCGGCTCAGATAAGGCAGGCATAGCAATACTATGCTTCGTACCATAATAGTAGTGTTCAGAGAAAAGCGCTTTCATGTCCATCCAAATCGCTTCTCCCAGCGGCTCGGCATGCGAACGGTTGACATCCGTGTAAACCATAAACTGGACGTAACCGGCCAGCTTTCCCATTTCTTCAACATCATCCTGAATAAAATTCATAACATAATTGATTTGTGTTATATATATTTGATTTGAAATATAAAAGTAAAGAAAATAGGATAGCTAATGTGCCATATCAGTAAATAATGGCTAAAATTGGTTGGCCTTTTTGGTGAATTTTATGAGTGAAAAAGAGTTTGCTGTAGCGGTACTGGCCGTTAACTCATTGCCATTTGTGGACACGGTGAATGTCCCCGCAAATGTTGGTATAGCTTTCGTCGAATTATCGCCCCGACTAACCGAAGTGTTACCGCCGGCGCGGAGTGTTCTGCAAATCAACAGGGATGATTTCTCAGTTGAGGAGGTAATTCGGCTCTACAATGTTTATGTCGTCGAACATCTGAATGAAGTAGCGGGCTTAGCTCATCAATTGCTGAGGGAGGCCCAATACCAGCAACGAAAAAAACGCCAGCCCCAATGAGGCCGGCGTTTCCGCTTCTATCCACACCTATCATGACCCAAAGGCACATGAAGATCTTCAAAACTAATTGTTTGTTGTCGGAAAGACGGCGATTACCAATGCCTTTCTTAGAATACTAGCCTTTTTATTATCCAGTAGGAATTCATATTCAATTTGACCATTGGCAAGTATCGTTCTGGACCCTTGCATCATCTCAATTTCCATGAATTGAAATACTTCACCCTTAAATGTCTTTTCCGCTTCTGGATTAAGGGTAATGGTTGTTTTGTGTGGACCAACTGGCTGCCTGTTATGGTCAAGCTCGCAGGTCATATTTATCAGATTTATCATGGCTGCTTAAGTGAGTTCAATCAAAAATGGCTTTATATAATGCGATGACCAGACCGACCGCGAAACCTAGCAAACCCAGTACCGTCCATTTGCCCTGAAGTGTAGCGGGTCGAAATTGAAAGCAGATCAGCAGGATGCCGATGCAGAAAATGATGGTAAAAACAGGGTGCGCTTTGATGATTGAGTAGTTGTGAAACATTGAGTTGAAGTTGTATCAGGTTTCGAAATGCGTACAAAACCTAGCGTAATCGTACATTTTTTCTCTGTACAGGGTTAGCCTTCGGCATAATCCCCACTTTTAAGCATTTCGGCGTAGGTATCCTTGGCCTCCTTTACGTCGTTAAACTTTCTGAGGTATCGCCAGCCCGTTGCACCGTCGCCTTTAGTCTGTATTTTGATAATAGACTCTCCACCACCATAACTGATCTGAAGCCGTATTAATGATTGATTCTTTGCCGCTGCAGCCTCTAACTTATCTTGAACACGGGTGTAAGATTCGACAGGTTTATCAAAGGCTGGAACTAAGGGCCGGAAATCATAAAACAAATTGAGTTGATCAGGATCGTATGCTTTCATAAGTCATTCTAAAAGATTTCAGGAAACTCCTCGTAATTCTTCCAGGTCAATTGTCCAATCTTTTTACCTTCCCGGAGGGCGTTCCATGCTTTGATGGTAAGCGCCATCCGCTCAGCTGGAGTAAAATTGAACCGACCATCACGTGCCAGCTGCAGCTTCGTTCGAAGTAAAAAGACCGGATGTCCTTCGGTCAGGTTGAGGCCAGTACTGATCTGATTCAGAAAATCAGTAGCCTGTTTGGAGTCGACTCCGCTTAACAGGTGATGCAGGGCTGTCCACTCGCCAGGATTCAATAGTTTACAACGTTTTACCCAGGCATGGGCTTTAGTTGTTGATTCCTCCAGATCATATTTCCGGGCAAAGTCAAGAATTTCAGCATGGGTGATCACCTTCACTTTTCCGCCCATCGTTGGCAATGAGCCCCGCTCTTTGAGAATCAATAGTTTTATGGCAGCGGCCATGCAGGTAAAGTTTTTCATGCCCGACGTGGCTAGTACATCACTCGCCGATCGGGCACGGCCAGTGTCCAGTACTGAGAAAATCTCCTCCTCGCAATGGCGGGCTACGTAGACATGTTGGGCCGTTTCACTGAGCAGGATTGCCCGGAGCCGATGTTGTCCATCGAGGAGCCGACCGCTGGCGCTGATCTTGATGGGATCACCTGTCACCTGCCAATCGCCAGAACGCATTTGGTCCGCCAAAAACTTAACGTGGCGCTCTTTGCAGGGCCGGTTGTCGGTATTGCCATCGAGGATTTGCTGGGCCAGCTCGGGCGTGATGAGTTCAAGTTGAATTGTCATATTGTGCGGGGGGGGGGGGGGGGGTAATTCCTGACTTTTTCGAGACAACTCGGTCGGGATTTTTGAAAAAGGTGATTTCCATGCTATTGGGTTTTTTCCTGTTTACGTTTCTCAATCTCCTGATCAATAGCCTCCAGATGCAGATGCGCCCATGTCGGGTCCCAAGGGGTGACAGACCTCGCTGTTCGACTGGCCATCTCCTCCCGCCACTTGCCGAGCCAGTGGTCGGTCATTTTTACGTAACTCTGAGCGATGAGCGGGTAATCTGCCAAACTTTTTGGCGCACTCGATTCGGGTTGGTTAGCGTCCATTGGTACGGGAGAGAGTTTAAAGTTGTAGATCCACTGGTGTCGTTGCATGAGCCATTCCACTAGTTGCAACCAGGCTGAGGCTTCGTCAAGTGTGGCGTTCATGAGTTGCATAGCATCGATGATATACGGCCTTCGATTGGTAATCACCCCGTCCTGATCAGGCGGGTGCAGGAGCGTATAGAAGTTGCGGTTAGGCACCTTACCTGCCCACTGCCAGGATTGAACGTCCCAGTCAGTGGGCAGGTAGATGGTTGCACCAAGGGGCAGGGTGTCCAGCTCTTGGATCGTCATAGTGGTTCGAAGACTATGCGGAATCCCCAGTTCGCTGGCAGAAAGTCCTTAATTTCCGGATCAGCGGTAGACGAACCATTCCAGTAAATGCGGGGCACAAAAAACTGATTTCGGGATTCTTCGTCAGTCAGTCCGTGCGTTTTCAAAATGGCCGTTTTGCCCGTAACCGGATGGCGGAAAATGAATGTCCATCGGCCATCTGCACAAACGGGATCTGGGTCTATAAAGACCTCCTTCATGCCCTGATCGTGAATGCCATTCAGGAAAACCTGTGCGTTGATTCTGGCCTGTTCCAAAGTGCCACCTTCAACCTGGGAGCCGGGATTAATGAGTAGCATCAACAGGCAGGTTTAGCAGTTCAGGATTTTCATAGATATTGCCAACAACGACACAATAATGATCCATTGGGAAGGTGCCTTTCTCCGGACTTATAAGCTCGATAGTCCTAAAACCACCTTGATTGTCTTCGTAAACTACTTTATGCAAACAGCGTGTGCCGTCCGAAATAGCCCCGATATAAGAGCCAAAATCTAGTATGTCACCTTCGTAGATGTCCTGACCGTTTTTATCCCGGAGTCCAGTAAATTCTAAGGGCATCATAACATCACGCGGAATGATGGACGATAGGCGAGTATGAACTCCACTGACGTTTATAAATTGGCCTGTTGTCAGTAAGGTCAGTTGATCAGCGGCCATTTGTTCGGCGGAGAACATTTTGCCGACTTTGAAATGCCAGGCTCTAAATTTTATTTGTCTCATTTGGCTTTTGGATTGGCTGAAAGCAAGGTTGAGAATTGTACGACTCGACGAGTCGAACCCTATAGCCCGGATGACTCCGGGCTGTGATATTGGTTGCGGTTGTGTAAGCACTGGCGGCTTTGTCCTTCACTTCGACGCGGCCAGTGATCAGGTTGTCTTTTTCCCTGAACTGTTCGATGTAGTAGTGCATAGCTACATGGTGATGTTAGGATCGTAGCGGGGTGTTACTGCATAGGGAGTCAAACCCTGTGAATTGGTACTTTCACCGCATTTTTCACACTTCATATCCGGAATGACGTTTATGTAAAAATTGGCGTCGTCATAGCAGCTGTTGTCAGTCTGCTGGTGGCCACAGGCCTCGCATTCAAACGTAGCTGAGAAGTCCCGCCGAAGCCAGTTAAAGGTTTTAAGGATTTTCATCGTCTTATACTTCGAAATGCTAATTCACGATAGAGTTCAACTTGACACTCGGCGGTTAATTGCTGACGGGCTGGATGACAAACCACCTCACCGCTTTGGGCGTTTAAGATTCCAATCAACCTGTCGCCATTCATTAGTGTATGATTAGCTACTTTCTCGTTGGCCAGCATCACTAGGTCAGTTGGAACAACCAAATACATAAAATCGGTATACCCCAAGTAGTCGGCAATCTTGACATCAGCCAGCAAATCGGATTTGGTTACCTTAATTTCAAATCCAACCGTAAACAATTCATCTCCCCAAGCTCTGTAATGAGGCTTAACGACGGCTACTGCATCGAACCGTCGACGCTGCGGCTTAGGCCTATTAAAACGGGTCTTCTGATCGGTTGGAATACGAATCGTTACTTCTCGCTCTACGTTAAATTGGGCTTTGGTGGACATTTGGGCAGTAAATGGAAAAGCTGCCAATACGAGCGGATCAACCCACCAGCGGCCATTGAGCCAAGCCAATGCATCTTGTGCGGTCATTGCTTCGTAGCTGGTTTTGCGTGTTCAGGTTTCAGCACAACGACATCACGCACCGCCCCGCCAGCGTTGAGTTTCTCCACCATTTTATCAAGCAATGGGGTCGCCCAGTCGGGAATGTATTTGTCGGTGGTCTGAATCAGCACTTTTGGGAATTCGTACAGTCCCCGACCCAAACCAAACTGAACAGCGGCCCGTTTCATGGCATCACTGATGCCACCCTTCACCGGCTCGATACCGGTTCGGGACGCGCCGTCGGTCTTCCGGATCATTTCGCCACCGGGCAGAATGGCCGTGATCGTGCAGAGAAAACCGCCGTCGATTTCCTTGATTTCGTTCTGCCAGCCCGCCCAGCCAAACTGATCGTCGAAGCGTTGCATCACACAGCGATTGGTGATGTACGGCACCACAATGATCTTCTGACCATCCTTGGTTTGAGATTGCACCCTCCACTCAATTTCGTGAATGGTCAAAGGAGCACTTAATACGTTTAAGTCCATTAGGATTGTGAGGGCTATTTGTTGAGTTCTTCTATAAGGGCATCAGCCAAAGCCACTGCGCTTGATACAATTGATTTGGTCGTGTATTGATTGTTAACATCCTGGGCTATGATGCCGACCATTGCCTTAGCAGCAAAGTATTCGCGTATAGTCAAACCAAGTTGTGCCATACCTTCACCTAGGTCGAGCGGAAAGGCGTTTTGATCTCCGTTATTTTCCATATAAAAAGTTGAATTATGGCCCGACCAGACGGCCGGGCCGTTTTAGTTTATCACTTATGGGTTAGGCTTTGCAAACCGGTCCGCCGGTGCGGTCAAGGATCAACCGGTCAGCCCGGAATGATCGCCAGCCATCGGCCAGCGTATCGTAGTACGGAATGGCCAGTACCGATTTGGCCGGTTTGGGTGCGGTGGTCGTGGCCGGTGCGGCTCCGTAATAGCCGACGGCAAATCGTTCCTCCCCTTTTTCTTTCAGATAGAAAAAGCTCACTGGCTTGATCAGCATTTCGGCTTTCAGGCGGATAGTCACCCATGCCCGTTTTTGAGCTTCCCCAAACGAAAGCCCCGTTTTTCTCAGCGCATGCGCCAGAATCATTGCTTGCTTTCTCATTGCGCAGAAGAGGTTAACATGGCCAATTCCGTTTCGAACTGCTCAATCATCCCTGCGCAGTAATCAATCTGTACAGCTGTCTCGTGTGAGGGCTCCACCTCATTCTTTTTGCTGAGTAGCGTGTGCATGTCACGCCAGCCCTCCAGCTGACGTTTTAGGAGCTCGGCCGGGGTAACGGGAGCCGGGGTTTGTGTTGAATTTTCCATTTATGTTATCTTTTAGATTTATTGTAAAATAAGGCATTGTAAGGCTAAAAAACAACAAAAAGAACAAAAAAATAAAATGTAAATTGTTGTATATATTTGTCGAAACCCTCTTATTATGAAGTCAGAAAAGATTTCCAGCATCAAACCGGATCAGCGTAATGCCAATAAAGGCACCGTTGAGGGGACGAAGCTGTTAAACAAGTCACTTAAGGAACTCGGTGCCGGCCGCTCAATCCTCGCCGATGAGGCTGGCAATGTCATCGCCGGCAATAAGACCCTCCAGGCGGCAATCGATTCAGGCATGGAGGACGTCATCGTCGTCGAAACCGATGGAACCAAGCTCGTCGTTGTCAAACGGACCGACCTGACCATTGACTCTCCGGAGGGGCGAAAGTTGGCGCTACTCGATAACAAAGTCAGCCAGGTAAATCTGGATTTTGATGTAGAGGTCATTGAATCGCTGGCGGTAGACTTCGACATCGATCTGGACGACATCGGCTTTGGTAAAAAAGGCGCGGGTATTCAACAAAACGAGGGTGGCCTCACCAAACGTTTTATTGTTCCGCCCTTCAGTATTCTCGATACCCGTCAGGGCTACTGGAAAGAGCGAAAGGAACACTGGCGTACACGCATCGGTGATTACGGTGAAAGTCGAAACGCTACGCTTCGAAAGTCAAAATCTGCGGATGATCCGAGCTACTATCGCCAAAAGACCGCCGTCGAGCAAAAATTAGGGAGAATGCTCGATAATGCAGAATTTGAAGCCAATCATTATGTCCGATCGACAAACCTACCCGTCGGCGTATCACTGCTCGATCCGGTTTTAGCGGAGGTGGTTGTTCAATGGTTCGGAATTGATGGTGGCCAGGCCTTTGACCCCTTCGCGGGTGATTCGGTGTTCGGCTTTGTCTGTTCAGCTTCGGGCATAAGCTTTACCGGCATTGAACTGCGGGCTGAGCAGGCCGATCTGAATCAGGCCCGAGTGGATACTGAAAGCCTGCCAGCCAAATACATCTGCGCTGACGGCCGACAGGTGGCCACGTATCTGGAGCCCGAAAGTCAGGATCTGCTGTTTTCTTGTCCGCCTTATTTTGACCTGGAAGTTTACAGTGATCTGGAGAATGATGCCAGCAATCAGAAGACCTACGCGCAGTTTTACCAGATCCTCGACGAGGCCTTTCTGCATTCAGTGGCCTGTTTGAAACAAAACCGGTTCGCGGTCATCGTCGTCGGCGACATCCGTCATAAATCGACCGGCGCTTACTACGGCTTTCACCTGGATATTATCAACACCATGCGCTCGTTCGGTTTACACTTCTATAACGAATGCATTCTGATCGAGCAGGCCGGTAATGCCGCTATCCGGGCCAGTGGCCAGATGAAACACCGGAAAGTGGTTAAGACCCACCAACAGGTTCTTGTTTTTTATAAAGGCGATCCTCGTCAAATTAAAACCCATTTTCCCGAAATCGTTTATGAGCCCGAAGATTTGGAATCATTCGGTATGGATACCGATCACCAATCCGAAGACGCTGAAGGAGGAATTTGACCGAATCCTCACCCTGGCGACCTTCAACGTCCTGCATTTTACAGAACATCACTTTGAGCCTGAGGGCTGGACTGCGCTTTGGCTACTTGGCGAGTCCCATTTGGCCATTCATACTTTTCCGGAGCACTGCACCTCGTACGTCGAACTCTCCAGCTGTATGATGGATAAGTATGTCGTTTTTTTAGAATGGCTTGAAAAGCTTCCTGAAAATCTGGAGAAAGGTCCAATGGTGAATTTAAATCTTCCTCTAGATTACCGGGAAAGACTAAGGCTACTGCAGGGAGATTGGAAACCCAAATGACAATAAGATTACCGCCTGAGAACAGGCGAATAACAGGCGCAGGCTATGCCAATTCCGAATCAAGAGCTGAATCAATTTAAGCCAGGTCAATCTGGTAATCCGGGTGGTCGGCCAAAAGGCCCGATTACTCAGTTTTTGCGCGAACTGGGGGATAGTGATGAATTGGAAATTACGCTCGTTAAAACCAAAAATGGGGAACGGGGAGATCCGGTAAAGTCTACTCTTTCGACCAATGGTGAGCAGACCATCAATCAATTTATTGCAGCCAGACTTCTGCAAATGGCAATGGGTGGCGATATCAAAGCCATCAAAGAAGTGCTGAACCGCACAGAGGGCCGGGTTCCTCAGCCTATCAAACTGGGTGGCGATGCTAATAATCCGCTGGGCGTTATGCTGATGCTACCTGAAAACGGCCGATTAGACCCACCACCTTCTAACATTCCGCCGGCACAAGAACCCAATGAGTAATTATCAGGTCGCACCGTCGGACGGTCGAAAAGTCATTCAGCCCCAGCCCGGTTTTCAATATCAGTTCATGGCCTCCAGAGCTGATATTACGATTGCCGGTGCGGCCGCTGGTGTAGGCAAAACCTACGCCATGCTGATTGATCCGCTTCGGTACTGCGCTAAACTACCTGATTTTGAATCCGTCTTTTTCCGGAGAACTTACCCCGAAATTACCAACCCTGGGGCCATTCTACCGACCTCCAACACCATCTACCCGCTTTGTGGTGGTCGGTTGTCGGACATGGACTGGACGTTTTACAACGGCTCTAAAGTTGTATTTCGACACCTCCAGCACGAGAAAGATATTCATGCCTGGCAGGGCTCGCAGATTCCGGCCATTTATTTTGACGAGCTCACCCACTTTACCCGTACTCAATTCTTCTACATGCTTTCCCGAAATCGTAACCCACATGCCAATGGGTTACGCTCGTTTATGAAAGCTACGTGTAATCCCGATCCGGATAGTTTTGTCGCTGAACTAATCGAGTGGTGGATTGACCAGGTAGAAAATCTGGCGGACAGTTCGCCCAATCCGAATTATGGCTACCCCATTCAGGAGCGTATAGGTGTCCTTCGTTACCTGGCCGTCGATAAGGACGAAATGATCTGGGGAGATACCGCCGAGGAGGTTATTGAAAAAGCCCCCCACCTGTTCGAAGGTGAAAACGCCGGCGTTCGGCCTAAGTCCATCACGTTCATACCTGGTAAGATTTACGATAATAAAATCTTACTTCAGAATGATCCAGGCTACCTGGCGGCTTTGATGTCTTTACCCGAGGCTGAGCAAAACAAGCTCTTAAAGGGGAACTGGAAGGTTCGTTTTGATGGAGCCGCCCTCTATAATCCGGCCTCGGTTTCGTCCATCTTTGGCAACTACCTGATTTCACCCCTGGGCAGCGCGCCCCCTGCGCGCTACATCACGGCCGATATCGCCAAATTCGGCCGGGACTGGACGGTAATCTATGCCTGGATAGGCTGGGAAATTGTCGGCTGTGTGGTGTTAAAGGTGAATGACTCAGTCGAGGCTGTTGCGGCCATTGAGTTTTTACGGTCAAAGTTTGGCATTCAGGAACACAACGTGCTCGTCGATCAGAACGGGGTCGGCGGTGACGTGCTGGGGTTGAAGCCCCGCTACGTTGGTTTTTTAAATAATGGCAAGCCGCTCGATGATCCCCAAATCCGGGAAAAAGAAAACTATGAAAACCTCAAAACCCAGGTCTATTATCGAAATGCAAACCGGATCAATGGGGGAGCTATGCGGGTTAGTCTGAATGCTGATAACACATGGATTTATGAAAGTGTAGAAACGGGCATGTTTGTTTCCGGCGTGGCTACCTACAACCACAACCGCCATAACACGACTAAAACCAAGCTAAAGGGTAAAGTCGTCGACATTCGTGATCTGATTGTGGCGGACCTGCGAGCCATCCGCAAAATAGCGGTTGACCCAACAAAGCGCCTTCGCATTAACAATAAGGATGAACAGAAGATCCTTCTGGGGGGCCGTTCCCCTGACTTTGGCGACGCAATCGCTATGCGCGAATTCTTCGAACTGAATCGTAAACGGCCCGACTTCAAAGGGGCCGACTATTCCTAGAATATCAATAATTTTAAGTAAGCCTTATTAACAATTGTTTTTTATTATATTTTTGCCCTATAACACATGCCCCACTACGGACGGTGCGGCAACTGACTCTCAGTTTATCTCCAAACCGTCATGAAATTTCTCTCCTGCAATGCCATCACTGGCACGGCTGCTCAGATTACGGCGTCTAACTGCATGACCCTGCTCGGGCAGGCCAAACGCATCGGTTATTTCGAGTTACCCCAAACGGCCGCCATTGGCGACGCCACCTCAACCTTAGCGCAGGGTACCTACACAGCCCTGCAGGCCGCATCGGATATCAGTAAAATGATTCTGCCCAAGCCCAAAATCTACGGCCCTGAGCTAACCGGTACTGAACCTGTCACGGTGGGGAGCAATGACAACACCACGCCCGACGGCATCACCATTATGCGTGGTCAGACTGTGCCGACTTTTACGGGTAAGTATACCGGTCTCAATCCAACCCAATACGGCCAGTTTGAGGACCTGTTTGCCCGCGGCAATCAAAACGCTGACTTTGATACCCTCGGCGGTATCTTCTTTTTGGGCGATCGGCAGGTCATCATGACCGATGACTTTAAACCCATTCCGTTTCACTCGATCTTCATCGGTGACCCAACGGGTATGCAGCTGCACGATTTGACGCAGTTCATGTTCCGCTTCGAGATGGAAAAAGGCTGGTACCGCTCTTGCAAAGTGTTTGATCTCAACTTCAACCATAAGCTGTTGTGAAAAAACTGCGTATGACCCAGCCAGCTGAAGGCCCACACCTGGCTATTGTTCGAGAGTTTGAGGATGCCCATGCTGAGGCCATCCTGGAGGCCCAAAAGCTACCCGGCGCTACTGTTTGCTGGGAGGCCGTGACCAACAAAACGGCCACAACTGAGGGGTATTCGTTAGTGCCTACCCTTTCCCAACCCACAGAGGATACCCCCGCCGAGTAGATGCTTACGCCCAACGATCCAATAGTTAAAAAGGCCGATTCGAAGCTGCTCCGTCAGGCCCTGCTCGACGATCAGCGCCACCGGTTACACGCCGAAGCTGCCCCCGACGCGGCTTCGGCGTCGCCCTATTGGAAGAAATGGGTAGCCGAGTACCTCGAACCGACTATTCCGTCGATTTCGACGCTTGATCAGTTAAAGCGCGATATCGTATGGCCACTGGTGAGCAATGAGCTCGTCGATGATATTTCTGATTCGGCTGCCGCTGTGCACGGGGCTCAGGATCGTTACATCGCCATCGAGCTATCCGATGAAAAGTTGCAGATGGATGCCGAGCAGTACATCGAGCGAATTGACATAAACGGCTTTGTAACCCGCAAATGTCACAATGCGTTGTTTAACGCGCCGAACTCGCTGATTGTCATTGATCTGCCTGCCGAGCAGAAAACGGATTTTCCTGAGCCGTACCCGTATCTATTGCGAACCGATAAAATCCAGAAAGCTGAAGCCGCTAGTGGCCCCAACAAAGAAGGATTGATGAAGTTCGCCTATTTCGATACGGATACGCGGAACCAACGAGCACTCTTCGACGAGTCCGATTTTGCGATTTTCCAGAAAGTTGATGGGTCAGCTGAATGGAAGGAGATTCTGCGCGAACCCCACAACCTGGGCTTTTGTCCTGCCTTCAAAGTGTGGGCTGACGTCGACGATACCAACCCACTGGCCTCCAATACGCTGATTCGCCCCAGTCTGGGCCTGTTGGATCGGTATATTTTCGGCGATGGCGCCATGCACAGCAATGACCTCAAAGCGGCCTTTGCCAACTTCTGGCATATGGAAGAAGAGGCCAGAAGTTGCGACTATCAGACGGAAGAGGGATACCGTTGCCAGAATGGCTATGTTGAATATCCTAGCTTGGATGGGCGTGGAGAGATTCGGGCTGATGTAGAGCCTATTCGCCGTAAGTGTCCACGGTGTAAGAAAAAACGGCCACCGGGTGGACCGGGCGGTCGCATCCCGATTCCAGTGCCCAAAGACAAGGAAGACGCTGATCTGCGTCCACCGGCTGGCTGGATCGATGCGCCACTGCTGAGTCTGGAGTACATTCAGAAAAAAGTCGCGGCCCTGCGCGCTCAGATTCGGCGGACGGCGACCGGTAGCGAAGCTGGTCCACAGAATGACCAGGCGCTCAATGAATCGCAGATCTTATCGATTCTCGAAGCCGCCCGGCAGGTAGGCGAATATCTGGCTGAATACTTTGAGATCACCCACAAGCGCATCTTGGACGGTGTATTGCGGCTACGATACGGCGCTGCCTACATCGGTTGTACCGTGAATTACGGCCGGCGCTTTGCAGCCCTGTCGGGTGATCTGCTGATGAAGCTCTACGAGATGGCGCAAGGCATCGGCTCTCCCTGGCTACTGGAAGAAATCGACGGTATGCTCCAGGACTATTATGCCCGGTCTGACTCATCCCGCGCACTCCGTTTTAAGCTGATCAATAAGCTCAATCCGTACCCATTCATGTCACCCGAACAGCTGAGTACGATTGGCATCGATCTACTAGACCCAAAAGGCTACGCGTTGAGCGTCGGCCTTATGGGTTTTATCAACCGTTTCGAGCGGGACGAATCCATTCCCATCGAGCGCTTTGGTATTCAAACGCCTTTTTCAAATCGTGTTTCCCAAATTTTAGATTCCTTAAAAAGCTATGTCGACGAAATCGAACCAGCAAAGCCCCCCACCAGCGATCCCGCCAGTGGGGGAAACCCAAACCCAAGGTCAGGCAAGTCAGGACAGCCAAACCCCGCCAACCGAAAACCAGCAGGAGCCGGCAAGTGAACCGCCTTCTGAGCCAATGGTGCCCCTTAGCCAGGTGACCTCTATTGTGGAGGAGCATGTAGCGAGAGCCCTGGCTAAACGTGACGAGGAAGCGGCTGAACTGGCCAAAACCAAGGCTTTGGAGGTGAGTGCTCTGGCAACTCAAGCTGTTGCCCCGCCTGCCAACAGCAACTTCCCCTTCGGCAATCAGGACGATGACGAAGAGTTTGATTTGTCAAAGTTGCTGCCTGGTAGCACTGAGTTTCCAGCTGATAAAGTGACCATCGTTATTCAAACCTACTTCAGTAAGCCTTCGGGTAAAGAATTAGAGGATGAAGATGAGCGTCGAGTTCAATTTATCGATCCTCAGGATTTTGCGGCCAATACTAAACCCGATAAAGAAACAGGGATTTCCACCTACGATTTAATGGGGCTTCGGTTTACGGTCATCAATAAGCCTGTTGGCAAATAGTCAACTTTTTAACGAGTAATCATCAGTCAATTTTAACTAGTCTACGGACGGACACAACCAATGCCAATCACAGTCGACGAAATCAATGCGCTCACCGATGAGCAGATTACCCCCGAAATCGAAGCAGCTCTGTTTCCGAAAATCGAAGCCCGCGCCACCGCTTATTTGACCGGAAAAGGTCATATCGTCAAGCCCAAAACGGAATATGATACGGAATTTGCCAACGAACTCGAGAAGAAAAAGAAAGAGTTTGCAGACAGCGAAGCCCCCCGGTTTTACGGTGCGATGGACAAAATGCTGGAGGCCGTAGGCTACAAAAAGCCCGACGGTATGTCAACAGCTTCTTACGTGGAAAAGCTCTCGAATGAGGGCAAATTGCCATTTACGGCGGCTCAGTTAGAGAAACTGGAAAAGATGCTCAAAGGGGAGGGCGGTTCATCGACGGCTGAAGAATTGATTCGCCAGGCAAAAAAAGACCTGGATGATTACAAGGATACCGTCAAGAAGGAGAAGGAGGGCGATTTTGCCAAACAGGTAAAGCGTGTTGTTGATTCTTCGCTCAAAGCGGCACCGGTGCCCGTGAATCCAAATCTGAAAACAGACGCTGAAAAAGCCTCAGCTAAGAAAGCAGATATTGAAACGATCACGGCCACGTTCAACACCGTTTATGAAGCTGCTGAAGACAAGGATGGTGTGTTGTTTTTCAAAAAGAAGGGTACGGACACCCCTCTGATGAATGCGACCACTGGCGAGCCAATGACTCCGCTCGAGATCATTCAGAAAAATCACTCCATTTTCCTTGCTCCTCAGAACCATCAGCAGAAAGGTGGTGGCACCGGTGGCGGTGGTGGTGCTGGCGGTGGTGGTGCCAAATCATTGGCAGACATTTTCACGGCTGCCAGTGAAGCGGGACACAAGACCAACTCACCCGCCTGGAAAACCTTCGTCAACGACGAAAAACAAAAGGCAGGCCTGGTATAGGTCTGTTGATTTAAAACGGTCAGGCCTCCCGGAACGGTTCCGGCTGACCCCGACACTACGGACGGTGCGGTTCAACGAGGTTTAGTTACCCTCAAAACCCGAATACAGTATGTCACTTACTGCATTAACCCTGCCCGAAATGATCCTGGGCGTGGACACCGGCGAATTCGGGGCCTACGAAAAGCGCATGTCGCATTACGGAGCCCTGAACGCGTTTGTGAATAATACGACCAAATTATTTGGTGCCGATGCGCTGGCCAAAATTCGTAAACAGCCATTTACCCGCACGATTAAAATTCCGCTGCTCAACAAGTACTCGGCTACAGTGCTAACCGTGCGCAGCTGTACGATTTCCCCACCGAGCATTTCGCCAACGCTCAAAAGTCTGACCCGCATTCACATGGCGGTGGATATGGGCGTAGTGCCCGATGATTTCGAGGATAATTATACGACCCCTCAGCAGGCTCTGCGCCATCAGTACATCATGGCCCGGAAAGAAATCCTGCGCCAATTGGATACGGTTGCGGCCGCTACGTTGGATACCAACAAGGACACCGTGATCAACTCGTGGGATGCCAATCATCCACTGTATACGCGTTCGGCCGGTGGCTCTTATCAGTTACCAGCAAGCAAGCCCGAAGATTTCTATATCAACATGACGACGATCATGGACGAAATGGATGTCAGCGGACCTTACTTCGATATCGCATCGACGATCGCTAAAGCCGATAAACTGCGCCTGCAGTATCCCGGTGGTGGTTCGGCACTCGATACCCGTTCTCTGATGGGCGAAGCCGGAATTCAGGAGTTCGAGACCTCGAACCGGATTGCCCGTGGTACCAACCGCACTGTTCACTACGTCGGTCCAATGGGTTCGATTGGCGTGGTTAACATCATCGACAAAGCGTACCGGAATGCGCCGGAAATTGGCTCAGCGGCCGATATCGCACAATGGGAAAAAGCAGGCAATATGTCCGATATCAACCTATGGGGCCGGATGTCCGATGACCTGTTTGAAGGTTGGGAATGGGGTGTATTACAGCGGGTTGACTGCGTCGACGAAAAGATTGCGTATTCGACCAAATTATCGGCCGATTTCTGCTTCGCCACCGACTTTACGTCTGATAATACGACGCCGATCAAGCGCTTTGAAATGGTTCAATCGCCTATTTAGTCAATTTTAGGGAGGGTCGAAAGGCCTTCCCTACCTGCTTTTTAGGTTAATATTCACTTCTTATTTATTTCAAACTTTATGAAGTTCTTACTTGGAATCATAGCTGCCATTGTTGTCGTTGCATTCGTGGCGGCCGACACGGTGCCTTATGTTACATACCCAACGACGAATCGAATTGTCTATTCGACAAACGCTATCGAATTACAGGATTCGACGACCAAATACGTGGCCACCATTGAAAAAGGCACCGTTCGGGTGCTCACCCGTGGTACTGGGGTTGGCGCAACAGCTGCCTTTATCGATCCGCATGGCCAGGCCGTGCTCTGGAAAGGCACCGTGGCCAGTATTCGAATTGTGGGGATCGCTAATAGCGACTCCCTGAAGGTCCTGTCGCTCAAGTCAACGCCGTTTAAGTAGGTCTGGGTTTACTGTTTAGGTTGGTTTGTTTAAAACCCTCTCTATTGTTGGAGGGGGTTTTTTTATCAGAAAAAACGATGGGTGTACTAGAAAAAACTAAGACTACCGACAAGGAGTCTGCTGATCAGATCAAAGGCGCAAAGCAAATTCTGTTTGGCGCTAAACAACAGGGCCTCAAATACGGACGGGAACGCTTTTTTGAGTTTGGCGAACTGGCGGTTATTGAGTTTGATGTTCCAATCAATAAACGGCTGATTCGGCTCCAGTATCGTTACGATCCGCTGAATGACTCACTAATCCCAATTGCTTAGCCATTATGCTCGATACCAAAGAATTATCTAAATCGTTGGCCGGTGTGGTTGGTCTGTACGCTGGGTTTCTCTCCAATCCAGATCTGCCGGCGGCTGTTCACGCCAATCCGGAAGTCTATCTGTCCGATGCGCACAAGCTGCTTCGCCCTGAAATACTGTCCGCACTTGGCCCAAACCTGGCTAAGTACGATTTTGCTGCCTACAGCCAGGAAAAACCGTATAATCTGTATGATCTGGTTTGGGTAACTCAGGAGGGAGGAGCAGGAAAATTGTACGAAAGCCTGGCTTCCAATAATTCCGGCCATGACGTGACAGATGCCGATTATTGGCAGGAAACCAGCCTACTATCGGCCTGGTACAGCCGGATCGAACGGGGAGCCATTAATAAACTGGCTCGTGCGCTTGCCCAGAATCCACCAGCACCCGCTCTGTTGCAGCTGCAGCCGCTCTACAACAAAGAAGCCAATTTGCAGGGTGCTATTAACAAAGCCGGGCGTTTTGTCGGGCATCGGTTGCGGATCAAGGGCAGAAATACGGCCTTTCTTATCGGCCGGTTAGGCCTCCAGCTGACCGGTGGCGGAACCCTGACCAATATGCCCATTTACCTGTTTCACTCGGAACAGGCTGAGCCAATCGGCGTCTTCTATTTATCGGGCACGGTTACGGGGCGCAGCCTGTGGGTCGATGTTAATCAATACCTGTACTGGCGCAGAGGAGGCTACTATACGATCGGTTACTTTGAAACAGATTTGCCGATGGGTGTGTCGGCCGTTGGGGCCCAGCGTGGTTTTTCGGTCGGAACCTGTTCCTCCTGCTTAGGCGTCGATTTTGTGTACGCGCAAAACCGGGTGCCGTTCGTGCATATTCAGCCCATATATGTCATGGGCAATCTGACTTCGGGCGTTCAGTCATGGGTCGACGAATCCGAAGTTTCGCTTCAGACCTGGGGAATCAACCTGACGATTGAAGCCCGGTGCGACGTGACGCAAACCCTGCTTATCAACCGGGATATGCTCACCAATGCACTGTTGCATGTAATTGCCTGTGATGTACTGGAGGAAATAAGTACATCCGATCGGATCAATGGGACAGCCGCGCAGTTCAAAAGCCAGGCGTACGTGGCGCTCTATGGGCAATCCAATAGTAAAACGGATTTTGGCTTGAGTACAGCCAAAAACAAGTTGATTACCGATCTGAAAGCGGTTATGGCTAAGCAATCGCCTACCTGTATGCCCAGCGAAGCCCCCAGAAAAGGGATTCGATTTGCATCGATGTTTGACGATGAATAACGATGGCCAGACGGAAAATAGACCTGCGTACCTGCTTTATTACGCCACTGCTCAAAATTACACCGGAGTTATTGCACCGGATCATGGGCGAAGTCATCGAAGCGAACGCGGCCTTTATCGAAAACCTGAACCGGGCGCAACTCTTTGACGGCAAACGGCCCGATGGCTCCGATATCACGCCCGAGTATACCGAAACAACGGAGTTTATAAAAAAAGAGAAGGGGCAGCGCTACGATCGGGTGACTATTCACGATACGGGTGCCACCTACGAATCGATTTTTACCGAAGTGTTTGCCGATCGCTTTGAGCTGGAGGCCGATGATCCCAAAGTGCCGGAACTAGTTGCCAAGTACGGCGATCTATTCGGACTGACAGAAGAATCGAAAACCAAGCTCATCATCTTTATCAAACCTCAGTTTATTGCCAAACTAAAAGCAGCCATTGGATTATGAGCGAAGCCTTAAACATTCCAACCGAAATAGAAGAAAATGAAGCTGGCCTAAATGGGATCGTGACGATCATTCAGTCTGAGTTGATGGGGTTGGAATGGTTGCAAAAAAACGCATTGGGTCGCCTGAAGCCCCAGTTGGTAGCTGGTAAGCTGGAGCCTTGGATTCAGCGTTCGGCTGACAGTGCCGAATACTACCCGGCGTATCCCAACGATACGGTCGATTCGTTTTCGTGTCTGTATTTCCATGATGATGAGGAGTGTTTTAATGAAATATATGTCAAACGAACGCTGTCAATTATTGTATGGGCTAATCTGCAGGCCATCAAATTATCGAAAGAGGAGTTAAAAAGGGACGTAAGAGGCCTGCTTCGGGAGTTGGACTGTGTTATGGAGCTTGGTCGATCAGTTGATCAGACCGTTACCGGTGCCCAGTCTATTTATCCCGGTTTTGACGTGTCTGGACTCGAGGAGCGTTACAACACCTATCCGTATACCGCATTTCGCCTGGAATGCATTGTTTATTTCGCCGACCTATGCTACTAAACCTTATTTTGACCGCCCTCGTCGGCGCAGCTGGAGTAATCCTATGCGAAAAATGGAAGATCGACGATTACTTTAATACACACGGATTTTGGTGTAAATATTGGCCCGCTGAGCCGTGCTTGCTTTGCCGGGGTTTCTGGATTGGCTGTGTTGTTTTTGCCATTCTGAACCTAATACCGTATAGTGTTTATGTATTTGTTCCTTTTGCCGCTATTCCCATTCAGGTCTGTCTGTCTAGCATTTTATCTAATAAAATCTAATGCAAATACTAACTCTGCCATCGGCCACTATCACTGTTCACGACTCCCCGCGCACTCTTCCCGAGTCACGCAGGGTGGAGTGTGATTACTATTCTCTGATCGAGAGTTCTGTGGGATCAACTCAGGACGACATCGATCGTCATTTTGAAGTAATGGCCGGCCTGGTGGGGTGTGACGATCCCAATGCCCAGCTGACGGCCATTAATAATACCCGTTTTTTATTCGCCAACCTGCTGGGCAAACAGTACTCGGCCCGATCGTTGGCATTTTGCTGTTTAGTTGAAAAAATCGACGACAAGCCCTGGGAAGATTATTCTCCGGAAGGCATCGAGGAGCTGGCCAGAGTCTTATCGGCCAAAGGTTTGACCGACGAACTGCTGCTGCAGACATGGGGGCCCGTAAAAAAAAAACTTTATAGTGAGCTGACCCAGTTCGACCCCGAGCGCTTTCCTGATATGGAAGAGCCCAATTTTATACTCCAGCAAAAAGCGTTGTTGATTGAACTCGATAGCCTGATAGACCCCGATGATCCCGCCCTTGCCTATCAGATTGATGCGCTGAATCAGGAAATTCAGGAAAGTATAAAACCGGCCCAGCTAACCGGCCCCAATAATCAGCTGGAGATAATCCGGGAGTCCTACGTAAGCAATAAAATTGCCATGCAGATGGAAGGACTACCGGTTGACGATAAAACGTCGACCATTGCCTTTTGGCAGTATGTAAAAGCACTGGAAGCTAAGTATAAACGCAATACTCCTACGAATCATGAACTTGTGGAATAGATACGGATTTGTTGTTTTCAATCACAGCGGCCCAGAGCCAGCAGATTTGTTCGACTTGCCGGACGGTAACGTGTTTGGCCCGTCAGCCGCCAGCGTCTTGCTAGTACCGGGCGAAACATATTCGACTTACTTGGCGATCAACGATATTTCGATCAATAGCAACGTAGTTGATTTGGTTTATGACAAAACCCATACCGTTGCTTTAGCTGCAGTCGGCACGTTGACCGACATCGAAACTTCACCAACGACTAAAAACTTTACGCTTTCATTTGGCTTACCTGGTAACTCAACGCTCATCGATGGCTATTATCGACTTCGTATTAGCTTGATCGCTGGCGGCCCAATTTACTCGAATCGATTATGGCTCAATAAATCGAGTTATCAGGCCATTTCAACCCTATTTTCATACCGAAACACCCGGCCAATAGGCCCCATTGCCTATGATCTGGCATCAATGGATGATTTTCGGAACGTATTACGGCTGAAGTGTTACGCAGATCTACCCAAGACGGACACGAGCGTTGAAGAGTATGAGCGCATTACAACGGGCGTAAAAGTTATGGTCGAAGCGCACGCCCATCAATATGTTGCTTTTCATACTCCCAATACCGACCCGATCGGCAGGGAAGGTTGGCGAACACTGCTGCTGCACAAAGAATTATTGATCAATGGATTCCCCTATTCACTCAAAACGGGCTATTCCGAAGGTGAGGGAAATAGTATGCTGGCGACGGGTAGTTTTGAGGTTTGGGAGTCCGCTTATTCAATAGTAAATAGGTGCTGATTCTTTTTTAATATATTCGGCGCAAAAACGCGCCATGAGATTCACTCCAAAAGACAGTAATGAAGGATTCCGCTGGATACTAAGGGCAGTTGTGATTGCTTTTGTCTTGGTTATAGTTTATCAACTAGGTACTAAAAAACAAATTGACGGGCCAATGACAACCGCTGATCTTTTCGGGCCTGATGGATCTAGCTATATTGTTGAGGAGGCTATCAAAAAAAAAGATGCACGACCCTGATAGTTACGAACACGTTGAAACGACTCATTCCGTAAAAGGTCAGGAGATTTATGTAACAACATCCTTTCGTGGTAAAAATAAGTTTGGTGCAAAAGCTCTGAGTAAAGCCGAAGCAGTCCTGGATAAATCAGACGGCCATGTTATCACTTTGAATTTCATTGAATAATTCACACCATGAAAAAACTTTCCTGTTACTTGGTCCTCTTTTCCCTTTTAGGCTGCGAATCTCTAGGCCTTACTAAAAAACAATGCTATTCGTGTACGATTACAACTTTGTATTATAGTACCAAGGCACCTTCGCAGACTATTACAACTAAAGAAGATGTGTGTGGCGAAGATGAGTATAAACGCGAATATGAAAAACAAGGAATAGGTACTCCAGTTGTGACTGGAGGAATAACAGTGAATTCATCGACTTCTGTCAGTTGCGTTAAAAAGTAGCCTGGGTAGTTTTCCAGGCTTTTTTATTAGTTTTGTTTTCCCCACTACGGACGGTGCGGCCTGTATTTCTGCCCAATACACCCCGTCCATGAATGCTGGCACAACAAACAAACTTTCGCCTAATTATTAGCCCAATGCTTATTATTTACTACTCTATCAATAGTCGAAAGAGATACCCCATACTGCCTTGCTAGTTCGGCCCTACTAAAAGACTTAGCATACTTACCACGTATATCAATAACAGTATCTTTGGTTAGCTTCGAGTGTGGATTCCTTTCGCCACAGAGCTTGCCTTTCGGCCTAACTAAATCAATAATTGCCCTTTTTCTTGCTAAAAACAGACTAGCAGACGTGTAAAGGTAGTCTCCAAGTAGACGGCAGTTAATTGAACCGCATATGTAACAGCGCAGAATGCCCTCACTTACACAATGCTTTCTTGTTGTGACTTTTATGCTAAGAGATTCAGCTATTAGAGTTGAGGTACTATTGATGAATGAGTCAGAACCAAGCATACCAATGGTAGGTTGTTTGGTAGTCTTCCCTATTGTTACCCATCCATCACCGTCAAAATATCCCCGAAGAAAATGGTGAACCAGAATCTTTGGCACTGCCGTTGGAAATGTCAGTACCAAAGATTTTTTTCTCACGCAGCCTATTTCACTTAGTCGAGCGCACATTTTTTTGCTTGATACAACAAGTGTACATACATTTTGATTTGATGGACTACAGTGCAATGGCCCCTCATATTGTAAGACTTCTTTGAAGGCTTCCAGAATGTGTCTGTCTCTCAATTGGAGACCAATAGCGAAGAACCTATTGCTATTATAGCCATCAGCATATAAGAGACCTAGGAAATAAGCCTTTGCTTCTGTGTTTATCTCATCAAAAAAGCTTTCATCTACGTAATATTTCCTCTGCTGCTCAGAGTGCGTCCTTTTGCTCAATCCAACCCTAAGGAGCGCACCGGAAATATACCTCCTATTGCAACCAAACTTGGCTGCAATAGATAGGATTGTGTCTCCTGATTTATATAAATCTGCTATTTCGCCCTCCCTACCAAATGTCTTATCCGAAAGTGGTGCTCTAGTTATTACACCTTGTTCAAGTAAAAGATTTTTTATGGCACTTTCGGATATATCAAAATTTCTGGAAAGGGCTTTAATACTCACTTGATTATTGTATTCGGAAACGATTATGTCTGTTTCTTCTTGAGTGAAAATTCTCTTTACTGGCATTGGTTTGGAGCTTTTTCTTAAAGTTATTCGGAAAGCTATCTGTATTCTCATGGCACGAGCGGCATAGTGTTCGCCCGTTATTAGTATCCCAAAGAGGTAAACATTGCCTTGCCTCTGCGATAGATTTTATTTGATTTTCTTTGACAAGAACACCTATGCCTATTACTGTACGTCGTCAAATGAAAGTGGACAAAAGGGGTGAAAATGAGAAGAGACAATTCAGTAAATTGTTTCACTCAAACCTCCTTAATTATGTCCAATTCGGCTAAAACCTCCAAAGCCAAGCGCACAGCCTCGCAATCTCCCACCTCTGCCGAGCGCAAGCCTGCTTTATCCATCATCAAAGACATTCAGCGACAAACCCGACGCCAATACACCGCTGAAGAAAAGATTCGCATTGTGCTAGAAGGCTTGCAAGGCGAACAGTCAGTAGCTGAGATCTGTCGGCGGGAAGGGCTCAACACCAACATTTATTACCGCTGGAGTAAAGAGTTTCTCGAAGCGGGTAAGAAACGACTGGCGGGTGATACAACTCGAGAAGCCACCGCTCCCGAAGTGCAGTCCATCAAGTCCGAAAATGAGGCTCTTAAACAGCTGGTAGCCGAACTGAGCTTAGAGAATCGGGTATTAAAAAAAAAGCCTTAAGGCCGACGATTAACCCCGATCATCACATGACTCAGTCCGAGAAAATGGAGATTATAAGCTTAGTCGAACAGTCACCCATCAGTGTAAAGGCCACGTTACAGGAACTGGGGATCAACCGAGCTACTTTTTACAGCTGGTATAAGCGTTATTTAAGCGCTGGCTTTGATGGCTTGGCCGATCAACCTTGCCGTCGTACAAGCATCTGGAATCAACTACCAATCGGCGAAAAAAATCGGATTGTTGAGCTAGCTTTAGATCGACCTGACCTTTCCAGTCGCGAACTGGCTTGCTATATCGTTGATAATGAGCAGTGGTTTGTCTCCGAATCCACCGTTTACCGGGTTCTCAAAAGTCGGGGGCTAATCACTACCCCTGCTTATCGGTTGATGGAAGCGGCTGACCACTTCTATAATCCGACCACGGCTCCCAATCAACTCTGGCAGACTGACTTCACCTATTTCAAGATCAAGCACTGGGGTTGGTATTATCTGTCGACGGTATTGGATGATTATTCTCGGTACATCTTAGCTTGGGAATTATGTCCGGGCATGCAAGCGACAGATGTAGAGCGAACCGTGCAAGCTGCTCTGAAAGCGAGTAGTCTGAAAAGTGGTCAGCGGCCTCGTATGCTCTCCGACAATGGTTCGGCTTATGTATCTCGCTATCTAAAGGATTATCTGAAAGGAGAAAGCATCGATCATATTCGTAGCGCTCCCTTTCATCCGATGACCCAAGGAAAGATCGAGCGGTATCATCGATCCATGAAAAACGTGCTGTTATTAGAACACTACTATAGTCCGGATGAGTTGAGAGAACGCCTAACGGAGTGGGTAGACTATTATAATCATCAACGCTACCATGAATCACTGGACAACGTACGGCCAGCCGATGCGTACTGGGGTCGTCAAGAGCAGATCTTGGCTAGTCGGCAAAAAACGAAGCAGCTAAGTTTGTCCCAACGCCGGAAAAATCATATTTTTCAGCGAGCCCAAAGTGGCTAAAACCATCTCTTCTCTTTTCACCCGCGTCTGTCCACTTTCATTTGACGACATACACTATTACGTGATCTGCCTCGATGATCGGCTTCCTACCATTTCTTTTTCCGCAATGCTGACATTGGAAGTGATCACGAATAAAGACCGCCCGTTTCCAAGATTCGTATTCTGGTAACTTACGAATTAGTTTAATGAGGGCGGTAATAGACCCACCCTCAATTACTACAGTGTCCATGAAGAATTTAGGCTTGGAGGTGAGGGTTGATCTAATGCCGCCAAAAGCAATTCTAAATGCCAAATCTGATGCTGGCAAACATTAAGTTGCGGGGAAGATGCGCCCTGAGTTATAAGCCAATTTTGTAATTCCCTCCATTCTGAAAGTTGGCGACTTACCATCATTAAAGTATCTTCAGGTAGCGAAGTAACCTCAGTAGGGGCTTGGGGCGGGGTGTCAGAAGGAGATACCCGTTTCGATTCAAACACTTCTGCGTAGCTAACTCCTAAGGCATCCAATATTGCCTCTCGGGTGGGCTTCTTTAGTGTGTGAGTCCGAAAGTAATCCCCTATGGTAGATTTTTTTTTACCTAGTTTATCCGCTAACCAACTGGCAGCGATTTTTTTGCGCCTTAAGTACGCCTTTAGGTGAGAACCTTCGTCAGTTAGAGGGCCACCCACTGGTTTGAAAAATTCTTCCCAACTAATCCCTAAAACAGCCAGTAGGGCCTTTCGATTTCTTAAGGATAAGGTCTTCATGTGTGTATAACGGTTGATATTGGCCGTTGTCATGTTCATTTGCTGCGCCAATTCGGCTTGGCTAATCTGATGGTATAGCAAGTAGTCCCGTAACTGATGACCTTCATGGAAAAGGGTCTGGCTAGTTTGAGATTCGTTCATGAGCTTATTATCTTAAGGACAAGAGAGAGCGTGACAGGCACCTGCTTCTCTCTTTAAGGTACTATAGTTTAACTTATCTATTGTTATAGAGTTGCCAATCGGATGGGTGTATTTATGCCTACCCGATTGGCCCAATTGATATTAGTTCCCTATCACGTTTAGTTCCGCCTTTAGTCGCTCAATCTGAGTCTGACAATACTTAATCTGATCGGCAGGGGCTTGCCTGTCCTCAAACTCGGCTAGTAGATTTTGCCAGTCTGAGAGCTGGCGATTTAATAAGGCAAGGGTGGAAATATAAGCGGGTTGTTGTTTTGATGATTCCATGATTATTGGAGGTTTTAAGCTCCAACCGTTTCCGGTTATTTACCCGATAAATAGCCCACTGAACGCTACAGACGGCCAGTAGAAACCACAATGCGGCTACCGCAAAAGGTCGGAGCGACTGATGATTCATTGTGGTTACTGTTCTTCCGGGAAAATCAATTCAGCGCTAATCAGAGAATAGATGCGCTCTAAGTGTCCGTCTCGCTCGGCGGCATCTATAAGTGACTCCCTTTCGTTTCTCGGTAATGTGTATACGTTAACTCCCCAAATCTGGTAGAGTCGCTTGTAGAGGTAGGCGTACGTCTGGGTTGACTGGGCTTTGTGATACTCGCAGTATTCCTTTACTTTTCGATCGACTATCTGACGCAGATGGCTAGGGTTTGCCAAAACCAAACCTCGTTCGTTAATGGCAATGACGATTAGATTATTCATTGCCCTGCTCGCTTTCAGCTATTTTGATGTAATCCGTATAAATGTCAAAGCACTCGAAGGCCCCTTTTAGCTTGGTCAAAAAGACAACGAGACTCATCATGTCACGCAATACAAGTCTCTGCTCAGAAAGGTTGATGTAAGGCTGAGTTATATACCCGTTAAACATCTCGCCAATGGAAGGAATAATACTGCCTGAATCCAGAAGATCATGAATCAATTCAAGTAGGCCGAACAAATATTCCTTGCTACCGCTACTCTTCATTACCTCCAACAGAAAGGAGTCTCGCCAGTCATCCGGCGTAGGGGAAGTTGGGACCGCATTTTGGGCCGGTGGTGTAGGCGGGATTGCATTATTCCCCCCACCCACGTAGTTTTGCTCCGTGTTCATTTGAAACTTACCGTTTTAGTGTGACACATCGCCCCTTCGCTCGTTCCGCCAAGTCTGTAGCGTTGGGGTTTTGCTTTGATTATTGTCTATCAACTCATTACATACTGTCCAGCGGGCAACCTCCTCGGTACTATATCGCCTTTTCTGCCTCTCATTGACTATACAAATATAGTAAAAGCTAAGATATATACAAGTTTTTGGAACAAAAAAAAGACCTATTTAAATACAGTTGAAAAAGTCACTCCTATAGCCTCTGCGATTTTATGGAGAGTTTCTATAGTTAAATTTTGCTTTCCAGATTCATACTGAGTTACGGTCGAATCAGAGACACCCAGTTTATCACCTAACTCCTTTTGAGTCATACCTTTTGACTTTCTTGCTTCTTTTATTTGGGTGCCTACTTTCTCTTTAATGTCTGACATGATGAGTAGTTTATAATTCTGTAAAAATAACGACCTATGGTTGTATTGGACAAGTGGTTACGTATAGGCGGTTATTTAATAAGGCGAGTAAATTCATGGACTGGTAGAATTGTCAAGTTCACTCCGCTGGAAGATTATCCTCACTGGTGTTACCTTTCTTAGGAGATTTGACTTTGGGGCGGGATAAGGTTTCCACTTTTGCTGAACTTCTATTTAAAGGTGTGCCACTATAAATTTGGGTATTAGCCTTTATGGCCTCAGTAATAGAGTTAAACCCAGCTAAAGAGTCTGTCATAGACCGCATTGCCTCTAAAGTGCCAGCAGAAATACCGGGAATTTTTCCAAGTTCAGCAAGCTTACCAAGAGTCGAGTTATTGGGAAGTCCCGGAAACCCTTTTATCCCTTCTAATCCTTTCGCTAATTCAGAGATTTTGGGGTAATAACCCGGCAGAGTAACGTATTTAATTACTTCCTTTATTTCATTTTTGTCTTCCTGAGTAATTTCTGGTTTGTCCAAAATGGCTTGCAACCTTTCTATTTCCTGCTGATTAGACAAAATCTTTTCTTTATTAGCGGTAATTTCTGCTCGAAGCAAATTAATGAAAGTCCCCATCTCATCTGACATTCCGGCCAGACGATTCAGTATAGACGAAAATTCTTTATATAAAAGATTGTCTAATTCATAAGGATACCTTACACTGTGATCAATTTCGCTCCATCCTTCTTCAAAGATTGTCCTAACTTGAATTTCAGTGAAGAACTCTATTTTAGCAGGCTTGGTGATAGTTATATAGTGAATGGATCGGTAGCCACGTTTATGTACTTCAACTGAAAGGCCCTGATCTGTAAATGCTTGTCGATATACCTCATTGTCGCCTTCTCTTATGTAGGCTTTGGCCGTTTCTTTAAGATTCCAGGTTTGGTCGATAACATCATGAATAGGCTTCCAATCTTCTTTAAAGAGGTGTATTGCCCTTAAACCAACTAAATCAGTAATCTCAGTTGTATAATTCTTTATATCAATTATCCGATCAGGTTTCTCTATGCGTTTACGGATAATTTTTTCAATTAAATGTTCTTCATCCTTTATCCTATACCTAACTGAATGTACTTTCTTTATTTTCATGAGTCGGTTTGACATAGTCTGACCGATACTTTCCAAATCTGGTTTTATATCTAAATAATGTAAGAAAAGAGTTTCCAAATCGTTCCAGAGAAGACCTGTAGCATTAAACTCATCCTCATTGACACGATATTTCCCTAAAAATTCCTTCTGGTTCAATAGAGTTTGCATATCTGGCGGAACTTACGAAAATTTGGTATTTAACTTTATGCATGTGATTCAGCTAGCAAAGAGATTGCTAATAGCCGTTCAATATAGAAAATCTCTCTCTGAACTTACCGCCAATTTATTAATCGTCACACTTCCCCCAACCCCTCCGGCAATCCAAACCCTCCCCACTCGCTTTCCCGCGCCACGAACACCTCGTACACGATTCGCTTCTTACCGGGCCGGTCAGGGTCGGGTTCCTGTAGGATATGCGGAAAGTGAGCGACTACATACGTAGGCCAGGTGGCCGGATCGTCGGCATCGTCCCCTATTAGTAAAGGCTGGCCATAGCTGTAGTGGGGCGGGTTCTCCACTACAATATCAGCCTGGAGCAAGCTATAAGTCTGACGACTGGGGCCGTCGTAGAGTTGGATGCGAAGGAGTTGAGGCACGGAAGGTAGAATATAAGATTCAATTTAGCCATTTTTCAAATCCATTACTGTCTATTTACCGGACATTTTATTCGTCTATGCTTGTTCTAGTTAAGTTATAGATTTAATTCTACAATTCTTCTGTCTAAACTAAAGCCTAAATATTACGGGAGATCTCCCTTTAAAAAAGGGTGATTTTCCCGTATGATATATTTGATTTAAGACACTATTTGCACCCCGTTTAGAAAAAAAGGAAGTCCATTTGGGGTTAAATGACATAATAGCTACAAAAAATGGCTTTACAATCTTCAAACGAGAGTGATGCGACTGTATCAAGAAATATAAAAAAGTATACACAGAATGGACTTTTATATTTTCTCTAAGTTTTTATAACAATAAGTTGTTTACTATAAGATGAAAGCATTTTTTACATGGTTTTTGAAAGATGTATTATTGCCATTAGCTCCTGTTATATGTGGAACAATAGTTCGATTTGTAAACTCTGGCGAAATAGAATTTGAAATTACGGAGTTGTCCTTTAGTATGGCCATATTATTCATGTTTCAATTAAAGAGCATAGGAAAAAAGGCGACAACAAGTACTGATAAGCCTCTGATCGATGGTTTAATATCGGGAGCTATGATCGCTATAATTATATGTTTATTAATATTTATTTTATCTGTTTTATATAAACTACAAGCGGAGAAGTCACTTAAAGATTACATAGAGTCTATAATAGAAAATATTAATAATAACGCTCAACTGATTGATCTGAAAAAAATTGCTAAAAATTATGGTCAAATTAAGTCACTTGACCAATCAGTTAGATTAAAATATTGTATGTATATTTTAACTATAGTCTCAATTCCAGTTGCTGCCCTTTTTAAATTTTACTATAAACTAGAGGACTAATGAATAATAGAAATTTTGAAGTATATATTGTTACTTTAATAATTGCTATATTTTTAATTTTTGAAGTAGGCAAAATATTTAATTTATCTGAATTCGAAAGGCTAGGTTCAATTTATAAGTTTGCCAACTTGGTAGACATTGTATTGCCATTGTTTTTAGTCTTATATTCTATAAATTTAATTCGAACAATTAATCGAAACCCTAAATCATTTTCCATCGCATTACTCGGATTTCCTAATACAGGAAAGACAGTATACTTAACAGTCTTGTTTGACTTACTTCAACGAAAAAAAACTCGAAGCCTAATTTTTTCGCCATATGGAGCCGAAACAATCGAGCAAGTAGCAAAAGATTACAATACCCTTGTAAGTAATAATTGGCTTCCCAGAACTAGTGTTAATAAAGTTTTTTTTTATAGAGCTTATGCTACATTGAAGAGAAGTCCTAGTTTTTTACTTTCAAAAAGATTTAAAATTGAAGTTGGTGATTTTGCAGGTGAAAAATTTGATGAATTAAATCCTACTTCGAGCTCATGGTTACATAGGTCAGAATATTTTGATTATGTAATAACTAGTGATGCAATATTTTTGACATTAGATGTAATGTATATTCTAGATGAAAAAGAAGAAAAAATTCTAGAATATCAGAATTCGTTTATCGTTGCATTGAATATATATGCGGAGAAAAAGGGCTTGTTTGAAAATAAGAAAATAGACATTCCAGTATCTATTCTTTTCCTTAAGTCAGACATTTTGTCTTTGAGAGATGTAAAGGAGGTTGCTATTATTGACAAAGTCAGTAGGCTTTTAGAGGTCTGTAGAATCAAATGCCAGTATTTTGACTATTTTTTTGTCTCTTCAATTGGACATACCCAGTATAACAAAGATCAATTTGTACATCTTCCACCAACTCAAATTGAGCCCGATAATGTCATAGAACCATTATATTGGACTTTAAGACACAGTCCATTACCTGCAATTATATAAAGAGCCTATTTTTTTCTTGATAATTAATTGGACAGAAAATTATCATTTTGTTGCGTTTATACGCTTTAACTTCTGTAAAACGCCTTTAAATAGACGAATACTACCTTTCTCATACTATGCTTGGTAAATTTCTTGATTGGTGAAAAGTACTAGGATACTTGATTGGCTCATTTATACGTACCTACATCAATTGGCTCGACTGATGTAACTAGTGTAGTTACCTTTCCCTTGCTAACTTGGCGTTCTCCTTCCGCCGAATGATAAATACGAGTTAAATCCTCCCCAAAAAGGGGTTTTTCCCCGTAATAGGATTGCCGCAAAACCTATACTTTGTAGCGCGACAAATCCTGTCACTTATGGGACAGGATTTGTCGCCAAATTGACACCTTCCTCTTTTTTTAGCCTAGTAGTTTTACGACACTAATAAACCTCCCTAACTGAATGAAATCGTTCAATCGACCCTCAAAAATCACGGCAAAGCCTGCTATCGTTCAACGCAAAAGCCAACCGACCAAAGGCCTTATTGACAACCGACCCACGGCGGTTATTCAGCGTAAGCTGCAACACGTAGCCAATGCCTCACCGCGTGTGCTACAGGCCAAATTTGGCAAAGGGTTACCCGATCAGCTAAAAGCAAACCTAGAGGCTCAGTCGGGCTTTTCACTCGATGACGTGCAGGTGCATTATAACTCTAGCAAACCGGCAGAAGTGGGGGCGCTGGCCTATGCGCAGGGGAGTGACATTTACTTAGGCCCCGGTCAGGAGAAGCACCTGGCTCATGAAGCGTGGCACGTAGTACAGCAAAAGCAGGGACGGGTAAGGCCGACAATGCAATTAAAAGGGGGTGTGGGGGTCAATGATAATGTTGGTTTAGAGCAGGAAGCGGATCGGATGGGACAACGTTCCGCTCTGCCAATGCAACGAAAAAGTTCGTATAGCCAGTCAAATGCCGATCGTCAGGCGGCAGAAGTTAGTCAGCTTAAGTCGAAAGGATGGCAAAAGAGTAGTCAGGTAATTCAGAGAGCAATAGAAATTGAGGGTGTAGTATACGAGAAGCCCAAACAACGAGAATTAATAAATGAAATTCAACTTAACCTACCACATTATGGGTACACGGTAACTAAAAAGCTATTATTGGAGACTGTAAAAGGGCTGGAAGGAAAAACAGACTTGGCAGGACCATTCGGTTCATTGGATGATTTTTTTGAAAAGGCTATTGCACTAGGGTTGACCGAAGCCAGGATAAAAACCAATTCAAATACTCATCGTCCGAAAAACCTTGGAATAAGGCCCGCTTTTATTCCAGTTATTAATGAAATACGAACTAGCACAAGAAACGAATTTCAAGAGGAAGCAGAAACAAATGAGAAAATTGTACTAGCAGCAAGACATGTAATACCGTCTCATTTATTAGGTCATGCTGCTGAAAAGTTGGAGGCAGATTTGGAGAGTATGCAAGATTGGATTAAAAAGACTCTTAATAAATTGGAAAAAAAAGATCCTATTCTGATTGGAAAATTAGGCGAAGAGAAGACGAGCAATAAACAAGAATGTAAACGATTAATATGGAAAATCCTGCATAACCATCTTGGTAATTTATGGGTCGGTGATAGTTTGGATAATACAGCAATTGGATTTTTATCGGGCACGATTGAAAAAAATATAAAAACGCTATGTAAATCCGATAATCCTTTGAGGGATATCGATACGGTCTTTACTGGCACAGAAGGCAAGTCAGGATTAGCTGAACAAATGGAGAGTATTAAGAATATTATAAAAGTTGCTTTTGAAGCAAGTATTAAAGAACATCAGGAATTATCAGAAGTATATAAAAAATTAGAGTATAATGAGGACGAACTGAAAGAAATTTTGGAAAATGAACTACAGGCTGACTTAACAGAAGTTTGGGATCAAATTGAGAGCGATCCAGCTAGCATTGGTGATTTTAAAGATGCTGAGGACTTTTTAAATAAGTTTCGGAATAATCCCTCTCTCGACTTATTTACTGATTTCTTAGACCATAATTTTCAAGGTTCAATTTTAGATCAACAAAATACTGATAAGTTCAAGGTTCAAGCATCAACCCCTAAAAAAGGGATGAAAACTCCTTATAATATTATGCGAACTCCAGAATCTAAAAAAACACAACTGGAGATGCCCGGTGCACCTAAAATACAGAGAGAGGTACCGCGAATAGGTCCAGATGGCAAGGGCATAAAGTATAATAATGTGAACTTGTAATGAATCCTATCGCTTTTTTATGAAAGAGAGTTTGCAACAGGTCCGGGGTTTCCTCCAAAATTTGATTTGGCTAAGAAGCGCTGTGGTTAGCTCCTCCAAGTTGGAAACACCTGATTCTTTTGACTACAATAGGGTAAGGGTTGATATTTGCCAAAAACCTCCCTTTTACGCCATGAAAAAGTACCTTTATCTGTCCTTACTATTCCTTATGGGTTGTAGTAAAAACTCAAACCCAGTTTCCTATATAAAGGATGTAGTGGCTTTAAGGGAGGGGGATGGTTTTCAGGTTTATTTTGTTCTGGCCGATGCTTCGGGGTTACCCACTGCGATTAGCGGAGCGGCTGTACTTAATTTTGAAGTAAAAGACCCTGAAACTGGGATATACAGGTCAATCTATACGGATAAGCGTAGTCCAAGGGTTGATGATTTTGAGGTTACTACTGTGGGGCGTGGGCCATTTGAAAAGGAGACAGTACTATTTAATTTTGGAAGATACCCAGACGCAATGCTCCAAAGAATGGGTGTAAAGTCGGGTGACTTTGGGAGAGCAAGAGTAACATTTAGTGAAGATCACGGAGGTAAAACGGTTGGCGGAGAATCTCCGATAAACTTCTAATCGGCTTGATCGGTAAACTATTTTGGCTCGGACAGATTCCGGGCTTTTTTTATTAGTTTTACATCAACCTCACTACGGACGGTGCGGCCCCCAACCGCTATTGATGCCGTCCAATGAATGCCGTATTATTTGAAGACCTTGCCAATACTGGTGATATTATAAAGAGTATTGCCAAACTTGAAGCTGCTAACGCAAAGTTTGCTGATTCGGCTGTTGCTCAGAATGAGCGTGTCGCTCAATCATTGAAAAGTGTTCGTGATGAAGCAATTGCTCTTCGTGAGCAAATTAGCAATCAATCTTCGGCAAAAATCGGCGGTAATTCTGGGTTATCCGGTCTTAAGGATGATGTAAAGAAGCTGACCCAAGCCGAAAAGGATTATCAGGCCGTCTTAAGTCGTAATCAGCAACTACTTAACCTTAATTCTGCATCGGTTGCCGCGATGAAAAAGCGGGTGGCCGACCTTAAAACAGAGTACAATAATCTTGATCGGGCTGAGGAAAAAAATGTAGCGAGGCAAAAAGAAATTTCTAAAGAGCTACGACAAACATCTACCGTCCTCAATACATTAACTAAAGTTACCCTAGAAGCTACAAAAGCAAATATTGTTGCCCAAAACTCCTATAACTCTTTAGATCGAGCTACCCAAAAACTTCGTCAGGATTTAAAAAACCTTGAAAATGGGTTTGATCCGCTGACAGGTAAGATCAATCAGCATAATCGGATTGCTGTTGAGATGCAGAAGCAGATCGACAAAAACAGCAAGGCGCTGTTGAATGCTGATCGCCAGATGGGTTTATCTCAGCGCAATGTCGGTAATTATGCTAGTGTAGTAAAAGAGATTGCCGGAGAACTTGTTGGATTTAGCTCTTTAGCTGGCGGGGTGGCCATTGCCTTTGAAGCCATAAAAGTCGGCGTGACAATTATGGGGGAAATGGAGCGGGCCAATCAGGGCTTAAAAGCTGCCAGTAGAGATAATGCCGACTTTGTACGTTCCCAGCAGTTTTTAATTTCTTTGGCTGATAAATTGGGTGTGGAGTATCACACCCTGATTGATAATTATAAAAAACTTAAAGGAGCCACTAGGGATACGGTACTAGAAGGTCGTGCAACCGAAAAAATATTTACTGCAATTAGTACGGCAGGCGCTAAACTCGGATTGACAACCGAAACCATAGAAGGCACACTGAAAGCCTTGACGGATATGATCTCTAAAGGGTCTATTCAAGCTGAGGAATTAAAAGGGCAACTTGGCGACCGACTTCCCGGTGCCCTGCGCCTTCTTAGCGAGGCTCTTGGAGTTAGTCAGACTAAACTACTGAAGATGATGGAAAGTGGCGAATTGTTAGCCACGGACGTATTGCCAAAATTGGCTGGAAAGTTAGGCGAAACTTACTCGCTAGACACCAATCAAAAAATTGAAAACATGGCCGCTGGGGTGGCTCGCGTTAAGAATGAAACAGCCCTACTGCTTGATACATTCAATAATAACAGCAGAATCACCTCCTTTTTTGGTGCAATCAGTACGGGTATCGCTAATGTACTGCGCGATGCGAGATTAGCCCTACAGGATGGTTCACTAGGGGACTTCCTGTTGATGTTTACCCCCGCCCACCTATTAAGTTCCTCACTTGGTGATCGGATTGGCAGGCGCAGAGCTGCCGATCAAACAATGAGCGACTTTAACGGGATGGAGCCAGCCAAACGCAAAAAATTAATTCAAGACCTAATCACTCAGGAGGCCGATTTGAGGAGGGAAGGTGAGACTAAGATGGCTGAGGACATTCAATCTCTTCGACTAAGACTTCAGCGTCAAAACATTAAGTTAGAGTTGGCCGAACGACAAGCCGCATCAAGACAAGAATCTATTGAAGCCAGAGCCAACGTTGAACGAAACGAGGCCGATTTGGCGCGGTTTCAGGCTCAGTCCGTCAAGAAACGAACGGCTGAGATTATCGCATTGGAAAAGCAATTGGCCGCTGACCCTAAAAATGAGGTTTTGAAAGCCAAACTAGACGTTTATAGGCGATTAGATGCTGAGCAAAAAGCAAAGGATAAAGAGGTCAAGGATCGGCTTAAACCCGCAAACGATGATACTGAACTTGAAAAATTAGACAAACAAATCAAGGATATCGAAAAAACGCTTCAATCCCAGGCGTTAGCTGATTTAAAAGCGGGGCGGGCTATTACCATTGATCAGAAACTAGTCGACCGGGTAACTGAACTGAAGCGTCAGTTTGAGGCCATTAAGGAGACAATGGAGCAGGTTGAAAATGGCACTTACAACAAAAAACGGGTTACCTCAACCATCAATCCAATCGCAACCTCTGATTTAGATCGAATCGGGGAGCGTCCGTACGTGGATTATAGCCTGACGCGGCAGGGGAAACAATTGACTGAGGCCGAAATTCGGGATGCAGCCGCAAAACGCCTGGCTGATCAAACAAAGAATCTAGCAGATCAGGCGGGTATTATGGTCGAGTACGATACCAAACGCCGGCGCCTGGAATATGACTTCAATAATGATTTGCATGGGCTAACCCAACAGCGTAAAGTTGACTTAATGACGTTGCTCGCTCAGATGGAAGAGGCTGAACGAAAAGGTGATAAAGATGAAGTGCAGCGGCTAAAAGATAAGTATGCCCAAATGATGGAGGCCGATAGGGACTACCTCCAGACTAAACAGCAAATTCAGGAAAAATACTATGAAGTTGGAGCTTCGTTAATCAATGGTCTTTTTGATATCGAGCAGCAAAAAAACCAGAATCGACTGACGGCCCTCGAAAAACAGAAGGAATATGAACTGAGTACGGTCGGTGACAATGAAGCGGCCAAAGCTGCAATCGAGAAAAAATACGATGCTCAGAGTAAACAAATTCAGCATCAGCAGGATGTAGCCGCCCGAAATCAGGCTTTGTTCAATATCGCAATTTCAACGGCAGTCGAAGTCAGTAAATCACTTTCAAAGCCAGGCTTGGCTATAGCCATCGCTTTACTGGGCGCCGTTCAGGCGGGTATTGTCCTGGCTAAACCCCTGCCTCAATACAAAGACGGTAAAAACGTATCTGATCTATACGAAGGACCGGCTGAGGTTGGCGAGGCTGGTCGGGAACTGTTGTTTAGAGATGGTCAGCCTACCCTAATCGACAAACCCTCGATTATTCAGGTCAAACGTAGGGATATCATTCTACCCAATCCATTGACGGAGCGAATGCTTTCTGATGAGCGTGCCTGGGAAGCAAACGGACTACTTCATCGTAGCAATTTACAGAAGCAAGCCGTGGCCAGTTTAAGCCAAAACAGGGAGCTTTATCAAACCCGAATGATATCGGCGGCTATGGGCTTTAGGGGGCCATCGGCCGGAGCGATCGGTAAGGCGGTGGGCAATGAGATTGCCAAGCACCCTAAAAACCTGCTTTCATGGGATAAGCATGGCTTTAATGTTAGTGTACAGGAAGCGAATACGCGCCGAAAAATTCAGAAAGACAAGCATCGGTTATCATGAGCCAAACTATTTTCAGACTAAAAACGGCAGTAAAATCCGTAGGGGTGACAGAGCCAGTGGTGATCATGCCCGATATTGCTGAGCCCGTCAAGTGGTCCGACGTTCCGCTTGTGGGCTCTGTCGACGAACGCTACCACGGATTCAACTACAATTACTCCGATGGGGATTTGAAACTGGACTTTACCTGTGAATCCTCCCACGAATTACTCTCCAGTCAATACTACACCTATGGCACTGACGCTGTTGTTGAATTTATCGTGGTTGACATTGCGCGGGATGGTACCGAAACAATCGATTACGACGGTAAAATTGATTTTGAAACCATCGATATCCAACCGGGTCGGGTGTCGGTCAGTATCGTAACCAATGATGATCACAGTAAAGTGAATGCCCGGTGGGAATCGCCGATTGCGTTGGATTCAGTGTTAACGTTGGATAATGTACAGATCGATCCTACGCCCGTCACGGAAATTCCCATGTATGGCCAGACGCTACACGAAGTTGGTCAGTTTGCCCGTCAGGGCCTCGATTCAGAAAGTAAAGTATTTTCGGCGGGAGAGGGCTTTGAGTTAGGGGGATCGTTCTATTTGCTGCCCAAAATGACCTACCCGGCACCGGCTGTCGTGGCCACGGTTGCCAGCAACACCACTCCGGAGCTTTCAACGCTCAGTGGAATCTCCTATTTGTATGGCGATGTCAGCCCACTAGGGGTTGTTGAGCCGCCAGCATTATTAACGGTCGATGCCAATACGGCAGGTAGTTACCATGTTGAAATTGACTGGCTTTTTCGGGTAAACGTGGCCATTACCAAGAGTGGTTTACTGGGAAAGGCCCAGTTTGCTATTCTGCGTTTTGAGCCGGTGGTTATTCTGACTCAGCCTGGTAAGGCTAACCAGACAATAGCCCTGTGTCCACCCAAATCGGGGGATGGGTATGTAAACAGTGTGGAGCACTCGTTTGAGGGGTCCTATCACGCTGATCTGGAATTGCCCGTTGGTGCTCAGCTATTTCCATTCTGTAAAATTGTTGCCTTTACCGTCAACCGGATCAAGCAAATAGAATTCTACGTCGAAGTGGCTAATCTGCGCATCCTGATCGATCGAAAAACGCGGGCAGCCGCGACCATCACAAAGGCTTATTTACTACCGGACGCACTACGTCACGTGTTTGGGGCCATTACATCTAGCCTGGTAAATTCACCCAAAACCGGGGCTGTACATGGTAGTCTGATCGATAAGGCGAGTGTTGATCAGATGATGGATGGTTACGCGACCGAATACGCCATCACGTCGGGCTATCAGCTACGTGGAATTGACAAAGCGCCCACTTTTACAGCTAAAATGCTGATGGATACGCTCTGGAGCCAACACGCTGCGGGCATTTTGTACGAAAAGGATTTAACGACGGGTGAGCATTCGATGCGCATCGAAGCGGGGGAGTGGTTTTACCGGGGTGCAGAAATTGCCGTGATCGACGAAATCTTTGAGTATTCGGAAGAGCCTGATCTGGATTTGCTGTATAATCAGATCGATGTAGGCTACGAAAAGTATCCTGATTCCGGAACGGGGGTTGCCGAGGAATTTAATACGGTGCACACCTACCAGACCCCGCTGATCAGCCGGGATTCCAAACTCGACATTCTGTGCCCCTTAATTGCCGCCGGCACGGCGATCGAGGAGGCACGGCGATTGGGTATCAAAAAAACCGTCGATGGCAAAGAGGTGTCAACGACTACCGATGCCGGCACGTATGACGACGAGGGGTTTCTGTTGCACGTGGTCGCCTTTGGGCATGCCGACAGCATCCGGTTTATTGTCGAGAATCCAACACCTGTTAAGCCCTACACGGCCCATTACATTCAGTTTTCAAATGCGGTCATCAACCCAGGAGCGGCTGGCGTTGTGTTGAATTACGGTGATCTGTTGACCTTCTCGGGCACTGGCACAACCAACGACGGCAAAACCTATAAGGTGGTGGGCATCAAGCTGGATATTACTGATTTTGCGGCCACACCCACCTATGAGGTTGACTCGGTTACGTCCATGGTCGCCGGCGGTCCCTTCAGCTGCAGTTGGCAGGTCGGCACGCAGGCGGTCAAACTACGCACCAGCGAACGGTTAACCATCACCGGTGTAGCAGATCCCGAGACGGTGATCAATGCGGAGCTCACGCCAGCCCGGATGCTCTTTCGGCATGCTCCCTTCATTAATTCAGGCCTGGCCTATAAGCAGAATATTGATGAGCTTAAGTGCACCGCCTATAAACAAAACGGCAAGGTGACCACGCAGGTCAAAATGGGGCTTAGTCCCTTACCGGGTGATCCGGACAAACAATTAATCCGCGAAACGGGGAGCATTGCCCTGGGCGCTTTTCAGCGTTTCGATCGCGTATTTCAACCGGAATTAATCAAGGTAAAAGGAAGAATTACGAAAGAAACCCGGCGTAAAATCTTTGCCGCCTTGAAAAATCAAGGACCTGAGGAAACACGTTGTGGTTTTTTAACCATCATCAACCCTGACGGGAATCCAGTAAACGGGTTTCTTAAATCAATCACTTATAATAATTCATCTGAAGTGGTTGATCTGGTAGTACGAAAAAAACGGCCAACTGACCCCAATGCGCCTAATTGTCAGGCTTATTATGACTGGGTATATAACCAGTTTTCGAACAATCCATTGGCTGACCCAAATATTTATCGCTTTTGCCGTCTGTTGGATTTTCAGCCGGCCTAGTTTGAGGATAAGCTATTTATCTATATTTTTGATTCATTAAGGTCTTCACTACGGACGGTGTTGCCTGCTGATACGATTCCTGCATTCAGCCGCGCACCGCTCCAATGGCAATCCAAAACTTAGATGGTGGCGATTTCGTCAACCAGGGCGTCGATAAAATCAACGAGGCCTTTGGCGAGATACCCGTTTCGTATGTTCCCACGCCCGACGGTAACCTGATCGTCACCAAGCACAACGGTCAGACAATAACGGTGCCCCTCAAAAATTTCTTCGCCCTTTTAACGACCGCTTTCGGGTCGTTGGCGGTGGCTATGGCCACTGCTGAGCAGGCGGGGAAAGTGCTTCTGGTCGACAGTGACAAACCCGAGCAGTTTCAAAGTACCGGGCGCGTGCTGACGGCCGCACAGGTGGCTGAGCTAATCAGTTCCGCAGTCGACTCCCTGGACATTCCGCAGTACGACATAGGTCGGGCCTTCATTGGCACCGACTATACCGAGTTTGGCTCCATCGAATTTTCCTCCCCTGATTTCTTCTCCTAATTATGGCTGATGCACCACTCTTTTTACGGGTAAGAGACCGGCTTCGCAAGAAGTTCGTTTTCACGCCCTGGCCTATGAACGCGCTGGGCAGGCCGGTCATGGCGTTTATGGCCAATGTGCTTTTTCGGGAAAATCCTAACCCGGAGATTTTCGACGCTATTCCTGACGGCGCGGTCGGTCAGACGACTTTCGAAACGGAAGGGTGGCAGGGTGTAACCAATCAAGGCAACGTTACGGCGGATTGGGTTGAAGCGGCTGGGTACGCCATGGACAGTTCCCCGGCACCAGTGGCACCAACGGGTCTAGTAGCCTTGTCCCAAATTAGTGTTGCAGATTACAACCGGGGGCAAGTGATCAAAAAGCTGTTGGGCGAAATGACCTGGGCAGAAATTGCGGTTCAGCTAAAGCCTTATTTCAACAGTACAACGCCTGGAACCGGACCAACAGTACTGAATCCGATTCCGGATCAGACGGTAACGATCGCCGGTGATTCGGCCTTTGCCTTTGCCGCTAATACGTTTTCGGGAACCGATAACTCCTATACGGCAACGAAGTCAGACGGGTCGACCCTGCCTTTTAGCTTTAATAGTTCTACCCGCTCCTTTATCTGGTGGGGCACCGTACCGAACGGAACGTATCGGATAAAGGTGACTGGCGCCAACGGTGCTGGGTCGGCTTCGACTGAGTTTAATGTAACGATCGACCGGGTACAGGTTCCTTATATCATCTCGATTCTTCGGAAGTACGATCCAGTTATAAGAACATTCTATTATTTGGTGAAGCACAGCTTTACGGGTAATGATGATACAAAACAGCCCGTTGCGCGCGGTAAACTAGCGAATGAAACGGCCTGGCGTACTGGTGGTCAATTGTTCTATCCGATCTATGAAAATACACTCTTCCCGGATGATTTAGCGAATGGGTATCAGTACTATTATTATGCAAACATGTATAATGGTACACCCACTACGAATACGGTAGTGCAGTTCAAGCCGTATTACGATGCCCCCGACAGTGCGATCATTCAATTAGAGTATACCCTGCCTACGACGCAGGATTATGGCACCGAAGTCTATCATTATACGCCGGGTACCAAAATTACGGAAGCCTACACGGGCCGCATTGCGGGGACTGAAAAATACCTCAGCTGCTATGCGAATGGTACAGGTACTATCAAAACGGTGCTTGTGGCTACTGGCAGCACACCCCCTTATGCGAACGGTGAGAAGGTCATGACCACGGCAGACGGGCCTTACGACAATGCGAGCCTATTCACCGGTACCAAGCCGTACGGTTCACTGTATAGGGATGTGGTCAACGGTACTTACACCCTAAGTTTCGTGGACGATAACGGAAATTCGTTGGCGTACCCAATTACCGTTACCGATTCGGGACCCATCAGCGTGCTGAAAGCGCCGACAGGTAGCGGTGGCGGAGGTGGTGATAGTGATTTGACGACAGCCTACGCGTTTACGGGCACACCCACCGGTGGGCATCGCTCGACTGACCCAACGGTACTGAGTATGGCGTATGACTTCAGTGGGGGCCGACTCCGCAACATTCGCAATACAGTCACCAAATCCTTCTCCTCGGGCTATGCGGCCCGGTACGTGATTAACAATCGATGGTACGCCTACAATGCCGGCAACTGGTACCGGGTGTTGCCCGACAAGAGCCTTAGTTCGACGCCAACAATCCTGACGGCCTCCCCGGAATTAGGGCTGCTGGTTCAGTATTACGAAGTCGAGCTGAGCCGGGCGATTTCATACTGGCGGGATAATCCGGTTACTAACGCTTCTCAACTCGTCCGTTCCTTATAACCAGTCCTCCCATGAGCATCACAAAGATTCATATACCGCCTTTACAGTTTGGGTTTGCCTCAACTTACTGGGCAACACGCTCTTTTAGCCTGGCAGGACTGGGTCGGTCGTTTAATTACACCCCCCGCATTGCCCTTCCTCCCCAGACCTTTGTCGATAAAGGCTGCAGCACAGTCAACATCAACGCTGGCTATGCCGGCGGGCCGTCTGGTCACGTCGGTGAATACACGTCCGTCAACCGGGCGAACCGAAGCGTTTTTCTTGGGCCTGAATACATTCAGGACTCAATGGGCATGAAACACTTTTCCGATTTTACGCTGGACGACTGTCGGACAGCCGCCAATTACGCGTGGAATCGGGCGAATGGGTACGGAGTCATCACCAGCGGGGCGCAGGAGGGGCGGTTTGATAATGATTACTGGGCGCAACTGACGGCCTATAGTCTGGATGCCTACAAGAATTTATCACGGGCCTGGGGTGAGTTAATGGTGGCCAATCCGGGGATGATGTACGTCGGCTGTTATGACGGCATTGTCTATCTGGACATGAGCGATACGCAGGCTAATTTTCGCAATGCCCTCTCCAGCAATGCGAATGCGCTGGCCTACATGATTGCCCATAATTACGGGCCGAACCCCTATTTTCAACAGGGTCTCTATGCGTATCACCCCCCACTGCTAAACCTATACTTCCGTTCCTCAACGGATTTAAACCAAAAGTACGCCGAGGTTCGACTGGCCATTCAGCTGGCCAAAATGGCGCTGGCGGCCGTTGGCAAATCGTGGCCAGTAACGGTTTTTGTGTTCCCTGGCAAAACGGAGTTTGTCTCCCATGTTGGAGAGGGCTATTCTGAACTCATGAAGCGCGACACGCCGGGCGGAGGCACGATGGAAGAGTACGGCTTCCCTGGCTATTCACACGCCTTTCAGTGGGACCAAACCTTTACGGCCCTGGCCAATGCCGAAATATACTACGGCTGGGAAGATACGCTCATCTGGGGAACAGATCCGTCAATCGTTCCACCGGACATCATTCGCGGGGATGGTATTGCCATTCGTAAACACTACGGCGGTACGGTGACTGTGCAGGCAGTAGGACCGACTCCTTATCAGGATGGCGTGACCTATCCGTTTTCTCCGAACTACGAGGGGCATAGTGATTTGGCTCCGATTGCCGCTGAAATGTACGCGTACGTTGCCCGGTACGGTGGGCAGAACGCGCAGCTAGTCCGGCATCGCAAAGCGGGAACGTCGACCTGGTGTTCGAACGATTATGGCTACCTGGCCGACCGCTATTTTGCCAAAGAGCCGGTTGTCGATTGTGCCAGAACGGGAAACCTGGGCTGGGTTAAAGTCTCGGATTACTGTTCCGAAATGACCGACCCGTACGATTTGGAAATCGATGTTGGGTCGGGTCAAACGGTTACGGTCCCGGTCGATTCGCACGGGGTTAATCTATTCACCTTCAATCTGGCAAGCTAATGGCAACCTACAGACGATTTCACAAACCTGCTTTTGACGAGAACGGGACTCCAAACCTGTCAATGGTCAATATGTCTCGTGTTTTGTCAGGCAACAGTACACGCCCTCAGATCGTCGAGGCTGTGCAGTGGCATACGGGAGAGGATACGTTAGGGCTGTCGGAACGCTGGCTGGAACAGCTGGAGGATGGGGATTACATCGTGATCGATGCCCCAGAATTCCCCTATGTGTGGAAGAAAGAGGATTTCGAGGCTAACACTGAATTCATCGCTGACTAATGGCAATCTATTCCTTCTCTGGTCTTCGTAATCTGATCACCGCCAAGCTGTCCCCTTCCGGTGGTGATAAGATCGTGGCCAGTGAACTACGCGATACGCTTAAGGCAATTGTCGATTCGACAGAAGCCTATTCGGGAGCAGCACAGGCAATTCTGGAATCAACAACCTCCCATGCGGCTACAGTGGCCACGGCAACGGGGCCGGCGGCCAAACTGATCATTGAAACTGTGAGCGGGGTGATGACCCTGTACATCTATTCGCCAACAGCAAGCCCCACTTTACAACGTTTTTTAACATTCAGTTAACCCCAAAAATTAAGCTATGGCAGACCTGGTTGATACAATTAAAGGAATTCTAGGCTATTCAGGCAATCCGTTTTTTGCTGACGCTGATCGACTAAATGTCGATAAAAAGCCTACTACCGTCGTAGACATTACGAGTCTAGGCGCTATGGTCAGGGGTAATATTACGAGTGCTATTGTTGGTGGAGATAACTTTTTCTATGCCTCCAATGGATACACAGTTGATAATGGTACTGTGTTTGCCGCTAATGGTGGTGGCTACTGGGTTCGAAAACTAGGTAGTTTTTTAACACCTGAAATGTTTGGCGGAGGAATTGGAGTAGCTGATAATAGAGTCTCACTTCAGGCTGCGATTGATTCGGCTAACGCCCTTGGCATCAAGGAGGTTCGATTGCAGGCAGGTACCTATACGTGCTCGGCAGCGGCCTATTCGACAGTAATAGCCTGCGTCGCAATGCGAAGCAATATTAAGTTAATTGGGGCACCAGGTGGCACCACCATTAAAGTTGCCAATGGTAGCTTCACGCTTATGGCATCGACCAAAAACAGAATCATAATCAACGATGGCTACAATCGCAATACAGGATTCGACCATGACATTTCGATTGAAAATATCACCTTCGATGCCAATCCCGCCAATCAAACAGCAGATGCGATTTTCGGGGTCGTCTTCACGAGAGTGATTAATGCGAAACTCAAAAACGTAAGCGCATTGAACTGCCCTGGTACGGGCACCATGACCTCTGGCTCCCTTGTTGAGAGTTTTGCAATACTATTTTCTGTATGTAAAAATGTGGATGTCGATAATTGCTACGGCTCATCGACGGGCATTCCAAGTGCATCGGGTATGGGCGATGCGTATACAACAGATATTACCTACCGAAATTGTGTAACAGAAGGTTTCCGTGCGCAGGGTTATGCCTCCTACCTCTCCGCGAACGTGCGGTACAACAATTGCAATGCCTATAATATCCAGAGTATAGGCTTCAACCAGGAACAGTGTTTTGATGCCTATTATACGAATTGCCAGGCAGGGGGAAACACGGTAAAATTACTAGGTGATGGTTTTGAGACTGGGGCTGCTCCGTTCACTCTCGACCAGAACCGGGCAGGTACGCCAGGTGCGCTACAAAGCGAGAGTTACGGCTTTCGCATGTACAATACCAGAGGGGGGAATCGCATCCAGCTTGTAGGGTGTTCTGCAACAGGGTGGTCAACCGGAACGGGCTACAACGCAGGCTTACTCATTCAGGGTGTTCCCGGTCAGGCAACTGTTACTGCTGTTTCCTCAAACACAGTTACAGTCAGCACTGCCCTCTTCGAAAAACACATGGAGTCGAGAAAGGTGTTCTTTTTTGGACTGGTTCTTCGTATTAAGCAGTTCATTTCGCCTACCCAAGTTATTCTTAATAACGCGCCCTCTGGGTCGGCTGTTGGCCAGACAATAACTGTTTTAGGGGCTGAGGTAAGCGTAATCGGTGGAACCTTCGTAGGCAACGATGTAAATATCCGCTTCAGTGAAACGGCAAACGGGCTAATTCGCTATGCCTGTCGAACGACTAGGATTGATGGTAATGTGAACTATTCGTACAACGCGAGAACCGCCACGCCATATAGCCTGATCGGCCCCTGTGGCCCTAACGTGCAGTATACGCAGGCTAGTGGGATGCCCGTCGACGCGTTTTTGAGTAGCATTACTCTGGCTAATCAGCCCGCCGTCCCGGCTTCGGGAAGTCTGATGTTTAATGATTTCCCCTTTGATATAATTATCTACCTATCAGGTGGTACGAACGTAGTGGCGAGTGTAAGCGGAGCGGATGCCTATTATAATGCCCAATATGGAAGCGTATCGTCAGGCCAGATAAAAGTACCAGCAGGAGGACGTATTAAGCTAACCTATGACACTCAGCCGGCCTGGCAAGCGTGGGCAGGCATTTAATTAACAGCAAGGATGAAAAACAGGGTCCTATTGTATGGGCTGCTTGTTGGCCTCCAGGTGAACGTGTTTGCTAATAGGCATAGTATAGCGAATGGTTTCACCTGTTGGAGCATTCAACACAACAGAATTAGTGTTCGCATACCTATCCAATTGGATGCGCCCATTAGTTATTGTTCCCCCACCAGACTGCTTACCAAAATACCAGGTGTTTTCATACTTCGTGCTCTCCTGTACAGGCTCTACGCTACAGTTTGTGCCAGCACTGGTAACCTGGTAAGCAAGCGTGTAACTCGACGTTTTTTCTCTGAAATAATAGGTATCCTCCTCTTCGCCAGCATAAACCGTCAGCGTGCCCGATACAGGCGCAGAGGAAACATTACCGTTTATGGTGTAGGAAGTCGTTCCCGTGATTTTGTACTCGCCAGCCACGGTAACCGCATTAGGGTCTTTCTGAATGGTAAGCACATTCTCGCAGCTCATTAGAAGTGCAGACAGGGAAATGGAGAGGGCAAGGATGCCAAAGCGGATGAAGTTAAATGAGGCTTTCATATTTCTGGGTTGTTACGGTATATGTAGAAACATCAATTAAAGCGTATCGAATGGCTACTTAGGTAATTATCTGGATACCCTTCTGAATATTCTACTACTCTATAGATGCAGATACGTTTAAAAAGTCACGAACGGTTACAAAATATTTTAGGCTAACATGACACTCGCAGCCATCAAACTCTTTTTCAGCAAAGCCTGGTATTTTCTTGGAAACACAGCCCTTCGCTGGCTCGTCAATGGATTTCGCTGGATCAGCAATAATCCATTTGTATTGGTCATGGTCCTGATCGCTTGTCTGATCCTGGCGCTGTACAGTAACAAGCAAAAGGAAACTAAGCTCAGGCAGGCCAAACAGGATCTGCACGTTGCCGGCACCCTCGTTTCCCGCCTTCGGGAGGATTCAACCGCATTGAAGACTACCATTAACACGGCTACGGCCACAATCAAAATCAACTATGAACAACAAGCTCAGGTACTGGCCAAAGACAGTGTTCACGCTGCTAGTCTTTCTGATGCTGACCTCGATGCTGAAACCGACAGCATTTTGTCAGCCAACCGACAGTTTATCAACCAGAGAGCGCAAAGAAGAAATCAATCGGCAGCTAACTGATTACGGGCGATTGTTGGTCGAGAATCCGAAACTGATAACGAAAAGTGCCTTTTGTGATGCGCTGGTTGATGATGTGCGACATGCGCTGTATGAACCGGTTGGCTGGTTTCCGCTCTGGAGGTTGAAGCGCCAACGAGCCAAAGTAGAAAAAGTGCTCAGGCGCATCGAAGGAAAGCCCTAGTCAATAGTCATAGTACCCACTCAACCCAACCGTGAAAAATGAACAAAGAATCTTGGGACGCATTTTGGGAGGCCATGCCGCCAGAAATGAAACTGTTGTTGGGTGTGGTGGCTGGAGCAACCGTCCATTTCTTGCGAAACCGGGCGGTACCGATTCGGGAAGGGCTGGCCAGTGCCCTGATCGCCATCATCGCCGGCTACATCATCACGTTTGGGGTATGCTACGTCAGGCACTGGGACATGGGCGAATGGTGGTTTGCGGGTAGCGGCCTGGCGTTTATGGCCAATTTCTTTTTAGGTGGCATGGAGACCGTGGGAAAGCAGTTTCAAACAACGCCCATCAAGGTGATCATTGAAACATTACTAGACGCATACGACACGATTAAAGCACGACTTAAACCGAAAGAATAACATGATACAGGAAGAGATTCTGTTCCGACTATTACAGGGTTCAACCGCAACCGGTTTCGTTGCCCTTCTCATTACCTGCATGAGTATGCATGAGGTCAAATGGTGGTTACCTATCCCCATTTACCTCTTATCGTTTATGTGCCTAGTGACATTTCTGACCACGTTTTTCATGCGACGATTCACGTTTGAAGTGGCCGTAGTGACCATGTTCGTGCTGGCCATAACGGCCGTTACGACTGCCCTGCATGGCTATATCCGACCATTACCAACGAGTAAACGCGAAGCTCTGAACCGTCGGCTGCTGTGGTTTATCCTGCCGATTCTGGGACTACTCTTCACGGTTTGGTGCGTCGGGTCAGTCTACGAGGGTGGGGTTAGTTTCCTGCTTCGCTTCGAGCAGAAACTAAACTATGCGATCCGGAATCAGGACGAGATGAAAAGCCAGCTGGAGTCGCAAAAAGCGGAAATCGTTGACCTGAAGCGAAATTATGCCAAACAGGATGCGACCTCGGCGGCCTACCGGCAGAAGCTAGATAAAAATCTGGATGAGGTCAATTCGCGCCTGACGGATCAGAGTTTGCGGCTTCATCGAATTACGACCAATCAGCAGAAAGAGCGAAACTAACATGAAAGCGATCCAAACCAAACCCATGCTGTATGCTCACTTTCTAAACCTGATGCAGGAAAAGGCGAGGGAGATGGGCTATAACCTGGTGCTGCATGGGAGTATGAACCGGGACTGTGATCTGATCGCTATTCCCTGGGTTAATAATCCGAAACCTCACCTGGAGCTAATCCAGCAGTTTGATTATATCCTGACAGGCCGAGGGGAGGCCGCGTACAAGGAGCCAACTTATTATATGTATAGCGTTTTGCCCGGTGGCAGACATTCGTACGTCATTAACATTTACCGGGGTGGGTATCATCCGGATAAAGAAGGCTACACCCCCGATCCACAATTTTACCTGGACATTTCTGTAACACCATTAATCAACTAACCCATACGAACATGGAAACACTTGCACAGCAAATCGAAAAAGCCCGAAACTGGCAGGAAAAGATGACACTCATTTCCGCACAAGGTGATGTAGCCCTTGGACGGGATAAACAACCACAAAGCGAATGAAACCACTAACCGTTGATATTCTTGTTACCTGCGGTGCCGATCGAAAGTCGGCCGCTAAATACGTAGATTGGCTGAATGTATTAATCGTGCAATATCAGATCAATACATTCCTCAGACTCGCTCACTTTCTGGCTCAGATGCTACACGAAAGCGACCGAATGAAAGCGACCGAAGAGTATGCATCCGGAGCCGCTTACGAAGGACGAAAGGATCTGGGTAATACCGTGAAAGGCTACGGGATCAAGTTCAAAGGTCGGGGAGGTTTTCAAACCACAGGTTATAAAAACTACCTGGCCTTTTCGCGCAGACACAATATTGATTGTGTCGATAATCCGGAACTACTGGAAGAGCCGCAGTGGTGGGTAACCTCCGCCTGTGACTACTGGAAGGATCGAAGTTTGTCGATCTATGCTGACAGGGATCAGGTATGGCAGATATCCTGCATTGTCAATATTGGTCATATCCCCAAACCCACGGAGAAGCGCCAGTTTCCGAATGGCTGGGTTGAGCGTCAGGCATTTTTAGCCAAATGTAAAATTGCACTGGCTGTACTGTTTTGATTGAGTAGTTTTTGATTAAAAAAGAGGAAGGTTCGAAAATGCCCGGTCGATTGAACCGGGCATTTTTTATTCTTACTGCACAGGCTACCAAATCGCCAAATAATCAACTTATGCTATTCTGTTTAAAAAATTGAAGTCATGTTTTTATTTTCGGCATACAAATAAACCTTCCTTATATATGCTCTCTATAAAAGAAAACAAGTTCTCCATTTACCGGTATATGGTGTTCCTAGGCAGCCAGTATCTAAATCAGTTTCAAACTATGGATGAGGCAAACCAGTACATTAATGGCATTTCTGTAAAAGCCTGAATGTTTTTAAGTCAGTAATTAGTATGAGTTTAAGCCCGAATTCAATTATTAAAAATGCCTTGTTCAACAGACGAGGCATTTTTAATAAATCGATGTGTCCAAAGGCACATCGATCGTATTGTTAGCATTATTTTCTAACAATTGCTTAGTTCGAATTGCTTTTTCAATCAAAACACGTTCTTTTCCAAGTACTACAGTTCTTCCAAGGATAAGGTAATCGTCGTTCATAGCATTCCTCAAATTCATTTTTGCAATAATTTGATTCTTTTCTTTATTTTGGGTCCGAGCATCAATATATTCAACAGAGATTACAACATAAGCCTTTGAAAAGTACATTTTAGCTGCAGCAACATTGCTAAAATCAAAAGTATATGTAGTAATTTGTTGTGTATCTAAAGGTTCTGGATAATTTTTCCCTCCCCTAGTCTTGAATTGAATTTTACCATCATTAATCAAAAACCAGTTAATCCTTAGTTGAATATTTTTTGCTTGCCGCTGGCCATAGTTTTGTATTCCTATCTGTATCCGTGAAGCACTAGGGTCTGGCAATGTTACAAGATAGATCTCTGGGTTAATTCTAAGTATAGGCTTTGTAGCCGCCAATTCCTCCTTAGTCTGTTCTTGTATCGATATTGTTTGCCTAGTAAGTAAACTCAGTGAATGATTTTGACTAACTAGTAGTTCTCGATTTTGATTAGCGAGCATCTTACTTTGGGCCGCAAGAGTTTTTAAAAAGCTTATGGATGAATCTTGTTTAATTAGCAAATCGCTCATCCCCTTAATGTCCGCCTGTTGAAAAAACGTAAGTAGGGCCAAGGCTCCAGAAAAGAAAGCTAAGACTATACTTGCAATCATATTTACTTTCTGAAACCCATTTGAAGGAGCATTTTCCTTCCATTTTTGACTCCATGTCTGAGTTGATTGCAAAGGAGAAGCCGCATGGGTATTCGTTGCCGTTGATTGTGTAGCAACTGGTGAACAGACTGGATTTGGCGGAGTTGGAGCTTGATTTGCGCTTTGTGATCTAGATCTTTTTCTTGCCATTGTTTAGTAGCGACTACTGCTTAAACAAATGTACACCAAGCTCTTAGAAGTAATGTGGCTTTTGTAATAACGGGCGCAATAAATGACTGACGGACTTAAACCCTTATAACTTCTTTCACACAGAGGCCTTCATCGTCCCCGGATCAATCGTCACTTCCCGGTCAAAGTCGGCCATTGCTTCGTCCGCAGAAACATACACTGGCCAGCCCGTTCGATTATTGTACTGCTCGATCGATTCCCGTTTTGCATACTGAGGTTTAATTTCTGAATAAACGAGCCCTTCATTTCTGAGTACATATAAATGTCCGGACTTACCGACAAAAGCAATTGTATGTTTTGACATGCACGAATTTAATAAATGTAATTAGTGGAAACTTTGTAAAAGTGGCTCTAGGCTTAAGGTTTGGGGTTGTTATAAAAAAGATTGACAAGGATTTTGGCCTGCTCAAACACCGTGCCAAAATGGTTAGTTTTTTGTTTTTATACATATAAATTTTTTTGTATAAAATTAGTTCTGACCTTTGGTTCATGGGTACGCCAAAAAGAAGGCGTAACCAGTGGTTAGTCTGGTTACGCCGGGTTGCTGAGGTACTAGGAGTACTTATCAGCTTGGAAGTAGCCACCCAAGGAGGAATAGATTTGGCGATCAGAATCCTTGAGTTGCTCAACTACTAACAATCGCTCGGTGCCGTTGGTACCGAGCTTTTTGTTTTTACTAGTAGGCATTACTAAGTAGTGTCTACTGAGTAACAATTACAATGCAAATATTGCATAATCAATTTTAAGATTCATAGTTTTATTAATCTTATAATAGTTATCTAATAGTATAATCAACGAGAGATAGACCAACTATCGCTATTTCAGCACCATAAATCATCGTCTTCAGAACAACCTGATTTATGATTCTCCTGCGTTCTTTAATAGATTAAAACGGCAACCCATCCTCCTCTTGATTAGCTTCCTCCTTAATTGCTTGCTCAACTTTAAGACGAACAGGAGCACTTGGGGCTGGAGCACCAGCGGGTACAGGATACAACAGATAATCATCGTATTTGCTCCGTTTCAAAAAAGCCGGTCGGTAATTCGGCAAATCCTTCTTTCTGACCTTATACTCTCTCTGCAGCTTCGTGATTGATACGAATCCCTCTGGCCAGCCGTCGGCGATCGGCACCCAGTCGACTCCTTCCGTAAGTTGATTAGGATCATATAGCGGCTCCAGGCTCCCGCGCGAATTGACGTACATCGCCACGGGCTTTGGGTAATCAGTCTGCTGGGCAGGCTCCAAATAAATAGGCTGCCAACTACGAAGCATGTACCAGGTACGGTCGGTTCGGGTTTTCCATGTCTCAGGAAATTGACCTGACCGAACTTTTGGCAACCGGCACCATTTATACCAGGTATTCCACTCCTCCAATGGATAGCCCGTCGCCACCCGGCAAAACACAGCTGCTGACTCTTTGGCTTGATGGCCATAATACTGCTCTCGTCGAATACCCAAAAAGGGGTAATTGCGTTCCTCCCAGGCTTTATTGACAACGTTCAGGCGCGCCGTTTCTTTTTGCTCCAGCTCCTCGATAAACCATCTGACCTGACGCTGATCTGCTTCATCCTGCCAGCGCTTGTCGCGCAGAAGCTTAACTTCCTCCATTCGGCCCGGAACGGTCAGGTATTGCCAGACAGCCCGGCAGGCCAACGCATCCCATAGCGCCCGGTGTGGGTTGGAGCCTTCAAAACGAAACTCTGCTTCATCGGCCGCCACTGTGAGTTTTTTAAACTTATAATTACCCCAGTACTCGGAATAGTCGTCATAATGAACAGCGTACTTATCCTGACAGCAATGAACTTCTGTTTTGGATAGATCGACGCCGGCTTCGCTGAGATAATACCGATCGAAGGCAACGTTGTAAATGATCAGCGTATGGCCAGCTAAAATACTGGAGAGTTGAGGAGCCAAATCAGCAAGCGTTGGCAGATCATCTCGTAAAACATCAGCTGGAGCAATACCATGAATGCGCTGGGCTCCGGGCCATTCTGTGTTCTGTAACGGCCGACAAAGTGTATTGATAACGGTATTTCCATCATCATCAACGAGAGCGATTTCAATCACTTCATCAGTAACTTCAAGGCCTGTAGTTTCGGTGTCGAGATAGTAGTTCATAAACAAATGAATGTCAGCCAGGACGTAATCTTTTTACGTTTTCTGCAATTAATCCCCCTCATACTTGATGTAGAGATCGCATATCTTCGGCGCAAACATTCGGGGGATTGGTTGATTGGCTGGCAGATGAGCAGCGAAATAATCGCGATGCCTGGCGCAGTCATTTCGAACTGGACATTCCCGAAAGTTATCATCCGGATTGCCCGAGTCGCCAGTACACCGGGTAATATCAGCAGCTAGTTTTGTCATAGCTTTCTTAACAGTCGACCGATAACGTTCGCCGTCCGGCCCGAATCGAAGACAACGAGCATGTTGCCGTTTTTCCCCCGAATACATTTGCCGTTTTCCTGCAGGACGGCCGTGCATGACTGATCTTTCAGGGTCGGGTCAGTCATGCGATCGCCGAGGTATTGGTATCGTTTCATCCACAAAACGTTGTTATCGGAAATCCATCTTCGTGCTCGGGACCTTCCTCGTACAGGAATTTATTGAAGTCCAAGTTTATGCTCCAGACTATGCTCATTACGCAGTAGCCAGGCTCAATACCAAACTGACCACCAGGTAACACGTAGGCTACGTCTACCAGCACACTATCGCCCGAATAGCCAGATTCCTCACTCCATTCCTCCAGTAGCAATTCGTCGCCTACCTGGTAGTTACGGTCATTCAGTCGGCACTCAAAACCTTTATAGCCCGCCTTGACTTCCTGGAAGAATTCAGGTAGACACTTCAGTTTATGGCGAGGTTTAGGTGTTGGTTCCGGCATCTCAAGCGTTTCGTCCGGATCGCCAATGGTGCGGAAGGCCAAACCACCCGCTTCAATATGCTGGCGCATCGACATATTTTCGTAACGTTCCGGATGAGCCGGCCTATACCATTCGTGGGTTGGCGTTAGCGTTTGATCAACTCGATACATGCCGGATTGGGCCATAGCACCACAGGTTGGGCAGCCTTTCATAAAAGGCGTTACCCCTTCATCCAAATCATGTGTAACCATCACGTGGCCAGCCGGGCAGGTATAGGTATTGATTTTGTTTTCTGACATGACTAAACCCGTTTAGCGTGTAACTGATGATACAATTCGGCCTTCTCGTCAGGTAGCCGGACCTGGGAGGCCTGCCAGATCTCGTTCTGATTCGTCTTACGCAGACTAACCCAGCTATTATCCGCATGCCAGTAAAACAGCCACGGCTCACCATCCCACAACCGAATCCAATAGGGCCGATTGCCGCCATCCAGAAAGACAAACCCTTTTTCATCTAACAGTTCAGGTACTTTAGGCTTATGGGCTATGCCACCTTCAGGAACGGGCATCTGATTATAGAGCTCCTGCAGTGATCGCATTAACGAACTGATGCTGTCCCGATCGGAAAAGGCCAGCACTACGGTTGGTTTGACCGGCGTGTCATCGGTATTCGTGCCTTTAGCATAGGCGGGGTCTTTCACCACAGCCCAGTCCTCTTTAGGCTTTGGTGAATGCTGAATAAGCCAGAGTTGATTTTCGTAATCTTTATCCAGGTCACGACAGCCATTGATCAGGATGTCGCCGGTACCGAAATCGACTTGTTGTACTACTTGATTTTCACCTCGTGGGTGATTGAGTAAAATAGGCATTGGTTTACTGTTTAAAGGTTGAGAGAAAAAGCCGATCGTCGATCCCACTTCGAGACGCCTGGTATCTCTCGACGATCGGCAGGCCTGGCACTGGAGGACCGCGCAGGTGTAAGTCGGTCATGGCTATTTCAAAGCATCGACGATTGATTGAAATAGCTTATCCTTCTTTTGTTGAAAGAGGGGCAATTCCTCAAATGGCACTAAACAGGGGTGTGTTTTTGCCACAGCATCTTTCGTCTCACCATACACCCACCCGTCGGCAACCTTATCGGCCGACCAGGCATCATGCTGGGCTGATTGAGGTGCCTGGGGATTGGCTAGGCGAAACTCGACGCCCTTTATGGCTGAGTCCCGTTGCCATTGTTCGGCCTCATCCCAATGTTTTTGTGAATAATCGCCATCGAGCTGACACCAAACGCGGTTGGCCTCGTGGCAGGCTTTGGCAATAACAAGCTTTGCCAGTGAATCGTAACCTGGTAATCCTTCCATATATAATTGATTAAATTGTTGCTCGTTAATTGACATTATCTAAATCGGTGATTTTCTCGTAGGCCTTCTCAGCCACAATCAACTCGTACAGCTGGGCCGCTTTGGTAAAGCCTTTGGTTTGGCCCCTGGCATTGCAGTCGATGAACTTGCCGCGCTTCATGCTGACTTCTTTAGAAACGGGTTTACCGTTTTGCATCACGACAAATGTGATTTTGATGATATCGTCTGGGCTGACGCCCGGCGCATAGTCTGACATATGGTTTGGGGTTAAATCCTGTTTTTGGGAGCAATCCATTTCTCACCCAGCCAGTCGAAAAATTCCTTCTCTGACTGCCAGGCTGGGGGTAAGGTCGGGTTGGGCCGGACTACCTTCCAGCCCGACTTGGTTTCTTCGCAATCGTTTATTAGCCTTAGGCCGTCATGCGTGCCACACCAACCTTTTTTCTTCCAGCTGCCGGCAATGTGTTTGGCCGAATACTCGGCTGAGCCGGTGCGGATCGCAAACTGTCGGTAGTAATCCGTACCGACGGGCATGAACAGATCCAGCTTGATGCCCGACGGCAGATCGATCTGCATGTGCCGGCCGTCGGGCTTTCCCTTGATGGGCGTACCGAGCATGCCGACCATTCGACGAAAAGCGGGGATGATCTGCGCTGGTTGGGATTTGCCGCCAAACAAGCTGAAATCAGTTTCCTGAAAGAGCTTGGGTTGACAGACGATTTCGATATCCTTCACCTGGGGCTTTAGCCGGCGAATCGAACCGGCAATGTGAATTTTATCGCAGAGATCCTCCAGCAAAACCACCAAGTCCTCCGCAATCCGCTGCGCCTTCGATAGATCCATTTTAGGAGCTTCGGCGGTAGCTCCTGCAGCCGTGGCCACCGGTTCAGGTTTGGTTTTTTCTGGAGCAGGTTCGTCGACTACTTTTCGGCTCAAAATGGTCTTTATCGCATTCGATGCGCTCAGCCCGTTCGACCTCACCCATACCCGGTACGGCCTTGCCATCACGCAGGGTATCGTAATACAGCTGCAGCTGGCCGATGCTGTAGAATTCCTGGTGGTAATCGACCAGGCTTTGGCCAGGCCTTCGGTGCGGATATCCCATCAGTTCAACCGGCTATAGCTGACATTCGACCCCCGGTTTTTGCCCTTGTTGCGGTAGCTTCGGTTGCCTTTACCGGTGCGTTTTTTGCCTGACTTGCTGAGCTTGTTGCCGAACATATCGCGTGGCGCATCGTCGTCGTTTTCCTCGCCTTCGCCACTTTCCCCCTCTTGGTCGGTCACGTCGTTGGCATCAGGCATACGTTTGCCTTCCGCGTAATAGCGATCCATCCGATTCCACCAGTCACCCATCCACAAATCAGAGGCAGAGCTCCAGACGGCCAGAATATCAGATTCTTTGATATCCAGTAGCCGCCAGTCGGCGCTGGTCGTCCCCATGTAGGCTTTTATGCGCTCGATCGCCTGTTCAGGCCCAACGGCCGGGAGCAGATAGGTATAGGTCGTTTTTTTGTTATCCTCCCATTCACCAATTTTCAGTTCGAAGAAAAAATCATCTTCCTGCATGCCGAAAAAGATCACCTTCGTAAAGCGGACTTTAGCGGCACTGTCAACCATTTCAATGCCGGTGGTGATGCGTTTGCTGAGGTTTTTGGCGCATTGTTCTTCGACGTCACCGAGCGAAATCGATTCGTGCAGATAGTGTTCGGTAAACGTTTTACGCTCCCGGTTCACCATGCCCTCATAGATCACTTTTGATTTACGCCACATGGGAAGTAGGGGTTAGCGGTTGATGAGCCGTAATCTCTTCCGGAGTCGCAAAGCGAAAGGTTTGCCCTTTGACGTTACCCCGTTTGTATTTGCCCCGTTTGAGCGTGCCGTTCAGGTGGGTGATCATATCCGGCAAATGCGCACCGATCGCGCTGGCGGCCGCTGAGGCACTGGGGAAATACTCGCCTGTAGCAGTGTTGACAACAGCTTTAGCGTTATGGCCACCCATCTGTTTTTTCTCAGCCTTCGCAATTGGGATGAGCTTACGTTTTGGGGATTTCTCGGCTTTAGGGCTTTCCGCTTTGGCGGCCGGTTTAGTCGTTTCCGTTCGCCAGAGCGGTTCGACCGTGGCGGTACCGACGGCCGCTGGCTGCATGGGGATATCGCCGTTTAGCGCGCGAAATGCCTTGCCGTACTTTTTCTTCAGGTAAGGTAGTTTACTAGGCGAAAACGTGACTGTAGCGGGACTGATCCCGTCGTAAAGGATTCCGTACATGGTATGAAGATTTAGAGGTGATACTTAGAAGGGTATGTCGTCGTTGGGGTCGCGCTGACCGCGAACGGGAAAGCTATTGGACAGAGTTTGCATGGGCCGCTCATCGGCAACTCGGTTAATGGCCACGTCGGCCCAGACCACAGCCGTTCCGATACTGCCATCCCGGCTTTTGACAAGGCCGAGCTCGAGTTGCTGATCGTAGATGGGTTCTACGTAATTGTTGTCCGACGATTCGGCCGCGTCACGGGCCGCTTTTTCTTTGTAATAATCATCCCGGTAGAGCATGATGATCACCGTGGCGTCCTGCTTAAACTGGCCAGTGCTGCGCAGATCAGACATGCCCGCACGCTTACTGCCATGCCTGCCTTCCACGGCCCGGTTCAACTGGGCTAGTTCGATAATGGGAATTTGAAGGCGTCGCTGGAGCGTCTGCAGCTTGTTGGAAACGCTGGTTAAGACGGCGTATTCGTCGGCCGTTTTGATAGTCCGGTCGGTCATTTTTTGTACGTAATCGATAATGACCAGACCGATCTTGTGCTTTTTCTTCCAGTGCAGCAGCTTATACGACAGATCATTTATATCCTTATTGGGTTCATCATAAAAGTGAATGGGCAGCTTTTCGATGCGGCCCATGGCGTTATGAACCTGCACCACTTCAGCCTCGCTTAAATCACCTATTTTGATGCGTCCGTAAGGAATGCCCGTCTCGTGGGCAATGATGCGATTCATCAACGACCAGGATGGCATTTCGAGCGATAAAAACCCAACAGGCACGCCTTCTTTGGCAGCTGCAATTGCGTGAAAAACACCCATCACACTCTTACCCATACCCGGCCGGCCGGCGATCATAATCACATCTGAATTTTGCCAGCCGCCCAGACTCCGGTTCAGTTTACCAAGGCCCGTTTGTACCCCCGTCAGGGTGCCAGGCTTTGAAAGGGCAGCTTCAATATTGTCCAGCGACTGACGAAGTATATCGGACATAGTTGGTTCCGTGCCGATCGACAGACCCGCCGAAACGGCCTCCGCAGCAGAGGTGATTTTGTCGACGAGTTGACTAACGGTTTCCCCTGATCGGACACTGGAGAGAATTTGACTGGCTGATTCGACAGCTGTACGTTTGACCCACAAACTGCGCAGGTAAACGGCCGTGTCGATAAATTCAGTACTTCTTCCCTCTGCGGGTAGATTCTGCAGGCTGATGCCCAATTCGATAAGCCGATCGTAGTGCCCCTTGGCTCTTAGCTCCTGTACGACAGTGCCTAGTTTGATGGTTCTTCCTTCGTCGTAGAGTGTGGTTAAGATGGAAAACAAAATCTGGTAACCTTCCTGGGTTAGCACCTCACCTGAGCCAAGGAGCTCCAGGGCGTCAGCCATCAGGTCGGGATTATCGAGCAGTGTGGCGATTAGTGCCCGCTCAGCGGCAACGTCAGTGGGTAACGAAAAATCAAAATCGGGCTTATTTGTAGCCACGTTTGGCTTGTAGCCGTTCGAGCTCTTGTTCGTACTCATAAATCAATATTTCTTCGTCAAGCTCTTCGGGGGTCAATACAAATTCGGTTAGGTCGGGCGTAGCTTTCAGGCGCTTATAGGTGCGTTGCCTGGTAGCCCGGTCAATCTTGGGCGCAGTCAGGTTGTGGCTCATGTGAGTTCCCGGAATGGCTTATTGGTGGTCGTGACGTGCGTGCTCGTTGTGGGGTAAGCCGGGCGGGTGTTAGTGGCGGGAGCGCTGCTGTCGGCTTCGCGCCGGGCCTGCTGATCCTGGGCGTCTACTTTCATCGAGGCCCATTTCACGCAGTTAGCGAAATCGGAGGTTTTTAAAGTGCCCCCCTGTTCGGTTTTGTAGACCGATACCAACAGTAGCATCCGCCTGACTTTTTCGGGGCCGAAGGTTAAGAGCAAGTTTGTCTCTTCGTCTTCCGAAAGAACAATGTTTTTGGGTTTAGGAAACGTGGTTGAAACCATCCCGACCGTCTGACCAAACCCCTGACCAACCTCTTCGCGTGTCTGTCTAGTCTGGTCAGGAATAATATTATTTACTTCTATAGGGGGGTATGGGGGGGGGAGAAAAACGCGACGTTGAGTCTACACCCTGGCTACTACCCCCGTTACCACCCTGTGTACTTACCCCCGTACCGACCCCAGTACTACCCCCCTTACCCCCCGCGATTCCGGGTTGTAGATTTTGGGCTTCAGAAACGCTGATTTCTGGAAATTCGGGTACATTGATTGAGATTTCGGCCGGAGCATTTTTGCCTTTCCCTCTAAAATAAAGAATCAGTCCAGCGTGGTCGAGCCAATTCAGGGACTCGTAATAGGCATCTTCGGAGAGTCTCAATAGGCCATTCAGGTGGGCATATTTAAGCGTTATTGTCCGACGACGGGACTCTGATAGCAGATGGATAATGCCACTAAACGTAGCTGCATACATAGGCTTATAGCCTCGTATGTCGGGCGCTTTTACAAAGAAATCGGTCAGCGACTGGAAATAATTTAAGTTCATGGTTTTGCTTAGTTACTTGTGAAAGAAAGCCAGCAACTGGAGGCAATAGGGGTCAATAGCAATAGCCAGCGCACCCAGGGCAAACAGGACAAAAACAGGCCAGATGATAGGCTCAGGGCGTCTATGGGACATGGCCAACGTAGTGAGAATAGTAGGCTAGAAACCGGCCAACGGAGTAGAGCGCCAGACCCAGCGCCATAGCCATCAGGATCCAGTCCAGCTGAGAAAATGTGGGCTTTCCAGACATGGCTAATTCAGGATTAAGGGTAGGGAAAGCGAAACGAAATCGTCCTGATCACAGTAGCCGCGGTCTTTCTGGCCAGTGCTCCAGGTCATGGCCCGTATAGCGCCGGTTAAGGCGACGTAATGGCCCGCGTGGAGGGATTCGACCGTCAGAAAATCGACCGGGTTATCACTGGCAGGCCGAGGTGAATTAGTCACGGGCTTCTTCGGGTAGTGTCCGGCAACCATCAGCATCGCCTTAGAGAGCATAAAACAAAACCAGGCTTTATCCTCCAATAGATGATGTTTCTGATGCAGATGCGTGTAGTAATAACGCTCGGCTTCCTGACTAACCAGGCGTATCATTGTGGTTGGCCGTACGTTCTGGTGAAGCTGCTTATTAACCAGGTAGAAACCCAGTAGCCAACCGCGAAAATGGGGCTCCATCTGGGCGGGCTCACTCAGCGAAAATTCGTCGAATAGCTCCGCTGTCAGCCAGTGGGCACAGGTGCGTATGATTTTGGGGATAGCTGGCTGGCTCATCAGTACGAAGCGTTTATAAAGTGAAAGGCCAGATAGCCAAGTGCGTAAATCACCGCCATAATCAGCACTTCTTGCCAGGTGGGCAGGCGTCGAAGAATGCGCTGGAATTTTGCGTGCAGATAGACCCGAAAGTCCGGATCGTCGCGTAAGAATCGGTACGTGCTGGGGCCAAAACAGATCACAAAGGCCAGAAGGCCAAGCAGGAATAGGGAGCCCACAATGGCCAGGCTAAGTTTGACGGTTTCCATCAGGCGAAACGGTTTTGGTCAATCCCCCGAATCTCCATTGCTAGTAATCTTGCTACCATATCGAGCGTCATGCCAGAATGAACGGGTACCGATACGATCTCTTTATGCTTTGCCGTCACAGCGACCGCCACACCGCAATCGTTTTCCCACCCGCCGGTATAGACTTCCGTCTCGATCCGATAGAAAATGTGCCGTTTGGCACCGTAGGAAATGCTGTCGTCGTAGAATTCATAGCTGCTGCAGTGGCCTCCGCCGTGCCTGCCGACGAGTTCGTCTAAGGGTCCTGTGCCGTCGGCAAAATCGATGTCGGCCAGCGTCAGCGGCTTTTCAAGGCGTTGCAGTATAGTCTGCGCTATTGCAAACCGCGCCTGATTGTCCAATCGGGCATTTGTAGGGGTGAGCGCCATTTTCATATCTTTGTTCTTATCTTTTAGATTATGTTGTAAAATAAGGTATTGTAAGGTTTAAAAACAACGAAAAGAACAAAAAAATAATTTGTTTATCGTTGTCTTATGACCTTGTTTGACAACATTTAAACCGGATCTGGCACTTGCTGGTCCGGTTTTTTCTTGTTGAATAAGGATTATCGATGTAAACAGGCTCCCATAAGCCGGTAGTTGATTTCCTGTTCATCAACTTTTTTTCCTAATAAGTAGGACCGTACAGAAGAAATATTACACAGGGATTTGCTGCCCTCTTTTCGATTAACCAGCTTATTGGAATCAATTAGGCGGGTTACCGTGCGCTGGGAGCAACGACAGGCCTTGGCAACCTGGGCAACCGTTAACCATTGCAGGTCGGTTACCACTGTTCGCAAATATTCATTTTCCCGCTCCAGTACTTCAAGTCGCTTAAGAGCATCGGCAAAATCCTCATAGGAAGGCACTTTGGTCATACTTGTGCGTCGGCTAATATTTTACGACTTCGCTCCAGACTCACTTTGTCGGCCACCTGAATGTGTTCCTGATGCGCCTTTATACTTTTATCGACGAGTTCTTCCAGTCGTTCGCCCCCTCGATCCAAACGACAATAGTTATGTATGCTTTCGTGAGAAAGAAAGCCATAGGTCGCCAATTTTCGGGCACCTATTCGCTTAATGATCGCCACCTTTTTAGGAAACTCTACTGGATCTTTCTGGGTGCCGGTTAGCTCCTGCTTGTTTCGTCCCATAGTTTTGTTATTTTCGTTGTTATTAGACCTTACAAATAGCGTATAAGCCGTTTGTAATAATTTGTAACAAACCTAATTATAGTAAGGCTTATTTACAACAAAAAACACAAAAATATAAGCCTTTCTATGAAAACGCCTGACTACCATACGAGACTTATGGCCAGAATACCGCGCCCAGACGATCAGGAAGGTATCCGTAAGCGTATCAAGGAGGTCATCCTGGAGCGCTTTAACGATCGACAAGGGGAGTTAGCACACAAAGCTGAACTCCAGCCTGCTGCTGTTTCCAACATATTAAATGGCAAGGCTGAGGTTTCAGTAAAGCAGTTGCGCGCCATAGAAGCGGCCAGTCGTGCCCGATTTGAGTGGTTAGCTACGGGTGAGGAGCCTATGTACCATCCGATCGGATGGAAACCTCTCAGCTTTGAACCCGAAAAAGAGGGGGAGCACTTTCGCACCTTCATGGAACGGCATAAATCTATATTTACCCAAAAGCAGCTGGGTGATGAGTTGGGCGTAACGAAAGGATCGATCACCGACTATTTCAATTCCGCAAGCCTAAAGGTTCAAACTCGTATTTCAATCCTGAGGGCAGTACGGAAATTGTTGGATGACCCTGATCTGACCGAAGAGGAAGTATTTGGGCCGCTCGATCCAAATGTTGAGCTCGTTCAACCCCTTCGTCATATTGGTAACTTTTCGGCAGAACCGATTATGCATCTGCCTTTTGTTCCCAGGTCCGCCCGCGCTGGTATTCCGACACCCGCTTTTTGGGAGGAGCCGCTGGAGACAGTCCGCATTATGCGCGCTGTCCTGGCTGACTATGAACCAAACCCTTTTCGGCCCACCAAGGACTGGTGGATAATTGAAGTTGATGGGGACAGTATGGAGCCTCAGCTTCGAAGCCGGGCTAGAGTGTTGGGTTACTATGTTGGTAACCGAATCGCCCGCAACCACTGGGAGGTTGATTTAGAAAAACTATATCGCTTAAAGCCTGGCGTCTGGGCTGTACAGTATGATGATGATTTTGTTATAAAGCGAGTCAAAGAAAACACCCTGGAGCGCGATAAGGAAATACAGTTACACTCAGATAATCCACCTCCGGGGCCTTTTATTATCCGAGTGGATTCGATTCGGCATGTCTGGTATATAGAATCATCAGTGAATAATCCAGTTCGATAGTGTATGGGCAGAGTGACGTTGGCCGTTCGACTGAAGCCTGAAGTAAACCGGGAGGGCGAACACGTAATTCGAATCCGGATTACAAAAGATCGCGTTGTGGCAAATTGGGCGCTCAATATGGCTGTGCCCGAAAAGCATTTCAATGAGAAGGGAAGCACACAACTAGAAAACTGGATTCGCAGAGCCAACAATAGTCATAGTAATTATAACAGACGTATCAAGGTTGCTTATGAACAGGCCGAGGATGCGGTTGCTTTTTTCGAAAATCGCAAGCAAGCCTATTCCGCCACGGAGGTACGAGATTATCTTGAACGAGGAGGTTTACCAAACTACTTGTTATCCTTTTTCGCCCACCACATTGCTGAACGGTTTAAAGCAGCTGGAGACGATCTGGGCAAAATTCAAACGGCTGGCGGTTATTTAGATACCTTAAAGGTTCTGCGCTGGTATTTGAGGGAAACCCGCCATGTTGCCGATACTGTGCCAGATGATCAGCTTGACACCCGCTTTTGGCTACTGAGTAATATCACAAAGAATGATGTAGTTGATTTTAAGCAATGGCTCAGTAAGAACTACGGTGAGAATACAGTCAGTACTCATCTTTCCAAATTGCGACATGTGCTTAATAAAGCCGCAGATGCAGGCCTTATTTCGTTTGATACCTTCCCAATGCGGGGCATTAGTTTCGGTTTTAAGCGCAAAAAAGTTGCCCGTTTACGCGACGACGACATTGAGCTACTGGCTAGTGCTGCGGTCACAAAAAAGAGACGCGGTGGCGGCCATATCGTAACTAACCCCGCACATGCCCGACCGCTGGCCATGATGATGTACCTGGCGCATGGGGCTCGGCTGGGCGATACAGTGATCTGGCGCATGAAAGATTACGTCATCGAGGGTGAGGAGCATCGACTACGATACATCACAGGCAAGAATAAGCGTGCTATGAGTGTGCTCCTGGATGAGGAGGCTATCGAGATCATGGCACCCTACCGAGTCCATGCCGATGGCTCGCCCAAACAGCCCCAGGAGTTTTTATTCCCCTATCTGCCCACTAATTGGGATAAATTGCCGGCGGCCGAAAAACATATTGAATTACGAAAAGCCAAAGGACGGGCGCGTCACCAGATCACGCAGTTAGGGTTGAAAATTGGCCTTGATAAACATCTGACGCCCCACGTGATGAGACACTCATTCGCCGATATGATGCGTAGGGGAGGGGTTCCTTTGGAAACTCGACAGGAGGCTCTTGGTCACTCTGACATTAAAACGACTCGCAACTACGAAGATCAATTTGATCAGGAGCAGGTAGACAAAGTGAGCATGTTATACCAAAATCGACGAAAAAAAACGAGGGAAAACACTGGTAAAACAGACATGTAAATTTTCCCTGTAGAAATTCGGACATTTTATACTAAGAAAGGGTCTATGGAGTTATGTTGTCAAAAAGTACTATCCATTATTTGACAAACCATACCTTTCAACCATGAAAACAGTTCTGCTTTTCCTATTGCTATGCCCATTCGTTGTCCGGGCTCAATTATTCAAAATTTCTCCTGAAGACACCCAGCGTAAGCACTCGTACATCCTCATGCGCGATGGCTCCGTAGTGCGGGGTCAGGTGCTTCGTCAGGATTCTACTGTCATTTCAATCCGGAAAGGAAACGGCGACATGACGTTTGTAGAGGCCGATCAGATCGTCCGTATTTCGGCAGGACACATTGCGCAGGTATCCGAAAATTCGGCAGTCGGTTCTACCGTTTTTGTCCTGAAAGACGGCACACAATTACCCGGTACTTTTATTCGGCGCGATAACACAATGATTACGGTGCGTAAGAGTAACGGACAACTGACTTACTTCGAGCCGGAGTTGCTGTTGCGAGTTGACACCGTACGAACTGCGGGAAATAATACTGGCTTCACTGTATCGGGCAAACCCGCTTACGCCAACCGATTTTCTCCCTTTTTACTCGTAAATCCAACCGCATTTAATCCTGAAAAAGGACGATTTTATTACCGAAATACCTTATTAGTGCTCAATGAACTAGATTATGGCATTACTCAAAATTGGAGTATTGGGTTAAATGTCAACCCCGTTTTTGGCCAGTTCCAACCTGATAATACTGCACGAGAAACGATTTTTGGAGCCAATGTGCGCTTCTTGTCTAAACTAAGCTTTCCGATTGGGGAGCAGTTCCGATTTGGTATAAACACGACCTACCAGCCCAAACAAAAAGGATATTTTTCCTCGATTAGCCAGCAGTTAACGTTGCATGGACTACTATCCTTTGGAGACAGCCAGCGGAATGCGACCTTAGGATATGGTTTGCTTATACATCCTGATTATACCACTAACAACACAGTTCCATTTATTACGGCAGGGGTTATGCACAAAATTTCGCGAAACCTGACCATCCTGAGCGACAACACGTTTTACCCCAATCCTTTCTATGGCGGTAAAAGTGCCGATTTGTCAATTGCGCTACGCTTTGATCGTTTGCGGCATGCGTTTGATATTGGTGTATTTTCGTCGCTTATGCCGTATTATAATTACTACGCCAGCTATCCTGGCGGATCGAAAACGCAGGCTTATTTCTATCCGTATCTTGCTTATAATCTGATTATCGGTAAACCCTGACGAATGAAACACCTATTCATGCTCTTACTAGCGCTGTTGCCCTTATTGGCAACAGCACAGGATGATTATTACCAAAAGACGAACAAGTCGACTTCCACCGGGCAAACCTATTCGATTTTGTTGAAAGATGGCACCCGGCTTCGTGGACAAATTGTCAAACAGGACAGTGTAGAGGCTGTTATTCGTACCAAAGAACTGGGCGAAGTTCGACTAAAAGCAGATCAGATTGTCAGGATAGAACAGGAGGGAAGTCAGACAGATGGCGCTGGCTTTCCCAACCAATTTCCGCAAACGATGCGGTTGGTACCAACCGCGTTTTCTGCCGAGAAAAATAGACTCTACTACCGGAATTATTTGGTGTATTTCAGTCAGTTTGAATATGGTATTACCGACAATTGGAGTGTGGGTACTACGTTCTTTACGTTTATCCCAACGGCTATTTTTAATTTTTCGACTAAGCTATCACTACCGGTTAGTGATCGGGTTCGGTTGGGCGTAAGCGCCCAATATTTGGGGGTTCGTTTAAATGGATTACTAGGTAATAGTGGTCCCGGAACCCTGGAAGGTGCTGGGTATATACAGGGGATCGTTACGACTGGCGATCGGCAAAATAATACAAGCTACGGGCTGGGCTGGAGCTTGTCGAATGGTGAATTGTCCCGAAATGTTGTCGGGTCTTTTGGACTGGTTCGTAAGGTCAGTCCTAAACTCTCGTTTATTAGCGAAAACTTTGTGCTATTCGGTAGCGGGGGAGTTGATTTCGCGGGCATATTGTCGGGCGGTATACGATTCGACCGGCGTCGCCATGCGTTCGACCTGGCAGCCTATGTGCCTCTGGTCATTGGTCGAAATGTCTCGACACCCATCACCTTTATTCCCTATGCGAGCTACCACGTCAGGATCGGGAAATGAGCTGTTTATTTTAAGGGATTAACTGGCATGGCACGGTTTCTGATCAGGTAAGACGAACGGGGAAAAGCGTTTTATTAGTCGATAGAGTTATCATTCATGTGATAATTGAAGTCGATACATCAATTTCAGCTAATTTCGCCGTTATAGTGAGACAACCCATTCCTACATGCCTGAGACCCCTACCGATCTTCCACCGTTTGTTCGTTCGTGGCCGCAATTATATGCTATCGTTATTGGTAGCCTGGTTGCCGAAATTGTCCTGTTCTATGTGTTAATGCGCTGGCTATCATGAGTATTCTTGATTGGAGCGTCTTAGGATTGACGCTGCTGGGCATTATCGTATATGGTATCGTTCGGAGCCGGGGAAGTCGTAGTATGGACGATTACCTGCTGGCGGGTCACTCGTTGCCCTGGTATCATGTGGGACTGTCGGTCATGGCAACCCAGGCTAGCGCGATCACCTTTTTGTCGGCGCCAGGGCAGGGTTTTGCCGATGGAATGCGGTTCGTTCAGTTTTACTTCGGACTTCCGCTGGCGATGGTCGTTTTAGCAGTGACCTTCGTGCCGATTTTTCACAGACTGAAAATCTTTACAGCCTACGAATTCCTCGAAGATCGGTTCGATATTCGGGTTAGAACGTTGACGGCTAGCTTGTTCCTGCTTCAGCGCGGCCTGTCGACCGGCCTTTCGATTTATGCACCAGCTATTATTCTGTCGACTATTTTGGGTTGGAATATTTACTGGACAAACCTGCTGATGGGCGGTATCGTGCTCGTATATACCGTAACGGGCGGTACAAAAGCGATCTCGTACACACACCTGCAACAAATGGCCATCGTGACCTTTGCGATGGCACTGGCTGGGTATCTTACCGTAAAGTTATTGCCCGAAGGCGTTGGCTTTGTCGATGCGTTGCATGTAGCAGGTAAGGCTGGCCGGATGAACCTGATCGATTTAAAATTTGATCCCAATAGTCGTTATAACCTCTGGTCTGGTCTGATCGGTGGGTTCTTCCTGCAATTGTCCTACTTCGGTACTGATCAGTCGCAGGTGGGGCGTTATTTGACGGGCGAAACAATAGGGCAAAGCCGATTGGGATTGCTCATGAATGGCTTGCTGAAAGTGCCCATGCAGTTTCTGATTTTGCTGGTGGGAGTACTGGTATTTGTGTTCTATCAGTTCAACCCATCGCCCACGTTTTTTAACAAGCAGGAAACCGATCTGCTTAAAAAGAGTCCGTATGCAAAGGACTATCAACTGGCCGAAATTAAGCATCAGAACCTGGCCACACAGCGTCAACGGGCTGTCATTGATATGCAGGTTGCCCTCAAGGCCGACGACGAAGCCGGGCAAGACGCGGCAGGGAATATTCTTCGCGAAACAGACGAAGCCCTAAAAGTAGTGAAGGCCGATGTTGAAAAGCTGATCAAAAAGAATCATCCGGCAGCCGATACCAACGATGTCAATTACGTGTTCCTCCGTTTTGTGCTGGATTACCTGCCACACGGACTGATCGGCTTGCTGATTGCCGTAATTTTTAGTGCTTCGATGGGGTCAATTGCTTCGGCCTACAACTCGCTGGCTTCCACCACCGTTATTGATGTATACAAGCGATTGATTAAGAAGGAGGGGAGCGATCAGCACTATTTGCAGGCTTCTCGTTGGGCAACCATTGGCTGGGGTATTTTCTGCATTGTGGTCGCTCAGTTTGCCAACCAGTTAGGTAGTATGATTGAGGCCGTCAATATTCTGGGATCGCTGTTTTACGGAGTCATTCTGGGCGTATTCGTCGTGGCTTTCTACGTCAAATCGGTGGGCGGACGGGCCACACTCTGGGCAACGATTATCGGCGAACTCCTCGTTATTGTGAGCTGGTATCTGAACCTGACTGCTTTTCTCTGGCTGAATGTTATTGGCTGTCTATTGGTGGTGGGGATTGCCTGGGTGTTGCAAAAAACGGTATATCGGCAAACGGTATAAGCTAGGAAGCTGTTTGATTTTTCTTGTTCCTATTGAATTTGAATCTTTTTTTGTCATTCTGACGTCAGGAGGAATCTTAACTTTCGTATTAGCCAAGCTTGAGACTCCTCCTGATGTCGGAATGACAAAAAACTATATTTTCTTAGTAAAGAAAAGCTTAACCGGACACATTACCCCGGCTGAGTAGAGTCGCGTTTATGCCATTGGTACGCCTTAATCGAATTCTTCCAGAAGTACTTTTCCGCCAAAGGCTGGCCTTTGCTCATAAAGTAGTCACGAACCAATCGTAGGCCGACATTGAAGGGCAACCATTGGTCGCTGTTGGGCCAGTCACTGCCGTACAACAATCGATTTTCTCCAAAGCGGTCAAAAAGTTCATCCAGGTGAGCGCGATAGAAACTGACTGTCTGCGGTATTTTTCCATCCACTCGGCGCAGGACTTCCGAAATCTTTACGTATACCTGAGGGCGCTGACCTAACTCGTGTAAATATGTTTCACAGGCCTTCTGCGTTTTTGTGTCCTGTGGAGTTGCCATTTGGGGAAGGTGATCGATGATTACCCGCAGTGTGGGCACTTGATCCGTCAACCGGACGATGGCTGCCAGTAAGGCCGGGTTTGGGTTCGCGGTATCCAGCACGAGGCCAGCCTGAGCCAGAAGCTGAAGATCCGATACGAACCTGGAATTCGACAATTGACCCGCTAAATCCCGATCCCAAAGGTTTCCGTACCGAATACCGCGAAACAGTGGATTGGGTTGGAAACGCTCAAGTTGCTGGCGGAAGTTAGGTTGCCCCGGCTCAAGATTGCCGATGATGCCAACGATGATCTTGTCCTGTGCCGCCTGATCGAGAACCCACTGATTGTCTTCCAGCCAAGGGCTAGCTTCGACAACCACTGCCCCCACAACACCTAACGGAACGGCAATTTTTCGATAGCGGGCTGGAAGCGCTGGCTGATACAGAATACCATCTTTTTTAGTCGGCCAGGGCACGCCTTGCGGGCGAGTTGGATCGAACAAATGAATATGGGTGTCGATGATGGGGATTGCAGGAGCGGTTCCCCAATCGAATGAACTAAGCCCAACGGTGGCGGAAGCGCCAGCCGTTAGGGCTAGAAAATGTCTGCGATTCATGGGCAGCACCTTGATTGAACAAATGCTTAACGAAAAGAAAGGCTATTTTAACGAAACCGTCTTTCCCGACTTGGCCGACAGCTTGGCCGCTTCTAAAATCTCAACGGCTGTTACATTAATCGGTAGCTCGTATAAATCGTTTTGATCTAACTTCAGTCGTCCCTGAACTACGTCTGCCAATACCGAAAAGGGATCGGTGAATGGGGCAGGGCGAGGGTCTATTTTCTTGCGCTCTTCGGGGTCTTTGTTTTGCAACCGCTCTCGAATGGTGGTTGCGTCTACGGCAACAGCGTACCCTTTTGTACCGTAGACTTCCATATCTTTCCGGGCAAATGTCCAGTTCCACGAGCCCTGAATAATGCATTGGGCCGATGGATACTGCAACACAATCGTGGCTTCGTCGTCGACTTTAGGGTAAATGTCGGGTTTGTTTTGGTGGGTAACGGCGGTTACGGTCAGTGGCTTTTGCCCTTTCATTAACCAGGTCATCAGATTAGCCCCGTAACACCCAAAGTCTACTAAGGCGCCAGCGCCATTTTTTGCCGGGTCGGTCAGAATAGCAAAGAATTCATTACTAACACCAATTTCTTTGGGCCCCTGATGCCCATCATTGATCATCACTTTCTTGATCTCACCCAATTTGCCTGCCTCATAAAGCTCATGAACGTATTGATTACTGGCATACCAGGACGTTTCGAAGTTCGTCAGTACTTTAATGTTATTCTTTTGCGCCAGGCTTTGGATTTCTTTGGCATCAGCAAAGGTAGTGGCGAGCGGTTTTTCGACCATTACGTTGATCTTTCTCGGCGCACATGCACGGACAATACCAATGTGATCGCTGATAGCCCCAAACGCAGAAACGGCGTCCGGCTTTGTTTGGTCAAGCATCTTGCCCAGGTCACTGAAAAATAGCTTTCTATCCAGTTTGTAACGATTGACAAACCGATCGACCAAAGCCTGGTCGGTTTCATAAATACCAACGAGTTCAGTGTCTTTTTTATCGGGACGGTTAAATACCCAGCCTACATGGCCATGACTTAATCCGGCAATGGCGAGTCGAAGAGGAGTTTGAGCTTGGCTGGAAATTAGCAGCAATAAACAAAAAGCAGTAGTGGTTAAAAGCTTCATTAGTTTGGCTTAACGGGTTGACCCATCCAGAAGTTATTTTTGGGCTTCCTATACTTGGTGCTTTGTACTTTGTGAGTAGGGTATCAACGAGCGTCTTAAGAATAGACCGCCTAGTTTTGTTTAGTAGAACTAGTTGCTGCCGCTTTAGGAAGGTTTAGCGCCCTGGCCACGTCAATCGGGTAATCAGACTCCAGAATGCTCGCTCCATCCTCAATAATAGCCTGATAAGCCTTTAACCGTTCCGGCTCATCGGGCAACTTATCGTAACTCGATGCGGCCGAAATCATACACATAATCCTTTTGCCATTGAGGAGCTGGTAAAGCTCTTTGTTCTCTGGTTTGATCGTTGGGCCGATGTAAGCAATCATGCTGCTTGCTGGAATGCCCGCTTTTTCGTAGGCCTCCAGTTCCTGTTTGTTTTTGATGAAAGCGGAAAACATCAAGTCTTTATTATCCCTGTAATAGTACACAGCCTGCTCTGGTGAATGAACCGTGAGCATCACAAAAGCTGTGGCCTTGTGCTTGCGTATGATGGCTGCTGTCATGGAAGGGGGCACATCTTTTCGGTCCAGATTAAGTACCGTTTTACCCCTTGCCCATTCGATAGCTTCCTCCAACGTTGGAATCCGTTGTTGGGTTAGATTCCCCTGAATATCTTTCAAACGGAGCTTTTTGAGGTCTTCCCAGGTGTAGTCGGAGAGCTTGCCGGTACCATTGGTCATTCGCTCCAGGGTAGCATCGTGGAGTAGCACGATGACACTGTCTTTGGTGAGCCGAGGGTCAGTTTCAAAAAAAGCGGGCGTGTATTTTAGGGTGTTTTCAAAGGACGCCAGAGAGTTTTCGGCAAACCCGTTCACCATGCCTCCTCGGTGCCCACTAATGATAGGCTGTTTCTTGTCGGACCATTTAAAATAAGCATGAAGGTCTTGCACCGTCTTTATAGGGAGTCGATGCAGTGGTTGCGCGTGTAGGTGAGTCGGGTGAGTAAACGCCAACAGGATTGATAGTATGGGGAGAAGAAGTCGGGATTTCATTCGTTGATTTTTTAGGTGAATCTGTTTAAGTTTTTATTTTTCGATCAAAAATCAGCGTGAATTTGTCATTCCGACGTCAGGAGGAATCTCAACGTTGCGTATTAGTCAAACTCGAGATTCCTCCTGACGTCGGAATGACAAATTCAATATCCAATCAATAGTAGTTGTAAAAGTTTAAACAGGCTCATTGGGTAAAAAAGATTGCAATTCATGTGATGGGGTAAAACCAACAAAAGGCGACATTGAGTGCCGCCTTTTGTTGATCTACAGAATCAAAACTCATTACGCTTTCTTTTTGCCTTTTCCTGCTTTCACAGCTGGTACAGCAGGGACTTTCGAGGTATATTCTGCAATGCTTTTCTCGATGCCATCCTTGAAAAATGGGAACGCGCCATCGTTCGATGATTGTCCCATGGTAAGGGCTTTCTGCGCGAGGGGAAGGGCATCGCTATACTTGCCCATTTTCGCCAGAATCTGCGATTTTACGTATAGATTCCGGTAGTTTTCCCCCTTCGCAATTGATCGGTCGATCCAGCCTAAGGACTGCTCCAGGTTACGCCCTTTCGAGAGGTTGTAGCTGGCGGCAGCCTGTAAAACGGCAGCATCATCGGGTTTGTCGGCTACGGCCTTGTCTACATTGGCAGCTGCGTTCGCACTGACATTAACTTTCAGGTCGGCGCTGGCTTTTACATTCGCCCACATGAAATTCAGCTTCGCGGTGCTGTCGGTCAGGTCGCTAAAGTTAATGGTGAACGTTTCCACCTTATCGCTGATTTCGGCAGGTGTCATCTCTACCCGCAGAGCATCATCCGCCTGTTTGTATTCCGCTTCAGAAACCGTTTTGTTTTTGCTGAAAATCAAGGTAGCACTACTTTCGGCAGGAATCGTCAAAATAGCATACGTTCCGGCGGGTAGGGTTTTTCCGTTGACCATCAGGTCGGTTGTGGTAGTAATATTGGTTGCGGCATTGGCACCCGTTCGCCAAACTTTTCCGAGGGGAACAAACGAATCGGTGAAGGGTTGACGTCCTTTCAGGCTTGGGCGCGAGTAGGTTACGGTTAAATCGGTTGTGCCTATGGTTTGCATGACCGAGGCACCAGGGCTAGGCGAAGGCAATTTAATTTGAGCAGTAGCTAACTGGGCTACAAGACAGAGTGTAACACCGCTCAGTACGAGTTTACGCATGACTTTAGAATAAATTGGTTTTAGGTGTTTATGAAAAACAGCACCAAATTGCGGCTTTTTAGGCAAAAACCCAATTCATGTATCGACAACCCTTGCTTCAGTTGCTTCATCAGCACACACCTGCCGATCCGAATGAACAAGCTATGACTCAGGCTACTATTGCCTTTGTGGAGCAATATCCCGACTGCTTTGAGCGGTCGTTACTCATTGGGCACGTAACAGGATCGGCCTGGATTGTTAGTCCCGATCGTACGCAAACGCTTCTGATCCACCACCGTAAGCTCGATCGTTGGCTCCAGCCCGGTGGCCATGCCGATGGCGACCCGGACGTAGCGGCTGTTGCGCTCCGTGAAGCGCAGGAAGAAACCGGTTTAAGTTCGGTTCGATTACTATCGCCCGCTATTTTCGATGTCGATGTACATCAAATTCCAGCTCGGAAAGAGGTACTTGAGCATCTGCACTACGACATTCGATTTTTGCTGGAAGCGGACCCGAATGAACTGTTTGGGGATTCTGATGAAATTAATAACATCCGGTGGTTTTCATTAGAAAATGCCTCCGAATTGACTGATTCGGAGTCTATTTTGCGATTAATTCGAAAAAAACTGGCCTAACTATAAGAATAGTAGATGTTTTCGTTGTTCTATTGTCATACAGAGTACTAACTTTGTTGTACAACAAAACCATAGAAACGTCATGAAATCAATAGCCTTTTTGCTCGTCGGGGTCAGTATTCTGGCTGCGTCGGGGCAAGCCTTTTCGCAGGATGACGGACAGCGAAAACCTCTAAATAACCCGATGTACTCAACCGGTAATTACAAACATCCGGGTATGGCAGCTTCGGCAAGCCGCTGGGAACGAAAGACAACGGTAGCTGTTAAAACGACGACACCAGCTGAGGGGCAATTAGCCAATTACAAACACCAGATGCCTACTACACAGCCAGTAGGCGGTATTACGGCAGAACATGTACCCTCGAATAACCTTGCTGATCGGAATTATAAAATTCAGCGGATAAGCGAGCCACAAAATCAGGCCGCCAACGAATATTACGTGTCGAAACAACGTAAGAAAGACAGTACGACCATCGAGATTGGTCAATAATTGCCTCTTGGGGCATAAATGCAGCGAGCTACCAGTCCGAAGGGTAGTCTCGCTGCTTTTGTTTAAAGGGGGGCTAAAGTAGAAGACTGGAATATGTTTATTTTAGTAGAAAAAATCGCCCCGTTCTCGTTCGCTACTCTCCATGCTCTTCTGTCCAAAGCTCCGCCGTATGGTTTCTCGGTTTTCGACATACTGTGGATTGATGCTCTTGATTAGCGTATCGGTCAACTGTTGGGGGCAATTCAATTCTGGTGGCTTTCATATTGATCGGCTCTCGGCGCAGAATGGCCTTTCGCATAATTCTATCTTGTGTATCTGGCAGGATTCCGACGGGTTTTTGTGGCTGGGTACCAAAGATGGCCTGAATAAATACGATGGTTATTCCTTTACCGTCTATAAACCCGACCCTGCTGATCCAGCTAATACCTTAAGCCATAACTGGATATCTGGCATTTGCCAGGACCGAAAAGGGCGTATGTGGTTAACGACCCTAGGAGGAGGTCTTCATTTATTTGACCGACAGACCGGTAAGACCATCACCTACCGAATTGACCCTGCCCGAATTTCGCTGCGAAATGCCATGTTTTCGATTATTGAGGACAGGGAGGGTATACTCTGGATTGCTTCTCGGGAAGGGTTGAACCGATTCGATCCTGAAACCCGAAAGTTTACGTTGTTTCCGTCGCCTAATCCCGAACGACCTGATGTGTACACAGTTAAGGAGGACCGACAAGGGCGATTATGGATTGGCACGAACAGCGGATTGTATCAACTTGATCGCCGAACGGGCGTTTATAGCCGTTTCAAATTAAGCCAGGGAACTACAGATACAACAGGGGCCGTATCGCTGATTTACCCTGATCCCACGGGTGCACTATGGATTGGCACGATGTCGGGGCAATTCTATCAATTAACCGCGGCAGGGAAACTTCAGATAATATATACCTATCAGCCTAAAGGGCGGGAAATTAATCGATACTATCCGTTTGGAGCTCTTCAGATGGATAGAGCCGGTAATTTATGGGGCACGCTTCCTGGCCATGATGGCTTGATTCATGTGAACGCAAAAACGGGAAAACTGACTCGTGTATTAGCCAGTCCTACACAAGCCGGAGGGCTGAGTAGCCATACGATTTTTTCCCTCGGACTAGGCAGAGAAGGAATTTTGTGGATCGGTACCGACAATGGGCTTGACAAGTACGTAGCGCAGCCTAAAAAATTTCATACGTTTCAGTTAGTTCCCAACAACAACATTGTTCGATTGCCGGAAAACAGCATTCGTACCATATGTCAGGATCGCTCGGGCATTGTCTGGTTCAGTAATGATCTGGGCGATTTGTATTCGTTTCATCGGGAAACAGGTCGTTATCAGCGGTATACGCTTGGGCCAGCTTCAGTCAGTCATGTATTTAATGATGGCGTGACGGCTATTTTCGAAGACCGAGCGGGGCAGTTATGGGTAAGTGCTGGTCTTTACTTGCATCGACTGGATCGAAAAACGGGCTTGTTTTCTGCATATCCTTGTCAGGTTCGGGTGCGATGTATTCGGGAAGATGCGAGCGGGAAACTGTGGATGGCAGGTCGGGGGCTGGCCTGCTTTGATCCCCAAACCCACCAGTTTACCTATTATCACCATGATCCAAAAAATCCCAATAGCCTGGGCGACGAATCGTTGGTCGCGGTATTGCCTACTCGAGATGGAACCATATGGGCCGCTTCTACCCGAAGAGGACTTAGCCGACTTTATCCAAAAACAGGAAGCTTTATCCATTACCAGCCTCATTATCAGCATGCCCCGGGTTATTTAACGGATAAGGATATTCGGAGCCTGTATGAAGATCGTCAGGGACAGTTGTGGGTGGGGACCAATCAGGGCGGTTTAAACCGATATGATGCCCGAACCCATTCATTCACCGCCTTTACGACCAACGATGGACTTCCGAATAATCATATCGTTGGTATTGTGGAAGATAGAGCAGACAACCTGTGGCTGTCGACCAATCAGGGAGTATGTCGGTTTAATCCCAAAACCAAGGTATGTCGCAATTACGATGAAAGCGATGGTTTACAATCCAATGAGTTTTTTGATGCCTGCGCAACCGGGATGAATGGCCAGTTGGTATTTGGTGGGCCAAATGGGTTCAATATTTTTGATCCGTCAACTATTCAGGAAAATCCTCTGATTCCGCCCGTTCGCATTACACGGGTTCAGATCCAGAATATGACCGAACAATTACCTATCGAAACGCTTGAACTCCCGTATCAGGAAAATGACCTTTCATTCGACTTTGTGGCGCTCAATTTTATCATGCCTGAGAAGAATCAGTATGCTTACCAATTAACGGGTGTCGATAAAGGGTGGGTGTATTGTGGTACCCGGCGTTTTGTGAGTTATACCAATCTGGAATCAGGAACCTATACGTTTCGGGTAAAGGCTTCGAATAACGATGGAGTCTGGAATGAGCAAGGAACACATTTTCACATTATTATTCAGGCTCCTTTTTGGCAAACCTGGTGGTTCAAAGGGTTATTATTGCTACTTGTTTTAGGCCTTATTTATGGGGGGCTACAATATCGAATTCGCCAGGTTAAGCACCAGGAAGAGCAAAAAACGGCTTTCAATAAGCAGTTAGCAGCAATGGAAATGCAGGCACTCAGGGCGCAGATGAACCCTCATTTTATTTTCAACAGCCTTAACTCAATTAACCGATTCATCATGAAAAATGAATCGGAGAAAGCATCGGATTATTTATCTAAATTCTCAAAACTGATCCGACTGATTCTGCATCATTCGAGTATGCCTGTGGTCACGCTGGAAAGCGAACTCGAATCGCTACAACTCTACCTGACGCTCGAATCGCTTCGGTTCGATAATCAGTTCACGTTTTCGATTCAGGTTGGCAAGGAAGTTGAACCCGCCTACACCGAATTGCCGCCTATGATTATTCAACCGTATGTTGAAAATGCTATTTGGCATGGACTCATGCACAAAGAGGGGGGAGGCTGCATAACGATTAACTGGCAGGTGGAGAAAGATGTCCTGATTTGCACGATTGAGGATAATGGTATTGGCCGGAAAAAATCGGCCGAGTTGAAGAGCAAATCGGCTACCCGAACGAAATCATTGGGGATGCAGATTACCTCGAACCGATTAAAACTTAGTCAGCTGTTAGATGGTAGACAACCAACCGTGCACATTCGGGATCTGGTTGATCCAGACGGTGAACCCGCCGGTACAAGTGTAACGGTACGAATCCCGATTAGCTAATTGATAACTAGAACGCAGATTTCTATGATCAGATTCCGATTCTTGAGGAAACAACTGTTGGTGAATTTTATGCTTTTATAATCATCTCTAAATCAGATTTATCATAAAAATCTGCGTTCTATCTATTCATGATAAAAGCAATAATTATTGACGACGAAGCCCATTGCCGGGAAACACTATCCATGCAGTTGGCTAAATATTGTCCGCAGGTAATCATGCTGGCTGAGTGTCGTTCGGCAGCCGAAGGACTGAAAGCGATAGCCGAACATACCCCTGATTTACTCTTTCTGGATGTAGAAATGCCGCTGATGAATGGCTTCGAAATGCTGGAAGAACTTACAAGTATTCCGTTCGATGTGATCTTCACCACTGGCTATGATACCTATGCCATAAAAGCCATTCGATTTAGTGCGCTGGATTACCTGCTGAAACCCATTGATAAGGATGATTTGCTAAAAGCCGTTGCCAAAGTCAACCCGCAAGCAGAACCACATATGGCTCAGCAGATTGAGCTATTGCTTCAGAAACTGGGTCACAAACCCGCCTTACAGAAAATAGCGCTGCCCAGCTTACAAGGCTTTGAACTGGTGATGATCGACACCATTATCCGTTGTGAGGCCGATAACAACTATACGCACGTTTTCCTCAAATCGCGCCAGTCGCTACTTGTTTCCAGAACCCTAAAGGAGATCGAAGAAATGCTGGAGGAGAGTTCGTTTTTACGGGTTCACCAATCTCATCTGATTAATTTGAACGAAATTATCCGATACGTTCGGGGCGAAGGGGGGTATGTTGTCATGAGCGACAACTCGACCGTACACGTGTCCCGAAGCCGGAAAGATGAGTTACTGAAGATCTTTCGGTAAAATTCTGCCCTTCCCAATACCATCTCTAATCGGTCAATTGCTCACCCAAATCGGTTTAATACTCATTTTGGGTAGGATTTCCTCTTTCCCGAATGGTAGTTTATAGCAGCTAAGGCGTATCAGAATGGGAAAGCGATAGCACAGTTGCTTGTTTATCGAAGCAACCTATTCATATAGATATTGACGAATGATAAAAGTCACTGGATTTAAGTAATAGTTAATTGTTAAGGAAAGCAGTCTCCGTCTTGAGAGCCTGCTTTTTTGTGATAAGAGCCTTTGCCAATTACTTAATGGGAATAATGGATGGAGCCTGAGATAAGTAACTGTTTGTCAGTTATTAATAATATTATTTTTTGTCATCCCGACGTCAGGAGGGATGACAAAAAACTAGTATAATTTTATTCGTAAATCCTCCATAATTCATGTTAATTACAGAAGATTACTTGAGCAATTGCTGATACAGCAAAAAGTTGTCAGCTTCAAAGCATACAAAAAGTACCTCTTGAACTGAGGTAGGCTGTTCCAGGCATTGCTGAATTGTTGTGATGGCTACCTCCGCTGCCTTATCTTTGGGATAACCATAAATTCCGGTACTGATATTCGGAAAGGCCAGGCTCGTTAGATTGTGCGCTGTCGCGATTTCCATAGCCCGGCGATAGCAACTGGCCAACAAGTCAGGCTCGTTATGCTGACCACCTCGCCAAACGGGACCAACGGCATGAATGATGTATTTAGCAGGAAGTCGATACCCTTTTGTGATCTTGGCATCGCCGGTTTTACAGCCGTGCAACATTCGGCACTCAAAAACCAGTTCTGGTCCAGCCGCGCGATGAATGGCTCCATCAACGCCCCCGCCCCCTAGCAAACTTGTATTGGCCGCGTTGACAATGGCGTCAACTGCTTGTTTGGTGATATCGCCCTGAATAGCCTGGATCGTTGTCATAGGTTTGGGTTTTTGTACTGGCGCGGGTATTCACCCGTGTCTATTCATACAGCCAGCATTTGCTGGCATTTACGTAAATAATTAGTCTGTCAGCGAATGCTGACTAAATGAGTGGGCACGGGTGAATACCCGCGCCAGCCTGAAAACCACAAACCGAAACCTACTGTTTCACCAGCTTCAGCGTCTTTTTCTTGTCGCCGGCCACGAGCGTCATGATATACACACCAGCGGATAGGTTCAGGTTGGGTAATACGAATGCTGCCAGGCCCGGCGACGTATACCGATTTTGCCAGATCACCCGACCTGCTGTATTAAACAAGGTGGCATCCAGGGGTACATTGGCCTCAATTTCACCCCATTGAACGCCTAACGATTGGACATCGCTAAACGGATTAGGATAAACCAGCAATTGTCCGAACGAATCTGCCAGAATTGACGCCCGTTCGAAATTGGGAATTCCGTATCCTAATTGGTCATCCGGCGCGCCAAACTGACTCCCTGACCGACGTAAGGCTTCTGTTACCTGGGCAGCTGTCAATCGAGGATGAGCTTGCCAGAAGCCCGTTGCCAGACCTGCCAGCAACGGGGTCGCATACGATGTTCCGTTGCCTGTGGCAATCTGCCCATTGGGGAGACCAATTACAGTGCCCTGACCTCGGGCCGCTAAATCAGGTTTTACCCGGCCATCGGCCGAGGGACCGAATGAGCTAAAGGAAGCCCGCGTACCTGCTTGTGTAACGGCAGCGACGGCAAGCACCGATACGGCATCGGATGGAGCCGAAATATAGTGCCAGGCATTGCTTCCCTCATTACCCGCAGCGACTACGACCACCATACCCGTTTGGGTCGCAATTTGGGCCGCACGGCTGCAAAGTGCCGTTTTGCCATCCATATTCTGATAGGTATAGCTAGTGGTTGGATCGTCGAACTGAGTATATCCGAGTGATGAGCTGATTACATCGACACCGGCACTATCAGCGTATTCGGCACCGAAAAGCCAGTTTGCCTCTTCAATCTGTTTTTCACTGTTCGCGTCTTCAGTTCGGAGTAGAATGAAAGAGGCTTTGTAGGCTGTTCCGTAAAGCTGATTATCGACTGTAGCTGCAATGGTTGATAGACAGGATAATCCATGCGAATCGTCTTCATACACACTGGTTTCTTTTTTAACGAAGTCATAGGTAGCGAGCACTCGTTTTTCGTCGAACACGGGCTTCAGAAAAGCAACGTTATTGGCGTTCAGAAAGCCTGCATCCAGCACGCCAATGAGCATGCCTTCGCCGTGGTAACCCTGCTCGTGCATTTTATCAGCCCCTAATTGGGCCACCTGACTTTGTGAAGTGCCATAATTAAGGGGTGTATCGACGGTACCAAATTTGCTGAAACTATCCGATGTATAGGATACCGTCTGCTGGACTTCTGTAGCACCCACGCGGGCATTGGCCAACGATCGATTAAACTCCAGCCCGGTTACGAAGGGTAATTGCTGGATGGCTGCAATAGTTGCATCAGTAGCCTCGACCAGTACCGCATTCATCCAACGGGACGGAAACCAGATTTTTGCTCCAGCCTGTTGAAGTTGCGTGATGTAGGTTGGATTGACGGGGAGATCACGCTCCAGAATGGATATATTCTGTTTCTGCCGACGCAGAATAGACCGTTGAGATAAAAACTGCTCGGGCTTACTAACGCTGTAGGGCGAATTAACCTTATCCCGTAATAGCACCAGGTATTTACGCGTTTGCCCGAAACTGTTGAATTGGCAGAGCACTAACAGAAGAACTAACCAGGCAATTTTATTGGGTGCCGTAGTCCCGAATGCGATATATTTGTTGAGTACCATAATCGATCTGGTTGTGCCCTATGCAGGCTGAAGAGGCTGTGCAAAATTGTAGATTAATTCGCTCTCTGTAAATCAAGCCAATTTGCCGGGCATATACGGCCACGTATTTTGTTTGCGCAATGAGCGTTGAATCATTCTGACCTAAAACGGTAACCGTTTGTTCAAATTGTTTAGTCAGTACGCGGTAAAACTGATCTACGTTGCGTGCCGTATAGGGAGATGGCCCCAGCGAATTAAGCCGGTTACCATCCCAGCTTAGTTGATTGCTGACTGGAAAAAGGAGTTGAACAAAATCCCTACCGTTTTCAGTCCGGATAAATTCATTATTGACCAGGCGAGCCGACCAGACCGAATCGGCCTGCCAGGGCTGGGTTTCGGTGGTGCGCCGGAAGCGGATTAAACGATAAGCCGTTTGTCCGGTAACGTCGGTGTATGGTTGCCCTATGACTTCTTTGAGCTGGTAGTTTACCTGATTGGGCGCACTCGTGAGTGAGTACCGATTCTCCTGTACGTCGTAAATAACGTAACGACCCGTTTCGAGGTGGGCATAATCCTGAGGTGACGTATCCGGTTCGGTTAATGCCGATTGGCAACTGGCAAGGAAGACGAAAATACAACTAATTGCGGGTAGCAAATGGCCCATAAATCAACGAAAGATGATTTTTCGAAGATAAGAGGCTAACGTGATTTCGGCAAATTATATGACAATCAACCCCAATAATCAATTTAACACAGGGGTGCGCCGTTGCGGCACTGAAATCTAATCAGGAAAAGCTAGTTATTTTTTTTCATTCCGACGTCAGGAGGGATCTTCAGGTAAGCCTGTGAAATGACCCTCACCCGAAGATCCCTCCTGTGTCGGGATGATAAAAAACGCCAATTATGACTCGACTACAGAAAGTTTAACTAGGTTCAGCTTCTTCAAAAGATCCGGCTCCAGGCGAAGCGGATAATTAGCAAAAGAGCAATGAACCCGACGACAATGTAGGTGAAAGGAACGTAGGTAATGGCGTAAATACGGGTTCGGTCAATAAACCACAAAATGCCCATGACGGCGGCCAACAGCGTCAGAAAACTCGATAATTTCCCGAATCCTGGAATATAATTGAACGGAATTTTACGGCGTATCAGGAACAAGGTTCCAACCATTGTCAGAATAGGCAGCACCTGCAAGGCAAGGTTCATATCCCAAATACTCTGCCGTTCAAACAGAAAGAGATAAATATTGAGCGTAACGGCAAAAATGCCTGGAATACAAGCCAGGTAAACCAGCGTGGAATAGACATACTTCCACTTTATTATTTCCTCCGCCGTTTCGCCCGACCACAGATTCACTAAAAAAGCTGCCGTTGGGACAGAAGCTAAAAGCAGAAACAGGAAAGCAGGCTGCCCCGAAACAGCAGCAAATACATCGCGGAGGGTCATGAGGGGGGAATGATTGAGTGATAGAATGAGTGAATGATTGAATAGGGCGTTCGTAAGCTATTCAATCATTCACTCATTCTATCACTCAATCATTATTTAAGCGTCAATAAATAGCCAATCGTGAAGTTGGCGTCCCAGTCGAATACAAACTGATTGCAACCGGTAGCGTCGGCAATCGATTTATAGATGTTCAGGCCCGCTTTTGATTTGGCGTTTTCGAGTTTGTAGGCCGATGGCGCATCGAGAACTGTATAGCGCTCTTTCCCTTTCCGTACACTTTTGGCTAGTTCAAACGGCACCCCGCCGATAATAAAACAGGTTTTCCGGTGATCGCTGGGCACTTGTTTGGCTTTAGCTTTTACATCAGCAGCTACTGTTTCGTCGCTGGTTCCATTGCCATAATATTTGGCTCCGTAGGTTTCCAGGGCTTTGGTGAAACTACCTTCTTTCCACGAAATCTTGGTGTTTCCCGAGCCAATATCAGCTACAAACGAATTGTCGTAATATTCGGTCGGTAATACAGCGCGCAAGGCCAGTGAACCTTCCTGTTCTGGTGTAACCGTGTTGACAACGTAGTTCAGCGTTTTCAGGGCTTTGATGATCTTCTGGGTGCTTTCTATTTTAACAGCGCCTGAACTTACCACAAACTGAATGTTGCGACCACCTACACCAAAGTCAAGCATCTTGCCGATGTAGGATTTAAGACCTGCCCGGATGTCTTCGTCGCTGGCCATGTTTTCCTGAACGAGACTATTGCCAAACTCGGCCTTTTCGAGTTTCCAGCGCTTCTGATCGTCAATCCGAACAATGAACGAGTTGAAACCACTGGCCCCCATTTCGACCACACCTTTAAGAACGCCGTTTTGTGGTTCGGGCGCTGTGTACGTAAACGCGGGACCTGGCTGACTACTGCTGGCTTCGTCCGATGAGCCTGATGACGAAGCCGTTGATTCTTCGGCTGCTGGCTCGGTTGTTTTATCATCGGCACTGGGTAGCGTTTGCGACTCAGCTGCTTCTTTGTCTTTCGGCGCAAGTTTGCGCAGCGCTTCGTTGCCACCGAAGTAGCGGAATGCGAAGAAAATACCAGCCAGAATCAGGGCCGTGATAAGCAGCCGACCGGCTACAGTTAAACGTTGCATCTTTTGTGAGTTTTAAGGTTATATAGTTATAGGGTTATAAAGTTGTAGAGCTATTAGTCAGTGTTAACACTTTATAACTATGTGACCCTACAACTCTATAACTTCAATTAGTCGAGCAAATTCTTATACCCAGCGTCTTTTTGCGGAGCGGGTCCCAGGTTGAGCGGTTGCGCAGGAGCATCCAGTTGGACGATCTTGAACTCGCCTTTGTTGTAGGCCTCAAGCAGAGCTTCCCCTTTATCAGACAGGATACCGTTCTGAATATCCACCCCATTGATGAAATCCATCGACAGGTCCATCGCGCGTTTCATTTCGCCGAGTTTCATGCTCATGTCGTCCTGAATGTATTCCATCGACTGGTCGAAGTAGAACTTCTTGTCAGGATCGCCTTTGAAGATACTTACAGCCGTTTTAAGCGCATTGGAGCTATCTTTAACGATCTGGTATTCAGTTTCTTTTAGGCGAACCTTGATTTCGGTTTCTTTGATAATGTAATCGGCGCTCTGGTTCACTTTTTCCATGAAAGCCAGCACGTTTTTCATATTCCGCTGGAGGGGCAGCAGTTTTTCGTTCATTTCCTGCAAGCCTGCCCCTTCGATGGTGGCCAACTGCGCAGCTTCCCGCATACCGGGCTTGTCGCTCATCGAATTGGCCTTGTTCGCTTCAGCAAACTTTTGCTTGATCGTGTCGTTGTTCTCGGTGATTTTCTTGTTCAGTTTCACCAGTTGACCGGCCAGAATGTTAATCTGCCCCTGCATTTTTTCGCGTTTCTCCCGCAAATCCTGAATATAGATTTTCATGATAGCGATGGGGTTCAGTTGGATAACGGTTCCCGTAATACTCCGCATCAATGATTTAAACAGGAAGAAGACAGCGGTACGAACGTCTTTGCTGGTAAATAGGAAAATCAATACCCCTAATGCACCCAGCAGAAGAGCCAATTCGAGGATGTTCGAGGTAGCCCGAATCAGAAATTCGATAATTCGATTGAAGTAAACCAGGCCGAAGCCAGCTATACCAGCCAGCGTAATCATACCCAGAATACCTTCGGGACGACTCCAGAACGACTTTTTTTCGGGTTCTGAGCCACCGCCAAGTTGAGAAAAATCAGGTGTTGCCATTGTTGAGGAGTTATAAAGTTATAGGTTATAAGGTTGTAAAGTTGATCGTAGAAAACACAGCTAGCGTCAGCTAACTATAGAACTCTATGACTGTGCAACTTTATAACTTCATTTTAAGTATTGACCGATTTTAGCAATGTCATCTTTAATTTGATCCGTAAAATGCACGAACGTCGTTTCGTAGTTCTGCTTATTCTGCGTGATCTTGGCACTTTGCTCACTAATATCACCACCAATGGCCGATAGTCGGCTTGTGTTGGCATCGATCTGTTTTTGAATCTCAGCCAACTGTTTTGTCAGCGATTCGTTCTCCGTTTGCAGCCGTTTCTGTTCGTTCTGTAACCCGCCCACTCGCTCAGCTAAAGCGGCCTCGACACTTTTGCCAAAGGCGTCCCGATCTTTGTTCAGCGCTGCAATATACTGATTCGCCGTATTGGTCAACGTTGCCATGTCTGCACTGCCACCGAGCGCTTTGAAGCTCGCCCAGGCTGCCTGATATTGCTTATCTTCAGGAAGACCCAGGTTCATCAGACTACGCAGCGTTTCGCGAAACTCGAAATAATCGGGACCGGGCGGGTTATTCTGAGCCAGCACGGTTGCAAAATGCTCCGCAAACTTTGAATCGACCGAACCGGCAGGTGACGCTGGTGCTACGGGCGTTGGCGTTGCGGCAGATGGCGTACTCGCTGGACGAGGAGCAGTCGATGCTGGCGCAGGTGATGTTCCGGTTGCGACACCGGGGTCTTCTTCTTTTACGAAGAAACTCAAGATTTTACGTCCAATCGATTTATCTGGTTCTGGCATAGTTGTGTATCAGTTGCGGGGCTACCCGTGCGTGAAATACTGAACAATGTTACGAGGTTCGGTTCAATCCCACAATATCAGATTTGGCCGAACGGTTGCGGGACTTGACAACGTGTTGCAGGGCGGGCCGAATGTTTGATTGTTGATGCTCTTGTCGTGGTGTCGGGTTCTTAAACCCGACACAGTTGCTGACGCGAATAGTCGGGTTTGAGAACCCGACACCACAATCCACCACAACTAATCCTCCTTCAACTTCCCCTCCATCGCGTCCCGAAATTTCTCCACTTTCGCTTTTGATACAAGCTGAAGGTATAAGTTGTTATACAGATTATGTTGGTAATAGTCCTGATGATACACTTCGGCAGGGTAAAATACCTTAAATGGTTCGACTTGGGTAACAACCGGGGCTTTGTGATGACCGGATGCATTTTCGCGACGGATAGCGGCTTCAATACGGGCTTTTTCGTCGGGAGTTCGGTAAAAAACGGCGGAACGATAATGCTTGCCAATGTCGGGCCCTTGTCGATTTAGTTGCGTGGCATCATGACCGGCAAAGAAGGCGTCGAGTAGTACATCGTAGGAAAGTACCTTCGGATCGAAATAGATCTGTACGGTTTCGGCATGCCCGGTTTGGTCAGTGCCGACTTGTTCATAAGTTGGATACGCCAAATCACCACCTGCATAACCCGAAATGGCGACCCGAACTCCTTTCAATAACTTCATTTCTTCCTGAACGGCCCAGAAACAACCACCCGCTACGGTTGCAACTGCTTCGCCAGGACGTACGGTTGGCAGTTTCGCCGGGTTGATGTCGATGACAGTGCTGTTTTTTTGAGCGGGCTGTTGGTCACAGCTTGTCAGCAGGCTTGCAGAAAGAAACAGTAGTGTAAGGGGAATAAGCAGTTTCATGAATTGGATTCTATACGTCAATAACACAAAACGACCTATTTAGTTGTCAATCGTCTCATTGCCCCCTCGTTTGTATCTTTGCCTACCGACTGACTACTATCGACTACTGACTTTCGACTTATGTCGCTCACAACTTTAGGACTCGAACTACCAACCGACCCGCGCTGGGTCAATATTGCCGAAATGAATATCGGCGAAATTCTGATCGACCATGCCTGGTGCGAACAAAAGGCCGCTTCGTCGTGCATCTCGCTCATTGTCATGTATACAGACAAGGAAAAATTGGTGGAAGTCCTGACACCCATCGTGACCGAAGAATGGGGTCATTTTCAACGGGTGCTTAAAGAACTCAAGAAACGGAATATTCCGCTTACCCGCCAGCGGAAGGATGAATACGTAAATCAACTCCGCACCCGGATTCTCCAGACGAGTGGTGATCGGCAGGGACAGATGATGGACAATTTGCTTATAAACGCCCTCGTTGAAGCCCGAAGTTGTGAACGATTCAAACTCCTCTCGGAACACCTCGCCGACGAAAGTCTACAGAAGTTCTATCGGGAACTGATGATTTCGGAAGCAGGCCACTACCGCACCTTTATCGATCTCGCTGAAACCTACTTACCTGCCGATCGAGTCCGGAAACGCTGGAAGGAGTTTCTGACCATCGAAGCTGATATTATGGCTAAGCTGGAGGTGCGAAGTGATCGAATGCACTGAGATAATGAATAATGGATAATGAATAATGAAGGCGTGGCGTATTCTACATTATTCATTATCCATTATTCATTAACTATTAACCATATACTGCTGCCAGGCGCTTTTGAGGAATTCACTTAGCTCCTGAACTAAGGAGGTCGGACTAATCACTTTTACCGAATTACCTAGTCGGGCCAGTTCGAATACCAGTTCTTTATTGACGATAATCGATAGCTTCACCCGAAGTTCATGCTCGCTGTCGACCAGGACATCTTCTTCCTGAAACGGATAAAAGGGTTGTGCCCGAAAAATCAAACCCTGCTGGCGTGTGAAGGAAAGAATAACCTCTTCGGGGGGATTGTCATACGCGGCTACACCCAATGCCTGATGGAAATAGATGTTCGCATCGAATTCGGGTGCATCGTACGATTCGTTGGTAATCTGTACGGAACCATCGACAATCCGATCTAACCCAAATACACGGATTAACTGATAATCCAGTTGCCAGCCTACCACATACCATCGATTCCGGTGTTCTTTAATGACATACGGAAAGAGCCGATGCGGTTTCGTTTTCTCCGTATCGAATCGCTGGTGGGCGAATTCCACTACACATTGAGCATGAATGGCCCGCAGAAATACGTCGACCCACTCACTGCCTTTTACAAACGGGACTGATTCAAACAGAATGTATTGACCGTAATCATCGGCCGCATTGGTACGAAACCGGACGGCCTTGTCAATCTTATCGACCGTTCCGCGCAGGTCGTCGAATAAATGTAGGTGCTGGTACTGATTCAACGTGGCAACAGCCGCATGAAGTGCCGTCAGGTCTTTGTCGGTTAGTGTAATTGAAGCGGCTAGATTGAACGGGCGAGTGTAGTAATAGCCTTTCGGTTTGCGACTGTACTCAATGGGCGCATCGTGAACCTCTTTCAGATAAGCAATATCCTGCTTAATGGTCGATTGAGCTACCTGGCATAAAGCAGCCAGCTCTTCGGTTGTGGCGGGGCGATTCCCCCAACGGTTTAGGCGGCTGTTGATGGCCTGTAACCGCTCTTCGCGATTCTTGACAATGGGCATGGTAGCTAAATGGTGTAGAAAATTTCGCAAATATGGGATTCGATTTGCTTGCGTATACATAGGCTGTACGGAAGCAAATCTACTTTTACACCGTTAACTAAAGTCAAAGGAAAAAAATAGTAGAAAAACGGGAAAGCCTCATTCAACTTTCAATCCCCACCGCTATAAAGACATATGCAGTTCAAGTTAACCCTCCGCCCGGTTGCCCGCCAGACTCTGGTACCCTTCAATTATGCGTACCGACTCAGTGCGTTCATTTATGGCGTGCTAGCCGATGCCGATAAGCAATATGCCGAGTTCCTGCACTCGCAAGGATATCAATTTTCGCCTACCCGACGATTCAAACTGTTTACGTTTTCGGATTTGATTATGCCCAATGTGAAGGTCGATGTACGGGCGGGAGGCATGTGGGTAAACTCCCTACATATAGAGTGGATCGTTAGTTTCTACATCGACAAAGCTGCCCAGCATTTTATTATGGGTTTGTTCCAGGATCAACGTTGTGTGATAGCCTCTCCCCGGCATCTCGCGGAGTTCATTATTGAGCGCGTAGAAGCCGTGCCTGTAGAGATTACTGGTGAAACCGTTCAATTACGTACCCTATCGCCAGTCGTGATTGCGGAGAAAGACGAACGAAGCATCGATCAATATTTACATCCTGCCGACGAGCAATTTGGTCCGTTGCTCATCACGAATCTATTGGCCAAATACGGCAGTATTCAAACCGCAGTGCCAGCCGGAACCGCATTTATGGACGAATTTGATACGTCGTCTGTAGCCTATCGCTTATTACCAGCCCAGGGGCGAAACGCAGCCCAACCCAAATCCCGACTGGTAACGATCAAGGAAGGCTCACGGGAAGAGACCCGAATAAAAGGCTATTACAACTTCCAGTTTGAACTAAGCGGCCCGAGGGAGTTGCTAGAATTAGCTGTGCTAGCTGGTGTGGGGAGATATAACGCGGAAGGATTTGGGGCCGTGGGGGTGAGTATGTAAGTAGTTGGTGATATTTCAACCTATCAATGTACTACTATGAAAACAACTAATTATCTTTGCAATCAACTGATAGGTTTGATTGTCTGCATAACTCAGCTCATGTTGGGGGTTGCCAGTATTGGCACGGGGACAAAGAGATTTATCAGTTTTTTTATTGCCCTAAAAATGGGCTGGCTTTCTCTAAGCGAAACGGCTTCTCTATTCCAGAATATATATTTCCTGCCAAATTCTGGTGGTCATACAAATCCAGCACACTTACCACTTTATGTTCAACTGATTCCCAAAAACGTATTTCGTTTTGGTAGATGTATCGCTGCAATGCCCAAAGGAAATAGTCAACAACGCTCAGTTCTGGCATTTCCGAGCTTGGCACAATACTACATCTGTAATTGGGGGCTCCCTGTAATTTTTCCTGTTGTATATCGGCTACAATTGTCTGGTCGACTGCTTTCACAAATCGATCTTGGCTATTCTTCTGCTTTTGAGCCAAATAAATATTATAACTGTAATCAAACTGAAATCGCCCATTCAGGAGGTGATGGACAATATCAAAGTAAAACTCTGACGGATTGCTATTGTGCTTCCGGTTAAAAATAGATAAGTCTTTTCTAGCTATAACTGCGTGAAAACGAATATCTGGGTAGCTCCGTAGGAATTTAAAAAATTCGCCCCTGATTTCGGGATGATCTGCGCGAGCATGTAAGAACCAGCCGGACTTTTGAACAGAATAGATACTTCGATAAAGCGAATCGGCTAATATCTGTTGCTGAAATGCAAGAACTGCCTGTTTTAATGATTTACGATCCGTCGTTTCAACTAAGCCAAGGATCAGCAGTGGCTGGTAGCCAGGTTCGCCGACTAGTAACTTCTTACGTTTCCCATAGAATTCCGGGTCTCCGCATTCGTCAATGAAAAGGTAATTATGGAGCATGTGGGATAGGTGGTAAAAATGACTTGGACTGGTACGATTTAGGAGCCTTTCGGCAAGCTTTTAATGTTTTCAATTCCCTTGTCTAAGTATGGTTTGCAAAACTATACTTTTATATATTCTATTTAGCTTATAATGTGACAAAATATTAATGTATGCTTAAAGAAATCGTCCAATTCACACAATCCCTTAAAGAACAGGAGATGAACAACATCGGTGTAGTCCCCAAAGAAGGGCTACACATCGTTCTGACTCTTAAACAGGAAGATAATCAGGTCTACTGGCCACCTGATGGGTTTATTTCAGAAATCTACACGAAGAAAATGGTAGGACTGACCTCGTTTCTTCAGGAGTGCGCTGCTTGGGCACAGGCGGCTTGGATGGTCAATACCAATAAGTGCTTCGACTTGCCAGCTAAAGGAATTCACTCCTGTTCGCCGTATTGCCTGGCTTTCAAACGAGAGTCCCTGAAAGGTGGCGCTAAATATGCCGATGCCAAGACAAAACTGCCGGAGCGTGTTAACGCGTATTTTGCCAAAGCCCTTGACTTGCTGGACGATGAATCCGAAAAGCAACGTATCGAAGTCTTCAAATATGCATTGAACAGCGAAGAAAAGCTGGACGCTATTTTGAGTCAGATTCCAGAATATGAGTCGCTGAAAGATGCGAACTACATTGTCTTTTACCTGAATGATCCGCTGGAAGCTTACCAAAAGACTAATACGAAGTATTTAGCTGATAAACTATTCAATACGAATCAATTCAATCTGTCAGTTGATGATGTGGTGTACGGTACAAGCGATTTTATTAATGGCTTTTCAACTAAGAAGGCGTACCGATTGCACCAAACAGCTTCATTCGACATTGCCGGCCGTATTTCGTCTGTCGAGGCTCGTACTTTATTCGAATTTCACGACATCATTGATCGTGGGATTCTACCAAGACCGTTGCCCATTTTTGTCGATCGCGATGAATTGAAGAAGGATGCTGTTGCACTGTTTAAAAAAGGTGCAGAAGACGGCGAGCGAATTGGCTACAAAGAGATTATCGAAACGCTGAATGAAAAGCATAATGACGATGTAGGAAACTACTATCTCCTGTTCTATCTGGCTGGTGAAATCAAGGATTTTGACTTTGTTTCCAAGTTTGACTATTACCTGAACGACGAAGCGGGTAAACCGTGGAAAGTAGCTGATTACTTCTCTATTAATTACCAGCCAACGGTCAAAAATGTCTTCGACTTTCAGTACTCTATTCTAGTATCCATTCTGAACAACTCGCTAGTTGTCAAAACAAAAGCGGGCGGATTTCAATACAAATTCTTCGACGATATTGATGCAAAGTATTGCAAATCAGACAATACCTATCTGCTGGTCATGAAGTATCGTAAAGCCTTTTATGATTTTATCTATAAATCAAAAAGACAGGCAGTTACGCAGCTGATGTTCGATGATATTTTACAGACCAGCATTCTTGACGATCTACGGCTGGATGAAATCAAAAATAATCGGCATACCCAAGAATATTCGATTCGCCAAAAGCTAAATATCTGGTTCAGCCTTTCCGAGAACTTTGAGCGTAAATATAAACCCGTTGAAACTATGGCCAATAAGTTACAGACACACCGAAAATTCATTCAGCAGCTTACTAAAAATGAAGCCACCATTGAGACCGACGAGCAATATGCTTTTACAGTTGGGCAGGTCATCTACTATCTGCTGACTAAAAGTAAAACCAGCGATACCAGCTACAAACGACTGGAACCCTTTCTGCAACAGGTTCATGCGAAGGAATTGAATAAGGCCATTGCCCGCTTATTCGATACGTATAAGCACGAAACGTTCTCGTCCAATTTTCGTACGCCGTTTGCTGAAGTCATGGCATATGAGACAAAAGCCAGTATTCGTGACTTGATGCCAACTACGCTAGCGGGGATTTTCTCCCAAAATGCGCTATTCAGCGACAAGGAGAAAAAAGAGGAAATAGAAACTGAGTCAACTCCAACCGAAGAATAAAATCAACCTTCAACCACCCAATTAAACAACTACCATGAGTCAATCCTTTAAGAATCGCGTTTTTGGCTGTGCCATTATTAAATCAATTAATTCGAATTATAACGCGGATTTTACGCACCAGCCCCGCACTCTTCCCGATGGTACAGTTTACGCCACCGATAAAGCGTTAAAATATTCTATTCGTAATTACTTCGTGAAGCACTTAGGTGAAGAGCGTGTTTTTTACTTCAAAAGTTTGAGTGACGAAATGCAGCCTCGTGATCTTGACCAGACGTACATTAAGCATTTTACCGCTTTTCCAACGGCTGAAAAAGGCAAAGATGCTGCGGTAAAAGTCCGTAAGCAGATTCTCGAAAATCTATTAAAATGCATTGATATACGGCTGTTTGGTGGCACGTTTGCCAGTTCAGGAGCCAATCTTTCATTACATGGCACAGTGCAGTTTACGCATGGTGTTAACCGCTTCCCGGAGGGAATTATTTACTCGGAGCAGATTTCGTCGCCGTTCCGGAATTCCAACGATAAAAGTGCCGATTCAATGCAGACGACCCTTGGAACTCAGTTTAAGTTGCGCGAAGGTCACTACGTTCATCACCTGTCAGTCAATCCCCGAAATCTGGAAGACATGGCATCGTTGGTCAGTAATGATGGCGTCACAGAGGAGGATATTGTTAAATTGAAGCAGGCACTACGTTCGGGTGTTACATTGTACGATTCATCTGCCAAAGCCGGTACCGAAAACGAATTATTACTTTGGGTACAACTCAAGGCTGATTCCAAGTTAGTCTTACCATCGTTTGTGGAATTGGTGAGTGTGACTGTTGGCGAGAATGAAAGCCGGGAAATCGACTTGACTAAAGTGAGTGCCATTCTTGGTCGGGAACATATCAAAAGCCAGATCGAGAAAATTGAGCTTTACTATGATCAGGCTGTAACGACCGTATTGAATGCGCCCGCAGGTGCTGAGGTTCTGGAACTAAATTAACTCGGCAATGGCGAACCAGAAACTGATTTCGTTCGACTTGCGGGCAGACTTCGGGTTTTTCAAGAAACCCGATTACAACGATGGTATTCTGTTGTCGTATAACATGCTCCATAAGCCGGCTTTGCTAGGAATCCTTGGGGCTATTATTGGCCTGAAAGGATATAGTAAAAAAGGCGAGTTTCCGGAATATTATCAACGGCTAAAGGAATTGCCTATTGGTATTCAGCCGCTGGATCATGAAAAGGGGAATTTCCAGAAAACCAGCGTTAAATATACCAACACCGTTGGCTACGCTAATGATGATGGCAATTTGCTGGTAGAGGAAATGATGTTGATTCAACCGGCCTACCGTTGCTATTTGTTGCTGGATATAGAAAACCCCGACCACAGTAAGTTGTATGAATATCTGAAAAATGGTCAGGCTGAATACATTCCATATTTGGGTAAAAATGAATTTCAGGCGTGGTGGTTGATGGACAATGATGGAAGTGTATCGCTAAAAGAATATAACCATGAGGCTTTTTTGCCTGGTCAGGATTTCCTGCTAAACACACTATTCATTAAAAGCAATCCATTAAAAGACGAGCAAGTAACTGTCAAGATTTCGTTCAGGAACAGAACTATATCGAACCAGGCTACTTTCTCCTACTTCGAGCGACTGCCAGTGAATTTTCATGAAACGTTGGTTCAATACCAGCTTTATGATTTTGCTTACACAGATTTTACTCTCTCGCAGGAATCCACCATTAACAATCTCTTTCAGATTGAAGATGAGCAGGGTACTAAAGCTGTCGTCCAACTTTTCTGACGTATGATTTCTATCCACACTTTATACCAAGAACGAGCAACAATTGCCGCCTTGCTCCAAGTACATGAACAGTACTGGGCGCATCTACCTGCTAAAGGCGAAGAAGCCCTCAAACAGCCTGAAAAACTGTTCGAACATTGTGATTTAGTAAACGACTATTTTGAAAAAATTTGTGATGCCCATGGATTAGAGCCCGTTATCAACCGGCTCATCCTTAACCTCACAAAGGATTCTTTCAAAAAGGAAAGTAAGGTTAATGATTGGATTAAACGCCTTTTCGTCAATACCATTGCCTTCCATGACTTTGGGAAAGTAAACGAAGATTTTCAGGCTTCCCGAATGCGGAACCCGATGTTTAAGCCAAACCCGCAGAGTCCGTTTACACCAGCACATGGCCACTCCTGGTTAGGTGCGTATATGTATGTAGGTTATTTTCTTAGTCAAATTGAGCAAGACAATGAATTAGATGAAAGAGAATTGCAGTATTTGACTGTTCTCATCCTGCAATTCTCCTACACGATTATAAAGCACCATAGTCCTTATGTAGATGAGGTTAAAGCAGGTGTACAGAAAGCTGATTTTGGAAGTTTCTATGCTCAGGTTCAGCATTATCTACGACTTTATAATTTCTCGTTTGAACAAGGGTTGTCTGAGTTTGTTTTTAGCGATTTTGAGACTTTTTGGGCTGAATTTGAACGGGTTTCTGGTTCATCATTTGCGCTTTTTGCCCTTTTGAAACTCAACTTCTCCTTGCTTACGGCGTCGGATTATCTGGCAACGCACGAGTATATGAGTGGCGATGTGACTAATGACTTGGGTGTATTGAATGACCGTGATCGCATCGAGGCAATTATCCAAAACCTTCGCCAATTTGAGCATAACAAAGACACCTTTGAACAACTGGAGTCTGGTTATGTATTTCAGGAGCAATCCTTACGGGAAAAGTCTAGAGGGAATTTGAACAAGCTGCGCCGGGAAATGGCCATCGAGTTGCTTCAAACTATTCGCAAATTTTCGGATAAGCGACTTTATTATATTGAAGCCCCGACGGGTGGTGGGAAAACCAATCTGTCGATGATTGCCCTGACAGAGTTATTAGATAAGAACCCAGAGCTGCAAAAGGTATTCTATGTTTTTCCGTTCACAACGCTAATTACGCAGACCTATAAAGCCGTACAGTCAACGCTACAATTGACTAATCTGGAATTAGTTGAACTTCATTCAAAGGCTGGTTTTCAGAGTAAAAGCGAGGCAAAGAAAGAAGATGATGTGTATGGTCGAGACAAGAAAGATTATATCGACAATCTGTTTGCACTTTATCCGGTTACGCTGCTTTCTCATGTGAAGTTCTTTGATATTCTGAAAACCAATTCAAAAGAAACTAATTACCTGTTGCACCGACTGGCTAATTCGGTGGTGATTATTGATGAACTGCAATCCTATAACCCCAAAATATGGGATAAGATGTTGTACTTCATTAGCCAATATGCAGAGGCTTTCAACATCCGATTTATCCTGATGTCTGCTACGTTGCCCAAACTGGATAAGCTGGATTTGAAACTTAGACCTTTGCCCGTATTTCAGGAGCTTCTACCAAATGCACAGAAATACCTTCAAAATCCAAATTTTGCTGAGCGAGTACATTTTAACTTTGAGCTATACGACCGTCAGTTTGACGCCAAAAACGAAGATGATTGGAATGGATTAGCCAAGACAGTTATTGATAAGTCAACGCAGTTTGCGGAGCAGAACAAACAACATGGTAGCGTTCACACGATTATTGAGTTCATTTATAAGAAATCGGCTTCTACGTTTAAGCAGGTTATTGAAAAAGCCGATCACCCGTTTGATGAGATATTTGTTTTGTCAGGCACTATTCTTGAGTTTAGACGACGCCAGATTATCAATCAGTTAAAGAATCCAATTTATCGAAGAAAAAATGTTTTGCTAATTACTACACAGGTTGTAGAAGCGGGTGTAGATATCGATATGGATTTAGGATTCAAGAATATCTCGCTTCTGGATAGTGATGAGCAACTGGCGGGACGCGTTAATCGCAATGCTAGTAAAGGCCTTTGCGAGGTTTATTTATTTCGGTTAGATGATTCGAGAGTTTTGTACGGGTCTGATTATAGATACAAAGTGATTCAGGAAGGTAAAATTTCTAAGGAAATAGCTCAGGAAATACTTTCGGAAAAGCGATTCGATAAACTATATCAGGAGGTTTTTAGCAAGATTGATGGCTTTAACAAGGGTGCATACGCTGATAATTTTTCTGGTGAAATCCTGGATCACTTAAATCGGTTAAATTTCACTCAAATCGATAGAAATTTTAGAATAATTGATCAGCAGAATGAATCCGTTTTTGTACCTATTGATATTCCCGTTTGGATCGAATCGGCAGAAGAAGGCAAACTTGAACCGATGTTTTCCGAGGATGATCTTGCATTCCTAATTCATTATGGTGCTTATAGAGACGGGGATGAATTTATTAATGGAGAATCGGTGTGGAGATGTTATGAGCGATTTATTTGGCAGGACATTGCTAATAGAAAAGCAGGAAAAGGATTTGATTTAAATGATCGAATTAATTTCAAAACGTTACAAAGCATTTTAGGGAAGTTTACTTTTTCACTTATGGCCCATTCAAAGACCGTAGACAAAATGAAAAGCTTTTGCCTGAATGCAGATACGACGTATGGCTATTGGTATTTGTCCCATCACAATAAGGTGTATAAGACAGATGCAGGTTTGATGGAAGATGCATTTGATGACTCTGCAAACTCATTCCTTTAGACTATGAATGTCACCGGCTCACTCATCGGCATGTATCACATCTGCAAACGTGAACTTTGGCTGCACGTCAACCACATTCGTATGGAGCATAATTCCGAGCTGGTAGCCCAAGGCAAACAACTACATGAACAGGCCTACCCGCAACGCGCTGAACGCTACCGCGAAATCACGCTCGACGGGTCGAAAATCGACTTTTACGATCCGTATGATAAGGTGATCCATGAGATTAAGAAATCGGACAAGTTTGAGCACTCGCACATTGCTCAGGTGCAGTTCTATCTGTATCTGTTACGAAAAAACGGCGTAGAAGGTGCTACGGGGCTGATTGAATATCCTAAGTTGCGTCAGACCGAACGCGTCCAGCTTGAGGAAGCCGATGTTCCAATGGTAGAAAGCTGGATACGTGACATCGAGCGGATTGTGGAAAGCGAGCAGTGCCCCGGTCGTATCGAAAAGTCGAAATGCCGATCGTGCAGTTACTTTGATTTTTGCTGGATTGAAGAAGAGTAACGTACTTGCCTTGTATCAATAAAACCATGCTTTACATGAACTATCCACGTCGTTTATCATCGGGAGCCAACAATACGGTCATTGTGCTGTCGGATACAGAAGTGGCTAAACTCTTCACGGGCGATACGCGCTCTGATATCGGTTCGGAGGCAGAGAAAATGAGATTTGCCAATACAGTCAATGATCTGGTGGTCAAATTCGTCAGGCTTGATTACAGCGATGAATTGCAGGCCGAAATGCTGATTATGGAACGTATTCGCCCCATAGACTATCGGGCCTATGAAATTGAACGTCGGGAACTCTGGTATGATGTCTTTGCCGACGAACTGACTCAGTTACATCAGGCTGGGTTTGTGCATCGGGATCTCAAAAGACCCTCTGATTTAGATGGCCTTGCATTCGACAATATCCTACTAACCGAGCAGGGATTGAGGTTGATCGACGTGGGAATTTCAGCCCTGAAAACGCAGGTAGGTGAACGGATTTTTGAAAAGTATCTGGACGTTGAACGAGACGAATTAATCAAATTCCGTGACTACTTCCTGAATCGGTGACCAAAGCAATCGGACTTACTTATTTTTTTAATCCACCCATCTTATGAAACAACCTAAATACCTCTTCAACGCGGGTCGGATGAGCCGGAAAGACAACACGCTGAAGTTTACACCAGTCGACGAAGACGGCACCGAAGGGCAACCCCGTTACCTGCCCATTGAACAGGTTGGCGATTTGTATGTATTTGGGAGTCTGGATGCTAATAGCGCCCTGTATAACTTTCTGGGGCAGGAAGGTATTGCCGTCCATTTCTTCAATTACTACGAGCATTACACGGGCTCATTCATGCCGCGCGAGTATCTGCTGGCGGGTAAGATGCAGGTCGACCAGACGAAGCATTACATGTCGGCCAAAAAGCGTATCGATATTGCCCGCCGATTTGTGGAAGGAGCGGCCAATAATATCCTTCGGGTCCTGAAGTATTACGACAACCGAGACAAAGCGAAAGAGTTAACCGATGCCATCGTAACCATCGAACGTTTATTGAGTACCGTTCCGACCACTACAGACATCCCGATGCTCATGGGCACTGAAGGCAATATCCGCCAAACGTATTACGGCTGCTTCGATGCCATTGTTGGGCAAACCTTTTGCATGGACGGTCGCAGCAAACGCCCACCCCAAAACGAACTCAATGCGCTCATTTCGTTCGGCAACACGCTATGTTATACGGCCTGCCTGAGCACCATTTACCACACGCAACTCAACCCGACGATCAGCTTTTTGCACGAGCCGGGCGCGCGACGGTATTCCCTGGCGCTGGATCTGGCAGAAGTATTCAAGCCCATATTGGTCGACCGGTTAATCTTTCGGATGGTCAACAAACGGCAACTGCAACCATCCGATTTTCGGTCGGAAGTGGGCGGATGCGTCATGAAAGAAGCCGCCCGGAAGCGATTTGTACAGGGTTTCGACGAACAATTGAAGGAAACCATTAAACATCGGGCGTTGGGTCGAAGCGTGAGCTACCGGCATTTAGTCAAGCTGGAATGTTACAAACTACAAAAGCATCTGCTGGGCCTTGAAGAGTATCGACCATTTAAGGCGTGGTGGTAAGTTTAATGTTGACGGGGCCGCCCGCGCGGTGATTGAGTGATAGAATTAATGAATAATTCTGTACCATCTATTCAATTACTCAATCATTCTATCATTCAAAATTGTGCTATGTACGTAATTCTAGTCTATGACATGGGGCAGAAGCGTGTCGGGAAGATGCTGAAACTCTGTCGGAAGTATATGAACTGGATTCAGAATTCGGTGTTCGAAGGCGAGATGACAGATGTGCAGCTAAATGAGTTGCTCTACGAAGCCCGGCGTATTATGAAAGATGATGAAGACAGTCTGATCCTGTTCAAAAACCGCGACAAGAAGTGGTTGGATAAGCAGATTGTAGGTAAGGAACGGCAATCGACCGATGATTTTCTATAAGGGTGTGGCGTTCCGATTGTCGTCAATCGCCTTTATCTGTTCATTGACTTATGGTAAAGTGCTATCTCATGGCGGTGTTTTTCTGTCTATTCTGTTGACTGTCAGTAAGTCGTCGATCGGCGGCTATTTTCGTAGTTTTACCGGTTGACGACTTTCTAGTCAGAAATTGCATCGCAAAAACTGTGTCAGGGCTGTCCAAAGCCCTTTTTTTAGTCGTAAATTCACGGCTTCTAATCGTACCTGTGAGGAATTGAAATCTGCTTTTAAAAAATCCGATACGGTCACATCCGGCTTCTAATCGTACCTGTGAGGAATTGAAATCCAGTGCGGCTACGCTCTCCGGCGGCTTTGCTGAACTTCTAATCGTACCTGTGAGGAATTGAAATGTGGATGATACGGTACCCAATATCGTGCGCACAATCTTCTAATCGTACCTGTGAGGAATTGAAATGCGGTTAACAAAGAGGGGCGGTGTGAAAAAGTGTTCCTTCTAATCGTACCTGTGAGGAATTGAAATGCGATTCGGGGGGCTACACTCGTGTGGACTACATCCCTTCTAATCGTACCTGTGAGGAATTGAAATGTAGCAAAATTGTAATGCGCGAATTTTTCTAATTCTCTTCTAATCGTACCTGTGAGGAATTGAAATATTGCTATCGGATGAAAGTCGTCGTATTCCGATTGGCTTCTAATCGTACCTGTGAGGAATTGAAATCCGGCAGTAGCTTATACTGGTCGATTTCGGCCAGGCCTTCTAATCGTACCTGTGAGGAATTGAAATAGGGATCACTCGCGCCATTTACTATCTGAGGAGTTACTTCTAATCGTACCTGTGAGGAATTGAAATATTTGTAATACAGGCTGTATTACAGGCTGGACAGCCTTCTAATCGTACCTGTGAGGAATTGAAATACCTCCTGTAAGTAATCAATTCGCTTAGCGGGCTCCTTCTAATCGTACCTGTGAGGAATTGAAATACGCCTATGTGGATAGTGTCAACACCTACCTGGCTGCTTCTAATCGTACCTGTGAGGAATTGAAATCGATAAACCGATTGAATCCAGGGAATTGCAGTTTAACTTCTAATCGTACCTGTGAGGAATTGAAATCAGTTAAGCCGTGAGTTTGAGAAACGCAAGAATGAACTTCTAATCGTACCTGTGAGGAATTGAAATTCGGTAAAGGTGTTGTAACGAAAATCCGCAGGATTGTCTTCTAATCGTACCTGTGAGGAATTGAAATACGATAGGTGTTTCTTCGGTCGGACTCATGGGTTTGTCTTCTAATCGTACCTGTGAGGAATTGAAATATCGTGCGTCCCTTGCACTCTTGTAAAAGGTACTCTCTTCTAATCGTACCTGTGAGGAATTGAAATAGGTGAGTGGGGCTGACTTGCTTACAGTGTTGGATCCTTCTAATCGTACCTGTGAGGAATTGAAATTCGTTAAAAGTTATCAAGTTGTTACACATTAATAATTCTTCTAATCGTACCTGTGAGGAATTGAAATAAAGTAAGGTTTTAGGTGTATGGCATCCCCATAATCTTCTAATCGTACCTGTGAGGAATTGAAATGGCTACAAAGACAAGCTGAAGGAATTACACGCTTTCTTCTAATCGTACCTGTGAGGAATTGAAATATCGAAGGAGTGTGTATCACTCCGTTCGGTAGTCATCTTCTAATCGTACCTGTGAGAAATTGGGATTTTATTTTAAATCTAAACTGATCGTCTAAGCGTACCAACCAGAGGAGAGGTCTGGCAAACGACCAACTTCGTCAGCAATCGCATTTGCTTATAACCATAGGCTAACAAAAAAAGGTTTGGCCATCGATTTTACATTCCAATTGCGTGTAGACTTGTTAATGAGGTCAGAGTATAGTAACCCATTAAAATGCTAGAATTTGAAACCTTAATCCTTATGCGAGTTAATCTAGCAGCAGGGATAGCCATATTTGGCTTTGCATATGGCTATCCGGTTTACCTTGGAAAACCAGGTTTAGGTAGTGGCTTTATCTACCCCTTACTCCTTTTCATTGTACTGTTTTTAGCTTCTTTCTTTATTCCAGTTAAAAAACCTTTCCGACTCGAGCGCTTGCGGAAGTTTCGCCGATTAAAGCGAAATCGGGTGTAGTGGATCCTAATCGTTTCCTTTGCAGTTGTGAATTGCTCCCTATCAATAAGTCTTGAGAGGACACAATACAGCTACTCTCGAAGATCAATTTCAGGAATTGTCGGCCTAGTTAGGTAATTGTCCTTTTGGGGAGGGTTATCTTTACAGTCCGATTTGTATACCGCTAATGACTTTTCTTCAGCAAACAGCTAAACGAGTTTTTGACCAGCATGGCCCTAGCCTGAGTGATGTTTGGGTAATTCTGCCCACACGTCGGGCCGTGTCGGTATTTCTGGACGACTTAGCTGCCCTTTCGGATCGACCTTTTCTGGCTCCTCATGCCCTGGCCGTCGATGATTTTATTACGCAGGCGGCTGGTGTACAATTAATTGACTCGGTTAGCTTGCTGTTTGAACTCTATGATGTTTTCAAGGAAATTGACCCACAAGTTGAGTTTGAACAGTTTATTGGGTGGGCGTCGGTGCTCCTGGCCGACTTCGACCGTATTGACCAATATCTGGTTAGCCCAACCGAACTCTTTAGCTACTTAACAGCGGCCAAAGCCCTCGAACGCTGGCAGGTCGATAGGCCCTCTTCGGCACAACCCATTGTTGAAACGCCCGGCACAAGCCGCTATTTCAAACTCTTTGAGAATCTGCATACTGCTTATGATGCGTTGCATGAACGCCTGACGGAACAGCGGTTAGCGTATCGTGGGATGGCTTACCGATTGCTGGCTCAGAACGTAGAGGTATTGATTCGGGATAATCTGGCCTATGAGCGCATCTACTTTGTAGGGTTTAACGCCCTTAGCCGTGCGGAGGAACAGATTATTCGCGTGTTGGTTGAAGCTCAGAAAGCCGAACTGATCTGGGATGCCGATCAGTATTACATCCGGGATAAAGGGCAGGAGGCCGGTGAATTTCTACGTCGATACCGCGACAACGGCTGGTTTTTCTCGAAACAAAATCGGGAAGACCTCGCTCAGCTATCCAATAATCTGCTGGGTACAGAGAAAAACATTCGTGTTGTAGGCGTGCCCAATGCCAGTATGCAAGCCAAAGTTGCCGGGAAGATTTATAGTGATTGGCAGGGGGAAGCGGGTGTGGAGCAGGGAGAAAACTCCGCGTCTGATGCACCGCGCTCCATGCCCAAAACCGCTATCGTGCTGGCCGATGAAACGTTACTCATCCCCGTTTTGTATGCGCTCGACGAAAACGTTACCGATCTGAATGTAACGATGGGCTTATCGTTACGATCGTCGTTGCTGTTTACGCTGGTCGATACATTATTTGAGATGCAGCGGACGGTACACGAATTTCGGACGAAAGATGGTCGGGATCTTAAGATTCCGAAATACCACCACCGCCATGTGGTGAAGGTACTCAACCATCCGTTTGTGAAGCAATACGAGCGAATTAAGGGGCTTATGTGGCCAGGCGAATCGTTGGAATCGGGAGAGGTTTTACCGCCAGAACCGCTGTTTCAATGGATTGCCAAAGTTATTGTAAAAGACCAGCGCGTTTACCTGACCGAAAAAGAAATGCGGGAGTTAGGGCAAGACGATCCGCTTGTCCGGGTTTTGTTTTCGCGCTGGCCCAATGAGGCTCCCCTGAAAGCCATACAGACTTTTTACAGCTTGATCGAACTGTTGCGCGATGTGTATCGAGTTAGTCAGGATGCCATTGAAATTGAATACCTCTATTTGTTTTTTACCCTGCTTAAGCAACTGGAAGCAACGCTGGAGGGTGTGCAAGAGGGGCGAAGCCCGGAGCAGCGAGCGAAGAGCAAGAGGCAGGGAGCAGGACGAAATGGGTATAACGCCCAACTGACGCTCGACTTCACGACCTTCGGTTCCGTGCCCCATGCTCCCGGCTCTGCCCCCCCTGCCATTACCGTACGGAGTTTTCGACAGTTTCTGTACGAATTGATTCGGCAAACGAGTATCCCCTTCACGAGCGAAGGCAAGAGTCAATTGCAAATCATGGGGATGCTCGAAACGCGGGCGCTGGATTTTGATCGGGTCATCATTCTGTCAGTTAACGAAGGGGTGTTGCCACAGTCGCGAAAGCTGAACTCGTTGATTCCGTTCGACATTGCTTCTGAGCTCCACTTGCCTACGTATCGGGAGCAGGAGGCCGTCATGGCCTATCACTTTTACCGATTGTTGCAGCGTGCCAAAGAAATCGTATTGCTCCACACCACATCGACCGACGCCTATGGGAACAGCAAAGGCGAGCCGAGCCGATTTATCCGGCAGATTGAGCATGAGTTGGTTCCCCGTTCAAAAGGCCTGATTCGGCTTAGTCATCCAACGGTTCGTCTGGGGCGAAGTGGTACGAATACGGTAGCCGATTTGACGGATCTCCGTGTGCCGAAAACCGAAGCAATTCGTGCCGAACTCATCAATACCTTAACGACGCGCGGGTTGTATCCGTCGTATCTGAACCAGTTTGTGAGCTGTTCCATGCGCTTCTATTTCAGCCGGGTCGTCAATATTAGCGAGGAGGAAGATATTGAAGAGAAGATGGGAGCCGCCGAATTTGGGAGCTGGCTCCACATGGTGCTGGAACGGTTGGATAAAGAATATCGCTTGCTGGAACGGCCCATCGATGAGGCAACGATCAAGAACCTCCTGGAAGAAGAGTTTGCGAAGTCGATGAAAGGGCGGGTTATTGAGTCGGGAATGAATTTGCTGCTGTACGAACTGGCGCAGAAACTCATGCTCGATTTTCAGCGGGAACAGAGCAAGCTGGCAGGGTTGACAGTGATCGGGACGGAACAAACCCTAGAAACACGCTTAAATGTGCCGCTCAATGGGGGAGAGGAAATTTCAGTGCGTATTGCGGGTAAAGTGGACCGAATCGAGAAATTCGGCGATCAGATCCGTATCGTCGATTACAAAACGGGCAGCGTTAAATTGCCCGAGAAGACCCCCGCCGATTTAACCGAAAAATTACTGAAAGACGGAGCTGAGGAGAAAATGAGGCAGCTCTGGATGTATCGATACCTGGCGCTCAAGAATATCAGCGAGTACGGCGGATTGCCGCGTGACAAAGCCAAGCGAGACATTTTTCCGGCAAAAGGATTACCTGTCGAAGCGGGTTTCTATTCGTTCCGGGATATCAATGGCGGCTTCAAAACCAACCCCGTCCGATTCGATACCAACGACGATCCTGAGCAGTATATTAAAGATTCAGAAGAGTTATTGCGCCAACTGATTCGCCAGCTACTCGACCCGGCAGAACCGTTCAAGAAAACCGATAAACTCGAAACCTGCCAATACTGCGATTTTAAAGGGATTTGTGGGCGGTAATATGATTTTACCAGATTGGGAACTAGATTCTATAAATTAGAGGTTACCAATTTGGTAACTTATTCTCGGAAGTATATCCACCATTGTAGAATCATAGCAGATGAAGAAGAGTTTTATGCGAGTGATTAAAATCAAAACATTGAGGGATTATTGGGAACGGGAACCTAATGCAAAAGTGGGATTACAGTTATGGTATAAAAAGATAATAAGTCGTCGTTGGGCGAATTCAAATGAAGTTATCGAAAACTTTCCTGGTGCTGATACCGTAGGTAATAACCGGATTGTTTTTAACATTCGCCGTAACGATTATAGGCTGATTGTTAAGTTTCAATACGAAATCCAAACATGCTATGTTCGTTTTATCGATACTCACAAAGAGTATGATAAGATTAAAGATGCGAGTACGATTTAGAATGATATATTAGTTGATAAAGTCGTTTGAGTTTTTCCTAATATGACTTCGAGCATTTTGATAAAGTGGCTTTTTTTGTCATTCCGACGCCAGGAGGAATCTCAACGTTGTGTATTAGTCAAGCTTGACCGGGCCGCCGGAGCGGATTCCTCCTGGCGTCGGAATGACAAAAAAAGCCACTTGTGGAAAGTTTAAATTTCCCTTGAAGGGAATCTTAAACTTCTAATCGTACCTGTGAGGAATTGAAATTAGTTAATAACCGGTTGAACGTAATACAATAGAGACATGGAAGTTTTTGCACCAATGAACTACGTTGCTCGATCTATTAAAACAGAGCAACAGTATAACGAAGCGATTGCGTTGATTGAAACACTGATTGATGCTGAACCCGGCACCCCCGAAATGGATTTGCTGGAACTGGTCAGCATTTTAGTCCATGATTACGAACAACGGGAATTTCCTATAGAGACTTTAGACCCCATTGAAGCCATTAAATACCAAATGGAAGAACTTGGCGTAACGACAGTTGAAATGGCAGAACTAATAGGCGGTAAAAGCCGCCTATCAGAACTACTCCATAAAAAACGTCCACTATCTATACGGCAGATTAAGGCTATATCGGCCCGTTTAGATATACCGGCTGATATTTTATTGGCGATTGCATAACCCTTCTTAACGTGAATCATGGAGGATTTACGAATAAAATTATATTAGTTTTTTGTCATCCCGACGCAAGGAGGGATCTTCGGCAACTGGTTACTTACCGAAGATCCCTCCTGACGTCGGGATGATAAAAAACTAATATTGTAACTAACTGACAATCAGCTGATAATTTCAGGATCTATCCATAATTCACGTTTCTTACAACGCCAGCTCTTTCTCCGTCACAATCGTAAGTACTTCTGGGTCTTTCAGGCGCACCGCCAGCCCCAGCGTTTTCGGCACTTCATAGTGGAAGAAAAACTTCATTGTGTGAATTTTGCCTTCGTAGAAAGACTGCTCATCGCCCTGTGGATTTTGGGTAAGCAGTGTTTGTTTCGCCACTACTGCTTGCTTGAGCCACTGCCACGCAACCACAACGATGCCAAATAGCTCCAGGAACAAGGTCGCGTCGGAGAGGTATCGTTCGATTTCTCCCTGTTGAGCAAAGGGCAGCAGGCTGGCCAATACCTCCTGAATGCGCTTAAGTTCAGTGGTAAGCTGATCGGCATAGGGTTTAAGGTCGTCGTGCGTGCTGGCTTCTGCAATCGTTTTACTTATTTCGGCGAATAGCAACTGAGGAGCCTTACCACCTTTCATGGTTATTTTACGCCCTAGTAAATCCTGCGCCTGAATCCCCGTTGTGCCTTCGTAAATAGGCGTAATTCGAATATCGCGGTAGAGTTGCTCAACCGGAAAATCTTCCGTAAAGCCGTATCCCCCAAAGGTTTGAACACTCTGACTGACCGACTGAACGCCCATTTCAGATGGGTACGATTTAGCCACGGGCATCAGCAAATCGAGAAGCAAAAAGGCGTTTTCTTTTTCTTCTCCTTCGGCAACTTCACTGATGTCGTAGAGACGTGCTGCTTCGAGAAGTAATGACAGGGAACCCTCCGTTACAGCTTTTTGAAACAACAACATCCGCCGAACGTCGGGGTGATTGATAATTGGTGTTTGGGGTGAATCCAGCAGATTTTTCTGGTTCAATCGCCGGCTCTGCGGACGCTCTTTAGCATATTCGAGTGCTGCGTAGTAAGCCGCTGTCGAAATAGCCGCAGCTGTCATCCCAACGCCAATTCGGGCCTCGTTCATCATTTGGAACATATAAGGCAAGCCCTGATGCGGTTGCCCAACGAGGTAGCCAATTGTATTGTCGTTAGACCCCATTGTGAGATGCATGGCTGGAACCCCTTTCTGGCCCATTTTATGGTACACACCCGTCGACGTCACGTCATTATCGACAAAATTCCCCTGACCATCTGGACGATATTTGGGAACCACAAACAACGAAATACCCTTGGTGCCTTTAGGAGCTCCGTCAATACGGGCCAGCATCAGGTGAATAATATTCTCGGCCGCATCGTGATCACCCGCCGAGATAAACACTTTTTGTCCCTGAATTTTATAGCTTCCGTCGGGCAGGGGTGTAGCGGATGTCGTTACGTCGGAAAGCGACGAACCTGCCTGCGGTTCCGTAAGCGCCATCGTACCCTGCCAGGTACCAGCTAGCAGATTGGGTACGTAGGCTTCGTTCAGTTCAGGCGAGCCAAAAGACGTAATCAGGTGAGCAGCCCCAGAGGTAAGTCCGGTGTACATCATGCCGTTGTTGGCGGCCATAATAATGAAGCCTACGCATGAGCTAATCATTTCGGGAAGTTGCTGGCCACCATGCTCAAACGAGAAACCTGCGCCAATTAGCCCCGCTTCGCCCATTGCTTTCAGATACTCCCTGATCTTTGGGTGAACCGTGACCTGCCCGTTTTTGAGTTCAGGCTGATTTCGGTCAACTTCCTTTAAGTACGGGTGCATAAGGGTATCGGCGATGTAGGTTGCCGAGTCAATCACAAGATTAAACGTTTCGCGGTCGTGGGCGCTGAAATAATCGTATTTGGTTAGCTCTTCCGCCTTGAAAACTTCATGGAGCAGAAAGTGCAGATTGCGTTTGCTGAAATAGGTCGTTGCCATGAGGGCATTCGGGTTAAAATAGGTAAACTTATTCTATGACTAGCGGGCTAAAAATACCACCTTTGGCTCACTATTTGTATAACGATTCCCAAACTATCATTTACTCTACGCCGTTAGTATACGGTGATCAATCAAATTAATTGTCAAACATGAAAAACCTGATTGCAGTATTCGTTCTTTTGCTAACAATGACTCCGTTAGTAAAAGCACAGGAAAAAACGCCAGCGAGCCCGAAGATAACGGTCGCAAGTCCGGATAAGAGTATTTCAGTTGTGTATGGTCAGCCTTCCAAGAAAGGTCGGGTTATTTTTGGGCCTGAAGGGTCGAGTAGCTTGGAGAAATACGGTAAGGTGTGGCGTACAGGTGCTAACAACGCTACCGAAGTGACGTTCAAAAACGACGTTATGTTTGCGGGTAAAATGGTGAAAGCCGGAACGTATACGCTGTTCACGATTCCAGGAGAAAAAGAATGGAGCGTAATTTTGAATAGCACACTGGGTCAGTGGGGCGCTTATGACTACGAAAAAATTAAAGGTACTGATGTAGCTATCGTTAAAGTACCTGTTTCTATGAATAAGACCCCCATCGAAAAGTTGACCATTACCCCCGCCAATAGCAGTATTGCCATTGCCTGGGATAACATGACAATTTCGGTGCCTGTTACCAAACACGGTTAAGCTGACCCGCCCGATTTGGGCAGGGAACGTATGGAATAAACAGGTACAACGCTCAGCCAAAAGGCTGGGCGTTGTTGTTTTAGAGTGACTTATTTGCTACCATTTCGGGTTGAAACTGAAAAATTTAATGTAGGCGGTTTGGAGAAAATAGCCTTATAATAGATTATCTGATAATTTAATCAACCATTAATGAAAAATTAGGCGATAAGTAGTTAACAAACAAACGTTTATCGCGTTATTTGCGAAATACCTAGCCAATACTCGATGATGAAACGCTACTTGCTGTATGTGCTGTTTGGCTTAGCCGTATTGCCTGCTTTGGGTCAGGGCGTTACGGATTACTACCGGGTATCCGATAATAGTCAGCAATATAACCGCCTGCTAACTCGTTATGGCGGGCCTCAAATTCGCGATCGTTGGTATGTAGCGCTCGATGGTTTCGTCAGAACTGACCGCGCCCAACTCGATAATTCTATAAACGGTCTGGTTGAAAGTACGCTCGTCGGCAAAGTTGGCTGGGGTGTTGTGCTTGGCTGGTCGTATCGGGAGCGTTGGATGGTAGAAGGGGGGTACGCCCGGATGCCCATTCATACCCAATTGGCGATTAACAACACCAGTCCACCCTTGTCATTACGGGCCACCAACGATCGAAACGCCTTTATTCTACGGGGTAAACGGCTTCTGTTATCGACAAGTAAACCCTGGTTACGATCAGGCTTTTGGGTCAGTGGCGGTATGTGGGCGATTCCGAACAGCGGACAGGAAGAAAACCGGGTTTCTGTAAATGGTTACCGATTTCAGGGACGCTGGGAAACACCGGAATATTTCCGTTTGACTAGTGAATCCCGCAATAGCTCGCAAATGACAGCTTTAGCTGAATTGGGCGTTGAATACAATGTTCGACTAAGTAATGCGCTTGATTTAGGTATTTCGGCTCGTAAACTCTGGGGGCTTGGCGACGCTGTTACCACTGATGTGACATACACAGCTAATCGTATGGCTTCGCAGCAGGCGCAGCTTTTAGGAGCGGGTACGGGTATGAGCTACGGCCTGACGCTTCGTTATTCCTATGCTGCCCGACGCCATCAGTCGAATGTGCTGGAAATCCAGGGTAAAAGCCGTTTAGGAAAAAACTGATTAGTTACAATAAACTTTAAGGGAGTAGGCGGCTTGAATGGCCGCCTTTTTTGTGCGTATCCAATACGCGTATACACAACGTTCATTCAACCCCTGAATACACATGAATCGATTGACCTGCTTTTTCTTCTCCCTAAGTTTTATACTAACGCAAACTTCCTTTGCCGATGTGCGACTGCCGAAGGTTTTTGGCTCGCATATGGTTCTACAACGTCGTAAACCAGTACCTGTGTGGGGTTGGGCAGATCCCGGCGAGAAAGTAACTGTAACGCTGAATGCGCAGGTCAAAACCATAAAAGCAGACAAAGATGGGAAATGGCGTGTTTCGCTGGACCCAATGGAAGCGGGTGGACCTTATCAGCTATCGGTAAAAGGAAAGAAAAATACCGTTACGTTCGACGATGTATTGACGGGTGAAGTTTGGGTATGCTCTGGGCAATCGAACATGGAGTACCAATTGCGCTCAGCTGCGAATGCTAAAACCGAAATTCCGACGGCCAATTACCCGAAAATACGGCAACTGCTAGTCAAAAAAGACATTAGCTTAACGCCCAAAGATGATATCGAAGGCGACTGGGCAGTATGTACTCCCGAAACGGCTCCAAACTTTACAGCGGTCGGGTATTTCTTTGCCAAACAACTTCAGAAGGAATTAAACGTACCCATTGGCCTGATTAATACCTCCTGGGGTGGTACTCATTCCGAAACCTGGACGAGTCGCGAAGCGATGAATCAGAATGATGAGCTTCGACTCGTGGCTAATAAGCTTCCCGGCTCCTACGAAGAGGTGATGAAAAGTGGCCAGGAACGCACACAACTATTGATTAAAAACCAACAAGGGAGTCTACCCACCAGTGCCGAAGAATGGACTTGGTCGGCGGCTGATCTCGATGATAGCCAATGGAAGTCGATGACGATGCCGAGTGATTGGGAGTGGAGAGGCTTGCCCACCCTTGATGGCGTGGTCTGGCTTCGTCAGGAAGTGATGATTCCAGAAGGCAAAAAGTTACAGAAGATGGTCCTGCACATGGGCTCTGTAGACGATCAGGATTCAACGTTCGTAAATGGTAGACTTGTTGGCACTAAAAAAGGCGGAGGGAATCGCGACTATTCGCTGCCCGATGACTTGTTGAAACCAGGTCGGAATGTGATTGCTGTTCGCGTAACCGATACAGGTGGAGCAGGGGGCCTAATGGGAAGTTTAGCCGATTTTCATATTTCGGGCGATAATATCGATATTCCCCTAACAGGACAGTGGAAATACCGGGTCGCTACTGTTTTTGCTTCGTCTTATAAGCCAGGGCCTAATACATACGCCACGCAATTGTTTAATGCCATGCTGAACCCGCTGATTCCGTACGCCATAGAAGGAGCTATCTGGTATCAGGGGGAGTCGAATGCAGGTCGGGCCTATCAGTATCGAAAAACGTTTCCATTGATGATTCAGGATTGGCGAAAGCATTGGGGCTACGATTTCCCTTTTCTGTTTGTTCAGTTGGCCAGCTTCAATTCGGCAAATGGCGATAGCCGACGCGGAAGTACCTGGGGTGAACTCCGGGAGGCTCAGACGATGACTTTGCAATTGCCCAATACCGGTATGGCCGTTACGTCAGATATTGGTGAACGATCAGATATTCACCCCAAAAATAAAGAAGACGTGGGCAAGCGCTTAGCCGCCGAAGCCATGCGCATAGCCTACCAAAAACCGGGCGTCAGCGCTGGACCGCAGTTCGAGAAAATGACCGTTGACGGAAATCGGGCCATCTTAACCTTTACAAGCGTAGGAAGTGGTTTGTCTGTGAAAGATAAATATGGTTACCTGAAAGGTTTTGAAGTAGCGGGTGCCGATCATAAGTTTTATTTTGCCAAGGCTGAAATTCAGGGTAATACCGTAGTTGTTCATGCCGATTCGGTAAGTGCTCCGGTAGCTGTGCATTATGGATGGGCTGATGATAATGGGGAGGTAAATCTGTATAATCAGGAAGGCTTTCCGGCTGTCCCTTTTCGTACAGATACCTGGAAAGGAATCACCGAAGCTGTTAAATTTGGTGAACAGTAATATGGACACATGCAAAAGCGATTCTATCTCTATCTGGTTGGTCTACTGCTAGTCACAGGAGGCTATGTACAGGCGCAACTGAGTATAACGTCATCGGGGTCGAATACAAATCAGGCTATTCGATTATATGACCCACTCGTAACGCGCTATTCCAATATAGAAGGATCGCCTTATGTGCCGTCAGACTCCGTGCAGCAGGGGTGGCTGGTAATCAATAATAAGCGGACGCCAACCAAGCTACGGTATAATAGCCAGACTGGAGAAGTTGAATATATACAGGATAATAGAGTAGTAACGCCAATCAACCCGGTTTCCGAATTTACTATTCTGTCTGCCGATACGCTGCTATTTCGGAAAGGGTTTCCGGCAATCGGCCTGTGGACGCCCAATGAATTTTACCAGCTGCTGTATAATGGGCGTAAGGCTAAATTAGTGAAGCATATCCGGTCTGATATTAAAGCAAATACGGATCAGATGCAGAATGATTATGGTAAAGAGCGATTTCGGAAACAGGAAGACTATTACGTCTGGATGGCAGCCGTAAAACCACCCGCCGAGAATTATTTTGAGAAATTGTCTGATGGGGAAATGAAGTCGGTGGTAGCTAGTAAAAAGGCGCTGGTGAGCTTGTTCCCGCAGCAATCGGATCAGATCGATCGGTATTTAACAGAGAAGAAACTCAAGCTCAAATCCTGGGCTGATTTCGCGAGTGTGTTGCGGTTTTTAGATACGCTGTAATCATAACCGCATGGGCGGCCCCGCAGGATTTTTTTGATTTGACTGAATAGCCTTGATTTTATTAGTTGGCATTCGCCCAACATGCTTTAACTTTTAGAACTAAATAGATTTTTTTGTCATTTCGACGCAGGAGAAATCTCAAACCTACCTACTAATCGAACTTGAGATTTCTCCTGCGTCGAAATGACAAGAAAGCAACCTAATTTTTCATTTTATAAGGGAAATACAAACAGCTTCAAAATCAAAGTCAGTCAGTTAAATCAAAAAAATCCCGGTTATGACTAATCAATTTTTTGCTGGACTCATTACGCTGGCAGTACTGACGGGAACATTCGCTCAGGCTCAGGTTGATTATAGTAGTGCCCAGAATGTTCGAATTTCGGCACCAACATTTACCAATTATCATGGGGTAGAAGGTTCGCCTTATATACCGAGCGATACAGTAAAGAATGGCTGGATAATGTTGGGCAACAAGCGAGTACCTACTAAGCTACGCTATAATACCCAAACCGGTGAGGTAGAATATGTGCAGGGCGATCGTATTCTGGCACCCGTTAATCAGGTATCTGCTTTCGTGATTCTAGCTCCCGACACCTTGCATTTTCAAAAAGGCTTTCCGGCCGTTGGCACACGTTCTGCCACAGATTTTTACCAGATACTTTTCGAAGGACGCAAAACGAAGCTTGTCCGGTACATCTATGCGAATGTTAAAAGCAATACAGACGCGATGTCCATTGATTACGGACAGAAAAAATATAGTAAACGGGAGGAGTATTATGTCTGGCTTCCGAAGGGGCAACCAACCGCTGAAAACTATTTTCTGAAAGTAACGGATGGGGAACTGAAACCCGTTACGGCAAACAAGAAGACATTAATCAGTCTGTTTCCCCAACAGGCCGATCAGATCGACAAATACATAGCCGACCAAAAACTTAAACTCAAATCCTGGGCCGAATTTGCCAGCGTGCTGCGATGGGTGGACGCGCAGTAATCTGAACCGGGATTTTTTTGATTTGACTGACCGACTTTGATTTTCGAAGGATATAGAGTCGGCTTCTCTAGCCCCTCCCCTGGTTTTCAGGGGAGGGGTTGGGGTGGGGTAAGCAAATAAGTCCCACTTAGGACTAAGCTTTCGTAGAAAGCAAAATCATAGCCGGTCAATCAAATCAAAAAAATCCTGGTTAAAGATCCTCAAGCCGTTCCAGCATCAGAATGGAACCCTGTGGCACAATAACATATTTTTCGCCTTCATACTCCAGGTCAATGGCATTGCGTTGCAGGTAAAGGGCAACATCACCTTCCTGAGCCTGAAGTGGCATATATTTCACTTTTTCTTCGGTTTCTTTCCAGGGTTCGTCTTCCATAGGCGACGGAATCGGATAGCCCGGTCCAACTTTAATAACGTGGCCAGCCTGAACCTGTTCTTTTTCCTGTACAGTCGGGGGTAAGTATAATCCGCTCAATGTGCGGTCGGTGGGGTCTTTAGGCTTAATCAATACCCGGTCGCCTACAACAATCAGGCGTTTGAGTTTATTATCGGCAGTAATCCCAATCATAATAGTGTCAGTCAATAGTCGAAAGTCGTTTGTCAAAAATCGGGCGAGTTAACGATTCAGGCCAAATTGTCATAGCCTGTTAGCCACTACTGACTGCCAGCTTTTGATTACCGACTAATCTACGGTACTGGATCATAGCCATGACCACCCCAGGGATGACAACGACTGATCCGTTTCAAGCCCATCCAACCACCCCGAATGGCGCCATGTTTGCCAATCGCTTCGATGGTGTATTGCGAACAGGTAGGCGTGTACCGACAGGCGTTTGGAAAGTAAGGTGACACAATGGCTTGATAAACCTTAACCAGTCCAATAAGAATTGATTTCATCATACACGCATAAACAGCAAAACCGACAAAAACTTTCCCGCAATATGTATCTTTGCCAATCATCGTTATTTGATCTACTGTTTGAGGTTTGCAGTTTGTAGTTTGAGGTTCGTCATGCTACCTATAAATGCTAAACTTCAAACGACGAACTTCAAACGTATTAACTCATTTTATGCTTCAATACATTATTTGGGAAGTCAATCCCGAAATTTTTCACATTGGCTCGTTTTCGGTACGTTGGTATGGGTTACTGTTTGCACTGGGGTTCCTGATTGGCATGCAGATTATGGGTTACATTTTCAAAAAAGAAGATAAGCCCGTTGCCGATACCGATACATTGCTGATTTACATGGTTGTCTCCACCATTTTAGGGGCCCGGATTGGCCATTTCCTTTTTTATGAACCCGAAGTGCTATTGCATAATCCTTTAACGGTCATTACTCCCCCATTTGCCGGATTGGCCAGTCACGGGGCAACCATCGGGATTCTGACAGGACTGTGGCTCTATTCGCGCCGGAAAGAAAGCCTGCGGACCAACCAGACCTTTCTGTGGGTGACCGACCGGATTGTTATTGTGGTGGCATTGGCAGGAGCCTGCATTCGGTTTGGTAATCTGATGAACTCCGAGATTGTTGGGCGTCCAACCGATGTGCCCTGGGCGTTTGTGTTTATGAATAACAACGAGTACGCGAAAATCCCTCGTCACCCCGCCCAATTGTACGAATCGCTGTCATGTCTGGTGTTATTCTTCATTCTGCTTTGGTTCTGGAATCGCAAGAAAGAGCTAACCCCGCGCGGTAGTATGTTGGGTATTTTTCTGATCTGGGTCTTTGGCCTCCGCTTCTTTTACGAATACCTGAAAGAAAATCAGGTTCCGTTTGAAGATAGTCTGCCATTAAACGTAGGTCAGCTTCTGAGTATTCCAGCTGTACTTATGGGCGTTTACTTCATAGTTCGGAGTTACCGAAGTCCGGTCGTCATACCCGCTCGAGACGAGCCGAAAGAAATAGAATCGTAGTTACCGACAGTCCTCACGCATACAAAAGCCGATTCTTATAGAATTTCTGTAAGAATCGGCTTTTCTGTTGATTGTTGGATAAGCTTCTGATAATTATTTGGTTAATTGGGTTGATGCTAATGGTTTGTCTTATTTTTTGTCATTCCGACGAAGGAGGAATCTTAAAATTCCCAAGCAGATGGGTGAGGATACGTTAAGATTTCTCCTTCGTCGGAATGACAAAAACCTACTATGAGAACTCGGAAAATGCTGTATTTTTGATGGTAACTTATACCAACTCTACACTTCATCTGTGAGCCTATCTTATTTTGTTTCGCCCAGAAACCTGTTTATTCTTGTTACACTGCTGAGCACTCGCCTATCAACTGCGCAGGTGCCCGGTCGGCAAATGCACTGGACTGCTAATGGAAATGCTTATGTTACCAGTACGCAGGGAGACCTTGTCCAGACCGACATTCGGACAGGGAATAAAACCGTATTAATTCCGCAGGATAAATTACGCGCACCCGGAAGTGGGCAGCGCATGGCGATTTCTGATTTTGTGTTTACCCCCGATAGCGCCAATGTGCTGATTTTTACGAACACAGCTCGTGTCTGGCGTTACAACACCCGTGGTGATTATTATCTGGTCAATCGCTCATCGGGGCAGGTTCGACAAGTGGGTAAGGATCGACCTTCACAGTCATTGATGTTCGCTAAGTTATCGCCCAATGGCACAACTGTAGGTTATGTCAGTGAACACAACCTGTTTGTAGAAGATGTGGCAACGGGTCAGGTAACCCAACTGACAACAGACGGCACTCGGAAACGCATCAACGGTACGTTCGACTGGGTATATGAAGAGGAGTTTGGTTGTCGGGATGGATTTCGCTGGAGCCCTGACAGCAAACAAATTGCTTATTGGCAGATAGATGCGACCAAAATTCGGGATTACCTGATGTTGAACACCACCGATTCGATATACTCTCACGTTATACCAGTTGAGTACCCGAAAGTAGGCGAGGCTCCATCGCCAACCCGCATTGGCGTTGTTTCAGCAACAGGAGGAGCCACGACTTGGTTAGCCATTCCGGGCGATCCGCAACAGCACTACTTGAACCGGATGGATTGGATACCTAACAGCGCGAGCCTGTTCATTCAGCAACTGAATCGGAAGCAGAACGAAAGTAAACTATTTGTTTGCAACACGGCTACCCAATCGATTACGCCGATTTATACCGAAACCGATAAAGCCTGGGTCGATGTTAGGGAACGGAACAATACCGATCCCAATGGTGGAGAATGGCTCAATGGCGGGAAATCCTTTGTGTGGGTTTCTGAAAAAGATGGCTGGCGGCACATTTATCGGGTGACGACCGATGGGAAAAATGAAGTCCTACTAACGCCCGGTTCGTATGATATTGAATCGATTAGCCATATTGACGAGGCTACTGGACAGATTTATTTTATTGCATCGCCCCAGAACACAAACCAGCGTTACCTGTACCGAACCCGGCTAGATGGGAAAGGAAAAGCTGAGCGACTAACCCCGGCTGGTTTGGACGGTACGCACAATTACGTGATTTCGCCCAATGGGAAGCTGGCACAGCATTCATTCATGAATTACCAGACGCCACCCGTTCAGGAGTGGATAACTCTGCCTGATCATAAGCCAATCAACGCGTCTGAGAGCATTGCGACACGGATGAAACCTGTGTCAAAATCCAACGTTAGTTTCTTCAAAGTGACCACAGACGATGGCGTTACGGTAGATGGCTGGATGGCGAAACCAACGAATTTTGATAGCACGAAAAAGTACCCCATTGTTTTTTACGTCTACGGTGAACCCGCTTCCAGCACGGTTAATGACGTGTTTTCCATTGGTCAGAATCGGTTGTTTCAGGGCGATATGGCTAATGCAGGCTACCTCTATGTAGCGCTCGACAACCGAGGAACACCCAACCTGAAAGGGGCCGCCTGGCGTAAGTCGATTTATCGGCAAATAGGCCGGATCAATATCCGCGATCAGGCAATGGCGGCTAAGAAATTGTTCTCGCAACACGCCTATATCGATACCAGCCGCGTGGCCGTTTGGGGATGGAGTGGGGGAGGGTCAACAACCCTTCACTTATTATTTCAATACCCCGAGATTTACAAAACAGGTATTTCCATAGCGGCCGTTGGGAATCAGTTATTTTACGACAATATTTACCAAGAACGCTACATGGGGTTGCCGCAGGAAAATCGGGAGGATTTCGTGGCCGGGTCGCCGGTGACGTATGCGAAAAACTTACGCGGAAATCTTCTTTACATTCACGGTACGGGCGACGATAACGTGCATTATGACAATGCGGAATTGTTGATTAATGAGCTGGTTAAATACAACAAGCAATTCCAGGTAATGCCCTATCCGAACCGGTCGCACGGAATTTCAGAGGGAGAAGGAACACAACAGCATCTGAGAACGCTCTACACAAACTATTTACGGACTCACTGCCCACCCGGACCACGGTAAAAGTAGCCTGGACGGCCACGTCCGGGTGAACAATAGCGCTTACTTTATACCCGGACGTGGCCGCCGGTATGCCGTACCACCAAGCTACAATCCATTGCACTATGCCGACTAAGGTGATAATAATCCGATTGTTGACCATAAGCCTGTTTCTTTTGCCCGGTATGGCTTCTGCACAACGTTATCAATTCACCCACGACGACACGTTACGAGGTTCTATAACCCCTGAACGATCGTGGTGGGATTTAACATTTTACCACCTCAAGGTGCGCGTTCAACCTACCGACAGTACCCTCAAAGGCTCTACTGAAATTCGGTATCGGGTACTGAAATCAAGCCAGATAATGCAGGTCGACTTACAACGCCCGCTAAGCATTGAACGTGTGGAGCAGGATGGGAAATCGCTCGAATTTCGTCGGGATGGCAACGCATTTTTCGTAACACTGGCGAAAAAGCAGCAACCTGGCCAGAACGAATCCGTAACGGTTTATTATGCCGGGAAACCCAAAGTAGCTAAGCGCCCGCCCTGGGATGGCGGCATGGTGTGGTCGCACGATAAGGAAGGCAACTGGTTTATTGCCACGGCTTGTCAGGGACTGGGAGCTAGCGTTTGGTGGCCCTGCAAAGACCATATGTACGATGAGCCTGATTCGATGGCAATCAGTGTAACGGTTCCCGAAGATTTGATGGATGTATCGAACGGTCGTTTGATCAAAACGACAACAAATCCAGATCATACCCGAACCTTCGACTGGTATGTTAAGAACCCGATCAACAACTACGGCGTCAACCTGAACATTGCCCGCTATGTCCATTGGGACGAAACCTATCCGGGAGAAAAAGGCACCCTTTCACTAAACTATTACGCCTTGCCCGAGCATGCCGATTCTGCCAAAAATCAGTTTCGGCAGGTGCCTAAAATGCTCAAAGCGTTTGAATACTGGTTTGGCCCCTATCCGTTTTATGAAGATGGCTATAAGCTCGTTGAAACCCCTTACCTGGGTATGGAACACCAGAGTTCAGTAACCTATGGTAACCGTTTTCGGAATGGCTATCTGGGCCGGGATCTCTCGCGTACGGGCTGGGGGCTCCTCTGGGATTTTATCATCGTTCATGAATCGGGCCATGAGTGGTTTGCCAACAATATTACGTATAAAGACGTAGCCGATATGTGGATTCACGAGAGTTTTACCAACTACTCGGAATGCCTCTTTACAGAGTACTATTATGGGAAAGATGCCGGAGCGACTTACGTAATCGGGTGTCGGGCCAACATCCGAAATGATAAGCCGATTATTGGGGTCTACAACGTAAACCACGAAGGGTCAAGCGATATGTATTACAAAGGGGGTAATATGCTGCACACCATTCGGCAACTCGTGGGCAATGATGCCAAGTGGCACCAATTGTTGCGGGATATGAACAAAACCTTCTACCATCAGACCGTTACGACCACACAAATTGAACAATACATGACGCAGCAAACGGGTGCCAATCTGAAACCTGTGTTCGATCAATATTTGCGTGACGTTCGGATTCCTGTACTTGAATACCGGTTGGTAGGAGCCGATATTCAGTATCGCTGGAGCCAGTGTGTACCTGGATTTGCAATGCCCGTGAAAATCTGTCTGGGTGAATCAGGTCCACTAAAACAAATTCAACCGACTTCGCAGTGGAAAACGATGCCTGCCAATGGGACTAAAACACTCACTGTCGATGCGAACTATTATGTTCTTTGCCAGCGAGTTAGCGAGTAAATAAAAGGATCGATTTACGTTTACTCAAAAGAATCGATATCCTATTGGAAGAAACTGTAGCTTGCCTGTAATTGACCTTTACCCCATTCTTATCTAAGTAAAACGACTATGCGAACGAATCTAAACTGGCTTTGGACCGGCTTACTCCCAGTGATGCTATTGGCTGGCTGTGGAAGTAAGGAAGAAGAGGAAGAAAAAGAGAAAAAAGACGAAGAAAGTGTATCGACTCTCGGCGCGGTGAGTGCCCTGAAAGAAATGGCAAGTCAGGCCGAGGAGATGGGAAAAAAAGGGCCCGTCGAAACAGTCGACTTTCGTAAGCTCAAAGAGCTTTTACCGAGTGATGCTGACGGACTAGCGCGTAAAGAAGCAACAGGTGAGAAAAATGGAACAGCGGGTTTCACGGTCTCGACCGCAACCGGTAAATATGGCAACGACGACAATAGCGAGAATATCGAACTGGCTATTATTGATGGGGGCGGTTCGGCTATGATGATCGGTCTGGCGGCCTGGTCGATGCTTGAGATTGACAAAGAGACCGAAAATGGCTACGAAAAAACCACCAAAATGGGTGATAACAAAGCGTATGAAAAATACGACAACGCCAGCAAAGATGGTGAAATAGCCGTGCTCGTCAACAAACGATTCATTGTGTCGGCTAAAGGTCACGGTATTAGTATGGATAAAATCAAAGCCGCCCTTGAAGACATTGATCTAGATAAATTGGCGGACGTGAAATGATAGAACCGCACGGGCGGCCCCGGCAGGTGCCGCTGATTTTTAAGATTTACACAGATTCTTTGTGAGGTCAGATTCTTAAATCTGACCTTCGTGAGGTTTCTTAAAACCGAATTGTAGCAATCGTTCGGTTTTAAGAAACCTCACTGAGGCAGGTTTAGGAACCTGCCTTCACAAAACACAGATAAAATCATGTTTAATCTTAAACAATCCGCGTCATCTGTGTGCTATATCCTACTCAAAATCAGCATAAATAAGCTTTCGATCTACTTTGTCAGGCAGTGGTCCCTGCCGGGTTAGTTTCATTTTGGCTAGGGCGGCACCCGCATGGGCGCAATTGCCGGGGGCATAGCCATCTAAATAAGCCGTAAGAAAACCTGCCCAATACGCATCGCCAGCGCCGGTAACATCCACCACATCAATCTTTTTGCCGGGGATTCGTGCTTGTTTCGCTCCACCATCATACGAAACCAGGCTTCCATCAGCGCCGAGCGTTAAGCAAATGGTTGTTGCGCCCATTTGATGGAAATCGCTCAGAATCCGTTCAGGAGTTTGTGGGGAACCATAAAGCCGTTCGGCATCATCTTCACTCACTTTTACGAGCGCACCCGCTGCAAAATAATCGGCTAACACACGCCAGGCCTGATCGCGATCGGGCCAGATGGTAGGTGCGTAATTGGCATCGATCGTAACCTGGCAACCAGCCGCCTGGGCTCGTTTTGCCGCATCGATAATGGTATCCTGAGCAGGTTGTTGACTTAAGGCAAAGCAGGTCGTATGAAATAGCTGCGTCTGAGCCAGTAACGAATCAGGTAATTGTTCGGGCTTGAGCTGACAGTCAGCATGGCGGTAGGCCACAAAATCGGGCGTACCAGCCGTTCGTGACACCAGTACAATCGTCGTCGGTTCGAGTGGGTCTGCTGTAATGTATTGGGTATCAACGCCAGATTCTTCAATCTGGCGAACCAGATACTTGCCAATATTATCATTGCCAACGCAGGAAACCAGGGCAACTTTACCGCCTAAACGGGCCATATTGGTTGCCATGTTGGCAGGGCTTCCACCCTGATACCGCCTGAAATCCTGCGCATCAAGTAAGCTGCTCGACACGTGGTGGCCAATCAAATCGGCTAGTAATTCGCCAACCGAAAGGAGGGCGTATGGACGGGGTGAATTTGTCATGTAATGAATTACGGCCGCGCGGGCGGCCCCGTTATGAGGTACGAATTACGATTTTCTCGGGCAAGAGCAAAAGTCACACATCGTATTCGTATTTTGTAATTTCTTTTAACCAAGCTCAACCGGGATGGCCGGCTCGTTCGTCTTTTTGACTTCTTTTACCAGGAAGCAGGATGCTGCTGCCAACAACAAACAAATACCTGCTAACACAAGTGCGTTGCGAGGATCGTCGCCCAGAAGTGGTTTGTAATAAAGCGGCACGGTAAGCATTCCAATAAACTGGGGTACACAGATAAAACCATTAAAAATGCCCATGTAAACCCCCATACGCTCTTTGGGGACCGCACTTGCCAGCAGTAGGTAGGGCATAGACATGATCGAACCCCAGGCAAAGCCGATGATCGTCATGCCGATGAGATAGATCATTTTATCGTTGGAGGTAAGTGTTAGGAAGAAACCCATTGACCCAATCGTCAGGAACAGGGCGTGGGTAGCTCGCGCACTACCAATAGCTTTGGCAATCCGTGGAATAAAGACCGAGATAACAGCACAGGAAATACTAAACATGGCAAAGCAAAGTCCTCCCCACTTGGTGCCTTCTTCAAAACCAGCCTTGTTCGAGATCGTATCAGGCGCATTGAACGCATATTTGGCCGCTGCCAGCGATAGATACTGCCACATGAGTGGTAGCCCGTACCAGGTGAAAAATTTGACCCACCAAAGCTGTTTCATCACTGTGGGCATGGCCGAAAGCGAAGCCAGTATTTCCTTGAAAATCGGCAGCATCAGCACCAGGTAACTACCGGCTAATACGCCAATGCCCCACAGCAAACCCGTTACCAAACCACCTATACGTGCAGCAAAAAAGAACGCCAAAATAGCACCTCCCAGCGCTAACGCCAGATGCCAGAACGCAATGGATTTTTTTTCTTCGTCCGTAAAAACATGCGGCTCTTTGTAGCTTTCATCGACGGGGGGGTATTCTTTGGTCGTGCGGATTGTCCAGAGTACGGACAGCACAACCGCACCAGCACCAATATAGAACGGATAACGCACTGAATTTGGAATCCCATTTGCTAATTGGTCGTCCGACATCACCATCGATATACCCAGAAGAGGCAACAGATAAGGCATCAAATTGGCTAACGTTTGGCCAAACCCAACCATGAATGATTGGATAGCAAAACCCGTAGGGCGCTGTTTATCATTGAGCATGTCGCCCACAAATGCCCGGAAAGGCTCCATAGCCGAATTAAGTCCTGCGTCAAGCATCCACATCAACCCGGCCGCCATCCAGACGTATGACGAATTTGGCATAAATATCATGGCAATACTACCCGCTAAGGCACCAATTAAAATAAACGGTTTCCGACGGCCCCAGCGCGGTGACCAACTGCGATCCGAAACGGCACCAATAATTGGCTGAAGTAATAATCCCGTGAGCGGCCCAGCGAGCCAAAGGCCCGGAATAGAGGCTTCATCGGCGCCCAGGTAACGATAAATGGGACTCATGTTAGCTTGTTGTAAACCAAAGCCATATTGAATTCCTAAAAAACCAAAACTCATATTCCAGATCTGCCAGAAGCTTAAACTAGGCTTGGCGGTGGTGGAGGTTTTCTGAACACTTCCCGTTTGCATGGATTGTCGTATATTTAAACAGTCATCATAGGTTCCTACTGAGTAGTCAACAATAATACGTACTGATTTGCAGGATATGGAGATATTCTTGTCTTATTTTTTTGAAAAGACGTACTTTTGAGAATGATTCCGAAAACGTGGCCAACCGTTATTCTGGCGCTAACGGTGTTTCTGTTGAGTTCTCTAGAGGCTTTTGCAGTTTTCCCGATTGACTCGACTCAGAAAGTTACTATCCGTTCTGTAATCCTTAAAGGAAATTACCGTACGCGTGATCGAATTATTCTTCGCGAAATGACTTTGCGGGTCGGTGACTCTGTTCGACTGTCCGATTTACCCGGTCGAATTGCCTGGGATCAACGGAATATCAACAACACCACGCTCTTTGTAACGGTTGATATTAGTACCCAACTGATACCATCTCCAGATTCTACCCGACTGTCCCAGCTCGATCTGACCGTAACCATGAAGGAACGATGGTATTTCGTTGCCTATCCGGTTTTTGATCTGGCCGACCGAAATTTTAATGAATGGTGGTATGATCGTGGGCACGACTTTAGCCGGGTTATTTACGGAGGGCATCTGAGTTATCGCAACATAACGGGCAATAACGACAAACTCCAGATAGCCTTTGAACGAGGCTTTTTACAGCGTACGGTTTTGTCGTACTCTAAACCGTACATTGATCGGGCGCAAAAAATTGGTTTACGGGTCGATATTGGCTACATGACCAATAAAGAAATCCCATATCGCACGCAATTTGATAAGTGGGTTTATGTAAAGTCAGAAGAAACGCTCCGCGAGCGTGCTTACGCAGCGCTAACCCTGACGCACCGCAGGGGGTTGTACCATTACCATACATTTGACACACGGTACACACGGTACTCTGTCGCTGATACCATTGTCCGACTGAATCCTGATTATTTTTTGGATAGCCGTACAAGCCTCCAGTTTATGGCGCTGACCTATAGTTACCGATACGACCGGCGCGATAACGTGGTTTACCCGCTTCAGGGCACGTTGATTTCGGGAGGAATCGGTGTTTCGGGTATTTTACCAAGCGATAATTTTCATTTCCTGGACATCTCAGCAGCCGCTACCCGGTATTGGTCATTAGGCAAACATTTCTACTATGCCGGGAGCCTGCGTGGGCGCTCGACCTGGCCTACACGGCAGCCTTATTTTAGTCTACGTGGACTGGGAAGTTCAAGCGATATGGTGCGCGGTTATGAGCTGTATGTGGTAGACGGACAACGAACTTTTATTTGGCGAAATAGCCTTCGTTATCAGCTATTTAATGTTCGGAAGCAGCTGAACTGGTTGCATGTCCGGCAGTTCAATACGGTACCCGTTGCTGCTTACCTGACGGTGTTTGCCGATGCAGGTTATGTTCATAGTACTGTGGCGGAGCAATACCAGAGCCTACTGGCGAACAAACCTCTGGCCGGTACGGGATTGAGCCTCGATGTGGTGAGTTTTTATAATCTGGTACTTCGATTCAGCGGCACCATTAACGCGCAAGGTAAGACCGGATTTTTCTTCAATCTGGCGCAGGAGTTGTAGATTAAGCCGCTCATCAAATCCCCTGCACAATTTTAGCTTTCTGTAACCAATCATCCTAATTCTGCTACGTTGAGATTAAGTTGCTTCTACATTTGACGTGTCATCTGACCAACTAATCGCTACTCCAATGTAGACGTATCATTCTGATTCCCCGCTTGCTAACTGAGTCATTCGACTCCGACTTTCTTTCACTTACTTTTCAGTTTCTTAACCGTTTAACACCAGTTCATTCATGGAATTTTTATCCCTTGTATCGACGTGGGGCTGGGTAGCCCTGCTCTTAATGGCCGTAGTGCTTTATAAATTAGTCCTACGCTTTCTGTTCGGGATGGTCATTGTTCCCGAAGACCGGATAGGTCTCGTAACCAAAAAATATGTGCTTGTTGGTACAGATCGGGGTTTACCCGATGGCCGGATCATTGCTACCAAAGGTGAGGCCGGTTATCAGGCACAAACGCTGGCACCTGGCTTGTATTGGTGGATGTGGCCCTGGCAGTACGGTATCACGATGCAGCCCTTTACGGTTGTACCAGAAGGTAAAATTGGCTTAGTGCTATCTAACGATGGAGCCGAATTGCCAACCGGTAATATCCTGGCTAGGCGTGTCGATTCCGATAATTTTCAGGATACTGAGCGCTTTCTGAGCAGTGGAGGCCAAAAGGGTCGGCAGACAGCTGTACTCACACCCGGTACCTATCGGATAAACCCCTATGCGTTCACGGTTACGATTGCCGATATGACCGTCATCAAGGAAAACATGGTTGGTATTATTACAACGCTGGATGGAGCGCCCTTACTGCCGGGGCAGATTGCTGGCCGGAACGTTGAAGGGCATAACAACTTCCAGAACGTCGATTTCTTCCTGCAAAATGGCGGTAATCGTGGACTTCAGCCGCAGGTGGTGCTGGCGGGCTCGTATTACATCAATCCCTGGGCCATTCAGATTGAAGAGATACCGATGACTGAAGTGCCGATTGGCCATGTTGGGGTTGTGATTTCGTACATAGGTGAAGATGGCGAAGACCTGACAGGTGAGTCATTTAAGCATGGGAATATTGTTCGACGTGGGTTCCGGGGTGTCTGGATGGAGCCGCTGGGACCAGGTAAATACCCTGTCAATACCTTTACGATGAAAGTTGAAGGCGTACCAACTACCAACCTTGTGCTAAACTGGGCAAACGCACGAACAGAAGCGCACGCCCTTGACCGAAACCTGTCGACCATTACAGTCCGCTCGAAAGATGGTTTCCCGTTCAACCTCGACGTAGCGCAGATTATTCACATTCCATCGGCCGAAGCCCCTAAAGTGATTGCCCGTTTTGGGAGCATGACTAACCTGGTTTCGCAGGTGCTGGAGCCAACCATTGGTAACTATTTCCGGAACTCAGCGCAGGACTCCGATGTAATTGCATTCTTAAGTACCCGTAAAGAAAGGCAGGAAGCCGCCCGTGAACACATTCGGGCTGTATTGGAAGTGTACAACGTAAATGCGGTCGATACGCTCATTGGCGACATCGTTCCTCCTGATAGTCTAATGAAAACCCTGACTGATCGGAAGATTGCGCAGGAAGAAGAAAAAACCTACGAAACCCAGCGGATGGCACAGGAAAAACGCCAGGGCATGGAACGCGAAACGGCATTAGCCGATATTCAGCGGGAAGTCGTGAAAGCGCAGCAAAGCGTTGAGATTGCCCAGCGTACAGCTGATGCAGCCGTGAAAAAATCGGAAGGGGAGGCTCGAAGCCTGAAATTACAGGTCGGTGCCGAATCGGAAGCCACGAAAATCAGAGCTGAGGCCAATGCCGAAGCCCGTCGTCGTCAGGCAGCTGCTGATGCTGAAGCTACAAAACTAACCGCCGATGCCGAAGCTGAACGGATTGCTAAAACTGGTAATGCCGAAGCCGAGAAAATTCTGGCAATAGGTCGTTCGACTGCCGAAGCCTACGAGTTGCAGGTTCGGGCTATGGGCGACGAAAACTTTACACGCTTCAAGATCACCGAAGAGATTGGCAAGGGGCATATCCGCGTCATCCCCGACATTGTTATCAACGGAGCAGGTAATGGTACCGAAGGATCAATGAATGGGCTTATGGGTCTGAAACTCCTTGAGCAAATTGAAGAACGGAAAACGGGGAAGGCCACCAAAATTGTTGATGTGACAACCCCGTTGGTAGATAAGACTGAGGACAAAAAGTAATAGTGTAACGCGGACATCCTGTCCGCATAGTTGAAACCCAATCTCATCTGGTTGATAGAGGTCTTTCATCTATGCGGACAGGATGTCCGCGTTACATATTTCAGTACCTTTGGGCTAACCTTCACCCAAGTCCAAAGCTCATCTTTGGGAAAAAGCTATGCCACAAAAAGAAGCTCCTAAAAAGCCTTCATCTTCTTTGTTGAGCCTGCTGAAACCGTATTCCAGAATGATTCTGTTGCTGATCCTTTTTGCGTTGATCAGCAATGGAGTGAACCTCATCTTACCGATGCTTATCTCACACGGTATTGATGATTATTCGGCAGGGAAATTTGAGCTGCGCACACTTGTTATCGAATTTCTGTCGGCAACGCTCTTCATTTTTGTGTTTACGTATCTGCAAAGTATCGTTCAAACCTATGCCTCTGAGCGTGTCGCACGAGATTTACGAACACAGTTAGCCGACAAAATATCACGCCAGAGCTTTATTTATATTCAGCAGACAAACCCATCGAAATTATTGACAAACCTGACGTCGGATATCGATTCGGTTAAGATGTTTGTCTCGCAGGCTATTGTTTCCATTGTTTCTTCGCTTTGCATTATCATTGGCGCGAGTATCCTGCTCATCAATATAAATTGGAAACTGGCGCTGGCTGTATTGACCATTGTGCCGATTATTGGCATTACGTTCTACCTGTTGCTGAAAAAAGTACGGGTATTATTTATGCGGAGTCGGGAGGTAATTGACTGGCTCAATAAGGTTATCAACGAAAGTATTCTGGGTTCGGCCTTGATTCGGGTTATTAACTCGCAACAGCTCGAATACGACAAATTCTTAGCCGCCAATACCGATGCAAAGGATTTAGGTATCGCTATTTTACGTCTGTTTGCGGCTCTGATTCCGGTAATCAGCTTCACCGCCAATATGGCCGGTTTGGCGATTCTGGTGCTGGGTGGACATTTTGTTATTACAGGCAGCATGTCGCTGGGCGATTTCGCGGCCTTCAACAGCTATCTCGCTCTGCTTGTTTTTCCGATCATTGTGATTGGATTTATGAGCAACGTGATTGCGCAGTCATCGGCTTCGTATGAACGTGTCAATGCGGTCTTGCAAGCACCCGAAACGGCGCAGACAGGCGCAGTAGAAGCAACCCTTAAAGGCGATATTGAGCTGAAAAATGTATCCATGTACTATGGCGACAAGCCGGCCTTAAAAGACGTTTCGTTTTCGGTAAAAGCGGGTACGCGAACCGCCATTGTAGGCCCAACGGCAGCCGGAAAAAGCCAGCTCTTGTTTTTGCTGACCGGATTGTTGAAACCCACTTCTGGAACCATCGAATACGACGGACTACCCATCGATTCCTATGACGAAGAGAATTTTCACCAGCAGGTTGGGTTTGTGTTTCAGGACAGCATCATGTTCAACCTGAGCCTTCGCGAAAACATAGCCTTTAGTGAAACGGTGACTGATGAATCGTTGAAAAAAGCCATTGATACGGCAGAACTACGAGAATTTGTTGAGTCATTGCCTGACAAACTCCAAAGCCTTGTTTCGGAACGGGGAGCTAGTTTGTCGGGGGGGCAGAAGCAACGAATTATGCTGGCTCGCGCATTGGCCTTAAATCCGAAAGTTTTGTTACTGGACGATTTCACCGCGCGGGTTGACTCCAATACCGAACAGAAGATTTTGGCGGGCGTTCAACAAAACTACCCGGAGCTAACCTTACTATCGGTAACGCAAAAGATTGCGCCGGTTGAAGAGTACGAGCAGATCATTCTGCTTATGGAAGGTGAAATTATTGCCAAGGGAACTCACCCTGAGTTGATGGCCACTAGCCCCGAATACGTTCAGATTTATCAGTCGCAACGCAGCACCAGCCAGTATGAACTACGATCTTAACCAGGCGACCGGGCAGAAAGAGGAAAAAAACGCTACCTACAAAGCCCTCCGAAAATTATTGGCTCTTATTCACGATGAACGCCCAACGCTGATCCTGGCGTTTGTGGCGATTCTGGTCAATTCGGGACTGACGCTTGTTGGGCCAATGCTGATTGGTCATACCATCGATAAGTACATTCAGACCAAACAATACGATGGTGTTTTGCGAAATGCTGGTATTCTGATTTGTCTTTATGTTGTTGCGTTCGGGACCAACTATCTACAAACTCGCATGATGGGTGAAGTAGGACAGCGCACACTATTCCGACTACGAAATGCCGTGTTCAATAAATTGCAGGAGTTGCCGGTTGCGTTCTTTAATCAAAATAAGGCGGGTGATCTGATTTCCCGGATCAACAACGACACGGACAAACTCAATCAGTTTTTCTCGCAGTCACTGATGCAGTTTGTGGGGAGTATTTTTATTATGTTCGGCGCGGGCATATTTCTATTGTCCATCGATCTTCCGCTCGGGGCGGCTGCTTTGTCGCCAGCTCTTTTGATGTGGGTGTTCACAGCATTGACTTCCGCCTGGGTGAAACGGAAGAATGCCAGTAACCTAAAAAGTGTCGGGAACTTGAGTGCCGAAATCCAGGAAAGCCTGAACAATTTCAAGGTCATTATTGCCTTTAATCGCCGGGATTATTTTCGGAGACGGTTTGATGAGGCTAATCAACAGAGCTATAGAACAGCCATTGGAGCTGGTTTGGCTAATAATATTATGGCACCCGTTATTGGCATGGTTGCCAATTTTGGGCAACTGATTGTGCTGACATTCGGTATTTACCTGATCGCAACGAATCGATTTACCATTGGGTTGCTAATTAGCTTTCTGTCGTATGTCAATAACTTTTACAATCCGCTTCGGCAACTGGCTGCCTTGTGGACAAACTTTCAGGTAGCTCTGGCGGGTTGGGATCGTATTTCGCACATGCTTGCCTTGCAAACCAACCTGACAACGGTTGAGCAGCCACTAACGATGCCGACTACTGCACTGCTATCGTTCCAGCATGTGTCCTTTAGTTATCCGAATGGGCAAGAGGTGTTGCACAACATCAATTTCGATCTGGAGCGTGGTAAAACCTATGCATTGGTTGGGCCAACGGGGGGCGGTAAAACAACGACGGCTTCGTTGATAGCCCGTTTATACGATCCAACCAGTGGAACCGTGTTACTGGATGGCAAAGATATTCGTGCTTATAGTCCCCAAGAGCGTACTCGTAAAATTGGGTTTATTTTGCAGGAACCTTTTTTGTTTACGGGTACCGTTCGGGATAATATTTTATATGGTAACGAGCAGTTTCAGAGCCACACAAACGAGCAATTGGCCGAGGTAATCCATGAGGCCAATCTGGAGGGTTTACTAGAGCGTTTTGATGATGGTCTGGATACCAAAGTTCAGACGAGTGCCGATGGCATTAGTTTAGGCCAAAAACAGCTTATTGCCTTTATGCGGGCTGTTTTACGCAATCCAGAGCTGCTTATTCTAGACGAAGCTACGGCTAACATCGATACTGTTACCGAGCAACTACTGGAAGAAATCTTGCAAAATCTACCTGAATCTACCACCCGAATTATCATTGCGCACCGCCTGAATACCATTGAAAGCGCCGATGAAATATTTTTTATCAACTCAGGGCAGGTTACCAGGGCCGGTTCACTCAATGATGCAGTCGATATGCTGCTGCATGATAAGCGGACGAGTTAATTGCCGAATCAGGCAGGAACTTCGGCTGTTTCGCCAGCCTCCTGTCGCTTTTTCTCTTCCGCGATTTTGATCGGGCTTCCGAAAATATAAAACAGTTTTTTGCGGATTCCCTTTGCCTTCCTGACATCCTCAACCATATCGGTGAGTTCGTGGAAATTGATAAAAATTGGATTTGCTTTATTCGGGATATTCGTCGTGATACCGTAAATAACAGGCTCGCCTTCAGGTTCGAAGGTGCCAAAAATACGATCCCAGAAAATAAATGTCGCGCCAAAATTTTTATCGATGTACTGCTCTTGTGAACCGTGATGGACTCGGTGATTGGAGGGCGTGGCAAAGATATACTCGACCCAGGCAGGCATTTTCCGGATATACTCCGTATGAACCCAAAACTGGAATAATACGGCAATCTGGTTGGTTACAAAGAAAATGATCGGGTGAAAACCCATAAAGGCTACAGGTAGAAAGAATATGATTTTGAGGTGTTGTATCCAGCTTAGGCGGTACGAGACGGTGAGGTTGTAAAATTCACCCGAGTGATGAACAACGTGGGTAGCCCACCAGAAGCGCTGTTCGTGCGAAACGCGATGAGCCCAGTAGCTGAAAAAGTCATAGATGATATAACATGGCAATAGAGTCCACCACTGCAATTCCATGCGCCAGGGAATCAGATTATAAATCCAGATACACAGGTAAAGTAATCCCAATTTAAGCGCTGCCGTAACGACCAAATTGCCCAAACCGACCAGAATTGACCCTATTGTTTCTTTTTTCTCATAAAACTCCCGCTCTTGATAATATGTAACGACCATTTCGATAGCCGTAAAAAACAACATCACCGGAACAGCCCACAGAATTATATTGGGGATGCTTTTTTCGATAGTGTGTACGTCGTTAAGGGGAATTTTGCTAGCACCGAACAGAGAAAAAGGCATAAGAATAGTCAATTCGCAATGCGTGTTAGATACTTATCAACTACTTTTTTTTTAGTTCAGTTTATATAGCTAGTTAATTGTTGGGATTTGTACAGAATTAAACTTTTAAAGTCCAATTTTACTGTTCGTAGGGCAATTTTTGGTATGCAGGCCCATTAATAGAGAGCAATCGTAAATGGGGGTAATGCATTACTTTTGCGGAACCAACTTCATACCCATGAAAATTCGTTATCTGGCAACAGTCTTTTACCTGTCAATACTTACGCTCAGTGCCTGCAACACGCGAAAGCAGGCAGATACACAAGGCACGGATTCAACTGCAATCGCAGCGACTTCCGGATTGACTACGGAGGTGGAAATCACAGAACGTTTGGCCGACTTGGGGTTAACGGCAGACACGGATTGGCGTGGCATTAATCTCGGTGATGAGTTTTCTAAAGTAAAAGGACTCGAAAAAGGGGAATCATTCGAAAGCGACGCTGATCATATCGGCTACACGATTGAGTTGAAAAATCTTGAGTCGGCAGATATGCTCTATTACCAGACCGATAAAAAAGTGTCTGCTATTGATGTGGACTTGTTTTTAAATAGCCAGCAGTCTGTAACAGACTTTCAGAAAGATCTCGGCGCTTACTTTACGGCTCGATTTGGAACCCCTAAGCCCAGTGATGACGGTACTGTCTGGGCTGGGCATCAGGAATATACAGTTAGTTTGAAAGATGTCTCGAAAGGCAAGGATTTTGGCTTGAAAATCAAAATGGGGCCAATAAGTGGGACTGCAACAGCTTCGGTGAAATAAGATCGAATAAAAAAGGCCAGCCCGTTTCCGAGCTGGCCTTCTAATTAATTTATCTTCAATACCGCCATAAAAGCTTCCTGCGGGATTTCGACATTACCGACTTGTCGCATGCGTTTCTTCCCTTTTTTCTGTTTGTCGAGCAGTTTACGCTTACGGGAAATATCGCCACCATAACACTTCGCCAATACGTCTTTGCGCAGGGCGCTTAGTGTTTCGCGGGCAATGATTTTCTGGCCGATAGCTGCCTGAATCGCAATTTCAAACTGTTGGCGGGGAATTAACTCACGTAACTTTTCGCACAGTTTTTTTCCCCATTCGTACGACTTCGAGCGGTGAACAATGGCGGAAAGGGCATCGACCTTATCGCCGTTGAGCATCACGTCGAGCTTCACCATGTCCGATTCACGGTTGTCCATAAACTCGTAATCGAGAGAGGCATATCCGCGCGAGATCGTCTTGAGTTTATCAAAAAAGTCGAACACGACTTCGGCCAATGGCATCTCGAACTGAAGTTCAACACGATCGGCGGTCAGGTATACCTGATTTTTAAGGATACTCCGTTTATCCATGCAGAGGCCCATAATGCCACCCACATACTCAGCCTTTGTGATGATCTGTGCCCGGATAAAGGGTTCCTCAATGTAGTCGATCAGGTTTGGCTCGGGCATTTCGGCAGGAGCTGATACCTGAAGTTCTTCGCCTTTGGTCGTCATCACCTCAAAACGTACCGATGGTACTGTGGTGATCACGGTCATGTCGAATTCACGCTCCAGGCGTTCCTGCACAATTTCCATATGAAGCATGCCCAGGAAGCCGCAGCGGAAACCAAAGCCTAAAGCTGCCGATGTTTCCGGCTCCCATACAAGGGCCGCATCATTGAGCTGGAGCTTTTCCATCGCATCGCGAAGGTCTTCGAATTCGCTGGTTTCTACCGGATAAATACCCGCAAACACCATTGGTTTTACTTCGGAGAAGCCTTGAATAGCCGCACTGGCAGGATTGTCGATCGTTGTAACGGTATCGCCAACTTTTACTTCTTTGGCCACTTTAATGCCCGAAATCAGATAGCCTACGTCGCCACATTCGATTACATCTTTCGGAACCTGTACCAGGCCGAGCGTTCCGACTTCATCCGCAAAATATTCTTTGCCGGTGTTCATGAACTTCACCTTGTCGCCTTTGCGAATACGGCCGTTCTTGACCCGGAATATAACCTCAATACCCCGATAGGAATTGAAGTGAGAATCGAAAATTAAGGCTTGCAATGGGCCCGCGGGTTCGCCTTTCGGGGCTGGAATCCGTTCAACAATAGCGGCCAGAATTTCAGGAACACCGATACCTTCTTTACCCGATGCCGGAATAATGTCATCCCGCTCACAACCGAGCAGGTCTACCATCTCGTCCTTAATCTCTTCGGGCATAGCGCCTGGGAGGTCGATCTTGTTCAGAACGGGAATAATAACCAGGTCGTTGTTCAGGGCCAGATACAGGTTGGAGATCGTCTGGGCTTCGGTTCCCTGCGACGCATCGACCAAAAGCAAAGCGCCTTCACAGGCTGCAATGGATCGAGAAACCTCATAGGAAAAGTCAACGTGCCCTGGGGTATCAATCAGGTTTAGGGTATATAATTCACCCTTGTACATGTACTCCATCTGGATGGCGTGGCTCTTGATCGTAATACCACGTTCACGCTCCAGGTCCATGTCGTCGAGCAATTGGGCCTGCATATCGCGGGCACCTACGGTCTTGGTAAATTCTAATAATCGGTCGGCCAGGGTGCTTTTACCGTGGTCGATGTGCGCAATAATGCAAAAATTACGGATATGTTTCACGTTGGAATAACGGAGGATTCTAGCAAATAAAAGGCAAAAATACGCAAAAAAGTCGGGCTTAAGTTCAGAAACAAAACGGCCCGAAAAAAACAAACGCCGGACTCATCGGGGAGCCGGCGTGTTCAATTACACTTCATCAACAAACTAAAAACCAAATGCTGTAGGAGGGGGACTCGAACCGCCCACGGTGCAGTTAGCTACAGTACAACTCTGGTGGTCAACCCCAGTCGCCACGAGGGCGGCATTATGCTGCGTTTATCCTTTATCACCACCCCCGAGACAGGAGGGCACGTCTGCCAATTTCGACATCCTACAGTGTGAGAAAAAAAGCCAAGAAGACCGGCGTGTGACCCCGCTCGATCAACTTGACAATACAAAGATAGCTTATGTGATCGGCCTATTGCAAATTTTACATAAAAATTTCTTAAAATTTACAATGTGTTCAAAAAAACGATACTTTTGGTATGACTCGTCGAAAATAAAACTAAAATGACCGAAAAAAATTTAGAAATTGATAATACTGATCTTAAAATATTGAGTTTACTAATGCAGGATGCCAATATGGCTTATACTGAAATCGGCAAACGAATCTTCGTATCGGGAGGAACCGTTCATGTTCGCATGAATAAACTGAAGCAAATGGGCATCGTACGAGGATCGCAGTTGGTGATCGATCATGCCAAGCTAGGTTGGGATATTAGTGCGTTTCTGGGGATTTACCTGGACAAAAGCTCACTTTATGAGGAAGTTTCCAAACAATTGGAAAAAATTCCTGAGGTTGTCAATGTTCACTATACAACGGGTATTTACAGCATCTTCGCCAAAATCGTTTGTCGGGATACCCAGCACTTGCGTGAAGTGCTCCACGATAAAATTCAGAAAGTGGCTGGTATTCAGAGAACGGAAACCTTTATTTCCCTCGAAGAAAGCGTCAACCGACCAATCCCGTTTGCAGAAAGCTAGTTTGACGTTTGTAGTTCGACGGTTGATGTTAGTTGATTTATAGGCTGGGATGCATTATCCAACGTCAAACATCGAACTACAAACGTCAAACTAAACGTTATACCCACCAATAACTCAAAATTCATGCTACCCAAAATTCATGCAACAACAGTGGTTGGGATTCGACACAATGGGCAGGTAGCCCTCGGTGCCGATGGTCAGGCCACAATGGGCAATACCGTTGCCAAAAGTAATGTTCGGAAAGTACGTGTGCTGATGGGCGGCAAAGTGCTGGCCGGTTTTGCAGGTTCTACTGCCGATGCGTTTACGCTGATCGAACGTTTTGAAGAAAAGCTGAATGCCTATGGGGGTAACCTTAAACGGGCCGCCATCGAACTGGCCAAGGATTGGCGTACAGATCGCTATCTACGAAAACTGGAAGCCATGCTGATTGTGGCCTCTAAAGAAGACCTTCTAATGATATCGGGTACCGGCGATGTAATTGAGCCTGACAGTGATGTTGCGGCCATTGGTTCTGGTGGCATGTATGCCCAGTCGGCGGCAATTGCTCTGAAAAAACACGCTACAGCACTATCGGCCGAGGAAATGGTTCGGGAGAGTCTGCATATTGCGGCAGATGTGTGTATCTATACCAACCATAATTTAGTAGTTGAATCGTTATAGAATAAGTTAACGAGATTGCCATCCTCCGAAACTCTTATGGTTGGCAGTTCTTTTTTACATTTGTTGGAACTACCCGACTATACGTTATGAAAATTGTTCCCCGGTTTGCACCTAAAGTAATGAACCGTCGCATTGCGCTCGGATTCATTATGGCCATGGTGCTCATTGCATCGGGGTTTATCATATCGTTTTATAGCTATAACCAGTATAGTGAGGACACAAAGCGGGTTCGGCATACGTACGAAGTGACAGGGACGCTTGAACGCATTTTGTCGTTAATGAAAGATGCTGAGACGGGTTCCAGGGGGTATGTGATTAGTCAGGATTCGACCTACATGTCTCCCTATAAAATGGCCTTACGGTTGTTACCGGAACAGATAAGGCAATTGCGAATCCTTTGCAATGACAATCGGGTTCAAATTCAGCGACGAGTTAGGTTAGAACAACTGATTGAGGATAAATTAGCCATAACAAAAGTTCGAATAGGCGTTAAGGTTACGGATAAGCAAAACTGGGCTGTAAACGTAGAAAGTAAGCGGACGATGGATGCCCTTAGGTCTCAGGTGACGCTGATGGTCGATACCGAACGGATACTGATGGATATGCGGAATCGGCAGGCAGAACGATCTTTTCGAAATACGCTTGTCATTATTTTCTCACTATCGTTACTGACGTTCATGGTTCTTGCCATTTCCTACCGTTTGCTGGAGCAGGAGCTGATTCATCGCCAAACAACTGAAGACCAGCTTCGTGAGTATGAGGGGCAATTGAAAGGGCAGATTCGCCAACTGGAAACATCGAATGAAGAACTGGAACGATTTGCGTTTGTAGCCAGTCATGATTTGCAGGAGCCTTTACGGAAAATACAATCGTTTTCGAATCTGATCACCGACCGCTACGGCAATCTGTTCGATGAAGATAGTATGCTGTTTATGAGCAAGATTTCGCACTCGGCGGAGCGAATGTCCAAGCTTATTAAAGATTTACTGAATTTCTCACGAATTTCTAATCATCAGGAAGACTTCAAACCAGTACCTTTGAGCGATATTGTCCAGCGTATTCTGGATGATCAGGAATTACGGATTAAAGGACTGGATGTTCGGATTGAAATAGGCGAGTTGCCCGTTATTCAGGCGGTGGCCAGTCAAATGGACCACCTGTTTAATAACCTTATTTCCAATGCGCTTAAATTTACCAGGCCCGGTGTACAACCTGTGCTACGGATTAAGTCAAGGCCAGTTAATGGAGAAGACTACGTTGGTTTAACTGCCGATCGATCTTATGTAGAAATTATCATTGAGGATAATGGAATTGGATTTGAGGAGAAATATTTAGACCACATCTTTAAAGTTTTTCAACGATTACATGGCAAAACTGCTTTTGAAGGAACGGGTATCGGTCTGGCCATTTGCAAACGTGTTGTTATGTACCACCATGGATTTATTACGGCCCGGAGCCAGCCCCAGGAAGGAGCTACTTTCGTAGTCGTGTTGCCCGAAAGCCAATTGCTACAACATTATGACAGACCAACCTCAATCGAAATTTATTCATATCCTACTCGTTGATGACGACGAAGATGATCGTTATCTCACGCGGGAGGCCTTTCATCAACATTATCCGGCCAGTCGTATTTCGTTTGCGGAAGACGGAGAAGACTTAATGGATTTCCTGACCTATAAAGGCCGGTATGCTGGTGCTAATCATACGTTGCCAGAACTAATTCTGCTGGATCTGAATATGCCCCGAAAAGATGGTCGGGAAGCCTTGCGGGAAATTAAGGCCGATGAGCAATTTCGGCATATTCCAATTGTGGTATTAACTACCTCTGATGCGAAAGACGATGTGGAAACATCCTATTTTAATGGAGCCAATAGTTTCATTACCAAGCCTCCAACCTTTCAGCGACTCAGTGAAGTAACCAAAGCTATTGGTCAGTACTGGTTCAATGTGGTAACCATCTGTGAACACGAAGAAGGTAAATAAAATAGCGCGGGCGGAAGCTCGCGCTATTTTATTTACCACTCAACCCAACTAATCCTACAAAAATTTTCTCTAGTTCATTGGTTACCGTACGGCTTTGACCGGGCGTGAATTTGTTAACCAATACGCAGAAGCTCATTTGTTCGCCATCTGCGGCTGTGAAATAACCCGCATAGGCTCGGACGCCTTCGATAGAGCCACTTTTCGCCCGAATATTGCCTGCTGCAATTGTTCCTCGTGCCAGACTACGCACAGTGCCGGTTTGTCCTACTACCGGAATCGTCTCATAAAATTGCGGAAACGATTTTTCACGACCCATAGCGCTTAGAATCCCGGTCATATTATCGGCTGTAAGAGCGCCAACGGTCGATAGGCCACTACCATCCCGAATCCGGAATCCATCCAGATTGACTCCTTTACTTTTCCAGAATGTATTTACTGCTTCCAGGCTACTGCCGGTCGATTTTACGTTTTTGTTCAGTGCCAATGCCGCTGTTCGCAAAAATGCTTCTGCATATAGATTGATACTCTGAAAATTCGTTTGTTGGACCAGATCGGTCAACGGGGGGGATTTATGCTGATTGAGAACAGTACGTTTACCAGTAGTTGAGAAGCTGGCAGGTAAGCCCCCGCCAATTGAAACGGGTGGGCTACTGATGGTAATGTTATCCTGCACCAATTGGTTTTGTAACGCATAGGCTGCAAAGTAAGCCGGATCGGGCAAAGACCCTTTCACACTGAATTCGTTGGCGGGCTCACCCATGGGCACTTTCCCGGTTAACCACTGCTGGTTCATGAAGGGTACGCCGTAAATATTTACCTGATCGCCAGTATGGGCAGCATCAGTCGTAACCGTATTGCGGAAGCTAAGGTAGGGGAGAAGTGGATCGGTACGTAGGACAGTTGTTGGTGTGCCAACTACTTTGCCGGGTCTGAAAAAGACACGAAATAAATTTTCATTGATATTTAAGGCACTCAAACTCGCTCCATAGTAGTTGCCTAAATCGCCAAAAGGCCAGGTGTCCGGTGTGGTCAAGTCATCATATAAGCTGGCATCGCCCACAACCATTCCCTGAATTTTGCGAATACCCGCTGACTTGACCGCGTCGGTCCAACTTTTTAACAGCGATGGCAGGTCATTGTAATTGATAAAGCGCCAACTCCCTAACGATGGGTCGCCTGTGCCCCGAATATATAGGTTCCCCGTTAAGATGCTGTCTTTGATGGTACCATCGTATTCGAGGGTAGTGGTGTAGGTATAAGTAGGGCCTAATACAGCTAAGGCTGTGGCTGTTGTGATGAGTTTTAGCGTTGAGGCCGAGGGTAAACTCATTCGGGCATTATAGCCAATTAATTCTTCACTATCGCGCACGCGCCGGACAGAGAGCGCAACTGTCCCGAAGCGTATAGCTGGGCTAGCCTGAAAGGATTCGACCAAACTCATTACATGTTGTGTAGCGAGTGAATCAGGCTGACGGGGAGCCTGCGCCAGCGTAGGTGCAGTTGAAAAATATATAAGTACACAAGTGGGTAAAATGAATGACAAATTGGCCGTAAAACGGGGAATACTGCGCATTTGGGAACAGTTAGGCGATTCGATGTGTATTTTGTACTTTTGCAAACTTACGGAATTCACACCACCAAACTTGCCTTAAGCCATCCTTCACAAAGTCATCGAACATACGATATTGATTAGTTAAAGTTGTACGCATGAAATTATCATTTCTGGGGGCAGCCCGGCAAGTAACAGGTAGTATGTACCTGCTGGAACTGGAGGATGATTACCGCATCCTGATTGACTGTGGCTCGGACATGGAACGATCCGGGCCACGAGAGGCCAGTTCGAACGGTCAGACGGCCCCCGCCGTTACTCATCCGGGATTTTTCCCTTTTGAGGCTTCAAGTATTAACCTGGTTCTACTGACACATGCGCACGTAGATCATTCGGGCAATCTACCCAACCTGTTTCGCGAAGGTTACGAAGGTCAGATTTTGTGTACCGAGCCAACCTTCGCATTGACCAATGTGCTTCTCAACGATGCAGCTTCGCTTAACCAAAAGCGGATTAATGAGCTGAACGCCAGTAAAAAACAGCGCGTGAGAGATCGTCAGGTACAGATGCAAAAAGATCTGTACTTGGGTCTGCAAGTTCGCGAAACAATGGAGAATGTAGTGCCCATTGGTTTCAACCGGAAGTTCAGAGTGGCCGATGGCGTAGACGTCACGTTTATTCCGGCGGGTCACTTACTGGGTGCAGCTCACATAGTGATCAACGTAATCGAAAATGGTGAGCGTAAAAGTATCTGCTTCTCGGGTGATATTGGTCGAAAAAACTACCCACTCTTAGTTGATCCCGGCACGGTGCCGAATGTCGATTATTTAGTTTGCGAAAGCACCTACGGTAATCGGCTTCATGAAAATACCATGTCGCCCGAAGACGCTTTGGCCGATATTATCCAGCGAACCTGCATCGATATTCCTGGCCGACTTATTATTCCATCTTTTAGCGTTGGTCGAACACAAGCTCTGCTCTATACGCTTAACCGGCTGTATACTGAACGGAATTTCCCGCCTATCCGGGTTTTCTCCGACAGCCCGATGGGGTACGAAAGTACCAAGATTTACATGCAGCATGTTAAAATGCTGAACACTGAAGCCAAAGAGTTTTACAAGGAGAACGAGACTCTTTTTGACTTCGAAAATTTCCAGTTTCTGGAATCGTCGAAGGCTAGCAAAGCGGTGTCTAACTTTGCTGAACCGTGCATAATCATCTCATCATCAGGCATGGTGCAGGGTGGCCGGGTTGAATACCACATTGCAGAAAACATCAGCAATCCATACGCGACTATTCTGATTATTGGTTATTGCGCCGAAGGAACGCTGGGCTGGCGATTATTGAATGGACAGCAAACGTTGAGTATAAAAGGAACGGATCATCAGGTACTAGCCAACATTGAGAAAATTGACGTGTTTAGTGGACACGGAGATCGCAATGACCTGATTAATTTTGTGGCAATGCAATCGCCCGAAACACTCAAGTCTATTTTCCTGGTTCATGGAGAATACGAGAGTATGGAGTCTTTCAAAGCTACGCTGGCCGAAGAAGGCTATCCGCAGGTGATCATTCCAAAAAAAGGCGAAAGCTTTGAATTATAATGATGAATGATGAATGATGAATGGTTGCCAGTTGGAATCATTCATCATTCATCATTCATAATTCATCATTTTATATGAGGACTTATCTAGATTTTGAAAAGCCCATTGCCGACCTCGAAGCGCGGCTGGAAGAGACGAAAAAATTGGCTCAAACCAGTAATGTCGACGTGAGCGAAGCCGTTGCTATTCTTGAACAAAGCATTGATAAGCTTCGGCTTGAGATTTTTCAAAACCTCACCCGTTGGCAGCGTGTTCAGCTATCGCGCCATCCTGATCGGCCCTATACCCTCGATTATATTTCCCTGATGTGCAATCAGTTTATCGAACTGCACGGAGATCGTACGGTTCGTGATGATCCGGCGATGGTGGGTGGTTTCTGCGAACTGGGCGATCAGACGGTCATGATTATCGGGCAGCAGAAAGGGCGAAATACCAAACAGCGGCAGTATCGGAACTTTGGTATGCCTAACCCCGAAGGTTATCGGAAAGCGTTGCGCCTGATGAAGCTGGCCGAAAAGTTTAACAAGCCCATCATTACGCTGATTGATACACCGGGTGCCTATCCGGGTCTGGAGGCCGAAGAGCGGGGACAGGGCGAAGCGATTGCCCGCAACCTGAAAGAAATGTTTATGCTGACGGTTCCCGTTATCTGTATCGTCATCGGCGAAGGGGCATCGGGTGGTGCGTTGGGTATTGCCATCGGCGATAAAGTATTTATGCTCGAAAACACCTGGTATTCGGTTATCTCGCCCGAAAACTGCTCGACTATTCTCTGGCGAAGCTGGAATTTCAAGGAGCAGGCTGCCGAAGCCATGAAGCTGACAGCTCGCGATATGAAGTTGAATAAGCTGGTGGATGAAATTGTAGAAGAACCGCTTGGTGGCGCGCATAACGACCATCAGGAAATGGCCAACCATCTGAAAGACGTCATTTTAAAAGCACTAGCTGAACTTAACGCGATCGACCCGCAGGAACGCATCAATCAACGGATTGAGAAATTCTGTGATATGGGTGTTGTTCTGGAGTAATTGGCTGGGCCAAGCTCTGGCTTGGCCCGTGTCAGAATATAAAGAAGGCCCTGATTAGCTAATCAGGGCCTTCTCTTTTAGGCAAAACGTTTGATATTGCCATGATACAAGGCCGATCCTAATTCTTCAAATTCTAGCCGATCATTCAGATCTGCGGCTGGTTTGGCTGGTCTTGCCGTTGTGCGCCCAACACAGGCATAGGCTTCAATGCGCTTTGTGGTAAACTCAAGCTGCTCCTGGAAATGTTGAATTGTTGCTTTGAGTTGCTCTTTTGCTTTCCGATAATGCTCAGACCGTTTGGCTGCGCTGTCAATTTCCTTGATTTCAACGAAGCAAAAAGTTTTGGAATCAAAAACAGCGCAATCACAACGCTGAATATGATCTCCGTCAGAAAAAATACATTTATCGATCGCCAAAAAGTGAATAGCACGACTGGTAGGATTTTCAACAGTGAAATGCTTTAGACCATCAGGGTCGAGTTGAATTTCGCACCGCTTTTTATCGGTATCAAAAATACAAAACTCTGTATCGGTTAGGGTTTGTAAGCAATTGCCAGTCGTTGTTCGTGGGAATGTCTGGCGGATAGTATCAAGCACGGGGGACGCTACGGCTAAGTTCAAATAATTGGTCCTGTTCTCCAGCTAAATCTTCCGATACATCATCCAGTTCATTATCGGCGATTAGCCCGGTTTTTTCATTGATAATACTTCTAACGGTGCCATTATCTACATAATAAGCGGCAAATTCATCCGGGTTAATCCAGCAACGAGATGGTATTATTTTCTCCACTTCTGCGCGTAGTTCATCACTCTTTTGCGCCACTTTGTAGGCCAACATTAATGTGTTGAACGAACTGAGTACGTAAGGACTATGTGTGGTGATAATCCATTCCGTATCAGGATAATCAACGTTAGGTAATAATCCTCCTACCATGTTATAAATTAGATCTTTCTGAGTACTAGGATAGAGATTAAGTTCAGGTTCTTCGATGATAAATCGTCGACTAGAACGCTGACGAGTTACTTCAACAACCAATAATAAAGGAATAATGGACTGATATCCACTAGCACTTTGACTCAAACTAATATGTCCAGTTTCATGTATTAAAATATCTTCACCTTGCTTATGCTCATAGGTAACATTTAAAAAGGGAATATGAAAGTCTATTATTTGATTGCGTATACGTTCGAAATTACTGGCAAATGAAAGGATGATTTTAGGGAAATCTATATCAGAGTTTATCAAGCTCCAAATAGATTTAGAAAGTACTGCAAGTAGCATTCTTTCGGATGGTATATATTCCTCAATTAGTGAGCTTGATGAACGCCATATATCAGGAATTTTATCTATTCTAAGAAGTAAATCTTTAATTAATTTTGATGTTTGAACATCATTACTAAATTCTGATATTTTTTGTAACTCCTCATATATATTGTTGTCCTCATTCGGCCAATCTTTGGGTGTAGAATCATTATTTGGCAGAACTGTAACTTGAGATAGTATATTACCTTTGTCATTTAACAAACTATAAAGTAATCCTTTGTCTTGTAAAGATGCTTGTAGATGTGTAGTGGAAAAGACTGCAGTTGATTCTTGTGTAACATAATTGTGAATATTATAATCACTAAATGTATAGTGGCTGAATTTATCTGTTTTTCTTGAAGATAAAATCGCAATCAACTTCGCGAGCGTGCTCTTCCCTGAACCTTGTGGGCCGATAAATATTGTGTGCTTTTTGACCTCTAACTCAGCCTCCCGAATCGGGCCGACGTTTTTTACCGTCAACTTTGCCATGCTATTTCACCGTTTGTCTGCAAATCTAACGTTATCTTTGGCTCCCGGTTCATCTAAGGCCTCAATCGAACCTGTGAACGGAGTTTATGTCTACCCAATCAACGCTTAAAAACCTCATTTTCGACCTCGGTGATGTGATCATCCCGATTGACCTGACCGCTCCGGTTCGAAATTTTGCCATGCTGGCGAATTTGTCAGAAGACGAAGTAATGGCGATCTGGAAGCAATTCGATATCATTGGCCAATATGAAACTGGCCTGGTCGATGATACTGCTTTCCGCGATCATGTCCGAAAATTGTTGAAAAATGATAGTTGGGCCGATGAGGTCATTGATACTGCCTGGAACACGGTTTTACTGGAACTGCCTGTTGAACGGGTCGAGCGGATTAAAGAGTTGAAACAGAACTACCGTTTGTTTCTTCTGAGCAATACCAGCCCCATTCATATTCGGCGGGTGAATCAAATGCTGACCAGTCTGAACCAGCCAACGTTGGAGGAATTGTTTGAACGGGTGTTCTATTCCTACGATGTTCGAATCGCAAAACCCTCTCCAGAAATTTATCAACACGTTTTGACAGAGGCTGGTCTAGTAGCCAAAGAAACTGCCTTCTTCGACGATAATGCCGCTAACATCGAGTCGGCTGCCAAGTTAGGTATCCAGGCTGTACGGGTGGAGCCGCCAATGACGATTCTTGATTACTTAAAAGATGTATAATTAGAATGTATGATGTATGATATAGGATGTATGATTTTTCTAGTTGGACATACATCCTATATCATACATTCTACATCATACACCATTCATGAGCCAACGTACCAAAACTTACCTCCTGCACGGAGGTCTTTTTTTTAATTACCCTTATTACGACCACACTGGCTGGAGCTGAGTGGATGTATGGGAGTCTCTTTATTCCGTTCGAGGGTATAACCAAGCCACTGGGTTGGTCGGAGTTTTTGGGTGGGTTTCAATTCTCGATCCCCTTTCTGGCTATTCTGACGGTTCATGAATTTGGCCATTACTTTACGGCTAAAGCAAACAAAGTTCGGGTGACGTTGCCCTATTACATTCCGCTCTGGTTGGGTATTGGCCAGAGCATTGGCACGTTGGGTGCTTTCATTCGGATCAAGGATTACATCAACAGTCGTCGGAAGTATTTTGATATTGGCATTGCTGGCCCGTTGGCTGGTTTTGTACTGGCGCTAGTCGTTTTGTGGTATGCTTTTTCACATCTGCCACCGCCTGAATTTATCTTTACCATTCACCCCGAGTACGCCAAGTGGGGCCTTGATTATGGGAAATATGCTTATAAGAACCTGCCAGAAGGTGCGGCTATTGGTCTGGGCGATAACCTGCTATTTAGCTTCTTCAAAACGTACGTAGCCGATCCAGCCCGTGTGCCGCATCCGTACGAAATGGTGCACTATCCGTATGTGATGGCAGGCTATCTGGCGTTGTTTTTTACATCCCTGAACCTGATTCCCATTGGACAGCTAGACGGTGGGCATATCCTCTATGGCCTTATCGGACGCAAACGATTTCAATGGGTGGCTCCTGCTTTGTTCATCGTCTTTGCTTTTTATGCGGGATTAGGCTCTTACAAACCCTCCGACTTTGCCGTACCGACCGATGAAGCTTTTTTTGAGGAGTTGGGAGAATTTGGGCTTTATGTAGGTTTTTTATATCTGGCATTTTCACGCATAAGCGAAAATTGGGTAACCTCACTACTCATTGCACTTAGCGTTGTAATAGCTCAATTGGCTGTATCTTGGGTGTGGCCAAATGCAGAAGGATATTCAAATTTCCTGGTTTTTGTCTTTGTCGTTGGGCGTTTTCTGGGCATTTACCATCCAGAAACGGAGCAGGATGAACCGCTCGATCTGAAGCGGCAGGTATTAGGCTGGCTCGCACTGATTATTTTTGTTTTGTGCTTCAGTCCTCGACCTTTCATACTGTAATGTGAATTATGGCCGATTTACGAATAGCATAATACTTGTTTTTTGTCATCCCGACGTCAGGAGGGATCTTCGGCAACTGGTTACTTACCGAAGATCCCTCCTGACGTCGGGATGACAAAAAAATACTATAAATAGCTAACAATCAGTTAATAAATCCAGATTTTATCCATAATTTACGTTACTTTAGGAACGATTAATGGATAATGATCACGCGCCTGCAATTGTCCATTACCCATTTCACATTATCCATTACTTATCACTACAGCTTCATTTGATTGCTCAGGGCAAAAACTTCTTTCAGGCATTTGGCTGTGAGTACCGAATCTTCCAGTGCATTGTGGAATCCGTCTTCGCGAGAAAATCCGAAGTAATTGGCAATTGCGGTCAGACTTAGCCGATCGGGAACTTTGCGACCGTTGGCTTTTAAGACCCGGAAGGTAAAATAAGCCAGTGTGTGCAAATCAAGCAGTACGCGCGAATAGGGCCACTTGAGCTTCTCATACCGGTAAGCCTCTTTTAGAAAATTGATGTCGTTAATCACGCTCTGACCGCAAATGATCACATCGCGCAGAAAAGGTGTTCGATCTAACTGACCTTTCGGAACGCGCAAGCCCAACTCTTTACAAATCCATTCTTCCATTTCAGGCAATACATCGTAGATCATGGGAGCATCTTCCAGATCGGCGAGGGAGAGATTGTGAATTTTTTCGGATGAGGAAGAGAACGCGTCTTTATTTTCTGGATAGACATTGGTAAGATATTGACCTTTTTCAACCCAGTTGTCGTCGAAAAGTACGGCACCGATTTGAATTATTTCGTTGTAATCTGGCTCTGGGCCGGTCATTTCAAGGTCGAGTACTAAATAAGGCATAGGGGACTAATGTTTCTGGAAAGGTATAAAAGGTTCATGAATTTTTATCTTCGAATTAAAATGAAAAATAATGGGACAATTTTTCAACGATGAAACATTTCGAGGCACACCGCCGTTTTACTATCATACTCGTTAACAAAGCCCCGACAGTCTATTCTGCCGGGGCTTTGTCGTTTAGGTCAGATATGTTCTGGTTGATCAATTGAAGGCTTACAGATTTTCTCCCCAGATGTATTTGCTGAACCATCGGTAGTTCTCTTCCATTACTTGGCGCATCGGTTTAGGTTTTGTGATTCCATGCCCAAAACCTTTGTAGACAACCATCTTAACGGGTACGCCTTTATCTTCTAAAGCCAGTCGTAATTCATAAGCATTGGCAATAGGAACACGTCGATCCAGCTCGCCATGTTGAATTAGGGTAGGCGTTTTAGCCCGGCTAACATAGCTAATGGGCGATGTTTTCTGATAAATATCCGCGTTGTCCCAGGGTGTGCCTTGTAAGTATTGGCGAGTAAAAGGCGTAATGTCGGTGTTCTGATAGTAGGTAGCCCAGTTTGAGATTCCGGCTCCCACTGAGGTTGCTTTGAATCGATCACTGTAAGTTGTGATGAAAGCCGAAATATAGCCTCCCTGACTCCAGCCCATAGCACCCACTTTATCTTTATCGACAATGCCTTTGCCAATCAGGTAATCAACGCCTGAGATGACATCGTCATAATCGCCTAATCCTAAGTTTTTTACATTCAGGGCTCTGAATTTACTGCCATACCCTGCCGACCCGCGATAGTTGGGGCGTAATACGAGCGCTCCTTTAGCTGTGAATTGCTCAATCGGATAATAACGATCAGCGGTAACGGATGGCAGATCAATTCCGGTTGGACCACCATGAATAACGACCAGAAGCGGATATTTTCGGGTAGGGTCAAAATTAGCGGGTTTAATCAAAATGCCTTCGATTACATTACCATCTACCGACTTCCAACTGACTACCTCGCGGGTTGAGATTTTGAACAGAGCTAACTGTTTTCCCAATGTCGTCAGAGTTTTGGGCGTAAATGTGCGAACAGATGAGATCTGAACTTCCGCATATTGGTTGGACAGCGCCCCAACGAACGTCATCTGCTGCCCATCTTTACTGAACGAAAACTGAGTGGCTATCAGGTTGTCTGGCTTAGTGAGTCGTTCTGTTTTCAGGGTTGCCGGGTCAATTCGGAATAAATGCGCGGCTGTTTTTTGATAGCCACTGAACAAAATACCATCGCTTGTCCACTCCAACAGATTGGCGTTTTCATCGAACGTATTGGTCAGGATTTTTGGCGTCCCACCCGAAGCAGGTATGGTGGCAATAAGCCGGTTTGTGTAGAAATAGAATTCGTTTTCGTTAGCTGTTGTGAAGGCAATTTGCTGACCGTCGGGCGACCAGACCGGGTTTTGATCAGGCCCTTTAAGCGATACTATTTTTCGGGTAATGGTATCGCCAAGCGTCAGAACATACAAATCAGAGGTGTGTCCATTGATGAGATCCGGGTTTTTCGAGGCATCGAACGCAATTTTCTTCCCATCGGGTGATACAACAAAACTACCGACTGAAAAACCAATTCCTTTGGTTAAGGCTTTGGCCTGGGCAGGTTTCTCATTGGTCAGGCTATCGAGCAGATACAGATGCGCCATCTTGTAGTCGTCGCGAACCACCTCATAATCACTGTATTTGTCCTTACGTTCTTTATCGACTTTGCTGTCGGGCACAGTGGCCGAAAATACAATCTGCTTTCCGGTTGGCGACCATTTAAAGGACGTTACGCCCGTTTCAAATTTGGTCAATGGGCGAGCTTCCCCACCGAAAGGACTGATCAGGTACAACTGGGATTTGTCGTCTCGTGTAGACAAAAAAGCCAGCCATTTTCCGTCGGGCGACCAGGCGGCACTGTTGTTCGATTTCTTGGAGTTTGTTAATTGAAAGTGATCTCCCGTGTTTGTGTTAGCCAGCCAAATATCGGTGTCGAATGTATTCTCATCCCAATTGGTTTTGGTAACCGTATAAGCAACCCACTTGCCATCGGGTGAGAGTTGGGGATTCGACACGCTTTTCATGTCGATTGATTGAACAATGCTTGGTGCTTGAGCCAATACACGGTTTGGACTAACCAGATAGGCTAGTAGAGCGAGGAAGTAAAGAGGTTTCATTGATGAATGTCTTGGTAGTATGAAACTCCAAGATATGGAATTTAGAGCAGATCGCGCCAGCCTCAGATTACTTATGCCGACTGATGGCGCTTTTTAATAATCTGCTCCCTTGTCATCAATCGCTCCACGATTTTGCCAATATCGCTGCTGACTTGCTGAATAAAATTAAGTTGTTCCAGTAATGAGGGATCAGTTAGTGAAGTAGCAGCCGTATTTATATCCAACGCATTTACATCCTGGCTTTGTTTGGCCGTGGTTGCGGAAATCTTGTGAAGGCTTTCCGTTAGTATTCGCAGGGCGCGTTTGACAGGACGCAGTAGCGGAGTCGCATAGACTTTAGGCTCATCGGTTAAGCGGGCCGAGGTAATCGTAGCAATGTTGGCCGATAAGACATGATTCAGGACCACAAACTCGTAAATGAGTTTTTCGTTGCGCTGCTTGTGTTTCGGTTCCGATAACATCCGATCGAACGCAGCCGATAAATTGGCCGACGTAACGTACACTTCCTTCCGGGCCAGCTTGTAGTCAACCAGGTTAATAGGTCGTCCAGACAAGCTATCTAGTAAGAGTTGGATATACCGGACGTTGGCTTTCAGAATAGCCTGCATGGGCTTTTTTAACTGCTCTGACTCCCATTGCGGGAAGAGTAAATAGCTGGCCATAAAGGCAATAACCCCACCTAGCAACGTGTCGAAGAAACGCTCTTCTGCAGCGCCTAAATAACTGACTCCCAGAAATTTGAAAAGAATTAAAATGAATGGGGTTACGCAAATGACCATCACAATGTAATTGATCCGTTGAGCACTATACGTACCCAGCATCAGTAACACCATAAAGGCAAACTGCACGTTCTTATTCGGGAAAAACGTGAGAATGAGTACACCAATTACCCCCCCCGCCAATGTGCCAAGAATACGTTCAATATTTCGTTGCTTGGTCAGGCTAAAAGCCGGCTTCAGAATGACCGAGATCGTGAGCAATACCCAGTAACTATGGTGGCCGTAGGGGAGGAGTTTGGTGATCACAAACCCGACCAGCATCGCAATGGCTACCCGTACCGAATGGCGAAATACCGACGAATCGAGTGTGAGGTTATCCAGAAACGACTTCAAATCGATTTCCTGATGGGAGACAAACCGACCGTATTCCATAGCCTCATTATCAATGGGGTTAAGGGTAGGCGATACAAGATTTTTTTGCAGGGCCGTTAGCCGTTGACTAACTGTTCGTAGGCTGACCAGCACTTTTTTTAGTACCAATGTGCTGCCATCCTGATCGCCGAGCGCGTCGATATGGCGTTTCAGTTCTTCCAGAATTGGGTTAATATCAATTGGCTTATGAAACGGAACGGGTAGCTGAATAGCAAGCCCAATATGATCAAGCTCGACTGATAACCGACGGATGGTGTGGGCAATCTGATCGAGTATTCTTGACTTGCCAAATCGCTCGCGGATATCAGAATAATCAAAATACATCGCAATGATCTGCTCATACAGATCGATCACATCCACAAAGGTGAGCAACAGTAATCGCCCCGTTCGGGTTGACTCCGTCACAATCCGGCGACTTTTAAACAGGACTTCCCGTACGGCATCCTGCTTTTCACTTACATCGACCTGTTGGGCAATCAAATGGCGGTAGTTGTCATCTAGCTGCGTCGATACGTCGTAAAAATCTGCTTTTATAGCCATCAGCTTGGCAATCTCGTGGATACACTGGCCTAATGCCTGTTGCGCCAACCGATAGGGTTGTAAGCGGGAGACCAATAAGCTGATGGTGCTATACCAGACGCTACCGGCCAATACCAGGCCGCTTTCGCGCAACACTCCGGCGGTATCCATGGGGCGGTCGATCATCAGAATCATGATCAGTAAAGCCGCCGTTCCGACCGATGTAGCCCGGTTGCCGTAGATGGCGAACATGGAAAAGAAAAAGCTGAACAACAGGATTTCGACGCCCATTGTATAGGGGCTCATACGGGCGAACCCTGTAATCAAGGTGACCGAGAAGCTGATAAGGGCACTGGACGCCATACCATTCCGCCGATGCATGACGGGACCTGGAGCATCGCTCAAACTAACGTTTAGGGCTCCTAACGACATGGCCATGCCTGCCTGAAGCTGGTCGAACTGGGCGAGTAGCAGAGACGGCAGCAAAATAGACAGCGTTATCCTGATCCCGTCCGAGAAATACTGACTGGATAGAAAATAACTGACTTCCCGACTCTGCTTATTCATGTTTTTTGTTCTGTGATGTCAGACGCTTACATCTGACATAGGGGAGGTTTCTCAAAACCTAATGTAATTGGTTAGGTTTCTTAAAACCTAACGTGTCGGTTATTAGTAACCAACATCACCAGGAACTTTTCCTGTATCCTCGTTGCCTCTGTGGTTACTAAATTTAAGATACCACCGCTCTTCGCTCGCCGATTTGCTGACGCCACATAGCATAATAAAGTCCTTTTTGAGAAATGAGTTCTTCATGACTGCCTGTTTCGACAATTTTACCCTTTTCCAGCACAAAAATCGTATTGGCGTGTAAAATCGTTGACAATCGATGCGCAATCAGAATCGTAATTTGCGAGCGCATGGCCGATACACTGCGAACAGTATCGGTTATTTCTTCTTCTGTAAGCGAATCCAGAGCCGATGTGGCTTCATCGAAAATCAATAATCGCGGGTTCCGGACTAAGGCGCGGGCAATGGAGAGCCGTTGCTTTTCGCCCCCCGACATCTTCAAACCCCCTTCGCCGATCTGGGTATCGAGCCCTTGTTCAGAGCGAGCCAGCAAATGATCGCAGGCGGCTTTGTCCAGGGCATCCAGCATCTCAGCTTCGGTAGCGTCGGGTTTAACGAATAAAAGGTTTTCGCGAATGGTGCCGGAAAAGAGGTGTGTGTCCTGGGTGACGAACCCAATTTGCCGACGCATCGGGTTGAACCGAATATCCTTTGTTGATATATCGTTGTAGTAAATTTCACCGCCCACGGGCCGATAAAGACCGACCAGTAACTTAACCATCGTTGATTTTCCCGAACCCGACGGGCCAACAAAGGCGATTGTATCACCGAGCGAAGCCTCAAACGAGACGCCATCAATCGCATTCTGATGGGCACCAATGTGTCGGAAAACAACGTCCTCGAACCGAAGCCGCTCAATTGGTCCTACTTCAATTGGTGATTCTGGATTGCGTTCAATAGGTTTCTGCATCAATTTCTCGAAACTAGCCAACCCGGCTTCGGCTTCGCGATAGGCCAGAATAATGTTGCCCAATTCCTGCAATGGATTGAAAATAGAAACTGAAATGAATTGCATCGAAATCAGCTCGCCTGTACTAAGCACATTCCGAAAAATGAGCCATAGCAAGGTGAACAGAACGGATTGCTTCAGAATATTCAACGTAGTGCTTTGCCAGAAAGACAGAAATCGAACCCGCCGAACTTTGAACATCTCCAGCTCGAAAATGCGGCCTGTCTGGGCTTTTAGTCGTCGGATTTCTGGGAAGGTCAATCCTAGACTTTTGATCAATTCAATATTGCGTAACGATTCGGTGATTACGCCCGATAGGAGAGCCGTTTCGCGGTTGATCGAGCGCTGGGTTGTTTTGATTTGTTTGCTGAGCAGCCCCGTTAGTCCGCCCAATAAAAGTACGCCAATCAAAAATACGGGAACCAGCGCCCAGTGTTTCGTAACGGCATACCAAATCAGGAAGCCCATGCCTACGATGGACGAAAAAAGAACATTGACAAACGAATTGATGAATTTCTCGGTGTCAGTACGAACTTTTTGAAGGATCGAGAGCGTGGCACCGCTGCTTTGGTCGCCAAATTCCTGATACGATAAGCGTAGGGTTTGTTTCAGGCCGTCGTTGAAAATATCTGTGCCAAATTTCTGAACAACCAGACGGGTTACATATTCCTGAAACGCCTTGGTTATATTCGACAAAACGGCTACGCCAACGGCGATGGCTAATAATTGCAGAACTCCTCTAACTTTTTCGGTTTCTGTTTTGGAGCCGGGATGGGTAGCATACTGATCAATGAGCTTCCCAAAGATGATTGGGTCGACCAGGGCGAGAATTTGAGCAATACCGGCCAGAACTAATGCCAGTACGGCCAACCAGCGATAAGGCTTAAGGTATTTCCAGAGAATCTGCATTGAGGTATGATATATGATGTAAGATGTATGCTACTGTACTGATAACTACATCTTACATCATATATCACACATCCTACATCAATAGTTATCTAATTCTTGAATTCGAGCCAGGTGGCGACCTCCTTCAAAAGGGGTATCGAGCCAGATTTGAACTAATTTCAGGGCGGTTTCTTCGCTCATCATGCGCTCGCCAAGTGAAATAACGTTGGCGTCGTTATGCTGCCGACACAGGCGTGCCGACTCTTCATTCCAGCACAACCCACACCGAACACCGCGCACACGGTTGGCCGCAATGGCCTCGCCGTTACCCGATCCGCCAAGTACCACACCACGTTCTACTTCGCCAGCCGCTACAGCTTCAGCTACAGGCCGGATAAAGAGCGGATAATCTACAGATGGCGTTGCGGCATAGGTGCCTTTATCGATAACCTCATGTCCGAGGCCAGTGAGCATTTCTTTGATGGCTTCTTTGTACTGGAAACCGGCATGGTCGGAACCAATGGCAATTTTCATTTGAAAGTTGAATTAGTCAGAAATTAGAAACAGCAACAAAGGTAGCCGATGTAATTGATTCCCTGAACGGATTAGTTGTTTAAGCTATCGTTTGGCGAAGTAATGACGTATTGATTAACAATTGTCTGAAGGGTGGCATTGGTGAGAGGCTTTGTATAATAGCCGTTCACATGGGCAATCATGGCCGCCCGTTGGGTATCGCGGGGGGCTAATGAGGTGGTGAATACCAAAACGGCCAGCCGACTTTTGAGCTGTTCATCCAGATGGTGATATTCTTCCAGAAATTCAAACCCATTCATTCCGGGCAAATTCACATCCGTCAGAATTAAATCTGGCCGGATATAATCGGGATGACTGGTGTTGGTTAAATAATGAAGAGCCTCCTTTGCGTTTTCAGCAACCCGAATGTTATCACACAATCCTGAATCATTAATAACTACCTGATGAAGAAAAATATCATCCGGGTCGTCGTCAATTAGCAGAATACAGTGTATCGGTTTGGGCATAGTGGTGCGTAGTTTTAATAACTTTTGGAATGGTAAAATTAAAGGTTGTACCTACATTAATTGTACTCTCGATCCATATTTGACCACCATAAATAGCAATAACTTTTTTGCAGGTGGCCAAACCAATGCCTGTTCCAGAGAATTCGTTACGTCCGTGGAGCCGCTGGAAAATCTGAAATACCCGCTCAAAATATTGCCGCTCAATTCCTATGCCATTATCGCTGATGGAGAAACAAAATTGATCTCCTTCGTCAATCGCCCGAATTTTTATGTAAGGAGGTACGGATGGTTTACGATATTTTAAGGCATTGGAAATCAGGTTCTGGAAGACCTGTTTGAAGTCGGTGTAATGTGCTGTCATGGTGGGGAGTGGCCCTACGTCAACCGTAGCACCACTTGTTCGGATCTCGACCTGTTGCTCTTCCAGAATTTCAGTAACCAACAGATTTAGATTGACTTGGGTAAAGGCGACTTCGTTACCTACGCGCGAGAAATTGAGCAAATCATTGATGAGCACCCGCATTCGCTCGGCCGCATTGGTCGATGTTTCAACGAGTTTATGCGCGTCGGCGGGTAACTGATCGCCGTATTTCGTATGGAGCAGTTTCAGGTAGTTCGAAATCGTCTTAAGGGGGGATTGAAGATCATGCGAAGCTACATAGGCAAACTGCTGTAGTTCTTCATTTGATCGTGTTAGTTCAGTTACTGCCTGTTGACGAAACAACAATTCGTGTTCGAATTCTTTGGAGGTACGCAGGCCCACGGCTTCGTCAAAATACCGAAAGAGGGCTATTACCGTTGCAATAGAAACCGCGCCTGTCAGAAAGCGAACCAGGGCACTAATTCGATAAATCGGTATCCAGAATATTATGGCATCAATCAGATGAGTAAGGCCACACAATAATATAAATGCACCGAAAAGCCAGAAGACGCCGGGTAAGGGTACTCCTTTTTTAACAAAAAGATAACGAACTAAAACAAGCGGAATGACCATATAAGCCAGCCAGATCATCAAGTCAGAAGTAATATAAAGCCAGCCATGGAAATCGGACCATTGACCACAATACCAACGTGGTGGCCAGTCACTTGTGTCGGTGAGACGGCTAAAAAACTCGATTAGCTGTTCCATACGAGCTTGCAGGAAAGGAAGTTAGGTGAAAAATAGAGGTACATATAACCGATAAAGATAATTCGTTAACTGAAATAAAATGGGGCGAACTGAACAAAAAAGTTCTCAGGAATGGTTTCTCGAAAAGTAGGAAGTTGTTTTGGCTTGCCGATGTCTTTTAAAAAGCCATACTACTCTAAAACTTGTTCAGTATTGGGCGTGTAGGTAATTTGCACCCCGTCAATACAATCGACTTATGATTCCAGCTACTAATCAGCGTCCGGCTGCTACTATTGTATTCATTTTTGGTGGAAGTGGCGATCTGAACCTTCGCAAACTTACACCAGCCCTCTACAATCTCTACCTCGACAAGTATTTGTCTGACCGTTTTGCGGTGGTTGGTTTAGGCCGAAGCTCCTATACAGATGAGTCTTTTCGCGAACGATTACTAGAGGGGGTGCAGTCATTTTCGCGACGGAAAAACGATTCTGATAATTCCTGGGGTGCATTTGCCCCTTCTGTGTCCTACCTGCAAATGGACGCTGGCGATAGCGCTTCCTACACAAAACTATCCGGCTTTGTATCTAAAAAAGAAGGGGAGTGGGGTGTACAGGCTAATGTAGTTTTCTATCTGGCGGTTGCTCCTCAATTGGTGCCTGATATTGCCACCAATCTGGGCAAGCTCGCACTCTGTGGTGATAAATCAAGAGTTAGAATTGTCGTTGAAAAACCGTTTGGTCACGATCTGAAAACGGCCATGGAGCTAAATGCGCTCTTGGGCGGCTTGTTTGCCGAAGAGCAGATTTACCGCATCGACCATTATCTGGGAAAAGAAACTGTACAAAATATTCTGGCACTTCGGTTCGCTAATTCGCTGTTTGAACCCATCTGGAATCGACGTTACGTTGAGTATGTCCAGATTACGGCTGCCGAAACAGTAGGGCTCGAAGGGCGTGGTGGCTATTATGAAGGTTCTGGTGCGCTGCGCGACATGATCCAGAATCACCTGCTCCAGATGCTATGTATGGTTGCTACCGAAGCGCCTATTTCCTTTGACGCCAACGAGGTACGCAACAAAAAAGTAGATGTACTGAATGCCATTCGTCGGATCAAACCCGAAGAAGTGAAAGACGTAGCTGTTCGGGGACAGTATGGACCTGGTAAAAAAGATGGAAAAGATATTCCGGGTTATCGGGAAGAAGAAGGCGTAAAACCTGATTCGGCAACTGAGACCTTTGCCGCCGTCAAACTCTTTGTCGACAACTGGCGATGGGAGGATGTTCCCTTCTACCTGCGTACTGGGAAATCGCTGCCCGAAAAAGCCACGATTATTACTGTTCAGTTTAAACCGGCACCCTATTACGCCTTCCCCGAAGAGGCTACCCAGAGCTGGCAATCAAACCGACTGACAATTGGTATTCAACCAGCTATGGATATCCGTTTACGGTTTCAGGCTAAACGCCCGGGCCAAACGTTGGCCATCGACCCAGTCGATATGGTTTTTAGCTATAAAGATGCCTATGCCGGACAGGAGCCAGAGGCCTACGAAACGCTATTACTTGATGTAATGACCGGCGATGCGACGCTCTTCATGCGGGCCGATCAGGTTGAAGCTGCCTGGAAAGTGGTTACGCCAATTCTGGAGGCCTGGGAAAACGAAACGCCTGACTTCCCAAATTATGAACCAGGCTCCTGGGGACCTGAAGCGGCCATGAAGCTCGTGGAGAAGGATGGATTTCATTGGATGGGGAAATAAAATTCAGTCAAGAGTCGTCAGTTTATAGTCATTAGTGCCTGACGAAGGTTTAACATTTTTGCGCCAGCCACTAATGACTATAAACTGACGACTCTTGACTATTTATGACAACTCAGCTTGCCGCTCTTTTTGTTGACGATGAAAGCCTGCCGTGGGAACAGGTAGCAGAAGGTGTAAAGCGTAAGATCATGACTTACGATGCTAACCTGATGATGGTCAAGGTGGCTTTTGAAACAGGTGGTATTGGCACAGCACATAGTCATTATCATACCCAGATGAGCTACGTGGCCAGTGGTGCATTTTCGATTCTGATTGGCGACAAAACCCAGATTGTTCGGGCAGGCGATGCTTATTACATTCCACCAAACGTTTGGCACGGAGCCGTTTGTGAAGAAGCCGGAGTACTGGTCGATATTTTTACGCCCATGCGTGAAGATTTTGTATAAACGGGCCTACTCCATTTTTTAGAGAGAAATTATTCTTTTGACAGGATAGACAAGATGAAGCAGGAATGGTTTTCCTGAGGAAATCCTGTTTATCCTGTCAATTCTGTCAAAAGAAGTTATGCAACTTATTATCAAGAAGAACCCAACTGATTTAGCTAAAGCAGCAGCCGATTTTATTGCGAACCGCATTAAAGAAGTGCTGAAAAAACAAGACCGCTTTACCATCGCTCTTTCAGGAGGAAGCACGCCAAAGGCATTGCACGAATTGCTGGCGAAATCGCCTTACGTTAACGAAATTCCCTGGTTACAATTACACGTGTTTTGGGGCGACGAACGCTATGTACCCATTGATGATGAGCAAAGTAACGCAGGTATGGCGTACGATACACTTCTAGGGCATGTGTATACGCCTGAAGATCAAATTCATGTTTGGCGTACCGATCTTGATCCCGATGCGGCTGCAGCCGACTATGATCGGATTTTGCACGACTATTTTGGCGAAACAGGCCCTACGTTCGATCTTGTTCTACTTGGCATGGGCGACGATGGGCACACACTGTCATTGTTTCCAGGTACAGAAGTGGTTCACGAACAAACTGCCTGGACAAAAGCTTATTTTCTGACCCAACAAAACATGTTTCGCCTGACGCTGACCGCTCCCATGGCAAACCGAGCCTCCTGTGTGCTATTTTTAGTAGCTGGGCCAAAAAAAGCTGAACCTTTGCATGAAGTTCTGGAAGGAGCTTATAATCCAGATAAATACCCATCTCAAGTAATTAAGCCAATTGATGGGGATTTAGTGTGGCTAGTTGATGAAAAGGCTGCCGCACTAATAAAGAAAGACTAACCCTGGAAAATCAATTCTTTTCCCTTTAGCTGGTATTTCGTGTTTATTTTCGCCAGACTAGGTATTTTTGCTCGATAAAATCTTTCCTGATGCGTTTTGCAACCCTTTGGCTGATTGTTTTATGGGTATTTGTTTCGTTCTCCCAAGCGTTTGGCCAACAAGATTCTCTGGCGAAGCCAACTCAAGCTTTTGCGGAGATTGGCGCTTTAGTGGCTTCTGGCCCAAGCGTGCCGTTCTGGCAACGAGCTAATCAATATGGAACTGTTCCGTTAGCAGGCTCATTTGGGACTGTACGAATTGGTTTATCATCTGATTATCGCCCGCAACATTCCCGGAAAGTTGATTGGGGGTATGGACTAGAGGTTGTCGGCAATGTTGGGTCGTTAAACCAGCAGGTAATTCTCCCTCAGGCGTACATTAAAGCTCGTTGGCGACAATTGGAAGTGTATGCTGGGCGTCGAAAAAACATTGTCGGCTTAGTGGATACACTACTTACTTCGGGATCGTATGCCATGTCGGGTAATGCCTTACCACTGCCTACTATTCAATTCGGTACCCGAGGCTATGCTCCTTTACCATTTACTAAAGGGTTTGTTAGTATCAATGCTTCGTTTGGGAATGCCATTTTTGAAAATGCGAATCGAAAGGTTATTAATACGTATTTGAATCAGTCTACTTTGTACGTTCGTTTGGGTAAACCAACAGCGTCATTTCGGCTCTATGCGGGCTTTAATCACCAGGTTGTTTGGGGAGGTTATTCACCTTACTTAGGTCCAGATGTGTCGAATAATGGCCATTTACCATCGAACTTTAAAGCATACCTTTATGCAATAACAGGTCTGGCCTATCCTGGTTCAAATGTAGATGGTAATGTTGCCTCAATCGATGAATTGAATCGTATTGGCAATCACCTCGGTTCGCTGGATTTGGGTGCAGAATTTGATGTTGGCAATTCTACTATTTTGGTTTATCGCCAAAATCCATACGATACAGGGGCTCTTTTTTACCTCACAACCATAGCAGATGGATTAAATGGCCTGAGTATTCGCCGGAAAACAAAAGGGACAGGCTTTATTTCGGTTGATCGCGGCTTAGTTGAATTTTTGTATACGGCCGATCAGGGAGGAGATGTGTTCGTTCTCGGCGTTTCACATTTACAAGGCCGGGTGAATTACTTTAACAGTTCCCAATTCATTGATGGCTGGACGACTCATGCGCATACGATAGGAACTCCTTTCCTGACGCCTGAAGGTGATATTCGACCAGGCATTCCTTATGGCCCTATCGTTAATAACCGGGTTTCTGTCCTTCATATAGGATTAAGTGGGACGGCTGGTGAGAAAGTTAATTGGCAAACCAAATTGTCATACAGCCATAATATGGGTACCTATGTTACGCCACTACCCGGCTCTCCGAATCAATTTTCTGGTCTATTGAAAGTGAATGCCCAATTGGAGCTGCCTTTATTAGGACCTACTGATGTAAACGCTTCGGTCGCTACAGATCTAGGATCATTATTGCCAAATTCAACGGGTGTCTACATTGGTTTGCGGAAAAATTGGCCTTCTACTGCAGCTAGACATGCGGAGCCTCGAAAAAAAATCGTTTCTCCACTTTTTCGTTGATTGACCAGTAAGTCAGTAAATTTTAGTCAATGTCGTTATAACCAAAAAGGCCTTCTGAACAGAAGGCCTTTTTGGTTGCTAATTGCTTGTTATGAGCAATTATTTAATCGAATCTTTCTTGGTTGTATCAGCCGACATGGTCGATGTCGAGTCCGTTTTTGTAGAATCGCTCGTCATTGATGTCGAATCCGTTACCGTCGTTGCTGTTTCGGTGGTTTCGGTTTTCGTGCTTGAGCAAGCTGTTGCTAAAGCCATCATGGAGAGAAGGAAGAAAGCAGATTTTGCCATGGTTGCGATGAATTTGAATTAGTCAGATCGTTTTGTTATTAATTCGCTGAAATGAAAAAAGTAACCCACGTTCTTTCATAAATTTTTGATTTGGCCGAAGATTTATCGTTCGGCCTTCATTTCAACGGCCCATGTTTGAAAATTAAGTTATTCATTGGCTTGATTTAAAAAGGACTTGCAGGCTTATACGGACAAATTTCATCAACGCCAGCTTTGTGTTTAAGTAACTGTTCGATTCTGGACTGTACAAACAACAACGCCAACTCATTTATGAGTTGGCGTTGTTGATAAACGAACGAATTCCGTTTATACACTTCGGCCCTGAATCAGGCGTAGTATAATCATAATGACGGCAATGACCAACAGAACGTGAATAAGCCCACCCATACCAAAACTGCCAAATCCTAAAAAGCCCAGAAGCCAGATAATAATCAGTACTACTGCAATGGTGTACAGGAGATTTCCCATGATCGTATTTTCTTAACGTTGAAATTAGGTGAATTATACTACTGAACTCAGCCTGTACTAAAATGTTACAAAATTGGATTAATCGGCCGATTAAGAAACAGTAAGTAAGATAGATATATCAATGGCAAGCGGTTTAAAGATGCGCAAAACAGCATGGAAACCTCGTTAAGAGTATGGTAAAAACACACGCGCCGACCTACCTTTGCAGAAAACATAATGAGTGAATTAATGAATGAGTGATTGAGCGAATAGGCTTCATTCCTCATTCACTCAATCACTCATTCACTAATTCGCTCATTTATTCATGGAATACCGTATCGAAAAAGACACGATGGGCCAGGTACAAGTACCGGCTAACGTTTATTGGGGCGCCCAAACCCAGCGCTCGATCGAAAATTTCAAAATAGCTCAGGACATCAACAAAATGCCTCGCGAAATTATTCGGGCATTTGCATACCTTAAAAAAGCGGCTGCGTTGACCAACCTCGATGCGGGCGTGCTACCACAAGAAAAAAGTGACCTGATCGGTCAGGCTTGCGACGAGATTCTGGAAGGTAAACTGGATGATCAATTCCCGCTGGTTGTTTGGCAAACGGGTTCGGGAACACAATCGAACATGAACGTTAATGAAGTGGTAGCTTATCGTGGGCATGTGTTGCATGGCGGTCAGTTGACAGACGAGAAGAAGTTCCTGCACCCTAACGATGATGTGAACAAGTCGCAGTCGAGTAACGATACGTTTCCGACAGCTATGCACATTGCCGCCTACAAAATCCTGCTCGACGTAACGATTCCCGGCATCACCAAGCTGCGTGATACGCTGGCAGCCAAGTCGAAGCAGTTCATGCACATTGTTAAAATAGGCCGGACACACTTCATGGATGCCACGCCGTTGACGGTTGGGCAGGAGTTCTCTGGTTATGTGTCGCAACTTGACCACGGTCTACGGGCTATCAATAACTCACTGGCTCACCTGAGCGAACTGGCTTTGGGCGGAACCGCCGTTGGAACCGGTATCAATACGCCCCCGAATTACTCGGAGAATGTGGCCAAACACATTGCTACGGTAACGGGCCTACCATTCATTACAGCCGAAAATAAATTTGAGGCCCTAGCAGCCCACGATGCTATTGTTGAAGCACACGGCGCGTTGAAAACCGTAGCGGCTAGCCTGATGAAAATTGGTAACGATATTCGGATGTTGTCGAGCGGTCCGCGTGCGGGAATTGGTGAATTACATATTCCGGATAACGAACCTGGTTCGTCGATCATGCCGGGTAAAGTGAACCCAACCCAGTGTGAAGCCATGACCATGGTGGCTGCGCAAGTGATGGGCAACGACGTAGCCATCAACTTTGGTGGTGCTATGGGGCATTTTGAGCTGAACGTGTTCAAGCCGGTCATGATTTACAACTTTCTGCACTCGGCCCGACTGATTGGCGACGTTTGCGTATCATTCAACGATAAGTGTGCGGAAGGCATCGAACCGATTGAAGCCAACATCAAAAAACACGTCGATTCGTCACTGATGCTGGTAACGGCTTTGAATACCAAAATTGGCTATTACAAAGCCGCCGAAATTGCTCAGACCGCTCACAAAACCGGTTCGACCCTGAAAGAAACTGCCCTGAAACTTGGCTATCTGACCGAAGACGAGTTTAATGAATGGGTGAAGCCAGAGGATATGGTTGGCGAGATTAAGTAGAGTTTAGCCCACTGCTAAAGCAGTGGGCTATTAAAAGTTCTCCTGTCAAAAGCCTCAGCAATGAGGCTTTTTTTGTATACAGTTCTGTATATATACAAAATTGTATAAACATGGCCTCTTACTTCTATCCCAAATACAATCAACTCACCGATACCCACTTCATAATCGCTGGCCCCCAATAATATAGGGTGAAAAAATAGGTGCCCAGAAGTAAAAAGCTAGTTGCGAAGAGTAGGATAAACGAAGCCGACAGCTTAAGCGTTGGCGACGCTTTGTATGATCCTGCCCGAACGAAAACTTCAACGACCAATAAGTTGGGAATGTAGAAGAAGAAATCCATTACCCGGTCAAAAGGCCCACTAAAGGCTTTGGTATGACCCAGTCCATCGGTGAGGAGTAGCCAGAATCCATAATCCATTCGATACAACCACGAGCCAATAGCCAGTGCGTATAGGCGTAGCGCCCACATCCGATGTTTGTCCAGATTTTTGGCTATCGCCTGCCGATACGTCGCTATAGCTGCTATAAACATGAGTACACCATAGAGTCCGAATCCAAGGCTCATTATTGATCCGCCTATAGTGCCTTTCGCTAAAATAAAGGCCAACCCGCCAATGGCTGCCAGTAGGCAGGCAACAATATACACACGCCCAATCCAGCGGTGTATAGCTGGATAGCGCACCCTGACTGAATCGATAAGCTGAATACTTCCGAGAATAAGAATAATCCCACCTGCGGCAAAATGAAGACCGATTCCGGTGGTTGCTGTAGTTGTGTTTGACTCATATAGTCGGGGTAACATCTGGTTCCAGCGCTCTGCCTGACCTTCATATAGTGCGGATGCGTAAAAAGCCAGAATATACAAGCCGAATAGCGCTGCACTACCCCAAACCGTCGTGACAAGCAACAGACCTGACCAGCGTATGGCTTTGTCACTCAAGCTGACTAGTCGTGGAGGCCTGGGAGATACGAGTATATCATCAATCATAAAGTCTGGTGTTTAAAGAGGAATAGAAGAGGCTAATCAGTCAGCTTCCGGGATACAATTTAGAGAACCTAAGGTTAAAAAAAGATTAAAAATTGAGTTCTGCGCAATAGCATTTGGGTTAATACAAGAGCCATTCGATTCAGAAATCCAATTGTATTATTCTAATGCAGAGATTTTATTGGATTAATAAAAGCTAATTCCTTTTGCAGACGCTAGAAACAGGCTTTCATGGTAAAATTCTATCGTTTAAACGAAATTTGTTTAAACAAATATTGGTTATACCTTTGACACGGCCAATGACACATGAAAGAGCACTTAGTAAACGAATACCACCGACTAATCAAGAATCTGCATCAAACGGATAGCTACATCTTCAACTACTTTGGACAAAAGCTAGCTCCCTTCGATTTGTCGGTTCAGCAATACGTCACCTTACGCCGTCTGTCGGAGGTTTATCCGAATAGTTTGACAGCCGGGGAACTGAAGGAAAAAATGACCGATATCAATTCTGATATGACCCGATTGACTGACCGGTTAGTGGCAAAAAATCTGATCGTTCGCGAGATAGATCCTCAAAATCGGCGGAAAGTCAATTTACGACTGACGGAAGAGTCTTATCGATTTGTCGAAACTGTAGCTGTAGAGTTCAGCAATTTTGAGTCGATCGTCAGTCATCTGACCGATGAAGAAGTAAGCACGATGAACACACTCCTGGAAAAAATTAGAAATCAATCAGTAAAATGAAAAAGTACATAATAGGAGCAGGGCTATGGGTACTGAGTCTGGGATGGGTGAAAGCCCAGTCAGCACCGGCGGTCATGCCACTGGACAAAGCCATTCAATTGGCTTTGCAAAACAACAAGGGAATTAAACTGGCTGATTTGCGCACCGAATCGGCTGAGTCGCGTTTGCAGGAAGCTAAGGATCGTAGCCTGCCAACAGCGAATGCATCATTGGCCTATTCTCGTTATAGTCTGACGGGCCCGTTTTCGTTTGGAAAAGATGCGGATGGAAAATCGTTGTTGACTATTCCAGCCGGGGCATTCAATGCAACGATGGGTGGCGCTACGATCAGTAAGACGATTTTTGGTGGATTTGCCGAAAAATCGGCTGAGAAATCAGCTGAGCTGTTGGCAAAGGCCAGCCATCTGGATGCCAAGCGCAACCGGTCAGAGCTGGTTTACACGGTATCGGATGCTTACTATAACATTGTCAAACTGGTTCGTTCGATTGGTGTAATTGAACAGAGTATCAAACAGTTCGATGAGAAAGAACGCGAAGCTCAAAATCTCCAGAAAGAGGGCGTAGTAACGGCCAACGAAGTATTAAAGATTCAGTTACAGAAAAATAACCTGCAACTGAGCCGCTTACAGGTTGAGAAAGCCCGCCAGACGGCCCTGTATAACTTTAATCTGCTGGTGGGTTTGCCCGAATCGCAGGTGATTGCTGTTGATACTGTTCTTGCCAATCCGGCTACAGTAGCTGAGCCGCTCGGTTCATTTATAGATAAAGCGGTACAGACTCGCCCCGAAGTAGAAGCCAATGCGTTACGAGTTCAATCGGCGCAGGAGTTGTTGCGAAATACCAAAAGTGTTATGTATCCGCACCTGGGGGCATCATTAGGCTACAACTACATTAATCCAACCGCCCGCGTTATTCCAGAAGCGAGTTCATTCATCAGTGCCTGGAATGTGGGTCTGGGGCTTTCGTACAATATCGGCTCTTTGTATAACATGAAGGGCAAAGTACACAGCGCTCAAACGGCCATCGATCAGGCTAGCTTACAAGGTCAGCAACAAAATGATCAGATTCGGTCAGAGGTCGTAACGGCCTACAACAACTATCAACTGGCTCTGGAACAGCAAAATGTGATTCGCACTGCGGTAGGTCAGGCACAGGAAAACTATCGTCTGACGGAGTCCCGTTTCCGGAATGGACTGGTTGGCTCAACCGATTTGCTGGAGGCCGATAGCTTTCTGCTTCAGGCTCAACTTAATGTAATCAATGCAACTGTAGATGCACAACTAGCCTATCAGCGCCTGTTGAAAGCTACGGGTAATAACCTCAATTAATTTAATGTATAATGAACAATGTAAAATGAATAATGAAGGACACACTCCGTAATTATCCTTTAGTGTACATTATCCATTTTACATTGTTCATTCTTCTTTAGTAAAAATCATGGACAAGAAAACTTTATTCCGTATAGGGGGCGTCATCATTCTGGCCGTAGCTCTCTTCTTTGGGTACAGCGAATTTAAGTACCTGCAACGTCATGAAACAACCGATGATGCCCAGATCGACGGTGATGTAAATCCAGTTATTCCGAAAGCAAGTGGGTATGTGAAAGCTATTCGCTTCCAAGACAATCAGTTTGTGAAAGAAGGTGATACACTGATCGTATTAGATGACGCTGATTATCGTATTCGGGTCGCTCAGGCTGAAGCCGCTATACAAAGTGCGATGGCTGCCGACCGGGTTTCACGTACGCAGGTAAGTGTTGCATCGGCCAGTGTACAAAGCTCGCAGGCAGGTGTGCAAACGGCTCGTAACCAAGTTGCTACTGCTCAGGCTAATTTAGTAGCAGCTCAGGTTCGTGCTCGTAAAGCGAGTCTTGATTTTGACCGCTACAGCCGATTGCTGGCTGAGAAAACCGTCCCACAACAGCAGTTTGATGCCATTCAGGCCGAACGCGATGCGGCTCAGGCACAAGTACAAGCGGCTCAGGCTCAGTTACAAACAGCGCAATCACAGGTAAATGCAGCAGGTACACAAACGGGCGTAACGAGTTCGCAACGTAAAGCAACCGAAGGCCAGATTACGGTAGCGCAAGCGGCTATTAAACAGCGTCAGACGGACCTGGATTTGGCTAAGTTACAACTATCCTACACGGTTGTGTTGGCCCCTGCTTCGGGCGTTGTTTCGAAGCGTTCAGTGCAAGTTGGTCAACTGGTTCAGGCTGGACAGGCCCTTTGCTCAATTGTTGGTAACTCTTCGTTGTGGGTGACCGCAAACTTCAAAGAAACACAGTTAAAGCAAATGCAACCTGGTCAAACGGTTGACATTGATGTGGATGCGTTCGAAGGCGAAAAACTGATTGGCCATGTTGGCTCATTTGCTGGGGCAACGGGTGCTAAATTCTCCCTGCTGCCTCCTGACAATGCAACGGGTAACTACGTGAAAGTAGTGCAACGGATTCCAGTTCGTATCGATCTGGATAAAAACAGCCCATTGTATGCGAAGCTTCGTCCAGGCATGAGCGCAACAGTGGCCGTGGATTTGCAGGGTAAATAAATTAATGGATAATGAATAATGTAGAATGAATAACGGTAATACATTGCAAGCAAAGTGCTCGTTTTGAGTAGGCTAGCATTCTACATTATTCATTATTCATTATCCATTAATTTTCTAGGTTATGAAATTAGGTTTTGAAAAATGGATCGTTGTTATAACAGTAACGACGGCCGCCCTGCTGCAAACCATCGACTCGTCGATTGTTAACGTGACGTTGAACCAGATGATGGGTAACCTTGGTGCATCGCTGGGGGATATTAGCTGGGTTGTTACGGGCTATGCAGCCGCCAGTGCGGTTATGATTACCATGTCGGGCTGGTTAACGGCCAAACTTGGGCGTCGGAATTACTTTGCTGCGTCGATCGTTATGTTCACCATTGCGTCGATATTCTGTGGTACGTCGACGAACGTGTGGGAGCTGGTATTTTTCCGGGTTGTACAGGGCATTGGTGGAGGTGGTTTATTGACCACGGCCCAATCCATTCTGATTCAGACCTTCCCGAAAGAGCAATTAGGCATTGCCAACGCCATTTTCGGGGTGGGGGTAATTATTGGCCCATCCATTGGCCCAACTCTTGGTGGATATATCACCGATAATCTGTCGTGGAACTGGGTATTTTATATTAACATTCCCTTTGGGATTCTAGCTACGTTCCTGACGTACACTTACATCAAGGAACCAGCCGAGAAGATAGCCGCGGGTAAGATGGACTGGCTCGCCTTGATCCTGTTGACGATGGGTATCGGTGGTTTACAGATCATCCTGGAAAAAGGTGAAGAAAAAGACTGGTTCGATTCGACCTTCATTGTAGGCATGTCTATTGCTGCAGTTGTTGGACTGATCGGCTTTATCTGGCGTCAGTTATCCGTTAAAATACCCATTCTGAACCTCCGATTATTACGCCAGCGTCGCTTTGCGGTAGGAACCCTGTTCAATTTCATCCTGGGTTTTGGTCTGTTTGCATCCGTCTTTATTATTCCTGTTTTCTGCCAGACAATCTTGGGCTTTACCGCTAGTCAAACAGGTTTATTGCTAATGCCTGGTTCCATTATGACGGGCATAATGATGCCGATTGTGGGTGGACTGATGGGTAAGAATTTCATTTCGCCCATCTGGTATGCAGCTATTGGTTTTCTAATGTTCTTCGGCTTCTGTTTCGATTTGTCGACGATTAACCTCGTGGCTGGTCCCGATGATTTCTTCTGGCCGTTGATTATTCGTGGTGTTGGTATGGGTCTGATTTTCATACCGTTGACCACAGTTACGCTGGCTGATTTGAAAAATATCGACATTCCTCAGGGGTCGGCGCTTACGGGTATGATTCGTCAGTTAGGTGGTACATTCGGTACGGCTATCATGACGACCTATATCTCGACACGCACCGTGTTTCATGCGTCGCGTTTGTCAGATAATATCTCGATATATAACCCACTATCAGTCGACCGAATCAAGCAATTTACAGGGCTGTTTCTCTCAAAAGGGGATGCCCTGATGGCAGCTACCGGCAAAGCCTATGGTATGATGCAGGGAGCGGTTATGCGGCAGGCATTGGTCATGACCTATGCCGATACCTTCTTGGTGATCGGGGCTTTCTTCCTGGTCTGTGTACCGTTACTATTGCTGTTTGTCGGTAAGAAAATCGAAGCGCCTGCTCATACCGAAATGGTCATGGAATAAGGTTGACTATTGAGTTTTTATTTGGTTCGATTGATAAAAGACCGGGGGATTTTCTCCCGGTTTTTTTGTGGGCGAAACAACAGGGCCGCCCGTGCGGCTCATCCATCGGGCCTGTACCATTGTGAGTCGGGGTGAAAATATGACAAAACTATAGGCCAGCCCTTGCTTAATCCATAGGAATCGGAGCGGGGGGATTGATTGTCAAAGCTTTCGGCCAAGTATTGCCTGCCAAAATAAGCATCATAAGGGCAGATGACAACCATCATAGATTGCCTATAGAAGGAGGAATAGATTTGTCGTCAATGCAACGAAAGTCCTTTGTTCGAGCTTCTTGTTTGAAAAACGCAAAGCGTTCACCTTTTGAACATACTGTCCTATTCGCTTCTCCCTGGTTAGCATCAACCAGCCTAATGATTAACATACTATTACTCAACAGTTTTATGAACCGGGTTAAACAAATACACGAACTGGGCCAAAGCATCTGGCTTGACTTTATTGACCGTCAATTAATGAATACAGGCGCTCTGCAAACCCTTATTCAGGAAGATGGTATTCGGGGGTTAACATCGAATCCGGCCATTTTTGAGAAAGCCATTAGCAGTAGTCAGGATTATGACGAGGACATAAAACGCCTTGCGCAGACAGAGCAGTCGAACGAAGCCATTTTCTACGGGGTCGCCGTGGTCGATATTCAGCGTGCAGCGGACTTGTTTGCACCTGTATATGACGACAAAATAAGTGGTGCTGATGGCTTTGTGAGCCTGGAAGTATCACCCTATTTTGCCCTTGATGCCGAAAAAACCATTCAGCAGGCGCGATTCTTGTGGCAGGCAGTAAACCGGCCCAACGTTATGATCAAAATACCGGGCACCGAGGCTTGTCTACCGGCTATTCGGCAGGCAATTAGCGAAGGTATTAATATCAACGTAACCCTGTTGTTTGGGCTGGATCGCTATAGAGCTGTTGCCGAAGCCTACATCGCTGGTTTGGAAGATCGTCTGCAGGCAGGCCAGCCCATCGACCAGCTGGCATCTGTAGCTAGTTTTTTCATCAGTCGAATTGACACGCTGGTTGACCCCCTGCTAAAGGAGCAGGATCTGACTGAATTGACGGGCGAAGTGGCCATAGCCTTAGCCAAACGAGCCTATGCCAGTTACGGTCAGCTATTCAGCAGCGAGCGGTTTAAAAAATTAGCCGACGCAGGGGCAGTTCCGCAACGGTTGCTCTGGGCTAGTACAGGAACCAAAGACCCGGCTTTTTCAGATGTTAAATACATGGAGGCTCTTATTGGACCTAAAACAGTCAATACTGTACCCATGGATACGCTGAACGCCTTTCGGGATCATGGTCAGGCTGCCCTAAGCCTAACGAGCCATGACGAAGAGGCTACGCAGGTACTGGAGCGGGTTCAACTGGCAGGTATTGATCTGAATGAGATAGCTCAGCAATTGGAAGACGAGGGCATCCAGAAATTTAATGCTCCGTATGCCAACTTGCTTCAGGCAATCGATCAGCAGCGAAACGCGTTAGTTTCGTCTTCAGATAAGCAGTAGAATTTGATCCCTTATTTACCTTTCCAGGCAATAGCTGTCATCAAACATCGGTGGAGTTCCAATTTTCAATTTGAAACCTTTATTTCCAGGGTAAATTTTCCTGGAATGAAATTTAATCGTCGAGCTTATCAATCACTTTGCAGCGTTATACAACCGCTCCGCGGCCTGTTAGTTATAGTAGTATACGCTCCTTTTTAGAGCGTACGAGGCTTGGTAACCTATTAACTTAACCAAGCCTCGTGCCGCTTCAAATACCCAGTGAAAACCAATGGTTCTGGTTGGTCACACCAAATCTTTCCTCTTTTACGCCTGTTTTTGGGCGTCAATTTTTGTCTGCAACTCGTCACATTGCCGTCTTACTGCTGCTAATTTCTCACGGTTTTCTTGTTGACGTTGCTCCAATTGATTCAACATGACTATTGCGTCCTCAGTTCTCTGAATCAGTCGTTTATAAACCAGTTCCAGGTAGTTCAGCCGTTCTGATTGGCTTTGGAATAGATGTTTCATCGATTCGTTTGATCTAACTATATTCTCGATTGACTAAATTGTTCAACGGCCTAGTACTTTAACAAAGTAGATTCTCGGGTTCGCCCGTGCGGTTGATTCTTTAGAATCTAAATTGGAAGAGTACTAGTGAATGGGCTGGAGAAAGATTTTTTAACCTAATGTGTAGGATGGAGGTTTTCCACCTAAGCATAAAAAATTAACCGAGCCTACTACCGGATAGGTTGGGTAGTATAACCAAGGGTAATTCCTCTATATTCGTAAGTGCAAGTCCACACCTAACCAAGCACTTCGACTCAAGTCGCATTCAGCTCCGCGTTAGTAGCCTGCCAGTAGCCGATCCGACAGACCACACTGCATCCTTGATATGGAAAAACGAAATATTATTGTCATAGGCGCATCGGCTGGTGGCTTCGAGGCCATTCAACAACTCATCGCCCATTTGCCTCCTGATCTGGACGCGGCCATTTTTATTGTCTGGCACATGGCACCTACGGTTCAGGGGGTCATGCCCCAGGCACTCCGTAAGCTAACGACTTTCCCCGTTGCCCATGCTGTTTCGAACGAGCTCATTCGGATGAATCGCATTTATATCGCGCCACCTGATCATCATTTGCTGCTGGAAAATGACCACGTCCGCCTGACCCATGGGCCCAAAGAAAATCGCTTTCGTCCTGCCATCGATCCGCTGTTTCGCTCAGCGGCCTATGCTTATGGCAACCGAGTCATCGGCGTGATCTTGTCCGGTGCTCTCGACGATGGTACGGCCGGTTTATGGACCATTAAGGAGTATGGCGGCATGGCCCTGGTGCAGGACCCCAAGGAAGCTCCGGTATCAGCCATGCCCGAAAGTGCTATCCGTCAGGTAACTATCGATGCAATTGCCCCCATCGCTCAATTAGCCACTTTATTGGTCCAACTGGTAGGGCAAGAGGTTGACCCGACATCATCCATACCTGTAAATCAGGATAAAAAAACGAAAACAGAGATTCGCATCGCGGCTGAAGACACGGCACTAGGTAATACAATGGCTCAATTTGGTCAGTTCAGTGCTTACGCCTGTCCTGACTGTCACGGGGTGATGATAAAGATTGAGGAGGGATCACTTGTCCGTTATCGTTGCCATACTGGTCATGCTTATTCGGCCGATTCCCTGCTAGCCAGCGTAACCGGAAAAATTGAGGAGAGTTTGTACAGTGCTCTGCGGGGTATGGATGAACGGGTTATACTGCTCAATCAGCTTGGCGACCAGTTTGCTGCAGCTAACAAACCCAGGCAGGCGGCCCTTTATTTTCAGCTAGCTCAGGTGGATCAACAGTGGAGTGAGTTGCTACGTCAGGCCGCACGAATTCAGCCTGCGCTAAAACCGGAAACCCCCGACGATCAACCTACCAGTTCCGACGGTATTGTGCCTGCCCTTTCCGCTCTTTTGTAATCTTCCATACCTAAACCACCTTCCTCTTGAGCAAGAAAAAAATAACCCCAGAAACACCAGATCAGATCCCGCCGTCAGAGACAATCATTGTAGGCATTGGAGCCTCTGCGGGGGGCGTTGAAGCGCTGACCCAGTTTTTTAAGCAGGTAACCCCCGATTCGGGCCTGGCTTACGTAGTGATTCTACACCTTTCGCCCGATTATGACTCCCAATTGACCCAAATCCTACAAGGCGTAACCAGCATTCCGGTTCATAAGGTAGAGCAGCGTGTGCTGGTCCTTGCTAATCACGTCTATGTTGTTCCCCCCGATAAGCATCTGCAAATGGATGACGAGCACTTGGTGGTGCTCCCCAATGCCCAGATCGAAGACCGACGGGCACCGGTGGATATTTTCTTTCGCACCCTGGCCGAGTCGCACATGGAGCGGGCTATTGGGGTAATTCTCTCGGGCACGGGAGCCAACGGCTCCATGGGCCTCAAGCGAATTAAGGAGCGGGGCGGAGCGGTCTTTGTACAGAATCCCCGTCAGGCCGCTTACAACGAGATGCCCCGCCATGCCATAGCGACTGATCTGGTGGATGATATCCTGCCTGTCGAGGAGATTCCGGCCCGATTGCGGGCGTATGCTCACAACTGGGTAGCTCTGGTTATCGCCGGAGGGCTCCAGCCTGGGTCTGACGAGCCCCAGCATGCTCTGCGGGAGGTGTTTACGCAGCTCCGCGTGCATACTGGCCACGACTTTACCAATTACAAGCGCCCTACGATGCTCAGGCGAATCGAGCGACGCATCAACGTGCATAACCTGACCGACCTGCCCGCTTACGTCACCTTCCTGCGGGCGCATCCTGAGGAAATCCAGGCTCTTCTAAAAGATCTGTTGATCTCGGTTACCAATTTTTTTCGAGACAAATCCGTCTTTACCACGTTGGAGCTGCTGCTAATGCCTTTATTAACCCAGGCCAAAACCCAGGACGATACCCTGCGCATCTGGGTGGCGGGCTGTGCTACGGGAGAAGAAGCCTATTCGCTGGCGATGCTTTGCGCTGAACGGACGTTGGATGTAGTTGATGCGCCAACGGTACAGATTTTCGCCACTGACCTGGATGAGACGGCGCTGGCAACCGCCCGTGAAGGGCTTTATACCCTCAATGATGCCGCCGACGTTTCACCCGAACGGCTCCGTCGCTTTTTTACCAAAGAGGGGGAGGAGTACCGCGTTCGGCCCGAAATTCGGGATATGGTGTTATTTGCCCACCACAATGTGCTCAAAGACCCGCCCTTTTCCCGGCTGAATCTGGTAAGCTGCCGAAATTTACTCATTTACTTCAATCAAACGGCACAGCAACGGGCACTGGAGACGTTTCACTTTGCCCTTAACCCTGGGGGCTATCTGCTGCTGGGTCTGGCCGAGAGCACCGACGGGAAAGGTGATCTGTATGCCCCCTTCAACCGAGAGCATCATCTCTTTCAAAGTCGGTCGGTGGTTACCCGCACCTACCCTGTGCCCGAGAGCAGTGCTGGGGTAGGCTCCATCCAGAAACGGGTGTCAGGTGCCAGCCATCCTAATGAGAATCCCGTTCACAGCCGCATGAGTTATGGCGAACTGCATCACCAGGTGCTTGAGCAATATGCCCCTCCCTCGATCCTGGTCAACGAGGCTTTTGATATCCTTCACCTGTCCGAGCGGGCGGGGCAGTACTTGCATATCGGGGGGGGGGCGAGCCGTCCAAAAATCTACTTCAACTCATCCTGCCCGATCTGCGTCTGGAACTTCGGTCTGCCTTCTACCAGGCTGCTCAGCAGCGAAACCCGGTGGTGGTGCCCCAACTTACGGTTCGTTTAGGGAACCAATATCAACTGATTACCCTCCATGTTCGTCCGGTATTAGGGGAGGGTAATCCAGCCCGTGGGTTTATGTTGGTTCTCTTTGAACCGACAACCCAGGAATCAGGCGAACCAACCCGTGAGCGTTTTGCCATCGAGCCTATGGCTCATCAACTGGAAGAAGAATTGATTCGAGTCAAGACGCAGTTACGGATGGCAAACGAGCAGCATGAACTGCAGGCAGAGGAACTGAAAGCGGCCAACGAAGAATTGCAGGCTATCAACGAGGAATTACGTTCATCAGCCGAAGAGTTAGAGACCAGCAAGGAAGAACTTCAATCGATCAACGAAGAACTCACCACCATAAACCAGGAGCTAAAAATAAAAGTAGAAGAGCTTTTGCTGGCCAGTAACAACCTGCAGAACTTGATCAATGCCACTGATATTGCCACCCTGTTTCTGGATCGGAGCCTTCGTGTCAACCTATTTACGCCAGCTTCACGGACTATTTTTAACTTGATTGCCACCGATGCGGGGAGGCCTTTAAGCGACATTACCGGTCGACTCGACTATCCTCAATGGCAGGTCGATGCGGAATCGGTACTGGACACTCTCCAACCTATTGAGCGAGAAGTAGGTACCAAGGATGGGCGCATATTTATGGGGCGAATGATACCTTACCGTACCGCTGACGACCGGATCAATGGCCTGGTGCTAACCTTTGTCGACATCACTCAACGTAAGAAAGCTGAAGAAGCTAACTATTTTCTGGCCTCTATTGTCGAATCATCCCAGGAATCGGTACTGACTGTTAATTTTGCGGGTCTGATAACCAGTTGGAACCAGGCGTCAGAAGCGCTTTATGGCTACTCATCGCAGGAAGTCATTGGTCAACCGCTGACCCAGCTTGCCCTGCCCCAGGGTCTGGCCAACGTAATAGGCGATATAAAGAAGATAAAACAAGCTCAGCAGCTGGATAGCTTTGAAACGGTTCACATCACCAAAACCGGGCAGATATTGACTCTGGAAGTAGCCCTCTCGCCGGTGAAGGATGCCTCTGGACAGGTTATTGGCGTCTCTACAGTGGCCCGTGATATTACCCGGCGCAAAGCTACCGAAGAAGTCTTGCGGGAGTCGGATCGACGAAAAGACGAATTTTTGGCCATGCTGGCTCATGAGCTACGCAATCCACTTGCCCCCGTTCGGCATGCGTTGCAAGTGATGACGCTAGACGCAGAACAAAATGAGTCGATGAGCTCTGTCCTTGCCGTGATGAGTCGTCAGGTGGATCATCTGGTTCGTTTGGTGGATGATTTACTGGATGTGAGTCGCATTAATCAGGGGAAAATCGTGCTGCAGCCAGCGCTACTCGATCTGGGAATAGTATTGGCTCATGCTGTCGAAAGCGTACAGTCTCTTTATGAATCGCTTTCCCGTGAATTGACGGTAGTTTTGCCAACCGAGCCTTTGCAGGTACTGGGTGATGCCACTCGCCTGACACAGGTAATCACCAATCTACTTACCAATGGTGCCCGGTACACGCTGGAAGGAGGGCAGGTTTGGGTCGATCTGGCTCTGGTGGATAACCAGGTTCGCTTGCGGGTGCGTGATAACGGTATTGGTCTGGCGGCTGATCAGCAGGAACGTATCTTCGAATTGTTTGCACAGGTCGACAATTCACTGGCCCGTTCCAAGGGTGGATTGGGCCTTGGGCTAACGCTGGTCAAACGCCTGGTTGATCTGCATGGTGGACGGGTAGAAGTTCGAAGTGATGGATTGGGTAAGGGGAGTGAATTTCTAGTTTATTTACCTGGTTTTACCGGATCTGCCCAAGCGCTGCCAATTCTCCCCGACTCGAATCTATCACCCTCCCCTGGTCGTCGGATTTTAGTGGTAGATGATAATCCCGACGCGGCTGATACGTTCGCCTTGCTTCTGGAGATGAGTGGTTACAAAGTTGATGTTCGCTATAATGGGCAGCAAGCGCTGGAGGCTGCTGAACATCTGCAGCCGGAGGTGATCCTGCTTGATATTGGTATGTCGGGTCTGGATGGCTATGAAACGGCGCGTCTGATTCGCCAGCAGCCTTGGGGGCGTGATTTGATTCTGATTGCTCTGACCGGTTATGGGCAAGCCGACGACAAACGCCGGAGTCGGGAAGCTGGTTTTACGGGGCATCTGGTCAAGCCTGTTTCACTGGAAGCGGTAACTGAGTTGCTGGATTCGATTTTGCCGTCCTGAAAGTCGAACTGGCGGTACTCGTTAGCAAGTAGGAGCCAAATTCCAACTGGTAGTTAGTAACTCCACTCCGGTTGTTTAGCTAATACTTTATTGATTAAATTGGTTTATTTAGAGGATTTATGAGATAATGGTAGGTTAATTAACTTTATTGTTTAATATTTAAGCAGTTAGTCCAGCGTTCTAAAGGACTAGGGTAAAGGTGAAACGAACGCAACTTTTCTTTGGACTCGGCGGGTGAAGAAAATTACAAGCCAATTCTGGCGGAGTGGCTACTGGCAATTGAGCTACTCGCTCACGGCTACAAACCAGTAAATTTGTTGATAGCTATGGGTCAGTCTCCCATTTTTCCGCCACTGATGGTTAGTCAACTTCGGCAGCATACGGTGCTTATATAGGACTTGAACCAGCGCATTCAGGATGCCCTTTGCTGGATCAGCCCAGCCCATAAAGCGTATCGATTTAACCTTAATTAACGTGCATCAACTCCATGGAAAAGGCAGCGGATACGTTTGAAACACTCCTGGAGAAATACATATTTACGGTATCTTCTGTCGTCATCGACCAGCTCGATTCCGCTCAGCAAAATCAACTCGTTCACTTGTTGATGAGCTGTAATAAAAGCCATATCGTTTCGCCCCCCGTGTCCGAATCTGAAAACCAACAGGTCATAAAGCGTTCTAAGGAGACAGAGAGTCAATCAGTTGAGGATAGGTTACGGGTGCAATGGCAGGTAGCCGTGAGCCTTCCGGGTAGGGATTATGTGGTTTATCAACAACGTCAGCTCGTAATTTATCAGACCCATATCGACTTATTGCTGTACCATATTTCCCGTCTGAGCAACCTACTTAAGCAGGCAACAGGAAGAGAAGCAACTAAATATGGCGAGTTGATCCGGCTAGCTCATTATCAAACTCTTCAGGATCGGTACATTGTTAAGGTAGCCAAGTTGCGGGCTGATCAACAAAAAGTAAGTGTCCAGTTGAATTTGTATTATGAATCCATTTCCTAAATTGATCCCAGAGGCAGTAAGCAACTCCGTAAAACTTATGATTCACCAACCTCTTCGAAAGGAGAATAGGCTAATAGTCTATTCAGAAGGTTCGAAGCAGCATTCACGTTTCGATGTAGCATATCCAGGTATTTAGCTCGGTCATCGGTCTTGAGTGGCCTTTGTAACAAGCTGGCTACTGTGGAAAGAATGCCGAAGGTACTACGGAGGTCATGCTCTACCTGCCGCAGTTGTTTGACGCGATGGATAGCCGATTCGGGGCGTGAATAATTATCACTATTGACCTGCTGCAACAACTGAAGTAGTTGACTAAATACCTGGGTAATGACTCTGGGCTGTATTTGAGGATGGTGTTCCAGAAACAACAGAATATGTTCACTCAAGACGTCATAGAAATTAGCTAGTGCCATAGCCCATTCTTCGAGGGAGTGTTTACCTTGCAAGTGGTGAAATTGACTGATCCGTTCACCCAGATCTCTTGTCTGGGACTCGTTTAGGACATTCTGGATAAATAGGGATAATAGTGCTCGTATCTCTTCCGTAAACTCCTGGTGTGAAAAACAGGCAAAGGGAAGTCGAGCTTCAGTTTGTAAGCATTTCATCATCCACCGCTCTACGATTGTCTCCTGTTGGGTTGATAAGTGGCTGGCCAGGCTCCTGCGTTGCGTTTTATCGTCGTCAGTTAATGAATCCATAAGTTGGCAGATTAGGTGGTTAGTCATTTAGGTTTAGATCGGTCATATCAAAACCAGACTGCTCTCGCAATTGACACCAAGTCTGATAGACCTCAAAGCCAGCCCGCCTGTATTGCCCAAGCAAGTAGTTAAAGTGTTGACCTGTTGAGGTATGATCAACCAATGGAATCTGATAGTTTTCGAGTAACTCGTCAGGACTATCCTGAAGTTGTTCCCAAAATGTCCAATCCTGCGGTGATAATTGCTGCTTCAGGTAAACATCAATTGAATGTTTACTACCCTGTAAAGGGTCAGCTACTTGTTGATCGAAGCGCTTGATAAGTTTAGTAATACGATCTAAAGCAGATAATTCGTCGCGAGCATGATTCATTGGTTGGTGCGGTCATAGAAATTTTAGATACTTTATAAGAGGCAGTGTGTAACCGGAATGGATAGGAACAGAATGCTTTGACTAGTTTAAATGCGTGTTATCCGATTGTGATGAACGAAAGGACAACGACGCCCGATCCCACCAAGAGCGTCGCAGCGTATAAAATGTTGTTAGCCATTGGTGATACGTACTCGGTTTACTAATAAAGGAGGCAATATTATAGGTATTGCATTCGATAATATCAGTATATTCTTTCGAGTTACTCAGGATAATGACCGGTACCTGTTGATAATAAGGGTGGCTTTGGAACCGTGATAACAGTGCCAGACCATCATCTCGTCGGGGTAAGTACAATTCCATCAGGATCAAGCTTGGAATATTGTTTTTTTTGAGCAAGCAGTGTTCCAGATACAAACAGTGTTCTAGGTACGTTGAACTTTGGGCTGGGTTATTGATCCATATAGGTTCTACCTCAGGAAAACATTTCGCCAGGGCCGAGCGGATCAGTAGCCACTGATTCGCATTGTCCTCAATTAGCAGGATTGAAACCCGTTTTTTCTTACGGCCTTTTGGGATAGTTGCCTGACCCATAGTGTACTATTCGTTTGTTGATGAAGTGATTGTAAACCTGAATGTCTTTCCTGGTAGATTATAATGGATCAAGAGCTACTAACGCCCAGTGCCCCCGGACCTCCTAATCGCTTCAGGAGTTGGTAATGGGAAATCAGCGCAGAATAAAAGGTTAGGTTCTCTATATACGGCAGCCCAAATTCATGTGCTGTCTGTTTAACAATAGGCGCAATGGCCGAATAGTGAATGTGGCAAATTTTGGGAAACAAATGGTGTTCAATCTGTCGGTTTAAGCCCCCACAGAAAAAAGTAGCCAGCCAGCTTTGGGGTGCGAAATTGGCCGTCGTTTGTAATTGGTGAATAGCCCAGGATTCATCAATGGTACCCCTTACGGTTGGCATCGGAAATGCGGTTCCTTCTACGATGTGAGCCAATTGAAAAACCAGCCCCAGCGCCAGCCCTTCTGTTACGTGCATAGCTACGAAACCGAGCAGCACTTGCCGCCAGGAAAGATCTAGCACAACGATCGGTAACACCAGGAAAAATCCATAATAGGCCGCTTTGTAGGCAAACAGGTTAATATACTCCGTTCGAGGGTGGTTCGTGTTGTCGAGTGGGCCAATCTTCGCCTGAAAAAATTTAACATAATCCTTTCGAAAGACCCAGGACAGGGAGGCCAGTCCGTAAAGGAAAAAAGCATAGATATGTTGAAGGCGTTGCCAGGGTCGGTGCGGTTCATCCCGATGCAGCCGAACCAGGCCCGGTGCCAATTCAATATCTTCGTCGTGGCCAGCAATATTGGTATAGGTATGATGAACGACATTATGCGTTAGTTTCCATAAGTAGGGGTTTGCTCCTAGTAGATAAAAACTTTTACTGAGCAGCCGATTGACCCAACCTTTTGCGGAAAATGCGCCATGAATGGCATCATGGGATATGTTGAAGCCTACTCCGGCAGCACAAAATCCCAAAAGCAGCGCAAAACCAAGCATCGCAAGTCCACCGAATTGATTAGACAGAATCAGGGCATATAGTAGGATATAGGTGAACAGAAAAAAAGCTGCTTTTTGCCACATTGCCCGGTTGGCATGGGGTGATAGGTTCCGCTGGGCAAAGTACGAATCGACCCGACTTCGGGCGGTGGCGAAGAATAAAGACTGTTGAACAGGGCTGAATTTTAGCGTTGTTTTCGGTTGAGTAGCGACATGAATCATAGGGCAAAATTGCCCGTCCAGGCCGACGAAACCAATGAGCGAAACCAGGCGATAAAAGATAGTTCGTAGGCCGCTTCCTGACAGATGTTACCTGAGAAGTTGACAATGGATAGGCTTCCTTGAATCTGTCTGTGTGCGCTTGGCTAACTGGCGATGGGTCTTCTTGATGATGCCCATCAGATTCGAGCCTGCCTATTGTCAGGTAATCAGCGTTTTAAGTTAATCAGCTTATCTATGTCGAGCAGGGTAATTTGACTGCCATTGATCTCGATCAACCCATCAGCCCGTAAATCGCCCAAAATACGAATGACTGTTTCGGTTGAAGCTCCTACCAGATCAGCCCAATTCTCGCGCGACAAGCTCATGGGTAGGGATTGGTTATGGGACCGATCACTTGGCATGTGACCTTCTGGCAGGCTAGCGTTGGGTTGGGGGTAAAACGTTCGCTGAACCAACAGGAGAGCTTCAGCCACCCGTTTACGAACCGATTGATAGGCTCCTTTTAAAAGCTTTTCCTGTAAATTGGCGACTTCGATGGCCAGCTTCTGACTTAACCGATTCGCCACAACTGGCTGATGGTCTAGCAGGGCTTTAATATCGACGGATGGAATCGTACAGACCAACGAATCCTCCAACAACTCGGCCGTATCGGTGTAAGGTCCTTGAGTTAACAGAGCCTGGTAACCCACAAAGTCTCCTGGACCAATTAACTTCGTGATGTACTGATTACCAGACGCATCAATTTTAACCAGTTTGCCTTTTCCCTGGCTTATAAAGTATACGGACGTTGGCCAGCTTCCAAATGCATACAGGCGGTGTTTTCGGTTAAATTGTGTGGTTGGGTAGTAATCACATAGGGACTGGCTGGCATTATTCTCCTCCAGAATAGCTTGCCTTAGATTCGTCAGGCGATCTGAACTCACAACTGCATCAGTCGCTAAAACTGGCCCTTTTTTTAGTCGGAGTTCCACAGCACCCAGCAGGCTTATGTCATCGAAGGGTTTGGTCAGGTAATCGTCTGCGCCCAGGTTCATCCCCACTCGAAAATCAGCAGCTTCGGCTAATGCCGTCAGGAAAATAAAGGGAACCGTGGCTAAGTCGGGATCTTTGCGAAGGATATGCAACACGCCGTAGCCATCCAGATCAGGCATTCGAATGTCGCACAGGATCAGATCAGGTCTGGTCTGGCGGGCTCGTTCAATGCCTTCTTTACCATTCGCTGCCTGCACCACCTGGTAAGGAGCCAGCTGAAGAATTTCGGCAATATTGGCCCGCATCGTCGGTACATCTTCAATGACTAGAATGGTTTTCATGGGCGCGGAGAAAACAAAGGAAGTTGAACGGTAAAAACGGTTCCTGTATCAAGCTGGTTGAAGGTAATCTGTCCGCCCAGCAAATCGACACAACGCTTGACTGCATATAGGCCCAGACCTATTCCGTCGACATTATTTACATTGCGCGCGCGGAAAAAATTTATAAACAGGTTGTCTTTATCTGCGTCCGGAATACCAATGCCTTCATCCTTGACAGTTAGTTGGAGTTTATCATCCCTAACGCTTGTGGTAAGCTCAATTTGTTTATTATCCGACGAATATTTACTGGCGTTGCTGAGCAGATTAATCAGGATTTGTTTGAGTAATTGTCCATCGAGCGCCAGCGTTGGCTCTCCCGATAGATGAGAATAGATAATATCCTGATTAGGTTTGAGCATGGTCCGCATGTGGTAGATGACCTCCTGGCAAAAGGTGATGATATTGATCGGGGTCGGTTTGGCACGCAGACTAGACTGTTCTAACTGACTCAGGGAGAGAAAATCCGTTAATAAGCCTGTCAGGCTTTGCACGGCTAGTTTAATGTGTTGCACGTGTCGTTCCCGTTTTTCTCCATCATCTGGCCCGTTATAGCGTCCGATCAGTGACGCTGAGGATAGAATCAGGCCCATGGGCGTACGAAATTCATGGGAGGCTAGGGTGATAAAGGTTGACTTTAGCTCATTAAGCTGTCGCTCCCGGATAAGTAACTGCTCCGTTTGCTGACGAGCAATGACCCGCTCAGTAACGTCGGTACACACCACCAGAATGCGATCAAGGCTCCCCTTGTCATTAATCAGGGGTTCATATACAAAATCAAAATAGCTTGTACTGAACTGCCCGTTTTGCCGCAGTTGCGTGGGGACTTCCTTGCCTTCATAGGCTTGCCCCGTCCGGTACACATACTCCAGAAAGGTTTCAAAGCCCTGACCAACTAATTCGGGTATCGCGTTGAGCAGCGGTTTCCCGACGAGTTGATCCACCGTTCGACTCGTGATGGCGCAGAAGAGTAGATTGGCCATTTCAAAACGAAAAGCCGGTCCTGCACCAACAATGGCTATGGCTACGGGTGCCCGTTCAAGTAAGGTTTGGAGTCGGTTGGCGTTTTCGGCCATAATCTGCCGCTCTTCCCTGGATTTGGTTACCTCCGTGGCCACGACCATAATACGATCAACCTCTCCCTCCGGACTACGCAATGGCTCGTAAATAAAATCGAAATAGACCGTCTTTAATTGCCCATCGCGGTAAAGTAGCGCTGGCTGATCGGTCCCCGTAACTGCCACGCCGGTCTGGCGCACGGTATCCAGCATGGCCTCGAAACCCTGCCCTTTTGATTCAGGAGATGCCACAAACAGGGGTTTCCCCAATAGCTCGTCCGGAGTATGATTCCAGAGTTGACACAACACCGGGTTAGCCCGTTCTATAATATAGTCAGGGCCATACCAAATACCCACGCCCAGGGGTGTTTGCCGAAACATGGCATCTAACACTCGCTCATTGGTCTCGATCTGCTGTCGGGCCCGTACCGCCGTGGTGACGTCGGTGAGGATAACGACTACCCCCGTAATGGTCTCCTCGCCGGTCACTTGATCGACAGACCGACGTGGCTGATAAATCTTGTCTACGTAGATCGTTTCCCACTGGCCGTTTCGAAGCAGTACCACTGGCAGTTCACGATTCACATAGGGAACTCCACTCGTCAGCACCTGCCTAACTACCTCCTGGATGCCCTGTTTGCCCAATTCGGGCATTGCCTCCAGCAATGGCTGGCCAATCAGACATTCGGGTATTCTCCCCACGAGATCGCAGTAGAATGGATTGGCCATTTCCAGGATAAAGTCGGGTTCCGGCCCAATGATCGCCACGCCAACAGCGGCTTGTTCAACTAAAGTAGCCAGATTTCGTTCGTGTTCTTGCCCAGCCCAAACCAGCTCTCCTTTTTGCCGCTCGGCCAATTGGGTGTCGGTCGTTTCAGTTGCCAGGCAAAAAATGCCCCCGACATCGCCAGATTCGTTATAAATCGGGCTATACGAAAAACTAAAGTAAGCTGCCTGGAGAACACCATCCCGATTAATTAACAGCCGTTGATTATCCAACCCGCTGGCTTGCTCCCAATGGCAAACGGCATTCAGCCTAGGCTCGAGCGTATCCCATAATTCTGGCCATACAGCCTGAGCTTTACTCCCCAGCACCTGAGGATGTTTTTCGCTAAGGATAAGTCGATAGGCATCATTGTAGAGCATAACCAGGTCAGCTCCCCAGCAGATCAGGATAGGAGCGGGTGAGTTCAGGCATATACCCAGGGATGACTGTAGGCTTTGGGGCCATTGCTCAGGCGGTCCAAGACTGGAAGTGGACCAGTCTTGGGTGCGAATGCGTTCTCCCAGCTCTCCGCCCCCAGCCAGAAAGGCTGGCGTAGTGGATTTTATTGCTCCCATTGTCCTTCGTTAATCAGCTTACCAAATCAGCCACTACACTACTTCTTACGTTGGTCGCCCTGTGACCCTACGTAAACTTACGTAAATCTCTATACGATTGGTTTAAGTTATTATCGACGGATAACTCGGTTGCCTAAGCTGAAAAACAGCTACGAATGGTCTGGGCAATCTGATCCAGCCCTGAATAGGATGTTGGTTTTTCCAGATACTGGCTGGCACCAGCCTGGTACGCAGTCGCTATTTGTACCGGTTGGGCGTCCGTAGAGAGGATGACCGTTGGAATGTGTCGAAGTAAGGGATTGGCTTTTAGGGCCATCAAGGTCTCCAGCCCATTTAGTTTTGGCATATTCATATCCAGAAGAATCACCTGAATTGGTTGGGCCGTTAGGGATTGGCTCCAGTTCCCCAGCAGAGTCAAGAGTTCAGCCCCGTCCTTCGCTTCGACAATGGTCACAGACGGATAGACGTGCTGAAGGGACTGACGCATAAAGTAGCGGTCATCAGCATCGTCGTCGGCCATATAAATCACGGGGTTTGCCTCGTTCATCAGGGAAGTTCTTTGTGCGGTAAACATACGTTAGCCAAAGTTGGAACAGCGCAAACAAGTTACCTATGACGATGGATAGGTTGGAACATGATCGTTTACGGCCTGGACTAAGGTGAAGTTTGGAATAGGTCCGATTTAGGTTAAGGCCCTGTTGATAGTGACTGGGTGTCAACAGGAACTAGTACCGAGCCTTAAGTCTTGTCCAAAAATTATTTGGACGTTTTCTGGAGTGGCTATGTGGTAGAGAGTTAGCCTAAAACTGGCTTTTTGGCGCTTAATAAAACCGTTCAGTTAGATAGTTCAATGTTTTTAAGTTTGTCGAAATTACCTGGACAGGAACGGGCAGTTCCTGTAGAAAGGACAATGAGTTTAATAACTTATCCTTTCATAATAGCGACTGCTTGGCCCTTTTATCCGCTTTCGGCTAAAAACCTAAATTTTTTAGAACGCTAATAGGTTGATCGTGTAATTAGCTAAGCACTAGATTGGACTCAGATGCCTTGGCTACATCAGGATTCCCTACCGCCATACTAACATCAAATGTTTAGCTCTTTACATCCATAAAATGTTCCGATCAATATCAGATAAAACGAGAATAAGTAAAGTTGATACCTTAAGTGTTATGTCTGTTACCATTGATGGCAAGCTGGCAAACCCTATAGAGGGGACTTTGCCTTTGCCACCAATAAAAGCGCAGATTCAATTGATCATTGGTGGCAAAACCATAATTGAAACTTTAGCGAACTGATCACTTAAAAAATAACGATTACAGAAATCATAGCACTACGATCAGCTTTCGTCTTTAATAGAGCAAGTGCCCTACATGTTTAGACTAGAAACTAAAAGACATAAAAAAACCAGTCAATCTTTCGGTTAACTGGTTAATTATTTGGGACTTTAGATGTCGGGGTGGCAGGATTCGAACCTACGACCTCCTGCTCCCAAAGCAGGCGCGATACCGGGCTACGCTACACCCCGAAGGATTACTCTGTACTCAGCGGAGAGAGAGGGATTCGAACCCTCGGTACCGTTACCAGTACGACAGTTTAGCAAACTGTTCCTTTCGGCCACTCAGGCATCTCTCCGAAGCCAACCAATTCCTTCTCGATTGATTGGGACACAAAGGTAGGGTGATTTTCGTCTTTTGTCAAGTAAAATTTTAAAAAATCTTTCTCTAATCGCTAATTTTGTCTTCTCTGCTGTGCGAGCCAAATACCTAAACTAGGTCAGTATCAGCCTGATATTTGCGTTAAATGAACTGGCTATATCCTCTTTCCCGAACCGATTTTTTTTTTCATTGTCCTGTTTATAGGGCTCTACGGACTATACATTTGGCGTACATTTCGGCTGGCTCGTCAATTAAATACATCAGCTTGGGGAGTCATTCCAAAGTTTTTTCTGCGCGGCAGCTACCTTACCTTGCTTATTGTTGCCCTACTTGGGCCATCGTTCGGCGAAGCCGAAGGCGACCTTAGCACAACCGACCACGACACATTCCTGGTTGTCGACATTTCTCGATCAATGGATGCCAGTGATATAGTGCCTACTCGACTGGAGCGGATCAAATACGATATTCAACAACTTTGCGATACCCTGCCCAATAGCCGATTCGGACTGGTATTAGCCTCTTCTGAATCGTTCGTCCTGTCACCCCTGACTGCCGACCAGGACGCGCTGAAGCAACTTATCCATGAAGTACATACCAATATTACTCCAACTGGTGGCACAGATTTATGTAATGCTATTGAATTAGCTTATCAAAAATTAGTAACTGACTCATCGACCCACCAGAGCGTTCGATCGATTGTTTTGTTTAGTGATGGAGAAAACTTTGGTTCCTGTGAGCGGGCTTCCTTGGCTCGTTTGCGTGCGCAGGGAATGCCCCTTATAACTATTGGCGTTGGAACAGAAGCGGGTTCGTCAATTCGGGAAGGGCGCGATTTTGTCCGCGATGATGATCACCAGATCGTTCGAAGTAGGCTGAACCGCCAGTTTTTGCAGGAATTAGCCCGTGATGGGCGAGGTAACTATATCGAAGCAGATGCTAATGGTCGGTATGTAAACGAGTTAGCCAGGGTATTGCGATCATTAAAAGGAGGAACTATTCATCAACACCACGTAGCTGTATCAACCAATAAGTACTATTATTTTCTATTGGTGGCGCTGGTATTTCTAGCCCTCGACATAATTCTGACTATCCGGACGTTCCGGCTGTGAGTTGATCTCAAGGTTTCATCTTATTTTTGGACGTTCGTTCGTTACGTGATTATGATTTACTTAGTCTTTGCGGCCTGGATCTGGTTGAATGAGCTGCTTCCGTTAAACCAGATTACCCAGAATAATCAGGCGCGACAAGAAGCACAGGCAGCCTATCAGGCTGGTCAATATAAGCATGCGCTGAAGTTGTATATCTACCTGAGTAACACCACTACAACGCTCGATCCAGGTGTTCGCCTTAACCTTGGCCATACCTATTTCAAACTGAAGCAATACCGAAAAGCGAAGCCGCAATATGAAACGTTGCTTCAATCCGATCGGTCAGATTTACGTACTGCGGCTGCTACGCAATTGGGTGTGATGGCTTGTCTGGAAGGTGACAGTGCAACTGCTTTAACGTTATTTCAGCAGGCTCTGCTCGAAAATCCCGATAATGAATCGGCCCGCTATAATTTTGAATTAATTAAAACCTATTATTCAGGGAGAGCTCCAGCCCCAAAAACGCATCAGCAGGCCTCAACTCAGCAGCCTAAGCTGGTGAATAAACCCCGGCCGATGGGTGGACAACAGGTTGAACGATCGGATCGTCAGGATGAAGTACTGCGCCGTTTCAAGCGCTTAAATCTGAGTGAAGAACAGGCACTTCAACTGCTGGATGCCATGCGGGGGGATGACCTCCCCTATGCATTAACACGATCTGCCCGACATGCCGAAACAAAGCCGAAAGAGGGGGAGAATCGTTGGTAAACCTGAAATATTAAACCTGAGTACAACAACTAGATGGCTATGAACGAAGTCGTTATCATTTCTGCGGTTCGAACACCTATTGGTGGATTTGGGGGTGTTTTGTCAACCCTAACGGCTATTGATCTGGGTGCAGCTGCCATTCGAGGTGCTCTGAGTCGCGCGGGCATACAACCCGATCAGGTTCAGGAAGTATATATGGGCAATGTGGTGTCGGCAAACGTTGGTCAGGCTCCGGCCAAACAGGCGGCTCTTAAAGCTGGTTTGCCCGCTACTATTCCCTGCACAACCATCAACAAAGTATGTGCATCGGGCACAAAATCAATTATGCTGGCCGCCCAGGCCATACAGCTCGGTCAGGCCGATGTTGTTGTGGCTGGTGGCATGGAAAGCATGTCAAATGCCCCGTATTACATTCCTAAGGCCCGTTTTGGCTATAAGTACGGCAACGCCGAACTAGTCGACGGTCTTGCCCGCGATGGTCTTGTAGATGCCTATGATCAGTGCGCTATGGGTGTTTTTGCCGACCAGACGGCCCAGCAGTATTCTATTAGCCGGGAAGAGCAGGACGCGTATACAGTGCAGTCCTATCGTCGGGCGGAAGCCAGTACGCAAAGCGGCCGATTCGCAGCGGAAATTGTCCCCGTTGACGTAGTGGGTCGAAAAGGTACCGTTACGGTCAGTGAAGACGAAGAATATAAGAACGTTATTTACGACAAAATTCCAACGCTGAAAGCGGCTTTTACACCCGGAGGGACAGTCACGCCTGCAAGTTCGTCGCCCATCAGTGACGGAGCTTCTGCGCTCGTAATCATGAGTCGACGAAAAGCAGATGAGCTAGGACTCAAACCACTTGCCCGCATTTTAGCCTATGCTGATGCCGAGCAGGAGCCTCAGTGGTTTACCACATCGCCAACCAAAGCCGTACCACTTGCCATTGAACGAGCCGGACTGAAGGCCGAAGACATCGATTTCTTTGAAGTAAATGAAGCTTTTTCGGTTGTTCCGTTGGTATTTAGTAAAGTGTTGAATGTACCGCAGGAAAAATTAAATGCGTTTGGAGGAGCCGTGTCGATCGGTCACCCGCTGGGTGCATCAGGGGCACGCATTGTAACAACGCTCACGAATGTATTGCAACAAAACGGTGGCCGCTATGGCGCTGTTGGCATTTGCAATGGGGGCGGTGGTGCATCAGCCATTATTATTGAAAAACTATAATTTGGCTTTTGGTTTACAGTTTTTGGTTTACGGTAGAGTTTCGTCCATTTATTAGTAATGCAGTAGCCTACCGTAAACCAAAAACTGTAAACCAAAAACTACAACCTAAGTTAAATGAACGCCATTCAAGAGACCAATTTTCAGTTTCCCGGCCAAACGGGCTTTTATCGCGGTAAAGTTCGGGACGTATACTCGTTTCCCGATAAACTTGTTATGATTGCATCAGACCGGATTTCGGCCTTCGATGTGGTATTACCCCGCCCTATTCCGTTCAAAGGACAGGTACTAAATCAAACGGCGGAACATTTCTTACGCGCCACCTCCGATATTGTTCCCAACTGGCTCCTCGACGTCCCCGACCCAAATGCGAGCGTCGGTCTGAAATGCGAGCCTTATGCCGTTGAAATGGTTGTTCGGGGTTATCTGGCCGGTCATGCCTGGCGAGAATACCGCGCTGGTCGCCGGATACTCTGCGGAGTTGCTTTACCCGAGGGCTTGCGTGAGAACGACCGCCTACCAACTCCAATTATTACACCGTCGACTAAAGCGCATGAGGGTCATGATGAGGATATTAGTCGCGAAGAAATTCTGGAACGGGGTATCGTTCAGGAAAGGGATTATGTGCAACTGGAAAAATATGCGCTGGCTCTTTTTGCCCGTGGCACCGAAATGGCTGCTAAACAGGGTTTAATTCTGGTCGATACGAAATATGAATTCGGCAACCTGGATGGCAAAGTGTATCTGATCGATGAGGTACATACCCCCGATTCATCCCGGTATTTTTATGCTGATACCTATGCGCAAAAGCAACAAGCCGGAGAATCGCAAAAACAATTATCGAAAGAGTTCGTTAGAGAATGGCTCATTGCGAATGGTTTTCAGGGAAAGACCGGCCAGACGGTCCCTGTTATGTCGGACGAATGGGTGAATCAGATTTCTAAACGCTATATTGAACTGTTTGAGACGGTTACGGGTCAGTCTTTCCAACCCGATCTTTCCACGGACCCACTCGTACGCATTGAAAATAATATTTTAGGGATACTTAATAAAATGTAAAATGGCCAATGAATAACGTAAAATGCGTTCCCCAAAACTATCAATAGTGTTTGAACGCGATTCATTTTACATGATTCATTATCCATTGATTAGTCTATGAATTACACAATAGAGAAAAACGAACAGTACGCTCTTATTCGATTAGCCGAAAGTGCATTTGGCGAAGAGGTCCCAGCCACGTTCGAAACCCTTAGCCGTGGTTTATTCCGCGAGGGTTACAGTAACATTATTGTGGATATGGCTCCTGTTCAATCGGTTGATCAGGCTGGTATTATGGTACTTCGGAAAATCAGTCGGCAATGCACGAATGAAGAAGGCTTGTTGGTTAGTGTCACTAAAAACGATGACCTGATCGAGCTTTTAGATAAGGCAAACCTCACCGATTTAACGATTATGCCAACGGTGGAAGAAGCAGTCGATGCTGTTTTTATGAATGAACTGGAAAATGATTTTCGAAGCGAAGAAGACGATGAGTACGACGTCGGCGGGAGCGTCGAAGCCTAATGTGGCCACAATGACTCATCACGAATCGGAACCTCATCGTTCAACTCATTTACCGTTTGCCCTCACCATATTGGGGGCAGGCTCTGCCACGCCTACACTCCGGCTTCATCAAACCGCCCAATTATTAAGCATTGGTAGCGATTACGTGCTGATCGATTGCGGAGAAGGTACCCAATTCCGGTTAATTGAGCAGAAAATACGCCCAGGGCGCTTACGCTATATTTTTATTAGTCACCTGCACGGCGACCATTATTTTGGACTTGCTCCGCTCCTGTCATCGCTGAATATGGCTGGTCGGACGGAAGACCTGTACCTCTTTGGCCCGCGCGGACTGGATGAAGTATTGACCACAATTTTTCGAGTGTCCGACTCTCGACTCGGCTTTAGGCTTCATTTTCAGATTGTTGAACCAAATCAAGCGACCTTTATTCTCGATCATCCACTCATGACCGTACAGTCGATTCCGCTTCAACACCGCATTGACTGCACGGGCTATCTCTTCCGGGAAAAACCAGCCAAGCCCCATTTACTTCGGGAGAAACTTCCGACCGATGTACCCATTGCCTATTTGAAACAGCTAAAGGATGGTCAGGATATTCTGGGTGCCGACGGGCAATTACTCTATGCCGCAGCCGAGTATACGGAGCCTGGCCCAGCTCCGCGTTCCTATGCATTTTGCTCTGATACCCGCTACGTAGAAGAACTCGTTCCGCAATTACAAGGGGTCAACTTGCTTTATCATGAAGCAACCTTTTTACAGGACAATGCATTAAGAGCCGCCGAAGTTTATCACTCTACTGCCGAGCAGGCAGCTACTATTGCAGCCAAAGCTGGTGTAGGGCGCTTACTAATTGGCCACTTCTCGTCGCGGTATAAACAGTTCGAGCCATTTCTGGATGAAGCACGGACGGTTTTCCCCGAAACATATCTGGCCCTGGAAGGCCAAACGATTGATATTTAAATCGTGAGGTACCTTTAGATTTTGTGGATTCTACAGATACTATTGAAGCCAAACGTTCGTGACAAATACGAGGTAATGATACAGTCGGAGTTGGTTAGTTTGTAAAACGGAGTGATACTCCGTTTTACAAACTAACCAACATTTTGGAGGGTATTATCCAATACCATAGAACCATTAGAATCTCTCTAGCTCAATGCGACCTCTGGTTGATATTGCCAATCAAGTACACACGCTTGAAAAAAAGGCCGGGAAAGACCAACAGTCTGGCAGCGCCTACAATCGTCCGCTCCAACGAATTCGGCAGGCACTACTGGAGCTTGGTGTAAGCTACCATAGTCCCGACGGCGAGCGCTATTCCGAAACGCGTACGGATATAGAGGCAAGCGTAACAGGCGATTCGACGGATAATCTGATCATTACCCAGGTTATCAAACCCATCGTTACCTACAACGGCCAAATTGTTCAGGCAGGCATTGTGATTGTCGAGAGCGTGTAACTTAACTCTTTATGCAAACGATCAATTTTGGAATTGATTTAGGAACCACGAACTCGCTCATTGCCCGTTTTACGGGCACTCAGGCCGATGTGTTCAAAAATCCAATTGGTTTAAAGGAGACCCTGCCAAGTTGTGTAGCCTTTCGTAAAGAGCGCGTGTTCGTCGGCGATAAAGCTCGTGAGTGGCTGTTGAAAGACCCACTGAATGTGTTTTCAAGCTTCAAGCGGAAGATGGGCACTAGTGAAACCTATCGTATTCAATCGCGTAACGAGGAGATTAGCCCGATTGAACTGTCGGCACTTGTCCTCAAAGAGCTTAAAAACTTTATTCATACGGGCGATATTCCCCAAAGTATTGTCGTCACGATTCCGGCTAGTTTTGATACCATCCAGAGTAACGCAACCAAACAGGCAGGCCTCGATGCGGGCTTTCAGGAAGTGGTTTTGTTACAGGAACCCATTGCTGCCTCACTGGCTTATTTCAATAAATATACGACCGAGAAAGAAGCAGGTAAGTGGCTGGTTTATGACCTTGGTGGCGGTACGTTCGATGTCGCGTTAATTGGTATAGAGGACAATGAAATGCGCGTTCTCGATCACCAGGGTGATAATTATCTCGGCGGACTTGACTTCGACCATAGTTTGGTGGTAGACGTTCTGCTACCTGAACTAATCCAACAGACTGGACAAACCGATCTCGCCAGTCAGGTATTGACCAGGAATTCTCGGTATGAAAAGCTCTATTACATTCTGCTCCTAAAAGCCGAAGAGGCTAAAAAGGAACTTAGCACTCGATCAACGACTGAAATCGAGCTAACGTTTGAAGGAGAAGATGGCGACGAACTCGACATCGTGATTCCCGTTGGGCGCGAAACGTTTAACGCCATCATCCGCGACCGGATCGACGCGACCATCGAGATGCTCGAGACGATTATGGTACGCAATAACCTAAACGCCGATGATATTACGGAGATCGTCCTGATTGGTGGGAGCACTTATATTCCATATGTCCGGGCAACACTGGCCGAACGAACAGGCTTGCCCATCAATACCGAAGCTGATCCGACTACAGCGGTGGCCGTTGGAGCCGCCTATTTTGCTGGCAACACACCCAGTCGGCAGGTAAGTCCACCCATTGATCAGGAAGCGAACCTGGCTAGTTCCTTACGAATTCAGACGGGTTATAGCAAAACGACGAAAGATCTGGAGGAATACATTTCGGCGAATGTGATCAATTTTCACGACGGGCTCTTTTATCGAATTACGCGTAGCGATGGTGGTTTTGATACGACTTTACGCCCGCTGACTCCGCGCTTTGGCGAATTTGTTACGCTGCTTCCGAATCGGATCAACACATTCACGATCAGCCTTTTCGACGCGTTCAACAACCCGGTATCGGCTCATGTCGAACCGGTTTCGATTACGCATGGATTATTTAGTCTGTACGGTCAGCCATTGCCCGAAGACATTTGCCTTGAGGTCGATGATCTGCATAATAATGCGACGCGTTGCGAACTGGTATTCAGCCGGAATAGTGTATTGCCACTTACCAAAACAATTTACCGGGAGATCAGTCGCACAATTCGAAAAGGGTCCGATGAAGTCCTGATTATTAATTTGTTAGAAGGCGATGCCACACAGCATCCGAGCACAAATAAGAATATTGGCGTCATTGAGGTTCGGGCAACGGATTTACCTGCCGATCTGATTAAAGGATCGGATGTGGAGCTGAAGATTGACATGAGCGAATCACGGGATGTAACCGTCAGTATTCACCTGGGCATGACCGACCAGCAATTTGATGAAGTGTTTAGTCCTACCCAGCGCTATGTGAGCCTAACCAAACTTCGTGACGAACTAACCGAGCTTCGGACTCAACTCGAGCTGGATTTAGACAAGGCACTTCACAATGAAGACTATGAAGCTGCTGCCCGGCTTCAGGAGTTGACCGATCGAACAAGAAAACTTCAGGAACAGGCCAAAACGCTGCAAACGACCTCGCTAACCGACGAGAAATACCAGCTCGATGAAGCCAAGCGTAAACTAGCGCGTCAACTTTATGCCAACGGTCCAGTTAGCAATCGGGTTTTGCGAACGAAAGAACTTTATTACAATCTGGTAGAATCGCTACAGTACTGGGCCGATACCTTGCAGGAACTATCGCCCAAATTGCGGGCTGAGATTCAGCAGTTGAAAGCAGATGAACCGGAAGCGATGCGGGGAAATAATTTCTTTCGGGTAGAAGGTCATTACGCCAAATGCCGCCGGATTTATAACAACGCTGTTCTATATACGCCAACTTTACTGGTTCACTTCTTTCACCTATACGCCAATCAGACGCCCGATGAGTTCACCGACTATCAGCGGGCGCAAGCCGAAATCAAACGAGGTGAAAAGGCACTAGATCGTCAGAACTATGACGAGTTGCGCAGTGTGCTTCTCAATCTGATCGGCTTAACTAAAAATAGTGAAGTTGTCGAAACCAAAATTAAAGGTACTGGCCTGGGTTAACCATTACTTTTTGTATGCCTTATCAATCGCCCTTACACTTATTAGACAGCCTGCAAATTGAACCAGACCAGCTAAACCCGGCTGGTCTGGTTCAGCTGCGAAAAAAGCTGTTGGCGGAGTTCAACCTGACTCCTGCTATTACCATTGCGATTGGGGATAAGCAGTACACGAAAGATGAAGCGTTGAAAGCAATCGATCAACTGAAAGAAATCCAGCATCTGGACGATCATGCCAGTATTTTTCAGGATAAACCCTTGTTGGCCTGGCTCGAAAATCCGACGATGGCCTTGTTTCCCTACAAATCAATTATTGACCTACATTGGAGCGGGCACAGTAATGATTTTTGCGATGAAATTCTGGCTGACGCTCTCCAGCCTTACTGTTCATTCTTACTAAAACAGCGACGGTTTTCGCCCCTTAAAGAACCGTTATCCGTCACTTTTTCCTTGCCGATTCATTATCAATACGGTATTCTGGAAGTCATCTACGAACAATTGGAGGATATTAATTCGCTGATTGATGAGGCAAAAAAAGCACCGAACTTCAAACAGGACCAGGCAACTTTTGGCTTTATCCTGTATGACGATTGGCCTGATTTTTTAAACAGTCTCCCCGAAGAAACCTTTGAGGGCATCATCAACTCCTTTTGTGTGGCGGCCATAAACTATACGGTAGCGGCCCAGCACGATCAACGGTATTTTGTGTATGACATTACCCATCAGTTAGTCAGAACTAACTGTGATGAAGGACTAAAAAAAACCATTCAGGGCAATTATCAGGTATACAAAGCAAATAATTCAAACGGCAAGGGTTGGTCTTCCTGGTGGTTCTGGGGTTTTATTGTGTTGGCCCAGTTCCTGGCTAGAGCTTGCGATAACTAACGCGCATAATCCATAAACTAGGAAGTTCTGTTTATCTTTAGCCCCGAAACTTTCTCCACTTGTTCATGCTGGCATTTCGCCTGGGATTTTTAGACATTGGTTGGCTCGACCTGCTCGATATTGGGTTGGTAGCTCTGCTGATTTATCAAATTTACAACCTCGTTCGGGGAAGCGTTGCCAGCCGGGTATTCGTGGGGTATCTGCTCGTTTATTTAGCCTATTTGCTCGTTAAAGCACTTGGGCTTAATCTGATGACAACCATTCTGGAGTATTTTATCAGCGTAGGGGCACTGGCGCTGATCATCATCTTCCAGCACGAGATCCGCCGTTTTCTGCTGCTGATTGGCAAATCGACCAACTTAACAAACAGTCGTTTGTTCAGGCGCTGGCTTCTACGGGACAATGATACGGTTGAAACACAGACGCCGTTAAAGCCCATTCTGGACACTTGTAAAGCGTTGAGTGGCGAATTTTCAGGCGGATTACTCGTATTACAAAAAAACGATGATCTGGAGAAATTTGCTCAATCAGGCGAGGTAATAGATGCCGATATATCGAAGCCGCTTCTCTTAGCCATTTTCAGCCAATACAGCCCATTGCACGATGGCGCGGTAATCATCAGCGAAGGGCGCATCCGGGCTGCCCGCTGTATTTTGCCAGTATCGGAAGACGATGAGTTGCCCCCGTCGCTGGGCTTTCGTCACCGGGCTGCGCTGGGTATGAGCGAAGCCACGGATGCCGCCGTGATTGCGGTTTCGGAAGAAAGTGGCCGCCTATCGTTGGCCCTAAATGGCGAACTATATACAAATTTGAGTCTACCTGAGTTAGAGACCCGGCTGGAGAATTATCTGCAGGAGCCCGGTATACCGACCTAGTCGAACATGAAAAAGGGGGCGTTAATACACCCCCTTTTTTAATATTCGAGCATTCTGGGCAGATTTTTAGCCTGTTCAACAAAATCACCAATTTGCTCAACAGAAGGTGGTCGCTGTGTAAATTGCCGAACACTATTAATCTGAATCAATTTAGCGTGCAGATTTGCGGCTGATCGTTGAGCTAGTTCTTTTACGGTATCAACGCCAGCTTCTTCCATAAGGTCGCTGTAAACCCGTCCAATGCCTTTGATACGGGCTAAGTCGGCACGATTGGCCAATTCCAGAATGATGGTTCCATCAACACCACTGGCAGCAGATAGATCTTTGCGATCTTTGGGTGTCTTAGTTGCTTCGAGTAGTGAATCACCATCACTAATGCCTTGTGCCTTCAGGGCATTCAGAACGGCATCTGTAATGCCACGTAGTTCTCCTAATGTAAGGCTCATGCAAGAAAGAAAAGTAGAGGATTAGAATACAATAGCAGCCTGACCTTCAGACTACTTAATACATTTTTAACGAACAAGGTACTTCCTTCGGGTATCATTCAAAAGAAATTTCTTTTGAGCGGTAAAGCTTTCCGGATGCATCTGTCCAAACGTATGCTTCCAGTCGTTAAACCGCGCTAATTCATTCTTTTGAAACAAGTCTACATCAATTTTTTTTTGACTCAAATATTCTTCGAAGGTCATACTATCCCTGCCATTTTAACAGAACTCAATACAAATTAAGCTACCAAGTTACTTAAAACAAACAACCATCTGCCCTAAAATGACAAAATGGCTGATAGGTAACTTGTTTGCCAACTCTACATTGCTCTGGAACAGATCGTGATAGCTAACTCAGCCATACTTAATAACTTATCGTATGGACACTCAATTTGTGACATTTTCCGATGTAACCTCGCAGCAAGCGGGTTCATTTGAGCAGGATGGTCCGTTGCTGGATGCCTATTCGGCTACCGTTGTAAACGTTGCTAAAAAAGTTAGCCAATCGGTTGTTCAGATAAAGGTTAGTGGTCGGGCAACCTCGAATCAGGGAGGTCGTACTCCAGTGCCTCCGCAACGCCGGGCACCTGGTCGGGACGATGCCGATGGTGGTTCAGGCTCGGGTTTTGTTATCTCTACCGACGGCTATATCATTACCAATAACCACGTGGTGGCCGGAGCGACCAAAATCATGGTTTCCCTGCCCGACTCCCGCGATTATGAAGCGACCCTCATTGGCCGAGATCCTGCTACCGATATCGCTGTGATTAAAATCTACGCCGATGGCCTCAAAGCCATTCGCTTTGCCGATTCGAAACAGGTTCAGGTTGGCCAGATTGCCATTGCGGTTGGCAATCCATATGGGTTTCAGTACTCACTGACGGCAGGCGTAGTCAGCGCGCTTGGCCGGACACTCCGTTCAGAATCGGGTCGGTTAATTGACGATGTTATTCAAACTGATGCTGCGTTGAATCCGGGCAACTCAGGTGGTCCGCTAGTCAATTCGAATGGTGATGTCATTGGCGTAAATACCGCCGTAATCTTGCCTGCTCAAGGTATCTGTTTTGCCGTTTCATCGAATTTGACAGCTTTAGTGGCGGGCAAACTCATTATGCATGGCCGCGTACGACGTGGGTATTTGGGCATTGGCGGTCAGCTGATTAACCTTACCGAGCGAATCAAGCAGTACAACCAACTGACGGCTAAAACAGGCGTAATGGTGGCAAGTGTAGAGCCCGACGGAATAGCCGGGAATGGCGAGTTGATGCAGGGCGATATTATTGTAGGGTTCAACGGTCAGCCTGTAACCAGTGTCGATGACCTACATTTACTGCTCACCGACGATACCATTGGTAAGCAAATTGCCGTTACGATACTTCGTCAGAATCGCCAGAAAGGCATTACAGTAATACCGGGAGAAATGAAATAAGCCATAGTATGCAATTAATAAAATTGGGTGACTAAAGTTTTTTTAAGCGTCTAACGATCCTGCAATCCAACTGGATTCGCTTAGACTTATTCATCCCTATTTTATTATTCATGAAAGCTTATCTATTTTCTCTGTTCATGCTGGCTGCTATTTCAGCTACCGCCCAGGAGTACAAACCATTTAAAGTAAATGTATCACTTGGCATAGCCAAACCAATAGGCTCAGGGGCATCGGGTGGCGTTTTATTTGCAATTGAGCCGAAGTACGGCCTGAGCGACCATGTTGACCTGGGCCTTCGCTTAGAATTGGCCGCTGTTGCTCGGGGCGTTGTCAGCAATGGAAATACTAGCTCTGGTGAAGTTGGCAGTTTTACGTCAGGCGTAATTACGGGTAATTATTTATTTGGTCAAGGCGGTGTCAGACCCTTTTTGGGCTTAGGTCTTGGACTCTATAATGTAGCATCGGGTGGTACAATTACAGTCGTTAATGGTCAGGGCCCTCAATCGATAACGTTGGTTGGCGAAACTAAATTTGGCGCTATGATTCGAGCAGGTATTAAAGCCGGGCATTTCGTTGTAGGTGTTGAATATAACGCTGTTCCTACAACAACGAGCACACTGTCAATAGGCTCAACCTCAGTTGAGAGCAAAAACACCTATCTGGGTATTAAACTGGGCTTCGATATTGGTGGCGGAAGGAAATAAAGAGTAAAAAAGATAAAGAGCGAATGAGTGCAAGAGTGAATGTGCGAAAAGTTTATCGCCATTTTTCACTCTTGCACTCATTCGCTCTTTCACTCTTTATTTCATTCTTTTGGCAAAATAAGCGGGTGAAACCGTAGTCCTTTTACGCGGTTAAACTCCAACGATGGGGCGGGAATTTTGAAAAACTGTGCCGTTCCAATGAACCGTTGAAGCGATGGCGAAAACGTACCGATGCGTGATAAGTCAGCATCGGGCGAGATAAAGAATTGGCGATAACGGGTGAATTTCACTTCGTTTCCGTCTTTATCAAACATCACCGGATTTTCGTGGCCACCCGTCATACCGCTTCCACTATACCCCAAATCCAGATTAAGCCAACGGGGGAAGCTAGGACCAACCGGCAACACCGACGCCAGATTGACCGACAGCCAATATTGTTGTCCATTGTAATCTTTGAGCATTTGTTGCCCTGTTGTTTTTCCCAATAAATTCGGTCGATAGGGCGGGAAAATCGTTTTCCGAAAGCCATACTTTAAACTAACTACCTGTTGACCAGCCCCGTATTGCTGTCCAACAAACAGCGCCGTTCCGGCCACATTGGCAAACATATCGCCCTTCGAAAACCCCCAGCCTTCGGCATGGCCGTCGTAGACTTCGAGGGTTGTTTGAAATAGCAGTGCCAGCAAACCGCCCGTCAGGATACTCGCTCGTTCATTAACACCACTCCAGCGCATCAGCTCGTAACCACCCCGACTCATGCAATAAGCCGTGGCGGCATGGCCAACCTTATCCATCTGGAGCCATTCGCCGTTATCATTGAAGGTATGAAAGGGCACTTTTTTCTTGTACCATTGCTTCCGAAGCATTAGGAGCGTAATCGTGTAGAAAGCTGCGGTTCCTACCAATACACCAATAAATCGCCCCTGATTAATGCCTGATTGGTCGGGAATGGCAGATGGCGCAGGGATCGGTTGCGCCTGAATAGTCTGGCAGAGCATGAGCCAGCATAAAGCAATCCATCCTACGCGCCGAATCTGTTCTTTCATCTGCCAAAAGTACCTAGAAAATAGTTTCAGGTTTAATGTTTCAGGTTTCAAGTTGGCTAACACACCACTATTGTTTGCATTAGTCAACTTGAAACCTGAAACATCAAACCTGGAACGTCAAACATCAAACGTCTTCCCCGTAACTTGCACCCAAATTACTTCACCACTAGTTATGAACCTTGTTCCTTCTCCTCCACTCACTCGCGCACAGGAATCGCGCGTAGCCATTGAGCGACTGTACATTACCATGCGGCACCTGTTCAACCGGGGATTTTATAAACCATCGGGGGTATCGGGCGAAGAAATTCGGCGGGCGTTACTTACGCTCCAACCCGAAATTTATGGGCTCGTTGGTGATCCACAACGGGTTGAGTTAGATGGGTTGGTCTATGTTATGGACCGACTCCCCAAAGGGATTGAGGCCTGTCGGGTTATTTCACTGGCCTCGCGCGAAGGCTTTGAGCACTCCCATTTTCCGGTATTGGTCCCGGCCAAACGTCGCCGGAACTGCTATCGGATTGATAATGAGCAGATGGTGATCGAAGTAACCAACGGTCGCAGCGAAATCTACGACATCCTGACTCACCTGACGTTTATGTTCATGGAAGCCGATAAAATTCGGCGGAATGCTTTTCAGGAGAAAGGGGGCCGAATTCGGGAATGGGAGAAACTGGAAGCTATCATTCAGTCGGGTGGGACAGTGAACGACGATGAACGAGAATTAGCGCTCACTTACCTGAGTTCGATTCTGGGTCGAACGTTTGAAGAAACCCAACAAGCCTATAGCCGATTTGAAGAAACAGCCGGAACCAACAATGGCCTGTTTCAGATCGTGTACGGTTTAGGAAGCGTATCCATGCGAGAGGTTGGCGAACCGAAACTGGGACGTGAAATCAACTTTACGCCTATGCTTCGCGAGCGCGTAGGCCAACACCTGTACGGCGAACGCTGGGCTACCCGCCTGAAGCAATACATCTGGGAGCATAACCTTCAGCATCGTCCGATCCACATTATCAGCGCCAATCCACACAGCGTTATGAATTGCCTGTATGCGCCTGGTGCCTTAGCCGGAACAACAACCTGGGATAATCTGTATGATCTGGCCTTAAAATTAAGCCAACCCACCCAACGGGAACTTCGGAAGCGGGTTACCGAATATGCTACTGAACACGGTATGCACACACTGGAAGATTTGGCAGGAACCAGTCTGATGGTGCAGCTAATTGATACCGCTCATCTGGATGCCAGCCAGTTAACCTCGGAAATTACGCATGATCCCGAACATATAAAAACGGTTCAGCCGCTTCTGTTGGTCATGGATTATGCATTTGGGGAGCAGGCTTTCGAAACGATGGATGAATTACTAAAACCTTTTGAGCACAATGAGGTAACGGCCCCGCTCAACGTAGCGTCCATTTCTATAGTTGGCAAAGCAGGTATTCTGACCGGCGAGAAAGGCGATCTCATGATTCCTACCTCGCATATCTTCGAAGGCACCGCCGATAATTACCCACTGGACAACGACTTCAAAAAAGAGGATTTTGAGGGACATGGCATTGATGTCTACGAAGGAGCCATGATTACAGTACTCGGCACGTCTTTACAAAACAAAGATGTACTGAGTTATTTCAGAAACTCTTCCTGGAAAGCCATTGGATTGGAGATGGAAGGTGCTCATTATCAGAAGGCTATTCAGGCTCAATCGAGAATTCGAGGTAGCGTTCCGAACAGCATAAAAGTGCGTTATGCTTATTACGCATCAGATAATCCGCTGCTTACGGGAGCTACGCTGGCATCGGGTAGTTTAGGTACGCTGGGTGTAAAACCCACTTATCTGATTACAATGAAATGCCTGGAGAAGATATTTCAGGCCGACTAAATCAGCCTTCGAACGGGGTTTTCAGGCAGGCAGTTCATAAAAGGAAATTTTAACAACTTCACGATAAAACAGGATTTATTAAATATCATATCAAAAAAAAGTTCAACACTTCGCCATCTTTCAGGTTAAATAACTGGAAAATATCCTATTTTATCGAAATTTGCGGAACAAGCTGCCTGCCAATTTTGTAAGTAATAGACGAATACATACCTGCCAAATTATATCATGGCGAAACGCAAAAAATCTACCGAAAAAGGCCCCGATGTTGTGTTAATCGGAGCTGGTATTATGAGTGCTACCCTGGGCGTGTTGCTGAAAGAACTGCAACCCGACCTGACCATTGACATTTACGAGCGCTTAGATAGCGCAGCCGCCGAGAGTTCCGACGCCTGGAACAATGCAGGCACCGGCCACTCGGCCTTCTGCGAACTGAATTATACGCCAGAAAAAGAAGACGGCTCTATCGATCCCGCTAAAGCAATTAAAATTGCTGAGTCGTTCGAGCAGTCGAAGCAGTTTTGGTCGTATCTGATTCAACAGGGTTTTCTGCATGACGCGCCTAACTTCATCCGGTCTATTCCGCATATGAGCTTTGTGTGGGGTACCGACAATGTAGAGTATCTCCGCAAACGGTTTGATGCGCTTCAGCAGAATTATCTCTTCCACGGAATGCAGTATTCCGAAGATCCGGCCCAACTAGCCGACTGGATGCCGATCGTTATGGAAGATCGCGACCCGGCACAGCCCGTGGCCGCAACGCGTATGGACATCGGTACCGACGTAAATTTTGGTGCATTGACCCGCGCTATGTTCCGTCGGCTCTATGATATGCCGGGGGTTCATCTGTACTTTGCCCACGATGTTCGCGATCTATGGCGTTCCAAATCGCTCGGCGGCTGGAAACTGAAGGTCGAGAATGTAACAACGAACCAGGAGCGTGAAATCCAGACCGACTTCCTGTTCATTGGTGCCGGTGGTGGTTCGTTGCGACTGCTCGAAAAGTCAGATATTCCCGAAAGTCGGGGTTTTGGTGGTTTCCCAGTAAGCGGCCAGTGGCTTAAGTGTGTAAATCGGGAAGTGGTTGAACGGCATCAGGCAAAAGTATACGGCAAAGCGTCGGTGGGTGCTCCCCCAATGTCGGTGCCGCACCTGGATACCCGTATGATTGATGGAAAACGCGAATTGCTATTCGGACCATACGCTGGTTTTTCGACCAAATTCCTGAAAAGCGGTTCTTATTTAGACCTGCCAAAATCCATTCAGTTGAGCAATATGGCTCCGATGCTGATGGCTGGTCTGCACAATGTTCCCCTGACGCGTTACCTCATTCAGCAGGTTATGCAATCGCCGGAAGATCGACTGAACGCCTTGAAAGAATATTACCCAGATGCTAAACTAGAGGATTGGGAGTTGGAAATTGCCGGTCAGCGCGTACAGGTTATCAAGAAAGACGAACATGAAGGGGGCGTACTGGAATTCGGTACCGAAGTCGTAAGTGCTGCCGATGGCAGTATTGCGGCTCTGCTGGGTGCCTCGCCCGGTGCATCAACGGCGGTTTCGATCATGCTCGACTTACTAAAACGTTGTTTCCCCGAAAAACTGGCAACCGAAGTGTGGCAAGCTAAATTGAAAGAAATGATCCCCAGTTACGGTCAGATTTTGGCCAATAACCCAGAACTCGGCAAGGAACTTCGTAAACAAACGAGCGAAGTGCTAGGTTTAGGCACGTACGAGTATACCAGTGAAGTATCGCAGTAAATTCGTGTAAGAAACTTTGAGTTACTCCTGTTGCTTCTAGTTGGATAGCAACAGGAGTTTTTTATTCGCCAGCCAATTGCTCCATAACGTAGCGTTTATAGACTCGGCCAATACGCAATTCTTTTGAACCAATCCAGAATGCATCTGGCTCTCGTTTCTCAACTTGAGTCAGATGTACAATATACGACCGACTAATGCGAATAAACTGTCGTTTCGGTAGTCGCTCCTCAGCTTCTTTCAGAGTCAGGCGGGTGATATAGACTTTCTGCTTTGTAAAAATCTTCAGGTAGTTTTCGAGGCTTTCAATGTACTGAATGTCTGCATAGGCAATGTTCTGGCGACTTCCATCGATCATACAGGAAAAATAACCCGTCTCTTCTATGCGCGGCACTGTTGACACAATTGGCTGAATAATCGTTTCCGCACGACTAGTCAGGTAGCGATAGGTGACGAAAACCCCTAAGCCCGTTACGGTATACACCCAATAATTGACCAGAAACGGCAATGATCTCGGAATGTTGAACTCGGTGTGCAGAATGAAATTCATGTTGAACGAACCGAGCACCATCAATAGAAATAGCCAGCCAAAATACATTCCTTTTTTATCGTGCAGGAACAGTCGATCAAACAGAATGCGGTTATGGAAAACGATCCAGCCATAGAGCAACAGCAGGTATAAATAAGGCGACACTTTTGAAAATCCCGGTCGCTGTTCAATCGCATAAAAGTCGGTGAGGTAGTGGACAGCCAATAAGGCTCCCAACCCAAGCAGGTTGCGAATGAGGAAATGATCCAGAAGTCGTGGCCGTTGCATGAGGCAATTTACGACCTGGAATTAGCAACACCACCAACTCCGTGACGAACGGCTTTCGTCACAGGCAACCGGATCTAGTCACGTTTGTCTTTTGCCTGGTTTTTTCTGAGGTCAATTTTGAAAACACTCCGCCAATTCACTAATCCCGGAGTCCTGTTTTCATGCAAACGCTTCACGCGCTCAATGTTGGTGTTCACGTACTTTTCGGCACCATTGGCCTGCTCATCGGCTTAGTCGCCCTTGCTTATCAAAACCAATCCCGGCAGCACATTCGCTACGGTCGTTACTTTCTCTATGTCTTCACTATCGTTGTTGGAACGGCTTTAACCGGGGTTCTCTTTTTTCGATCAAGTTCTTTTTTAGTCATTCTAACCCTGTTAGGCGGCTACGTGGGTTATTCAGGTTATCGCGCTGTCCAGCTTCGCGAACGCCCATCTTCTCCTCTCGATATCGTCATTGCGTTCGGTGTTCTAATAGCCGGTGGATTGTATTTGATTTCGATGCAATTGGCTGGTGGCAACTGGTCTCCGGCAGTCGTTTACCCAACCTTATCGGCCTTAGTACTCGTTGCAGGATACGATTTGCTAAAGTACTTCTGGCTCTACCAGCGACTCAAAACCTGGTGGTTGTACGAACATATTTACAAAATGCTATCAGCCTATAGCGCGCTTCTTTCTGCCTTTTCAGGTACGGTGTTGTCTCAGTATAAACCGTATAGCCAGATTCTACCCAGCGTTATTTGTGTAGGTGCCATTGTGTATTTCATCTGGCGGCAAGCCCGAAAACGATATTTATCGACAGGATTTACAGGATGAAACTGAATTAAGTAGCGAAAAGAAATCTTGTTTTATCCTGTAACTTGACTTTAGCCTTATGCTGCCCAAGCTAAGGCTTCCTGCCATAACTGGTACTGCTGTTGGCTCATTTTTACGTGGACAACCTCTGATCCAGAGATCGAAAAATTCATTTCTACCCATAAATACCTGCGTACACAAGCCAATGCATCACTAAAAGTTGGCTGCTTTTTCTCATACCAACTACTTATCTGGCTCTCTAACAAACTCTTTCCTTCAAGCCTATTAGCCACCAAGCTCACCACCGAAAACAAGCCCAGCAACACCGGCGTAGTGCGAGCAATGGCCCGATCACTCCACTGCCGTTGGGTCTCCACCCCCAAATGCGACCGCACTAAAGCAAACGTGGTTTCCATCGACCACCTGCGCACAAAATAGCTAATCATCTGCTCCCCACTCAGGGAGGCATCATTACTAACCAGACCCGTTAGTTGACCATCCAGACGTACCAATACCCATCGAATAGCAAGCGGCTTTTTGCCCCCGTGATACCAAAGAGCGGTACTTGTACAGTACTCCACCGCTTGCGAATGTCCCCCGTACCAATCTCCTACCACCAGTTTTTGCCAAACAGTAGTCCTGTCGTTGCCTACCATTGGCAGTGTAGGTAAGCGATCGCCTTTAAGCCGATTCCGCCCTCGTTGCCCTGGTGGCCGAACCGGAATTGGCCCATATAGGGCCGCATCTAAGCGTAGGCGACTAATCAGGCTTACCTGTCCTTGCAGTGCCAGCAGTAAATCAATCACGGCATAGCTACTGTCCCCCACGGCAACTATCTGACGATCAGGAAGCCATCGCTTCACTTGCAAAAGCAACTGTCTAGCCCAGTCGGTGAGCGTTTTATGAGTACGCGCCTTCTGGGCATAATAGGCTTGAGAGGGAGCCAGTGCCGTCAGGAAGGGTAAGGCCCAGACCCGTTTGGCCCACTCGATGCGGCACAAGATCATTACGCTTACCCACCGCAACCCACTACATTTGACCACGTACTTCTCACTACTACGGACTGCATCCCGATAGATACCCTTGGCTTTGATGGATTTACCCCATCGCCGTTCTAAGGTCTCATCAATACCCACCACCACAGGCCCCTGACCGACAAACATGCCCACGAGTTGGGTCAACAAAATCCGGCTGGCTTGCAAAGTTGACCACTCGACTTGACTCAGCACTCGATGGTACTTATGGAAGGCTTTGGTACTGGCCTGCCCCATAATACGCAGCACGGAGCTGACGGTTCGCTTGCCAGGGGTTAATATGGCCCCGGTGAGCAAGAGCTGGACATTGACAAAAACACGTTTGCAAAACAACCTTGCATAAGGTAGTATTACAGTCAGAAACTCGCTGGGTAGTGTAGGCATATGGATAAGAGTTTGGCGACCCAAATCTACATACCAAAGCCCCAGCGAGCTTCTGCTTAAAGGCTAAAGTCAAGTGTAAATCCTGTCAGAAAATAAGCATTTCGTTATCTTGTACCACGGCCTATCAACTGTGGCACAATCGTTTAGAACTTCATACAACCTCTTTATGAAAAAAAACGTACTCCTCTTCTGTTTTCTACTTAGTCTAGCCACGTCCACAGTCGCCCAGGACCGACTTTTGGGTAAAGCGTTCGCTACTCGTTCGGTTGTGATGGCGCAGCACGGCATGGTCTGTACATCGCACCCACTATCGACTCAGGCAGGTCTTGATGTGCTCCGATCGGGAGGTAACGCGATTGATGCAGCAATTGCGGCCAATGCTATGGAAGGGCTGGTTGAACCACACGTAAATGGTATTGGCGGTGATCTGTTCGCCATTGTCTGGGATGCCAAAACAAAAAAACTCTACGGGCTGAATGCATCGGGACGATCGCCATATAGCCTGACATTGGCCGAATTTCAGAAACGGGGGCTAACCCATATTCCATCAGATGGCCCTTTGCCCGTATCAACACCCGGTTGTGTAGATGGTTGGTTTGAGTTACATAAGCGTTTTGGGAAAACGCCCATGCCTAAAATCCTCTCCCATGCTATTCGCTACGCTCGTGAGGGCTATCCTGTTCACGATGAAGCGTCTGTTTACTGGGCTTCCATGGTTGCACGTTTCGGTAAATACCCAAACGTGAAGGAAACGTATGCCCCCACTGGAGCAGCTCCTAAACGAGGGGAAATCTTTAAAAATCCGGCCCTGGCCAATACACTGGAAAAAATTGCGAAAGGTGGTCGGGATGCGTTCTACAAGGGTGAAATTGCTCAGACAATTGATGCCTTCATGAAAAAAGTTGGTGGCTTCCTGAGCGCGAAAGACTTAGCCGATCATACCTCCGAATGGGTTGAGCCGGTTTCGACCAATTATCGGGGCTATGATGTATGGGAATTGCCACCAAACAGTCAGGGAATTGCAACGTTGCAGATGCTGAACCTGCTGGAACCTTACGATTTCTCGAAAGTAGCCTGGGGTAGTTCAGAACACATTCATCAGTTTGTAGAAGCTAAAAAGTTAGCCTTCGAAGATCGCGCCAAATACTATGCCGACCCCGCATTCGCGAAAATCCCAGTGAATGAGCTGATCAGCAAATCGTACGCAGCCGAACGTCGTAAACTCATCGACCCGAATCGGGCGGCCAGTCGTGTCGATGCTGGTAATCCAGCGCTGCGGCAGGGTGATACTATCTACTTAACCGTAGCAGATGAAGAAGGAAACATGGTTTCGCTCATTCAAAGTAATTACCGGGGCTTCGGATCAGGCATGGTGGCCGACGGGCTTGGATTTATGTTCCAGGATCGGGGGGAATTGTATAGCTTGATTGAGGGGCAGAATAATACGTTTGCCCCACATAAACGTCCGTTTCAGACCATTATTCCGGCGTTTATTACCAAAGATGGCCAGCCATTTATGAGCTTTGGCGTAATGGGCGGAAGCTTTCAACCTTTAGGTCATGTTGAGATCATTATGAACATGATCGATTTCGGCATGAACCCACAGGAAGCGGGCGACGCTCCCCGTATCGATCACCAGGGGTCATCGGAGCCAACGGGCGAAAAAATGGTCGATTCAGGCCAGATTACCCTGGAATCAGGCTATCCGTACGAAACCATCCGCGACCTGATGCGTAAGGGGCATAAAATAGGCTATGGCTTTGGTGGTTACGGTGGCTATCAGGCCATTATGTATGATGCCAAAAATAAAGTTTATCACGGTGCTACCGAGTCGAGAAAAGACGGGCAGGCGGCTGGATTTTAGTTTTCGTGTTGTTTACCCTGATCCTTCCCCTTGAAATAAGGAGAGGGGGCAGGGAAAGTAAAGAACTAGCCTCAGATTTCCTCAATAAAAGGGCTATGGCAGCGGAATCGACGTCTGTTCTGGTTTGATTCCAGTAAGTTTTAGTGACGTTTCCCAAAGTTCTTTCTGTAAATCCTGCCGGTAGGAATCTTCCGAAGATGGTATCTCTTTTTTCCCTTCAAAATACTTCCCAGTATACGCTTTGTAAGCATCTCCATAAGCCAGGTTCGCCAGGTTTTTTCCCGACTGTCGAGCCGTATGCACGTTTGGATGAAGTAGAATCAGAAGTTTAAAAATGTAATTGGAAATGAATTTCAAAAATGGGGAATAGCTTCGGGCTAAACCCGTTCCGGGAACGAAGCCTGGGTCGAAAGCATTAACCCGGATGTTGAGTTTTTCTATGCGTTTCTGCAACGCATACGTGGTCAGCACATTGCACAGCTTCGAGGTTGTATACCGTTTTTGGCCAACCGCTACAGGGCTTTCGTTCGTTTTGGCTGGATAGGCTAATTGCTCAGCGCTTGTATAAACAGGAGTGGGCATGCCTGTTGTCTGCTTCGGATCGTGCGTGCCACTGGCCGTGAAGGTAATGCTACTCCCGGCGCTCATAAAAGGTAAAAGCAGCAACGTCAGGTAAAAGGGAGCCAGGTGATTTACCCCAAACGTAGCCTCAAACCCGTCTCGGGTAGACCGGGTTTCGTCGGCATGCTGAATGCCTGCATTATTGAGCAAAGCAACCAACCCGCGATGAGGTTGCTCCGAAAATAACTGGACAAATTCGCGAACAGATTGAAGAGATTCCAAATCCAGCGGCATACAGATGACGTGCTGATGATTAGTCTGCTGCTGTATTTTTTTGACGACTTTTTGTCCCGATTGTAAGTTTCGGCAGGGAATAATAAGCTGTTTATCCGGTGCCATTCTGGCTAACTCCAGAGCGCATTCATACCCGATACCGCTGGTTGCCCCTGTGATGATGATTGTTTGCATACGTTGATTTTTTTAATGACGTTGCAAAGTTCAGAAGCGTCGTCGGGACGAAACTTGCCATTTGGCAAGAAGCGCTATTCGCTAATTTGCCGTCTGATGCGACTTAACGAGGTAGGAGTAATGCCCAAAAACGAGGCCAGGTATAGTTGAGGAATGCGATGAGCCAGATTCGGGAATGTCTTCATGAAATTCAGATAGCGTTCGGTCGCATCTTCGGCCAGCATTGGACTGATTCTGTTGACTTTATCCGCCATACCTTTGACGGTGATTTTGTTGATAATGGCGTCCCAACCGATGATCGTCATGGATAATTCCTCCATCGCTTCTCGGGAGATGATGACCAGCTCGCAGTCTGTGATAGCCTGCGCATATTCTACCGTCGGAATTTGGAGCGTATAACTGTTCACATCGACAACGAAATGATTCTCGTCCAGAAAGTACTTAGTAATTTCATCGCCATCGCGGTTGTAGTAGCAAATCCGGATAATGCCTTCGGTCAGAAAAGCCACTTCGCGCTGTACTTTTCCCGCTTCAAAATAGAAGTGATCGCGGGCCAACTTTTTTGTAATCGCCTTGCTTTTGATCAGGTCAATTTGGTGTGGGTTGAGTTGCCCGAACTGTAGCAGATAATTGATAAGGTTTTCCATGAAGCCAAATTACGATGTGCTCAGGTAAGCAGACTTGTCATTTGGCAAGATAGAAAACTAATTTTTAGCAGGATTTATAGTGTACCCACGGTCGGTAGTTAACTTTCACTCTCGCCGGATTAAAACCCGGTGCAAAAACATAGAAGAATCAGATGCGCTGGGTTTTAACCCGGCGAGAGTGAAAAAATATCAGCGATTAATTTCTTAGAATCTATGAGACCGTGGGTACAATCAACTCAATTAAACAGCAGCATTCTCAGTCGCAAAACCTGTCGAAACCGTAACCGCTTTCCAGGTTTCTAAATCGCTTTGAACGCTGTTGATTTTGGTGTAGGCCATGTCGTAAGCGTCCTGACCCAGGAATAAATGCAAGGGTGGGTTCTCTGCCGATGCTACTTGAATCAAAGCCGCAACTGCTTTTTCAGGATCGCCGGGTTGGTTACCGTTGATCTCGGCCTGGTGCGCCTGCTGACTGGCCCGAACGGCTTCATACGCGTCGATCTGACGAGAAGGAACGCCTAGTGAAGAAGCTGTCAGGAAATCAGTTCTAAAATAGCCGGGCGAAACAATTGTCACGTTGATGCCAAACGCTTTCGCTTCGGCAGCAAGTGATTCCGAAAAACCTTCGACGGCAAACTTGGTGGCGCAATAAATCCCAAAACCTGGGAAGTTACCCGTGAAACCGCCAATCGACGAGATGTTAAAAATATGCCCCGACTGTTGTTCCCGAAGATGAGGCATCACGGCCCGAATCACGTTCAGTGATCCAAATACATTGACGTCGAAATTTTCGCGCGCTTCCCGGTCGGTTAGTTCTTCAAGGCTGCCCAATAGTCCATAACCCGCATTGTTGACCACCACATCGATATGGCCAAACTGCGCAATGGTGGCATTAATCGCTTGATCGACACTGGTTTCGGTTTTTAGATCGACAGCTAATGGAAGGAAGCTTTCATTGTCAACACTAACAGCCCGGCGAAGGTCATCTTTGTTTCTGGAAGTAGCGGCCACCTGGAAACCTTGCTCCAATAATTGTTTTACTAATGAAAGTCCCAGGCCTTTTGACGCGCCTGTAACAAACCATACTTTTTTACTTGGTTGCAATGGAGTACTCATAATTATACTTGGCTTTAGTGTAATGGATTAGAAATCAGTTGATTTTGTTAGTTCTTCCTGGCTTGTAAATGCTTTGCCAAGCAGGTCGATTTTGGTTAGTGCCCGCTGATAGGCGTCACTACCTAAGAGTAAGTACAGCGGAGGATTTGCTTCATTTGCGATCTGGATCATGGCGGCTGCGGCTTTTGCTGGATCGCCTGCCTGTACCCCATCCATGCTCAGGTATTTGGCATGAGAAGCCCTAACCTGCTCATAGGCGTCGATGGGGTGTTTGGTCAAAAGCAGGGATTCTGTTGATAGGAAACTCGTCCGAAAAGCACCCGGAGCCACCACCGTTACGTTGATACCGAACGATTTAACATCATCGGCCAGCACTTCGGAAAGCCCCATGACGGCATACTTCGTAGCTGCATAAATAGCCCAGCCAGTATTGGCTGTTATTCCGGCAATGGACGAAATGTTAATGATATGTCCCGACTGCTGAGCGCGTAGAAAAGGCAGCACGTGGCGAATCACATTCAACGTACCAAATACGTTAATGTCAAAACTGTCGCGTGTTTCCTGATCGGTCAGCTCTTCAATGCTACCGCCAATGCCGTAACCTGCATTATTTACAACGACATCGATATGCTTAAACGTGTCGTGGGTTTTCTGAAGTGCCTGGGCTACACTTTGTTCATTGGCAAGGTCGACCTGTAGCGGTAGAAATTGAGCGCTTGTTGAACCAACCGCCTGAATCAGTTGATCAATGTTTCGGGAGGTGCCTGCTACGGAATGGCCTTCGGCTAGTAGTTGGTTAACCAGACTGAGTCCTAGTCCCTTAGAAGCGCCTGTAATAAACCATACTTTTTGAGTGTCCATAATTTTGCTCGTTTAACGAGGGCAAAATTAGGACTCCGGATAGGGGAGGGACTAGCGACATCCAAACCATTACTTACCAAATTCAAACATTTCGGAAAGCGGAAGGCGTTAGCTGGGTTTGTTTCTTGAAAAAGTAGTTGAAATGGGCTGGTTCGTCGAACCCTAGGCTGTAGCTGATTTCGGAAATATTCCAGTCCGTATGCTTTAATAAGGCTTTGGCTTCGCTGGCTACTCGTTCAGCAATGAAGTCAGTGGTTGTTTTACCCGTTGTTTCCCGAATCGACCGGTTTAGATGATTGACATGAACGGATAGCTGCTGGGCAAAATCGCTGGCCGAACGAAGTTTAAAGCGCTGGGAAGGTGATTCAATAGGAAACTGTCGCTCAAGCAACTCGGCAAAAACGGCCGTAATTCGGGATTTTGCATCCTGATGTTGGTAGAGTGTTTCAGAGGGTTGACTTTTTAACGCGTAATGAATCACCTCCATCACATAATTGCGCAGCAAATCATACTTGTATTGATAATCGGAGCCTATTTCATCAATCATTTTCAGGAACAAGGCACTAATGTGTTCATCCTGAATCGAGTTAAGAACATAGGCTGGTTTACTGCCAGCCATAAACATTGGTAGTTCGCTTAGGCTTCCCCGAATCTTTTCGGTGAAAAAGGCTTCTGTGAATATGCAGAAGAAGCCCGTTTTATCGTCCGATAATGATTCCCAGGTATAGGGTACGTGCGGGTTGAAAAACATGAGCGTCGTGCCGTTGATCTGGATACTTTTATCGGCGTAGTGATACACGTTTTTACCCCGTATCAAACTGACTTTGTAAAAGTCCCGACGGCTGTATTGCACGCCAGGAGAACCTAATCCCAGGCAATCCTCCAGCCGAAATACGTTGAAATGACCAATATCCTGTTGAAGATTTTCGGGTAGCCAGTTAAACTTCTTCTTGTAAAACTCTTCGAGGGTTTCGGTCTTTTCCATGCGGTAAAGTTACAGAATTCAAATCGTTTTTTGAATACTGGCACAAATGCGAATGCCTCTATGAGTTGCTTTACTCATAGAGGCATTCGCTTACTTGTGTACTCAATGGATAAGCCTCTTAGGACTAAACAACCTTCATTTGCAACTCTTCGGTGAGCTCGGCTGTTTCTTTCAGCTTCTTGTGATAGAAATAATACGAGCCAAAACCCAGCGCCACAAAAATGAAAATAGGCGCCCACTGGCCGATAGCTTTACCACTATTCGCGACGGAATACGTAGCACCCAGCAAATCGAAGATGAGCCCAGCATAGGCCCACTCTTTAAGGCGTGGAAATCCCGGAACCAGAATGGCAATTGCACCCAATAACTTGGCCCAGCCCAGAAACGGAATGATATAGGTTGGATACCCCATTTCATGAAAACCCTGTACCGACATTGGGTTGACCATAATGTTGGGAATCCCTGAACCTGCCATAACAAATGCAAACAAGCCCGTTAATATCCAATAAATGATTTTTGTCTTTTTCATAGCTTTAAAAGGTAAGTTGTTTGAATTGATTTGTGCCTTGTGTAGTTGTTGTTCGATTGGCTAACGATACAAATTTAACAGCCTGAAACCACTTCAATAGGGGGTATAAACGGCATTTTTAGGGTGAATCGCGACATTATAGTTTGCCTGCCAAGTTTCGTTTAATGGCACATGATTTTCCCGAAAAAGTAGCGTTCGAAGCAAATGAAATCCCTCACTAAATAGGATTTATTAGTGAGGGCTGCTGGAAATAAACCGATGTCTTTTATTCAGTGGATAGTCATGTGAAGTGTCATAGTTTACTCCACCCCTCTCCTTACTAGTAGCTTCAAATGAACGAAGCCCTGGTCACATCGATCAGGGCCTCGTTTAGTGCGGTCTGTGAGCAGTTGGTATATTACCTTGTCAAGTTGCGTTTACCCTCTCACTCGGTCAACAACACCTTCGGCCATGGCGATGGTCCGATCCCATTGATCGCTAATGCCGTCCGTTAAATCGCGGGCTTGTCTGTCTAGAACCTTAACAATCTTTTTGCGCGTTTTTTTGCCCGAATTAGGAGCTGTCAGATAGCCAATTAATAATCCGGCTGCGACACCGGTCAGGAGGCCTTGCAAGTAATTTTTCATAGCTAATGAAACTAATGGTGAATGGTTATGAACTGGTTTCTGTAAACCTATACCAGCCCTGAACAACGAACTAACAATACCTTCGGTAATCTAAACCGCTATTTCGACTGACGGTCTAGGTGGTAGGTAACTTTATAGGCGTTATTTAGTACCAAAAATGAGAATTTCTCAGGAAGACTAAAAGTAGATTCGAGCGGTTAAACTGAAATTAACGGTTTTTAATCGACTCAGCTGGCATTGTTAGTTGCTAAACCTGTATCCACGGTCTGTGTCCTCACCTAGAGTATATACAAATTTCTAGTGATGCTGTAGGCATCGAATGTTTTGGGGCCGCCCGTGCGGTAGAAAAGTAAATAATCCCCACCTCATTTTCGGTCGCGTAGCGATCGGACTTGGGCTTAATTCGGTCGCTAATTTATTTTCACTAATTAATCGAGGAAAATACTTTTCTATGTACTTTTCAATCTCACCGGGTTTTAACCCGGTGCAGTTCATTCATTCTATGTTTTTGCGCCGGGTTTTAACCCGGTGAGATTAAAAAATAAACCGCGTTTATTTAGTAAAACTCAATACGCGACCAGCATAAGGAGCCGATTGACTATTTTCTACAAACATTGGATCGCTACGCGACCGAAATAAGATGTGTATATACTGTGGGTGTCCTCATAGATCGAGGATACGGTGAAATAAGTTGGAAAAACCGGTCGGAGACCGGATAACACTCGAACGTAGTCTCAGGACTACACTCAACGGTCAAAGAGCCCTGCCAATTGCTTCGTTTTTTAGTTACTTTCTGATTTGATGGTAGAGGGGGGGATTCCACGTAACTGAGTATTTTATGGGGAATTATGACCCCATTTTTTATAGCTGATCTGGCTTATGGGACCAATGAACAGGGCACAGGTAATAATTCTGTCACTTTTTAGCTACTACAGGGTTGGTGGCACGATTTTATTATCGCTTTGCCTGTGAACTGCTTTATATGCACAAGTTATATAGGGTTGACCATCACAAAAATAGCCATTCTCTCCCTGTTTGCCTACATGAACATGACTACCTATCCCAACGAAGAAGTTCTGGTAAGTGCGCTGCAAAGTCATAAAGCCGCTGATTTCTCCCTGATTTATGATTCGTATTCACCAGCTTTATATGGTGTACTCCTTCGCTTGCTAAAAGATACCGCTCGTGCTGAAGATTTGCTTCAGGATGCTTTTGTCAAAATCTGGACAAATAGCCAACACTACAGCCCTAGCCAAGGCCGTCTGTTTACCTGGTTAATGGCCATTACCCGTAATCTGGCTATGGACGAACTTAGAGCCAGGAAAGTTCGAGCTACAGCTGCGGCCTATATTGGCGAACACGAAGTAACTGCAACCAACCTAAGGCTTGCTGAAGGCATGTTGAATCGGTCGCTGTTGAGTCAGTTAGCGCCCAAATATCAGGCTGTTGTTGAGCTCATGTATTATCGAAATTATACCAGCCAGGAGGCCGCCGATGACCTGAAACTGCCTATCGGTACCGTTAAAACACGAGCGCGGAAGGCGCTGCAAGAGCTGAAGCATTATTTCAATCAGGACATTCAGCATTACCACACCGAATATCGTGGCCTAAAGTCAGCCTAGCCTATCGTTTCTTATAAGCCGTTAAAAACTTAACGACTTCCCAACTGCTCTAACATACTAATGATGGCGTCGGTATCATCCACTTCGCCAAGGCGTGGGAAAATTAAGTTCAGGCTGTTTTCATGGGCACTATCAACTATATCGGCCATCGCATCCTGTGCAAAGGCGATGTTATAGCCTCGTTCACTGGCCGCTCGGGCAGTACTTTCTACCCCTCTGCTGGTGGCTACACCCGCTAGCACAATACCTGTAACACCTCGTTTCTTTAACTCTCCGTCAAGGTTGGTGTCATGAAATGCGCCCCAGGTGTGTTTGGTGATAAAAATGTCATCAAATTCCGTTTTTATCTCAGGTACTATTGCCAGAGCTTCGTCGGGTAAAGCAGAAAATGAAGGTGACTTGGCGTCCCGACGTATAGTAGACTCACCCGCTCGCCTGGGGTCGACCGTGACGATGACGATGGGCAAAGCGGCCTTCCGAAAAGCAGCTACCAGTTTGGCTGCCTTAGCCAGAATAACGTCCATCGGTGTTGAGGATGGAATCTTTACGATTGCGTTTTGCAAATCAATTAAAACAAGCGCCGTGTTCGGATCGAGTGCAGTTACCATGTGTGTTGAGAGTTAATTTGTTAGCTTGTTTGTCAGGCTGTTGGCGCTACTTCGGTAAGCATCGCTTCAGTTGATGGAGAGACTGGTTTCGTTGGCTTATTTTTTTGCAGATGACGGAAGTGTAGTAAACCGATGCCAAGCGCCAGAATCCCCTGACCAAGCACAGTTGCCTGTACACCAACATGCTCGGATATAGCTCCAACAATCAGACTACCAATAGGCAACGTGCTGGCATACACCATGACAAACATGCTGATGACTCGCCCGCGCATGGCCGGAGCCGCCTGCGTTTGCAGGAGCGTGTTGTTGATCGTAATCTGCGACATCATGCCGAAGGCGCCAATGGAGACAAAGAACAAGGCTAATGGATACCAGGCTGTGTAGGAAAATAAGATAAGCCCCGATCCAAAGACAAAGGTGTTGATTGTGAGTATTTTATTCAGGTTGGCGCTAGGTTTGAGGGAAGCCAGGAAAATAGCGCCAGCAAAGGCCCCAAGCCCAATGGCACTGTCGAGCAAACCGAATGTGGAGGCTGTTCCGTGAAATACATCTTTTGCGTAAACGGGCATCAGACTGGTAAACGGCAATACCAGTAAGCTAATCAGCGCCAGCATAAGGATGATGAACCGAATCGTCGGCGTTTCTTTCACGTAAACAAAGCCTTCGACCAACTCGCCCAGAATATTCTTCGTATGCAGTTTGGCGACGAATTTCGGCAGCTTCATGAGCAGGAGTGAGCTAATAACAGCTACAAAACTGAGGGCATTCAGCCCGAAACAGACTACTTCGCCTAAGTGCTCAATGGCAATACCGGCAATGGCTGGCCCGAGTAGTTTAGATAAATTGACCATCGATGAGTTCAGGGCCAGCGCATTGGGCAAGTCTTTTTTATCATCGACCAGTTCATACACCAGCGACTGCCGGGCGGGTACATCGAACGCATTGATTAGGCCCAGCACAACGCTCAACAGGATAATTTCCCAAACGGCATAACCCTTAAAGAAGACCACTGCGGTGAGTAGAATGGCCTGTAGCATAGATAAAACCTGTGTCAGCAACAACACCCGATACCGATTGTAGCGGTCGGAAATGACCCCGCCAACGGGTGTCAATAAGGCAGATGGGAACAGGGTGGCAAATACACTGACACCCAGCATAAACTTGGAGTGAGTTTGCGCGTAGATCACCCAGCTTACGGCTGTTTTCTGCATCCAGGTGCCTAGCAGCGAAATAGATTGTCCGGCAAAGAAAAGCCTGTAATTAGAACTCTTAAAGGCGTTGAATGTGGTTACGTTCATAACGTGAGTTTTGTTGGTACTAATCGCTAGTGTTTGAAAATCAAGGCTTCATCTTGTCTATGAATGAAATGCTGGCCATCAGGGAAAGACTCATAAATCCTAAAAACAACAGGAACATCAACACCTTGTTCTGGGGAGAAGCTTTACTTACCCGCAGCAAAACATAACCGATAAGCAGATTAAAACCGGCCCACAACACATTGATCATGAGTGAAGACAAACCCTTTCCGGGGGGATTGGCAAACGGACTCGGAAACGGGTCGCCGGAGACACCGTTGATATAATGGGGGACAACGTTTGCCAGAAAAGCACCGGCAAAAAATGCAGCTACATACTGATACCATTTCATAAGTTGATTATTAATTTTTATGTAAGATTCTTAAAATGAGTTGATTGTACCCTCTAATCGACTTCCAGTAGTTTGTTCAGGGGGCCTAATGCCTGACGCAGTACCGCCTTGTCGTCGGCCGAGCAGCTTTCCTGGATTGCCTTACCCAACCACTCGTCTACTTCATTCCGGACTGTGTGTAAAATGGCCTGCCCTGCCTCCGATAGCGAGATCATGACTTTACGTTTATCGGTTTCGGAAGGCTTTCGGGTAATGTAGCCGAGTGCCAGCAGATGGTTCAGAATCTGCGACATCGACTGCGTCGTCACCTTTTCCATTTTGGCGATTTCGTTGGGCAACATTTCTTTCTGCTTATCAAGCAGTTTAATGACCGATCGTTCGGTGAGGGATAGCTTTTGGTGAGTTGGCGATTCGCTCCGAAGCTTCTTAATGAGCCGGGTAATAACCGTTCGTAGTTCGATGGATAGTTCCTGGTCAGTTTGGGGTGGTGAGGTCATAATAGTAAAGTAAACTTGTTAAGTTACTTTACAAAAATAGATTTATTATCCTGCTCCGTCAAGCTCGAAAACCAGTATATGGACAGAATTAATAACTATTTAATGGCCACTGGGTAGCCAACAACGTATAGCCTTAGGTGTTATTCTTTGGTTAAATGACAGGTGAGTAAGATAGAACACTTACCTTTTCTGCTTTGATAGCTAACTTAAGAAACCCCGTTTAAAAATACTCCTGATGAAAAGACGTAAGTTCGTAAAGGCATCCCTGCTAACAGGTGCCATAACTAGTATTGTGTCACCGCTGAGCGAAGCTGCTGATAACCAACAAAATGCAAGCCAAGAGTTTTATGAACTTCGGATTTATAGTCTGAAAAATGCCCGGCAACGGAAAGCGGTCGAGACCTATCTTCAAAACGCGCTTATCCCGGCCCTTAACCGTTTAGGGAGTAAAAACATCGGGGTATTTACCGAATACCTTCCGCAGGGATTTACCAAACTGGTAGCCGTTATACCGTTTAATTCGCTGGAGGATTACTTCACTACACCCGACAAGTTGGCCAACGATACGGCTTACCAACAAGCGGGGGTAGATTATTTGACCGCCGAAGCGACAGCGCCTGCCTATGAACGCATTGACAGTTCGTTATTGAAAGCCTTCGCGCTTATGCCTAAACTGGAAGCGCCCGAAAAGAAGCCGCGTATTTTTGAATTGCGTCGCTACGAAAGCCACAACGAAACGGCAGGGAAGAAGAAGATCGAGATGTTTAATCAAGGTGGTGAAATCGCCATTTTTAAGCGCGTAGGCTTAACTCCAGTATTTTTCGGCGAAACGCTGATCGGCCCCATGCGTCCGAATCTAACGTATATGCTCACCTTCGATAACATGGAGGAGCACGATCAGAACTGGAAGGCCTTTGGTAGTGATCCTGAGTGGAAAAAGATAAGTTCGGTGCCCGAATTTACAGATGCCCGGATCGTGTCGAACATTAACCGTATGTTTCTGATTCCTACCAATTTCTCCCAGATTTAGCCGATACATAGCACCTGATGGAATCACAAACAAACCTGGCTGCTGACCTGGCCCGAATAGCGCTTCAGGAGGAACGCCTACAGTTTGATTATTTTACGGCGGAGACTGCCTGGGAGTTGGGAGGTCGATTACGGGATGCGGTCAAAGCCCGGAATGGAGCTGCGGCAATTGATATCCAGCTCGCTGGTCAGCCCTTGTTTTTTCTGGCCATGCTTGGTACAACGCCCGATAACGGTGAGTGGATTCGGCGCAAACGCAATACAACCCTGCATTTTCACCGGAGTTCCTATGTGGTCGGACTTCGTTTGCAACAGACCCAGACTACGCTTTCGGATCGTTATGGTCTGAGTAACCAAAACTATGCATCGCACGGCGGGAGTTTCCCGATCTGGCTCAAAGGCGCAGGTTGCGTGGGGGCGATTACCGTTTCGGGCTTACCGCAGCGCGAGGATCATGGCCTGATTGTAGCCGTCCTAGCCGACTGGCTTAAAGTGCCTATTGAGGGTTTGGCGCTGGACGAATTGATTTAAAGCTCAGTTTTTCGTGGCGTTCCCGTGGCGTCAGGTTCTAAACCTGTCGTAGCGAGGTTTCTCAAAACCTAACTATATCCTAGTCTGTGTCCTCGTTGAGCGTAGTATTGACTACGTTCGAGCGTTATCCGGTCTCCGACCGGGGTGAAATGAAAAATTACCTTGTCCTCTATGGTTCAATCTAAATAAAATCTTATTTACCGCTTGTACTGCTTGCCGTAAGTTCTTTAACGGCAACGCCTTTGCTGGCAAACTCCATATAATCGGTGGTAAGGCGGCAGAGCGATTTCATACCTAATACAAAACCACCTTCGTCGACCTGGAAATCAGGCGTATGGTGCGGAGCTGCATTTTCCACTTTGGTTCCTTTTTTCATGCCGCCCAAAAAGAAAAAGAAGCCCGGCACTTTTTCCTGGTAAAACGAAAAGTCTTCGGCACCCGTCGAAGCGGGTGTAATGCGGAGATTGTTTTTACCGGCAACGGCTTCGAGCGTTGGTATCATTTGATCCGTTAGTTTAGGATCGTTGTACGTAACTGGGCAGCCAACATTAATCGTCACATCGGCTTTGGCTCCTGCACTTTCGGCAATGTTCGTAGCAATTTCGCTGATACGTCGATGAACCAGTTGTTGAGCTTCCGAGCTGAACGTGCGAATTGTACCAATCATACTGGCTTCTTCCGGAATGATATTTTGCCGAATCCCACCATGTAAAGCACCTACGGTGACCACTGCGGCATTATCGGTAAGGATAACGTTACGGCTAACAATGGTCTGTAAACCCATCACCACCTGTGCCGATGTCACGATCGGGTCCACACCCGACCAGGGAGCGGCTCCGTGCGTTTGTTTTCCTTTGATTTTGATAGCATAAGTATCTACAGCAGCCATTGTAGCACCAGGTCGATACTTGAGTGTGCCTACTTCCGTTTGCGAGTTAATGTGCAATCCAAAAATGGCGTCTACCTTTGGGTTTTCCAGAACGCCTTCCTTGATCATCAATTTGGCTCCCCCTTCTTCACCCGCTGGCGCTCCTTCTTCAGCGGGTTGGAAAATAAACTTAACCGTGCCACGCAGGTCATTTTTAACGGATGCCATCACTTCGGCCACGCCCATTAGAATGGCTACGTGCGTGTCGTGCCCGCAAGCATGCATCGTGCCCGTCTGCTGACCATTGTATTCGGTTCGCACTTCCGATTTAAAAGGCAGATCCACGCGCTCAGTAACAGGTAGCCCATCCATATCGGCGCGGAGAGCAACCACAGGACCTGGTTTACCGCCTTTGAGCAGAGCGACGACGCCTGTTTTACCAACGCCTGTTTTAACCTCCATACCAAGTGCCTGTAAATGAGCGGCCACTTTAGCGGCCGTTTGAAACTCCCGATTTCCCAGTTCTGGATGCTGGTGGAAATCCCGACGCCAGGCAACCACCTTTTTTTCTAGACTTTCGGCCGTTTTGTCCATGCGGGCGTTTAAGGTTCCCACCTGTGCCGAGGCAGAATAAACGCTCAGGACATTAAGCGCCAACGCAGCGATAAAGAATGGAGATTTTTTCATCGACTTGATCAATTTGGTTGTAAATGCAGGTTTAATGCAATTTACGATTAAGTCGATAGATAATTTTGATTTTTAATTATGAATCATATTTATTAATTAATAATCATAGATTATGCGGAATAATTCATCTTTTGTAGTCGTCTTTTCAGGTGCGATATTCCGTGGTGTCGGTTACTTTTAACCGACACTGTTAGGTTTCTCAAAACCTAAAGAGAGATGTGACATTAACGTGAATACAGGATTAGGAATGGCCTGTTAGGGCCTTCACAGCGCAGGTAAAAAAATCTCTTTGTAGATGGTTAAGTGTGCCGTCAGGTACACAATCGTTATGTACCTGACGGCACATGGCTCGTCCTGAAGTCAAATTTTACTACCTACACTACGTTGTGAAGGCCCTATAGGCCTATCTAATCCCGTATTCATATTATATTAGTAATCTTGGCGTGATGGCGGATGTAAGCATCTGCCATCACGCCAAGATTGTGGATTACAACACCGTCAAGTCGCCATTCAGCTTGTACGTTTTTCCTTTTTCAGTTTTGAGCTGTAGCTGCTTGTCGCCATATCGAAGTACGCAGGTTTGCCCAGCTTTAGAGGTAATATCGACTCCGCTCAGCTGCCCGTTTTGCCAGCGGATATTTAGGGTAAACCCACCTTGCGCGCAAATGCCGTTGATGTAGCCCGTTGGTAAGGCGGAAGGAAGGGCGGGTAGCAGATCAAGTGTTTTCCCCTGACTTTGCAACAGCATTTCGGTAATGCCGCTCGAACCCCCAAAGTTGCCGTCGATCTGGAAAGGAGGATGAGCGTCGAAAAGGTTAGGGTAGGAGCCACCGCCTGTAGTACCTTCTGGCGAAATGGCTGGCCGGAAGAGAAGTTTGAGCATGTTATACGCATGATTCCCATACCGGAAGCGTGCCCAAAAGTTGATTTTCCAAGCCAGACTCCAGCCCGTTCCTTCATCGCCACGTTCCAATAACGATTGCCGTGCCGCTTTCATGAGGTCGGGTGGATCATTCGATTTCTCGAATTTTTGCAGTCGTTCATCAGTAGGCAGGTTCTAGTTAGGAGAGTCTCCCAAATTGAGTGTTAGTGTATTGAAGTACGATTGACAATCGCGCACATGGGCTGCTTTGACCGTATCAAAACGCTTGGCTCGTAGCGCCTGGAAAGGACGCTGGCTCATCGCGGCAGGATCACCCGAAACGTCTTTGTAGTTTTTGAAATTAGTCCCTGCTGTTAAATATACCGTCGCTTCGTCGGCTCACGACACGATAAGTTTCCCGTCTGATACCGTTATCTGACCTTTTTGGGTCTGAATATGCAGCAGACTTTCGCCTTTTAAAGCCCCGTTACTGACCTGAACCGACAAGGCAATCGTTTGCTTATCAATTTGCCGTTCTCGGATACTGTGAGTTTGTTGGGGTCAGCTACTTGTTCGGTCGTTTTACAGGCAAGTATACTGAATGATAAAAAGATAAAAAGTAGTAATCGTTTGCGCATGAGATTTAGCATGCACAAAGAATGAGTTTTATCTAGCTGCTTCTTTGTATGATTTTATCAATCACCAATTTTTCTAAAATGAAGTACCTGGAAGTTGTGAGTTTGGAAAGGGAAATAGCTTACTGATTGAAGAAAATAAGTGTGTGGTTTGTGTGAAGATGGGCCACAAACGATTCTATACGCTAAATTCACTCGAAAGTACTATTTTTGGTAGGTGAACCGACGTATACATCCCGACGACCTTGATGCTTCCCCCTATAAAGAGTTGATCCAAACTCTGGCTTTTCAATGGGTTAGTGCCGACTTGCCTGCCGGTACGATAACTTATGATAATTATATCGTGGCCATTCGTACGTTGCTCTTAACGACGCAAAATCCGACACGAACGGCGACTGTTGTTCGGGCTGTTCTAAAGCAGGCCGTTGAGCTCAATAAAACATCGTTTTGGGTAGAAGAGGAACTCAAGTTTGAGGGCATGATCGATGGTGCTGATCGGAATGATTTTTTGTTGCTCGAACTCAGTCAGGCTGATGAGGTCGATGACCGAATGCTCGATATCTACAACGAGCGTGTGAACCGATTTACCTCCGATATAGCTGGTGATTCGTAGCCTTTCATCTAATTCATACTTCTAAACTCTACAGGTGTTTTGCCCGTTTTTTGCTTGAAAAGTTTATTGAAGTATTGAGGATAGTCAAACCCTAATGAGTAAGCAATTTCGCCAACGGATTTATTGGAGTTTAATAAACTATTTTTTGCTTCCTCAATTAAATAAAAATGGATATGATCCTGGGCATTTTTGCCCGTTTCCTTTTTTAATAAATCACTTAAATAGCCGGGTGATAAGTTTACCTGTTCTGCTACAGATTTTACAGTAGGTAAGCCATTTTCGTTTATGTCATTTCGTTTAAAATAGTTGCTCAATATTTTTTCAACCTGAGCAACTATCAGATTATTCGAATGCTTTCTGGTAATAAATTGTCTGCCATAAAATCGAGAACAATAATTTAATAGCAATTCGATGTTGGATACAAGAATATCCTGACTATGGAGATCTATATTTTCCTGTAATTCGGCTCGTAATTTCAGGATGCAATCATATAAAATCTGTTTCTCTTTTTCGGATAAATGAAGCGACTCCGAGATTTCGTAAGAGAAAAAGCTGTACCCCTTCATTTTGTCGTTCAGTGAAGTAGCTCTGATTAAGTCGGGGTGAAAAAACAATCCCCAGCCCATCATATTCTCTGATACGTCAATTTCATTATCCATTTCGAGTACCTGATTGGGAGCCATACAAATTAGGCTACCGTCTTGAAAATCAATAACTTTTCGGCCGTATTTTATATTGTTTCTATTGTAGGTTTTGAATATTAATGCGTAGAAATCGGAAGAAATCTTTGTTTCGGCATTTATCGATTCATTCACCTGACTAAAATCGACAACGGCAATCAATGGATGTTGTATGAGGGTATCCAATTGAAAGAAATTGACAATATCATTGACTGTTTGTAAATGAATAAATACACTCATAGCCTATTGATTGATTCTTGTAAGTATTTTGATTTTCTGTAATTACTATTTATTGAATCACTTTTTTGTCATTCCGACGATAGGAGGAATCCGCTCCGGCAGCCCGGTCAAGCTTGACTAATACACAACGTTGAGATTCCTCCTATCGTCGGAATGACAAAAAATAAGGCAAAGAATTTAGTAGGGACTTCAACATTCATTTTAGTCCCTACTAAATTCTTTAGTTAAAGCCCAAACTGCATTTTCATGTTTTTGATGAAAAGCTCATCACTCGATTCCTGACGGTTTTCTATGATTGCTTTGGCATCGTCTCCTGCTGTGTACCGTAGCTGGTTAGTACCGTCGGTAGCGGCCTGATAAATTACATTAGCTACTACACTTGCCGGAGACGCGTTTATAAATAGAGCGGGCAACGCCGACATTACTTTGCCAACCATAGGCTGGTATTCGGTAAGCGTTTCATCGTTACTAAAGTCAAATGAACTGCCCGAAAAATTAGTAGCAATCGCCCCCGGTTCAATGATTTTTACCTTTCCCCCAAACTGCTCAACTTCATAGCTCAACGATTCGGAAATGCCTTCGACGGCAAATTTGGTTCCATGATACAAGGCGCCTAAGGGGAAGGTCATTTTACCGCCAATGGAAGATATATTAATGATTACCCCGCTTTTGTTTTGGCGGAAGTGGGGGAGCAGGGCCTGGGTAACATCTAGGAGGCCAATAACATTAGTGTCAAACTGGCGAACGATTCGCTCCCTGGCAAAAGATTCTAAAGGGCCATAAGCGCCATAGCCTGCATTGTTCAACAATACATCAATTTTCCCCATTTTCTGGATGCCTTCTTTTACGGCTCGCCGAATAGAATCCAAATCCAGAACATCGAGTTGGGTAACCAAAACATTATCCAGGGCGGTTAATTCCGTTTCCTGTTCAGGCTTCCGCATAGTAGCGATCACGTTCCAGCCTTTTGCCTGAAATAACTTCGCTGTTTCTTTACCAATACCGGTACTTGCACCCGTAATAAAAATTGTCTGATTCATTTTTTGACAGTTTTAATTCGGATGCAAAGTTTTCGGTAAACGCTGGCTTGCGAATAATACGAATTCAGGGAGATTGTATGCTTTTTACGGATTCTGGCTGGAGACTGGGGATAGCAAAAGATCTAGTGTAAGTATTGTCCACAGAGGTACAGAGTCCACAAAGATTTTTATCTTTCATTGAAACTGTTTAAACTTTTCCTTCTATGGAAAAATCTAGGCTGTTTTTTGTCATTCCGACGTCAGGAGGAATCTCAACGTTGTGTATTAGTCAAACTTGAGATTCCTCCGTCGGAATGACAAAAAATAATTCAGTTTTAGCGAAATTTAGAAAGTCTAAATAGCTTAACTACCAGACCATTAAAGCTCCGTGCCTCTGTGGACAATAAATTCAGCAATTCTTAAATCTTAATCCCCCATTCGTTTGTCATTGGGCGACCAAGGAGCGCATTGGCTTCATCGTCATTTTTGAATTGCTCTTTCTTCGGATTCCATTGAAGCGGCCGTTTCAGTCGATAGGCGATGTTGCCAATATTACAAACCGATGCTGTTCGATGACCAATTTCGACGTCGCAAATGGGCTTGCTGCGTTTCCGCATGGCATCAAAAAAGTCTTTGTAATGATTGTCGCTGTGGTACACGTGCTTCTCGTTTTCGCCAATCACTTTTGTCGCTAACGAAGAGGGTGTAGTTTCCAGTTTTTTGCGCTGAACCCGTAGTTCTCCTTCCGTTCCGGTAAAGAGAATAGCATTGCTCCAATCCCATTTCTCGTGGGTCATCACAATCCCGTTGTCGTAGCGATAGGTTAAGAATGGATGCTCCTTACCATCGGGGGCAATGACCTCAACAGGGCCACTGTTATCCATATCCAAAGACCACTGCACAATGTCGAACATATGAGCACCCCAGTCGGTAACCATGCCGCCCCCAAACTCCCGGTAATTGCGCCAGTTTGGGAATACGTCTTTTGAGATTGGAGGGGCTAATTCTGAATTAAACGCAACGGGAGCATTGGGTCCGAGCCATTTACTCCAGTCCAGCCCATCGGGAATTGGCTCCGCAGGGAGATCGTAGGGGGTAGGCGGAGGACCAACGTTTACTTTGATGCTTTTAACCGTACCGATATAACCATTTCGAATCAATTCGGCTGTTTGGCGAAACTCCGGCCACGACCGTTGCATACTTCCGGTTTGGAACACACGGTTGTATTTACGTGCCGCGTTTACCATCGCCCGCCCTTCTTTAACGGTTAGGGCAAGGGGTTTTTCGCAGTAAATATCTTTTCCGGCTTCGGCTGCCCGAACGGCCATCGCTGCATGCCAGTGGTCGGGTGTGGCAATGACGACGGCGTCGACATCTTTGCGGGCGAGCAAATCCCGGAAATCAGTATAGACCGGTACATCGGAGTAAGCGCCTAACTGCGTGTTTTTCTCATAATGCGCCTTGATTCGATCGAGAGCCAGTTGAGATTTGGCTTTGTACACTTCACTGATGGCCACAATTCGGGCTTCGTTGGTGCCCAGAAATGAGTTAATCAGGCCTTTACCTTGCTTCCCTGTGCCAATAAAACCCAGTGAAATGACATCGCTGGGGGCTAGGTATTTCGAGCCATCGGGCCGTTTGCCGCCCAATACATACCGGGGGACAATCATAAATCCCGCTACGGCAGCGGCTGTTTTTCCAATGAAATCCCGGCGATTGATTGACTGTTCCTCGTTCATTATAAACCTGAATTAAGCGTTGCTGACAGATTAGTTAATTAAACACAACCGTTCGTTTTTCCGACCGGATTGTTTGTAGTTGGAAAAAGCCATTTCTGGGTTCATTCCTAATGTACGATTGCTTAATTTCGATTGGCGGGCGGAAAAAGGTTGTCAAACGCATCGATCGTCCAGGCCGTATTGACGGTTGAATACTGCTCGCGAAGGGCTTTCACATCGGCTGGCTGAACAACTGCCGATTGGCGTCCATTGGCGACTCGTATGGAAGTCCCCACGAATTCGTAGCGGATATAGCTGATAACCGAAGCAATCCATTCATCGGAATTCTCTTTCATCGAAGCCATTTCGCTCGGATACGATTTGCCTTCAATGGGGCCTTTTAGCCCATTTAGGAGAATCCGAATGGCGATTTCTTTGTCGGCGTTCACATGTTTGGCTCCCCGTAAAGCAGGCGCAGCATTGGTCGGAAGTCCTTTTCCATCGCCACCATGACAAGGCGAACACATGGATTTGTAAATTTCACTACCGCCTACAATCAGTTTTCGATCTGCTGGCGAAAAGCCTGCCAGTTTGGCTCCGTAGATCTTGGCGTCCTCATTTTTATCAATGCTCTTTTTAACGCTCGCCAGCATCTGATTCGTCGAATTCTGGGTTAGAATGTCCTGCGAAATTCGTTTGGCAAGCTCATTCTTACTAGCGCCCAACGATAAAAGTACCTGAACTTTTACATCGTAATTGGCGTCGGTCGCTAATTTTCCTACTTCCTCAATCCATCGATTGTCATTCTTTTTGATGTAAGGTTCGCTCATCCAGACGGCGGCCCGCCTGATTTGTGGATCGGAATCTTTTAACGAAACCGCGAGGATTTCTTTAGTAATTCCATTCAGCCCTTCGAGCGTCCATAAGGCATGCAGGCGTCCCAACGCGGAGACATTTTTCTTGCCGGTAGCCATCAGGGTTAACTCCGGTACAACCGATTTGTCGCCTAAAACGATGATCTGCTTTTGGGCATTATCGCGCCACCACCCATTTGGATGATCCAGATAAGCGAGCAGATTGCTGGCTGGAACATCGAGAAGAGCCGGTTTAGGCCCGCGTTTGTATCCATCATGAACCAATCGCCAGATTCTACCGCGTTGATTCACCTTGGCCAGTCCGTAATAGTCAATTTTTCCCCGCAGATAACTCCCTTTCTGGGTCCAGTTGGATTCCTGAATAATGCCCCGATTCATATCGATAATATACAGGCATCCATCGGGCCCGGAGTACGTATTAACGGGTCTGAAAAAGGCATCGGTGCTGGCTATGAATTCTTTGTGGTTATAGACATTCTCCAGATACGTTTTGCCGTCGCGGTTAACGACTTTCGCGCGTCGGATAATCGGGCAACTGGTTCGTTGATGATGTAATCGCCCACTAAATCGGCGGGCAGGCGGTCACCTCTAAAAATGGATTGACCATTGGCCGAGGTAAAGTGGTTCAGCGTGCTGTCCGGACGTACTCGGGGCAATCCACCCTGTACATCGGGGTTCTGTATCCGCGACCAGACCGGGCTGAACGTTTCTTCGCTATAAGCATCGGCAAACTCGAGCTGACCATATTTGGGGTTGATCTGAAAGCCAGAACCAGCGTTTTCGCCACCACCCCGGCTGAAGAATAAACGCCCATAATTATCGGAGGTTAAGCCCCATTGGCCATTCGAACCACTGTGTAGCGAATCGGGTTGGAGCATTCCGTTTACGTAGCGAAACCGGATTGGGTCAACGGTTTGATAGATGTAGTTATCGATGTTCCAGATCAAGCCACTACGTTGGTGTTCCAGATTTCCGGGGGCAACTTTCCCTACTGTATAAACCGCCTTTTTTACGTCCGAAACGCCATCTCCGTTGGTGTCTTTGTAGCTGAAAATATCGTAGGTATCAGTCTCGTTGACCAGTAATTCGTGGTTGACGCACAGGAGCATACGGGGCAAAATCATGTCTTTGATAAACACCGAACTTTTGTCCATTTTGCCATCATTGTTGGTGTCTTCCAGCAACATAACCCGACTTTTGGCGTCCTTCGTCCCGGTACCATCCGCATCCTGCGTATACGTTTCCATTTGCGCCACGTACATTTTGGCATTGCCATCCCAGGCAATAGCAACCGGCTCCGTGATCATTGGCTCACTCGCCACCAACTCCATATGATAACCTTCCGGAATGATGAATCTCGCCTGACTTTGTTCTGGGGTGAGGGGTGTAAGGACGAACGGCAACGTGTCTTTAACTGGAGCAACCTGACTGGGCGACGTTGTAGCCACCGTTGTTGTGGTAGGGCTTTTAGTCGCTACTTTAACCGAACAGGCATAAATGACTACCGCAAAAGCTAATAAGCCGTATTTAAGGTTACTGTGTTTCATCTTATTTTTAATGACCTGTTTTTAGACTGTCTATTATCCAAGATCTATTCACAGTCTAATGGACGGGGAGTTAAGATTCTACTCTAAAGTTTCTTTGGATCGTTTTACCCACGGGCTTCAGCCAGTGTTCCAATTCAACGCATACACAGACCGAGGCAGATCCATTAGAGGTTAATTAGCTCAACTCAATCAGTCCGTGTTTCAATTCAACGCGTGCACAGGCTAAAGCCCGTGGGTACAACAAAACCATACAGCTTAACTTAATAAAAGGCTGTGTTTGAATGGCGTAAATCCCGTCAGATAAACGGTGGGCGTATCCAGCGCGGGTAAGGCACCTCGCAATTGAATGCCTTTGTGGGCCACTCTGCCCGGCCCGAAGTGGATGGTATCACTCCCGACTGTATACGAGCCCGATTCGCCTGCCAGCAGGTAGGCTTTGTCTTTGTTCGGATAGTTTGCAACGCCAGCCAATATACCCCCCGCTCGAAAGATTAGCTCCAGCGCTACCGGAACGCCCTCAGTGCCCACCATGTCAATGTCAATTTGTAGGCCATTGGGGGTTTCTTTCACGGCAACCGTTGTCTCCAGCTTTTGGACCTCACTTTGCTGGCGGTTGCTTCTTGGCATTTTATCCCAATCGCCGTCAGGGGCAATCTTGTCGGAGGAAAAAGGCTGGTAATAGGGGCCTTCCAGCGAGTTGTGCATCACCCAGTTATTGCCTTTCTGCTCAATCTTACTGGCCTGAAATTGCCCTTTTCCGAAAAATGAAGCCGCTACCCGGACGCCCTGCAACACAGCATTTCCTTTATGAAAGGTAAGCCAGGCTGCATTATTCGATAAAAGGGTGGCATCCCAATTCCCTCGTCGAATACGTACGAGACCCGAGTAAGGGAACGCTTTGGCGTAGTTAGTAGGCAAGGGCTTACTGGCTGGAAGTTCGTTCCAGAGGGTAGGATCTTCTAAAAAATAATCGAGATAGCCTGCCAGCTGCTCCTTCGGACAAGTGGCTTCGATAAGCCGACACATGGCCGCCATCTCGCCATTTTTATCCAGCAAGGCCATGTATCGGTAGCAATAATAATACTTGGCCATGCTCCCAATGGTCCCTTTGTCCTGCCGGTTCGACGCTTCGGTGACTACCTCGCCATTGGGGTGAACATAGTAAAGCGTCATCATCAGATTCCTGCGGACGGGCTCAAACAGTTCGGGTTTAGGCAGGCCTCTGGCGATGATTATCAACGACCGATCGACGATCGGCGAATAGCTGTTGGTGCTTTTCTCATTGAATTGGCCGTCGGGGTCAATATCGATGTGTTCGGCCAGCCACTGGTTGATTCGGTTGACGTAACGGCTGTCTGGAAACACGCCATTCAGTTTTGTAAGAGCCGCAGAGACCACCCAACGATGGTTTGGCGTATGAATTCCGCCCACAGAGAGCGCATCCCCCGCTTTTTTCAAAAACGTTTTTAGTAAGTCGATTGTCGTTTTCGCACCGTTAACATTGGATTGTACTAAAAACTTATAGGCAGGGATGATATTTTCCGTGAGGAAAGCAGTATCGGGCGTTGAATGAAAGTTGGTATCGATGTAATCGATGGTGCCGTCGGCATTCTGCATCTTGAGCAAAGCTCTGGCTGCCAATTCGATATCGGATAACAATTCTTTGGCTTGATAATGAGTCGATTCAGGGCAGGAGAAAAGCATGCTTGCCCGCATGATAAAGCCGCTGGTCGAATGCGGATTGGGTATTTCCACATCGTTCATGTAGCCGCCCACATACTTGCTGGTTGAGTCAGTAACCTTATAGGGCTTGTAATTGGCCAGCTGTTGGTCGTTGATGCGAATCCATTCGAGTAACCAGGCTGGTTTGGCCGCACGTTGCTTTTCGAGCATCTTAAAACCGGACGCAGACATCAGGCAAAGCGATGTTGCGCCAATCGTTACAAAATTCCGTCTATCCATTCAAGGAAACAGGTTTAGGGAAACTTACCTACCGACATTCTCCAAGTTGGAACTGCCATGAGGTATTCTACTTCTAAGACAAAGTTTTTCGATTTTACCCCCCAATCGTTTTAAAATATCTGGTTTTGGTACAATACACTCGACAGCCCAGATTCGATGCCGAGAACTGCTGAATTTTTGTTTAGTTCCGATTACTTTCGTTTGTCTCGGATAGCGAAGAAGATTATTCTTTTCCTTACTTTTGGCCGATTCAGAAAAGAAAGAATAAGCTTATGTTGCCGAATCAACGTCGGGATAAAATACTCGAACTATTGAAGGAAGATGGCTCGGCCAAAGTAATCGACCTGGCCAGAATCTTTAAGGTAACGGAAGTGACGATCCGTCAGGACCTCGAAAAACTAGAGAAAGATGGCCTCGTGATTAAAGAGCATGGGGGGGCTTACCTGAAAAACGTTGAGGATCAGGTTCGAACGTTTTCGTTGGGTAACCAGGAGAACATTGATCGAAAGGAACTCATTGCGGCCAAATGCATGGAGTTCATTGAGAGCGGAGATACCATCATTCTGGACTCAGGCTCAACCACGACCGAAATTGCCAAGAAACTTCGGGGTTATAAAAACCTCACGGTGATTACCAATGCCCTGAATATTGCCCTGATTCTGGGGGCTGAACCAGGCATTGAAGTCATTATGACGGGGGGTGAATTTAAGCCGCCAACGCTATCGCTAACGGGTCAGAAAGCCGCCGATTTCTTTAGAGGGATCAATGTCCAGAAATTGTTTCTGGCTACAGCAGGTATCTCGTTAAAATCGGGGCTAACCTATCCGAGCCTCAGTGACTTAGTGGTGAAAAAAGCTATGATCGATGCGGCCGATGTGACGTATCTGGTGGCTGATTCAACCAAGATCGGGAAGAGCGCTTTTGCCAGTTTAGGCGCCTTATCGCTGATCGATTACATCATTACGGATGTGGGTATTGAAGAGAAACACAAGCAAGTCTTTCACGATAACGAAATCGAATTGATCATCGCGAATTGATGTGTAACGCCGACGCGCTACTTTACAATCCCAACTCCCTCATAAACTCGTCCTTATAATTACTGCCAATCGGTATTTCGGTGTTGCCGATGAAAATTCGGTTACCTTCGATGTGAGTAATTTTTGATTTGTTGACAACAAATGAGCGGTGCACCCGTAGGAACAGTTTTGGGGGAAGTAGGCTGACAAAGCTCGAAAACGTCATCGTCGGCAGGAAGGTGTTGTGGGTCGTCGTAATTTTTGTGTAATTCCCATTGGCTTCTGCGAATAACAAATCCTCGTGGAGTATTTTGTAGATTTTACCGTCAGTTTTTACAAATGTGTAAGCTTCGGATTTTTCTGGAGTAGTTGCCTGATTTGGTGATAAACTGGGTTGCAAACGTTCTAACGCTTTATCGACAGCAACAATAAATCGTTCCAGCGAAAAGGGTTTTAATAAGTAATCGCAGGCCGATAAATCAAACGCGTCTAGTGCATATTCTTTATAGGCCGTTGTGAAAATCACCTGTGGCTGATTTTTGAGCGTTTTCAAAAAAGAAATGCCATTCAGAACGGGCATGTTGATGTCTAAAAACAAAATATCGACTGATTGCTTTTGTAATTCAGCTTTGGTCGCGATGGCATTATCGCAGGAGGCAACCACAGTCAGAATGGGCAAATGATTGCAATAGGTTTGTATGATCTCCCGCGCAATCGGCTCATCATCAACAATTAAACAACTGACAGTCTTCATTTTAGAAGGGTATTAAACACAGAGGGCCAGGGTGATAAATAATATGGATTTTTGTCATTCCGACGCCAAGAGGAATGACAAAAAAAGCATAGTTTATTGACTATTAAGAATTTAATTAGCTTCTCAATATAACTCTGTATTCTCTGGGTCTCAGTGACGAACCACTCTGTGTTTAATAAAATCACTTTACCCGAAGTTGTAACAAAACCGTATAAAATCCATCAGTATCCTGAATAGTCAGGTCATGCCTATTGGGATATAATAAATCAAGTCGTTTTCTGACATTAACAAGACCAAGTCCACTACTTTTTTCCAGCGCATCCTGTTTGTTATCAGCAGGGCCGAAGGAGTTTTTTACAGAAAATAGAATTGAATTAGCCCATACTTTTACCTGAATATCAACAACAATTTTCTGATCCAGCGTATTCTTCGAATGCTTAAACGCATTTTCAATGAAGACGATCAGGAGCATTGGGGCAATCTTGATTGCCGGGTCGATTCCACTTTCTATTGACGTTGTTAAGTCAAGTCGATTGCCAATGCGTATTTTCTCGAACTCAATGTAATTGTTAATGTACGCTAATTCATCGAGCAGAGGCACAAACAACTCTTTAGCGTCGTATACAGAATACCGTAATAGGTCAGCGAGTTTCAATAAAAGCGTTGGTGTTTTATCTGGCTGCGAAATCGAAAGACCGTACAGATTATTCAGCGTATTGAACAGAAAATGAGGGCTTAACTGCGATTGTAGCAAATGGAGTTCACTCTGACTTTGTTGCGCCTGGGCTCTTGCCTCCTGCAACTGGCTGTTTATTCGGGTTCTGATTAGTTTAAGGAAAAGGCCGCTTAGTACGCAAAAGAGAAAGAACGGTAAGATCAGAAAGATGACAAACATTAACTGATCCGAATGGCTACGTAAACTGTTGGCAAACTGCGCAATCACAAACGCGAAGCCAGTCAGTAGCAGGGGTAAAAAAACTAATAGCCAACTGGGAACCTTTTTGTTGGCGGGTATCCACAAATGCGCAAGGTATCGGCCAAAGTAAATGCCAACCAGACAAAGAAATGTGCCAGCCAGGGCCGCTTCTTCATCGTCTTTTTCCACCACCGTTTGCGTATACAAATTGATGATCAGATAGATTGGAACTGCGGAAAGCACGCAGATGAGCAGATGCTTCTGTAATCCGGTTAGCTCGTTTACACCTGTGTTTTGTTCTTTTTTCACGATCACTTGATGAATTGGGAGGTACAAAGCTGAACACGCAAATCGAGACCGCTAAACGTACAGGACAGACACGTAAAAATAGCTGACGAAATCTCGGTAAACGCGTACGAAGCAATTCGACATCCCAAAAATGGATTCTGTCAGACTGATCCTGTTGTCCGACACAATTAGTTTCTGAGCCGCTCCACCCCGCCAATATTTGCTCATCATCTTATTGAGCCGTGCTCTTAAACATACACCATGCGACCTGTTTTGCTAATTATCTTCTGTTTTGTGGTAGCCATTTCCTTATCTGCCCACGGGCAGACCAAACTCATCAATGGGCTCGTGAAGGATCTCCAGAATGAACCCATACCAGGTGCCACCATTCGACTGATTAACGTGACTGATTCAACGCAGCTACTCGGTGAGTTGACCAGCGTAAGCGGAAAATTTACCTTTAAAAACCTCTCGAATGGCAGCTATCGTCTACAAGTGACAAGCGTCGGAAATAACGACTACCGAACTGGAATAATAACCATTGATGACCAGCACCCGATTATCGACTTGCCCGTGTTTATCGTAAGTCCTTCAAAAACAACGCTGAAAGAAGTAACCGTAGTGGCTAAGCGACCAATGATTGAGCAGGAGCTTGACAAAACCATCGTGAATGTAGATGCCATGATTGGCAGTGCGGGCAGCAATACCCTGGAAGTACTGGAAAAAACACCCGGCGTTACGGTGGGCACTGACGGAGAAATCAGCCTGAACGGAAAAACGGGTGTGCTCGTCCTGGTCGATGGTCGGCCCACGTATATGTCGGGGCAGGATTTGGCGGCTTATTTGAAATCCTTGCCGGGTGGCTCTTTGGATAAACTGGAACTGATGACCAACCCGCCCGCCAAATACGATGCAGCTGGCAGTTCGATCATTAATATTCGACTGAAACGCAATCGGGTACAGGGCTTTACCGGCAGTGTCTCGGCCAGTTATAGTCAGGGCGTTACGAGTCGAAGTAATGATGTGGTTAACCTGAATTACAATCACAGGAAGGTAAATCTGTTCGGAAGTGTCGGCTATAACAAAGATGGTAATTACTCAACGGATGTGTATGACCGGACATTTTATGATGCTACTGGGGCGATAAACTCGTCGGTGCAATTGCAGAATCAATATACCTACACTAGCCACGGTGGTATGGCCAGATTGGGTATGGATTATGCCGCGTCGACGAATACGACTTATGGGTTCCTCGTGGCGATTCAAAATCGATCCAGGCAGGATAGACTCGATTATACCAGTAAAACTTATGGTCAACGTTCGGAATTAAGTTCAATTGGAACGGGCTTTACCGATGGTAATTACCCGTGGCTGAATACCAGCGCCAACGCCAATGTTCTGCATAAATTCAAGGATACGGGACGGGAACTGAGTGCAGATCTGAATTATATCACCTATAATTCGACGGGCGATCAGGTACTAAAAACCGCTGTTAATCAACCCGATGGGGCGCTCATTAACAACAATCAGTTTGTGTATAGTCTGCCGTCGGACATTACGATTTACTCGGCCAAAGCCGATTATGTGCATCCGCTACGAAATAAAGCAAAACTGGAAGCCGGGATTAAATCGAGCGTGGTCGACAATGACAACAACTCGCAGTATTACGCCGTAGTGGGCGCTATCCAGACGCCCGATTATACAAAGTCTAATCACTTTACCTACCACGAAATTATCCATGCGGGATACATCAACTTCCGAAAAGAGTGGAAGCGGTTCGCAACACAGGGTGGCTTCCGGCTCGAAAATACGCAGATAACCGGGCGTCAATTAGGGAATCCTGAGGTCGCCGAAACATCGTTTAACAGGACGTATACAAGTTTATTCCCAACCGCTTTTCTTAGCTATAAAGTAGATAGTGTCGGAAATAATACATTGACTGCCAGCGTTACCCGACGCATAAATCGGCCTAATTACCAGTCGCTTAACCCCTTTTTGTTTTATCGGGATCAGTATTCGTTCACAACAGGTAATCCCTACCTTAAGCCCCAGTACAATTATCAGTACGAACTCAAATACCAGCACAAACAATACATTGGTATTGCGATCCAATACGGTCGATTTACGGATGTGATTTTTCAGTTAACGCAGGCCGTAGGCGATATTTTTTACATCCGTCCCGGCAACGTAGCCAGTGGTTATATTCTGGGTCTTGCCACCAATCTATCGCTGTCGCCTACAAAATGGTGGACTATTAACGCCAATGGGCTGATCGGACGGATGGCACTCAATGGTACGGCCTATTCTGAAAATCTTACCCCTGGTTTGTACACTGTACGAATGGATTTGTTCAATCAATTCAAATTCGACAAAGGATGGGCAGGTGAGTTGAGCAGTTTTTATTCGGGTAAAAGCATTTCCGGGCAAACTATAACCAATCCTCGCTTTCGGCTTGCTGCTGCCGTGCAAAAGAAAATATTGCAGAACAAAGGCAGTCTTCGGCTTACACTAGAGGATATTTTTCATTCATGGAAACCAACCGATCAAACGGTTAGCCTACAACAAGCTGCAGCTTTTCATACCAACGAAACCGATACCCGAAGAATTGGCCTGGCCTTTACCTACCAGTTTGGTAAAGAGACCTTTGCGCGAAAACGAAGACATGCCGACAATGCCGCCGATTCAGAAAAGGGTAGGGTAGACTAAGGCGTTAGAGCGCCCGGATGTCTCGCCAAAATTGCCGAATAAACAATCGTTCCTCCGGCGAGATACCGTTGTGTGCTCCGGCAACCCGCAGGAGAATACGAACGAATCGTTTCTTGATGTGTTCTGTAAGCTCGAGCCGCTTCGCCACTAACCGACGCATGCCAAATGCATAGGCATCGTGTCCAGGTTCGCCCGTGTTTTCCCGCAGAAAGAAAGCTGAAAGAGCTAAATCGCCATAAGGCCCCTGCGCCAGAAGCGCTTTAACGGCCCACTGTTCCTGTTTATGAAGGCGACCATCTAGTTTGGATAAGGCATAAACAATACTGCCCAGACTCATCGATAAATCGGGAGAATACATGGTTGTTGAGTAGTTAAAGGATAAGTTTTAGGTAATAGAAGCAGGGCTGGCCAATAAACTGGCAGCCCTGCCGGGTAATCGCACGCTATTGAAGAACTAATTGGCAGGCCGCTTTTAGGCGTACACGGGTTCTAGCCAATACACATCTTTGATATAACGTAGCCAGTTGTCGATCAGGCCAACCTGTTGCTGACCATAACGGCTGCTACCCCGCCACAACCATACTGACCACATACGATTACGTGTTGAACTTCGAGCTTGAGTACGCTCAACATGCTCATGTCGTTGAGAATAAGTTAGATTGAAAAGAAAAGCTTCATAACGAATGTTTAATCGCAATGGACAGCTTCTTAATTGCCTTCGGTAGTGGCTTGAGACTGTGGTTTGTTCGCTACTTCCGAAGCAGACTTATCGCCTGGATTGGACAGACTAACCCGCTGAATTTTGTAATTGTGCTTGTAATTATGTTTGGCCACATCCATGTCTGGCGTATGGGTAGTCACCACACCGCCAGCCGGGATAGCGTTCGGCACGGGCTGCTTATAGCTAGTCATTGGCCCGCGGGCAAGACCAGGCGCGTTAACCTCAATTCCTTGTTTCGATTCCCACTTCCGAGCGGTAGCCGCTTTGTTAGGGTGTTTATAATTATTGGCCGAATAGGTAACGTCGTTCCGTAATTTGGAATCGTCCTGGGCCGAAGCCGTTAGGATCGAAAGACCACTTAAGGCGAGTATAAACAAGTAAGTTTTCATGGCTTCTTTTGTTGTTTAAGTAGTTGTCAATCCTGAAGAGAACCGGAAAACGGGTTCCAACTGAATGACAGTACAAAGGTCATACCCCAGCGTTAGGCTCGTGTTAGAGCCGCATTAGAACGGCATTAGAAATGCTATCGTAGTTTACTTCAACCCCGGCCCCTCTCCTGAAAAGCAGGAGAGGGGCCGGGGGTGAAGGGGAAGTTAATGAGGCAGCGTGACTATAAACGTAGTCCCCGCATCGACTGAGGATTCGACCTGAATAGTACCCTGGTGTAGTTGAATAATTCGTTCGGCGAGGGGTAGGCCGATACCGTAACCTGGTCGTCCGCTGGCATTTCGGCCTCGCTGGAAAGGGACAAAGATGACGGCTAACTGATCAGTTGGAATGAGCGAGCCATCATTATGAACACTCAGCTGAATCGAGCTACTAGTGGCCGATAAGGTAACGGATACAGTATGGTCTGGTGAAAACTTGCCACCATTATCGATCAGATTAAAAATGGCCGTTTGTAGCAGAGGTTCACTACCGATTAATTGCCACAGACTGCCGGGTGCATCGGGTGGTATCAGATGGGTATGAATCGTGTAGTTTGGTTGAAGTCGCTGAAAATCAAGTCGAATTTTGTCCAGCAGAACATCCAGTTGAACAAGGCCCATTGGCACCGACGATTCGTCCATGTTCGCTTTGGCTAGTGCCAGCAATCCATTGACCATTCGATTTAATCCCCGTACATCGTCCAGCACCGAGTGTAAAGTTGCCCGAAGTTCATCGGGTTCATCATCGGCCAACAGCGAAACCTCTAACTGGCCCGTAATGGCTGTTAGCGGGGTGCGTAACTCGTGTGAGGCATGCGATACAAACGATCGTTGTAGGCTAAAAGCTTCTTCAAGCCGGGTAAGCATCCGGTTGAATCGTCGGGCCAGTTGAGCGAGTTCGTCACCACTGGCGCCTTCGGATAAGCGTAGCGATAGATTTGAGGCCGTAATCTCGTCTATCCGTCTGTTAATCTGAGAGATGGGCTGCAGGGTGCGGCCCGCATAAAATCGTCCGACGATCACCATCAGGGCCGTCATCAGAAACCAGCCAATGGTCAGAATATACGCCAGACTCTGAATGGTACGCCCACCAAAGATGTCGATGGCTGAGGCAAAAATGACCGAAGGAGTTTGATTCTCGGTAAAAAAAATGCCTACCACATCCCGTTCTTTATCGCGCCAGTGGAGCGTTCGTACTTGCCGAACTCGCTTTAATATTCCGGGGGTAATAGTTAGGTAATCAGTACCACTTTCGTAGATTAATTGATTTTGATGATTGTAAATAATGATCTCTTCCTGTGGCAAAACCGTTAACTGATTTTTGTCGATCAGTTTGAATAACGTAGGGCCAACCGGCTCGCGACCAACTAATAAATGCCCTGCCGTCAACGCTTCGGACCGTAAGCGAGTCTGGAATTCGTTCGATACGTATTGTCGGGCCACCAGAAACAGTAGCAGGCAGAAAAAGGCCAGCAAGACCGAGACACTGGCGGTGAACAGAAGAGTCAGTCGATTGCGGAGGCTCATTTTTCTTTCAGCACATACCCCATGCCAATCAGGGTGTGAATCAGTTTAACGGGCGAATCTTTGTCGATTTTGGCACGCAGGTAACTCACATAAACGTCAATCACATTTGTGCCCGTATCAAAACCGATATCCCAAACCTGCTCGGCTATATCTACCCGCGACACCACTCGTCCGGCATTGCGCATCAGGTATTCCAACAGCGCAAATTCGCGGGCAGTCAGTTCAATCGTTTGCCCTCTTCGTCGGGCTACCCGTTCGTGTAAATCAAGCTCCAGATCGGATACGCGTAGAATTCGACCAACTTCTTCGGCCGGAGTCGACCGGCGAAGGAGGGCTTTGAGTCGAGCCAATAGTTCCAAGAAATCAAATGGTTTGGCCAGGTAGTCATCAGCACCCGCATCGAAGCCCAGCAGCTTATCGGCCGTAGTGTCCAGCGCTGTTAACATAAGAATGGGCAACTGCGCTTTCTTCCCACGGATATATTCGGCCAGGTCAAGACCACTGATATCGGGCAGATTGACATCCAGAATAACCAGATCGAAGGCCGTTGAATCGAAGAGTTTTTTGCCTTCCTCGCCCGTCAAGGCCACTTCTACCGTGTAAGCTTGCGTTTGAAGCCCTTTTTTTATGAACGTTGCTACCTTGGGTTCATCTTCAACCAGTAGCAAATGCGCGTTTTGGCCAGTCGTCATACGTTGGATTTACCCTATTGCAAATAAGATGCAAGGTAATGACCAAAACGTAACATGCATCTAAAGGTACCAGCTCAAACAGGGCTTTTCATAAAGCGTTTTGATGTGGCGTCGATTACTAATAACCGACGTTGTGAGGTTTCTTAAAACCGAACTAGTATGTATAAAACGAGGTTTTGAGAAACCTCACAGCGTCAGATGTAAGCATCTGACGCCACAATAAAAAGAATATCGACTGCCTTACTCAAACAGCCAATCGATATTCTTTTTATTCCCAGCAAGACCAGCGTCAAAGGGCGTAATCTCTTGATTGCCATTTATAAAGCCTATCAATAAACAAGCGCCTTTACCCAGATTCAGCGTGTGCTTACCGGCTTTGAATGAATAGGCGTGAATGTTTACGGGTGGTAACCCAGCTACTAGAATTGCGTTTGAAATCTTTATCTCCGACTGCCCGTAATCGTTAGCACTTGCATCCGTTTCGAGCTCGGGCGTTGGCAGGTATTTGGGGTTCTTTTCGTTGAAAAAGCCGATCAACAACTTAACCGGTTCCGTGGTCGAGAATGTCAGGCTGGTGCGCTCCGTTTGCTGTTTCGCTTTGGCTAATTTCAGCCCTTTTACGTTCTTTAGTTCTGGCGCAAAATCACTAATAGCAGCAGCTGTATCCGAAAAAACACGCTGCCCTTTTTCGATGGAAAAGGTTTCAGTCTGAGGAGATTCCAGCGTAACGGTTGCTGAGTTAAGCGGTACAACTTGCTTGGCGACTGTGTTGGTCGTTGATTTTAGTGAATCAATGACATGTTTGAAACGATCCAGTTCTTTCTGATAAACCGGTAACATTTCTTCCCAGGTTATATAGGTCGCATCGACACCCCGCATGGGAATTTTACGCTGTTTTGTTTGCATGCTGTTGGCATACAGATAGTTATCTTTCGTCAATTTCACAAGGTCAGTGTAGTGATTGACGCTGCTTTCCAGTAAAGGCAACGCCTTGTCGAGATCACGAACGTCATTGGAATATTTGTACCGCAGAACCGCCAATGCAGCCCGAGCTTTTTGGGCGTAGAAATTCGCCATGGCATCCTGGCAATAAACATCGTTTCGAAAGCGGGCAAATTCCGCCTTGTTTTTGGGGACGGTACCAGCTGCTTTGTCAATCGCCAGGATGGCTTTTTTACCGTGCTCTACGACTTCATCGGCTATCTGAACAGGGGTTTCGCCAATGTGTTTTTCATGTTTCCAGTCCTTCTCGGCGTAGTCGATAATCATCTCGCCTTCAGGAGCTTCGGATTCGTACAGCAAGGTTAGCAGACCGTAGCGGAAGGGATTTATGAGTTGGGTCATTAACATGCCTAAGGTCAGGGTTTGGCGATTGCCATCGGTAATGCCGTATCGACGTAATAGCTTCGGAGAAATCTCTCCCGTTTGCTCGTAGGCTTCCAGAACATCTTTCCCTTTATCGAGTGGTAAGCCATATTTCTCGGCTAATTGATTGCCCCAGAAGTTAACCTCCTCAGGGCGACTTCGGCCTGATTTCCAGGCGTATCGGCCCCAGGTTTTGTACCAAATCCAGTCACGGTCGAGTTGGAGTAGGCGAGGGGACGTTTTGTCGGCGGTGTAGGGCCAATCCCAGTACGAAGCTTGCGGGTAAAGATGCAATCCGTTGGCACCATACACACTGTGCATCGCCTGCACCGACTTCTGAATAAAATCGGCAGAACCGTAGCGGAACGGCTCCAGGTTAGCCAGAATGTGCACATTTTCAATTTGAACCGTACCAATGTTACTGAGTGTACGGTGCAACTCGGCCCATTTACCCCGTGGTGTATAGGTGGTCAGGGCTTCACCATTGAACTTGGCTTCGGTGTATAGGTTCTTATACAAGGGCAAAGCAGCTTTCATGACGCGAGGTGCATCGGTATCATGGGCACGGAGTACAATGGGGGGTTCGGTCGTTTTGCGGAGGGCTTTCAATCCATCTTTTACGCCCGGAATAATGGTTTTGGTAAACCAGTCCACATCGTCCTGCCCAACGCCTTCCATGGCTTCACCCAGCGCAATGAGCAACCCAACATTAGGGTATTTTTCAACAAAGGCCGCAATTGATTTTCGGGTATAATCGGCAATGAGCGGGATAATTGGCCGGTTGCGGTCCTGGGTTTTAATGTGGTGATGTTCCGCGAAAGGTTTTGAAACGATGATGTTATAAAACATTTGAATCACCCAAATACCCCGTTTATCGGCCTCTTCGGTCAAGAAACTGAACATCTCCTCATTCTTTTTAAAGGTAGCCTCATCGACTTCCACCGCATATGGATAATCTTTCAACCGAACCAGCGAGGCAAATGGATGTCCGTTCCACAAATACAATGAGTTATAGCGATTCTCGACCATCATATCCAGGTAGCGAATCCACAGCGCCTTGTCGTACAGCCAGGGAAACGTTTCGGGCGTATAAGGATATTCATACACATCCCGACCGGGTAGATAGGTAGGCTTCTGAACACCCACACAGGTACCACGAAGCACCATTTCGGGCTTATCGGTCAGGCTGATTTTTCCGGGAAGTTTGCCGGTTTCGGTTATCTGCGATGCCAGCTCCAGACAACCGTACAATGTGCCGGATGGGTCAGTTCCGGCTATGAGCAGTGGTTTTTGAGCATCTTTCTGAATCGTGAAGCCTTCTTTACTTGTATCCCTGGATGCTGTAAGCGCATAATTAGAAGCAACTTGCTTGATGGCATTGTCTGACCATAACCCAATCACAATCTGTTGATTACCGCTTGCTTTCGTTCCCTGAGTTATCGTCGCCTGATAGCCAGCTTTTGTTAACGCCTGTTTCAGCTTCTCAGCGCCAAAAGTAATCCGCACATGGGTGGATGCCGGGACGACGATGGTGACGTTCTTATTTGTCTGTGCCGTTGATGGCTGAAAAGAGATAACGAATAAGAAGAGTGTGAAGGAGAAATATTTGTAGGAAGGCATGCCAGGAATTGGTTTGTCGTGAATGTGGTGTCAGGTTCTTCAACCTGACACAGCGAGGTTTTAAGAAACCTTACTGTGCCGGGTTGAAGAACCCGACATCACTGATAAAAAAAATTTACCGAATCAGCGGAATCCAGACTTCCATTTCCGAATGACCGCGATTGGCCCAAGCGTAGTATGGAATTAGGCGAATGCTAGTCGTTTGGGGTACTTTATCCGACACTTCACGGTACAATTGGTTTGCCCAATTGCCTTCGTTCAGGAGTTTGGCGTCGCCCTCCAGCGCCATCACTTCGCTGTTGTTAACCTTGATAAGGCTCGGTTTGAACTTTACCTTAGTCGATAACCCAATGTTATTTAATTTCGCCGTTTGATTGTCTACTGATTCCGCACAGTACACGATTGGTCCGCGTTTGACCGCCACCTGATTACGATTTTCTTCGACCAGGGGATTCGCTTCCATGAGTTTAACGGGCATCGGCAGGTTGATTTCCACTTTGTCGCCAGGAGCCCATTTTTTGCTGAGTTCAGCGTAAGTACCTGCCTGAAGATTAGTCATGGCGGGCTTTCCGTTTATAGTTATCGTTGCACCCTGGCACCAGCCAGGAATTCGAACAAATACCGAAAAAGGCTTGGCGGGTACTTGCTCGAGTTGAAGGCTAATCGCGCCATCCCAGGGATAATTCGTGGTTTGGGTCAGTCGAATAGCCGATCCATCTTTGAGCGTCGTGTTCAACTGATTACTGCCGAATAGATTCAACCACAGTCCTTTATCTGAAATGCTGTAAGCGTAGTTACTCACTTCCGAAATGGTACGGACAGTGTTAGGCGGGCAGCAATTCGACAGGCGGATATAGTTTTGGCGACCGCCCATCCAGCGCATCTGATACGGATAATCATCCGACGCACTCAGGGGATTAGTGTAGAAAAACTTATTCCCATCCAGACTGATACCCGACAGAATGCTGTTGTACAGAGCCAACTCCATTACATCAGCATACTTGGCGTCACCCGTAATTTGCAGCATTCGGTAATTCCAAAGCAGGTTACCAATGTTGGCGCAGGTTTCGTTGTGAGCCGAATGATTAGGCAGTTGATACGCTTTACCATAAGCCTGGTGAATTTTCTGTACTGATTCAGGCTTGTAAGCAGTGCCTTCGGGCGAAACGCCATCGTAGAGTGCACCACAACCACCCGTTACGTACATTTTGTGATTGACGACATCATCCCACAGCAAATCCAGTGTCGAAAGCAACGTACTATCGCCCGTTTCGGCAAAGACGTCGGCGAATCCTGCAAACAGATAATTAGCGCGCACAGCATGGCCGATTACCTTTTTCATTTTCCGAAAAGGCACCCGATCTGAGTTGTCATCTGTTCCTTCCGAAAGTCCCCGAATGTCGATTAGCTTTTGCGCTAAGGCCAGGTATTTCGGGTCGCGGGTGGTACGGTACATTTCGGTAATACCCATGTAGTGCGACGGGCAGATGGCATTACGGGCTTGCTCGGGGCTAGCATTAGTATAAAAACCAATTAGAAAATCGGTGGCTTTTTTGGCGATGTTTAAGAGAGAAGTCTTGCCTGTAGCACGGTAATGTACGCAGGCGGCTGTCATCAGGTGTCCAAAGTTATAAGCCTCAAAGCTGAGCTTATCATCAAACATCTTCGTCTCGCCCGTTTTCTTCTGCTGGATAATAGCTTTCGTGTAGACATAGCCGTCGGGAGCCTGCGCTTTGCCAATTACGGAGATGGCTTTATCCATCTGCTCATCCAGCTTTTTGTCTTTAGTGAGCGCATACATACTCGCCACAGACTCCAGCATTTTGTAGAAATCGCCATCGTGAAAGGAAGGACCTTTAAAGTTGCCCGATTCCAGACCCGCAGCAATCTCGAAGTTGCGAAAGGCGTGGCTAATGTTGGCGTCGGTATAGGTATTCCATAAGTGTGGCACCATCGAATCCCGACAAACGGCAAAGCGATCCGCCCAGAAACCAGTTGTCCATTTCACGGCGTTCAGATCGGCACTTTCCAGTCGGGCAAACTTACTTTTCGACGTATTGACAAGGGCGTTGGTTTGGCCTAATGCAACTTGCGCCAATGGCATCAGGGCAATTAGCAGAGAAGCGCACCTGATTGATTTCTTATTCAGATTCATATCACTGAATAGCTAGGATAGAACGCAGATTAGTATGAGTATTATGATTAATAATGATCTGTGAAAATCATAGTAATCAGTATAATCTGTCTTCTATCTGAAGAGGTTGAATAGTATAAAAATCAAAATTAATAGTAATAATCTCCTATAAAATCTGCTATTTTCTCTGGTAATTATAGGATATTAGCACATAATTAAGTGTATTTTTATAACTACTAAAGTTACTTTTCTCATTTTGACTAATTTTGCTTTATGGGAAAGCAGGCCAGTCAATATGACAAGATTTTTAAAGAGAATATAGAAGTCGTCTTGCCGAGTCTGTTGGAGAATATTTTTGGTATTACGGCAGTTGAGTCGGAGGAGTTACCTGATGATCTTCAGCACACAAAAGAGCGAAAACCGGATGTATTAAAAAAAATTACTGATGCGAAGGGAGTTACGTTTGTACTTCACATTGAATTTCAATTAGTTGACGAGTCAGAGATGGTTTACCGTATGGCTGATTATTTTATCATGCTGATGAGAAAATATAAAACCCCGGTCCGCCAGTTTGTAATCTTTCTCGGGCCAAGTCAGCCACAAATGCCTACTCAAATTGAGGTAGACTGCTTGCAATTCCGTTTTCCTCTGGTTGCGTTTATTCAGCTTGACGTTGAGCTTTTCCTTAAATCGAATCAACCTGAAGAAGTTCTTTTAGCTGTATTAGCCAATTTCAGCGACAAATCTCCAGAGGATGTCCTGAAGCGTATTATTGGGCGTATTGAAGAAACGACTGAAGGCGATTTGTCGTTAAATAGATACTTTAGTCAGTTGCGTGTGTTGGCGCAGTTGCGTAATTTGGAGCTTACATTAAAGACTACTATGGATAGTATTGCTAAGTTTATCAGCGAAGAAAGGGATGTTCTCTACCTAAGAGGTTTCGATAAAGGAGAGGAGAAAGCTGAGGAACGGTTTGTAAAAAATCTACTCACCAAGTTATCCTTGACGATTGAACAAATTGCCGAGATAGCGGGAGTTTCTGTTGAATTTGTAAAAAATGTGCAACAAAAGCTTAGTACTGAGTGAGAATGAAATTTGCAGCTGTAACCACTAGGTTATGTGTTTAATAGGGCTGGTGCAATTTTTTTATGTTCATACTTTGAAATACAAAGTACTTTATTAATTTTGCTATTGTTTTTAAAACAGGACTAGCTATGATCACTCAGAACACAAGACTTACTGGTATTCTGCTAACAGCCACCACGTTACTACTGATTCCATTTATTGCGATGCAGTTCACAAACGAAGTGAATTGGTCACCGTTCGATTTTATCGTTGCTGGGGTTCTGTTGTTCGGGACGGGACTAATGTGTGAGCTTGTTCTGCGAACAGTGACTAAAAAGGAGTACCGAATCGCACTTTGTGTCGTTATTCTGGTAGCGCTGGTCCTTATCTGGATAGAGCTTGCGGTTGGCATTTTCGGGTCTCCAATTGCAGGAAGCTAGTTTTAAAAGCCTAGATTGCTTTTTTGTCATTTCGACGCAGGAGAAATCTCAAGCTTGACTAATAGGTAAGATTGAGATTTCTCCTGCGTCGAAATGACAAAGAACTATTCAGTTTAAAACAGCCTCTGTGGTTAAAATCTTGTAAGTGCTACACTCTCAGCGAACCTCGGAATCCTCTGGCGGCATAGTAAGATTCGGCGCCGTTGTGATAGGTGAAAACAGTATCGTAACGACGATCACAAAAGAGAGCACCGCCGAGTTTTCGGATAGGAGCAGGGGTTACGATCCAGCTTGATGTTTTTAAATCGAACTTCCCAAGTTGCTGTAACCCCCGATATTGTTCTTCCGTTAGCACCTCAATTCCCATCTCGGCGGCCATATCCATAACCGTATTTTCGGGTTTGTTCTCTTTCCGGGATTCCCAGGCGGTCCGGTCGTAACAAATACTTCGGCGACCTTTGGGGCTTTCGACCGAGCAATCGTAAAAAATATATTCGCCCGTTGTTTCATCGTATCCTACAACATCGGGTTCCCCGCCGGTAACTTCCATCTCATCGAGGGACCATAATTTTTCAGGACTTACCTCCAGCTTTGCCTGTACAGAACTCCAGTTAAGTCCCTGATGACGGTCCCTGTTTTTTTCAAAACGGATTTTCAATACGCTGAGAAGGTCTTGGCACTGTTCTGGTGATAATTCTTTTTTGTTAGTCATGGTGCTGTTGTTTACTGTTTCCTACTCATTTAGCCCTTTTCCATCGAGAATCTGTTGAATGCTTTTGTCAATTCTTGATTCACGCGTTTTGGCTTGCTTGGGCTGTGAAAAATGAAAAAGATAAGCTCGTTGTCTACCCGGCGTCAGTGAGTCAAAGGCCGTTTTTAAGGCTGGATTTTCGTCTAGTTTGGCTTGGAATTCTTCGGGAACGGCGAATTCTGCTGTTGTTTTGAGCAGTACTTTCAAGCCTGCTTTTTCGACTTCAATAGCCTCATAAATGTAGGCTTTCAGCGTGGAGGTCATCTCTACAATGTCGCGAACATTGGTGAACCGAACCTGGCGAGCTGCCTGCACATTCTCCGTTTGTTGGATAAGAATACCATTGGCATCGTGCAACAAAGCGCCTTTGAAAAACAACAGTGCGCAGTATTCTTTAAAGTCGTGAATGAGAACAATGTTGCGTTGCTGAAATGTATAGCAAGGACAACCCCATTTTAATTCTTCGGTCAGCCCACAGTCGAGAATGATTGTTCGCAACTGCTCCACTTCTTTCTGCCACTTTTCGGCTTTCGTAAAATACCAATCAACCTTAGGATTCATGGGCTGCATTTATTGAAGAACTGAACTGATTTTCCGGTCGACTGGTCTGAAATACCACGATACCACTGTCAGGACTAAAAGCAACAGGGCTGGCATTGCCGAACCGATCGAATCGCCCGATGCGATGTGCGAAACTATAGCGCCTGCCATCATAAAGAAAAAGCCAGCGTACGCCCATTCCTTTACCACAGGGAATTTGGGGACAAGAATGGCGATAACGCCCAGAATTTTGCAGATACCCAGCAAAGGTAATAGGTATAAAGGGTAGCCTTGATGCGTAATCATATCGGCGCCACCCTGCCCTTCTTTTGCTTGTATCAGTTGTACTACACCAGTCGACAGCATGCCTAGGGAAAGCCAGAGGGTAGCAATCCAATAAATGATTTTATCGCGCTTTGTCATGATTTGTTAAGTTGCTTACTACGTGTTGAAGTCGATTGTGAGCCATGTTTATACCCTGAGCAAAAGGCAGTTGTAATACCTGATTTCTGATCGAGACGGATTTATAGACGACATGCATGATGAGTTTGCTGGTGTCGGGAGTTAGTTCTTCAAATTCCAGAAACTCTAGCTGAACCCCCATGGGAGCATTTTCCATTTCGAATGTCCGGATGATGGTCTGGTTCGGAACAAACTCATGAATTACCCCATTGAACCCGTGCTTATTGCCCTTGGGATCGGTGGTTTCGAATTGCCAGCTACCATGCTTTCTGTTTTCGAGTTTCAGCACTTTCGTTCCCATCCATTGCTCAACGATTTCGGGCTCCACGTAGGCTTTAAACAGCAACTCCAGCGGTAAATCGAACTCCCGCGTTATCTGTAACTCCTGTTTCCCATCTTCGGCATGGACCTTGGTTTTACGTTCCATGAGCGTCTATTTGTTGGATTGATAGTTTTTCATGATGGCTTCCAGCTTGTTGAAGCGGTCATCCCACATCTGGCGGAATGGCTCAATAAAATCAGCGACTTCTTTCATTTTTTGAGCATTAATATGATAGTAAATCTCTCTGCCAGTCTGTTCCTGTTTCAATAATTCGCACTCCGTGAGGATGTGTAAGTGCTTGGATACAGTGGGGCGGGCGGTGTCGAAGTTGGCTGCTATGGCCCCCGCCGTCATGGCTTGTGAAGCTACCAAAAGGAGGATAGCTCGTCGGGTTGGGTCGGCTATGGCCTGGAAAACGTCTCGTCGTAAATTCATTGTGTAGCTATTTGACTACAAATTTATGTGTAGTTATTTGACTACACAAATTTTTCTGAGTAATTGGTGAGATTTTGTGCCTGCTAGCTGTTTAAAGAGTATTGTAGGATTGAAACTTGCCTTGGCTTCAGCTTTTTGTAAATTGTGAGCATTGGTGGACCTTTGGGTAAGACATCTTAATTGTTGAGTAGTATGCAGATAGGTAAACAGCCGGCCAAACTGAATGAGGCACAAATGGTGTTGCTGGACCTTTTTCAGCATCGCACGATGAGTGCCGATGAGTTGTCATCACTAAAAAGGACATTAGTTCGGCACCTGAATGCTGAATTAGATGTGGAGATGGATAAAGTGATGCAGGAAAAAAGAATAACAGCGAAAGATGTAGCGATAGATGCTCATTTTGACAACCGGACAGAGCATCTGAAACAGATCCGTAACAATTTATGATTCAGGCGGTCATTGATACCAATGTATTGCTATCCTCTATTGCAAAACTTGATGAAACTCGCTGGGTGTATGATAGCTTCGCTAACGAAGAGTTTTGTTGGGTATTTAGTAACGAAATCCTGACGGAATACACGGAGATGCTTTGCTGGAAGTATACTGAACGAACGGCTGAAATTGTCACTTCGATACTACTTATTGCCGAAAATACGCGACGTTTTGAACCAACCTACAAGTATCAGCTAATCGAAATTGATCCTGATGATAACAAGTTTGTTGACTGTGCTATTGGGGCAAACGTTGACTGTCTTGTAACGGCCGATAAGCATATTCTTGAGCTTAGAAAAATTCAGGGCTTATTTCCTCCTGTTCCAATACTTACCCCCGTTGAATTTCGTAGACTGTTAGATTCTATGCGCTATAAGAATCTTTAAGCATGTTTAGTCGAAAATTAGTTCCGTTTACCAGTTTCAATGCCAATAAACTCAAAATAGCTTCCCTTAAGTTGGTATAGAATATTCCGTTTCGACACCTTCCCCTGATCATCGACAACGGGTATGTAGACGATTTTTCGTTTATCGTCGTACGTGATTAATTCCAAAGGTCTTTCGGGTCGATCAACGACACTGAAAAAATCGAACCCAACATCAATTCTGTTCAGTGTACTTGTTTTGGTTTTAAATAGCTCAACTGTATCGTTGAGTTTTTCATTATCGATCGTAAAAACGGAAATCGATTGAGAAGCATCTTTTGTAGAATACACTCCGTTTGAAATGACCAGATAGTAGTTCTTGTTTTTAATCGTCACCGTGTAAATTTTTGAACAGAAATATCCAGCATCACCACCTTCTTCTTCACTGTATTTAAGGACTTTGGTGAATACCTTCGAATTATCGCTCCATTGATAAATCTGATTGAAAAAATGCATCGTACCACCCGATTCTGTATCCCAACTGTATACCCTGAACTTTCCATCGGCAGAGGTTTGCGTAAAGCAGAAAATCTTGTCTGTTAATTTTTTGAATGGGTAAGTTAGCGTAGCAGGATTCGCTTTTAGCACTGCGGCCAACTCGTTCGCGAACCTGGTAGCGTTCTTATCGATTTGGTCAGGATCTCCTTTTAGTTTAGCATAGAGCGATACAAGTTCATTTTCTTTTGCCGCCAGGGTTTTGGTCTGAGCGAAAGACCTGCCAGATGTTAAAATGGCTAGGGCAATGAGACAGTAAAGGCTAAATAATTTAATCATGTAGGGTTGATTTCGGCTGGTGAACAGCAAAAATGCCAGAAGCTATTTTAATTTTCTACAATTTATGTTTGTTCGTACAGCATGGAAACCCCATTCCGAGACACATTGCCGTCAAACTGCACATTCACGTACCGAAACGCTTTCGTCAACTCCATCACCGAATCGTGTTGCTGTGTCTGATTGATTTGAAGGAAGTCTGTTGTCTCAGCATGAGCCGTATCGCGCGTTTCTTCGGGCGATTCACCGTAGTAAATGTTCACGTTTCCCTTGCCCGAAAGCCCTTTCAGCTTGATAAAGCCAAAGGTTTCTTTTCCAAAATCGAGTAGGAAGAGCCTGCTTTTTTGTCGACGGTTACAGCTTCCATCTCTTTCGTTGTGAGCTTGAATTTAGAGGTAGGTAGTTGACAGCTTCGGCCTGCGTCAGATCGAAATCCTTGTGAAAATCAATCAGATTGTAGTGGCTGTCTAATTTCCAGAAAGGGGGCAGAAAGATGGTTCGCTCAGTCCGCCGATTCTGCATGTTGTTCCCTAACCAGATCTCAAAATCACCCGGATACCAGATCCAGGTAGCCTGCTTCTGAGCTAGGACAGGCGATACAAATGATAAGAGTAGACAGATGAACGAAAGGCCTTTTTTCATGTAAATGGAGAGACTAAGCAGTATAAACGCAAAAGTAGTCGCCATTTAGAAAGTAAACGAAAGTATTCGTGTTATTTTTTAATTATAGTTAGGATAAATACTAAATAATCGACTGTTTTGATCTTATTAGTCATTTTATTGTACTATATTATCTAGATTTAAACTAAGAAACTATCTTGGGGTTTGAATTTTTGAGGAATATTTTCCTGACTTTGTTTATTGTTTGTTTGTTTTGTTTTCGAATTATTGTTTTTACCTTTGCTCGGGTCGCGAGTGATTCATTTAATGCCCGGCAATACCCCTACTGACCAGAATTAGAGAGACTAAACCATGAGCGTAAAAAGCGGTACTCCTGCAACCATAGGTGTCATTATTGGCAACCGGGATTTCTTTCCCGATAAATTAGTGGCCGAGTGCCGGGCCGATCTGCTGGAAGCTTTTGAGAAAGCGGGTATTAAACCCATCATGCTGGATGAATCGGCCACGAAGCTTGGGGGCGTTGAAACGTTTCAGGAAGCGCAGAAATGTGCAGAGCTGTTTCGGAAACATGCCGATGAAATTATGGGGGTGCTGGTCGTTCTGCCCAATTTCGGCGATGAAAAAGGGGTGGCCGAAACCCTGAAATGGGCTCGTTTGGATGTGCCGGTATTGATTCAAGCCTACCCCGATGACTTAAATCGACTGGACGTTGCCCGTCGGCGGGATGCGTGGTGCGGCAAAATTTCGGTTTGTAATAACCTATATCAGTTCGGGATTAAGTATTCACTGACGACAAAACACGTCGTGCATCCATCCGATCCTAGCTTCCATGCTGATTTGCTCAACTTCAAAGCGGTATGCCGGGTGGTAAAGGGCCTACGGAATGTTCGGATTGGGGCAATTGGAGCCCGTCCGGGTGGATTTAATACGGTTCGTTACAGTGAAAAAATCCTCCAGCGCAACGGCATTTCGGTCGTTACCGTCGATTTATCCGAGATTCTGGGGAATGCTAATAAACTAACAGCAGCCGATCAGGCGGTGAAAGAACGGCTCGATGCGATTAAAGCGTATACACCAACTGGTCGGACACCCGACGACAAGCTCGTTCAGATTGCCAAGTTAGATGTTGTCCTGAACAACTTCATGGCTGAGTACTCGCTGGACGCAACGGCGATTCAATGCTGGACTTCCGTTCAGCAAAATTATGGCTGTAACGTCTGCACGAGCATGAGCATCATGAGCGAAAATATGCTCCCAAGCGCCTGTGAGGTCGATGTTACGGGTACGTTGAGCATGTACGCCATGCAATTGGCATCGGGCTCGCCAAGTGCACTGGTCGATTGGAACAACAATTACGCCGACGACGAAAACAAGTGCGTACTGTTCCACTGCGGTAACTGGGCCAAGTCGTTCCTGCCCGATATTGAAATCAGCACGGCCCCAATTTTGGGAACAACTGTTGGGGAAGAAAACACCTATGGCGCATTGGCAGGCCGCACACCAGCCTCTCCGCTCACCTTCGGACGCATTAGTACCGACGATCCTAAAGGCATCATAAAAGCCTACATTGGCGAAGGTGCCCTGACCGACGATGCCCTGAATACCTTTGGTAACCGCGCTGTAGCTCAGATCGATAACCTACAGGGGCTGATGCAGTACATCTGCCGGAATGGGTTCGAACACCATGTCGTGATGAATGCTTCCAAAACGGCAGGTATCCTTAAAGAATCCATGGAAAACTACATGGGCTGGGAGGTTTATAGTCATTAGGGTGATCTACCCCACCCCCGTCCCCTCCCCTGAAAACAGGAGAGGGGTGTAGAATCGGCCTCCTCTAGCCCCTCCCTTGTTTTCAGGGGAGGGGTTGGGGTGGGGTAAAATGATGTAATGCTAGACTAATTGACCCTAACCTAAACCATCCATGAAGAAAATCCTCCTGCTTTTCCTCCTGTTATCCGGCGTTGCCCAGGCGCAGCAAAAAGAAATTCGAATCTACGACGGTCCGGCACCCGGTTCCGAAAATTGGAATTGGGTTGAGAAAAAGAATAATGCCAATGCGATAAAACTGATGACGGTCTTTAACGTCGTCAACCCATCGATTACGGTATTTCCGGCAGATCCGGCCGTTGCCAATGGCACATCTGTGATTATTTGCCCAGGTGGAGGCTTTCATTTTCTGTCCATTGATAACGAAGGAAATGATGTCGCTACCTGGTTAGCGAAGAAAGGCGTTACTGCATTTGTCCTGAAATACCGTACGGCCTATATCAACACCGACGACCCGTTTGCCGATATGATGGCGGGCATTAACGGGCCGCGCAAGGCCGAATGGGATGCGGAGAATAAAGCGACCATTCCACTATCAATTGCTGACGGTAAAGCAGCCATTGCCTACGTGCGGAAACACGCGGCCGATTATGGAATCGATCCTAATCGCATTGGTATTCTGGGCTTTTCGGCGGGTGGTACCGTGACGGCTTCCGCAGCTTTCAACTATACTCCTGAGAACAAACCGGCGTTTGTAGCGCCCATTTATCCGTATATGCCCGCTTCGCTTCAAGGTACGGTCGCAGCGGATGCGCCACGATTGTTTGCTGTCTGCGCATCCGACGATCAACTAAATCTGGCTCCACATAGCGTAGAGTTGTACAGTAAATGGCTGGCGGCAAAACAACCCGCCGAGCTACACATGTATGCTAAAGGAGGACACGGTTTCGGGATGAACAAGCAAAATATACCAACTGATCATTGGATTGACCGATTTGCCGATTGGCTCGCGCAGCAGGGGTTTATGACTCAGTCGAAAAAATAAGTGAATGTTCTGGTAGCCCTACCGATGAATCCGGTCAAACAGCCTCAAATCCAAAACCTTATGCGGTTACATCGACTACGTTTACAGTGGAGTGTCTGCCTTTACCTCGGGCTGTTCATGCTGTACTTTTTGACAACCCGTGCAAACGCCCAACCTACGGGTAAGCAGGCCCGCCCCCGCATCATTATAACCGCCGATCCAGAACTGGATGACAATAACTCACTGATCCGGTTTTTACTATATAGTAGCGACCTGGACGTGGAAGGACTCATTTATGCCAGTAGCCAATTTCACTGGAAAGGGGATGGGAAGGGGACAAAATGGGCCGTTCCGGGACGAGAATATAGTCGATTTGGTTTGAATATATGCCCTTGTGAATCATGGCGTTGGGCTAAAGACGAGCGCTTCATTCACGATGCGGTTGGGGCGTATGCGAAAGTATACCCGAACCTGAAAGTACATAACGCCAATTATCCCACGCCAACTGACCTCCAGTCAAAAATTCGCTATGGCAATATTGAGTTCGACGGCGATATTTCCAAGAATTCGGCGGGTTCGGACCTGATTAAATCGCTGATGCTGGATGATAAACCTGGTCCTCTTTTTATTACCGCCTGGGGCGGGGCAAGTACGATTGCCCGTGCGCTCAAAGCCATTCAGGAGCAATATGAATACACAACTGAATGGGATGTGATCAAAAAGAAAGTGTCGCGAAAAGTTGTGCTGCTGCCTTCTGGCGATCAGGACGATACCTACGCCAGCTACATAAAACCGAACTGGCCAGATATGGAGTACCGGCAATTTAAGGAAGGGCCAAATTATGGATATGGAGCGCAGTTGGGGGCCAAGCCTGAAAATGCGCCCTATTTGACGCCCGCCTGGATGAAAGAAAACGTATTGGACCGTGGCCCAATGGGGGCCTTATACCGGGTTTGGGGCGATGGGAAGCAGATGGTGAAAGGCGACATCATGGATTATTTTGGTCTGGCTGGCCACACGAATGAGGAACTGAAGAAAATGGGCTATGTAGTCTGGATGCCCGTACAGCCGAAAAACTCCTGGCTGGGCGAAGGAGACGACCACACCTTTATGAATATGTTGGGGAATGGATTACGAGCCTATGAATCAGGTTCGTATGGTGGCTGGGGTGGTCGTGGAATTGGCAACCGGGATGCCGTAGGTTTTTCGTTTGCAACCCCTCAGGATACCAGCGCCAACGCCATGGCAAACGCACTTAGCACGGCGAATACTCGGGCGACCAAAAGTGGTGATGAACTGTCTTTTCCTAATTTTTTCCCGGCTGCGCAACGTGACTTTGCCGCCCGACTTAAGTGGTCTGTAACTCCTAAGTATGCCGATGCTAATCATGAACCGGTTGTGAGAATCGCAGGGCCGTTGACAGTAATGGCCAATGCTGGCGAGAAAATACGACTCACGGGGGCTGTTTCGGAGCCCGATGGAAATGCGGTTTCCATCAACTGGTGGCAATTGCCGATAGGTAATCAAACGCCTAAAGTGACGATCTCGAATCCGACTTCGGCGCACGTGGACGTACTGATTCCGAAGGAAGTTGTAGGTGGTCAAACGATTCATCTTATTCTGGAAGCAACCGACAATGGGACGCCAGCCCTGACCAAGTATCAACGGATCATTATTAAGGTACGAGAGAAGTGATTTTGAATCAGTTATGACAATCAACGAATTAGCTCAAAAATCGGTGAACTATCGCCGGAATATTCTCAAATACATTGTTGGGGCCAACGCTGGCCATACCGGCGGAAGTTTGTCGTGCATCGACATCCTGAATGTCCTCTACAATTATGTCCTGAATGTCAGCCCCGAAACAGCCAAATCGCCGGATCGGGACCGCTATATTCAAAGCAAAGGGCATACGGTCGAAGCGCTCTATGTGGTGCTGGCCGATAAAGGTTTTTTCCCTGAATCGGACCTGGAGACCCTGTGTAAATACAAGTCGCACTACATTGGCCATCCTACCAAAAAAGTAGCGGGGGTTGAGCAAAATACGGGTTCGCTGGGTCATGGATTGCCACTCAGCGTCGGTACAGCGATCTCGGCCAAGCTGGATGAGAAGCCATTTCGGGTCTTCACCTTACTGGGCGATGGCGAATTGCCCGAGGGGTCTAACTGGGAAGCGGCACTGTTAGCTCCTCAGTATAAGCTCGATAACCTCTGCGCTATTGTCGATAAAAACGGTTTGCAAATTACCGCTCCCACGGCCGATGTGTGTAGTACCGATCCCCTCGACAAGAAGTTCGAAGCCTTTGGCTGGTCTGTGCGGCAGGTTGACGGACACGATTTGGGAGCCATGATGGAAGCCTTCGATGCGCTCCCCTTCGAAGCCGGAAAACCCAGCCTGATTATCGCGAATACCGTAAAAGGCAAAGGCGTCAGCTACATGGAAAATCAGCTGAAGTGGCACCACGGCGTACCCAACAAGGAACAATACGAACAGGCATTGGCGGAATTGAGTGATTGAATGATTGAGTGATTGAATGAATGAATGAGTGATTGAGTGAATAAAACCAATGGAAAAATTTATGACAATGGGTTTGCGCCTGTGGAATTTTGGGCTGATTGTATTACTCTGTCTCACAGCCTCATTCTCAACCTTCGGGCAATCGAAAGGGCTAGCAGCGGTGGAGCCTCGTATGCGCGTCATCGTGGATAACGATTTCAGTGGCGATCCTGATGGATTGTTCCAATTGGCTCACTTACTGATGTCGCCTTCAGTGGAGATTCGGGCAATTATCGGATCGCACTTAAACGCGCAGGATGGTTTTGATCCGTCGAAAATACAGGCCGACAATGCCGCCAAAAAGGCAAAGGAAGTGTTGCAGGCGATGAAAGTGACTAAAAGCATTCCCGTCTTTGCCGGATCGAACACCGCGATGGTGAATGACAGTACCCCGGTTAAAAACGAAGCCGTCAACTTCATCATTCAGGAAGCGTTACGTACCGATACGAAAACACCGTTATACGTGGTTTGTGGTGCCGGACTTACCGAAATCGCGTCGGCTGCGTTGACCAATCCGCTGATTGCCAACAAGCTGACGCTCATCTGGATTGGCGGACCTGAGTATAGTGAGCTAGCCTTGCCACCACCGGGTTATTCGGAAGTAGAATACAATCTGAACATCGATCAGGCGGCCGCTCGGGCGGTCTTCAATCGATCGTCCCTGCATTTGTGGCAAATACCCCGGAACGTGTACCGGCAATGCCTGCTGTCGTATGCGCAACTACTAACAAAAGTAAAGCCGCGTGGCCAAATTGGCGCTTACCTGAGCGGAACCCTGGAGACATTAATGACTCGTATTCAGCGGTTTATCAATATCGGCGAAACCTATATTCTGGGCGATAGTCCGCTAGTGCTGCTTACAGCCCTTCAGTCGTCGTTTGAGCCGGACCCTTCGTCAAGTCAGTATGTCGTTCGGCAGGCTCCACGCATCAATCAGGCCGGGACCTATGCACACAACCATACGGGCCGACCGATTCGAGTGTATACCCAGCTGGATACGCACCTGATGTTCGCTGATTTTTTCGCCAAACTGGAATTGATGAATCCGTAACGAGTTCATCCAATCAATACAACTATGGGAGAAGTGAGTGTAGTGACTGATAAAAAAGCCCATCCTAGCGTGGACCGGGCAAACCTGGATGTGTTTTCAAACACGTTACAGGAGCTGGCGGCTACCGATAAACAGATTCTGGTCGTGACCAGCGATTCGCGAGGATCGGGAAAGTTGGTGCCGTTCGGGCAGAAGTATCCGGCGCAGCATATCGAAATCGGGATCGCTGAACAGAATCTGGTCGGTGTGGCCGCCGGACTGGCGTCTACGGGTAAAAAAGTTTTTGCCGTTTCGCCTGCCTGTTTTCTGACGGCCCGGTCGTTCGAGCAAATCAAAACCGACGTTGCTTACTCGGATAATCCAGTAAAACTGGTGGGTATCAGTGCCGGAGTGAGTTATGGTGCCTTGGGTTCTACCCACCACAGTCTGCACGATTTTGCAGCACTTCGGGCCGTGCATAATCTGATCATCGTAGCCCCTGCGGATAACTTCGAAACCGAGCAAGCTATTCGTCTGGCTGCCGAAACCGAGCATCCGATCTATCTTCGATTCGGTAAAAAAGCGATGCCACTCTTATCTGAAGAGAACCAGCAATTTGAATTTGGCAAAGGTCGAATTGTGAACGAGGGCGACGATCTGGTGCTGGTGGCAACTGGTGAGACTGTTTATCCCGCGCTTCAGGCAGCCCGCCAGCTAGAAAGTGCACACGGCATTCACGCGACGGTCGTGAGTATGCACACGATTAAACCGCTGGACTACGATCTACTGGCGACTGTAGCGACTAAAGGTTGCCCTATTCTGACGGTTGAGGAACATAGTGTGTTTGGCGGATTGGGTGAAGCCTGTGCCTCATTTCTGATACAGAACGGGTTTCGTAACAAGTTCAAAATCATGGCTATCCCCGATGAATATACCGTTACCGGCTCGCAGGTAGAAATTTTTAATCACTATGGTCTGTCGGAAGATGGCATTGCCGAAGAAGCGCTGAAGTTGCTACAATAGAACCGCACGGGCGGCCCCGGCAGATTTTTATGATCGTTATGATTCATTAAGATCATTTTTTATCATGACAATCATAAAAATCCGTGTTCTATATTTTTCCTAAACCTCACATGAAACGCATCTATTTCTTAATAGTCCTACTCTTGCTGGCGAGCTTATCTACGCCCAGTTTCGCCCAATCCCCCCCCCCTCAAAAACTGCGGGTATTGGTGCTAACCGACATTGAAAATGAGCCCGACGATGCGCAGTCGCTGGTGCGTTTCCTGACATATGTGAATCAATGGGATGTAGAAGGACTGATTGCCACAACTTCTGTTCACCAGCAAAAACGGATTGCCCCCGAACGGATTCGGCGAATCGTAGAAGCCTATGGGAAGGTTCGGAATAATCTGCTGCTCCACGAAAAAGGCTACCCCGAAACGGCTTATCTTCTGAGTGTTATCAAACCTGCTATTCCCAAATATGGTATGGATGCCGTTGGATCAGGCAACGATTCAGAAGGGTCGGAGCATATTATTGCTGTGGTTGATAAAAAGGATGACCGGCCGGTTTGGGTGCCCGTTTGGGGAGGAGCGAACTGTCTGGCGCAGGCACTTTGGAAAGTTCGCCAGACGCGTACGCCCGAAGAGGTTGACAAGTTTGTGGCTAAGCTTCGTGTGTATACCATTTCCGATCAGGATGATTCGGGGCCGTGGTTGCGCAAAACATTCCCGAATCTGTTCTACATTGTCAGCCCCGGTTTTCATGCCCTTGGTGGGTATGAACCGTCGACCTGGCGGGGGATCAGTGGAGATGTGTTTCCCTATGCTCCCGGTTTCGCAGGGCCCGATTCCAATATTGTCAATAATGCCTGGCTGGATGCGAACATTCGTAAGAATCACGGGCCATTGGGAGCCGAGCATCCGCACACAGATTACATTATGGAAGGCGACACGCCCAGCTTTTTTAACCTGATCGACAATGGATTAAGCGACCCTGAGCATCCGAATTACGGGAGCTGGGGTGGTCGTTATGAACTCTACACACCCCGAACCCGTAAGTGGTTTCTTGAACCCGAAACCCGACCGATCTGGACGGACGCGGAAGATCAGGTAAAAGGAATTGACGGTGGTTGGTATGCGAGCAACAAAGCGACGATCTGGCGGTGGCGACAAGCGTATCAAAACGATTTTGCGGCCCGCATCAACTGGACGACTAAACCCTATAAGGAAGCGAATCATCCGCCTGTAGCCAGGTTGAGCCACGCCAACCAATTACAGGCTAAAAGCGGAGAAACGGTGACTCTTAGCGCCGAAGGCTCAACTGACCCGGATGGTAATGAGTTGACGTATGAATGGATTTACTATCCCGAAGTAGGCACCTATGCCGGTAGTCGGTTGCCTAAGGTTAGCAACAGTCAGCAGAAAGTGGCCTCGTTTACGGCCCCGAAAGTAACCAAGCCCGAAACGATGCATTTCATTCTGGCCGTAACCGATAAAGGCACCCCGGCTTTGACGCGCTATCAGCGAGTGATTGTAACGATAATGCCATAATTTTTTGTCATCCTGTGGTTGTCATTCCGACGATAGGAGGAATCTCAAGCTTGATTATTGAGAAAATTGAGATTCCTCCTATCGTCGGAATGACAAAAAAACTAAGCCTCATGAACAGTCGAAGAATCATTTTTCTATTGCTTTTTATCCTCTTCCTGATCGGAAGCTGTACGAATAAGTCAGCTACTAACCAGCCGAAGAAGGTAGCGGTGATTGTGTCGACGCTCAACAATCCCTGGTTTGTGGTGTTGGCCGAAACGGCAGCAGCTCAGGCGAAGGCGTTGGGTTACGAGACCAAAATCTTCGACTCGCAGAACAACACGGCCCTGGAGAGCGACCATTTCGAAAACGCCATTGTGTCGGGCTTCAACGCCATTCTGCTCAACCCGACGGATTCTGATGGGTCGATTGTGAATGCGCGGAAGGCCATTGAGGCAGGCATTCCGGTATTCTGTATGGACCGGGAAGTCAACTCACCCCAGGCCGCGACCTGCCAGATTTTGTCCGACAATTACTCCGGCTGCGTGGCTATTGGGAAATACTTTGTGCAAACGCTGCGAACGAAAGCGAAAGATGCCCCAATTAACTACGTCGAAATTCTGGGATTGGTCGGCGACAACAACACCTGGAACCGCTCGAAAGGCTTTCATAGCGTGGTTGATCAGTATCCGAACTTTAAGATGGTGGCTCAGCAAAGCGCTGATTTCGACCGAAATAAGGCGATGGAAGTGCTGGAATCTATTTTGCAGGCTCACCCCGATGTCAACGCGGTTTTTTGCGGAAACGATGCGATGGCAATGGGGGCGTATCAGGCGCTGGTGGCCGCTGGAAAAGCGAAAGACGTAGCCGTTTTTGGTTTCGATGGGGCCGATGATGTGATGAATTCCATCCGCGATGGCAAGATCAAAGCAACGGGCTTGCAATCACCCCAAACGATGGCCAAAACAGCCGCTGAGTTCGCTGATGCGTATTTTAAAGGCAAACGGGATTTTGCTAAGAAGATACCCGTAGCTGTCGAACTAGTTGATCAGGCGAATATCAAGGATTATCCAACTGCTAAAAAATCCTGACGAATCATGCCGAAAAACGCACTCAACTACTCGATTCTTCTGGTTCTCTTGGCGGTTGTCGCCTACAACTCAGTCTATTTCAAAAAGCTGGATGAGGTAAACGCTAATTCAGGCTCCAGTGCTGGCGAGAAGTTCAATGCGACCGCCTATGCGCAGACATTCTGGACTACGAAGTTATTACCAGCCAGCGCAACCTCCGCAACCGATTTATCGATGCTACTTTCATCATTGAAAACCGACAGGGAGAAAGCGGTCGATACCTATTCTCACGCATTGGGCATCGGCAACATCCGCTACTTTCTGGTCAAGGGCGAAGGTAAACTAACGGCCATTAACGATAATGACGTGACGATTTCGCTGCCCTCCGGCGAATCTGTAAAGCTGGCAACGGAATACATTTTTGGTAATGCCGTGCGGGATGCGTCGGGCCTGATCAAGATTATCGAGTTCGACAATACGATGGACCTCAATAATGTATCGGCTGAACTCAATGCGATTATTCGTAAGAAAGTTGTGCCCCCTTTTCGAGCTAGTGCGAAGGTAGGAAATACGGTGAAGTTTGTCGGAGCTATCGAACTGAATAAAGAGCATTTGCATCTGGATAATGTAGAGGTAATTCCGATAAAATTATAGACCGCAGATTGTCATGATTTATATGATCAAAAAGATCTTACTTAATCATAATAATCAGCGTTCTATTGACCCCGCGCCCTATGTTAGTAGCAGAAAATATCACCAAACGATTTGCGGGAGTAACTGCCCTGGACCAGGTCTGCCTTGAATTTTTGGCGGGTCAGGTAACTGCTGTGATTGGCGAAAATGGAGCGGGGAAGTCGACGCTAATGAAAATCCTGTCGGGTGTTTATCCAGACTATGAAGGGCAGATTCGGTTCAATGGGGAGCCAGTCCGCTTCAATTCGATTCGTGATGCACAGGCTTGTGGCATTGCGATTATCCACCAGGAGCTAAATCTGATTCCGTATCTGAGCATCACAGAAAACATCTTTCTTGGGCGAGAAATCACGACGCGCTGGGGCACCCTCGATCAGAAAGCCATGCGACTCCGAACCCGTGAACTCCTCGAAAAACTCCGGCTAGATATTGACCCCGATACATTAGTCGCAGAATTGAAAGTGGGTCAACAACAGGTAGTTGAGATTGCTAAAGCCCTGTTGGTTGAGTCGGAAGTGATTATTATGGACGAGCCGACGTCGGCCATTACAGAGAGCGAGGTCGCCGTTCTGTTCACGATCATCAACGACCTCCGACGCGAGAACAAAGCCATTGTTTACATCTCGCATAAGCTAGATGAGCTGTTCACGATTGCCGACCGCTATACCGTTTTGCGTGATGGAAAGTCAATCGAATCGGGCAGTATGCAGGGAATTGATCATGATACACTCATCCGAAAAATGGTGGGTCGGGATGTGAAGAGCATCCGACGACAATCGACGGAACGGGTACACCAACCACTTCTTTCGGTCGAAAACCTGTGTCTTAAGCACCCGATTCGCACACAAGAGAATCAGCTAAAAGACATTTCGTTCACGGTCGGTAGGGGCGAGGTGGTTGGCATTTTTGGGCTCATGGGAGCGGGTCGCACCGAACTTTTAGAAACCCTGTTTGGCCTTCATGCAAAGCGTACTAGTGGCGTAATTACTATTGATAGTCAGCCGGTTAAATTTAAGGCTCCGATTGACGCAATCAAATCGGGACTGGCATTGGTGCCGGAAGATCGTAAAAAAGATGGGTTAGTGCTGGGGATGGATGTGCAAACCAATATAAGTCTGACGGCTCTGGAGAGCATTGAACAAACGGGTTTCCTGAGTCAGAAAAAAAGAAACTTCGTTAGCCAAAAAATACATTGCCGATTTGCGGATCAAAACGCCTTCGGAGAAGCAAGTCGCTAAAAATCTGAGCGGAGGGAATCAGCAGAAAATCGTGCTGTCGAAATGGCTGGCCACAAACCCAAAACTGTTGATGCTCGATGAGCCCACGAGGGGCATTGATGTGAACGCCAAGAACGAAATCTATAAACTCATTCTGCAACTGGCTGATGAGGGTATGGGTATTATCGTCGTATCCTCCGAACTGCCTGAAATTCTGGCTATTTCGGATCGTATCCTTGTCCTGTGCGAAGGCACCCTAACGGCTGAAATGGCCATTGCGGACGCATCGGAAGATTTGATACTCAAAGCCGCTATTTCAATATCAAATGAGCGAAAGAGTGAATGAGTGAATGAGCGCAAAGCTGATGCAAGTTTTTTACGCTCTTTCACTCATTCACTCTTTCGCTCATTACATTCTTTACATATATGCAAGCCACCTTAACTTCCTATCGTCCTTTTCTAACGCGCTTTCAATCCCTGATTGCTCTGTTCATTCTGTGCCTGGGAATCAGCCTGATGTCCGATAAATTTCTGACGGTTGCCAACTTCTGGAATGTACTACGGCAGATTTCGGTCAACGTCTGCATTTCTACGGGCATGACGCTCGTGGTACTCACGGCGGGTATCGACTTATCCGTCGGTTCGGTACTGGCGCTTTCGGGGGCTATCACAGCGGGCTTATTGCGCAATGGCATTCAACTTCCATCACAGAATCTGTATATCGGCTTTACGTTGTTAGGTGCCACATTGGCCGGGTTGATTACGGGTTCTGGGTTGGGCTGGTTCAACGGCTGGGCTATTACGCGATTCAAACTGCCACCCTTCGTAGCGACACTGGCCATGCTGACCATCGCCCGTGGATTGACGATGCTCTGGACAGAAGGCTTTCCAATCACTGGCCTCGGTGATTCGTTCACTTTTCTGGGAACAGGCTGGTTTTTAGGGATTCCGTTACCCGTTTGGTTATCGGCCATTATCGTAGTCGTTGCCGTCTTGATTACCAATAAAACCCGACTGGGGCGTTACATATACGCCATTGGCGGCAGCGAAAGTGCGGCTCGCCTGTCGGGAGTGAATATCAATAAAATCAAAATAGCCGTCTATACTATCGCAGGGGCTCTTGCGGCTGTTGGCGGTCTACTCGTTACTTCCCGATTAGACTCAGCTCAGCCGAATGCGGGAACCAGTTATGAGTTAGATTCCATTGCGGCTGTAGTGATCGGCGGAACGTCATTGTCAGGTGGGCGGGGGAGTATTTTGGGAACTGTGCAGGGGGCTATTATCATCGGTGTATTGAACAACGGGTTGGTCCTCCTCAACGTATCGCCGTTCTGGCAGCAGGTCGTGAAAGGGTTCGTGATCCTGTTGGCGGTAATTATTGATAAATCAAATTCGAAGAGTGAATAGCAGTTTTTTGTCATTCCGACGCCAGGAGGAATCTCAAGCTTTATCAATAGGAAACTTGAGATTCCTCCTGGCGTCGGAATGACAAAAATTGACATTAAAAAAATGACCAATTCCTACATTCTTGCCATCGACCAGGGCACTAGCAGCACCAAAACGCTTCTGTTTGATGCCGAAGGGCGTGTTGTTGCGCGTGCTTCGGAACCACTGAAAACCAATTACTTCGGCGATGGCTACGTTGAACAAGTTCCAGACGAAATTTTTCGAAATGTGCTCACGTCTGTCGGCAAGTGCATTGGCACATTTGCCGCTGAAGGCGGTGATCTAAAGGCGATTAATGCCTGTGGGATTTCGAATCAGCGCGAGACATTTATCGTTTGGGACGAGTCGGGCGAGCCGTTGCATAATGCGGTTGTCTGGCAGTGTAAACGATCTATTGGCGTTTGCGAGCGACTAAAAGCCGAAGGATTGGAAGAGACGATTCAGGCGAAAACCGGGCTGTTCATTGATCCTTATTTTTCAGGAAGCAAACTGATCTGGCTCAACGAAAACGATGAGAAAGTTCGGCAGGCTATCGATGCTGGGAAAGCGTATTTTGGAACCGTAGATACCTGGCTGCTTTATAAACTAACCAACGGTAAGTGCTACCTGACCGATTATACCAACGCATCCCGGACCCTGTTTTTTAACCTGAAAACACTAAGCTGGGATCAGGAATTGCTAGCTACGTTTGGTTTGTCGAAGCTGAATCTGCCAGAACCGAAACCATCTTCGGCATACTTTGGTGAATCGAATTTCAATGGTTTATTCGACCATAGTATCCCAATCACCAGCCTCATTGGCGACTCCCATGCGGCTGCGTTTGGCGAAGGTTGTTTCTCGCCGGGTACCGCCAAAGCGACGTTAGGTACAGGGTGTTCGATTATCATGAACATCGGTGAAGCCGTAACGACCTCGAACCACGGTATGGTGACTACCATTTGCTGGAGTACCGAAGAGCGCGTCGATTATGCGTTAGAAGGCGTCATTGTCACTTGTGGAGCGACTATCGAATGGTTGAAAAACACGCTGGAATTGTTCGCCGAAAGTCGCGAAACGGAAACGATGGCAACGGCGGTGACCGATAATGGTGGCGTTTATATTATCCCGGCATTCAGCGGCTTAGGCGCTCCGCACTGGCAAATGTCTCGTAAAGCATCTATTTCAGGGTTGACGTTCGGATCGACTAAAAATCACATCGTCCGGGCAGCGTTAGAGTCCATTCCGTACCAGATTAAGGATGTTATTGTGGCGATGGAGCAGGATACCGGCATTTCGCTGGAAGAACTCATGGTGAACGGCGGTATCAGTGCCAATAAGTTTGTGCTTCAGTTCTTAGCCGACTTGCTGGGTAAATCGGTCGTTAATAAAGGTATGCCGGATGTGTCTGCGCAAGGTGCTGCTTATTTGGCTGGTCTGAAAGCGGGTATTTATAAAGATCTGGCTTATTTAAGCTCCATTAATTTGACTAAAGAAGAGGTTAATCCCGGTGCAGGGCAGGAAAAAGTAGCTATCGATTATGCCGGTTGGCAAGCGGTGATCAACTAAGTGAGTGCTGGGTAGTTCAGCCCCCAGGATGCTATCGCCGGAAAAACAATCCACCTGATTCTTGAAGTAACCGATTCAGGAACACCACAACTGACTCGTTATCAGCGTGTGATTGCGAAAGTGGCTGACTAGTGTAATAATGGATAATGAGCAATGAATAATGACGGGCAATAAATCATTGTCAATTATTCATTGCTCATTATCCATTTATTTAGAATAACCCCTGCCCCAAAAGGTGCTCTAAAGTGATTGGCTCGTTGTGAAGAATAAAGAAGTAAACCAGGCCTGCTAAAACCAAATAGCTGAATGCCAGCCATTTCTTCTTTTGGGCGAACTCGGCAGGGTGATGATAGTAATCGTAAATCATGGAAGCCGATAAACCCATCACCATCAGAAAGAACGAGAACACCCCAAAATCTGTTCGATAAATGCGCACCGATTGCATAAACTGCGCACCCGATACGATGTAGAGCAACCAGGCTCCAAAGCCAGCCCGGTAGAGATACACGCTTAACCGCCGGTCGTTTTTGAGGTCGAAGAGGTCGTCGGTGAATTTTTCGGACATGATTTTATTTACTTTGAGATGGTGAAAATAAACACTTCACCTGATAAACGCAAAAAAGACAATGATTGATTCACAACCAGTTGATGCCATTCAGGAATACACTACCATGCAAGTTGAGCTCGTTCGTGTCGACGACGCTTTTCATTTTGAAGCTTTAGGTAAATCGGGTGTGGCGCAACACATCGATGCCGCTACGGATATTGGTGGTCATAATGCCGGAGCACGACCAATGGAAATGATGTTGATGGGTCTGGCTGGTTGTTCAGCCATCGATGTTATCCTGATTTTGAAAAAACAGAAACAGGTCATCGAAGACTTCCGTCTGAAAGTGGATGGGTTACGCGAAAAAGATGCCATTCCAGCTCCGTTCAAGAAAATTCATATTACTTACTTGCTAAAAGGTGAGTTAAATCCTGAGAAAGTAAAACGGGCCATCGACCTGTCGATGGATAAATACTGCTCAGCAACTGCCCAACTGCGCCCTTCGACAGAGATAACGTATTCATTTGAAATTGAGGCTTAAACACAGAGTTAACGGAGGTTAACACGGAGAGCACAGATATATTTCTTTTAATGACAATTCTTCCGTGTTCTCCGTGTTAACCTCCGTTAACTCTGTGTTTAAAAACGAATGGCGTGGTTTTTGCATAAATTTCGTCGGAACGCGTTAATGCGTTAAGAACCTTAATAACAGCATTTACCATGAAAAAAGCCTTACTTGGTCTGGCCCTGCTGACCACCCTAACTACTGTTTCATTTGCTGGCGAAGTCAGTAAAGAGAAGAAAGTAAAAAAAGCCAAGTCGGCATCCTGCGAAAAAGGTAGTCATGCCTGCTGTATGAAAAAAGCCAAGGCGTAAGTCGCTGACTGAAACTTAATTCCATGACCAACCCCGCTCTTTTCACAGAGGGCGGGGTTATTTATTTGCTCTAAAGTTTGCCTGACGACGCTCGACTTCCGATTTTTGTTCATGCAACAATATCACGACCTGCTTCGCCATATTCTTCAGAAAGGCACTCGCAAAACAGACCGCACCGGCACCGGAACCATCAGCGTTTTTGGCTACCAGATGCGTTTCAATCTGCAAGACGGCTTCCCGTTATTGACCACCAAGAAAGTTCACACCAAGTCCATTATTCACGAATTACTGTGGTTCATCAAAGGCGATACAAACATCAAATACCTGAAAGACAATGGCGTGTCGATCTGGGATGAGTGGGCTGACGAAAACGGCGATTTAGGTCCCGTTTATGGCAAACAATGGCGTAGCTGGGCAGCTCCCAATGGACAAGTGATCGATCAATTGCAGGACGTATTGAAGCAGTTGAAAAACTCACCTGATTCGCGTCGAATGATTATTTCGGCCTGGAATCCGGCCGATGTGCCAAACATGGCGTTGCCTCCCTGCCATCTTCTTATGCAGTTTTACGTGGCTGATGGGAAGCTATCCTGCCAGCTTTACCAACGTAGCGCTGACGTATTTCTGGGCGTGCCTTTCAATATTGCCAGTTACGCGTTGTTCACCATGATGATTGCGCAGGAGTGCGGCTACACTGCTCACGAGTTTATCTGGACAGGTGGAGATACGCACTTGTACCTGAACCACCTGGAGCAGGTTGAAACGCAGCTCGCCCGCGAACCACGCCCATTATCCACCATGCGTCTGAATCCGGATGTAAAATCGGTGTTTGATTTTACCTATGCAGATTTCACGCTCGAAAACTACGATCCTTATCCGGCTATCAAAGCGCCTGTGGCGGTTTAGGAAGGTTCATAATTGAGCGGTTTTTGACAAATAAGAATGGAGTATTATAAACAGGTATTTACTCAACTCGAGGACTTGCCGGAGCAATGGACGAATCATGAATTTGAACACTGTACATTCAAAAAACTGGATTTGTCCCGCATCGAGTTTGCCAACTCGAATTTTATTAATTGCCGTTTCGAGGAATGCAATTTAACGAGAGTTGGGTTGGGAAATGTAAAACTCTTCGACGTCAATTTTTTCAATTGCAAGCTGGCGTATGTTGATTTCGGGCAATGCAATGCTTTCGGATTTCATGCCAATTTTCAGGAGTGCCAGCTGGATAACACAGCTTTCCTGAATCGTAAACTGAAGAAAGCTAAGTTTATCGACTGTTCAATCCGGGAAGCTCACTTTATACGTTGTGAACTAACTGGAACCATCTTTAAAAGCTGCGATCTGGAATTTGCCAGATTTGAAGGGAATGATTTGGCCCAGGTTGATTTTTCGAGTTCCTATAATTTAGAACTAAATCCAGACGAAAATAAGCTGAAAAAAGCCAAGTTCTCGTTACAAAATTTGCCCGGTTTGTTGACCAAATATGATCTGGTTATTAAGGGCTAATCCTATTTTTTGTCATTCCGACGCCAGGAGGAATCTTGAATTATCCTTATTTGAGAGTAAGGAAACCTTGAGATTCCTCCTATCGTCGGAATGACAAAGAAATCAAACTACTTTCTCCTCCCAGTCAACTTTATACGAGTAGACCCAGGCCATTTTTTTTGCTTCCATCTTGACGAAGAAGGGCAATAGTAAGTCCCTGAAAAACTGCTGGAATTTATTGGGCACGGTTTTATTGTCACCAACTTTTCGAGCCTCTTTAACCATCTTTTGTACGCGACGTTGCCGTAATGTCTGGAATTTAGCAAATGCTTCCTCCAGGGTGGGCAAATCCCGGATGCATTTGGCTAAAACGATTGTGTCCTCCAGCGCTAGTGATGCTCCCTGCCCGATATGCGGTGCTGTGGCATGGGCCGAATCGCCAATCAGGCAAACACGGCCCTTGTGCCATTTTTCTAAAAACGGAATGTCATAAATCGGATAAATTTCTACTTTCTGGGCCGATTTAATAATGTCGGTAATGGGGGCTGGGTCGTGTTTATGCAGGTTCAGTAACGTGTTCTTGAGTTGATCCAGCTCTAGCTTGCTTAGCTCATTTTTTGCTGGTTCTTTTTCCTGCGAGATATTATTGAACCACCAGACGTCGCCCAGATTAGAAACCGCATAGGCGAAAAACGCCTTCTCCCCAAACGTCATTCGGATTGAGCCATATAAATCTTCTACATTCGGCAGCTTCGTAAAACCGCCCGTCGAGAGCAAACCGGTATACGATAATTTTGGTCCGTTCGGGAATATTGATTTGCGGGTTGCTGAATGAATACCATCGCAACCGATGATAAAATCGGCAGTGGCGCTTGTGCCATCTTCGAAAAAAGCAGTCGCTGATGGTTCATTCTGTTGAATTGATATCAGTTTCTTACCTAATTCTATGTTAATTCCATTGGCTGTGGCAACTTCTCGAATTGTTTTATTCAGCACTCCTCGTTTTAGTTGTACCGTTTCGGCACCGTATAATTCTTTTTGATTTACATTATCGATTTCCCCAATGTTCTTATTCTTCGCATTGAAGAATGTCATTTTTCCGGGTGTAAAATCGGTGAGAATAGATTTAAGCGGAATAAATTGTTTCAGGATGTTTAAGCCATTGGGCGTAAGCCCTAAAAAAGCCCCAGCATCATCTCTATGCTGCGTTTGAGCTTCATAAATAGTGGCTTCAATTCCGATTTGTTTGAGAAACAGCGCCATCATAGGGCCAGAAATTCCACACCCAATCAGGATTGCTTTTTTCGTGTTGATTGTCATCGATTTTCCTAGCGCTGCTGGTTCACTAACTTCTGATATTCTTCCTCAATCATTGAGCGTTCATTGCTGTGATAGACGCCCAAATAATGAGAAGCTAGGCCAATGCCCCAACCAATCATGGGGAAGAAAGGCCAGGGGAAAATAGAGCCGTAGTGCCCCGACGAACGGAATGCAAAATTGGTAAAGACCCAGATGAGCCACAGGCCAGCATTGATGATTAGATACGTGCGGAGATGAATCCGAAAGCCGACACGGGCTTTGGCTTTTTTCCAGAGGTAATTATCGCGCTCAGGCATTGTTGTCATCGATTCCATGATCTTGAGTTTAAGTTGGTTTGACTGTCAGTGAATTAGCTCGCTGGCGAAGTAAAGGTAGACTCGCGTTGGCGTCAAATCCCCCGAAAATCTGACCGATTGCCTAACTTGCGGAGTAAATGACCGTTTTCTCATGACTAATTCCGAAATCGTTGACCTGCTCGAACTAACGGCCCGGTTAATGGAACTCCACGACCGCGATCAATTTAAGACTCGTACCTTCCAGACAGCCGCGTTTAACCTGGATAAATCAACTGCCGATCTGGCTAACTTGCCTGTAGACGAGTTAGTTAAGCTGCAAGGCGTTGGTAAATCCATTGCTCAGAAAATCCGCGAGATTGCTGAAACAGGCCGCCTGACTGAACTTGATGAGTTAATGGCCGAAACACCGTCGGGCGTGCTGGATATGTTTCGTATCAAAGGGCTGGGTGTCAAGAAAGTACGTACATTATGGCGTGAGCTGGGTATCGACAACCTGCGTGATTTGCAGCTAGCGGGAGAGAACGGTCAGATTGCGAAGATCAAAGGCTTTGGGGCTAGCACGCAGGAGAAAATTCTGGCTGCTCTGGAGTTTTTGCAGGAGCAACAGGGCAAAGTGCGTATGGATAAAGCGGCCATGATCGCCAATATGTTACATGATGAACTGATAAAACACTTTGAGCGAGTTGAAGTCAGTGGGCAGGTTCGTTTGAAAGCACAGGAAGTCGATACGATACAATTACTCGTCCAAACCAGCGATCCTGTATCGGCCATGCTGACGTTGAGCAATTTGCCCAATCTGGTTCAAAATGAACGAGAATCGTCGCCGTTTGTGTGGCGTGGGCAACTCAATGGATTCGATGTGCAGGTGGAAATTCTGTTTTATTCTGCCAGCCAGATCGACCAGCAATTGTTTATTCATAGCGCTGCCGAGCCTCACTTGAAACAGGCTGGACCTACAGGCGTATCGCTTTTGCAGGCAGCTTACACAACGACAGATACCGTCGAAACCGCGATTTATGAACGGGCAGGCTTGCCCTACATCGTTCCTGAAATGCGCGAAGATGACTTCGCCTTTCGCTGGGCAAGTCGCCACCATAACGACGAGCTCGTAACCTGGGAAGACCTTCGCGGAACGCTCCATAACCACAGTACGTGGTCGGATGGGAAGCAATCGGTGGCGGGTATGGCGGCTTACTGCCGCGAATTGGGTTTAACGTATTTCGGTATTGCCGACCACTCCAAAACGGCTTCCTACGCGGGCGGGCTGGATGCGGAACGGGTACAACAGCAACAACTTGAAATTGATGAACTTAACAAAGGTTTTGGCGATGACTTCCGTATTTTCAAGGGCATTGAGTCAGATATCTTAAGCGACGGTTCCTTAGATTACGATGATGCTACACTAGCCACCTTCGATTATGTCGTGGCGTCTGTCCACCAAACCCTAACGATGTCGCTCGAAAAAGCAACCACACGCTTGCTTAAGGCCATCGAAAACCCATACACAACGATTCTTGGCCACCCAACCGGCCGATTGTTACTAGCTCGAGAAGGTTACCCCATCGATCACCGGGCCATCATCGACGCCTGTGCTGAACACAACGTCGTGATCGAAATCAACGCCAGCCCGTACCGTCTCGATATCGACTGGCGCTGGATCGAGTATGCCATGCAGCAGGGCGTCATGCTCAGTATTAACCCCGACGCGCACGATTTGGCTGGTTTGCTGGATATGCACTATGGCGTGGCCGTTGGCCGAAAAGGGGGCTTAACCAAAGCCATGACCTTTAATGCACTGACCTTACCAGAAATGAACGACTACCTGCAACAGCGACGGGAGAAAATTCGGGGATAATAATTGAAGATTCTTGGAGTACTTGTTAGAAAGATATATAAAATGACTAAAATTTGAGATTTTTTCTCAAATTTTAGTCATTTTTGAATTGTAATAATCTTTACCTCCTTATGCTTATTGAATTCAGTGTTGGCAATTTTCTTTCGATCAAAGACCGACAGACTTTGCGGTTAGACGCAGCGTCAATCAGCGAACACCGCGATCAGTTGATTGATGCAGGGCGTTATAAGTTATTGCGAAGTGCGGTCATATACGGGGCTAATGCAAGTGGGAAGTCGAATGTGTTGAAGGCAATGGAGACTATGAGCCTGATTGTAACAACTTCATCTAGACATTCTTCAACAGATTCTATTGAGGTTGAGCCATTTCGACTTAGTACAGAAACGGAAGGGAAGCCTAGCTACTTTGAGGTGTTATTTTTACTTGGTGGCATTCGATATCGTTACGGCTTTGAGGTTGATCGAAAAGTAGTGCAATCAGAATGGTTGTTCATGGCTCGGAAAGAACAGGAAAAAACACTTTTTCTACGAGAAAAGAATGAAATTAACGTATTTAAAGATTTTAAAGAAGGTAAAGGATTAGAAGAGAGAACACGTGATAATGCATTATTTCTGGCTATATGTGACCAATTCAATGGAGAATTAGCTAAGCGAATTCTGGAGTGGTTTAGCCAGCTTGTATCTATTTCTGGTATATCTCATGAAAGACTTCGGAGATTTACTATGAGAAATATAGAAAAAAATGATCAATCTAATTTATTGAAATTTATCAATAGGGTTGACTTAGGAATTAATAATATAAGCTTCGGGCAAGAATCTTTTCCAATTGACGATCTAACCGGATTTACCGATGAATTTAAAAGACTTTTGGTGGATGGTTTAAAAGATGGGAAGTTAACAACTATTGAAACACATCACCAAAAATTTGATGCAGAGAAAAAATTAATAGGCTACGAATTTTTTGATTTAGATAAAAATGAGTCGTCTGGCACAAATAAATTATTCGATTTGTCGGGGTCAATTTTCGATACATTGGAAGATAGTGGCGTCTTAATAGTTGACGAACTTGATGCCAAGTTACACCCCCTAATGACTCAAGCGATTATTCGTCTATTCAACCAACCTGAATTAAATCCGAATAATGCACAATTGATTTTTGCAACTCATGATACGAATCTTCTCTCAGGCAAGCTATTCAGACGCGATCAGATTTATTTCACTGAAAAAGACCAATATGGAGCAACAAGTCTCTATTCATTAGTTGAATATCAGGAAGAAGATGGCACAAAAGTCCGTAAAGACCGTTCGTTTGAGGAGGACTATATTCGGGGACGCTACGGAGCTATTCCATTCATTGGTGATCTATCGAAACTAGCATCCTGATGGCCAGAAAAGCGATTAAAGTTGATAGTAAGCGATTTGCTCGTCAAGAAACTTCCCGAAAACAGGATATCCAAGCCAAACGTAAGTACTATTTGATCGTTTGTGAAGGGACTGAAACTGAGCCGAATTACTTCAATGGGCTTAAAAAGAGTTTGCGGCCAGGGATGATTGAGATGGTAGACCTTCATGCGGAAGGGACTGGTCATGATCCACTTACTGTTGTCAATGACGCTTTAGAAATTCGTAAGCGTCAAGAAGAGTTTTCGGGGAGAGTGTTTGATGAAGTCTGGGCAGTATTTGATAGAGATGACTTTCCTGCACAACGGTTTAATAATGCAATTTCTAAAGGGCGTGATGTCGGCGTTCACTGTGCTTGGACCAATGAAGCTTTTGAACTGTGGTTCCTCCTTCATTTTCAATTCGTCCAGCATGGTATGTCTCGTGGCCAGTATAAAGCCAAGCTTGAGAAAGAGTTAGCTCAAAAAATGGGACTTCCTTTTGCTTATAATAAAAATAGCCGGGAAATGTATGACCTGCTCATTAAGCACGGAAATCAAGAACAAGCAATTTTGTGGGCTGAGAGGTTGGAGGCAGTATTTGCTGGACAAACTGATTACTCCAATCACAACCCGTGTACAAAAGTGCATACTCTAATAGCAAAACTGCTCTACCCCGGTAAGAAGGAAGATGAAAGTATGAACGACTACCTGCAACAGCGACGGGAGAACGTGCGTAAGAGAGCATAAGTTAGGTTAGCTAAGGAATATTAATTATTGGTTAATGACAATAGAAATAGGGTAAATCAAGTAGATTACCCCTTTTATAGGATTAACCTATCTATCGTTAGTAATATTCCTGCTGGCTAATCCGCGCTTTCTAAACCTGGTTCTATGCGTTTTTTACGTTTACTGTTACTGTCGTTTTGTCTGATCAATGGGGCAGTTGCCCAGCAACGAGTAAATCCTAACGGACCTACGTTTTCGGCGACGGGCTATGTCAAGGATGTGAAAACGGGTAAGCCTATTCAGGGAGTGAACATCGTAGTACTGAACGTATCCAAAGGCTACGTAACGGCAAAGGATGGGTTCTATACGGTGCAGCTTCCGCCAGGGAATTACATTCTGCGGTTTTCACACGTAGGCTATAGGTCTAAGCAGGACACGATTTCGCTGCAAAAAACGCTCTTCCGTGAAATCACGATGGAAGATGATTCGAAAGACCTGGAAGAGGTTGTCGTGACGAGTGAAGCACCGGATCGCAACGTGCGTAAAATTGAAATCGGTGTTTCCCAATTAACCATAAAAAGCATCCGGCGCATCCCGCCGTTGATGGGCGAGGTGGATATCGTGCGCAGCCTTCTGCTATTGCCCGGTGTAACAACGGTAGGCGAGGGGGCACCCGGCTATAACGTTCGAGGGGGCAGTGCGGATCAGAATTTGATTCTTTTTGATGATGCCCCTGTTTTCAATTCCAGCCATTTGATGGGTTTTTTCTCGGTGTTCAATCCCGATGTTGTGAGCAACGTAACCCTGAATCGGGGGGGGCGTTGCGGCTGCGTATGGAGGTCGAGCGTCATCGGTGCTGGATGTGAAAATCAAAGAGCCTGATGCGGAGAAATGGGGTATCAACGGAGGAATTGGCATTATCTCAAGCCGGTTGGCGGTTGAAGGGCCACTGATCAAAAACAAACTGTCATTCCTGGCGGCTGGCCGGGCTTCGTTCAATGATTTTCTGTTCAAGATAGCTCCGCCGAACCTGAGAGGAACAAAGGCCAACTTCTATGATGTGACGACGAAACTTAAGTATCAGCCAGATGAGAAAAACACGATTACCCTGACAGGTTATATCAGTAAAGATATTTTCAAGCTGGCGTCTGATTCGCTCTCGGGGCAGGAGATCAATGCGTCGTCGACCCAGTTCAACTATCAGACGTCGAATGCCGTATTGCGCTGGAATTACTTCATGAATAAGCAAGTCAATCTGGCGACGGCGGTTATTTTGAGTCGATATCGGGCCAATTTATCATCGCCCGATTCATCGAATGCGTTCCAACTTGAGTCGGGCGTGTGGCACAAACAGATCAAATCCGATCTGACATTTACACCCAACGAGACGCATCAGTGGCAGGTGGGCCTTAGCGCTATCGATTATTTAATTCAACCCAACACCCGGACGCCTGGTCCCTATTCCAACGTACTGCCGGTAGATCTTGACCGTGAACGAGCCTACGAACTGGCAGCTTACATTCAGGACGAGTGGAAAATCAATACAAACGTAGCCTTAGTAGCCGGTTTGCGCTATTCGGCATTATTGAGTCGAGGGCCTGCCACAGTACGAACGTATCAGGAAAACGGGCCTCGTCAAGATGAAACCGTCACATCGACTCAAACGTATGGAGCTGGCAAAATTTACCATTCTACGGGCGGGCTGGAGCCTCGACTGGCAATCCGCTGGTCGGTAGGCGAGGGGAAAGCGATTAAAGCAGGCTATAGCCGATTGCGTCAATATATTCAGCAAGTGACGAATACAACGGCCGCTTTGCCGACTTCTCGCTGGCATTTGAGTGATCAGTACACAAAACCGGTCATTGCCGATCAGTGGTCGTTAGGTTATTTCCGAAATACGTCAGACAATGCCATTGAAGTATCGGGCGAAGTATATTATAAAACCCTGACGAATGCGATTGACTATCGCGACGGTGCTGAGTTGCAACTAGCCCAGGCAGTAGAAACTCAGATTGTACAGGGAAAGGGGCAAGCTTACGGATTTGAAGGATTGCTACGAAAAAATAAAGGTCGCTGGACAGGTTTTATGAGCTACACCTTTGCCCGCACATTCCTGACTATGGACAGCCCCTACACCAGCGAACGAGTAAACAATGGCAATCCATATCCGGCGAATTACGACAAGCCGCATACACTGAACGTACTGGCTACGCACCGACCAACAGCCTGGTTTAGCATGTCGCTCAATTTTACGTATAGCACAGGCCGCCCAACCACGCAACCCGCAGCCATTGCCCGTGTGGCCGGGGTACTGGTTCCGATCTATGTCGACCGAAATCAACAGCGGGTTCCTGATTATCACCGGCTCGATTTTTCGATGACGTTTGAGCAAAATCCGCTCAAGAAAAAGAAAAACCAGAGCAGTTGGGTCTTTTCCGTTTACAATGTGTACGCTCACAAAAACGCGTATTCGATCTTCTATAAACTGAGTCCTGCCTCTGCTACCGATGCGTATAAGCTGTCAATTTTCGGAACAGCTTTTCCATCGTTGACCTATAATTTTAAATTCTGATGTGGTCGCGCGGCTACGTATACGCACCGTTCTTACTGGTTTTGGTACTGGTTATTTCGTGTGTGACCGAGTATCAGCCAGACAGTATCAGTATACCGCCCGCTTTGGTTGTAGAAGGATTGATTACCGATCAACCGGGGCCCTATTTTGTGAAATTGACGCGCACCGCCGACTACTCGTACAAGAGCTTAAACCTGCTCGAAACCGGGGCAACGGTAATTATTTCGGATGATCTGGGGAATAAGGAAACTCTTATAGAACAATCGCCGGGCGGAAACTATAGGACATCGAGTATACAGGGCGTGGCGGGTAGAACCTATAAACTGACGATTAAAACCCAAAATGGCGAACAATATGAGTCAGAGACAGAACAGATAAAAGCATCGCCACCGATTGGTCGATTGTATTACGAATATCGGTATCAATCGGGAGCGTCAGATAACGGACAAGCCAATGGATGGGATGTCTACGTTGACAGTAAAGACCCCGAAACGCCCGGCGATTTCTACCGCTGGGAATGGGCTCATTACGAGTTTACAAATGTTTGTAAGCTGGTGTATGTGACAAACCATTATGAAGGAATTCCCTGTTGCTCCGACTGTTGGGATATTACCCGTTGTTACATCAACTGCATCAATATTATGTCTGATGTGAACATCAACGGAAATTCAATCAGTCGACAGTTTATTACGCGTGTACCTTATACTTCCGGCGAAAAATATTACCTGGAAGTAACCCAGCAGCGGTTGAGTAAGGGTATTTATGAGTTCTTTAAAGCAGCGAGACAGCAAGTGACGAATACGGGTGGTTTGTTTGATGCAGCACCAGGAAGTATAGTGGGAAATATTCATTCGGTTTCTGGTTCAGGAGCCGCTGCCTACGGGTATTTTGGGGCTGTGGGAGAGTCGGTTAGCCACGTGCTGGTAGATCGGAGTAATGCCATTGGCCGGCCAGTTTACACGAACCCGGTTTATACAATAGCATCGCTATCAGCTTGTATTGTTTGTGAGAATAGCCAGTACCGGACTCCTGTGAAGCCGCGTTGGTGGTAGGGTTCATTCTACTTTGACTAAGATGAGAAAGGCGACAATGAATAGTTTCGGAAAAGGAATCTGGCAATATGCGGTCTTGCTGTTGATGGCATTGGTCGTTTCGTGCATAACGGAATTCCAGCCCGACAGGGTCAGTATAGCTACGTCATTGATTGTCGAAGGACAGATCACCGATCAGGCAGGTCCGTATACTGTGAAATTGACGCGCACAGCCGACTATTCCTACGCGAGTTTAAACCTGCTCGAAACCGGGGCCGTTGTTACGATCTCCGATAATCTTGGCAATAAGGAAACACTAACAGAGCAATCGCCCGGAGGAACGTACACAACAGCAGCCAATGGTATCCGAGGTGTTGCAGGGCGTAGTTACAAGCTGACGATTCAGACGAAAGCGGGGAAACAGTATGAATCGGAGGCCGAAGTGTTACAGGCAGCTCCGCCAATTACGAAACTGTATTATGAGTATTCCATCGAGTCGGGCGGGGTAAATTTTGCCCAAAACCAGGGGTGGAATGTGTATATAGATACCAAAGACCCTGAAGCGCCGGGCAACTATTACAAATGGAACTGGACGCATTATGAGTTCACAGCTGTCTGCTCAACCAAGGAAATTACCGGTCAAAGCTATTTATCTGGTCTGGGGTGTTGTTCCAACTGCTGGAATATTACCCGCTGTTATACCTGTATCAATCTAAGTTCCGATGTGAATATCAATGGGCAGGCCATTAGCCGCCAGTCTATCATGCGGGTTCCCTACAAATCAACCAGTAAGTATTACCTCGAAGTGCAGCAACAAGCTATCAGTAAAGGAGCTTACGAATTCTGGAAAAGTGTGAAAGGCTTGGTCAGCAATACCGGAGGGCTGTTCGATGCGGCTCCGTCTACGGTCCAGGGAAATTTACACTGTATAAATGACCCAGCTACATTGGTTTATGGGTACTTTGGAGCGACAGGTATAGCTGAACAATATATTAATGTGGATCGAAGTACCGGGCAAGGCACTCCCGATCTGGACCCACCAGTTGTTATTCCCACGCCTTCTCCCTGCGTTGTTTGCGAAAATAGTTTATATCGGACCCCTATTCAACCACGCTGGTGGCAGTTTTAAGCTAGTTTAAAAAATCGAATGAGTTTGTATAAACGAGGTATTATCGCATTAAGTAGCTTTCTGGGGCTGATTGCTGTTGTGTTTTCCTGCATAACACCTTTTCAGCCCGACACACTCAGTATTCCATCGTCGTTAGTTGTTGAAGGCCAGATTACCAATCAGCCAGGTCCATACATTATTAAGCTGAGCAACACAGCCGACTATTCCTTCAAAAGTCTGAACCTGGTAGAATCTGGCGCAACGGTTAGCATTACAGACAATCTGGGAAATCAGGAAGTATTGAAAGAATCGCCCATTGGTACCTATCAGACGGCGGCTAGCGGTATTCAGGGCGTGGTGGGTCGGCGCTATAAATTGACCATTCAGACCAAAGCGGGCAAACGGTATGAGTCGGACACTGAGTTATTATCGGCCGCTCCACCTATTTTAAATGCCTATTCTGAATCGGTTTATACACCGGCGACTGGATCAACAGCATCAAAGCAAATCTGGAATGTCTATCTGGATACTAAAGACCCTGATACGTTGGGCAACTATTATAAATGGAACTGGACGCATTATGAGTTTACCGATGTGTGCCAGAAAACATATGTTTCTCGCATTAATAGTTATACGGGTATTTCCTGCTGTACCGATTGCTGGAATATTACCCGCTGTTATAACTGTATCAATATCAATTCCGACGTGAACATTAACGGAAAAGCTATTAGTAGGCAGCCAATTGCGGAAGTTCCATTTACCTCTTTAAGCCGCTATTATATCGAAATTGAGCAACAAGCGCTAAGTCGGGGCACGTATGAATTCTGGAAGAGCGTAAAGCAATTGACGAGTAATACGGGCGGGCTTTTCGATGCAGCTCCGTCGTCGGTGCAGGGTAATTTACGTTGCACAAGCAATCCTAGCGAGGTGGTCTACGGCTATTTTGGCGCTATGGGCGTTTCGGTAACTTATCTGTACGTCGATCGGAGTTCGGGTAAAGGGAACCCTTTAGTCGATTTGCCCGTCAATGTGCCTTATCCAACCAATCCTCCCTGTATCACCTGCGAAAATAGCCTTTATCAGACTCCAACGAAACCCCGTTGGTGGACTTATTAATCGGTTGGGAAGTTGTGACAAAAAAAGATAGTTTTGTATAAATAATCACAACATGAGACGACCGATAAAAATCTTGATTCTACAGTTTACATCTATCGGTGATGTTGTGCTTACAACGCCTGTTATTCGCTGTATAAAGCAGCAAATTCCAAATGCAATCGTGCATTTCTGCACACAACAGTCCTATCGGTCAATCGTCGACTACAACCCACACATTGCCCAAACACATTATAGCAACGGTAGTCTGGTTAAACTAATCAAAGAGCTTCGCGCCGAACAGTTTGATTATGTGGTTGATCTGCAAAACACGTTTCAAACCCGCCTAATCAAAGCGACTTTAGGGTGCAGATCCTACAGCGTTGCAAAACAACCCTTTCGGGAGTGGCTGTATATTCGATGGAAAGTGAACGCTATGCCTGAGCAACATATCGTTGACCGATACATGGCAGCAATACAACCGCTGGGCGTTGAAAACGACGGGCGGGGGCTGGATTATTTCATTCCTTACAAAGACGAAGTTGAACGAGACTGGCTTCCCGAAACGCACCAGAATGGGTTTGTGGCTTATGCCATTGGCGGCCAAAGTCCAACCCGCCGACTGCCGGTTTTGCGTATGATTGAGTTATGCCTTAAGATCAATTACCCGATTGTCCTGCTAGGCGACGAAGCTGATCGTAAGCGGGGAAATGATATAGTAAAAGCCCTTGGCGAACGGCATATCTACAATGCTTGTGGCCAATTTAATCTCAACCAGTCTGCGTCTTTGCTACAACAGGCCCGAGTAGTGTTCAGTCATGATACAGGGCTGATGCACATTGCGGCTGCTTTTCGCAAGAAAGTATATTCTATATGGGGGAGCACAACGCCCCAGTTTGGATTTTATCCCTACAAAACGCCCCATGTCCGGCTTGAGACTCCCAGCCTGGGTTGCCGACCCTGTTCAGCTACCAGCTCGGGAAATTGCCCTATGAAACACTTCAAGTGTATGAACAGCCTCCCGTTCGATTTTGAAGTGAAAGAGTTAAGAGCAAAAAAGAAATTCGAGTAGATGGTCGGAGCAAAATTTGCGATTTTACATGTAGATGAATGCGTCAAAAGTGTTTATATTTGGGCATTCCTTTTGTGTTTGATACTATGAACCCCAATAAGCGCCTTGACCAGATTGAGCCAGTAATGGCCGATGTACTTCAAAAAGTTGATCGCCTGATTGAGGGCCACGGCCAACTTGTTGAGATGGTTGTTAGCACCAAAGCAGAACTTAAAGCTGCCGGAGAGAGCACTGCCAGAGCTGTAGCTAACCTGACTGTAACTACGCAGAAACAGTTCGAAGAGTTGAAGGCCAGCCACGAAAAATTGGCCGCGACCCAAGAAGAGCTGAAAGCTGGTCAAGAGCTGATTTTGCAGATTCTACGAGAGAAGCTTCCTTAACAACGTAGAGCAACAAGGGGTCATGTAAATAGCTCAGGATTATAGAGCTATTGCCTTCGGGCATTCAACATCTCCCGTACCCGTTTTGCCACAACCTCCACTGAAATGTCATTCAGGCAGGCTAAATCTCCTCGCCAGCAGGGTTTATTTCCGAACACCGAGCACGGGCGGCAAGTAAGTACATCGGTGGAAATTTGAAGAATTGCCTCATCTCCCTGGCCCCAGGGACCGAAACCAGCGTCGGGATGAGTAGCTCCCCAGATTGATAGTACGGGTACACCGCTCAAAGCCGCGAGGTGCATATTGCCCGAATCCATGCAAAGCATCCCCGTTAATTGAGAAATAAGTAATAACTCTGCTGCCATCGAAAGCTTACCCGCAGCAAGAATCACTTGCGGAAATTGTTGGCGCAGGGTTTCAAGTTGAGCTATTTCAACGCTTCCTCCCCCAAATAGAAAAATAGTACACGGCTGATCTGCGAGTACCTTTTCGAGTAAAGGGGCGAATCGGCCGAAGGGCCACATTTTTTGCTCGTGTTGAGCAAAAGGAGCAATACCAAGCCAGGGCGTATCAGAAATAATTGTCTGACTGTTAAGAAATGTACGAAGCTCGTCTTCGGCAGAGGAAAAGGGTGGGAACTGAAACGGGCGGGCAGGCTGAAGAGGGAAACCTGCTGTTTCGAATATCTGAGCGTATCGTTCTACGCTATGCCGTAATTGCCTACGAACCTTATTCTCTTTTCGGATGAGGGCTTTTTTCTCCGCTCGTCCTTTATCAATTGTCACTGACGGAACCCCCACAAATCGAAATAGACTTTTCAGGACGCCTGATCGCAGGTTCTGGTGAGCATCAACCACAACTGTAAACGAAGCAAGCTGTCGTAATTCATTGAACAATCGAGCCAGCCCCATAAAGCCTTTATGTTGCCCATCAAAGTCGGCTCCAATGATTCGAACGTTTGGGAATTGCTCGAAAAAGACGGCGAATTTAGCCCTCGTCACCAGTGTAATTCCCACATCTGGATATCGTTGGGTGAACGCCTGCACCACAGGAGCCAGTAAGGCAACATCACCCATTGCCGAAAAGCGGAGGAGAAGAAGATTCTTTTTCAAGACGGGAGGGATGGTACATGATATATGATGTAGGATATATGTTCTAAACAGTCATACATCCTACATCATATATCATACATATTTATGACTGTCCGTAAAGTACAGGATTCAATGTAGGGTCGTTGTACATCTTCATCTGGCGGTAAACTTTCATGTACCGATCGCCATTTTGAATGTCTTCAATCAGCTCATCAAAGCAGCGAGCCAGATCACGTTCCTGCTCAAGTAGTACAGCCAGCTTCTGTTGTGCTTTCAGGCGGTGTTCTTCGGAAACGGACGTTCGTTCGACCTGTTCGCGGAAGTGATAGAGCTTAAGTTGCAGAATCGACATGCGGTCGAGAAGCCAGGCTGGTGTTTCGGAGTTCATTCGGGCAGTTGGCTTAGGTGTAGTATCTGAAAACAGGTCAGAAAACCAACTGTCGATCAACTCCACGGTATCGGTGCGGTCCTGGTTCGACTGGTCGATTCGCCGTTTGATCATCACTAACTCACTAGGTTGGATAGTTGGGCTGCGGATTATATCTTCGAGGTGCCATTGCACCGTATCGATCCAGTTCTTCTGATATAACAGAAAGGCAATACCATTCGATGAATACGGGTTTTGAATGGGGGTATCAACAAAATCGGTCAGGTGGTAATCCTGAATACTCTGCCGAAAAATGTCGTTGGCAAACGTAGCGTTCATAGGCAATTAATCGTTTGCAAAGATATGGGTTTTTGATCGGAATGCCCGTGATTAGAATCAGGTTAACTCCCAATATGTCATTAGAACGGTTTGGTATATAATGGCTATATTTGTATTATTTCGCTGATTTCTTAGGTTTAAGTGTTATTTTAAATGGTTGTTTAAAAAAACTATTTAAAATAATTGTTTGTTACTTAAGAACAACATACTTTTGATCCGTCAACATGAAAAAGAACATGGATTGTAGCATCACCCTCCCGTCGAAGTCAACCGAAGAGCGCATTCGGGAAGCTGCTAAGCGGGTATTTCTGGAGAAGGGATTCGATGGTGCTACATCACGAGATATTGCTGAAGCCGCTAGTATTAACATTGCTTTAACGAACTACTATTTTCGTAGTAAGGAAAAGTTGTTCATGAGTATTTTTGAGGAAATGGTTCAATTGTTCTTCAACGGAATGATTGATATCATGAATCATCCAATTAGCCTCCGGGAAAAGATTGCCGAATTGATCGAGCACGATTTTCAACTGATGAAGGAAAACCCAAGCCTGTCGCTCTTCGTTATGAACGAAATACACCGCAATCCGGATCGCATGGCGAGTTGTATGGGGGTTATGAAACAGATTCATCACTCATTGTTCGAAGAACAACTGCAGAAGGAAATTAAGCTTGGAACGATTCGGGAAATAAGTGCCACGCACCTCATGCCCATGATCTTTTGTAATATTCAGTTTCTGTTCATCGGAAAAGCTATGCATATGAAAATGTGGCACATGAGCGAAGCCGAGTTTGACCAATTTGCCAACCAGCATAAGAAAATGGTCATTGACATGATTACGACCTATTTATTTGAGTACGAAAAAGCTTAAGGGCTTTTTTTTTTGATCATGTTTTAAACAAATTTTTAAAATTATCAATTAAATAAAATGTTTAAAGTCAATTCATTACCTCCATCGATCAGAACCATTCGATGGTACCTTGGCGCCATTCCTTTATTATTGGGAAGTTCGTTAGCCCGAGCACAAGATCAGACGCTTGATCAGCTGATTAACAAGGCATTGACTAGTAACTTCAGTGTGCAATCGGCCCGGTTGGACGAAATCAAAACAGAAGCCCAAATTGCCGAAGTAAGAGCCAGTGCACGGCCACAGGTGAACTTGTCGGGCGATTATCGACGCTATCTAAAAATTCCGGGTCAGGTTATTCCGGCATCGGTTTTCGGTGGACCTGAAGGGTCGTATTCGGCAGTGGCATTTGGGTTGCCGTATAATCTGTCAACGACGGTGCAGGCTACACAAGCCCTATATAATCAGTCGTTGCTGATTGCAACAAAAGCCGCCAAAGCCAGCCGGAATTTGTCGGCGCTGCAAACGCAGAAAATAAAGGAAGATGTGGCCTACAACGTATCGGCTACGTATTACAACCTGCAAACGACGGCCCAGCAAATTGCCTTTCTGCGGAGCAACCTGATTGCCACTGAACGGCTCATCCGAATTACCGAATTACGTCGTCAGAATCAATTGGCCCAGGGTATCGACGTAGACCGGCTGCAACTCAGCAAAACGGCGTCGCAGACCCAGATTGAATCCCTTCAGGCGACTTATAATCAGTTACTTAATAACCTGAAATTTCTGACTGGATTAGCACAAACTGACTCATTACAGGTCTCAACGGGGATTGAAAAAACGATCCCGGTGGCACCCAGTAATGAATACACCATCAATCGGACTGATTTGCAACTGATTGATCAGCAGAAAGTAATCAATGGTTTAGAGCAGCAGAACGTCAAATCGAGCTTTGTACCTACAGTTAATGCCTATGGCGTAGCGAACAGCAGCGTATATGCCATCGGTGGTGATAATTCATACATTAAAAACTTGCCCGGTTACTGGTTAGGGCTTCAATTAAACTGGAATGTATTCGATGGTCTGGCCCGGAAAGCCAAACTGAGCCAGAAGAAAATCGACGATCAGAAACTGGATGTACAACTGCGCCAAACTCGTGAGTCGATTTCGATGGACATTGCTAATTCCCGTACCAAGTTCCTAGTCGAACAACAGAACCTGTCGACAAATCAAAGCCAGGTAACATTAGCCGAAAAGGTCTATACGCAAACTCAGCTCCAATTCAAGGAAGGTACGGTCGACATCACCGATGTTGTCCAGGCCGAAAACTCTCTTCGCGACGCACAAAACAACTACTTAACAACGCTGGTCAATCTTCGCACGGCCGAATTAGACTGGAAAAAAGCGACTGGCAGTTTAATCAATCGCTAACCATTAATTGAATGAATAATGTAAAATGGATGATGGGTAAGAATTGAAATTAAGCAATTGAATTTCAGAATATTATTCATTTTTCATTGTCCATTTTTCATTATCCATTAACATAACGCAACCTGCAAAATCTTACAAACAACGCCATGAAACGAATTTTGGTAGTACTTGCTCTTGTTGGCACGCTTGGCCTAACCGCCTGGACATTAGTCAACAACAAAAAAGAAGTTGAAGAAAAAGTATATAAGCCCAACGCTGATCAAAAGGTAGGGGTACGGACAGCCGTTGCCGAATTACGCAACCTGTCGCAGGAAACCGAGTTTTTGGGTTCATTTTCACCCAACCGGGAAATTGAAATCCGGCCACAGGCTGGTGGCCAAATTATCGCGTTACCCATTGAAGAAGGTCAAACCGTTGGCGCAGGTCGATTGATTGCCAAATTAGATGATGATCAGCTTAAGTACCAGATTGAAGCTGCCCAGGTGACCTTAGAAGGTTATCAGAATGACCTCAAACGCTACGAAAATCTGGTAAAAGGTGACGCCACACCCGCCGTTAATCTGGAACGGACACAACTCAATATTCGCTCAACGCAGGCGCAAATCAAACAACTCCAGAAACAGGTTGCCAATACAACTGTTACGACGCCGTTTTCAGGAATCATCACTGAGAAAATGGTTGAGAAAGGTTCTGTTGTTTCAGTTGGATCGCCTATTGCCAAAGTGACCGACATCTCGACGCTGAAATTAGTAGTTCAAATCCCTGAAAAAGCCATCAATCAATTCCACGTTGGACAAACACTACCAATTGAAACAGAAGTTTATCCCGATGCTCATTTCAGCGGGCGTATTTCGATGATTGCCGCTCAGGGCGATGCGGCTCACAATTACCCTGTTGAAATTACGGTTAGCAACTCTGGTCAAAACAAGCTTCGTGCGGGTATGTACGGTTCCATTGCGAACACCAACAAAGTAAAAAGCCAGACGTTGAGTGTACCCCGTCAGGCCATTATCGGATCGGCTAAAGAACCACAGATTTATGTAGTTGAAAACGGAAAAGCAATCCTAAAATCTGTTGCAATTGGTGCGACAACGAACGACTACTACGAAATTACGAAGGGCCTGAAAGTTGGTGATCAAGTGGTTACAAGCGGTCAAATCAACCTGCAAAACGGTACGCTGGTAGTAGCGCAATAACGAATCTACAATCATGAAATTTGTCGAAACCATTATCAAACGTCCCTCGCTCATTATCGTGCTGTTTGCGATTCTGACCATAGGTGGCCTGTTTTCATACCGGATGCTGAGCTACGAGCTGCTGCCGGAATTTTCTACCCCTGTTATTACGATCACCACGGTTTATCCGGGCGCGGCTCCGTCGGAAGTTGAAACGGAGATCAGCCGAAAAATAGAGGATGCTATATCGGGTCTGGATAACCTCGACGATGTGAAAGCTAATTCGTTCGAAAATGCGTCGGTTGTTGTGGTTCAGTTTAAAGCGGGAACCGACATCGACCTGGCCTTACAGGATGCCCAGCGTGAAATCGATAAAATGGTCAGCGATTTGCCCGACGATGCCGAGCAGCCTTCGCTATCGAAAATATCGCCCAGCGACCAGCCCATTATGCAGTTACTGGCTACGTCGACCTTGCCTAACGAAGTGTTTTATCAGCAGGTAGAAGATAAGTATCTGCCTATCCTTCAGCAAATTAAAGGTGTTGCCGACATTACAATGGTTGGTGGCGACAAGCGCGAAATTCGGATCAATGTCAATGACGATAAACTGAATTACTATGGTCTGTCGCTGCTACAAGTAACGCAGGCAATCAACCAGGCGAACCTTGACTTCCCAACTGGAAAAGTAAAAAGCACGACGGAAAACATGACGCTTCGGCTCGCCGGAAAATTTTCATCGCTGGATGATATTCGAAAACTGGTTGTTGCAACCCCACCGAATGGTAGCCCTATCCGCGTGAGTGATGTTGCCAACGTAACCGACGGCATCACTGAGCCGACTAGCATCAGCCGTTTCAATGGTCAGAACGGTATCGGTCTGTTTATCAAGAAACAGTCGGATGCCAACGCCGTTGAAATCAGTAAACTAGTTCAGGAAAAACTGGCCGTCGTTGAAAAGGAAAATGCCAAAGACAAGGTCAATTTTGCCATTGCGTACGATAGCAGTGTTTTCACCCTTGCATCGGTCGAAGCCGTTACACACGATTTGATTCTGGCCGTTGGACTGGTGGCCATTGTAATGCTGTTGTTCCTGCACAGCCTCCGAAACGCTTTCATTGTGATGGTGTCGGTACCAGCGTCGCTGATTTCGGCTTTCCTGTTCATGTACGTAATGGGGTATTCGCTCAACCTGATGACGCTGCTGGCTCTGTCGCTCGTGATTGGTATTCTGGTCGATGACTCCATTGTGGTGCTCGAAAACATTCAGCGACACCTTGAAATGGGCAAAGATCGCTGGCGGGCCACATTGGATGGCGTAAGTGAAATTGGCTTTGCGGCCGTAGCCATTACCCTAGTAATTGTGGTAGTATTCGTGCCGATTACATTCGTTGATGCGGTCATCGCCGATTTATTACGGCAGTTCTCGCTGACCGTTGCCTTCGCCACACTGGTTAGCTTACTGGTCAGTTTTACCCTGACACCCTGGTTGACTTCCATGCTCGCCAAACTGGAACATTTGAATCCCAAGAATCCATTTCAGGCGTTCCTGTTGTGGTTCGAAAAAGGGCTTACTGCGCTGACTAACGGGTATCATAGCAGCCTAGCCTGGGTATTGAGTCATAAACTGGCGTTCACAGGAATTCTGATAGCCATTTTCGTCTTCACTGGTTGGGTAATGAGCCTGGGAATTATTGGCTCGGAGTTCGTTGCGCAAGGCGATCAGGGCAAGTTTCTGCTCACCGTAAAACTCGACAAAAGTGCTTCGTTGCAGCAGAATAACCTCACATCGAGAGCTATTGAAAACTACCTCCGTAAGAAATCGGAAGTGCAAACGATCTTCGCCAACGTGGGCGGAGCGAGCACAGGGATCAACAGTACAGGGCAAGGCTCAACAAACCGTACCGAATTAACCGTACAACTGGCCGATGCTTCGGAACGACCTGGTCATAAGCCAACGGAGCAGTACATGATGGATGTTCGGAAGGAACTGGAAGATCATTTCCCGGCTATTGAATTTGGTTCGTCGGTTATTGGGATCGTCAATTCGGGTACAGCGCCTATCGAGATTTTCCTGAGTGGCAATGATGTGAATCAGAATCTGGCAGCCGCGCAAGAGTTGGCCAACCGAATTAGTAAAACACCCGGTGCCAACGACGTAAACGTATCGGTTGAGGCTGGAAACCCTGAGGTTCAGGTCGAAATTGACCGGGAGAAAATGGCAAAACTGGGGCTGAACATCCAAACTGTTGGCGGAACGTTGCAAAACGCCTTTGCCGGTAACGATGACTCCAAGTTTCGGGATGATGGCGAAGATTACGACATCCGTGTCATGCTGGATGCCTTCGACCGCAAAAATCCTGATGATGTGAAGAACATCAACTTCTTCAGCCCATCGGCCAATCGTTCGGTGCGACTGGCGGAGTTCGCCAACGTGTCGCTGAGCAATGGGCCTTCGTTGCTGGAACGGAAAAATCGTCGCTCGTCGGTTACGGTTACGGCCAATACATTGGGCACTGGTTCGGGGACTTTAACGGCTGTGATTCAGGCTGATCTGGCGAAAAATCCGCTACCTGCCGGCGTAACGGTTAGCTGGGGTGGCGATGCGAAAAACCAAAGTGAAGGCTTCGGGTCGCTGGGTATCGCGATGCTGGCTGGTCTGATGCTCGTTTACTTCATCATGGTGTTGCTCTACGACAGCTTTGTGTATCCGTTTGTGGTGTTGTTTTCAATTCCAGTAGCGGTAATTGGAGCGCTGCTGGCCCTGGCGTTGAGTTCGTCGAACATCGGTATTTTCGCCATGCTGGGTATGCTGATGCTCATAGGCTTGGTTGTGAAAAACGCTATCCTGATTGTCGATTTTGCCAACCAGCAGAAAGCCGAAGGAGTACACTTCAAACAAGCGATTCTACACGCTGGCGAAGAACGCTTACGTCCCATTCTGATGACGACTATTGCCATGGTGATTGGTATGGTGCCGATTGCAACCGCTTCGGGTGCCGGTGCCGAATGGAAAAACTCACTGGCCTGGGTACTGATCGGGGGATTATCCAGTTCGATGGTACTAACCGTCTATCTGGTGCCGATGATGTACTACATCGTAGACCGGATTCAGGAAAAATGGACGAACTTCCGGGCCAAGTCTAAACCAGCGGAAGTTGTTGAAGAAGTCGCTGTTTCTTAATTGTTTACGGTCTTCGGTTTACAGTTTACAGTTGGCCGACGCACAGTTGCTTTCGTGTCAGCCAACTGTAAACTGTAAACCGAAGATCGTAAACAAGATACCACAACCCTAAAAAACTCCTCCTCCTAAAAACCATGACACTATCTCAAATAAATAACCGCCTTCAAGAGATTCTTGCCAGCATCGGCATCAGCTTAACGGCTCTGACTGATCAGGCCAGTTTCGCTCGGGACCTGGGACTTGATTCGCTCGATATTACCGACTTAATGCTTCAGGTTGAAACCAGTTTCAATATTCGTATTCCCGACGAAGACTGGTGGAAACTCCAGACGGTTGGGCAGTTGAAGAATTACCTGGCCGATGAAATGATTTTTGATTGAAAATGCCCACCTCTATGATAGAGCGCTAATTCCAAATCGGGATTAGCGCTTTTTTCATTCGGCCCACTAGATTTTAGTATTAAATCGAATACCTATCCCGTAGGGGTCCAACAGCGTAGCGTCGGTAGTAAATATTGAACCGACCCTTTCTTAGCGTGCCGTCAGGTACGTAACTAGTCGCGTACCTGACGGCACGCTTGCAGACCCAAAAGATTACTGATCTACCAACGCTACGCTGTTTGATCCCTACGGGATAGATTTTCAGTATCTAAATGGATGGCTCAAAATGTCCGGTTGTTGGCCATTGTAAACGAAAATAGCCTTGTACTTTTACGGTCTAATTAATTGACTCAATGGCTCGAAGTGCACAAGTGATTTTTGTTGTACCACCACGCGTACACGTTCTTGACCTGACGGGACCAATTCAAGTTTTTTACGAAGCTGCCGAATATGGGGCGCCTTATCAATTAATCTATTGCTCTTTCCAAAGCTCAGTTACCAGTTCGGCAGGCTTGAATTTCGGTGCTGTATTACCCTACAATGAGGTCCAAACCCAGCCGGGTGATTACATTTTTCTGCCGGGCATGGAAATGGAATACATTCGGTCGGCGCTAAACGAGGAGACGATTTTCTTTGATTGGCTTCAGCAGCAACAGGCAAAAGGCGTGTACCTATGCTCGGTGTGTACAGGCGCTTTTATCCTGGCACAAGCCGGATTGCTCGATGGCCGAAAATGTACGACGCACTGGAAACGGATTGATGAACTGCAGGCAACTTATCCGAAAGTGGTGGCCCAAACTGACAGGTTGTTTGTGAAGGATGGAAATCTCTATACCAGCGCAGGTATAACAGCAGGTATCGATCTGGCTTTAGCAATTCTGGAGGAGCAGGAGGGACCTCTGTTTGCGACAAAAATCGCTCGAGAGTTAGTCGTGTATTTTCGTCGTGGAGCTGAGCATACGCAAAAGAGCGTTTATCTCGATTATCGGAATCACATGAACGTGGCTATTCACCAGATGCAGGACTGGTTGATAGCCAATCTGGAAGCCAAAGCAACGTTGGAGGATCTGGCCGAAATTGCCAATATGAGTACCCGCAACCTGACGCGGATCTTTCGCAAAGAGACGGGCACGACTATTCACGATTATACAACCCAATTGAGGCTGGAATTGGCCCGAACGTTACAGCATAATCCGGGTATGACTATGGAAGCCATTGCCGCTAAATGTGGCTTTCAGGATGCACGCCAACTCCGCCGAATCTGGCAAAAATCGAATACTACAGCTACTGTAAGACAGTCATTTACCTCCTAATACTTACGCTTATGAATTCACTACTCATCAATATCCGTTACCTGATTTTAAGTTACCTATTACTCGTGTCAGTTGGTTATGCGTGTGCCCAGAAGTCGGGCAATAAGGAAGTCTTAATGGCTTATTATTGTGAACCCTGTAATAACGCCTGCGATCTGGAACGCCATGATGCTCCCGGCGTTTGCAAACATTGCGGTATGCCTTTCGTTAAACGGAGCGTTGCTCTGATGGACTCACTTCGGAATGGTCAGAAAAAGTCGACGAAGCGCAACGTGGCCATCTTTATTCATAACGGCGTTGAGGTACTTGATTTTTCGGGGCCTAGCGAGGTATTTGCCTCAACAGAAGGCTTCAATGTGTATACGGTTTCGCTTACGAAAGCGCCTATCACTAGCCAGGGTTTCATTAAAATTGTACCCAACTATAGCCTTGCCGACTGCCCGAAGCCAGATATTGTGGTGTTGCCCGGTGGCCAAACCGGCCCGTTTATTGAGGATAAAGTATTGATCGACTGGATAAAAGCCTGTTCGCAGGATGCCGAAATTATGCTGTCGGTTTGTACAGGAGCTGGCTTACTAGCGAAAGCGGGCTTGCTGGATGGTAAACAAGCTACCACGTTTCACAACTACATCGACAATTTGCAAAAGGCAACGCCCAAAGCCAAAATACTCCGAAACACCCGCTTTGTCGACAATGGTCAGGTGATCACAACGGCGGGCGTATCGGCTGGTATTGACGGCGCGCTCCACGTAGTTGCGAAACTGAAAGGCCTTGCTGTAGCTACGCAGACCGCCCGTTACATGGAGTATGATAAGTGGAAGCCTAATGAAGGGTTGGTTGTTGAACAGTCAGGTAAAGCGGCAGCAGAGAGAAAGTAGAGCTGCTTAGGGTTATTCTCTATGTTTTTGTCATGCTGACGAAGGAAGCATCTTAATGTATCCAAACGAATTGTTCTGGAAAATTTAAGATGCTTCCTTCGTCAGCATGACAAAAAGAGGCTGTAAACGATTCCATTTCCTACCGGATCGTTTCCCAAACTTGAAAACTATCGCCCACACCAAAGTCCGACTGATTGGGGGGGAATTCCATAAAGCCATCGGCTGCCAACAGGTTGGCAAAGTCGGCAGAACCCGAGCCCGGCAATGGATGAGCCAACGTCCGACCATCCATTTCGGACGTTAGTCGAACGGGCAGAAAATAAGTCATATTCGGTTTGAATGTCACAGATTCAGCTAATTGAGCATACCGAATGGGGGCAGGAGCTAACCCAAGTGATACGCGCAGATAAGGCAGGACATATCGATACGCACAGAGTACGGTTGAAACAGGATTTCCGGGTAGCGCAAAGACCGTTTTGCCGGATGGAGATGTGCCAAACCAGAGTGGTTTGCCAGGGCGCTGGTCGATCTTGTGAAAATGCTTTTGTACACCCAGTTTCTCCAGTGTATCAGGCACAAAATCAGCTTTGCCCGCCGAAACTCCACCACTAAGAATCAACATATCGTTAGTTGCGAGTAAGTCTTCTAAGCCTTTTTCTAACTGCTCTTCATCATCGACAATATGATGTAAGGTGGCCTGAATCCCCAGCGACACTAGTGCTGTCTGAAGCATATAGGTGTTTGATCGGCGAATCTGATAGGGCAGGGGCGTACTAGCAACGTCGACTAATTCATCGCCGGTTGAGACGAGAGCAACACGAGGCAGTGCCGTAACCAGCAACGTGGATTGACCCACCGAAGCGGCCACAGCTAATTCGGAAGGACCAAGACGTGTGCCAACAGACATGAGTTCGTCGCCCGCCCGACGGTCGGTAGCCTGCGGGTGAATGTGCATACCCATCTGAATTGGGCCAAAAGGCGTGTTTTCAACAACAATGCTTGCCTGCCCATCCACAATCCGAATCTCTTCATAACGGGCTATCGTATCGGCGCCAATAGGCAACATGGCCCCCGTCATTACTTCCAGGCAAGTACCCGCATCCTGTAGCGTTTGCTGAGGCTGCCCCGCACGTTGTATACCAATAACCCGAAACGTACGTTGCCCCGCTGCGTAATCGGCAAATCGAATGGCGATTCCGTCCATCGCCACTCGATTGAAAGGTGGAAAGTCGCGGTCGGCCCGAATAGCTTCACGTAGAACGCGACCGTTGGCATCGAGAAGCGAAACGGTTTCGGTTGGGAGTGAAAGCAGTTGTTGTTGAGTAATCGAGAAAGCGTCGGAAACGGAAAGCATAGGTTAATGGAAAATGAATAATGAACAATGTACAATGAAAAAATAGTTTTCGGCTGGGGGAGCTTTTAGCTTAGTAGAATAGTTGTACAAATTTACCCTTATATTTGCCATGTACGATTAACAAAAACTAACGGATGGCCACGGAAATTGTTAGTAATTATAAAAATCTGGTTGCTCACATCGGAAGCCTTATTGACGTTGCCGGTTATCGAAATGATTACATCGCGAAGAAAATAGGAATCTCGCCAGTTAGCTTTGCTACGAAAAAAAAACGAAATAATTTCTCTGTTGATGAAGTGGAAAAGATAATTCAACTAATTGAAAACGAAGATGTTGATGATTATTTGATGGCTAAAATTATGGAAGCTCGCGCCGATGAGCCAACTATCTCTCTGGCTGACTTAAAAACCCAGATGGGATGGAAATAACTGTTCGTAAATCTTTCGTTAAAGAACTACAAAAATTGCCATCTAAAATTCAGCAATCTGTTCGAGAGGTTTTAGACGAATTGGAGAAGGCTACTGATCTGGAAAGTTCTGGTGTCGATTACAAATACCTGGAAGGTCAGAAAAAAGATCAGAATTATTACCGGATTCGAATTGGTGGCTGGCGAATGGGAGTGGAGTATATGCCCCCGGCTAACGAGCAAACTGCCGCTGCGATTGTCATTACAATTTTGAGTAGAGGAGATATTTACAAGAAATTTCCACCTAAATAAGGGATTAACTTTTATGAGCGAATTTTCGCATCTCAACGCCGAAGGAAATCCGGCAATGGTCGACGTAGGAGCGAAAATCGTTACCCGTCGAACAGCTCGCGCCCAGAGTATCGTTGCATTGGGGCCAGCTATTATGCAACACCTGACAGGCGCCGATATTGCTACGAAGAAAGGTCCCGTATTTCAGACGGCTATCATTGCAGGGACAATGGCTGCTAAACGAACTGACGACCTGATTCCACTCTGCCATTCGCTCGGCCTGGATAATTGCCAGATTACAATTACGACCGAAGGAACGGATGCTATTGTGAACTGCCTGGTATCGACCGAAGGCAAAACGGGTGTCGAGATGGAAGCGTTGGTAGGGGCATCGGTTGCGGCTTTGACTATTTACGATATGTGCAAAGCCTTCTCGCACGACATCATAATCAAGGAAACCAAGCTCATGGAAAAAACGGGCGGTAAACGCGATTTTCGTCGTGAGTAAGTTGAACGGATTAGTTTTGGCTGGTGGCCGAAGCACCCGAATGGGTCAGGATAAATCACAGTTGGTCTATCATAGAAAACCCCAACGTGAGCACCTGACCGAATTGCTTAGGCCGTATTGTAGCGTCGTTTTCTGGTCGGTGAATGCAATGCAGGCCAACGAACTGATGGATTCGGATCAGCTTCGTATTGTTGATGCGTTTGCTATTCCGACGCCACTCAACGGAATTCTGTCGGCGTTTCAATACGATGCTGAAGCGGCCTGGTTCGTTGTAGCCTGCGATATGCCCTTATTGACCGTTCAATCGCTCGATGCACTTGTAAAAGGCCGGAACCCGGCAAAAAAAGCGACGGTTTTCTACGATTCGGATGGGCACTTACCCGAACCTCTGTTGGGTATTTACGAACCTGCTTTTGGGCCAATTTTACACCAAGCCATTGCTGATGGAGTTTATTCGCCACGACAATTGCTTCAACAAAATGATGTCCAGCTACTGACCCCGCCCGACATTCGGGAATTAACCAATATCAATGACCCAGCGGCCAGAGCGAAGTTGGGTTTATAAAACATCGGTCTGGGATTCAGGTTCATACCCAAAAACAATCTGTATGAACCCACTTCGACATCTTCTGCTGACTGCTGGCTCGCTTCTATTGGGGAGTGCGGCCACAGCCCAGCGCCAGTCCCCTCCGCCCGAATTAAGCGCGTTTAGCGAACAGCGAATTAAACATCAAAAAACTCTGGGATTAACATTGGGCAGCTTTGCTATTGCCAATATTGCGGTTGGAGCTATAGCCACCGGGCAGACAACGGGCGAGACGAAGTATTTTCATAAAATGAATGTTTACTGGAATCTGGTCAATCTTGGCATTGCTGGGGCGGGTTTGCTGGCTTCGCGCAAACGGAAAGTCGAAGGTGAAACGCTGGCCGATGCCGTTCGGCAGCATGAGAATATGAAGCAGATTCTGCTTGTCAACGCCGGTTTAGACGTGGCTTATGTGATTGGTGGAGCGTATTTGCGTGAACGTTCTGAATCTCATCCTGATAATGCTGATCAATTGCGCGGTTATGGGAAATCCATTATGGCACAAGGCGGTTTTCTGCTGGCATTCGATTTAGTGAACTACTTCATTTTCAAAAATCGCGGAGATAAACAGGAGAAATTATTGCTCTCCGCTGGCCCATCAGGCGTTGGTGTGGTTTTTCCGATTCGGTAAGTGAATAGATTGACGTGATGTCCGAACTATTCCTGATACGGAGTCGTTCTGCGATAATTTACTAATCGCACCGGCGACCCGGCGCAACTGAGCTAATGCAAGCCCATTTACAGCCCTTTCAAACATTCATTACCAAAGCTCTTGACTACATTCAACAAGACCCCGACGCCATCGGATTAGCGGCCGGTGGCTCATGGGCATCGGGCGAAATCGATCCTTACTCTGACCTTGATCTGGTATTAGTCACAGCCCAGAAAATCGCACCCGATGTCGAAAAGATGCAGGCGTATGCAGCAAAACTTGGCCCTGTATTGGCCTCTTTCCGTGGCGATCACGTAGGCGAACCCCGCTTATTGATCGTTCTCTACGAAAACGCGTTGCTGCACGTTGATATTAAGTTTCTGACACCCGATGAATTTTACCATCGCGTTGAAGACCCAACTATACTTTGGGAGCGAGATCAGGCATTGAGTAAAATTATTCAGGAATCAACGGCACAATATCCGCCCTTTGATTTTCAATGGGCCGAGGATCGATTCTGGATTTGGACACATTATGCCGCGCTTAAAGTAGGTCGCGGAGAGTTTTTTGAAGCCATTGATTTTCTGGCTTTTGTCAGAAATGCCGTACTGGGGCCAATGCTTCATCTAAAAAATGAAAGCTTGCCCCGAGGAGTTCGTCGAGCCGAAACTACGTTTGGGTCTCTTGAGCTTACGCAGCTTCGTAAAACGGTGTCAATGCCTGACCGAACAACGTTGCTTAGTAGTTTATGGGAAGTTATGTATCTCTACGAATCGCTTCGAGATGTGCTGGTTCCCGATTCATTTCAGAAAAACAGAGCGGCTCAGTTAGCCGTTACCAAGTATCTTGCCGCACTTTAAAAATAGTCAGGATTGGTCAGGTGGTTGTCAAGTATAGTCAGGTAATTGTTACCAAAAGCAAGCAATACTTGACCCTTTCTGACAACCACCTGACTAATCCTGACAACCCTTGACAAAAGTAATGATGACTAATCAAGACGAGCATTTTTTGCGTGAAGCTATCCAACTGGCTCGCGATGGTATGACAACTGGACAAGGCGGGCCTTTCGGTTCTATTGTGGTTCGGAATGGTGAAATTGTTGGGCGTGGGTGTAATCAGGTAACGTCGACAAATGACCCAACAGCCCATGCTGAGGTAGTCGCCATTCGAGATGCATGCCGAAATCTGGGCACATTTCAGCTCGATGATTGTACCTTATATGCGTCCTGCGAACCCTGCCCTATGTGTTTGGGAGCTATCTATTGGGCGCGTCCCAGCCGAATCGTGTATGGCGCCTTTCATTCTGATGCCGCAGGTGCCGGTTTCGACGATCAGTTTATTTATGAAGAATTAGATAAACCCCGCGAGGAGCGCCATATTCCCATGCATCAACTTTTGCATGAAGAAGCTGGGGCAGTTTTTCAGGAGTGGATTGCTATGGAGAAACGAATTCTGTATTGATCGCGTACCGGTCCAAAACGAAGTGTGACAAGCTTGTATTTTGACAGGATTAACAGGATAAAACAAGATTTTACACGCATGAATCCTGTTAATCCTGTCGGAAAATGATTAGGCCAGATTGAAAAAGAACTTGTCTTACACCCGTCTAAAACGAAGTATTCGTTCTCGGTTTAAAAAGCCGTACTTTTGCAGAAAAAAAGTCGCTTCTGATTATCTGATTGCTGAAGCAACTAACTAAACTAGTCTACGTCATGCCAGGAATGGAATTTTTTGGAGCGGCCGAGCGCAAGGAAATCAACGATGTGCTTGAGACCGGTATCCTGTTTCGGTATAATCACGAAGCGCAACGCAATACTATTTACAAGGCCCGTGAGTTCGAGGCTGAAGTTGCTAAAGTAGTGGGTGCCAACTACGCCCATGCCGTATCGAGTGGATCGACGGCGGTTTTGTGTGCATTAGCTGCTGCCGGAATCGGTGCTGGCGACGAGGTTATCGTACCGCCATTTACCTATATCGCTACGGTCGAAGCCGTATTGATGGCTGGTGCTTTACCCGTTTTCGCCGATATTGACGAAACACTTTGCTTAAGCGCCGAGGGAATTCGGAAAGCCGTTACACCAAAAACGAAAGCCATTTGCTTAGTACATATGTGTGGTCAAATGGCCAATATGGATGACATCATGGCCATCGTGAACGAGCACAATTTGGTGTTGGTTGAAGATGCTGGTCAGGCAATGGGCGCGAGCTACAAAGGTGTTTCAACGGGTCTTTGGGGTAAAACAGGTGCTTACTCGTTCGACTTTTTCAAGATTGCCACAGCAGGTGAAGGCGGTATCATGGTTACGAACGACGAAACGGCCTACAAACATGCCGATTCCTATTCTGACCACGGTCACGACCACGTTGGCACGAACCGGGGGATGGAGCAACATCCAATTTTAGGCTTTAACTACCGTATCAGCGAGCTTCATGCGGCTGTTGGTCTGGTGCAAACTCGCCGGGTTCCTGAAATTATTAAGAGCAATAACGCGCACAAAAAGCAATTGATGGAAGCGTTGGGCACAGTTCCGGGCGTGTCGTTCGCAACGATTCCAGACGCAGATGGCGACTCGGCTACCTTCCTGAACCTGTTGATGACCGATACTGATTCTGCACAGCGTACTGTTGCTGAGTTGAATGCGGCTGGTGTAGGTGGTTTCAACTACTGGTATACCAACATGTACCACTTCATTAACCAGTGGAATCATATTAAAGAAATGAAGACCGCTGCGCCTTTAGCCATTGAGAAATTTGGCGCTCCGCAGGATTATAAAAACCTCGATATTCCAAACGCTCAAGCGACTATTGGCCGATTGATTTCGTTTGGTATCCGGGCAACCTGGACGGCAGAAGAAGTAGCTACCTTAGCGAAAAACATTGAAGCCGCCGTTCGGAAAGCAACACTGGTAGAAGCATAATTTTCCTACGATAAACGTATGTCAACGACAGCCTTACTAACCGAAATAACTGCATTACCACCCGAATTACGTCAGGAGGTTGAGGATTTTGTTGCGTTTTTACGGACGAAAACCCATCGAGAGACAAAGCTTACAGAACGGGAGTTTGGCTATGCAAAAGGGAAAGTACGGCTGTCAGATGATTTTGACTCTATGTTAATAGATTGAGATTATTTGACAAGAGTTAAAGTTGCTTAAGCCAACTACTTTCAGTTATTTTTTTTGTCATTCCGACGAATGAGGAACCTTAAAGTTGCCCATTAGGAGAATCTAAGATTCCTCCTTCGTCGGAATGACAAAAGCAACTGTTCGACTAAACAGCTGCTTTATCCGAAAAGTTAACCATTGCGACAAAAGACCAATTTTTCAGCCAGTATGGCTTAACAATAGAATGGTAGCAGCACCAACACAAACCACGCATAAAAATTTTAAAGGCATCGAGAAAACAGTTTTCGGTCGGGGTAGTTTTTCACAACTCGACGAAATTCTGGCTCCACGCCGTGCCGATAACGAAGGCTATTTCGTCTTCCTGGTCGATAATTATTTCAAAGGCAAAACCCTAGAAGGTCAGGTTCCGGCTCATGCCGAGGATTTGACTTACTACATCAGTGTTGAGGAGCACGAGCCAACCACCGATCAGATCGACCAACTACGCGATGAGATTCTGGCTAAAAAAGGCCTGCCATCGGGTGTTGTTGGTATTGGTGGCGGAAGCATCATGGACATTGCCAAGGCGTTGTCACTCATGCTGACCAATGAAGGTTCATCGACGCTTTACCAGGGTCTGAATCTGATCAAAAAGCCCGGTATTTACCACGTAGGTGTACCGACCATTTCAGGAACCGGTGCTGAGGTTTCGATGACGGCTGTGCTGACCGGCCCCGTTAAAAAACTGGGTTTGAAGTGCGAATGGACGGTTTTCAACCAAGTCGTTCTCGATCCTGATCTGATTGCCAGCGTACCTCGTAACTGGTGGTTTTATACCGGTATGGACACCTACATTCACTGCATCGAATCGGAGAATGGGCGGATGAATAATGCTTATTCGCATGCGTATGCCGAGCAAGCTATGAAACTTTGCCGGGAAGTGTATCTGGGCGAAAATTCAGGGCAGACACCCGAAAACGACGACAAACTGATGGTGGCCTCGTTAATGGGTGGTCTTAGCCTGACGTATTCTGAAGTTGGTGTTTGTCACGCGCTCAGCTATGGTCTGTCGAAAATTCTGGGAACTCGCCATTGTTATGCCAATTGCCTGATCATGAATCACCTCGAAGACTATTATCCGCAAGGAGTAGCCGAGTTCAAGGAGATGGTCGACTATCACCAGATTGATTTGCCACAGGGTTTATCGAAAGATTGGAGCGATGACACCATTACGCAAATGGCGCACGTATCGTACAACCTGCCGCACATGTGGTTGCACGCTATTGGCGACAATTGGCAGGAAGTTATTACGATTGACCTGCTGAAAGATTTGTTCCGAAGACTGTAGGTAATAGGTAAATGGATAATGTAAAATGAATAATAACTGACACATACTAACTCATTATCCATTATTCATTTTACATTATCCATTCTCTTTTGATAACTGAAGCATGAAAAACATACTTAGAGTCCTGCTCATTGTATTGACCGTATCGGTAAATATTGGGTGCGATCAGGTGTCAAAAAATATAGTGAGAACGAAGGTTAACTATGGCGAAAGCATTCCGCTGTTGGATAGCCATCTAACACTCACGAAGGTGGAAAATGCGGGGGCTTTCCTGAGTTTAGGTGAGTCGTTACCTCCGATTCTAAAGAGTTTGTTACTGCAAATTCTTCCCTTACTGGCGATTGCTCTAGGCTTTGGTTACCTGCTATTCAGATTTAATACGCCCCGGCTGTTTGTGGCAGGCGCTTGTTTTATCATTGGCGGTGGCATCGGGAATCTCATCGACCGAATGGCGTATGGGTCGGTGACCGACTTTTTACATATCAGTTTCGGTATTTTTCAAACGGGCATCTTCAACATGGCTGATGTATCGGTCATGGTGGGCGCCGGATTTATTCTGCTAAATTCCTTCCTGAACAATCAGAAGGATGACGGCCAATTAGTTTAAAACGACAAAGTAATGTCTCAGAAAATCGTTCGCGTTGGCGACATCGAATGTGGGTCGGATGAGTTGTTCCTCATTAGCGGTCCCTGCGTTATTGAAGATGAAAAAATTATGATGACGGTTGCCGAGCAACTCCGCGAAATCCAGGAGCGCGTTGGTATCAAGATCATCTATAAATCATCGTTCCAGAAGGACAATCGGTCCAGCCTGAACTACTACAATGGTCCCGGCATCGACAAAGGCATGAAGATTCTGGCCAAAGTGAAAGAACAGTTTGGCTTCCCATTGCTGACGGATGTTCACTATCCAGATCAGTGTGCACCCGTTGCCGATGTTGTGGACGTTCTGCAAATTCCTGCTTATTTGTGTATGCAGACGATGCTGGTGGTCGCTGCGGCTAAAACGGGCAAAGTTGTTAACGTGAAGCACGGGCAGTTTCTGGCACCAGAAAACATGAAACACCCGGTCAAAAAGATTGAAGATTCGGGCAACGACCAGATCATCCTGACCGAACGTGGTTTCACCTTCGGTTACAATGACTTAGTGGTTGATCCTCGGGCTTTCTATCACATGGCTCGTACCAATTACCCCGTTGTATTCGACGTAACGCATGCCATTCGGAAATACGGTATTCCATCGGCCGATGCGAAAGGTGGTGCTCGTGAATACCTGCCTGTATTAGCTCGTGCGGGTGTAGCTGCTGGTGTTGATGGACTATTTGTGGAAACGCATACCTGCCCCTCCGAAGCGCTTTGCGATGCAGCCAGTCAACTGGATATCCGCTATCTGGAAGAATTCCTGAAACCCCTGATCGAGTTACACGCCGTAGAGGTTAAATACCGGAATACATTGCCAGAACTGGCTTAATTAGAATGTATGATATAGGATGTATGATGTATGATGTAGCTGGCACAAAAGCCATATATCATACATCATACATCATACATCCTTATGGCTGACATAGAAAAAACGTTCACTGCCCTCGGTGGGCAATTTGTAACGCCTGTTGATGCGCTTACTGAAAAACTGAAAGCTGTCCGGGCTATCGTGTTTGATTGGGATGGTGTTTTTAACGACGGCATCAAGACCGAAGCAGGCAGCAGTTCGTTTAGTGAAGTGGACTCGATGGGTACGAATCTGCTTCGTTTTGGGCTTTGGTTGCATCATGGTGGCCAGTTGCCAGTGGCTGCGATTATTACAGGGGTGATTAATACGCTGTCCGAAACGTTAGTTCGCCGGGAGCACTTTCATGCCAGCTATTCTCAGGCGAAACATAAGATCGACGTACTCCACCATTTGTTGAAGCAACACAATCTGCAACCCCACGAAGTTGCTTTCTTCTTCGATGACGCTCTGGATTTATCCGTGTCTGAAGTCGCGGGTGTGCGGATTATGATTCGTCGGAATGCCAACCCGCTGTTCATGCAGTACGTTCTTCAAAACGGTCTTGCCGATTATGTAACAGGTAGTCAAAGCGGCCAGTTTGCCGTTCGTGAAGGCTGTGAACTCTTACTGGGACTGCTTGGGCAGTTCGATAACGTCATGAATGAGCGGCTTCGCTATTTTCCTGCGTACGATCAATACTACCAGCAGCGTCAGGCTGTTGAGCCGAGTTATTGGATAGTTGGACCAAATGGGCCAGAAATCAAATGATTTTTGACACAGAGCTACACGGAGGAGGCACGGAGATACACAGAGTTTTTATTTTTTCTTTGTGTATCTCCGTGCCTCCTCCGTGTAGCTCTGTGTCATAACCTTTTAAAACTATGATAATCGGTATTATTCCTGCCCGCTACGGATCAACACGTTTTCCGGGAAAGCCACTAGCCGATATTGGCGGTAAATCCATGATTCAGCGCGTGCTGGAACAGTGTAAACAGGCCAAGTCATTAGATAAAGTAGTCGTTGCAACTGACGATGAACGCATTGCGGAGGCAGTTCGGCAGTTAGGAGAGGAAGCAGTAATGACACGCACCGACCACCCAAGCGGTACAGACCGTTGCTGGGAAGCCTACGCCCGACTCATTGCTGATGGATTCATTGCAGGAGATTCATCAGATTACATTCTCAATATTCAGGGCGACGAACCGTTTATCGATCCTGCGCAAATTGACGAGTTAGCGGCTATTCTGGACGGCACAGTAGAATTGGCTACCCAAATGGCGACCGTCGATTCAGCGGCTATATTGCATGATCCGAAAGAAGCCAAGATTGTCGTCAATTCACAAAACGAAGCACTTTATTTCAGTCGTTCGGCAGTGCCTTATCTATGGGGAATTGAACCCGATCAGTGGCACGCGCATCATGCTTACCATCGCCATGTAGGGCTGTATGCTTATCGTGCAGATGTGCTCGAAAAAATCACTCAATTGCCGCCTTCGTTACTCGAACGGGCTGAATCACTGGAACAACTTCGCTGGCTGGAAGCGGGCTATCGGATCAAGATGGTGTCTACGAACTTCCAGACCCCCAGCGTTGATAGTCCAGCTGATATCGAGAAAATCTTACGAAACGAGTTGTAAAGGGGTAGTAGGCGTAGCCGTGTTCGGTTGTGTCCAGATTTGATACTGCACTCGCGCCCACACCAATAAACACGGTAGTGCTTTGATGTTGTAGGGCTGGAAAAACTCTCGCTGTATGATTGCCGGAAAAATGTCGGTGGGCGAGAGCGACGTGAATACTACAACCAGCGTCAGTAAAATTTGGTCGAGCCGGGTGGGTTTATCGAGTGTTACCCACCAGAGCGCTACGCCCGTAACAGCCATCACATAAGTTGGGGATTCGGCCATCTTGTTGAAGACGATCATGAACAGCAGGAAGTAGGCTACCATCCGTCGCTGAAACAATCGATCCTGCCAAAGGCTAAACCGAAGAAACGGCAGGAGAAAAAGTGTAGCACCAATGGCTTCGATAACGCGGTAATTGGCGTCGGTTTTGGGCATTCCGAACCAGGCTTGCGCAATGCCCATCACGGAAACCTGCAAACCTAATTTACTCTCAACAATCACGGCAAACCACTCCTGATACTCAGATGCTAAATGGTCGGGGGGAATCATCGTGAGTGGCGCAATGGCGAATAGGGCCGTCCAGACGATCATAGCCAGAATGAACTGGGGCTTCTTTGGATAGAACAAAAAGAACCCGGCAGCCGCTACGCCGTAGAATTTAATAAACAGGCAAAGCACAAAGAAAAAAGCCGCCTGCCAGACCTTTTCGTTGCGGAGAAAATACAAACCCAGCAAAATAGACCCCACAATGAGGTTATTACTTTGCAGGTTCTGAGCGGTGATCAGAGCTTCCAGAATAATGATGAGAAGCGCCACCTGCCGCTGACGGGCTGGGTCTTTTTCGTCGGATAAGTAGAACCATACACCTGCCAATAGCACCACGGTGTTCAGCACGTTCCAAAGAATCATACCCAACAAGTTAGGCAGATAATAAAACGGCCCCATCAGCCAGGCGAAGGTTGGGCTGTATTTATAGTTATCGAAGTACAGATTGGGGTGATAGCCGTAAATACTTTTGTCCAGAAGCAGGTTATGAAACGGCTTGGCGAACATCAGGTAATTGTTATAATTACCAAAACCCAGCAGGTAATTCTGGAGTGCCGCAGCAATGAACAGCACAATATAAAAACCCAGCAAACGGGGGAGAGTCAGAAAGCGAAGAAGGCGTTGCAAAGCGTAATGGATTCGTTAGCAAAACAAAATTAAGCAGGATTCATACGAATTGCCCATTTATCTTTGTCAACTATGTCATCTCATCATATTGTTCGCGAGAAACAGGAGCCCGCTCTTCTGATTGCCAACGGCGAAGCCTGTGACCCCGAATTACTAGGCCAGCTCCTGGAGTGGAGTCCAACGGTTGTTGTGCTCGATAGTGCCATTTGGCGGGTACTCGATCTGGGCATTAAAGTGGATGTATTACTCGGTGATTTTGATCGGGATTTGGACCTCGATAGCATTCGGGAGCAGCAATATCCGCTGGAGATTATACATACACCCGATCAGGAGAAAACCGATCTTGATAAAGGCATTGAATACCTGATTGAGCGTGGTTATCCGGCGGTCAACATCGTATGGGCAACTGGCCGCCGGGCCGATCATACCATTGTCAATATGACTAGTATTGTTCGGTATAAAGATCAGATTCGCATTACCATGATCGACAACCATTCCAAAATCTTCCCGCTCGTTGGCAAATTTGAAAAGTGGTACGAAGCAGGAACGCCCATCTCATTGATTCCGGTTGGAACCGTAACCGGCTTTACATCAGAGGGGCTGAAATACAATTTACAGGACGCCACCTTAACATTGGGTTACCGGACCAGTAGCAGCAATGAAGCCGCCGAGGATGGTTTCGTTCGTATCGATGCTACCACTGGCGATTTACTGATAATGGAGTGCTGGGATTAATTTCGTGTAGGTATTGATGGAGTATTCGACAATTTTAACGCTTTGTAGTTTTTCATTTCTAGCCGGTTTTATCGATGCCATTATAGGTGGGGGAGGACTGATTCAAACGCCCGCTATTTTGTTTACCCTACCACAATACTCCGTTCCGACCTTGATTGGCACAACTAAAATTCCTTCGTTGAGTGGTAGCTTGATGGGGGCATTTCAGTACAGCCGACGGGTGGCTGTGGCCGGTCGATTTATTGGGCCAATGATGGCCATCGCTTTCGGGGCTTCCTGGTTAGGTGCCTGGACGCTGACAAGGGTGCCCAACAGCTTTATGAAACCCTTTGCATTGGTTATTCTGGTCGCTGTATTTATCTATACACTTACCCAGAAAAGCTTTGGGCAGGTATCGCATCGGATCGTGACAGCACAGCAACAGCGATTGCGTATGTGGGTAATGGGTGCCATAATTGGTTTCTACGATGGCTTTTTCGGACCGGGGACAGGCAGTTTTCTGATATTGGGTTTCATTACGTTGATCGGCTTCGATTTTCTGAAAGCCAGTGCGCACGCCAAATTAGTGAATGCCGCTACGAATCTGTCGTGCGTACTATTTTTTGCCAATAAAGGCCTCATACTTTATTCGTTCGCTTTCCCGATGGCCTTGGCCAACCTCTCCGGAGCATTTCTGGGGGCTCGTTTGGCCATTCTGAAGGGAAATCGTTTCATTCGGGTGTTCTTCCTGCTGGTCATTGCTGCTACTATTCTGCGCTTCGCGTGGGATTTGCTAACGTAAGCCGGGCAATCTCAAAATTTTACTTGTAAGTGACTGAGTTTAGGCGTTTGTTGGTTTTTGTGATACCGCCTGAATGCATCAGAGAGGCAGCCGGATCGTGTTTGTAGTAAGCTAAAAAGAGGCTTAGAATACAAGCTGCTACATTTTGTATTTCCAGCGCTTGCATCCCCGAACTTTCTGACGTAATCTTGCATTAATTAAATTGAATCTAAATAAGCCTGGTGATCTATACTGCCAGGCGCCCGCCGGCACATGAGTAAACGGAGTGTAGCTGATTTAAAAATTGGAGAAAGGGCTGTAATTCAGTCGTTTAGCGATCAATTAATGTCGCTTAAATTGCTCGAGATGGGCTGTTTGCCAGGAGCACAGGTATGCCTACAGGCTAAGGCTCCGCTTGGGGATCCGATTTGTCTGAGTGTATCGGGCTATTGTTTAGCGCTACGGAAATCCGAAGCAGCCACTATTCTGATTGATAATTAATAGGGGTGATGAATTAGATAAGCACATCTACATGACCCATTATTAATTAGCTATTATTGTTTTTCGTCTTGAAACTGTCTCCGTCCATTGCCCTGATTGGCAACCCAAATGCCGGTAAATCGTCCTTGTTTAATCAACTGACAGGACTACGTCAGAAAACCGGGAATTTTCCTGGAGTTACTGTCGATAAAAAATCAGGTCCCTGGTCGATTAATGCCGAAACAGTTGCTACCATTGTTGATTTTCCCGGTATCTATTCAATTTACCCGAAGTCTTTAGACGAACAGATTGTTACCGATATTCTGGCCAACCCTGCTCATGCCGATTATCCAGATGTAGCTGTAGTAGTTGTTGATGCTTCCAACTTGCATCGGAACTTACTGTTATTTACGCAGGTAGCCGACCTTGGTGTTCCCGTTGTACTCGCCCTGAATATGCTCGATGTGGCCAAAGCAGAGGGGAAAGAAGTCAATGCGGTTCGATTAGCGATGCGGCTAGGCGTTCCTGTTGTGCGCATCAATGCGCGCACAGGAGAAGGCCTAGACCAACTGAAGAAGGCTGTTCTGGGGCAAATTAAAGAGCCTGTATTATCAGGTAAATTGTTTTTCGATCCAGCAGACGAAGCAACTGGTCTGATTACCGATACCCGAAACCAATATCAACTCGACAACAATTATCTTGCGTTACAATACCTCATTCAGCACGATGGATTCTCATTTTTGAGTCGACCCCAGCAGATTGGTCTGGATGCGCTTATCGACAAATACGCGTTCAATGAACAGAAGTTCCAGGCGGGTGAAACCATTACGCGCTATAAACGTATCGCGACGATTACGGCAGAGGTTGTTGCTAACCAGCGGCCAGTCAATCAGGCTACTTGGACACAGAAACTTGACCGGATATTATTGCATCCAGTTTGGGGATACGCCATTTTCGGATTTATACTCCTGCTGATTTTTCAGGCTATTTTCGCCTGGGCTCAACCCTTTATGGATGGTATTGATGCAGGCGTAGCCTGGATTAATGGTCAGTTAAAAGAAAGTTTGCCCGCTGGCCCACTGACCGATTTGCTGACCGATGGGATTCTGGCGGGAGTGGGCGGTATTTTAGTATTTATTCCACAGATTGCTTTTTTGTTTTTTCTGGTAGCCCTGCTCGAAGAGTCAGGTTATATGTCGCGAGTGATGGTCATCATGGACCGGATCATGCGCAAGTTTGGGCTTAATGGCCGAAGTGTTGTGCCGTTGATTTCTGGAGTTGCTTGTGCTGTTCCCGCCATTATGGCAACACGCAGCATCGGTACCCGGCGTGACCGGCTCATTACGATTCTGGTAACACCGTTGATGAGTTGCTCGGCTCGATTGCCCATTTACACAATTCTGATTGCGTTAGTAGTTCCTAAGCAACGAGTTCTAGGCTTGTTTAATCTACAGGGGCTGGCACTGATGGGCCTGTATTTGTTGGGGCTTTTGAGCGCTTTGCTAGCTGCTTACATTCTAAAACTGCTTCTTAAAACAAAAGAGCGAGGGTATTTCATTATGGAATTACCAACGTTTAAAATGCCTCGCTGGAACCACGTCGGGCTGACGGTCTGGGAAAGTGTACGGGCGTTTGTTTGGGAAGCAGGTCGGGTTATTTTAGCTATTTCGATTGTCCTTTGGGTACTAGCTAGTTACGGCCCCGGTGATTCAATGGACGTGGCCGAAGCGCAGGTTCGGCAAAACAACCCAACGCTGGCGGCTGACGAGTTGGCAAATCGCGTAGCCTCCGACCGACTCGAAGCGTCCTATGCAGGGCAATTCGGCCATTTTATCGAACCTGTCATTCGTCCCCTTGGCTATGACTGGAAAATCGGTATTGCGCTGTTAAGCTCATTTGCCGCCCGTGAAGTCTTTGTCGGGACCATGTCGACAATCTATAGCATTGGTAGTGGCGATGACGAAGAGGGTGTTACCATTCGGGAACGACTACGGCAGGAGCGAAATCCTAAAACAGGTGGACCAATGTATACCCCCGCTTTAGCCTGGTCGTTGTTAATCTTTTATGTATTTGCCATGATGTGTATGAGTACTTTAGCGGCCACCCAACGCGAAACCAAAAGCTGGAAATGGCCTGCTGTGCAACTGGTATACATGATGGGATTAGCTTATGTAGCCGCCTTCTTTACCTACCAGTTCATGCAATAAAGAGTTTGACTACGCTAAACATGACAAGAGCTAAACGGATGCCCGTTTAGCTCTTGTCATGTTTAGCGTAGTCAAACTCTTTATTACCAAAGTAATCCGTTCGAAATCAATGGGTAAATGTGGTAGACTATATAGGCTAATAAGGCTACTGCCAGACTTCCTAAGGCGGTAGTTTGATCGAAACCTGTCCGTTCTCTTCGTGAGGGACGGCTACCTTGCCAGGTTCGATTCGTTACTTGTTTCATTGGTGTGTTAGTATGAGGGTTTGATCTATCCCGGTACAAAATTGACACTTAATTAATCTTGTTAACAGCGCAAAAACCCGGATTTTTTTTGATGCGTATAACTACCTGATCTTGCTCTAACAGGTCAATATTTTGGTAGCGTGTTGATAAGACATCACCTCATACCTAAAGTAACGGGGATCGTAAACTTTTTTTATGGATTTACTCCCAACGGAGTGCTTCGATTATATCGGTAGCCACCATGCCAATTTGCCCTCGTTTCGCAGCTACCCGATCGCCAGCTAGTCCATGGGCAAATACTCCCAGTACAGCGGCTTCAACTGAGTCATAGTTTTGGGCCAGTAGAGCTGTTAGTACGCCCGTCAGTACATCGCCAGTGCCACCTGTGCTTAAGCCCGGATTACCCGTTGAATTGAAGTGAATATCGCCATCGGGAGTTGCTATGGCTGAGTTGGCTCCTTTTAAGACCACAACAACCCGATATTTCTGAGCAAATTCTCGAAGAATATCTAATTTCTGATAATCGTTATCCCACTTTTGAGTCAGCCGCTCAAACTCTTTCGGGTGGGGTGTCAGAATACTATTGGGGGGAATCTGCTTCAGTAACTCCCGATTTTCTGAAAGCAGGTTCAACGCATCAGCATCGATCACCATCGGTTTTTTCAATGTTTTGAGCAACCCTTTGAGCATATCCAGCGTTTCGGGAGCCTGCCCAATCCCCGAACCGATTCCAACCACAGCGTAGTCGGCGGGTGTGGGGCTACCTAATTCACTGGCCCCTCGGTCGGGTGTGCCGGTTAATACATTCGGATTACCATCGGGCCGGCACATAGCTTCGGGGACTGCTATCTGTAGGATGTCATACCCGCATTTGGGTACATGAACCGTCAGTAAACCAACTCCTGACCGCAGACAGGCTTTGGTTGCTAGAACAGCTGCGCCCATTTTTCCATAGCTACCAACCATGAGCAGGGCATGGCCAAATGATCCTTTATTCGAGAATTTATCCCGCTTACGTAACAACAACCGAGCATCCCGCGATTGCGTATAATAATAAGGGGTCGGAGCAAGATCGATGTAACGCTTGTGTAACTGGATATCAACAATGTGCCAATCGCCTACATAGCGGCTATTTTTGGGAAGCATAAAGGCCAGTTTCGGTAATTGAAACGTAATCGTATAGTCAGGTTCAACAATTGTATCGGAAGGCGCATTGGGTTTGTCAACATACAAACCACTGGCAATATCTACCGCCACAACCGTTGCGGGTGACCGATTGATAACATCGATAACATTTTTAACAATGCCCTCGGTTGGTCGCGAAAGTCCCGACCCCAGAATCGCGTCAATGATTAGCTCATTGTGGCGGAGGCCCGGAATTTCCTGGGCTACTTCAACATAGCGAATGTTTTCGGTCAGTAGTTTTAGACGACGATGATTATGCATGAAATCGTCTGACTCCCGGCGGGCATACCGTACCACATATACTTCTATAGGAAATTCCCGTTCCAGCAGCAAGCGGGCAATTGCCAGACCATCGCCCCCATTGTTCCCTAAACCACAGAATAATTTGACGGGAGTGGTATTTGGAAAATGATCGACAAACCAGTCGACAAAAGCAAGTGCTGCGCGTTCCATTAGATTAATGGGGGCAATGGGTTCATGCTCTATTGTCGATTGATCAAGGGCGCGGATTTGGTCAACGTTTAAGATTTTCATAAAGTGTCGCAATGTACTCAAGGTAATTTTACAAAAGTATTTTCTTCCTACTAGAAAATTACTATCTTTGCGGCTCATTTCGCAAATACTTATCTGGCGATTTATATACGGTCATGAGCGAGTTAATTAAATTAGTGGAGGCAGACAACGCGCAGCGTCGCAGTGAATTGCCCACATTCCGGGCCGGCGATACGGTGAACGTACACGTTAAAATCCGCGAAGGAAATAAAGAGCGTATTCAGGTCTTTACGGGTACGGTGATCCAACGCCGGAACCCAAGCAGCGGTGGTGAAACATTCACCGTTCGCAAAGTGTCTAACGGTATAGGTGTTGAGCGGATTTTCCCGCTTCTATCGCCTAATATCGACAAGGTTGAGGTTGTACGTCTTGGTAAAGTTCGTCGGGCTCGTTTGTTTTACCTACGTGGTCGTCAAGGTAAGGCAGCTCGTGTTAAAGAGCGGAAACCAAAGGCAGTTGCAGCAGCTTAATTGTCTGTTTGCCCCAAAAATCAAAAGCTGCCTGAGAAGGTGGCTTTTTTTATGAGTTCTACTGTTGTAAAGCCATAGAGTTAAACTATTTGAGACTTCGGTGCCACAACTATACAACCTTATAACTCTACAACAGCATAACTTACCATCATGACTCTCGAGTTTTTTAAATACCAGGGTACCGGCAACGATTTTGTATTGATCGATGACCGAAACGAAACTTTCCCTGCTTCTGACCAGGCACTTGTTGAGCGTCTTTGCGATCGGCGATTCGGTATTGGGGCCGATGGACTCATTTTGCTTCGTAACGATCCTCAGTATCATTTTCGAATGGTCTACTTCAATGCTGACGGTGCCGAAGGAAGCATGTGTGGTAATGGTGGCCGGTGTATTGTTCGGTTTGCGCATGATTTAGGCTTGTTTGAACGAGAAACCCGCTTTTTGGCTGTAGATGGGGAACACATTGCCTTTGTTACGGAAGAAACTGTTTCGCTGAAAATGAGTGACGTGACTGGTATCGATAATCGAGGTGGGCTTACATTCCTGAATACAGGCTCACCCCATGTTGTTCAGTTTGTTGATGACCTGGAATCCCTTGATGTTGTTAAAGAAGGTCGTGCTATTCGGTATGATGCGCGTTTCCAGCCGGGCGGAACAAACGTCAATTTTGTGCAGCCGATTGATGGCGGTACATTGTTTGTCAGGACGTATGAGCGTGGGGTAGAAGATGAAACGTATTCCTGTGGTACAGGCGTAACAGCCGTTGCTCTGGTGGCTCATCAACAGTTAAATATGCCTGATCCGGTGTTGATTAAAACCCTTGGTGGTAATCTTCGGGTATCGTTTAATGCCAAAACACAAGAACAGTTTGATTCTATTCATCTAATTGGACCAGCCAAGCGTGTTTTTGCTGGCACGATAACCGTTTAGGCTTTAGACTGGTTAACTTGGGAGCAGAATACTGATCCAATCAAATGATTCTTTATAAGAATAAAGGGATACTGCCATCCATCTGGCATTTTCATACAGGTCCTACCGCAAAATCGTTGCTCCGTCGATTAGTCGTGGTTGGGATCTATGTAACTGTTGTCACAGTTGCCGAAATGCACTATACAGATCTTCGGTTGAAAGATACACCTGGTTCATTCCTGGGTGCTATGGGTATTTTGCTCAGTCTGCTGCTGATTTTTCGGACGAATACGGCCTATGATCGCTTCTACGAAGGGCGGCAGGCATGGGGTGAATTGGTGAACAATTGTCGCAATCTGGCTATTTTCTTTAATGCCGTTTTGCCAGAGGGTGATAAAGACAGTCGCTTATTCTTTGCCAAGGCGATCTCTAACTTCCCGTTTGCGCTTAAAAATCACCTGCGCGATATGTCGAAGATGAATGAGAATGAGCTGGATATTGTGGAAGAAGGCGAGCGTCGCGACTTAAGTAATTTTGATCATAAACCAGCCGGAGTGGCCAATCAACTCTGGGTAAAGACCGAGGCACTCTATCGGGCGGGGCACATTTCTGAGTCGCAACACATTAATCTGAATCAACACCTGACAACGTTGATGGATGTTTGCGGTATTTGTGAGCGAATAAAAAGCACACCAATTCCGTTCTCGTACATGCTGTTTATCAAACTGTTCATCATGCTCTACGTTGCCCTATTACCGTTTACGGTGGTTACTGCGTTCGGTTATCTAACCATTCCGGCCGTTGTATTAACATCGTACATTCTGGTAGGACTCGAAATGATTGGTGAAGAGATTGAGGAACCGTTCGGGATGGAACGTAACGATTTGCCATTGAATCAACTAAGCCAATTGATTCGGGTGAACGTTCATGATATTTTGCAGATATACCTGCCACACGTCGAAAAACAGGCCGCCAGACCAGGGTTTACGATTGTGACGTAAGGAAGTATGATGTATAATATATGAAGTCTGGCCTTTTTTTATATCATATACCATACTTCATACATCTTCTACAATGCCTCCGTGCAAATGATAAATCGTTTTGTTCTGCAGTTCAGGCTGGCGTAGTATATCTTTAGCAGCTACGCGACTGCGAACGCCATTTGTACAAATCACAATCAGGGTATCGTAGGGGAGAAGCTCCGCTTTTCGAGCGCGAATGTCCGGCAACGGAATATTCAGCCCACCAATATTGAACTCCTCAAACTCCCATTCATCGCGTACATCAATCACAGCAGTATGTGGCTGTTGACGCAGTAGTTTGAGTTCTGGTAGGGAAATATCGGAGTAAGAATTGGTTAGCACAGGAGTTTATTTAAGCCGAATTGCTTGTACAACATCTAGTGAAACGCCTGCCAGATGAGCAATCTTTTCATCAGAAAAGTCCGTTTCAGTCAGTAGGTTTTTCACCAGTTGTAACTGAGCCCTGGTTTCTCCTTCTTCCGCACCTTGTAAGAATCCTAGATTACGCCCCTTAACATAAAAGGGATCATTTTGCTCGTTTACGTATTTAGCTAGGTTATCCATAGCGGCTTCTAGTAGTGGTTGAAAATTACGCAATTGAACTAAAACCCGCAATTGCGCTATGTACTTCTGAAACACCAGCGGTCCTCTGGCAGTTTCATCCATCTGGCGAAGAACCTGATTTAAGACCATAGGAGATTCCTGAGGCTTAAAATTGGCTAATACCGTAAGGAGAATTTCCTCTGGGGTATTCGATGTCAAAAATAGTTGATAGTCAAGGTCTTGGAAACTGATTAGCGTATAACGAAAATATAAATCACCAACATTGAGACTCGTCTCCATCTTACTGGCAGTTGGGCCTAAATAAAAAACATACTGACGGATGGGGATTTCATACAATTCCAGCAACATGGCACAATAGTTATGCATTCGATGCACCATTTTCGGATCATTTGCCAGTTGAAATTCTAGGTGGAGTACAAAGGTCTGACCAGATTGATCTGTAATACGTTTAAGTGCATCAGGCTTACGTTCTTTTGTGTGCTGTAAATCGTCCGGTAATTCTTCTGACAAAATTGGATGTATACCGAGTATTTTTTCGATCAAACCAGGTATCGTAGCCTCCAGATTTTCTTTAAGGATTTTATCGTACTGGCTAGATTGCTTTGAATGACGGGCTTTCATCGATGCAATGTAGCTAAATTTAGACAATTGGCTATAAAGATAAACTGTCAATCTGTCAGACCTGCCTACACTGGAACAAGATTTGACGAATAACAAACTATTATACTTACTCTAACTATACCATATGGAAGCCGTACAGAACGAGAAAGGGCAGATTTCGATCCATACCGAGAATATCTTCCCGATTATCAAGAAGTTTCTCTATTCCGATCATGAGATTTTCCTGCGAGAACTGGTCTCTAATGCTGTCGACGCAACCCAAAAACTGCGTCAACTTTCGTCATTTGGCGAGTTTGGTGGCGAATTGGGCGATCTGAAAGTGACAGTTTCGCTGGATGAAGAAGCCAAAACCATTACTGTTAGTGATAATGGTATCGGTATGACTGCCGATGAGGTTAAAAAATATATCAATCAGATTGCCTTTTCGGGAGCAACTGATTTTCTGGAAAAATACAAAGACAAAACAGACGACAAAGGCCAGATCATTGGTCACTTTGGCTTAGGTTTTTATTCGGCCTTTATGGTCGCTTCGACCGTTGAAATCGTATCGAAGTCGTACCGAGACAATGCTGAGCCAGTTCGTTGGGTTTGTGATGGCTCGACCGAATTTGAATTGACGGCTGCCGAAAAAACTGAGCGTGGCACCGATATCATTCTGCACATCGCTCCTGACTCGGAAGAGTTCTTAAATAAAGGGCGTTTGCAGTCTATATTGGACAAATATGCCCGTTTCCTGCCCGTATCGGTTGAATTTGATGGTAAAATCGTCAACAACACGGCGCCAATCTGGACGAAGTCGCCTGCGGAATTGACCGATGAGGACTACAAGACCTTCTACAAGGAGTTGTATCCAATGAGCGAAGAACCTCTGTTCTGGATTCATCTGAATGTTGATTATCCGTTCAATCTGACCGGTATTCTGTACTTCCCACGGATTAAGAACGAACTGCGTTTCCAACGGGAGAAGATTCAATTGTACAGCCGTCAGGTGTTTATTACTGATGAGGTGAAGGATGTTGTTCCCGACTTCCTGATGATGCTTCACGGCGTTATCGACTCGCCCGATATTCCACTAAACGTATCGCGGAGTTTCTTACAGGCCGATTCGAACGTTAAGAAAATCAATGGGTATATCACGCGGAAAGTTGCTGATAAGCTGAACGAATTATTCAATGCGGATCGGAAAGCGTTTGAAGACAAATTCGACGATATCAGTCTGTTTATCAAGTATGGTATCCTGAGTGATGAGAAGTTCTGGGAGAAGGCCAAAAACTTCGTGTTGCTTAAAAATACCGATGGCGTTTATACGACGCTAGACGAATATCGCGAGAAAGTTCAGGCCAATCAGACCGATAAAAATGAGACGTTGGTGATTCTGTACACCAGCGATCGCAAACAGCAACATTCCTACATTGAATCGGCGACTCGTCGCGGATACGATGTGTTATTGATGGATAATGTGATTGATTCACATTTCATCAATGCACTGGAGCAAAAACTTGAAAAAGTACATTTCCAGCGTGTAGATGCTGATTCGATTGATAAATTGATCGACAAAGGGCTGAATAACGAAAGTGTACTATCGGAGGTTGATCAGACTAAGTTGAAAGAGGTGTTCGAGCAGGTTTTGGATAACAAAATGCTCAACGTGAGCGTAGAAGCTCAGCCAACCGATGAATTACCTGTAACGATTACGATGCCTGAGTTTATGCGTCGAATGAAAGATATGGCGGCTCTTTCGGGTGAGCAATCTTTCTACGGTAATTTGCCTGCGACCTATAACGTGGTTGTGAATGCAAACCACCCGCTGATTAATAAAATTCTGACAGAGGCCGATGGCGATGCTCAGAAATTGTTGGTGAAACAGCTTTATGATCTTGCGTTGCTTTCGCAAAACATGCTCACTGGCGCAGAGCTAACAGCGTTTGTCCGCCGGACGGTGGAGAAATTGTAATCCGAACCGGGATTTTTATGATTTAACTGACTGACTTTGATTTTGCTTGGCTTTCGAAGAAAGCTATTTTTCAAATCAGGGTCAGTCAGTTAAATCATAAAAATCCCAGTTCAGACCTTTTTAGTAAACCATACCTTTCGCTTGGCTACTAAGCGGCCAAGAATAAAAATCAGGACAAGGACGATAATCACGACCGTCAGTAAAGGCAGAAAAATACTGAACAGAGATAGTCCAAAAGAGGCTACGTTTTCACTGGTGGCAACAATTGGGTTGCCGACTCCGCCGGTTGTTGCTGTTGAGCCTATCCGAAGTAAACTGGTCCCCGCCTGAATAATTCCAGCTGAGCTTCCTCCCAGAATTAAGCCCAGGCCCCAGTGTAATAAGGGATTATCAATCTGTAGAAACGAGGTGCTCAGTAAAGTTCCGGCAATAATTGATGTGGGAGTCGCAAGGGCATCGAGTGCATTATCGAGCCAGGGAATATAATAAGCTCCAATTTCAAAGACTGTTGCAACGGTTAAGCCCACCATGGCGGGCCAGCCACTAATCCACTCAAAACCAGTTACCACACCAACAAGGCCAAGCTTTGTGGCTACACTGGCAATCAGCAAGGGTACAAAAACCCGGAAGCCACAACAAGCGGCTAGACCAACGCCAATGCAGGCACTCATAATCCATTCGAAGGACATAATTAGTGAACGTTTTAAGTATTCGGTTTATAGCTGGGCTATAGTTGTATCAGCCTGTTTACACTGTAAACTGAATACGGTAAACCGTGTTCAATCTAATTAAAAAACTGCGGATTGAAATTCATCAAAAACGCTTCATCGGTTGCGCGGGTCAATGCGGTATAAAGCCATCGCACAAACTCGTCGTTTACCTGCCCATCTGGTAGGAACCCCTGATCAACAAACACCGCACTCCATTGCCCACCCTGTGCTTTGTGGCAAGTAAGAGCATAGGCAAATTTCACCTGCAACGCATTTAAGTACGGATCTCGCCGAATAGCCTCAGACCGCTCTTTCTTGCTTTTGATGTAGAAATAATCCTTTGCAACGCTCTCATACAGAGCTTTATATTGGTCTGACGCCAGCGATGGTACGGGCGAATGCAGTGTATCGAGCATGATTTTAGCGTCAAAATCGGGCTGCTCTTCATAATCGACTAATCGGAGCGTAACCGTAGCGAACCGAAAACCGTGCATCTCTTCTTTGTTCCGAATCTTCTGCACTTCGGCAAACTCGCCATTCGCCAGAAAGCCTGCGGGCGAGTCTTCATCAAGAACCGTATAATTATTTCGGGCAATCATAAGCATATCGCCTGCATCAAGTTCTTCTTCGCACTGATCAATCATCCGCCGAACAAACTGATTGTACTGAACGGCGGTTTTGTTTGACCGGCAAATAATGGCCGTATTCTCGCGACCATATTTGTCGTAGGCGTAGCGAATGCCGTCTTCCAGTTTGGTTAATGGCATTTTATAGATATCTGTGAACGACCGAACATTCAGGCGAATCTCAGGTGAGTCTGTTGGCGTCATTGTAGGCTTATCACTCAGAAGCGCATCAAAACCAACCGCCTTAGAGGTAGATGTGCCGTTTTCCATGAGCAACATTCGCAGCCCAGTTGCATTGTAAAGAATTCCCGACTCTTCATCCTGTCGCATTACTTCCGTAAGCTCTTGCTCATACACGGTCATATCGAATGCACTGGCCAGGAATCCACGGTCCAAGGCGGGGCTTAAATCACGGCCAACAGGAGGGAGCTGTGCCGTGTCGCCCACGAGCATCAGTTTGTTGCCGGGACCTTCGAAGACGAAATCGATTAGATCGGTCAATAAACCTTTCCCCCCAAAATCGGCTTCATCAGAAATCATAGAGGCCTCATCGACAATAAAAAGGGTGTCTTCGTGATAGTTTTTCTGGCGTTGAAAGGCCAGCGTTCCAGAACCAGGATCGGCCACTTGCCGATAAATTTTTCGGTGAATCGTTTGCGCTGCTTTCTTGGCGTAATTGGTCATTACTTTAGCCGCCCGGCCCGTAGGGGCCAGCAAGACGGATTTATACCCAAAGCGGGGCAGCACTTTAATGAGTGTACCAACAAGTGTAGTTTTGCCCGTACCTGCGTACCCTCGCAGTAAAAAGCAATCGCGATAATGTTCAACTTCTTCCTGGGCGATGAACGCACCAATTTGTTCAAAAAACTGGGTTTGGCCAGACGTAGGCTTAAAAGGGAAACGTTTGGCCAGCAAATCAGCCGCCGTTTGGGTATCGTTCATGCTTCTAAATTACAAAAAAAGCGGCTAAGGAAAAAGTAAAAACATAGCCTTCTTCAAAGCTAAAGAAGGATGATTTTAAGAAAATTTTAACCCTTTCTGCACATTCCCTTTTACCCCTTGTGCTTTTTTGTTATTTTCACACAACACTAAATCCTTCTAACTCAGATGAAAATTCGTCAAATTCTTCAGGGTAAACCAGTGAACGCCCTCTATTCCGTTTCGTCGGATCAAACCGTTCTGGACGCGCTTAGGCTTATGGCCGAAAAGAATATTGGCGCGGTACTTGTTATTGATAATGGCGTACTTACTGGAATCTTCTCCGAACGAGACTATGCACGTAAGATTATTCTAAAAGATCGGCATTCCGATGATACGACCATTGCTGATGTTATGACAGCGAATGTAATTACCATTGGGCCTGATCAACGTATTGAAGAGTGTATGCAAATTATGTCCGACAAGCATATTCGACACTTACCCGTGATGGATGAGGGTGAGTTAATGGGTATTATTTCGATTAACGATGTCGTGAAAGCGATTATCGTTGACCAAAAGACCCGCATTGACTCATTGGAAAGTTATATTTCGGGAAGCCCGTACTAAGCGATATATGATGTAGGGTATATGATCTATCTGGTTGCGGCTTTATACATCATACACCCTACATCATACATAATAAATTCCCTACCTTTGCGTCCCCAAATACCGATTATACCATGACGCAAGTAATGGATTTGCCTGGCCGATTGGAAGATCAGCCTAAATCTGATTCTGCCAGTGCAGTGGATTCAACCCGCGAAGAGGTACAAAAATTGTACGGAAATCGCCTTCGTCTGCGGGTTTGTGGCCTATATTGTGAAGGTGATCGCCTATTGATGGTTCGCCACCGAGGCATTGGTTTAACCGATACCTTCTGGTGTCCGCCGGGAGGTGGCCCGCAGTTTAATGAAACAGCTCCTAAGGCGTTAGTCCGGGAGTTTATAGAAGAAACTGGACTGGAGGTAGAGATCGGTGAAATGTTGTTCGTGAATGAATTCATACAGCCACCGCTTCACGCTATGGAGTTGTTTTTTGCTGTTCGGGCTACAGGCGGTTCCTTACGGTTGGGGATCGATCCTGAAATGAGCCCTGATGGGCAAATAATTGAAGAAGTCAGGTTGATGAGTTTTGAAGAAATTAAACGCTATCCACCTAACGAGGTTCATGCGTTATTTCAGTATTGCAATTCACTCGACGATGTATTCCGCCTTCGCGGCTATTTGCAGTAAATGAATGGGTACGCCTGGTATTACCGACGAACCGTTTAAACCAAATTAATATCAGTTTAGTAGTTATTTCTTCATCTGTTAGCTCGCTGAATTTGTGCAAATCGCTGTGACCCTCGCACCTACTGTTACCATACATGCCAACGCGTTTGACCCGAGGCAGACTGATAAATCGGTCTTGTGCCTTGAAGTTGGACGGGATCGGTTTCAATTGCTGGTACAGGATAAGCGTGGTCGGGCAGTGTATTTGGAGGACTACATGTTTCCGTCTTTGCTGACGGAGCGTCCGTTGACGAGCATTTTACCCGATGTATTCCGGGACCATGCGGTGTTATCGGCAGGCCCGTGGCAGGAAATTCGGATTGGGGTCAATTCTCCGTCGTTTACCCTGGTTCCACAGCAGCTTTATCGTAAAGAATATGCCAGTAGCTATTTGGCGCTCATGCGAGGTAATGCCCTTCCTGCCCATGAGTTTGCTCAGGCGTATGCTCACGATGCCGAAGGATTCTTTACTGTATTTAATCTGGAGCATCCTCTGGCAGATTATTTTTCGGAAGTGTACCCGCTTCAACCATTGACGTTCGTCCATCAAACGAGTGCGCTCATACAGGCAACTGTCGATCTAGACCGGATTTCTCTCGCTCCCAGCACTGTTTACTTGTATTTTGAAGATGAGTTTGTGACAATCTTATGTCGAAAATCACATCAATTGTGTCTGTGTAATCGCTTTGGCTATAAGAATGTCCAGGATTTGGCTTATTATATTCTCTACGTGCTTAATGAACAAGGCTTAACGCCCGATACGGTTAGCCTTTCTTTATACGGGGCGATTACTCCTTTTGCTGAAGCGTACACGGAGTTAAGCCGGTTTCTGCCGAATCTATCATTTGGCCAAGCACCTCCTGGGCTATCATTGGCCACTGAATTTGACGATTTACCGGCCCACCGGTATCTGAGTTTATACGGATTAGGCTTGTTGAGTGAATGATTAGGACTAGAGTTGGCAATTGTTGAAATTTACCGCGCTTACGGTCTGATTAATCAAAACCTGCTCATTCGCCAACTCAACAGTATGAAGCGTATTGCTCTATTCCCCGGTTCATTTGATCCATTTACCAAAGGCCATGAAGATATTGTGTTGAGAGGCCTACGCCTGTTCGACGAAGTTGTGATTGGTATTGGACATAATACGCGGAAGGAGCGTTATTTCCCTTTGGAGCAAATGATCCAGTTAATTGAAGGAGCATTTGAGGACTATCCAGCTGTGCGTGTTATTAGTTATGAAGGGCTGACTGCCAATGTAGCTCGGGAGATTGGCGCAAAATTCCTGCTTCGTGGCTTGCGTAACACGACCGATTTTGAGTACGAAAATGGCATTTCGCAGGTGAATCGATACGTTTACGAGGATGTTGAAACGGTTTTTTTAATTACGTCGCCCCATCTTGCCCCAATCAGCTCAAGTATTATTCGAGACCTACATCGCTATGGGCAGCACGTTGACGAATTTTTACCTTATCAGCTAGAGAAAGCGAAATGAAATAAGCGAGGCTATTCCTTTTCTAAAGCGCGTATATCAGCAATAAGATTTTGCATGGCAGATAAACTCAGGCCATTATAAATACCACGGATGCGCCGTTTCTTATCGGTTAACACAAAGTTTTCAGTGTGTAAGAAAACATCGCTGCTTCTTTTTTCGCCCAGATCTTCTTCAACGAAATAAAATTTTCGTCCTAGATTATAGATTTCTTCTTTGTTCCCCGTAAGCAAGAGCCATTTGGTAGCATCGACCTTTTTGGATTTAGCAAACGCTTGTAATCGGGCTACACTGTCCTTATCTGGGGTTACTGAGTGCGAAATAAGTTGAATGTTTTTATCGATCAGAAAGGTATCCTGTAATACCTTCATATTGACAGTCATACGGGGACAAATACCTGGACAGGTCGAAAAAAAGAAATTAGCTACACATATTTTCCCATCCATATCTTTTTCGGTGAATGCCTGTCCTGTATGGGCGGTCAGTGAAAAAGGGCGGATGCGATGGAAATTGTCCGATACCGCTTTTTCAAAATGGGGCGTAAAATCGGAGGTATTATAATAAGGCAACTTTCGTTCTGCTGGTTGTTCGCATGCCGTAAACAAAACGATGAATACAGCCAGTGAGCTAGCCTTAATGCGAAGTAGGAGCGGAGTTAACATCGTTTACTAAACTGTATGACCTAACTGAATGGCCCAGTTAACGGGCTTTTATTTTCTGTTTGATGAGTGTATAGCAAAGCGCAGATTGCTGCAGGCCGTATCGATGCCCATCCTTTGCTACATAGTTCAGGTATAACTTCCCATTCTCCCGCCATCCCCGTTGCAGACCATCCTCGTGATCGTCAGTATAATTGGTAAATAAATAAGGCTTACCGTTTTTGTACCATCGTTTTTGTAAACCTTCTCGTTTTTCCTCAAAATAGGTATAATCAAACTTAAGGATTCCACCTTCCGGCCAGTAACCATAATGCCTACCTGTACTCAGGTTATTTCGGTAAAGCCGCACTTCATAAGGATGCCCGTTTTCATAGAAGCTTTTATAAAGGCCATGTAGCATTCCCTGAAATATAGAAGCATATGTTTTTGTCGTACCATTCGGGTAAAGCTCCTTTAGAATACCTGAATATTTTTGGTTGCCCTGCCAATAAACTCCGTTAATCAGAGCCAACCGTTGATCGCTGCCTAACACAATCGTATCGGGTGGAATGCCGCTGGTATCAATGGTATAATCTTTTACCCGAAGGGGTGTGTTAGTTGAGGCAATATGGCAACTGCTTAGTACCACCCAAAGGCAGCAATAAGCAGTTGCAAACAAAAAGACTCTATTGAGTGAATGTGCCCTTTGTGCCATAATAACTACCCGATTTAAGGATATAATAGCCTGTATTAAGATAGTTTTCATTCCGGGTATGGTAGTGATATATACCATTTGGGAACTCGGTTGTGGCAGCCGTATGGCCGTTATAGGCATCAAGGTTGCTTGGGTACGTACCATCTTTATCCTTACGTCCGTACAAGGGAAAGCCATCTCGTAAAAAACCTACCAGATTAGCATCGTCGGTGGTTGTATATGTGCCGGTAACGTGATAATGGTAATCGCCTGCTTGAGCTGGGTGGGCTCCCGCTGCATCAAACGAGGTGATGGTACCTGCATTTAAGGCTACATTACCGCCCTCATTATTATTGAAAATTGGCGCGCCAGTGATAGCCAGACCAATAGCGCCAAGTGATGTTTCCTCATGAGTACTCGCAGCTGCCGGTTTAGCAGGAATGGTCATGGTATAGTTTTGAGCAATAATCGAACCATTCGGGTTAGTGGAGTGGCCCGCTGGAAAGGGTTCATACAAGGCATTGCCAACACCATAGTAGGGTGATTTATGGTTGGGCCTGCCATCACATTTAAGGATAATATTGTCGCCACTCGTGGTAATTGTAACACTACTGGCAAACTTGGCCTTTACCACGCTGGTAATATTTACACTGCCTGTAGTTGTAGTGGTAGTAGTGGGATTGGTTGTGCTGGATGCGTCGTCGCTCTTGCTACAAGCCAGTAGACTCAGTAACAATACTGGAAAGATTAGTCTCTGCATTTTAGTTTACCTGTTAGGTATTGATCGTTAATTAGGAGATTAGACGACCCACTGCTAAAAATCCTACGGCCCAGACGTATTTTTTTTTAGCTAGTTTACCAAATCAGGTTTTCTTCGCCATGCCAGATACTATGCTGATAAAGCAATCTTATATCCAGGATGACGAAAAGAAGGGTTGTGTTAGCCTCTATTTAGACTTTATACCCTTTGCCAGCTTCGTCAATTACATACCGAATTGAGCTAAACGAATTGGTAAGCGCCAATTTTGTTTCGCGTCGATCGAGCCAGGCCAGTTTTTCAATGTCTTCATCAGCCTGAGGTGTCATCCGGCTGTCGTCCAGGACACCCATTCGGTACCATTTCGTTCGCTTCAGAATCCGATTGCCATTAAGGTTGTAAGTATGCCAGGTGGTGCAGATACGCTCACTGACCGATACGCGAACGCCAGTTTCCTCTTCTACTTCGCGGGCGGCTCCCTGCTTCGACGATTCACCAAAATCGAGTTTTCCTTTTGGTAAATCCCAAACTCCGCGTCGGAACATCAGCAACATTTTGTCGCCTTTGAAAACAACACCACCGGCCGCTTTAATAATCTTAAATGGTTTTTTGATGGCCTCTTCACAATCTTCTTTGTCAAGACAGCCCAGCGTAATAGAGAGCAAATTGCTGGCATCTGATTTTTGGAGTAGCCCCAGTAATTTGCTTACTGTAGCTGGAGTTGTATTCAGGATCAGTAGATGACCGTGTAGCGCATCGGCTTTAAGTGTCTCTAAGCGAGCGTCTACAACCTCATCATAATCTGCAAAGGTCGGGGTATTACCCGCCCCTGAATTAGTTAGTTGAGCAGCGGCTTTGGGGCCAACGAGCCGAATTGGGCGGTCGTTAATGAAAATAATCATCAGGACAAAGGTCGGTTCAAACCGTAAAAGTAGTAAAACTGATGGTCTGTCGCACAGTCAATGCTGTTGCAAACCAATTCAGTTTCTATATTTTTGCAACAGGTCAACTTTCTTCCTTTGTGGAACTCCTTATAATTCTGCTATTGACGATCCTGAACGGCGTGTTCTCGATGTCAGAAATCGCTTTAGTTTCGTCACGTAAGTCTAAGTTAGAGTCAGCCGCCAAGAACGGCGATCGGCGCGCGCAGGTGGCGCTTGATTTGTCGAACTCACCCAACCGGTTCCTATCGACAGTACAAATCGGCATTACGCTGATCGGCATTTTGTTAGGTATTTTCTCCGGTGATAAACTGACCGACGATGTTCAGAGTTTCGTGGCTCAAATCGAGATATTTCGGCCTTATGCCAATTCGATAGCCGTTGTGCTGGTGCTTTTTTTACTGACCTATCTCTCGCTGGTCTTTGGGGAGTTAGTGCCGAAGCGGATCGGTTTGTCTAACCCAGAGGGTATTGCCAAAACAATGGCCGCTCCGATGATTTTCCTCTCTAAGTTAACGTCTCCCTTTATCGCGCTGCTTACCGTATCGAGCGATTTGCTACTTAAAATTCTGAATATCAAGCCGAACGAAAGTGCAGTTACGGAGGAAGAAATCAAAAGTTTGATTCAGGAAGGAACCTCGGGCGGGGCCATTGAAGAAATTGAGCAGGAAATTGTTCAGAATGTTTTCCAACTGGGTGATCGGAAAATTACGTCGCTGATGACCAATCGGCAGGAAATCGTCTACCTTGATCTGGAAGACGAACCCGCTGAAAACAAGGCTAAAATTCTGGAATACAAGCACTCGATATATCCGCTTTGTAACGGAGGTGTCGATGAGGTTGTTGGCCTGATCTACTCAAAAGATTTGCTCGGCAAAGATCTTGATACCGAAATTCTCCGCCTGAACGACATGAAGCGGGATGCCTTATTCGTTCCTGAAAACAACAAGGCTTATCAGGTATTGGAGCGCTTCCGGGAACGACGGCAGTACGTAGGCGTTATTGTTGATGAATATGGCGGGGTTCTGGGAGTTATTACCCTCAATGATATCCTGGACGTGCTGGTAGGCGACATCAATGACGACATTAATTCGGATTATGAAATCCGCGAACGCGAGGATGGCAGCTTCCTGATTGATGCCCAATTGCCATTTGAGGATTTTCTTTCTTATTTCTCGTTAAATATAAATACCCAGACTCGCCGAGAGTTGACCGGGTTCGACACGTTGGGTGGGTTTGCGCTGCATATCCTGAAAGATATTCCCAAAGCGGGCGAAACCTTTGTCTGGCACCGGTATCAGTTCGAGATTGTGGATATGGATAAAAGTCGAATTGATAAGATTCTGGTGAAGAAATTAATCGAGGAATAATTTCTCTTTCTAAACAGCCAGGCCTTGTTGCAGGTTATTGATGAAAACTAATTCATCGATAACCATGCGATATCTGATGCCCAACCTTAGCGAATTAACCGGCGCAGACTCCAGCCATGTACCAACTGGTATGGAAAACGATCCTGCTGCTGATGAAGAAGTTGTCAGCCAGAAGGATGATGAAGTTTACCCGCATTCAGTTGAGGAGCAACCAGTAAAAGAAGCCAAACTTGCTCCTGATAACCTGGCCGAGTCCATTGCTTACGCTCTCGACGGTAGTGGCCCTGGCCCGACAAATGCCGAGCCTAACGTTTCGGGGCACGATGTGATTACTGAAGGGACCTCTGGGGCTGGACCCGAAGAAGAGGAGCGGATTTTCGGGAAGTAACCAATTTAATCCTCGACTACAATGCCTTCGTCATCAAGATAACGAGCAATGTTGAAGGTGTGACCATCCATTAATTCGATATCCGTGTTCCATTCGCGTACCTGCCAATCACGGTTAGGTTCGATGACCGTAACTGTTTTGGTGTTAATCATGATCCAGATCACACGCTCAACACCAAAATCAAGTAATTTCTTCGACTTTTTGTAGGTGTACCCGAAACCTGTCAGTTCAGACGTGTCGGCTTCCGTATCTATTTCAATGGCAATTTTAGGAGGAACGTCGGGGTATTTTTTATTAATCTTATCGGGAGTTAAGACAGCTTTATCATAGATGGCAATATCGTTTGAGAGGTTATTGTTTTTGTCAATATGGCTCCCGATTTCGTTGGTCAATACATGGTATTTCTTTTCGTCAAATACCCTAAAAATAATTCGCAGTAAGTACGTAACTAATGCTGCCTGAAGCGAACTACAGCCCATAATGTCCTCCAAAGTTTTGGTCTTGTTGAGCACAGACTGGTAGCCCTTGTAATAAATAGGCTTGTTGTCCATGAGTTCGTATACCAGATGATCTGGTATTTTCCGTTTCCGTTTTGGAGTAGTTTTGGTTGTGATAGGAGTAGGCATAGGTACGGCTCTTTTGTCAAATATACAAAAAATAAAAACTAGCTACACCACTTCCTTGTACTGCATACGATAAAGATTAGCGTAGAAACCTTCGTGCTGTAGCAATTCTTCGTGATTGCCCTGCTCAACAATCCGCCCTTTGTCGACTACAATAATGTTGTTGGCTTTTTGAATAGTCGACAGGCGATGGGCAATAACAATGGCTGTTCGGCCTTTCATCAGTTTGCTAATCGCATTCTGAATCATTTCCTCGGTTTCGGTATCGACGGAGGAAGTCGCTTCATCCAGAACAATGATTTTAGGATTTTGCACCATCGCCCGTACAAATGATATCAACTGCCGTTGCCCAACCGATAGCGTTGAGCCGCGTTCCATGACGTTGTATTGATAGGCACCAGGTAATCGCTCGATGAAGTCGTGAACGCCAACCAGTTTGGCGGCTTCTACTATGGTTTCATGACTTATCGATTTGTCGCCCAGAGTAATGTTATTTTCGATTGTATCCGAAAACAGGAAAACGTCCTGCAAAACAACGCCAATGTTTCGACGCAGGTGTCCTAATTCATAGTCATGAATATCAACCCCGTCAACTTTGATTTCACCTTTGTTAATGTCATAAAACCGGCTCAACAGGTTGATGATTGACGATTTACCAGCACCCGTTGCGCCCACAAACGCGACGGTTTCACCCGCATTGACCCGAAACGAAATATCACGAAGTACCCAGTCTTCATTGTTATAAGCAAACCAGACATTGTCGAATTCAACTTTGCCCTGAATAGCTGTGGGTGCGTAAGTGCCGTTGTCGACCGTAAATTCATCGCTGTCCAGCAACTTCAGGATTCGGTCGGTGCTAACAATACCCATTTGAAGTGTATTAAATCGGTCGGCCAGCATCCGGATTGGCCGGAAGAACAGGTTAATGAACATCACAAACGCTGTAACTGTCCCGAATGTAACGTCGGAATGGATAATCTGGGTTGCCCCATACCACACCACTAAGCCAACCGCTACTGCCGAAATAATATCGGCAACGGGGTAATAAACCGAATAGTACAGGATCGACCGAATGTTCGCAGCCCGGTGTTCGTCGTTGATAACCCGGAATTTTTCGGCTTCGATTTTCTCGCTGCCAAAAATCTGGACAATGTTCATACCTGTGATGTGCTCCTGGACAAAGGAGTTCAGGTTGGCGACGGCCGTCCGTACCTCATTGAACGACTTCTTTATTTTCTCCTTGAAAACATAGGTACTGAACAGCATCAGCGGAATTGTCGACAGGCTGATAGCTGCCAGTCGCCAGTCGGTATAAACCATTACCCCAATAATCAGAATTAATTGCAAAATGTCGCCTGCAATGGCTGCCATCCCCTCGCTAAACACGTCGGCCAGGGTTTCGACATCAGAGATTGACCGCGTCACCAGGCGACCAATAGGCGTATTGTCGAAGAATTTTAAGCGCAGGTGAAGAATTTTTCGGTACAGCTGCGTCCGGATATCACGGATAACGTATTGGCCTAACCAGCCTGATAGATAGGTATTTAAGAATTGGACAACCGCCTGTACCACCAGCACGCCAATCATGAGGACCAGCATCTCGGTTAACTTCTGATAGTCGCCCATGGCAATGACGTTATCAATCGTGTACCGAATGAGTAACGGAGTTAAAGGGGCTAGGCAGGCCGCCAGCAAAATTATCCCTATCAGAAGATAAAAGCGTGCTTGATAGGGTTTTACAAATGCATATAAGCGCCGGAGGATAGCAATATCGAATATCCGGCCACTTTTTTGTTCTTCGTTCACGGAAAGCAAAATGGCGAGTTCAAAAAGGTAACAGCATTTTTCTGCCGAACGTTTCCCAATTTGTTGTGCCACTTGAGGAAACAGTAAGAACATCAAGGGTTGCCGCTTTTAGAGTTATCTACGTAATCAAGCATGATGATGAACCGCCGAGACTTTGTTCAGAAAACCGCGGTTGCCGGATTGGCGACCCAGATTTTGCCTTTTCCCATTTTTGGTCGCAATGCACCGAGTGAGAAAATTAATATTGGTCTGATCGGCGTTCAGTCGCGGGGAAGCTGGCTGGCTGGTATCTTCTCGAAGCTGCCGGGTGCCGAAGTGGGCTATATCTGCGATGTCGAAGATGGCGCGATTGCCAACGGCCTCAAAGCTGTTGAAAAAGCGGGCCAGACTCGTAAGCCGACCGTTATTAAAGATTTGCACAAGCTGCTGGAGCGAAAAGACCTTGATGCCGTAGCTATTGCCACGCCCGACCACTGGCATGCGCCTGCGGGTATTCTGGCCTGCTCGGCCGGTAAGCATGTGTACGTTGAAAAACCTTGTGGGCATAATCCGCAGGAAGGGGAGTGGTTGCTGGAAGCCGCCCGAAAACATAATCGCATTGTGCAAATGGGGAGCCAGCGCCGGTCGTGGCCAACGCTCCAGCAGGCTGCGCAGGATATTCGGGAAGGAGCCATTGGTAAACCTTATTTTGCCAGGGCCTGGTACTACAATAACCGGAAACCGATTGGAGCTGGTAAATCCATTGCTGTTCCGGCTACTCTCGATTGGGATTTATGGCAAGGCCCGGCTCCCCGGAAAGGCTATCAGGATAATGTTGTTCCGTACAATTGGCATTGGTTCTGGAATTGGGGAACGGGTGAAGCCTGCAACAATGGTACTCACGAAATCGATTGCTGCCGTTGGTTGATGGGCTTAGATTTTCCAACAAAAGCCACCTCAACCGGCGGTCGTTATGCTTACAAAGGTGATGACTGGCAGACGCCAGATACACAGATTGCTTCCTTTGAGTTCGGCGATAAAGCGTCCATTACCTGGGAAGGGCTGAGCTGTCAGGCATTTGGCCCCGAAAAAAGCGGCCGTGGTTTTACGATTTATGGCGATAAGGGCGTATTGTCGGCTCCGCAAAGTGGCCCCGATTACCAGATTCTGGATTTAGGTGGCAAAGTACTTAAAGATGTAAAAGGGGATGCGCCAACCAGTACGTCGACCAATGCAGTTAGCCCCGGTGGCGAACAACTGGATGCGTATCATTTAGACAATTTTCTTGAAAGCATTCGGGGTAAAGCCAAGCCCAATGCCGACATTGCTCAGGGACATAAATCGGTTCTGTTGTGTCATCTGGCGAATATTTCGCAACGTACCGGTAGTATCATTCACACCGATCCAACGAACGGCCATATTCTGCACGACAAAGAAGCCATGAAGTTATGGAGCCGAGAGTATGAAAAAGGGTGGAAGCCAGTTGTATAAAATTGTCAAGTGTGGTCAGGAGTTGTCAGATATTGTCAAGTCTGGTCACTCCTGACAACTCTTGACCATGCCTGACCACACTTGACTTTCTAGTTGAATGAAAAGACGCACATTTGCCCGTTTGGCTGCAGCCTTACCTGCTAGTCTGAGTATTGAATCGAAAGAGGTAGCCACGGCGCTTCCTGCGTATTCGTTAGCTACCGACGACCGATCTTTTTGGCTTCAAACGTTACTGAAAATTGCTGATCCAGTTTTATCGGCTCTGTCGCAGAATCGTTTGAAAGCAACCATGCCGATTGAGTCTGCGCCTGGCCAACAGGCAAGTCGTGTCGAAGTTTCGCATCTCGAAGCGCTGGGAAGAACGCTAGCTGGATTGGCACCCTGGCTGGAGTTAGGTGTCGATGAGACGCCGGAAGGCCGTTCCCGGCAAAAGTATCTGACGCTGGCAAAACAGGCTATCGCGAATGGTGTAAACCCGCAATCGCCGGATTATCTGAATTTTACAAAAGGTGGCCAACCCTTGGTCGATGCGGCATTTTTGGCGCATGGATTAGTTCGATCACCGAAACTTTGGAAAAGCTTAAGCACAGATGAGCAAGCTAATGTGATAAAGGCATTGCAGACAAGTCGAGTTATTAAGCCCGGTTACAACAACTGGTTATTGTTCTCCGCCATGGTCGAAGCAGCTTTGTTGAAATATACCGGCTCGGGCGATGAATTGCGAATGGATTATGCAATTCGACAACACCAGTCGTGGTACAAGGGGGATGGTGCTTATGGCGATGGTCCCGATTTTCACTGGGATTATTACAATAGCTACGTGATTCAGCCGATGTTACTGGATGTGGTCAAAACCCTGCTGGATGCTGGGAAAGCCGAGAAAAGTTTATTCGAATCGTTGCTGGCGCGCGCCCAACGCTACGCCATCATACAAGAGCGACTTATTAATCCAGATGGTTCCTTTGCTGCATTCGGTCGGTCGTTAGCCTACCGATGCGGAGCATTTCAACTGTTATCGCAGATTGCTTTGCAGGGCAGTTTACCGCCAGAATTGTCACCTGGGCAAGTTCGCTCGGCGCTGACTGCGGTGATACATCGGACGATGGATGCGCCCAGTACATTTGATGCAAAAGGCTGGCTGCAAATTGGCTTGTGCGGTCATCAGCCCGCTATTGGCGAGACCTATATTTCGACAGGTAGTTTGTACTTGTGTTCTGTCGCGTTTCTGGCATTGGGGTTGCCTGCTTCAGACCCATTCTGGTCAAATCCAGCCGTTGACTGGACTTCAAAAAGGATCTGGTCGGGGCAGGACGTGAAAACAGATCATGCTATAAAGGGCTGAGTTATTTACGGGAGCGAAGTTGTGCATTAAGCTTAACGAATGAGGCTAACACTTCTCCGCCATAAGGGTGATCGTTTCGCATGATTAGAGCGATAAGGAACAACTTATTGATGGCTGGATAGTCGATACTGTCTTCGAGCTTTAAGTAGCGCCTATTGTTGTTTTCCCGGAACCAGTCGTTAAAACGTTTGAAACGGGCATGATGTCTGCCATCGGCGGTGTCGCAGGTGAAGAATACAATTCGTAGCGGATCTTTCTCAATGAAATTTTGAATAATACCCGTTACTGTAGCGCCAATTCTAGGATCAGTTGAATAGGCTGGTGGCGCTTTTTGAAGTGTTAGGAAAACTTCATAGGTATGGTTAGCAAGTATAAATTCGTGATCTTCAAAGAAAGGTTGCTCTTCGAAAGTAACAGAATATCTCCTTCCATCATCAGTGATAAAATAGGATGTTTTCTCATTCTCCTGATAATAAGCATATTCACCGATTGACGGGCTTCCCATTTCTAATTATTGCGTCTATTTTACCTGAGTCGCAGTCTTTTTGGAACTGCTCCTGAAGCTCTCGTTTCCGTTCCTGGCTTCGAATGAGCCAGGCAAGAGCCTGTTCGGATGTTATTTTTTTCTTCTGCTGTGTTTCCATGACCACGAGGATGGTTTTGCCAAAAGTACCTATTTGCTATCAACAAATGAAATAGCTAGACCAGTTCAATAAAAAAGGTCGGGAACTCTCGCTCCCGACCTTACAGCTTCCTGTCTCTGAATAAATTAGCTCACTGTTCCGCCGTTCCAGACTGCGTTGCCAGGGGCGATAAGCGCTAACTTGCCATCCCGATCTTCGGCCATCAGAATCATCCCCTGCGATTCGAAGCCCATCATCTTTCGAGGAGCTAAGTTGGCAAGGAAGGTGACCTGCTTGCCAATAATTTCTTCAGGAGTGAAATGCTTGGCAATGCCACTTAGAATCTGACGTCCACCCAAACCATCGTCTACTTTTAGTTTGAGAAGTTTATCACTCTTGGGGACGCGCTCAGCTTCGGTAATAGTGCCGATGCGAATGTCCATTTTGGCAAAATCGTCGTAGGTGATTTCTGAGCGAAGTTCGGGCACTGTCTTTGTTTCTAATTCATTCATTCGTTTGGCATTCAGTAATTTCTGAATCTGTATATTAATTTCATCGTCTTCAATCTTAGCGAAAAGTAATTCGCCTTTGCCGAGTACTGTGCCTTCGATTAGGAGATCGGCGCGACCGGCGTTTGTCCAGTTAAATAGCTCCGTGATACCCAATTGACTACGCAATTTCTCAGATGTGAACGGTAGGAATGGCTCACAAACAATACTCAGGTTGGCCGAGATTTGAAGCGCAATATTCAAAATTGTATTGGCTCGTAATGGATCAGTTTTAACGACTTTCCAGGGCTCGGTTTCGGCCAGGTATTTATTGCCTAGTCTTGCTAAATCCATTAGCAAGCCTAAGGCTTCCCGGAATTTGTAATTCCCAATAGACTGCCCAATTCGGTCAGGAAACTGCGCTAGCTCATCGATAACCTGCTTGTCATAATCAGTCAGTTCACCAATAGAGGGGACTTTGCCTTCGCAGAATTTCTGCGTTAGCACCACCGCCCGATTTACGAAGTTGCCAAAAATACCCACCAACTCAGCGTTGTTACGTGTCTGGAAATCTTTCCAGGTAAATTCGCTGTCTTTGGTTTCGGGGGCATTGGCCGCCAATACATACCGAAGTACATCTTGCTTGCCCGGTAGCTCTTCCAGGTACTCGTGCAGCCAGACCGCCCAGTTGCGCGACGTACTGATTTTGTCGCCTTCGAGGTTCATAAACTCGTTAGCGGGCACGTTGTCGGCCAGAATGAAGCTGCCTTCAGCCATCAGCATAGCTGGGAAGATGATGCAGTGAAAAACGATGTTGTCTTTGCCGATGAAATGAACGAGTTTGGTCTGTTCATTACGCCAGTATAATTCCCAGTCTTTACCTTGTTCAGCGGCCCATTCTTTGGTCATTGAAATGTAGCCGATGGGCGCATCGAACCAAACGTACAGAACTTTTCCATCCGCATCAGGCAAAGGCACTTTAATGCCCCAATCGAGGTCGCGGGTCATGGCGCGGGGACGAAGCCCTTCTTTCAGCCACGATTGACACTGCCCGAATACATTCGTTTTCCACTCGGTATGGCTGTTGACGTACTCTTCAATTTTAGGCTGCATCCGGTCCAGCGGCAGGAACCAGTTTTTGGTTGAGCGCAGCACAGGTTTCGAACCCGACAGCATGGAGTGGGGTTCGATCAATTCAGTCGGGCTAAGGGCCGTACCACAGCGCTCGCACTGGTCGCCATAAGCGTTTGGGTTGCCACAAACCGGGCAGGTACCCACAATATAGCGGTCGGCCAGAAACTGCCCGGCTACTTCGTCATAGTACTGTTCGGTGACTTCCTCATCGAAATCGCCGTTTTCATAAAGTTTCGTGAAGAACTCCTGCGAGGTTTCGTGATGAATCTGGTTAGAGGTTCGTGAGTAAATGTCGAACGAGATACCAAAGTCGCTGAACGCCTGTTTGATCTGGACGTAATATTTATCGACGACCTCTTGTGGCGTAATACCTTCTTTCTTGGCTTTAATAGTAATAGGTACGCCGTGCTCATCGGTGCCGCTAATAAAGGCCACATCCTTACCCGTCGAGCGAAGGTAACGTACGTAAATGTCGGCGGGCAGGTAGCATCCGGCAATGTGTCCGATGTGAATCGGGCCGTTGGCGTAGATCAGAGCCGCCGTAACGGTATAGCGTTGGGGATTTTCTAACATCAGTTTGAGGTTCGATGTTTGAGGTTCGACGTGCAGGGCGCCATCAACTTCAAACCCATTTTTGGGCAAAATTAGCAATTCAAGCCCGAACGTTGTTATGTTTACAAAAACAGTACAGCCGGGCTACTATGGAGAACACAGCACCGAATACGAATAATTTCCTTAACTGGGTTGAAATCAAAAACTTCAAGTCGATCAAAGACCTACGATTAGATTGCAAGCGAGTGAATGTATTTATTGGCAAGCCAAACGTAGGGAAGTCGAATATTTTGGAGGGGCTGGGATTGCTGGGGGCAGGGTATGACACTGGTAAATTTTTAAAAGGCTCAGTAAGATATCAAAATATAAAGCACTTGTTTTGGGATAACGATACGAGCTTATTTGTCAAAGTTTCTACGGATAGGCAAGGTGCCACTCTTTTTCGTTTACCGTCTTTAAGGGTTCTATTAAACGATGGTTCGAAAAGTGAATCTCCTCCCAGTTTTTCTATTAGAGTAAACGATGAAACTTCTCGGGAAATTGACGGCTTAGGTAATTTGATTAAGATAACACACCTTAATAACGAGTTAAGACAAGGTGATGCCGAACAAAGAAGAGATCAATTAGATAACAAGTTAAGAATAGTCAAAAAATATGACTTTGCTAATTTGACAGAATTTGAAAATTCATTTCAAGGCTATCTACTACCTCCGAGTGGCGTAAATCTATACGAAGTAATTAGGAGAAATAAGGAATTATGGAGCGAATTTGCAAAGCTTTTTGTCTACCAACAGCTGGAACTTGTATTGTATGATGAAAAACAAGAATTCATTCTTCAAAAAAGAAATGGCCCATTTGTAATACAATATCCTTTCTTTTCCATCGCCGATACTTTTCGGCGATTCATGTTCTATATAACAGCCATTGAATCCAACAAAAACTCAGTTATCGTTTTTGAAGAGCCCGAAGTACACTCATTCCCACCTTACACGCAGGAGATGGCGTATCGAATGATTTATGATGAAGATAATCAGTATTTTATATCTACTCATAGTCCATATTTGCTTCATACATTAATTGAAAACCTCGAAGATAGCCAGCTTAATGTGTACGTTACCTATTATGAGGACTACGAAACGAAAGTTAAACTATTAACACCTGAGAATCTTCGGGAGGTGCTTGATTTTAGCATTGACGTATTTTTTAATTTAGATAAGTTCTTAGTCAATGCCTGATCAAATTATACGAATTATACCAGAATGTTATGCAGATACAACACTGGCGCAATTCTTCATAAAAGACCCCAACCCTGTTGACCATGAACAAGGTATCCATAATGTTGCACGAGCTATGAAAGAGGCTGGTGAGTTTGATGCTATCGTTGTTGGAATTATCGATAACGACAAAACAAATACGCCAACTTATTTTGATTCATTTGAAACCATTGATGATACTCAATACCTTACCTTAAAGAAGCATAGCACGGCTACGCAGTTTATAATTGTTATCAAACCAAAAGCTGTTGAACAGTTTTTTCTGGATAATGCCGCCGAAGTGTCTATTCGAGTAGAGGATTATGGTTTCCCAGGAGATGTAAGAAAACTAAGAAAGCTAACTAAAAAAGAAAGTATCAAAAGTAACCCAGATTTTCAGCGTCTTCTCTCCGATCTCCACACGCGCCAGGCTCCCGGCTTTCTTACTCTTGAACGTATTCTGAATGACCTCATCACTACCTAATTCCGTTTTTATTACTGGCGGAACCGGTTTCATTGGTTCCCATATTGCCCGACGCTATCTGACTGACGGGTATACCGTTACGGTTTTATACCGACCTCAGAGTGGCTATGGGTTGCTGGCCGATGTAGCCGACCAAATCACATGGCACGAGGGTGATATACTGGATATCCCGTCTCTCGAAGCGGCTATCTTATCAGGTATGGATGTTATTCATGCCGCAGCCATTGTCTCATTTGTCCCGAAAGATCGAGACCGTATGGAGCAGATCAATGTGGAAGGGACGGCCAATGTGGTAAACGTCTGTCTAAATGCTGGTGTACGAAAATTAGGCTATGTCAGTTCTGTGGCAGCTCTAGGTCGACCCGTGGCGAAAGGAGGGGAGCCCAATGAGCCTATAGTTATTGATGAGGAGCAAAAATGGGTGGATTCGCCCAATAACTCGATTTATGCCAAAACTAAGTATTGGGCCGAATTAGAGGTCTGGCGGGGTGTTGCCGAAGGGCTGAATGCGGTAATGGTCAATCCATCTATCGTGCTCGGTGTGGGCGATTGGAATCGGAGCAGTCTGCAGCTGATTAAATACGTACACGACGAAAAGCCTTTTTACCCGGCTGGCCTGGTCAATTATGTCGATGTACTCGATATGTCGGATGTTCTGGTACAGTTAATGCAGTCAACAACAACGGCGAAACGGTTCGTTTTAAATGGGGGCACCATTCCCTATCGTTCGTTGTTAGAACAGATAGCAACTGCCCTGAACAAGCGACCACCCACTATGCGGGTGGCGCCCGCTCTGACGCGGTTGCTCTGGCCACTTGAGGCCGTTCGGGCGTGGATGACCGGTAAAGCACCGCTTATCACGCGCGAAACGGCCCGATCGGCGAGTTCACTTTATCAATACAATGGGCAAAAAATTAAGCAGATACTTGATTTTCAATACCGACCATTAAGCGAAACGTTACGGCGAATAACCAGTGCGTTTAGCCCACCTTAATAGGTTAGTAAATTTTCGGGCCGAGGGTTGCAGTTTTGTTTTTTTGGCTATATATTTCAATACCAAAGGATAAATCGCATTATTAATGCGTCCCCTATCCGTGATTTACGAAGTACGATTATATCGTGGCTATAAATCGCAACCTGTAAATCGAACCCGCACCGGAATGCCGGACAACGGCGCCCGGTTCTAAATTTTTTATACATGGAGCAAGAGTTCGAAGAACGAGAAGGCGATATTAAAGAATCAATCCGGCGTTTTGAGCAGATGCTGGACCAGCAACAAAGCCAGTTTTTCGACCTGGATGTCTATGAACAAATGGTTGAACATTACCTCAACCAGGGTGATTTAGACAAGGCGTTGAAAGCCGCCGAATCAGGTCTGGAAAACTTTCCCTATGCGCTGGAATTAATGCTTGATAAAGCCCAGATTCTAGCTAATTTTCAACGGTTCGACGAATCGCTGGAGTTACTGGAACGGGCTTCGTTGTTTAACCCCGGCGATCTCGATGTGCCGTTTATGCAAGGCTCTGTGCTGAACATGGCCGGACGCTACGAGGAATCGATTCAGATTTTGGAAGAATTACTAGACCGGGCAGAAGATAAGGACGATATCCTGTTTCAGCTTGGCCAGAGCTACCAGAACTGGGGCAAATATGATGAAGCCATCACTCAGTACAAAAAGTCGATCGCGCTGAATATTAACAATGAAAACGCGCTGTATGAGCTGGCGTTTTGTTTAGACGTAACGGGTGAATTAGAGAATAGTCTATCGTATTACCAGCAACTAATTGATACGGACCCTTACTCGTACAATGCCTGGTATAACATGGGTATTGCCTACAGTAAGTTGGCCCGGTACGCCGAAGCAGCCGAAGCCTACGACTATGCAATTATCATTAAGGAGGACTTTGCATCAGCCCATTTCAATTTAGGGAATACCTATATGAATCTGGGTCTGTTCGAGAAGGCGGAGCATTGTTATCGTGAAACGCTGAAATACGAAGAGGCCACTGCTGATACGTATTGCCATCTTGGCGCTAGTCTGGAAAAACAGGATCGCCTGCCCGATGCCATCAAAGAATACCGCGAAGCAATTAAGTTAGATGCCATGTGGGATGAAGCCTGGTATGGTATCGGAGTTTGCCTGAGCGAATCTGGTAAGTGGTACGAAGCGTTGCCATTTCTGCAGAAAGCCGTCAAACTGAACGATCAGAACGGTGAGTATTACATTGCCATCGCCGAAACGGAATATAAAATTGGGAACGTTTTGTCGAGTGTGGAAGCGTTCGAAAAAGCAGCGGAGGTAGACGCCGAAAATCCTGATGTGTACCTGACCTGGTCATTGGTGCCGTTTGACCAGGGCGATTTTCTGCGAGCCAATGACATTATTCAGTCGGGGATCAACGATATGCCAGCTGATGCCGATTTGTATTATCGGTCGGCGGTGTATTTGATTCATGCGGGGCATTACCGGGAGGCTCTTATTCAGCTGGAAGCGGCTCTTTCGCTTGATTATGATGCGCACGTTCAGTTATTCGAGTTCTTTCCTGAACTGGAAAAACAGAAAGCACTTTACAAGATCATCCAACAGTACAAAAAAGATAAGTAGTAACTGCGAATGCGAGAAAAAGCCGCTCCCTGACAGCAGGAAGCGGCTTTTTGGTTTATAAATGGTTCAATTACGGAATTGGGTCAAGCTGAGCCAGGCGTTTGATGATTTCTGTTTTGCTCAAAAAAACGTCGGAATTTGGCCAGTTATTCTCCTGGCAAATTTGATAGAACCACTGATTCGCCTGTTCAAGATTTTGCAATCGCTTAATCTTGCCATCGTTATCCCAGGTAAACAGAACATACCCAATCTTTCCTTTATCTTCATTGATAGAATAAGTCTTATCGTAAAGCCCAACTTTGCCAACGGTTAATCGGCGGCATAATTGGTTTCGAACCCGGAGGAAAACCGTTGAATCATTTCGGGGAGTGGCAGCCGTATCGGCCCCAACCAGTTTCAGGTATTCGAACTTATAGGCGGGAATATTCATGCCTGGAGAATGCCCGTCCTGGTAGAAGGTAAACGAACTGTTCTTGTTGTACAAAAAACGACCTTGTAGCTGAGACCCGTCAGTTAGTCTGGCAATTCCGTCGTGTAACTGATAAACGATCGGCTGTACGTATGGTGTTGGTCGGGAAGGAATGATGACAGGATAACCACGATACATAGGTGTAGTACGGCCTGCCTGGCCAAAGGTGGCATAGGTTGATACAATCAGCAGTATGCCAGTGAGTAAAGTTTTCATAGGAGCGCTGGTTTGTGGCATTTTTCTTAAAACGGCAAGTATAGTTTTATTAATATGTCATGATGTTAATTTAACTGTATTTTTAGTTGGTTGGTTAAGGGAAAAAATGGCATGGTTATGGTACTTTAATACTTGCAGAAGCATCGCCAAATACGAGTCCCATGACACCTTCCAAGCAACTACTATTAACCCTCTGTATTGCCACAACTGGCACAATAAGCCAGGCCCAGGTAAGTATTCAACGACAACCGAGTGTTCAAAAAACGATTGTTGCCCGAGCCAATCGGCAAAACGACACCAGCGCGCCTATTACCAATCAGGCTACTGGTCAGCGGATTACGCTGGAGGAGTATAGCCTATTAACCAAATCTGATCCCTTTGCCTATCATTTAGTCCCCGATTACAATGAATATGGTGTGCCGAGTGCCTATACAATGCGGGCAGCTACCCCCGAAGAACATGAAACTCACCGATTCCGCGACCGTGATCCCGCCAAACAACCCAAAGCTGGCCAAATGATTGCGCCTTTTGTAATGACTGGAGCAGGCGGGAAATCGTACCGATCGGCCGATTTATTAGGCAAAGTGGTTATTCTAGGCTTTTGGGTTAGTTTAGATAAATCGTTGTGGGATGACAAACAGGCTGCCGATTTAGCAACTGTGCTACGGCCCTATAAATCAGAAACCGCACCCGTTGTTTTGGGTGTTTTAAATAGTGAACAACCTCAGGAAATAGGTGATCCGGAACTCAAAAAGCTTCCATTTACACCCATCTTTAATGCGTATGGGTTTCATAATAAGTATCATATCACCATAATTCCAACAGTTGTTGTAATCGATAAAGCCGGGAAAGTAGTGGCCAACCTGCAAGGAGCCGGGAGTTTCGATAAATTGAAACAAGTACTGGCAACGGTGATGCAATAAGGTGTGAATAGGGCTTAAATGAACGGAATGTTATGTGGATGGGTTAGCCAACAGAGTAATTTAGTATTGACCTTTTCTGGTTTCACATGAATAAGCCGACTAACGGCCTATTAAATTGGGGCGTCAGTGGCCATTTGTTGCTGGGTAGCCTATTGTTGACGCTGGCTTTGCCTTTGAATACTAGGGCACAAAGCGATTCTAGTCGGCTGATTACAACTAGCCAGCCGCCGATGGCCAAAACCGATACGTCGGCTGATGTCTGGGACGTGTATTACCGATTCATTAATCGGAAGGGGCACCGCCCAACAGAGGGCCAAAAGCCGGGTTTCCATCCGTCGGTATTTCCAGAACTTGCCTACGCCCTGCAAACTGGGTTTGCCGTCGGTATAAACGCGAACCTGTCATTTACCAGCGCCGACCCCAAACAGAACGTTTCTGTTATTTATTTTACTCCTCAGTATACTCAATATCAGCAGGTTATTGTGCCTGTTGAAGTAAATCTCTGGACGAAGGATAATCGCTATAATATCGTCACTGATTATCGTTATTACGATTATTCAGCGGATAATTTTGGTCTGGGCGACAACTCGCGATCCGATGTCGACGACCAGTTGACCTATTCCTATCTTCGGCTGTATCAGTCTGTTTTTCGGCAGGTTGCCACTAATTTTTCTATTGGTATCGGATACGCTCTTGATTACCACTGGAAAATTGGAGAGGATAATAAAACGCCTTTGCTGAACAATGATTTTCAGCAGTATGGGTCAGGTGAAAAGTCGGTTTCATCGGGGCCAACGTTTAGTTTGCAATACACGAATCGGCGTAATCCCAACAACCCTCAGAATGGATTTTTCGGAAACATCATCTTCCGACCCAATATGCGCTGGTTAGGTAGCGACCAAAATTGGCAATCGGTGCTGGCTGATTTTCGGAAGTATGTGCCCTTGTCGAACGATGGGCGACATATTCTCACATTCTGGAATGTTAACTGGCTTAGTTTTGGTGGCCAGGCTCCTTATTTAGATTTACCAAGCACGGGCTGGGACACCCATTCGAACTTGGGTCGTGGCTACACACAGGGTCGATTCCGGGGGCGAAATATGATCTATCTGGAAACCGAATACCGGACTGTATTGCTTAATAACGGCTTGCTGGGTGGTGTTGTGTTTGCGAATATGCAGACCTTCAGCGATTACCCCAATACCAATCAATTCGGGAAGCTTCTGCCCGGTGGTGGTGTAGGGTTACGTATTAAAATCAACAAACATTCAAACCTGAATCTGGCCGTCGACTATGGTTTTGGTATTGGCGGTTCGCAGGGAATATTCCTGAATCTGGGCGAGGTTTTCTAACAAAAAAGATTAACCACTAAGAAAATAGAGTGGTATAATTTTAACTCTGTGTTCTCTGTGGTCAAATATTATTTCTTATCAGCATCCGGGAACTGGCTTGTGGCTAGCTTTTGTTTCAAATCAAACGTTTGTCCAGCAAAGACAATCAGGATCTGATTTTCATCGAACACTTTTTTCACGGCAATCATCGCTTCACTTAGCGCCATTTGGGGATTTGTGCCAGTTGGCTTAATCCAGAACCAGAGGACAAACTGAACATTGGCATCGGCAAAGTTCCGATAATGTAGTTCAACGGGATGGTCGGACAGAACGAAAGGTAAAGCCGCTACAGCTCCTTTGGCCAGACGTTGGGCATTTGCCATGTCATCTAAATAGGAAATACCAGCAGCCAGTTCGATACGTCGCAGACCAATTCGGGAAAAATTCTTAATCGGTTTCTGAAAAACATCTTTACTCGGTATCTCGACGGTTTGCCCTTGCCCATTATCGATTACGATGGAGCGTAACTTGATGTCCAACACTTTACCCGTATAGCCATTCGTTTCTACTGTATCGCCAACCTGAATAGGCCGGGCCAGCGCGATCATGGCTCCTGAAATAAAATTGGTCGTTAAATCCTGAAACGCGAAACCTACGGCCAGCGCAATAACGCCCGCCCCCGCCAGCAATGAGGTTACAGTTTTATCTAATCCTAGTACGCCCAGCGCCACAAACAAACCGACCGACAGAACAACTACCCGCATGACGGCCCCTGTCAGATTAATCAAAGAGACGTTTGTGCTAACCCGATCCAATCCCCGAACCACCCATCGGCTCATCCAGCGCGATAAAAACGTAAAGAAGACAAGGAGTAATAAAGCTACGGCTAGCTTGGGTGTGTAACGTATGGCGGTACGAATCCAGGTAGATAGTTCGGAGTAAATAAGCCCGGCGGCCTGCGTAAAATTCATTCTCTAAAAACGACTAGTGATCCCAATAGAACGACGCAGATTTGGATTGTGTTTCATCTATAAACCAATCGCCGTACCTTTGCAAGGTATACAAACCTCATCGACAATGACACCCCCCGCTGCTATTTACCTGGATAACGCTGCTACAACCCGACTTGATCCTGAAGTGCTAGAGGCTATGCTACCGCTTATGACGGAGCATTATGGCAATCCATCGTCTATTCATAGCCACGGTCGAGCGGTGCGTACTGCCATCGAAAAAGCACGGAAAACAGTCGCGTCGTTACTGAACACATCGCCCGCCGAAATTTTCTTTACCTCAGGTGGTACCGAAGCAGATAACACCGCCATTCGAAGTAGCATTGAAACCTACGGATTAACACATGCCATTACATCGCCCCTGGAACACCATGCTGTTTTGCACACGCTCCAGCACCTGGCTGAACAGGGCACGATTCAATTGAGCCTCGTCAACATCGACGAAAAAGGTACTATCGATCTTGCGCACCTGGAAGAATTGCTCCGCACGCAGCCCCGCTCGCTGGTGTCGCTGATGCATGGCAATAACGAAATTGCAAACCTGTTGAATCTGAATCAAGTAGGGGAGCTGTGCCGGGCTTACGAGGCTATTTTTCATTCCGATACCGTGCAAACAATGGGTCATTTCCGGCACGATCTGCAAAAACTACCCGTTGATTTCATTGTTGGAGCAGGACACAAATTTCATGGTCCCAAAGGAGTCGGATTTCTATACGTCAATGCGGATCGGGTGAAAATTCACCCATTTATGTATGGCGGTGCGCAGGAGCGTAACATGCGCGGTGGTACCGAAAACGTATATGGTATCGTTGGGTTGGCTAAAGCGCTGGAAATTGCTTACCATGATATGGATACGCATCAGCAGCACATTACATCCCTGAAACGCCGGATGATTGAGCAACTTCGGGAGAAAATGCCGGATGTTCGTTTCAATGGTAATTCGGCTGATGTTGACAATAGCTTGTACACGGTTCTGAACGTAAGCTTACCTGCGTCGGAGATGAGCGATATGCTCTTGTTTAGCTTAGACATTGCGCGGATTTCGGCCTCGGGTGGTTCAGCCTGTTCGAGTGGATCAAGTATTGGATCGCACGTGTTAGGGGCGCTTCCTGGACTGGATTCCGATCGTGGGTATGTCCGGTTTTCGTTCGGGAAATACAATACAGCGGAAGAGATTGACTACGCCGTCGATACGCTCGTAGGGCTTTATCAGAAAGAGCTAGTGAAATAAACCGCAAGTTTTTTTTTCGCATCCTCGGTGTCCCCAAGGACGCCTTGGCAAAAGCTGACCAACAGGCGTTCTTGGGGACATCGAGAGTATATACACATTTCTGACGCATGCTAATCAGCCCTGTAAGGGCGTCCTGTCAATAGTGATTCTTGCCTACTAAAAGCTCAAAGCGCCGTAGGTGCGACCTGATTATTGATATATAGGTCGCACCTACGGCGCTTGAGGGTATGGACAAGCCACTATTTTCTATTAACAGGCCACTCCTAACGGAGTTTCGAACATGTCCCAAAAATGTGTATATACTCTAGGTGGGGACACAGACCGAGCATGCGAAAATCCTGTTCATCCTGTAAATCCTGTCGAAAAAATTCACCTCTATGCCAACTCCGTCCGTCGTTATCGCACCTTACAATCCTGATTGGGCTAGTTGGGCGCTTCAGGAAATTGATCGGCTTGCCCGGCCACTGAGGCCCAATCTGATTACGATCGAACATATTGGGTCAACATCTGTACCCGGTTTGGCGGCCAAACCGATTATTGACCTACTGCCGATTGTACAGTCGCTGGAGATTCTGGACGAACAGCGATCAATTATTGAAGGGCTAGGCTATCTATGGTATGGTGAGTATGGAATTTCCGAAAGACGCTATTGTAAGCTGATCGACGCGGAGGCTAACCGAGTCTTTCATGTACATTTCTTTCCCTCCACCTCTATTGGCGTTACGCGGCATTTGGCTTTTCGGGATTACTTACGAGCTTACCCGGCTATTGCAGAAGCCTATCAAAACGAAAAGCAGCGTGCTGCCGCCCTTCACCCGTTTGATTCATCTGCTTATACTGAAGAAAAATCAACTTGGATTCGCCAACACGAAACTGATGCACTTAATTGGTTTGTGGGGTAGCCAGACAATAGCTTAATTAATGAACGCTTAATTTGGTCCTATGGAAACAAATTAGATTTATATTCGTTTTCTCTGAACAATGGGCGCTTGGCTCTTACAAAGACTTGACCGGCGATACAGGCCGATGCCAGTGATTGGAGCCTTGAGGTAGCCACGAATATGATTCCCCGAATTCTGCTTAGAATTACGCATGTGCTGCTAATTGGCTGGCTAGTAATAAGCCACACCGCTCGCGCACAAGTGGATACGCTATTCCGACTTAATCCCGATCAGCGGATTCTACGGTTATGTCAGCAGGCTCCTAATTTTGCCGTTACACATCCGCCCTACCTGACAGCTAACGACTCTATCCGGGTTTTCTCACAACTCGACCGACTGGCCTCCTTTGCGCAACAACAGGATGACGACCGCTTGTTCTGGTACGCCCAACTTCATAAAATCCTTTTCCGACACGCACTGGTTTTGCTCTCAGGTAAGCCATCTTTTGTGCTTGAAGAGGCTCAATCTTATCTGGACCAGTGCCCAATACCCGTTGTCCAGGCAGCCTATTGGCATCAAAAAGGTACCTATGAGTTCAGTAAGAAAAAATTTAATGAAGCGTTTCGCTGGTTGCTGCGAGCGCAGCAAACCTTTGAAGAGATTGGTTACGAGCATATTCCCGAAATTAGCGAGTATCTTTCCGCTTTGGGAGGACGGTATTATTTTTTCGGCGAGTACGCTACCTGCATTCGCTACATGGAAGCCTCTTTTCGCTACCCAGCCTGGGTAAAACGAGCGGAGATCACCGCCCATAATACGGTTGGACTGTCGCATCAGCATCTCCATCAATATGCGCAGGCTCAGGATTATTTTTATCAGACCTTAGAGCTGGCCGGTAAACATGATGACTCGGCTTATGTGGCTATCGCCAACTCGAATCTAGGGCATTTGCTTCTTATACAGAGCAAGCCCAATCTGGCTTTGCCTTATTTGTATAACGGCTATCGATTTAGTTGGCAAGACTCCCCAGAGGACAACGTACCCGAGAATGCGGCCCTGACATCCCTCTACCTGGCTCAGGCACTGATGGATCTGGATAGTACTCAGAAAACCAGAATCTATATCGACCGATCAACCCGATTGTTTACTAACCGGCCTTGGTCAGATTATGATCTCCAGTATTATCAGGCTCAGACTCAGTATTATAAAAAAGTTGGCAATTATCGCCTGGCAACGGATTATCTGGATTCACTTCGTCACACAGAGGAATCGCAGCGAAACTTATTCAACACTCGTATGCTAACGGCAAGTCAAAGTCAGGTCAATGCTGAGCGCTATCTGAATGAACTGCGCACGTTGGAAGCCGAGCAGAAGAACGCTGTTTTGGTGCGCAATATCATCATCATCGCTGCCATACTGCTGACCCTGGCAGGTCTCTATGCGTTTCGGCAAAATCAGCGGAAACGCTGGCAGGAAAAGCAGGTGTTGTTAGCCCAACAGCAAAGGGCCGAACAACTATTGGCTCAATACGTGGCTAACATTCAGGAGAAGAACCAGCTTATCGATACGATCTCGGCCCAACTTCACCAGTCTGAACCAGTTAGTCCTCCACAACCATCCGTTAAAAGTTTACAAAACCAGGTTATTTTGACCGAAGCTGACTGGCAGCATTTCAAGCAATTGTTTGAAGATGTATACCCTGGCTTTTTTTCGGCTCTTCATACTCGTTACCCCGATTTGACTAAAGCTGAAATCCGCTTACTAGCGCTCTCAAAACTACAGATTGACCCTCCTCAAATGGGCCGGATGCTAGGCATCTCCCCCGAATCGATTCACAAAACAACCTATCGACTTCGGAAGAAACTAGGTGTCAGCAGTAAATTATACTTAGCTGACCTGTTAGCCGATACGCAAACAGATCAGCAATTGGCTGATAAATAGCTAGTTATTGTTTCTGACTATTCTATCCTCAGCTCTCCTTCAACTAAGGCTCATTATTCATCTATTTCTGTGATAATTCTGAGAACCCCGTCTTGTAAGTCAAATCAGGTGGTTACTCAAAATAGTAATATAGTTTAGACTCTGGCACTCAGTTTGTTCTACTTGCGCATAGGCCACATCTAAGCAAAATATACCTTCCTGAACTAAGGAAAGCTTAACATATACGGGGTATAGTTTACAGTTTCTTAATGTAGGGAAGCCTATTTTTGCAGCGTAAAAGCCGGTTTAATGCACTTCACAACAATTAAAAAATGATACGTTTGGTTGGTTAACCTGGCTGACCAATATTCCGAGCAAATGGGACGAGAAAGTCTATCTATACTCAATTCTGGAGAATGATTGTCTGTTAAACCCTGAAATCGGTCAGAATCCTGGCTGGTAGAAATCCGTAAGTTTCTGTTTTAGGTAATATATGCTGGCGCTGGTAAAGCAAAAGTACTAACGCCAGATAACTTTAAACTCGACTTAAATGCGCATACTAATTCCCCTTTTGCTTGGCAGTTTACTTGCAACAAATACCACATTTGCCCAAAAAGATTCACCTATTACGGTGGCCACCTACAATCTTCGCTACAACAATAAAGGCGATGGTATCAATGCCTGGCCCAACCGGAAAGAGAACGTAAAAGCCCTGATTCAGTTTCATGAATTTGACTTGTTCGGTACGCAGGAAGCGTTGCGTGGCCAATTAAATGATGTGGCTGAATTGAACGAGTTTGCCTTTTTAGGCGCCGGTCGCGACGATGGTAAGGAAGCCGGAGAACATTCGGCGATTTTCTATAAAAAAGACCGTTTCAAAGCACTTCAGTCAGGTAATTTCTGGTTGAGCGAAACGCCCGATAAGCCCGGTAAAGGCTGGGATGCTACCTGCTGCAACCGGATTTGCTCGTGGGCTAAATTCAATGACCTGAAGACGAAAAAAGACTTTTACTTTTTCAGTGTTCACTTCGATCACCAGGGTGTCGAAGCGCGTCGACAGTCGGGAAAACTGATGGTGGAAAAGATTAAGGAAATCGCGAAAAACGTCCCTGTTATTCTCGTCGGTGATTTTAACTCGACACCCGAAACGGAGCAGATTAAAACGATTCAGACACTCCTGAGCGATGCGCATAACGTGACAAAAACTCCGCCTTACGGTCCAGAAGGTACATTCAATAGCTTCAAATTCGATGCGCCAATGGATAATCGAATTGACTACATTTTTGTCAGTAAGCAGTTCGATGTATTAAAATACGGCGTTTTAACGGATGCTAAAGACCAACGATACCCATCTGACCATCAACCCGTAATGGTGAAGGTGATTTTGAAATAGTAGACAGCTGTAGGTTGATCAAATAAAAAAGCGGAGACCGTAATCTCCGCTTTTGCGTTTATGAGTAAATCAGAAAGGCGATACAAGCTTATTTTTCTACCAGCGCTGGTACTCCAATCCAACGTTGAGCTACAGTCAAGGTATAGTCCAGAAAAGCCTTCGCTGTACGTTCGTAGACTTCGTGGCCAATGAAGTGGCCATTTTCGTCCAGATTTTTATCCGTTTCGTGCGACTCATATAGCTTTGGCGAAACGATGGAATAGCTATGGGTGAAGCTGATAATTTTGTTCACCACCGTGGTCATATCCAGCGCTGGCTGCCGACCACCCCGTCCGTTTGAGATTCCCACCATCGCAAATACCTTATTGTTAAACAGGTGTTTGAAGGCAGGGCCACCCAGTTGGTGAATAGCATTGGTAGCCTGTGGGGGGGGCTGTCCAGTTGTATTCGGGCATAGCGAAAATCACTAAATCGGCAGAATCCCAACTGCTAATCAATGAATGCTGGAAAGGAGTTAGGGCATCTTTTTTGACCGATTCCTGGCCAACTAACGGTATATCGTATTCTTCAAAAGATACTATTGAAACCTCATGCTGGCCTTCTTCGGCCAATAAGTGCCGGAGATAGTTCACAAAACGTAATGAGTTACTATTTTTGCGCGATGAGGTAGAAATCAGCGTAATTTTCATTGTGTTAGGTAATTCAAGTTGGTTAACAAACCACAGCTTTTAGGCTTTAGTTTCGTTGCTTAATGCAACGATTTGGGCTTAAGTAGAGTCTATTCATTATCGTGTATCTAATCGCCTAAGCTCATGAAACTCGTCTACATATTATTATTAACTACAAGTTGTGCCTATGCCCAGGTACCCGCAACCGCCGTTCGTCGGGATTCACTGCCATCCGGTTTCTCTGCGGGCCAGATGCCAGTTGTAGGATCTAACAACTCGTTTTATCATTCTCCAACAGATCCGAAAAACGTCATACGGGCTACTCTGGATAATATGCCTATAAAAGTTCCCGATTCATCAACGAATTATACAATGATGCGATCGTATCCGCTTCATGCGAATCCTCAACAACAGCCTCAGTTGTTTCTTGAACCAATGCCCAAAATAATACCGAAAAGATTTAAATGAGGGTAAGGTTAGCCTAGATACGCCATATCTCATAAGATATGGCGTATCTGGCCGGAAACCAGCTGATAACTACGCTAACGCCTGCGCTAAATCAGCAATCAGATCGTCGGCATATTCCAGGCCGACTGAGATGCGTAGTAGATTTTTTGGAGTTATGGAATTAGGCCCTTCGGCAGTGGCCCGATGTTCAATCAGACTTTCCACTCCGCCCAGGCTTGTAGCTCGCGTAAACAAGTTCAACTTGCCAATAAACCGGATTGCTTCTTCGGCACCTCCCTTTACCTGCACCGACAACATAGCTCCGGGGCCTTTCATCTGTTGTTGAACCAACGCATGGCTGGCATGACTGGCCAAGCCTGGGTAATGGACTTTCTCGACCGCTGAATGTCCTTCCAGAAACTCAGCAATGGCTTGTGCTGTACTACTTTGCGCCCTCACCCGGACGCCCAGCGTTTTAATCCCCCGGCTAATCAGCCAGCAATCAAATGGCGACGGTACCGCTCCAGAGAGTCCTTGTAATAGCTTTACGCGTTGGGCAAACTCATTGTCTTCTTTAAAAATTAGTGCGCCACCCAATACATCGCTGTGGCCATTCAGGTATTTGGTGGTTGAGTGCATAACCACATCGCAACCGAAGTCGAACGGACGTTGCAGTACCGGCGTAGCCCAGGTGTTATCGCACACACAAATAGCTCCGGCCTCGTGAGCAATCTGACTGACTGCTTGCAAATCAGTAATGTCGAGCATCGGGTTTGAGGGAGTTTCACACCAGATGATACGGGTATTTTCATGAATCGACGCCCGCACGGCATTCAGGTCGCGCATATCGACGCGCGTATAGGTTAGTCCCCAGGGGTGAAAAACCTGTTCGAGTAGGGCAGGAGTACCATAGTACGCATCAGTTGACAACAGTACATGATCGCCGGGGCTAAGAGCCTGAAATAACGTCATCGTAGCTGCTTGCCCTGAGCCAAAAGCCATAGCTATGGCTCCTCCTTCGAGGGTTGCCAGTGCTTTCTCTAAGGCTTCCCGATTGGGGTTGTTTGGACGTGTATAGAGGTAATTGGCTGGCAACTCATTTGATTCATTGCGAGCATAGGTTGTTGATAAATAAATAGGCGGTACCACTACGCCCGTAACTGAATCGGGCTGGTGTGTAGCACGGAGAGCAAGCGTATCGAAATGCATAAGCGGAAGAGCCGTAAAAACGGCTCATTTTTTGTATGCCGAAGTTCTCGGTTTCCATTGGTAATTCCGCATTCGATAAGTCAAATTGTTTGTTACGGCGGTTCTCTTTTATTTTTTACTGGAACGAACTGGGTATGATGGCATCTCTGGACGAATACACGCCGTTGCTGACGGCCAAAACAGCTGCTCATCTACTTCGACGGGCAACCTTTGGACCGACTCAGGCTGAAATTAGCAACTTCACGGGCCTGACAGCCGCTCAGGCCGTACAGCAACTTATCGCCAATGCCAATTACTCACCTCCGCCCCCGGTCGATCTGGATAGGGATCAAGCCACTGCCGGACAAACCTATTTAGATAAGCCATTTAATCACGATCGGAACTTCGATTTTGGTCATTACCTGCGCTGCTGGTGGTTGGGGTTGATGACTTCGCAGTCTGCCCCGCCCAGTTTGCTTGATAAACTGACGTTATTCTGGCAAAACCACTTCGTTACCAGCCGCGAAACGGTTGGTGATTACCGCTTTCTGAACCAATACCTGTTGCTGTTGCGGAATAATGCCCTCGGTAATTTCCGGACGTTGGTTACTCAAATCTCGAAAGATCCAGCCATGCTTCGGTACCTGAATGGGAACGAAAATATAGTTGGTCAGCCAAATGAGAACTATGCTCGTGAGCTTCAGGAGCTGTTTACAGTGGGGGCTTTCGACTTTGCGGGGAATAAAAACTATACGGAAGATGATGTAAAAACAGCCGCTAAAGTATTGACGGGCTGGGAATACACAAACCATGAGGTAGATGGTTCGATGAGCTTTACAACAACGTTCACGGATGAAAAACACGACAGTACCGACAAAACATTTTCAGCGCATTACAACAATACGGTCATCCCAGGCCGGGCGACTTCACTACCTGGTACCACATCGGCCGGGGATGCTGAGCTGAACGATCTGGTATCGATGCTCCTGAATCATCCGCATACACCCCGGTTTATTTGTCGGAAGCTGTACCGATGGTATGTGAATCCTAACGTTACACAAGCCATTGAAAACGAGATAATTGGCTCGCTAGCGCAGTTGCTGGTGGACAGCAATTACATGATTCAGCCAGTGCTTGTTAAGCTATTAACGAGTCAGATTTTTTTCGATGAGACGAACATTGGCGCTATCGTTAAATCGCCTGCCGAACTGGCCATTGGGGCAATGCGATTTTTTAATCAGCGCGTGCCCGACATAACCACAGAATACGCGGCTTTTAAAACCTATTTCGATTTTGTGTTCTACCGCATGCAAGACATGCAGTTGGCCATTTTAGATCAATCGTCGGTATTTGGTTACGAAGCCTATTATCAAACCGGTTATTCGAAAATCTGGATAAACACAACTACTATGGGATTTCGGTATGATTATACCGATGCCTACGTTTATCGATACCTTCAGGTAACCCCCGATTATTTAATGGGAATCGATGTGCTTGCCTGGGCAAGGGCTCTACAGCCCAATTTTTCCGATGTCGCCGGAACGCCTGCCATTACTTGTGTGGATATACTCAATGGGTTCACGGTCAATTTATTTGTCTATGATTTACAGCCGTCTCAACAGGATTTTCTGATTGATACCATTATGATGCAAAACTTACCCCGTATGTCCTGGATCTTTCAATGGAACGCCTATCGAACTGATATAACGGATGGGGGAGCGCGGTATGAAGTGCGTGCCCGGCTGGAAAACCTGATGAAATATATGCTTCGAATGGCTGAGTATCATATTTTCTAAAGCAACCCGGTCGTTAACTAGGTACTTATTAACGACATATAATCAAACTGATTTTAAATCATGATCTTCAATGCACTGGTTTTTTGTATTTTGTTTATGATTATATTAATATATAAACTTGTATTTAAATAATTGTGTCTAGTGATTAGGTATATTACTGTTTTTTAACCTATATTGTTGATTGAACGGTATATATATGGTAAGGGTTTGTCTGTGCGTCCTTACTACTAGTCTCTTTTGAATGCCTTATCTGGATCAATACACAACAGTACTTACGGCTAAGACAGCCGCTCATTTGCTTCGGCGCGTCACCTTTGGGCCCACGCAGGCCGAAATTACCAGCTTCACAGGCCTAACGGCTGCGCAGGCAGTGCAGCAACTGATCAGCAACGCGAACTACTCACCGTCGCCACCGATTGATCTGGACAATACACAACCAACAGCCGGGCAAACCTATCTCGACAAACCGTTTAACGGGGATCGGAATTTCGATTTTGGGCACTATCTACGTTACTGGTGGCTGGGACTGATGACTTCCCAAACTAGTCCACCGAGTTTGCTTGATAAACTGACTCTTTTCTGGCAGAACCATTTCGTTACTACCCGCGACGTAGTTGATGATTACCGGTTTGTGAATCAGTATTTGCTTGTACTGCGAAACAACGCCCTGGGTAATTTTCGCACCCTTGTTACCAAAATCAGTAAAGAGCCTGCCATGTTGCGGTATTTGAACGGCAATGAAAATGAGGTAGGTAAACCCAATGAAAACTACGCTCGTGAACTTCAGGAGTTGTTTACCGTGGGCGCAGTCGATTTTGCGGGGAATAAAAACTATACGGAAGACGATGTAAAAGCAGCAGCCCGTGTGCTGACCGGCTGGCAATATACTAACTACTGGAAGGTTGGTTCAACCAGTTTTGCCACAACGTTTACGCTGGCCAAACACGATTCGACGAATAAAACCTTTTCAGCGAAGTACAACAATACAGTCATCTCAGGACGCTCCGCTAACCCATCAGCGACAGTGACAGCTGGTGATGCTGAGTTAGATGATTTGGTAACGATGTTGCTGAAACATCCGCAAACGCCCCGGTTTATTTGTCGAAAACTCTATCGCTGGTATGTTAACCCCAACGTTACTCAAGCAATTGAAGATAACGTAATTATACCATTGGCTCAATTTTTGTCAAGTTCAAGTAACAACTATGCTATTCAGCCAGTGATTGTCAAATTGTTGACGAGTCAGATTTTTTTCGATAACGCCAATCGGGGAGCGATGATCAAATCTCCTGCCGATCTGGCAGTTGGGGCAATGCGTTTTTTTAATCAACCAGTGCCCGACATGAAGACCGATTACGCAGCCTTTAAAAAGTACTTCGATTTCATGTTCTGGCAAATGCGCGATATGCAAATGGCACTTGTCGATCAACCTTCTGTATTCGGGTATGAGCCGTATTACCAGACTGGCTATTCAAAAATCTGGCTGAACACAACTACGATTGCACTCCGAAGTAATTACACCGATGCCTATATCTGGCGCTGGCTCGAGGTGAAGCCAGGTTATAATATGGGTATTGATTTGGTGGCTTGGGTAACATCTCTACAGCCAAATTTTGCCGACGTCACTGGAACCGCTGCCATTTCTTGCGCAGATATACAGGCGGCTTTTGCCAAAAATCTGTTTGCTACAGACTTGTTCCAGACGCAAATCGATTTTCTGATTGACACGATCATGATGCAGGGTATTCCTCGTTCATCCTGGACGTTTGAATGGAACGCGTACCGTGCTGCACCGACGAATACAAACAAAAAGAATGGGGTGTTGTGGCGGTTACAGAACCTGATGAAATACATGCTCCGCATGGCTGAGTATCAACTTTGCTGACAGCTACTGACTGAAGACTTCTTTTATGAAACGTAGAGATTTTTTAGCGGCAGCTTCGGCGAGTGTCTTGCCGGTGATGCTCGATGGATTTGGACTGAAAGCCATGTCACGTCAGTCGGCACTGGTTCAATCGCTGCTGGCGACAACGGCGCTTGCCAGCGATCGGGTGCTGGTCATTGTCTACTTGAACGGGGGCAATGATGGGCTCAATACCGTGATTCCACTTGACCAGTATTCGCTATACAATGGCCTTCGAAGCAACATTGCGATTCCACAGAATGCTGTTCTTGGTTTAGATGGGAATCTGGCAACGGGGCTTCATCCCGCCATGACGGGAATGCGGGATTTATATAATGATGGCAAGCTCTCTATTATCCATTCGGTTTCGTACCCCAACCCCGATCAGTCTCATTACCGGGCTACCGACATATGGATGACTGCCGTTGACTCCACTGTAACCTCAAATTCGGGTTGGGCTGGACGTTACCTCGAAAACCGATTTCCGGGTTATCCTGTAGGCTATCCGAATGCGCAAATGGAAGATCCGCTGGCCATTCAGATCGGTTACCTAACCTCAACGGCTTTATTGGGTAGTCAGCAGTCGATGGGTATTGCGCTCAGTGATCCGAATAGTTTTTATCAATTGGTCGGCTCGGCCAGCGCCACTTCGCCAACCGATCTTCCCTGCTGCGATGCGGGCGATCTGATTGCCTTTATCCGAAAACAGCAGGCTTTGTCGGTGGGGTATGCCTCTGAAATAAAGGCGGCTGCCGATGCGGGACAAAATCTGACAACGTACCCCGACAACGGCCTGAATTCTCTGGCTGATCAGTTAAAGATTGTGGCCCGATTGATTCATGGAGGACTGAAAACGAAGATTTATTTTGTATCACTAGGTGGCTTTGATACCCATTCGGGGCAGGTGGATGCCAGTGATACAACGGCTGGTAGTCATGCGGCACTCCTTGGTAAATTGTCTGCCGCGATTGCTACTTTTCAACAAGATTTGAAATTGCAGGGTACGGAGGATAAAGTAATTGGAATGACGTTTTCAGAGTTTGGTCGACGGGCTAATTCTAATAATTCGAAAGGTACTGATCACGGAATAGCAGCTCCCATGTTTGTTTTCGGTAGTAATGTAAAACATCGGACAATTGGACAAAATCCCGATCTGGCGAACCTAACGGGGCAAGTGGGTAGCAAGGATGTGAACATGCAAATCGATTTTCGGCGCGTTTACACCGATATTCTTAACGATTGGTTCGGAACGCAGCGTACCACAACGAATACATTGCTCTTTCATGAGTTTCCTACCGTTTCGTTGTTTTCCAATACGGTTGAAACCGTTGCAACCGGAAACTGGAAAGATCCGAATGTATGGACTGTGGGGCGAGTACCGTTTGCCAATGAGTATGTGAAAGTCAATGCTGGTCATACGCTGACGGTCGACAAAACAATCTCGGTTAAAAACATTCGACTCGAAGGTAAACTGCTCTTTACAGGCCCTTATTCAATTCAGATGACTGGCTAGTACGAACGAATAAGTAGGCGCATGCTTTGGTTCGCTTTCCTGTTCCAGCTTTTAGGCAACGGGTTGCATTGCATTTGGTAATTCTGCTACCTTTACGCAATTCGTATGCATGCATACTATTAGGTAATGGAACAGACATATCAATCTTTATCCTTCACGCAGACCGATGGCGTGATGACCGTTTCGCTGTTGGGGCCTGGCAAGGGCAACGCGATGGGACCAGAATTTTGGGCAGAACTTCCCAAGGCAATGGACGAAATCAACCAAAAGTCCGACATTCGTTGTATCGTGTTTCGGGGCAGTGGTGACCATTACAGTTATGGTCTCAACATTCCACAGATGATGCCTCTTCTGGGAAAAATGACCACTGGAACCGTGTTGGCTCAGCAACGCGTGGAGCTGATGGCGCAAATTCGGCAGATGCAGTCGGGGTTTCAGAAAATGTATGAATCACCTAAACCAGTGATTGCCGCGGTGCATGGTTGGTGTATTGGGGGAGGGCTGAATATGATTTCGGCCGCCGACATCCGACTCTGTTCCCGTGATGCCAAATTCAGTTTACGCGAAGCCAAACTGGCCATAACGCCCGATATCGGCGGATTGCAATTTCTTCCTAACATTATTGGTCAGGGATTTACCCGCGAAATGGCCTTTACTGGCGCCGATTACGATGCTGCTTTTGCTGAGCATACGGGCTTAGTTAATCACGTATATGATACGCCTGACGCTTTATTTGCGGCCGCGGCCACACTTGCCCAGCAGATCGCCGATAACCCAGCCACAGCCGTACAAGGTGCCAAACAAGTACTGAACTACAGCCAGAACAAATCCATCGAAGATGGCCTGCAATACGTAGCGGTCTGGAATTCGAGTCAGTTGCAATCCTCAGATTTCTCCGAAGCCATGCAGGCCACCATCGAGAAACGTAAAGCGGAGTTTAATAAGAAATCAAATCGAGGTTATTAATTCAAATGATTGAATGAGTGAGTGATTGAATGAGCGAATAAAACGCTGGCAATACTATTCTCTCATTCAATCACTCACTCATTCAATCATTATGACCACAGGCATGCTGCGCGACGACGCGCTGAAAGGGAAAACTATTATTGTTACCGGCGGAGGTACGGGTTTGGGTAAATCGGTCAGTCGGTATTTACTCCAGCTTGGAGCCAACGTCACAATTTGCAGTCGCCGACAAGCGGTAATTGATGCCACCGCGAGTGAATTAATGGAGGAAACAGGAGGTGTCGTTCTTGCCGTGCCCTGCGACGTTCGTAATACGGCTGAGATCGAAAACGTCATGGCCAAAACCATTGAAAAGTTTGGCCGTATTGATGGCTTGCTGAATAATTCTGCCGGAAACTTCATTAGCCCCACTGAGCGACTGTCGTACAAAGCGTTTGATACGATTGTCGATATTGTTCTGCGCGGAACCTACTATTTCACACTGGCGGTAGGAAAGTATTGGATCGAGAACAAAATTCCGGGTACCGTCCTGAACATTTCAACTACGTATGCTACTACGGGTTCGGGCTATGTAGTCCCGTCGGCTGTAGCCAAAGGTGGGGCCTTGATTATGATGAAGTCGCTGGCCGCCGAATGGGGGAAATATGGTATTCGACTCAATGCCATTGCACCCGGTCCTTTCCCAACTAAAGGTGCCTGGGATCGGTTGTTTCCCGAACCGCTGGCCAGCATGATGGACCCGACGAGCCGTATCCCTTTACATCGTGTTGGCGAACATGGCGAACTGGCCAATCTGGCGGCATTCCTACTGTCCGATTATTCCGGTTACATCACTGGCGAAAGTATTACGATTGATGGGGGCGAGGTGCTCATGGCAGGTGAGTTTAGTCATCTGGAAAAAGTCACTTCTGAGCAGTGGGATATGATCGAACAAACCATCAAACAAGCCAACCGGGCGAGTAAAAAAGAATGATGAATTATGAATGATTAATGATGAATAAACGAGAACTGAATTCATCATTAATCATTCATAATTCATCATTAATTACGCACCTTTGCACCCTTGTTTACGTTATAAAAGAGTACTAAAATTCGTTAAAATGCCCAACTGGTTTCTCGGAAAAATCCGCTATCAGCAACCCATTGACGACTCGAATGTCGGCAGCCGGAATGAAGAATTTATCAAGCAAAAAACCGTGACCGAAGCTTATCTGGTGGATGCCGTCAGCTATACCGAAGCTGAAGGACGGCTTTACCAGGAGATAGCTGCCAACACGCCCGATTTTGAGATTACCAATATCTCACGCATGAAATTGGCCGATGTCTTTTATAATGAAGATGGGGGCGAGGTGTGGTTTAAAGTGAAAGCTATGTTTATCACGGATGACGAAAAGACGGGTAAACAGAAAAAAACACCGAGTGTAATGCTGGTTAATGCCGTGACGCCTAAAGAGGCTTACGAGCGGGTAGAAATAAGCCTGAAAACGGCCCTCGATCCATTTGAGATTACGGACGTTAATACAACCAAAATCCTGGAAGTTTTCCCATATAACGAAGAGGAGCAGCGCAATCTTCGCCCACTGAGTGAGGTGATAAAGCCTGAACCAGAGACGGTTTAACGTAAATTGTCAGGCATCGTCAGGTAATAATCAAGAGTTGTCAGGTATAGTTTATTGCAATTCCTGACAACTTTTGACAATTCCTGGCCATTCTTGACTACTACCTGAACACTATCTGACGATTCCTGACTCCATTGACGGCCATTTTTTACAGAATGGCCGTCTTTTTTTATGAAATTCAGGACTTTTAGTCACAAATAGTTGCGTTGAATAGGAGCAAATCCGGATATTTGCCCCGTCATGAAACGCACCCTGTTCAAATACTTCAACCTACTAATGGCCTGCGTCGTGCTGCTGAGCAGTACTGGCTTTGGGTTGGTGGAGCATTCGTGCCAGATGCGTGGTAAGAAAAAAACGATGGTTGTCGCGTTCAGCGATGCCAAAACGCAAACAGGTTGTGCTACCGACAAAGGAGCTATGCCTGACGAGCAAACACTTGTTAAAAAGACACAATGCTGTCAGGATAATCAGCAGTACGAGAATGTCGATATTTCGTCATCGCTGAGTCAACTGGTAGCCAAGTTTGTTAAAACCATCACCGAAACGATTGCCGCAGGTGTCGTTAGTGTACTGACTTGGTTTTTTGAGTGGATTTTTGCCGGGAAATCGTCATCTGTTTCGGCTTTCCCATCTCCTCCTTCGCTTTCCGGGCGTGATATTCTGACGCTCGTTCGTAGTCTCCTCCTTTGATACGTTGATTGATCTGTTTTTCCCACGCCGGTAGCTATTGGCGCAGGTTTTGCCGTACTTATTTATCAATCAACGAATTCATGAAATACTTCTGTTTATGGATTGTGGTGCTGACGATTGGTCCGTGGCTTACTCAGTCAGGCATCGTTCAGGCTGCACCCCGCCAACTATTTGCCGCCGATTCTACCCAACCAACCTCTATTCGCGGACGGGTAAGCGAATTGGTCAATGCAAAGCAAGTGCCGCTTGTAGGCGCAACAGTACAATGGGCTAATACGTCGGTAGGGACGCTGACAGATGATACAGGCCATTTCCAATTGCCATTTCAAACAACTGCCAATCGGCTGATTGTGAGTTACGTGGGCTATCAATCTGATACCATTACAGTGACCAGCCCAACTACCGAAGTGGCTGTGACGTTACGCAGCACCCGAACGTTACAGGAAGTGACGGTATCGGGCGCTCCAGGCCAGATTGATCGAATCAACCCAATCCAAACCGAATTTATCAACCAGCGAACGCTCGCCAAAGCGGCTTGCTGCAACCTCTCCGAAAGCTTCGAAACCAATGCGTCGGTGAGTGTGTCGTATAGCGATGCCGTTACGGGCGCTAAGCAGATTCAGTTTCTGGGTCTTGGAGGCCAATATGTGCAGACGAATGTCGAGAATATCCCGACGGTGCGTGGATTAGCCACGACGTTTGGCTTAAACTATATTCCAGGTACCTGGATCACGAGCATCGATGTCGGTAAAGGCGCGGGTTCGGTTGTCAATGGTTATGAATCGATGAGTGGCCAGATGAATGTTGAGCTACAAAAGCCGGACGATGCCAATAAGCTGTTTCTGAACGCTTATGCAAACAGTTTTGGGCGTTTTGAAGGGAACATCAACTGGTCGAAAGTATTGTCCACAAAAAAAAGTGAACCTGAGTATCTATGGCCTGGGCTTACACAAAAACCGATTGCACCAACGGCTAAATGGAGTGTCGGTATTTTGGGACATGCCAGTACACTACGCACAGAAATTGACCAGAACAACGATGGCTTTCGCGATTTGCCGCTTTACAGGCAGCTTAATCTCATTAATCGATACAAATACAATAGTGATCGGTTTATGGCGCAATTTGGGGTAAAAGCGCTTTATGAAGATCGTGATGGAGGGCAATTATCGCGCTTCGGCGACAATCGGTATAAGTTTGGGAATACCACAAAACGGCTGGAATTCTTCTCAAAAACGGCCATTCTTTATCCAAATAAGCCTTATCAAGGGTTAGGCTTAATTATTAACGGAGTTCATCACGATCAAACAGCCGTTATTGGATTCCGACCCTATACTGGCCAGCAACGCACCATCTACGCCAACCTGATTTATCAGAATATCATCGGCAATACAAATCATGCCTATAAAGCTGGATTGAGCTATCTGCTAGATGATTACAGGGAAGAATTAGGGTCTTTAATTACTAAGCGAACGGAATCGGTGCCGGGTATATTTGCCGAATACACGTACACATACCCCGAAAAACTGACGCTGGTATTAGGTGGACGTTTCGATTACCACAATTTGTTCGGCCCTCAATGGACTCCTCGGGCGCACCTTAAATACAACGTCAATCGGGACCTTACCGTACGTGTTTCGGGCGGACGGGGTTTTCGGGTAGCTAACCCAATCAGCGAAAATATGGGTTTTCTGGTCAGTTCACGGGCTGTGTTTATGTATGAAAATCAGACTGCCGGACCCTACGTCAACTGGCAGTTGGGGCCACGTAAGCCCGAAGTCAGTTGGAATTACGGTATAAGCCTAACGCAAGATTTTACTTTGCTGGGCAAAAAAGCATCGTTAGTACTTGATTATTATCGGACTGATTTTCAGAACCAGTTAGTAGTTAATGTCGAGAATTCGTCGCGCATCTATTTCTATAATCTGAATGACGAATACCATCATGGCCGCTCGTTTGCCAATAGCTTCCAGGCTGAGTTGAACGTGCAACCCGCCCGCCGATTCGATGTGAAACTGGCCTATCGGCTTTTTGATACGCGACAAAGCACTGCCATGCCTGCGGGGGATACGTTATTATTGCCCAGAATGATGGTAGCTCGTGAGCGAGTATTGCTGAATGTAGCATATGCGTTGCCTTTCGATAAGTGGAAATTTGATGCCACCTTGCAGTGGAATGGCCCCCGCCGTATTCACTACCTGCGCGAAGGCTACGTTCACCCTAGTAATGAAAATGTGCCAACTGATTATTCACCGAGTTTCGCCAACCTGAACGCACAGCTGAGCCGGGCATTCAGGAGTGGCTTGGAATTCTATGTGGGTGGTGAAAACCTGACGGGGTTTCGGCAATTGAATCCTATTTTCGATGCCAGTAATCCGTACGGACCCGATTTTGATGCCGCGGGCCGGGCGTGGGGGCCGGTAACCGGGCGTATGATTTATGTCGGATTTCGATTTAAACCCGTAAACTAATGACACTGACCATCCGAAATATGGTGTGCGACCGGTGCAAGCGGGTTGTACGCGAGGAGCTAGAAAAGCTTGGCTTAACGCTTGGTCGGGTTGAACTGGGTGAGGTGGATGTAACGGATGACTCGTCGACGATTGACCTCGCTACGATTCGACAAGTCATGCAAGCCAACGGCTTCGACTTAGTGGATGACAAGAAGCAGGCTTTGGTTGAGCAGATGAAAATTCTGTTAATTAATGAAATCCAGCATCTGAAGGGGGAACGACTGCCAACCGAAAACTATTCTACCTTTTTAGAGCGTAAAATCGGGTATGAGTACTCGCATTTGAGTAACTTGTTTTCGGCAAGCGAAGGGCATACCCTCGAGAAATATATTATCGCGCTTAAAATTGAGAAAGTAAAAGAGTGGTTGCGCTATGATGAGCTGACCCTGAGTGAAATAGCCTGGCGATTGAGTTATAGTAGTGTTCAGCACCTATCGACCCAATTTCGGCAAGTGACGGGCCAAACACCTGGTCAGTTTCGGAAGGCGACTCAGGTAAATCGGCGGAATTTGGATACATTGTTCATGAACGAATCGGGTGAGGGAAAAGGATAATCGATAGGGTGATGGTGAACAGCACGTTCGACACAGAGTGCTCAGGTAAACGATAACTTTAACAGTATAAATTCTGATGATGAGACGTTTACGGGATCTACTAAAAACCTTTCTGGAAGCGCTGTTGAAGCGATTTGGAGTTGTTTTGTTAACGAAGCAACAGACAGAGGAATACCTAAGTCCGTACATCGTGGCGGTTAGTCCGGAAACCCAGATTATACTCCATGCTGTCCCCAATGCAGCTCATCCAGCAACCCTTGTATTTAAGCCGACCGAAGCTGTTGCCCACCAGAGTTATGTCTGGTATTATAAGCCTGCTCTCCCCAGAACGACCCAATTGCCGTTTGGCGGAATCCTGACGAATACCAATGTGCTTTGTACCGATTTCGAGCGCTATCATTTGGTGCAAAATTTCCTGAAAAAAGGAAGCCGAACCCGAATTATGCACGATATTCTCATTGCCCCCTGGGCGCATATGTTAGATGGTATTGCTTTTGGAGGATATTATGATTTTGTGATTTTGGTGGCAGCGAAATTGTGCCGAATCCGGGAAGCGCTACCCGAGGCCGTTTTTGCTGAAGCTGTTCTGGCGTATCCTTTGTTTAAAACGGAGTACGAACGTGAGTATCTGTCGTTAATCGGGTTTACACCAGATCGTACTTTGGACAGTCGCCTGTATGAGGTTCAATTTAACGAGTGTATACTTGGCAATAGCGGGCACTGGTTCTACCCAAATCTGGCCGATATTGTAGCTTTGAAAAAGCAGGTAGAAAGCCAACTAAAACCAGTTCGAACGGCCCATAACCGAATCTACATAAGCCGTTCGGGCCGACGGCGTGTGGTCAACGAAGACGCTCTGATTGAGTTACTGAAAAGGTATAATTTCACCATTGTTGATGACAGGCCCAGGTCTGTTGCCGAACAGGTGGCTATCTACAAAAATGCGTCGTTCATCATTGGGCCGCATGGCGCTTCATTCACCAACATCATTTGGTGTGAGTCGGGTACCCACCTCTTCGAGCTGTTCACGTCTACGATGGTTGTCGATCATTTTCGGTATCTGTCTCAATTAATGGGCATGCAGTATTCGGCTTATTACCACGTAATCATGATGGGGAATAGCCGGCATTCCCTTGAGGAAGACCTTTTTGTATCTATTGCCGACCTGGAGCAAAGTCTAAACAACCTGCTTCAGACTGCATAGGCACTGTTAGCTGTATTTATACAGTTCGTCCCTAATTATGTAAAAACCCTATCGAGTGTGTGTAGTTATTTTGTCAGACCAACGGTGGTCGATAAAACGACAACAACGATTATGGAAACGATGCAACACACGCATACCCATGTAGACACCTGTTTCGAATGTGCCGAAGCCTGCGAACGCTGCGTAACGGCTTGCCTGGAAATGGGCGACAAAGACGGAAAAGGTCATGACATGACGGCTTGCATTAAACTCTGCCGCGATTGTGCCGATATCTGTACACTGTGTGGCCGTTTGGATGCCCGTGGCTCAGACTTCTCGCGTGATTTTATGGTACTATGTGCCGAAGTCTGTGAGGCCTGTGCCAAAGAATGTGAAAAACACGCAGGGCATCATGCGCATTGTAAAGCCTGCGCTGAAGCCTGTCGCAAATGTGCCGAAGAATGTCGGTCCATGTCGGCAAGTGCATAAAACGTTTGCTTGATTTTGTAATTAGCGTGTACCCACGGGCTTCAGCCCGTGTATTATTTAAGCTCAAACACGGGCTGAAGCCCGTGGGTACAACGCTAATTACAAAGTTAGTCCATACAAAAACCCTGTTAGTCAATTCGATGCATCCGCTACTGAGCCTCCTGTTCGTAATCAACCTACTAATCGGCCCGCCAGCGATTACGGGGAAACAAGTAGGTAAAGGAAAGCATCCGTCGGTGGCCACCGACCCCGCCGGAAAGGTGCATGTTGTATACGGGCAGGGTGGACTTATTTACTATACCTGCACCCAGGATGGTAACCAGTTTGCCGAACCTGTACGCGTAGATAGTTTGCCAGGATTGCATCTGGGCGCGTCGAGAGGGCCACAAATTGCAGCTACTAAACAGTCGGTGGTGATAACGGCCATTGATAAAGCGGGCAATATTTGGTCGTATACTCGAGTAAATTCGACGGGGAAATGGCAGAAACGGGTTCGGGTGAATGATGTAGCTGATATTGCCAAAGAGGGTTTTGTTGCGCTAACCGCTGGACCCGACAACAGCTATATGGCCACCTGGCTTGATTTGCGGGGAGACAACCAAAACAAAATTGTGGGCGCTCGCTCGGTCGACGGCGGAAAAACATGGTTACCCAATCAGGTTTTATATCAATCGCCGGATGGAACAGTTTGTGAATGCTGTCAGCTTTCGATTGTAAGCCAGCGCCAGCAGGTTGCTATTATGTTTCGCAATTTCATCAACGGTGCCCGCGATATGTATCTGGTCCGGTCGAGCGATGGCGGAAAAACAGTTGGAAAGGCCGAAAAACTAGGAGAAGGCACGTGGCAACTCAAAGCCTGCCCAATGGATGGGGGAGGACTATTTATGACTGAGGACGGTAAATTATCGACCGTATGGCGCCGAAATGATAAGTTATTCATTGCCAAATCAGGGCAGCCCGAAACGGAATATGCCACGGGCAAGAATGCAAAGATTGTGACAACATCCAGGGGCGATTACATCGTCTTTCAACAGGATGGTCAAATTTGGGGTACATCGCCCGGTCAGACAAAACCTGCTCTTATTAGTACGGGAGGGTATCCTAAGTTGGCGCTAATGCCTAAAAATAAAGTACTCTGTTTGTGGGAGGAAGAAGGTACCGTTCAGGCAGGGTTCGTACCCTGAATCAGAGCAATTTATTGAATTACAGCGTTATGGATAAGTTTCTTTTGGTGCTTTTTCTAGGCTTTACACACTTGGCTATTGCACAACACCAACATCACGAAGGCATGTCGATGCCTATGAAAAGTAAACCAGTGGCCGATACAACCAAGCCAATGAGCCACTCGATGCATAGCGGCATGGAGAGGAGCAAGCATGAGGGCATGAATATGGCTGGTATGATGAACGATAAGGATACCCGAAATTTTGGCCTTACGATGGATACGACTATGGGAATGACGCACTCGTTGTCTCGTAATCTATCCATGAACCGCAACGGATCGGGTACGTCGTGGCATCCAGACAATACGCCTATGTATGCCTATATGAGTCAGCCTGCGAACAAGAAGTGGAGTTACATGCTGCACTATGCTCTTTATCTGCGTTACACCAGTCAAAATATCAACAATGACGGCAAGCGGGGGCAAGGAAGTCAATTTGGTGCACCGAACTGGGTTATGGGCATGGCACAGCGGAAAGTTGGACAACGGGGGCTATTTCAGGTGCGGGCTATGCTTTCGCTCGATCCACTAACGGTAGGAAATGGTGGTTATCCGTTGCTGTTTCAAACCGGCGAATCCTACAAAGGGCAGCCGTTAATTGATAAACAACACCCGCACGATCTGGTCTCGGAACTTTCGGTTAGTTACAGTCATGCATTTAGCAAAGACATCGACTTGTTCGGCTATGTTGGTTATCCGGGCGAGCCTGCTTTGGGACCACCTGCCTTTATGCACCGGATTTCGTCGTTCAACAATCCAGATGCACCCTTAAGCCATCACTGGCAGGATGCCACGCACATCTTGTTTGGTGTAGCCACGGTTGGCTTTCGCTATAAATGGATGAAGCTGGAAGGTTCTACGTTTAAAGGACGAGAACCTGACGAAAATCGGTACAACTTCGACAAACCTCAATTTAACAGTTATTCCTATCGACTGTCGGTGAATCCGTCGCCTTCTTTTGCCATGCAGTTCTCCCAGGGATTTCTACACAGTCCAGAAGAAGCGCACCCAGAGGAGAACATCACCCGAACAACGGCATCTATTTTGCATAGTAAAGGGTTAGGAAAAAGTAGTTATGTGACATCGGCCCTTATCTGGGGACGAAACAGTCATGATGGGGAGGGCGAAAACTCGTTTCTGGCCGAAAGTAGTTGGCAAATGAATAAACTAGCGGTGTATGGGCGCTATGAGAATGTAACAAAATCAGCGGAGGAAATGGGCCTTTACCAGCCGGCTTCGTCAATGGAAATTGGTCAAATTGCTAAAGATCAGCAGTTTGTGATTAATAATTTGACACTTGGTACCAATTATCGGCTGGTACAGACACACAATACCGACTTAGTGCTTGGGGCACAAATTACAGGGAGTATGCCTTCTACATCGTTGGAAACATTTTACGGAAAAACGCCCATTTCAGGAGAAATTTATCTTCGATTTTCGCCCAGTTTAATGACAATGCGAACGATGAATCATTCAGGACATGGTCGAATGAAAGGAATGAATCAGTAACTAAATAAAATTCCGCCTGCTGGGTGTATCTACCTGGGCACCAATTCAATTGAGTTTTCGTTATCAATTCACTATAAACCACTTACAACTATGTTGCGTAACCTGTTTCTAACCGCCCTGACCTCATTGGTGCTTTTGGGCAACTCGTTTGCCAGTGCGCCAAATCGGGACGATAAAGAGAAGGAAGTTAAGATCAAGACATCGGCCATCTGTGGCATGTGCAAGGCCCGTATCGAACGGAATCTGGCCTTCGAAAAGGGTGTTAAAGAAGCTGACCTGGACGTAAAATCGAAAGTCGTTACCATTAAATATAACCCTGCCAAGACGGATATTTCTAAACTGAAAGCCAACATCAGTAAAACCGGCTACGATGCCGAAGAAGTAACTGCCGATCCTGTAGGCTACAACAAATTACCGAGCTGCTGCAAGAAAGGTAGCGAGATGGAAAGTCATCAATAAGTTAATGATAATAAACCTATAAGGTTTTAAAAACCTTATAGGTTTGCAACGAAGAAGGCCCGAAATCCACAGATTTCGGGCCTTCTTCGTTGTTATAGTTTGTTATAGTTTGATTACTGCTTTGTTGTGTAATCAATGCGTATGACCTGCTTCCGATTTTCAGTTGGGCGTTCGATGACCATGTTGGTAATGTGATTCCCCGATTTGTTGACTACTTCTTTAGCATACTTGCCATTGAGCGTTGGCTTGCCATTAAGAATATAAATGACTGTGCTATCTGGATTGTCGAATACCTTGATAGTATAGTTATAAGCAAACTCAGACTGCCCATCCTTCGATACATAATCTATGATTTCAGAATCAGATCGTTTGATTTGTTGGTAGGTTGGGAAAGGCTCAGTAGCTATTTTCGCTTGCCCATAAAGAAGGCTACTCGTGAGTGTCAGACTAACTAAGGAAGCAAATACAGCGTAGTTCTTCATGGATTTTAGTGCTTTATCAAACGTGACCCTGAAATGGGGTTAAGAGTTGCAGCAGGTTTTAAGGGAAACTTAAGAAATGTCCAATACCGAGAACTGCTCAAAAGTCACATCGAACCCTCCTCCATCGGGAGCAGCTGCCATCAGGCCGATTTGTACAGAAACATCGGCAGGAAAATAAGCTAACCGTAGCATTTGATAGGTAAAATCATCGAACGAATAATCAATGCGTACTGAGTTATTCTGTCGGGTAAGACGGAAGTAAACGAACGGTGGATTATGAGGTTGCGGGCACACCGACCAGTCTGAAAATTCGCGCGTAACTACTGCGCTTACCTGTTGTTGCTCATCAACATATTCGATTCCCGTCTTGATCCAGTTGTGATTGTCGAGCCTCAGCATCAACCCTGCCTGATCATATTGGTTTTTGTATTGGCCGGACACTTTCACACTAGCTACAAAGTCACCCGCCTGTTCACGATAATAGAAATGCCCGTTATCGCGGATAAAATCATAATGAGTCACCCGCCAGAAATCGGTGTCACCTTCGGCCCTCAGGTACAGCCAGTCCCGTTCTTCCGACCAGATTGCCGGTTTATTGTACCAAATCATAGGTAATCTTTTAGAACGAAAGTATAAAAAAACGGCGGGCCATTGGCGTGGCTCGACCGAAATAAACTCATTGGTGCCGTATCTGCTTGATTCCGGTTTGCCGTGAGAATAGCTATTTTGCTCTGTTGATTGTTATAAAAAGTAGCAACAATTAGATGTAAGCCAATGCCCTCAACTGACCGTGCCTTTAACTATGATCTCGATTACCGAAATCTAAATCTCCGCGAACAGCCTGAACTTTATCGGGTTGGAAAAGGGGAGATGGGTGTGCTTTTGGTGCAGCCCTACAAGTCCGAAATTCTCCCATATTGGCGGTTTAAAACACCGGAAATCGCTCGTGAGTCATCCGGAAAAATTTATCAGCTCTTTCTGGATTATAAAGCCAATGGTGATTTCATTGGCATGGATATGGCCCGGAAGTTTCTACAAATGGGCTACACCAGGTCAAGGCGTTACGCAAACCATGCCAGTGGTCAGAAATACAACGGCCCTGTTCCTGATGATAAAAAAGGCCAGTCAGGTGCGCATGGCCGCGAGCAGCTTCCGCGCGAAGAAGACCCCGTCAAAGCCGAATCGGCACGGATTTTTTATGGGAAGTATCTGGAAGCACGCGAAGATGAAACCTATAAGAAGTTGAAAAAGGAATGGCAGGAGCAGTATGGGTAGTTTGCCAATCTTTGCGACCTTTGCGACTTAGTCAATAATTGAGGGTTGAGCGTGGTCAATAGTTAGCCATTAACCAACAACTATTGACTAACGACTAATCACTATTGACTATCGTATGCAACTCCTTGACGGTAAATTCCTTTCAGCACAAATCAAACAGGAAATCGCGGCCGAAGTCGCACAAATTAAAGAACAGGGCGGTAAAATTCCGCACCTCGTGGCGATTCTGGTTGGCAATAAGGGGGCTTCAGAAACCTACGTAGCCTCGAAAATGAAAAACTGTGAAGAGGTCGGTATGCACTCGACGCTGATCCGCTTCGACCCTTCGGTTACCGAAGAAGAGCTGCTCGATAAAGTTCGGGAAGTAAACGAAAACCCCGATATGGATGGTCTGATTGTGCAACTTCCGTTGCCAGATCATATCAACCCTGATCGTGTCATGGAAACGATTAACCCTGCGAAAGATGTAGATGGTTTCCACCCGATCAACATTGGGCGCATGGCAAAAGGGTTGCCCGCTTACATTTCGGCAACGCCCCAGGGTGTGCTGGAAATGCTGAAACGGTACGATATTCAAACGTCGGGTAAGCATTGTGTCGTGGTTGGACGGAGCCAAATTGTGGGCTTACCGATGTCTATTCTCATGCAACGAAATACCTACCCTGGTAACTGTACCGTAACGCTCACACATAGCCGGACAACGAATTTGGCCGAAATCTGTCGCTCAGCCGATATTTTGGTTGCAGCTCTTGGTAAACCAGAATTTGTAACGGCCGACATGGTTAAAGAGGGAGCTGTTGTTATTGACGTGGGCTTAGAGCGCGTACCTGATGCCAGGAAGAAAAGCGGATTTGCTCTGAAAGGCGACGTGAAATTTGATGAAGTTGCACCAAAAACAAGTTTCATTACGCCCGTGCCCGGTGGTGTTGGTCTAATGACTATCTGCTCCCTCATGCAGAATACCCTGAAAGCTGCGCGGGGAGAGATTTATTAGGCATTAGGCATGATTGAGAATATTCGGGATAAAGTACATGATGAACTGTTTGAGATATCAAATCACGCGCTTACTCGCAGTACTCAACGATACATCCTTCTCGACGAAATAGTAGAAGCAATTTTGGCGGGAGAGATTATTGAAGACTATCCAGATGATCGATATGGACCAAGTTGTCTAATTGCTGGATATACTAAAAAACAGCGACCTTTGCATATTCAGTGCAGTTATCCATCAAGACCTTTACTGAAAATTATTACTGTTTACGAACCAACACTTGACAAATGGGAAGCGAATCTAAAAGTAAGGAAGCGATGACCTGGCCCGACGAGCCGTTGATCGAAACGTTTGTGCGTTATATTCTTGATCAGAATGGGCAACTATTTGTTTTTGAAAACGTACCAGCTCGTGTTAACACAACCACTGGTGAACAATTCTTTTCCCCTGCAACAGTACGCCGTATTCAGCAAATTGCTTTATCAGCTAAGGAGCCAGTCCGAACTATTAAGGCTGGTGTATATGAATGGGGAAATGCAGCCTAAAAATGATCTGCTCACTGGTGTAGAATACGCTAAAAGCGACGCAAGGTGAGCTTTGTTAGAACGTAAAGTACCAATTGTATAGTGGATTCGTGGGAATTACAAAGGCTACGGATACTCACTTAACAAACTTTAACAGCCCGCCCTAGCCCGGTCGGGCTGCTTTTTTACGTATTTTTGATCGCTACTTACACAATAGCAGTCCGTTAATCTTCATTTATATGCAGTCATTCAAACGCCTGAACACCCTCACAGGCTGGTTCGTTTTCGCTGTCGCGCTGGTAACTTACGCGATGACCGTAGAACGGACAGCCAGTTTCTGGGACTGTGGCGAATTTATTGCGTGTTCGTTTAAACTTCAGGTTCCCCACCCACCTGGTGCCCCATTTTTCCTTTTGTTGGGACGACTCTTTTCCATGATGTCGTTTGGTAACCTGACCAATGTTGCCTACTGGGTAAACATGGCATCGGTACTTGCCAGTGCGTTCACCATCTTGTTTTTGTTCTGGACCATTACCATGCTGGCCCAAAAGCTCTTGCCAAAACCGGAGAGCGAATACAACACCGCCGATACGCTATTAGTGATTGGTACGAGTGCAGTAGGTGCCCTGGCCTACACATTTTCTGACACATTCTGGTTCTCGGCTGTTGAAGCGGAGGTATACGGGATGTCTTCGTTTTTTACGGCTATCGTTGTTTGGGCTGCGTTCAAATGGGAGCGTATCGATGATGAAGCGGCAGCCAATCGCTGGCTTATTTTCATTGCCTATCTGACGGGCTTATCGATCGGCGTTCACTTATTGAACCTCGTTACATTGCCCGCTTTGGCACTGATTTATTACTTTAAAAAACAGTCGAAACCAACATTCACAGGTGGCTTAGTGGCTGGTGGTATTGGCCTGGTTGTTCTGGGAATTATCAACGCAGGTATCATTCCGGGTCTTCCTGGTATGGCCTTTACTGTTGAACGGTTCTTTGTAAACACGCTGGGATTACCCTTCACTTCGGGGGCTATTTTCTTTACGGTCGTCTTTATAGGCGCTATCGTATATGGCATTATCTGGTCGGCCCGGAAGCGGCATGTGATCATGAACACGGCTTTGCTGGCCCTGGCATTTGTGCTCATCGGTTATGCCTCGTATATGCAAGTGTTGGTACGGGCTGAGTTCAACCCACCAATTAACGAGAACGATCCTAGCGATGAGCTGAACTTCCTGTCGTATCTGCGTCGTGAGCAATATGGCAGCCGTTCGCTGTTATACGGTCCGGTCTTCACCGCGCGTCCAATCGATCAGAAACAGGGTGCTGCTATGTGGAAAAAAGAAGGTAACAAGTATGTTGTCTTCGACCATCAGCCAGAATACATTTATGCGCCGGGCGATGAGATGCTGTTCCCACGTGTATATAGCAGCCAGCAAAATCACCCTGCGCTTTATCGCCAGATGCTGGGGCTTGCCGAAGGGCAGAAACCGACAATGGGCGATAACATTAAGTATCTGTTCAGCTATCAGTTGGGCCATATGTGGTGGCGTTACCTGATGTGGAACTTCGCTGGTCGGGAGAGTGACGAAGAGGGTGCTGGTTATCTGCTTCCTTGGTCGTCAGACAATGGCGCCCCTGATTTATTGAAAACCAACAAAGCCCGCGACAATTTTTACATGTTACCGTTTGCCCTGGGATTATTCGGGATTGCTTTTCAGTATTTCCGTCGCCGTCGCGATTTTATCATTGTAGGGCTGCTGTTTTTATTCACCGGTATCGCCTTACAAGTATTCCTGAACTCACCGCCATCGGAGCCGCGTGAACGGGATTATATCTATGTGGGTTCCTTCTATTTCTTTGCCATCTGGCTCGGTTTGGGCGTAATGGCCATTGCCGAAGGCTTGCGGAATACGCTGAAATCAGATACCGCCCGGAATGGTCTGGTCGTTGGTTTAGCGCTGCTGGTGCCTGTGATGATGGGTGCCAAGAGCTGGGATAACCACAACCGCGATCATCGGTACCAATCAGTCGATTTTGCGAAGAACCTGTTGAACTCCTGTGCGCCTAATGCGGTGCTCTTCACGGGTGGCGATAACGATACATTCCCGCTTTGGTATGTGCAGGAGGTTGAAGGCTTCCGCACCGATGTGCGTGTCTGTAACCTGAGTTTGCTGGGTACAGAATGGTACATTCAGCAGATGAAGCGCAAAACGTACCAGTCGGATGCGCTGCCGATCTCGTTAGAGTTCGACCAGTTCAATAAGGGTAAAAATGATATTGTGCCCTTCTATGAAGTACCGGGTGTGAAAAATGGTATCGATCTGAAGCAATACATCAGCTTGATTAAGACCAGCAATCCGGCCGTTCAGGTACCATTGACCAATGGCGACATGACGAGCATTTTACCATCGTCGGTGCTATTCCTGCCAATTGATAAAGCATCGGTTGATCAGGCCAATTTTGTTCCGGCAGCGTTGCGCCCATTGATGAAGGATACCTTGCAGTGGACCATTGGTAAGAAGGACCTCTACAAGCCTGACCTCATTATGCTCGATATCATTGCGACCAACAACTGGAAACGGCCTATCTATTTCTCCAGCACACTGGCAAGCGATAACTACCTGAGCCTGAAAAATTACATGCAGTTGGAAGGCTATGCATATCGACTAATGCCAGTTGCCGTTCCAGGTGCTACCGATGGCTATGTGAATGCTGACGTTATGTACACCAACATGACCAAGAAGACATTCTGGCGTGATTTCGACAACCCAAATACGTACTACGACGAAACGTATAAAGGACCTCCGGTGATTTCGGCTCGTATCGCGTTCTTCCGTCTGGCCGATCAGCTTATCCGCGAAGGGAATAAAGCCAAAGCGCATGAGGTACTCAATTACTCGCTGAAGGTGATTCCGGATAAGAGTATTCCATACGACCAGATTTCGTCAAACTACGTTCGGTTCCTGTTTGAAGTTGGCGATAATAAAAAGGCGCTTGAGATTGCTGAAATCATGGCAAATCGCGCCGATCAGGCATTGACCTACGATAAGAGTGGCAACGGAAACCGCTTCGGTAGCCCGGATTCCGATCTGTATATTCTGCAAACGATAGTTGAAGCTTGTAAAGAAGCCAAGCAAACAGCCGCTGCAAACAAATACGAAGCGATTTTCCAGAAGCACATAAATGCCTTTGGTTGATAGAAACTATCTTTTGACATAAAAAGCCCAGCATGCGGACTGCATGCTGGGCTTTTTATGTCAAAAGAGTTAACGTTTTATGCCGTTTTGTACTTTTTTGTCATTTCGACGAAAGGAGAGATCTCAAGGTGGCGATGTTGAGATCTCTCCTTTCGTCGAGATGACAGAAAATAAAATGCTACAATAGAGGCAGTCTAAAAATTAGTTTTTCATTTGTTTACCCTACCCCCAACCCCCTGAAGGGGGCTTAGTTCATCGTGGGAATGAGTCCCCTTCAGGGGGTGGGGTAAAACCGAGACTATTTTTATGGAATTTAGACAGCCCTTAGCCTTAAAAGCTCAATGAATCGGGTGGTCAATCTTTTCTTCTTCCAGGTCTATTCGAGCTTCTTCTCGGCGAATCACTTCGTCATCAAACTCCTGAATGCTTCGTAGTCGATGTAATTCGTCGCGTTTCACCCGAATAATATCAATCATGATTTCGTTGTATTGCGCCACGTTTTCGCCGTCGCTTTCTACAGAATCTAAATGCCGTTTTGTCTGATGAAGATCACTCTCTATTCGATTCTTTAAATTCTCTACTAATTCATTTTGGCTTGATGCTTCGGCATAATTTTGCTGGAGATATTGCAGGGCTACTTTCAATAGCTTTAATCGAATCTTTGTTTCCTGTCTGTCTTCCGGAGTACGCTCAACGAGTTCTTTAGGCTGAACCCATCGAATAACAAGCGGCAATGTCAGACCCTGAAAAACAAGCGTAACCAGAATGACTACGAACGTGATGAACAGGATCAAATTTCGATGCGGAAAAGGAACTCCGTCTTGAATGGTTAACGGAACTGACAACGCGGATGCCAGCGATACAACCCCGCGCATACCTGCCCAGCCAAGAACGATTGGACCGCGCAAACCGGGATTTCGCTGCGCGACAGTGATGTATTTTCCGATAAATTGCGTGAAATAGGAGGCCGATATCGTGAATACCATACGGGTAACAATGATAACGCCTGTAATCAGCAACGCATACAAAATGGCTTCTGTTTTCGAGTACCCATCCAACCCATTGATAATAACGGGTAGTTCGAGCCCGATTAGAATAAATACCAATCCATTGAGCGCAAAAACTACCGTGGCCCACATCCCCGTTCCTTGAATCCGGGAGCTATGATTGAGAATTACGTGACTCTGATTGGATAAAAATAGCCCACCACTAACAACCGCCATTACCCCTGATACTTCGAATTCTTCGGCAGCCATGTACATAATGTAAGGGGCCAGGAAGGTAAGCAGAATGCTAATGCGGGTTGAGGTAGGTAGCCAGCGGTGAATGGCGTAGAAGATGCAGGCAACGACCAGGCCAACAACAATCCCCATAAACGTAACCAGCAGGAAATCAACCGAAGCTTCCTGCCATACGAAAGAACCCGAAATAACAGCGGCCAGGGCAAACCGGAAGACAATCAAACTGGCCGCATCATTTACTAAACTTTCGCCTTCCAGAATACTAACCGTGGTTTTGGAAATCTTGACCTCCTTCAATACCGAAGTAGCCGCAACGGCATCGGGCGGAGAAATGATGCCGCCTAACAGGAATCCCATTGCCAGCGTAAATTCAGGCATTACCGCACTTGATACATACGCAACGGCAACTGAAGTAAAAATAACCAACCCAAAAGCCAGCACAATAATGATGCGTCGCCAGCGCCAGAATTCCTTCCAGGACGTAAACCAGGCTGCTTCGTACAGTAAAGGCGGCAGGAAAATCAAGAAGATGAGTTCAGGGTCAATTTCAATACGTGGAATACCTGGAATAAGACTGACAGCTAAACCACTTATTACTAAAAAAATAGGGACAGGGATACGCAGCCGCTGCCCAACCATTACCAGTAATGTAACCGCCAGCATTAATGCCAGACAAAGCAACAAAGTTTGATGCATACGTTTTCAATAGCGAATGGAGGAAAACTACCAGAAAAGGGTGCTTTAAACAAGGGCTTAATGTACGAAAAAGCCCAGTAAAAAGTCTAGCTGGATTTTTTTGATTTAGGCATTTGATAGATAATATAACTGAAATATGGCCTTATTGAATTCAGCCGAATTTCCTCGATCATTGGGAATGACTAGTCACCGTCATGTGGTGAACGAAGTAGCCTTCGGTTTTCTATCAAACCCCTTGTGGCCCGGTAAATTGATTGAATTATGTGATTGACCGTTAAGTTGGGCTGTCGCTATGTTACTGATGATTGAACAGTTTTCTCCCGGACTAAGGTAGGTTATCACTTCATCGACAAAAGAGTCTCAAAATCCCTGTTTATAATTACGATCATCTGGGCAACAAAAGCGTAAAACATAACTATTTGTGCATGAATAAACATAACAAACTGGATGGTATTGGAATTTGATGGGCGCCAGTAAGCTACATGAAAATAAATAATTGACCATACAGCCGTAAATAGTGTTTATCATTATATAGTGGGCATTATAAAAATATATCGCACCAGCCTGTGTACTCGTATCGTATGAAACTCTACATCAAGTACATGGTAAGCCTCCGCTGCAAAATGATTGTCCAGGAAACGTTAGACAGGCTTGGTATACATCACGGAGTTGTAGATCTGGGCGTCGTAGAAGTAAGAGATGATATCTCAGCTGAACAGCATAATCAATTAAAAATCAATTTGTTGAACTTTGGCCTTGAGTTGATGGATGACAGAAAAGCGATACTGATTGAAAAAATAAAAAATGTCATTATTGACATGGTACATTATACCGATGAGCTGCCTAAAACAAATAATTCAACGTATATCCAGGCGAAACTTGACTATGACTATACCTATCTGACTAATCTTTTTTCTGAGGTAGCTGGAATCACTATTGAGCAGTATATTATTGCTCAAAAAATTGAACGGGTGAAAGAATTACTCTTGTATGATGAGCTTAATCTTACACAGATAGCCTATAAGTTGCATTATAGCAGCGTGGCACATTTATCTAATCAATTCAAGAAAGTTACCGGATTAACTCCATCCTTTTTTAAGCGTCTCAAGCACAAAAAGCGTATTGAGCTAGAGATGATATAATAATGTTACTATTAAGTTGAAATATGTAAATTATGTAACTTTTATGTAAGATGTTGTAATTTTATATAGTGATAGTAGGTGCAGTTTTGTATTACGTAAACTTCTTTGCGTTTAACCTCCCGGAAAATGACTAAACTGCTATCACTTGCTGTACTTTATGTTACTCTATTCAGTTTATCAGCTATAAGTTTTGGGCAGGCACCAAACTTAGGAACAGCTTCTAGCTTTGCCTTGTTTACGGCTAATGGGGCCTTTTCCAACACTGGCGCGTCAATGGTAGTTGGCGATATTGGCACGAATGCAGGTGCTTTCGGTGGGTTTCCGAGTCCAGGAACAGTCGTTGGAAACATTCGTTTACCAGCTAGTGCTGAAGCAGCCCAGGCGGCACTAGACGTGGTAGCTGCTTATAACTCGCTGAACACCGTTGTCTGCAACACAACTATAATCGCTGAACTGGCTAGTCAAACACTCACGCCGGGTGTTTCCTGCCAGCCCTTGACAACGGCAAATTCACTAAACGGAACGTTGACGCTAAGTGGTACAGGTATCTATATCATTAAGTTGAATGGTGCCTTAACGACAGCAACAAATTCAAGCATTTTGCTGACTAATGGCGCCACTGCAGATAATGTGTATTTTCAGGTCAATGGAGCCGTTACTCTAGGAACAGGCTCTAGTTTTATAGGAACTATATTAGCTCTGGACGCTGTCGTTTTAGGAACACAGGCTTCTCTTGAAGGCAGAGCCTTGTCAACGGCTGGTGCAATTACCTTAAATAACAATAGAGTTAATGCGGCTACGCTTGCTCCCGATTTAACACCAACTATTGAATTATCTCAGGCAAATTTCGCATTAGCTCCTGATAATGAGAGAAACTTCGCTGTCAATGTGTTTGAACTGGCTGGAAATCCAACCTCCAGCGGAAATGTTGCAATGACAATCACGGTACCTATAGGCTATACCATTTCGTTTACTAATACTCTTTCAACCATACTTATTTCTGGTGGTTCTACTGAACCTGTGGCGGTAGACAACACCCACTGGACAGTTACTAATACTGATGGGAGACAGATTTCATTGATTATTAATGCCGGACAGTTTATTGCCGCTAAGGCAACAGCCAGGCTAGGATTCACTATGACCCGTACAACGGCTAATTCCGGAAGTATATCTAGTATCACGGTAAACGTAACGAACGATGCTTCACATAGCTATGATAGTAACCCATTCAATAATATCTATGCCAGAATTGTTAGTGGGTTATAAAATGGCTTTTGCCTAATGAGGCTGATACAGAAAGCAACTGTCAAATAATAAATAGATCTAGTGCTTTACCAAGGTAGATTCTCGGGTTTGCTCGCGCGGCTGATTCTATCGGATCCTAATGACGATATTCTGCTGATAATCAATGTCTAGACTATCAATTAGAATCAACCGCGTGGGCGAAATCGCTAGAATCTAAATTGGAATAGTACTAGGACATCTGATAACTCTACGTATGAAAAAAAGACAGCCTTTTAAGTCTGGAGTAAACTACTTTGAGCCAAAAACGGTGCTGTACCTAACCGGCGATGTTAACTATAGCCATGTTCATTTACTAAGTGGGCAAATTATTTTGTCCTGCCGTACTCTGAAATGGTTTGCCCAGCAATGGCCCTACTTTATAAGAGTTCATAAGCAAGCCCTCGTGAATCCAATTTACATTCACCAGCTCAACTTGGGGCCAACTTTACGATCTAACAGTTATTTGATTATGCAGGACGCAGCTCAGTTAGCTATCTCCCGCCGTCGGGTAGCCAGTGTTGTTGCACAGGTTGGGCAAACCAACAATTGCTAAATCCGAAACCGCTTGCTGGTAGCTGTCATAGGCTCAGCTCGGCAATGCATGACCTCACCATTGCTAGTTTTGACAAAACGACATGCTGGAATATAACCCTGGAAAAATAAATGCCCTGCTGTGTTGCAACACAGCAGGGCATTCGTTACTTGAAAAAGTTCTCAACCATGAAAAAAGTCTTTCATTTTGTCGAAGAATCCTTTCTCGTTCTTATTCGGCTTGGGCTGGAAGTTTGGTGAGTGACGTAATTTCTCCAGAATACCACGTTCTTCAGCCGATAGTACTTTCGGAGTCCAGACGTTGACGTGGACGATTTCGTCGCCCCGGCCATAGCCGTTCAGTTCTTTAATTCCTTTTCCTTTCAGGCGGAGCATCTTGCCGCTTTGCGTGCCAGGATCGAGCGTAATACGGGCTTTACCATCAATGGTAGGCACTTCAACGCTGGTACCAATAGCTGCATCAATAAAGCTGACGTACAGATCGAAGACAACGTTGTTGCCATCGCGCTTGAGGTCGGCATCTTCTTCTTCTTCAATTACGATCAGCAGATCGCCCGCAACGCCACCACGGGGAGGGACGTTCCCTTTGCTACCCACCGACAATTGAATGCCTTCGGCTACACCAGCAGGAATTTTGATTGGGATAACATCTTCCTGCAAAACACGGCCTTCACCAAAGCAGGCGTCGCAACGATCCGTTACGATTTTGCCTTCGCCATTACAGGTTGGACAGGTGCTGGTCGATACCATCTGACCAAGCATGGTATTCACCACTTTACGCGTCTGGCCGGTTCCCTGGCAAGTCGAACAGGTTTGTACCGCGGTCCCGTTTTTAGAGCCATTGCCTCCGCAGGTATTACAGGTTACGTGCCGTTTTACCTTGATTTTCTTCTCAACGCCATTGGCAACTTCCTGTAAATTCAGCTTTAGCTTAATGCGCAGATCAGACCCCCGCCGTACGCGTTGCCGTCCGCCACCGCCACCCTGGGCACCCCGGAAGAAACTTCCAAAAGGAGAATCATCGCCAAAGACATCACCAAACTGGCTAAAAATATCGTCCATCGTCGGACCACCGCCACCGTATCCGCCTGCTGCACCACTCATACCAGCATGGCCATATTGGTCATACCGGGCTTTTTTGTTGGGATCGTTCAGGACGTCATAAGCCTCAGCCGCTTCCTTGAATTTTTCTTCAGCGGTGGGGTCGTCGGGATTTTTATCCGGATGGTATTTGATCGCCATCTTGCGATAGGCTTTCTTGAGGTCTTCGGCCGAGACGTTCTTATCAACGCCCAGAATTTCGTAATAATCGCGCTTCGTTGCCATATTGTTGAATGAGTGAATGAGTGAATGAGTGATTGAGTGAATACAGGTTGCGTCAGCTATTCACTCAATCACTCATTCACTCATTCACTCATTGATTTTAGCTTCCTACAATCACTTTTGCAAACCGAATGACCTTGTCATTCAGATAATATCCTTTTTCTATTTCGTCAATAACTTTCCCTTTCAGGTCAGCGCTGGGGGCTGGGAATTGCGTAACCGATTCGTGCAGGTCGGCATCAAATGGCTCACCCTTTGATATCATTGGCTTTAACCCTTTGCCTTCAAGCGTCTTGAAAAACTTCGTATAAATCAGCGAAACCCCTTCTTTCAAAGCGGCCACATCTTCTGTGTTTTCCATCGACTGCATAGCCCGTTCGAAGTCGTCGACAACTGGAATCAGTGCCTTTAAAACGCCCTCGTTAGCATTGCTGATGAGGTCAAGTTTTTCTTTGGCAGTACGCCGACGAAAGTTCTCAAAATCAGCGTATAAACGGAGGTATTTATCTTTAAGTTCGGCTAATTCACTGCCAATTCGGTCCGTTTCAGCAACAAAACCCTCTGCCGAATTCGACTCTGTGGTTTCTTCTGCGGTAGCTGACACGGCTTCATCGCTATCGACTGGTTCGGTTGCCAGGTTGTCAGGTTGTGGAGTATCCATAGACGCTTGTTCGTCCAAAATGTCTTTATTTTCCATTGATGAGCTTCTATTTCGTTTCCAGAAATTCATAGACAAAGATGGGCAAAAGCCCGGCCAAAACCGCATTTCCTGACAAGTTGGCACGGTGTCAGAACGCCGATTTACACGATTTGGCGGCTATCTGAACCAGGATTTACTTGATTTTGCTGAGTTACAGGATTTATCTTTTGCCTAAATCTGTTTGTTTTTTGTCATTCCGACGACAGGAGGAATCTCAAGCTTGACTAATACGAAACTTGAGATTCCTCCTGTCGTCGGAATTGTAAGTTTGCTCTGAACAAATAATCTTTGGTTCTCCAGGTCATACCTACGTCGGGATGGTCTAAAAGACCGGTTGTCATGATCGGTAGCCTGGAGAGCCAATCTCATGGAACCCGGACAGTTCAGTGGGCATATAGCCCGTTTCACAATGATGTCGAGAGCATGAGTAGTATCCCGCTTTTTTCGTTTTTAGCATGAACCAACCAGCTATCTATTACGGGGTTGATGTCAGTAAAGAGACCTTACACATCAGCTACCAAATCGGAATCGATGCCAATGGGCAACCCCAATGGGCCTATCAAACCCTGCCCAACCAAGCGGACTCCATTGAGCAATGGGCTGCTGAACTGCCCGCCAATAGCCACCTCATTTTCGAGCATACAGGTACCTATTCGGCTCGATTAGCTTGGGTATTAGCCCTGCAAAATCGCCCCTTTAGCCTCCTTACGCCCAACCAAAGCAAAGGCTTTGCCGCCACTCTGAAGTCTATCAGCAAGACCGACCGGAGCGATGCGGCACTATTGGCGCGCTACGGACAAGTCTTTCAGCCCCAGCCTTCGCAACTGGCCGATGAGTCTCTACATCAGCTTCGCCAACAGCACAAACACCTCAACGACCTGCGAATCAGTCAGCAAGCGGTGGCTAATCAGCTTCATGCGCTGTCGTTCGACCCCCGGGCCAGTCAGAAAGTCAAGGCTAGCCTGCTGGTTCTCCAACAGAGCTACCTGACTCAGATTGCGCTCTTTGAAGAGGAACTGGATCAGCTGAGTCAACAGGAGTTGCAGGCCATTTCGGAGCGGATGCAGCGGGTCAAGGGGATTGGGCCGGCTTCCTCTCAAGCCTTGTGCACGGCCACCAATGGGCTGGCTGGATTCGAGTCAGCCAAAGCGGTAGCTAAGTTCGTGGGCATTGCCCCCAGTCAAACTCAATCGGGCAGTTCGGTTCGTCGGCGTGGTCGGATGGCCCGCACGGGTTTAGGGTATGTACGGGGCCTTTTATACATGGCAGCTCGTTCGGCCCGTAAATACAATTTGGGCTGTAAAGCGCTTTATGATCGGCTACGGGCCAAGGGTAAATGCCACAAAGTGGCGATGGTGGCGGTGATGAATAAGTTGTTGCATCAGGTGTTTGTGGTGGTGAAGAAGAATATTGAATTCGTCAATGGGTTCAGCCTATCCAAACAAAATTTGGCTTAAAACTTGTTTTTTGACACAGTTCATGACAAAAAAACAAAACATTCTTCATCGCTTATGAATTTGCCCGCCTACCAGTATACGCAGTTAATCAAAGCCAAAGCCACCGAATTGGGGTTTGATTTCTGCGGTGTGGCTAAAGCGGATTTTCTGGAAGATGAAGCGCCAAGGCTGGAGACCTGGCTCAAAAACGGGATGCATGGCCAGATGAATTACATGGCAAATCACTTCGACAAGCGACTTGATCCGCGCCTGCTGGTCGATGATGCGAAGTCGGTGATAACAGTCTTACTAAACTATTATCCCGAGCAGAAATTGCCCGATGAAAAAGATGACTTAAAACTGTCTAAATATGCGTACGGGACAGATTATCATTTTGTTATCAAAGATAAACTGAAGGATTTACTTGCGTATATCCACGACGAAATTGGCGACGTTGGTGGGCGTGCCTTTGTTGATTCTGCGCCGGTAATGGATAAAGCCTGGGCTAAACGGGCGGGCCTGGGTTGGGTTGGCAAACATACCAATCTGATCAACCGGGAGATGGGCTCGTTCTTCTTCATCGGCGAGTTGATTCTCGATCTTGAACTGGAGCCCGATGGGCCGATTGCCGACTACTGTGGCACCTGCACCCGGTGCATCGACGCCTGTCCGACTGATGCCATTGTCGGGCCGTACGTTGTGGATGGCAGTAAATGCATTTCGTACTTTACAATTGAGTTGAAAGACGCTATTCCTGAAGACGTTCGAGGAAAGTTCGATAATTGGATGTTTGGCTGTGATATTTGTCAGGACGTTTGCCCCTGGAATCGCTTCGCCCGACCGCATCAAACCCCCGCTTTCGACCCCCACCCCGAATTGAGTGCCATGACAAATACAGATTGGGTCGACATAACCGAAGAGGTTTTTCGAGAAATATTCCGTCGGTCAGCCGTGAAGCGTACAAAGCTGGAAGGACTAAAGCGTAATATTGCCTTTAATCAACCCAAATAGAATTTTCGAATAACGTCACCTACGCGCCAGACATCCTCAAACGTATTGTAGAGTGGAGTAGGGGCAAGGCGAATGCAATCGGGTTCACGCCAGTCGCCAATGATTCCCTGCTCGGTCAGGTGATTAAACAAGGCTTTGCCATTTTTACGAACTAGCAGCGACAACTGACAGCCGCGCTGGTTGGGATCATCGGGCGTTAGAATTTGAATTTCCTTAAAAGGTGTCAGTAAGTATTCAAGGAAACCCGTTAGCTGTTCGCTCTTTTGCCGAAGGGCCACCATGCCTGCTTCGGCTGTAATGGAAATAGCGGCTCGATGCAATGCCAGTGCCAGGATATTGGGCGTACTAACCTGCCAGCCATCAGCACCAGGCGCGGGCAGAAATCCGGGCGTCATTTCGAATCGCTTATCTTCCCGGTAGCCCCACCAGCCCGCTAGCCTCGGTAAATTCTGGTCATGATGTTTTTGGTGAACAAACACGCCCGATACAGCGCCAGGGCCACCATTCAAGTATTTATATGAGCACCAGGTCGCAAAATCGACACCCCAATCGTGTAGTTGCAGGGGAATGTTACCGATGGCGTGCGCTAAATCGAACCCAATCGGGATACAGTGTTTTTGAGCGGTTTCGGCAATAACCGCCATGTTGTAAACCTGTCCGGTATAGTAATTCAGACCACTCATCCAGATCAAGGCTAGTGAATCGGCATGTTCAGCAATGGCATGTTGAATATCGGTTATATGAATCAACCGGTCATCTGGATGGGGAGCGATCTCAATAAGTACATCGGCAGGGTTTAAACCATGATGTTTTATCTGCGTTTCCAACGCATATTGATCCGAAGGAAAGTCCCCTTTGATCGTCAGGATCTTGTATTTCCTGTCGTTAGGACGGTAGAACGACGACAGGAGTAAATGTATATTCACCGTCAACGCATTCATAGGGCATACTTCAGCTTGTTGTGCGCCAAGAATTTGTGACAGTGCACTTTTACAGGAATTATGATAGCTTAGCCACGGTTGTTCGGCCCCTTCTGACTGCTCAAACCAACCCTCGACGCCTAGATTTTGCCAGGTGTTTAATTCCTGTTCCAAAGCTGCTCGCGCGGTTTTAGGTTGTAAACCAAGCGAGTTGCCACAGAGATAGGTTTGCTGTACACCATTGCGTTGAGGTATATGAAACTGATCGCGGAAGTGGCGAAGCGAATCGGTCTGATCGAGGGCTTGGGCGAAAGTCAGTGAATTTTCGTAGGTCATGGAATGGTTGATCGTCGTTTACTTAACAACTTCTTATTTGTGTTGTTTGACTAGCCAGTCATAAATAGCCTGGTCTTCAAATAAGTATTGAATTTGGTGGCCTGTTTTTTCCAATCGAGTAAATTTTACGTTACCCTTACACGCGTCTAAACGCCTGACTAATCGTTCAGTTTCAGAGATAGGGATGAGATCATCGTCTATTCCATGAAACGTCCATATGGGTATGTGTCTAATCCGACAAACCTGCGTGGAATCGTCGCAACCACCGCACAACGGAACAAGAGCGGCAAACTTGTCTGGATAAGCAATGGCAGTTTGCCAGGCACCATAACCACCCATACTGATTCCGGTTAAATAAACCCGTTTTTGATCAACTCGATATTTGGTAATCAGCTCATTATAAAGGGAGTCGAACCAGTTGTCAGTCGACCAGAATTTGCCGTCGGGGCATTGAGGAGAGGCAATAATAAAGTTAAAATCTCGGCCCTTATCGACCAGATGCGGTAAGCCATATGTCTTGAGTTTAGCCAGGTCATTCCCTTTCTGAGAGCCTCCATGCAGATAGATAACCAGTGGATAAGCGGCCTTATTTGTCGCGTAATCTTTGGGCAAGTAAAGCAGATAGGGGTACTTTTCTCGCGATTTGCTTTTGGGTATTGATTGAGCGTAAACGCCTAAAGAAGAAAGTACGAATAAGAGACAAAAAAATGGATGGATAACTAGGCGCATGACAAGATTATAAAGCCACAAAGATCAGCGTCTTTAGCGGCAATTCAATCGATTTTTAAGCCCTTATGCAGTTCTTTCGTCCTGCTTTTAGGGGGCAAGCCAACTCATTTTGGACTCAGGTTCGTATTGAAAACAAGCACGTGTATGCCCTTGTCGGCTCAGTTGCAGATATTCCATAGCGAGTACCCGACACTCAATAACCGCGAAATTTTTACGGCCAGCTTCGCTTTCTTCAATCGATGGTAAATTGTTGACCAGGTGGTCGGGAACGCCAGGGTAGGGGTGCGGTTGTTCGGTGCCTGGCTTTTGCTCGGAAAGATAAGCTTTACGCCCAGCCACACCCAGTTTTTCCCAATGATCATCGGCAACGTAATCGTCGGTATGAAGCCGGGTTTCAACGGTCAGGCGGAGTTGCACATGTCGATTACTATCCCAGAAAAGTAAGGATGCCTGAGGGAAGGCTTCAAGTTGCAGCACCTTTTCGGCACGGGCATCAGAATAAAACCAAACGTACTTATGATCTATGTCGACCCGACGCAAAACGACCATTCGGGCGTCGGCACCTCTGGATGTACAGGTAGCCACCGTCATTGTTTTGAACCCAGAGGCCTCCGGTTGATCGTCTTTTTGTTCGGCAGCGGCCCGGAGTTGTTCCCAACTGGTACGCTCAAGATCGGGGAGCATGGCAACGGCTTTCGAATTTTCCTGACTGGGGTGGTGATTGGCTGCTGCGCTCTGAATGCTCATAATCTGCTCTATTCAAGAATCATTAACGGGCTGTCTACTTTATTTGTTTGTATTTGTTTTTTTGTCATTTCGACGTCAGGAGAAATCTTGAACTTCCTTATTAATCAAGCTTGAGATTTCTCCTGACGTCGAAATGACAAAAAATAGATTCTATGTCAAAGTAGGTTAGAAAGTAAGCCAAGCAACGAACGCTACGTAACTTCAGGGGCGCTTTATTGGTTTATAAAGAATATCCTTGGGGAGTTTTTGTGTAAATTCCATAGCCTATGTGTTATCATAAATCACTTGTAGTCTCGGCTCCTGAACTGGAGAAACGGTATGAAGCCACTATGCCAGCATCGGCTCACTTTCAGCCCGTATATCATGCCAATGCTTATCAGTTTCCTGCCTGGCCGATTGTGACTCATCAGGAACCGGGCCGGTTTCAGATGATGCACTGGGGATTAATTCCTCGCTGGACCAAAACCAATGACGATGCGACCGAGATCCGAACCCGAACGATCAATGCCCGATCCGAAACAATTTATGATAAACCTTCCTTTCGCTCATCGGCACAAGCCGGAAAGCGCTGTTTGATTCCAGTGACCGGCTTTTATGAATGGCATACGAAGGGCAGCAAAAAGTTTCCGTTTTATATCACGGCGACAGACCAGAAAATAGTGTCGGTAGCGGGACTTTGGGACGAGTGGCCAGACCCGGAAACGGGCGAACTAAAAATGACCTACACGCTTCTGACAACGGATGCAAATTCGCTGTTAGCGGAAATTCATAACTCAAAAAAGCGGATGCCCTGCCTGCTCACTGCCGAAGCTGAACATGCCTGGCTCCATGATAATCTGAGTGAAAAGGAGGCACTGGCTTTATTGGAAAAACAATACCCAACCAGCCGAATGCATAGCTATAGCATTAGCAAACGCATTACATCGCGATCAGAACCAAGCGATGTTCCTGAAGTAATGGCTCCCTCAAACTATCCTGAATTGACCAGTCAGCCTCAGTTGTTTGCGTAAAGCAAGGAGCCCGGTGCAGGGACCAGGGGAATTCCGTTTTAATGCCCTGCTCCCTGCACCGGGCTCCTTGTTTACAACATCGCTGCGCCAAATACACCGGCGCTGTCGCCTAATTTGGGTTTGAGTACACGGTTGTTCAACTCTCCGCTGTTGAACACATATTTTCGGGCTCTTTCTACGCCTTCGGTATAGAGTAGATCAACGTTGCCAAGGCCACCGCCCAGTACAATGACATCGGGGTCAAGCACATTAATGATTACTGAGATACCACGGCCAAAATATTCGAGAAGTCGGTTTACGGTCTGGCTGGCAACAAGATCTTTCCCCTGGTGATAACGCTCCATGATTTCCTGCATCGACCGTTCCTCTTTACTGATCTGCTGATAGTAACGCTGTAGAGCTGGCCCCGACAAGACTTGTTCGACACAGCCCCGTTTGCCACAATAACAAGGGTAACCATTCTCTTCCAGCACATTGTGGCCCCACTCGCCACCAAGTCCTTGTAGCCCATTCAGCACAAATGGACGATCGTTGGGTTCTCCCTGTTTGCTGCGCACCACAATACCGCCACCCACGCCAGTTCCCATAATCACGCCAAAAACTGTCTGATAATCAGGAACAACGTCGGGCACAATACCCATTGTGGCTTCGGCAAGTGCCAGGCAATTGGCGTCGTTCGCTATTTCGACAGGTAAGCCCAGTAAGCGGGCTAAGTCCTGTTTCATCGGTTTGCCGTTTAGCGATGTTGTGTTACAGTTTTTCATGGCCTGACGGGCCGGATCGAAGGTACCTGGTGTCGAAAAACCCACTCGCTCAGGTTGTAGACCCGTTTCTGCTTTCAGCATCTCAATGAGTCGAACAACCTGATTTAGAATGTGGTCGTAGCCGTTGTGGGCTTCGGTATCAATTCGCTTGCGAACAAGGACGGCGTCGGGTGAGGGAGCGGATAGGACAACGCCTTCAATTTTGGTGCCTCCCAGGTCAATACCCCAATAAGACTTCATAAACGATTGAACGACCGGATCGCCGGTCCGATTAGAAAATTCGATTTACGATTTAATTCGTTTCTGCACGTAGCTTTACGGTTAAAATCTTATTAAGCGTCTTATTAACCCTCATTCGTATGCTTGCTATTGGCCAGAAAGCCCCCGATTTTACGTTGTTTAACACCGCCAGAAAAGAAGTATCGCTACAGGATTTTCAGGGTAAGAACCTGATTATTCTCTTTTTCCCAATGGCGTTTACCAGTGTCTGCACGGCTGAGCTTTGCGAAATGCGCGATAACATTGCCGTCTACTCAGGCCTGAATGCCGAAGTCGTTGGCATCTCGGTCGATTCGCCGTTTACGTTGGCTAAATTTAAAGAAGAGCAGCACTTACCCTTCGATCTGCTTTCCGATTTCAACAAAGACGTGTCGCAGGCTTATGACAGTTATTACGACACCTTTGTCATGAATCTGAAAGGCGTGAGTAAACGGTCGGCCTTCGTTGTTGATCAAAACGGCCTGATTCAATATGCCGAAGTTCTCGAAAGCGCGGGCGATGTCCCTAATTTTCAGGCAATTCAGGAAACGTTGACGAACTTATAATTTTGAATGATTGAGTGATAGAATAATGTACAACACTTTTGTCCTAACCTCCATTATTCAATCATTCTATCACTCAATCATTCTATCATTCAAAAAATGGCCTGGTACCACAACTTCTTCCATGGGCTACCGCAGGATGCATGGAAAGCCGCCCAAACCGAGGAGCAAACACAGCTCGACCTCGAACTGCTTGTTGAATCGCTTGATTTTGGTCCCGACGATAAAATTCTGGATGTGTTCTGTGGCTACGGGCGTCATGCCGTACCCCTTGCCCGAATGGGTGCCCGCGTAACAGGTGTCGATATTTCAGCTGAGTATATCGCTGAAGTTGAATCTGTTGCCAAAAAAGAAAAACTGCCACTTGTGGCTCTCGCCGATGATTTTCTGAGCATGTCAGACGCTCAAATCGGTACGGCAGCCTCCTTCGACGCAGCTTATTGCTTAGGCAATAGTTTCAGTTTCTTCCCTCGGCCCGACATGCTGGCTTTCCTGACCCGAATTGCCAGATCGCTGAAACCGGGTGGCCGATTTCTGGTACATTCGGAAATGGTGGCTGAGTCTATCTTGCCCGATTATCAGGCTCGGAATTGGTTACCCGTAGAAGATGAAAAAGGGCAGCAGATTTTGTTTTTGGTGGAGAATGAATACTTCCCATTAACGAGCCATATTGATTCGCATCTGACGTATGTAAAAGCGGGTGAAGTACAGACGCGCACAGCTAAGCATTATGTGTATACCCTTGCCGAACTCGCCCAATTGTTTGCCGAAGCGGGGTTAAGTATTCTTGATTGCTATGGCACGGTAGAAGGTGATCCATACGCACTCGGCGATGAGGCCGTCTGGATACTTGCGCAACGAATGTAAACGGATGTGATACCTTTGTAGATAACGGGTAGTAATTAGTATGAAAATATGAACTAATAATCTATAGAATAAGGAGATATACTAACCGAAAAAGAGATAATTGACTTATTTCCAGAAAAATCGCATCAACTCTAGATAATGCAATCATTAATCAGTAGTTTTCAGATGATTTAACACCGTTAACTTAAGAAGAATAACCTACTCCTATGGAAACTATTGAACGCAAGCCGCGAAGCCGTGAGCAGACTCGCTCGGGTATCGTTAAAACGGCTAAGTCCATTGCGCGCCGGGAGGGCTGGCAAGCTGTGTCGATTCGTAAAATAGCAGACGCAATCGAATATAGTGCCCCTATAGTTTATGAATATTTCGACAGCAAAGATGTGCTGTTAGACGAAATCCGGAATGAAGGATTTCGGCATCTATATCAAGAGTACGACCGTATTCTGAGCCTCTATCGCGACCCCGAAAAGCGCCTGTACGAAATCTCGCTTGTACAGTGGCAGTTTGCTCGTGAAAATCCGGAAATCTATCAGGTGATGTACAATCTGGATGGGGCTTATTGCACAATTCCGGTTTATCAATCGGAAACCATGCAGGCAGTTAGCGCTATCGTTTGCAAAACTATCTTCTCGTTTATTCCTAAGGCAGAGGAAAGTATTAAGCGATTGTATTATCAGTGGTGGTCTATTTCACACGGGATGATTGCGCTGGCCATGCTACTGAAAGACGAACAACCACTCGATCAGTCGGAACAGGTTTACCGCGAAACCATGCGTCGATTCGTACGCGATTTGCGCTAAGTAACGCGGGTGGAAACCCGCGCTGGGCGAATCAATCGCGGGTTTCCACCCGCGTTACGTCATGCATATTGCCATTATAGGCGCAACGGGCATGCTCGGGCGGCCCGTTGCGCATGAATTAAGTAAGGCCGGATTTACAGTTCGCATCCTTGCGCGAGATGTGGTAAAAGCACGCCTGATCTTCCCTGATGTTGACATCGTTACGGGTGATTTACGTGATCCTGCAACCCTAACAGATGCGCTTAGGGGAATAGATATCGTCTACCTGAATTTATCCATTAAGCAAAGCGAGAAGCAGACCGATTTCCACACGGAAAGCGAAGGGCTACGTAACCTGATTGAGGCCGCCAAACGAGTGGGTGTTCGCCGAATTGGCTATCTGTCGTCTATCATCATGCGCTATCAGGGCATGAATGATTTCAACTGGTGGGTATTTGCTATAAAGAATGAAGCCGTCAGATGCATTAAAGACGCGGGACTGGACTTCAGTATTTTTTATCCCTCCTGTTTCATGGATTCGATCAATGGCACCCAGCGTGTTGGGCGTTTTGTCCTGCTAGTTGGGCGTTCGGCTGTTCGACCATGGTATGTATCGGCACAAGACTACGGCAAACAAGTGGCTCGGGCTTTCCAGATTGCTCAGCCTGGAGAAAATCAGGAGTATGTTATTCAGGGGCCTGAGGCAATAACGCAACACGAAGCCGCTCACCGATTTGTAGCCGCTTACCAAACCGAAAAACTGACTATCGTCACGACTCCGCCTTTTTTAATGCGTTTGGGGCGTTCATTTTCAGCGCAAGCTGACTACGGCTGGCACATTACGGAAGCCCTGAACAACTACCCCGAAGTTTTCGAAGCAGAGAGAACCTGGAATGACTTGGGCAAACCTAAAACGACGATAGAGCAATTTGCCAAACGGGTCAGGTAGTAGCCGTGATTGACAATACCTGACCCGTTTGGCAAATTGCTGACAGGTTAGCTACGCTCCACCTGCCCGACGCTTTTCATCCTCTGCTCCGCCCGATCGTCGGCGTGATTGTGATACGGTGTCGCTGCCGAAGCGATAGGTCAGCGACGCTGTAGCTATTCGAGTATCCTGACGCTGGTAAAACTGCTCTACATAATTCGCATAGGTCGATGTGGCGTGTAGTGGGCTGGTATAAAATGCGTCAGTCATATTCAGCTTCAGCGTTCCTTTCTTGCCCCACATCATTTTTTGCAGACCAATATTGATTTGTCCCAAGGGTCGAATATCTAAGAAACCATACAACTGATGCGATTGATAATTACCCGTCAGATCGGCAGTCCAACCCCGGCCCAGGGTGAACGTATTAGCGGTATTAAGCGTGTAGGCTGGCAAGCCCTCGTTCAGGGATGTTCCGGCCAGATCGCCAATAAAACGGTTGTAAAAGGCAACAATATTGTTGTCCATTGTCCACCAGTTGGTGGGTTGAACAGGAATCGTCAGCGTCAGGCCGTAATAATCAGAACGAGTTAAATTCTGGAAGGTTGAGACGGCCTGCCGATTACCTTCGGGAGCGGGCTGGATTACATTGATAATTGGCTGATCGGTACGGCTGTAGCTAATGGATGTCATGAACTTCTGCTTAAAGGTGTGCGTCAGTTCGATGTTATAACTCAATTGCGGATAGAGCGACGGATTGCCCGTAAAATACGTCGTAGCATCGATATACGCCCGGAATGGGTTCAACTGGTTATATGTTGGACGGTCGATTCGGCGGCTCAGCGATAGACTTAGATCCTGGTTTTTCGATACCGGTTGTTTGACGAAAACGCTGGGGAATACTTGAAAATAGTGCCGTTCGAAACCACTGTTGCCAATTACCTGCAAGCCTGTAGCATTGGTTTGCTCACCACGCAAACCAAGTTGAATAGACGTCTTGTTAATCGTTTTGTTAAGGTTCAGGTAGGCAGCATTGATGTTTTCAGTATACCGAAAACGATTACTCTTGCCCGTATCGACCAGACTGATGCCTTCGCTGATGTTGGTGAACAATACATCGTTGTCGGATTGTACCCAACTTGCCTTTATGCCGCCTTCCAGCCGGGTTTTATTGGGGAATGTGTGAACATAATCGGCTTTGAACGACGTAATATCCAGGCCACCATTCAATTTGCCATCTAATATGGTTGGTGATTGAACAGGAACGATGAACGAAGTTGCCAGATTCTGGAGTCGATGGATTCCGTAATGCGCAAAGTCAAGGTCAGCGGTCAATTCCCGCCGACCCGTTGAGTCGAAACTGTGTTTCAGATTTAGATTGGCCGCCGTATTCGGAGTTTCCAGCATACGCTGATTGGCTGATTGATAGCTAGACTGCAAACGACCCGTTTCATCGAACGTTTGCGTCACGTTAGGAATGCTGGCTTCGGCATGGTTAATCAATCCATTAACAACGGCTCCCAGCGTAGTGCGCTTCGACAAGGTATAATCCAGGCCAGCGCGATAGGTATTGGAGATCCAATGCGTTTTTCCTACGTTATCCTGATCGCTGCTGCCGATAAACTGGCTGTTCTGGTAAAAATCCCGATGGAGCATCAGTTGGCTGAACTGGTTCCGGTTGTTATAGGTGTAATTGCCGAAGATATTCAGCTTTTTATAGCGATGATTCAACGAAATGCCGCTCGTGAATTTGCCGTATTTACCATAACCATAACTGGCATTCACACTGCCATTGGTACCCTGACGACCGTCTTTTTTGAGTTTTATGGCAATTATGCCAGCGCTACCAGCCGCATCGTATTTGGCAGGTGGGTTGGTGATTAACTCAATTTTTTCGATTGAATTAGCAGGTAAGGCACGTAACATTTCTCCCAATTCAGCACCCGTCATGGGCACCCGTTTACCATCAATCAGTACTAAAACACCCTGTTTGCCCCGAAGCGCCAGATTGTCATTCTGATCGATTGTGACCCCCGGCGAACGACTCAGAATTTCTAACGAAGTAGCTCCTGCACTAAGCGGAGTTCCATCAACGTTCACCACGATCCGGTCCGTTTCTCGTTCAAACATGGGTTTTCGTGCCTGAACTGTAACTTCCTTCAATTGGGTATTGGCGCTTGATTTTAACTGAATTGGCGCCAGGGTTTGATCGGTGGACGAAATCACAAATGGAGCGGTCTGAACACGCTCGAAACCTACCTGTGAAGCCGAAACGAAATAGCTGCCTGCTGGTAGCTGGTCGAAATGGAATGCTCCTTTAGTGTCGCTAAACTCGGTTTTAACAACCACCGAATCGGCAGCCCGGTGAAGTGCAACCGTAGCAAACTCAACTGTTGTACCGGCTGGGTCGCGCACGGTACCCGATAGAATCGGGCCGGATTTGGCGTACAAACCCACTCGTGGGGCTAGTAGGAGTAAGAGAACAAAAAAAGAATGTAGAGAGAAGTGCATACTGAATTGTGTTTAGGTCAATCTGAGAAATCAGATTAAAGAACCCAAACCATAGCCCCGGCACGGCATTTCTCCACAAACGGGCAAAAATGAGTATTAATGGATAGAGTGATTTTTCGGGATTGATCAGTATCGAAAATATATGCTCACGCCTGCCAACTTTCCGAGAAAGAGTAATGCGCTCTCATCCAGATAGTAAGATTCAAAAACGAAAGGCAGATCAGTAGAATTGTTGCCAGTTGTAAATTCCCATGAGCCGATTAAGAGGGCCTAATCGGCTCAAAAATGCTGGTTTTGTGAGCCGATTAGATCATCATAATACGCTTAGATATAGTCAAGTATTGGTCAAATTTTTACATCTGACAATACCTGACTACATCTGACAAATATTGACTCTTTAAATTTAATGCATAGGCAGACTCTTTACTTTACCCCCTGACACGTCATCGACGCTGTGCTGAATAATAAAAGCATTGGGATCAAGTTCGAGAACTATTGTGCGCAATCGACTGATTTCCAGTCGAGTTATTACTGTGTAAAGGACTGTGTCGATATCCTGGTGGCTGCCGTGTTTACCATAGCCTCCCTGGCCTCTTAGAATCGTTATGCCCCAGCCCTTGGCAATAATCTGTTCTCGAATCGGATCTGGAGTTTTCGAGATGATCAGAATAGCCGTATACTCCTCAATACCGTGAATAACGAAATCAACCGTTTTGGAGGCTGCGAAATACGTGATCATCGAGTAAAGCGCCGGACTGATACCCAGGAAGAAGGCTGCTGCCCCGAAAATAAGTACGTTGAGTACTAAAATAACGTCGCTCACTTTCAGGATAGGGCTGCTGCGACTAATAAGCAGGGCTGCAATTTCAGTACCATCCAAAACGGCTCCCCCTCGCATCGCAAGTCCGATACCCGCGCCAATAAAAAATCCTCCGAAAACAGCTGTTAACAAAAAATCAGGCGTAACATCGGGGTAGGGTATAATCGCGAGACTGAGCGAGAGGCCAGCAATCGCGAGCGTACTTTTGATCGCAAACTGCCGACCAAACTGCCGGTAACCTAATCCAATAAATGGCAGGTTAATGAGGAGTAGCCAGATGGGCAGAGGAATGCTAAATAAGGTAGCCAGCAACATGGAAATACCCGTAACTCCACCGTCGATGAAATGGCTTGAGGTCAGAAATCCTTTGATGCCCATACCCGCACTGAGCACCCCCGCAACAATGAAAATGGTATCCTTTATTATTCTGAAAGCAGAGGTTTGTCGCGTCATTGAGTCGTGTTGAGAGTGAGTGAATAGTCGATAATCATTAGTTATTACCAGACTAATGACCGACAAATTAATATAAGCCTTCTATCGATAGATAGCGCTCACCGGTATCATAGCAGAAGGTCAGGATTCGGCTGCCGGGGGTAATATCGGGGAGTTTTTTCGCGACGGCAGCCAGTGAAGCACCAGACGAAACGCCCACAAAAATACCCTCTTCCTTGGCCGATCGCCGAGCCATTTCGTAGGCTTCGTCTTTACTAACCTGAATAGTGCCGTCCAGCAGATCGGTGTGTAAATTTTGAGGAATGAATCCAGCACCAATACCCTGAATAGGGTGCGGGCCTGGCGCACCTCCGCTAATAACGGGCGATAGCTCCGGCTCAACGGCGTACACTTGCAGATTCGGAAATTTGGCTTTTAGTACTTGGGCCACACCTGTAATATGCCCGCCAGTACCCACACCCGTAATCAGCACATCGAACCCTTCTGGAAAATCGGCCAGAATTTCTTCGGCTGTTGAACGAACATGGATATCGATATTCGCGGGATTCTCGAATTGCTGGGGCATCCAGGATCCTGGAGTCAACGCAACCAGTTCATGAGCCCGCTCAATGGCTCCTTTCATTCCTTTCTCGCGGGGTGTCAAGTCGAATTCGGCACCATAAGCCGCCATGATTTTCCGGCGTTCGATACTCATGGATTCGGGCATAACGAGAATGATCTTGTAGCCTTTTACCGCAGCCACCATTGCCAGACCGATGCCGGTATTGCCTGATGTAGGCTCAACAATGGTGCTATCCGATGTCAGCAAACCTTTCGCTTCTGCATCTTCAATCATGGCCAGTGCAATTCGATCTTTAATGCTGGCCCCAGGGTTTGCCCGTTCTAGTTTCGTCCAGACTTCATAGCCTGGAAATAGTCGGTTAATACGTACATGGGGCGTGTGGCCGATAGTATCAAGAATAGTAGTTGCTTTCATAAGGGTTTATTTATGTAGAGACGCATCCTTGCGTCTCCTGACCGGATGGGTTTTGAGCTGACGTGTTGGAAACGAAAAGACCGAAGACGCAAGGATGCGTCTCTACTAAATCACAAAATTGATTGGCTCCTGCGATTCCAGCGATTTCAACCGTATCTCCGTTTGGTGCTGGTGGAATACGAGCGAATGCGCTTCGACACTGCTGGTGAGCCAGACGTTACCGCCAATAACTGAATCGTGACCGACAACGGTATGGCCTCCTAAAATGGTGGCATTGGCGTAAATAACCACATTGTTTTCGATGGTTGGGTGCCGTTTTTTCTGCGCCATCGATTTGGCCACGTGGGTAGCGCCGAGGGTTACGCCCTGATAAATTTTTACGTTGTTGCCAATAACCGTTGTTTCTCCAATAACAACTCCGGTGCCGTGGTCAATAAAAAATGACTTACCGATTTGAGCCCCTGGGTGAATATCGATCCCGGTCTGTCCGTGCGCATATTCAGTCAGCATTCGGGGAAGAAGTGGCACATTAAGTTTCAGAAGTTCGTGCGCAATCCGGTAAACCGAGATGGCATAAAACCCTGGATAAACCGCTACGACCTCCTCAATTCCCACCGAAGCCGGGTCATTATCGGCAATAGCGTGGGCATCGAAAAGCAAGTTATCGTAGATAGCGGGTAGCTGTTCAAAAAAACGTTCTGTTAGTACAAGCGGGCTTTCTGCCAGATTTTTTTCCAGCGGACATAACAGGTTGTTGAGTTGTTCATGAAGACTCTGATAGGTCTCCTCTACATGTTGCGAAATGGATTTGCAATCCTGAGTGACCGGAAACAGCAGGCGCATTAACTGGTCAATAAACCGCCCGGCATCAGGTCGTGAGGGGAGTTTATAGCGGTATTTTGAACGCTGAGCTTGTAGGTGATCAAGAAGAGTATTGGTCGCCGTGGTCATAGTATTTTGCTTGTTAATAGATCAAATGGCACTACGAAATTTTTGTTGTCAGGCTTGAGTATAGTAGAATCTGCACCCCATAGTGTAGAAACACAACCTTAGGTCCCTATACGCTTAACGAACAAAAGGCTTGTCTCTATCAAAGAGATTCTATGATTTTGGAACAAAATGCGGGCCGCAAAGTTCGCCGGACGTGTTTGGAGTGTGATTTGTATTAAAAAAATAGTGTCTAATGAATCGAATCATCATGTTCAGTAAAACCGTCACCACATTTCTTATTTCTCTAATCGCCACGTCAGGGGTTTCCTGGCTCGTTGCGTCGGCCTGTAAGCCCGAAAAAGAAGCGAATGTTGTGACGACTGATTCAACAGGAAATACATCTGGTATAGCGGCTACTAAGGTTGTGAATGCTTACCCCAAATTGACCTTTGCTTCACCAGTCGAATACACCTATGCAAACGATGGCACCAATCGGGTATTTGTGGTAGAGCAGGAGGGACGTATTCGGGTAGTTGAGAACGACGCTAATGCCGCTTCGGCTGGTACGTACCTGGATATACGTTCGAAAGTGGCCTCCGGCGGAGAGATGGGATTATTGGGGCTGGCTTTTCATCCTGATTTTAAACAGAACGGCTTTTTCTACGTCAACTACACAAAAAATAACCCGCGCGAAACAATTGTGAGCCGGTTTAAGGCATCATCGGCTAGTGCATCCGAAGTTGATCCTGGCTCGGAAGTAATTCTGTTTCGCTTCGATCAGCCTTATACAAATCACAATGGTGGCAAAGTGTTGTTTGGTCCAGATGGCTACCTGTACGTTGCAACCGGCGATGGAGGCAGTGGGGGAGATCCTCAAAATAATGCACAGAACCGAGCCAGCTGGTTAGGAAAAATTTTGCGCGTTGATGTGAACAGTACCGATAAAGGTCAATATGGCATCCCCAGCGATAATCCGTTTAAAGGGAATACCAATGGCTACCGCGAAGAGATTTTTGCCTACGGACTCCGTAACCCCTGGCGAATCAGTTTCGATGAGAAAGGTCAGCTATGGGCGGGCGATGTAGGCCAGAATGCCATTGAAGAGGTGGATATTATTACGAAAGGGGGTAACTATGGCTGGCGAGTCAAAGAAGGCAATGCCGATTATAATGCACAAGGCAATACGGTCAATGCAGCCGATTTGAAAGCGCCGATCTGGCAATACTCGCATGACAAAGGTGACGTGTCGATCACGGGCGGTTTTGTGTATCGGGGTTCAACGAATCAAACATTAACCGGTAAATACATTTATGCCGATTATGCCAGCGGCCGTGTCTGGGCACTGACGACTAACGGCACAATATCAGCCACAAATCAGGAGATTATTTCATCGGCTGGAGCTATCTCGGCCTTTGGCGAAGATCAGAAAAAAGAACTGTACCTCTGTGATTATGGAGGAGGGAAAATTCTGAAACTAATGCCAAATTGATTGGCGCATATACGTTTTGCTGAGCCTGACTTTATAGAGGTCAGGCTTTTTATGTAACGCGGACATCTTGTCCGCCTAGTAAAAGGTAAATGCAGTCCAAAAGCTATTAGCCTTTACGGTGCGGACAAGATGTCCGCGTTACAATTGGCAGCCTACCCTATCAATTGCTAGTATCTAGGTTCACTGTGGAGATTGGTAGTTATACTCTACGGATTTTGTAGAAATTAAGAAACACATCCGCCTTCCCAAAATCTGTAACTTCAAGAGAATCAGCAGTTGGCTCGAAATTAGCAAAGTCCTGGTAAACTCAATGTTAGTTAACTCAAAACCATAGTAATCATGGCAACGTTTGGAGAACGCATCGCTAACTTTTTCGGCGGTACAGACACAGAAACACAGGAAGGCCTTCGGGGCTTATTTATTACCGAACTCAAAGACATTTATTACGCTGAAAAACAGGCTGTCGATGCGCTGGGTGAGCAGGCTGATGCTTCAACGACCGATGAAGTTCGAAACGCTTTTTTACAACATCAGGAAGAAACCCGAAACCATGTGGCCCGCTTAGAGCAGGTATTCAGCAGCATTGGGGTTGATGTTGAAGAAGGTTCCTGCGATGCGATTGATGGATTAGTCGATGATGCGCAGCGCGTTGTCTCGAATACTGACTCAGGTTCATTGACGCGTGATGCCGGATTGATTATGGCCGGTCAGAAAATCGAGCACCATGAAATCGCTTCGTATGGTTCGGTGGTGACGTTTGCACAAGTGCTGGGCTACAATCAGGCGGCCCGACTTCTGGAGCAAACTCTGAACGAAGAGAAAAATGCGGATAAAAAGCTAACGACCCTGGCTGAATCGTTTATCAATAGTCGGGCTTCTTCAGAAGAGAATAACTCGCACCGAAACGACGACAATGCCGATAATTTCGAAGATAATCTCGTTAAGCCGGATGGCGTCCGTTATGACTCCTCCGTCACACCAGGTAATACGTTGGGATCAACTTACAGTGGTAATGCCAGTACACCATTTGCGGGTACATCGGGCATTTAACCTGATTAAATGAATTGCCAGCTATATACTGGCTGATTCAATTACAAAAAGCTGACTTTTCGGAAAATCACTTTGATGAGATTTTTCGAAAAGTCAGCTTTTTTATGGAGTTTAGTTTTTTCGCTCAAAGCCGTGCCACGGTTACAGCTCTGAGCAAAAAAACTAGTATATCTACACCAAACTCTTTACCTACATGAACAACGTTTCCCGTGACCTGCTGAATGCCGATGAGCTGCTAGCTACGCCAATTACACCCACAAGTCGGCTGAAACGCCTGGCCAACTTGTTGCTGGATACTCTGTTTTTTTACATTATCGTCTTTACGATTGGCGGTGTAGTGATTTTGATATATCCAGAAATGAGCGATTCCCTCGAGTCAGTAAATCCATTACTGGATCGTCTGATCAGTACCTTACTGTTTTCAATTTACTGTATTGTATTTGAAAGCTGGCTCGGTAGAACACCCGGTAAACTAATTACGAAAACCAAAGTTGTAAACAGCCAGGGCGAAAAACCTGATTTTAACACCCTGGTAGTCCGTAACTTTGCCCGCGTTATTCCATTTGATGCGTTCACATTTTTGCGTGAAACCCCCATAGGGTTGCACGACCGACTAGCGCATACGATGGTAATTGATGATCGACCGTCCTTTACGCTCGATCAGTCGCTTCGCAACTTGCCTGACTAAAGTTTACGTTATGACAACCACCATTTTTGAATCTCCGCTTGGTCTGATCCGTATCGCTGGCGACGAAAATGGCGTTTCCGTGATTTCCTGCCTCGATGTTCCCGCACAGGAAACACAACCGGTTGATTCACTTGCCGGGCCAGTTCAGGAGGCCGTTCGGCAATTGCAGGAGTATTTTAAAGGTGAGCGACAAACGTTCGATTTTTTGATGAATCCGGCCGGAACCGATTTTCAACAAACGGTCTGGAAAGCGCTGCTCGAGGTTCCGTTTGGAACGACGTTATCATATCTGGCACTTTCCCGACGCATGGGCGATGAAAAAGCGATTCGGGCCGTTGCGGCTGCCAATGGCCGAAATCCACTCTGGATAGTAGTACCCTGCCATCGCATCATTGGTTCCGACGGATCGCTGACGGGCTATGCCGGTGGGCTTTGGCGCAAAAAATGGCTTCTCGAACACGAAGGCGCTTTCGCCCGGTCGAGTCAACTTTCGTTGTTCTGAATGACTGTTGTAAACCTATAAGGCTTTTGAAACCTTATAGGTTTTGCTCAACGAAATGCTGGTACGTCGGCCTTGTGATTTATCGGCAGATTTTCGAAAGTTTTGAACATTCGGAAATCTGATCTGGTATATTCACGATATGCACACTGTACTGCCTCTGATATTCGTATCCAGCCTGTTTTTGATTGTGTCGGCCTGCGCCCCGCGATACAAAGGCCCCATTACCGACCATTTCAACGGGAAGAAATTCGTTAATCCCGGAATGCCCGAACGAACCTCGGGTGGGGTGCTCAAATGGCTGCTTCACCGCGACAAAGGCCCCTGGCCAGAGCAACCCGATGCCTTTGTTGGCGCTAAACCGGCTACCCGCATCGAAGGCGATAGCCTTGTGCTCACCTTTGTGAATCATTCTACCTTTCTGATTCAGACCAATGGGCTAAATATTCTGACTGACCCTGTCTGGTCGAAACGGGTTGGGCCAACGTCGTGGCTGGGGATCAAACGGAAGCGACCACCTGGGCTTCGGTTTGAGGAGTTGCCCCCGATTGATGTGGTTTTGTTGAGCCACAACCATTATGACCACCTTGATTTACCGACCATCAAGAAATTGGTCAAGGCGTTTAATCCGCTCTTCGTTACACCACTTGGCGTATCGTATTTGCCTAAATCGGTTGGTGGGCGCACCACCCGCGAACTCGACTGGAATGATACATTACAAGTGAATGAAAAACTCCGGCTTAGCTGTACCCAGGCACAACATTTCAGTAATCGGGGCATGGGTGATCGTGATGAAACGCTCTGGTGTGGCTATTTGCTGCACACCAGTTTTGGGACAACTTATTTCTGTGGCGACAGTGGCTATGGCCCGCATTTTAAGAAAATCGGTGAGCAGGCGGGTGCCCCCATTAAGCTGGCACTGCTGCCGATTGGCTCCTATAGACCCGAATGGTTTATGGCCCCTGTCCACGTGTCGCCCGCCGGGGCTGTGCAGGCATTCATGGATTTGAACGCGATACAGGCCGTTGGTATCCACTTTGGTACGTTCCAGCAAGGCGACGATGGCCTGTTTGAACCTGCCGATGATTTGCGAAAATCGCTGCGGGAGAAAAAGATTCCTGAAGAGAAGTTTTTAGTACCGAAGGAAGGACACCCAATGGTGTTTAAGTAGGTTCTTATCAAGTAGTCTCTGGACTACGCCGAACAAAGAGAATTAGAATGAGTCTTCGTGGAGTCAGATTCTCAAATCTGACTCTAGTGAGGTTTCTGAAAACCTATCGATTCATACAATTCGGTTTTGAGAAACCTCACAATGTCGGGTTAAAGAACCCGACATCACAGATACGAATGTTGAGCGTAGTATTGACTACGTTCGAGTGTTATCCAGTCTCTGACCGGGGCGAAATAACTTGAAAATGCCGGTCGGAGACCGGATAACGCTACGACGTAGTCTGGAGACTACGCCGAACAAAGAATTAATCAACGATTTGAAAATTATCAGCCCACAGCTTTAGCTGTGGGTTAAGAGAAAGTAAGCCAACTAGAACAACCGTTTCAACGGTTTGAAAGCTGAGTAAACCGTTAAAACGGTTGCTAAAATGGGATCAATTTTGCCTATACCTACAGCTAAAGCTGTGGGCTGATACTAGGCCCGTTATTGGCGATTAATTACTGCAGACCAATCAGACTGCGCCGAACAAACGCAAACTAACTACTTGATAAAAAAACTACAACAAGATATTATTAACCGCCTGAATAGCTGGTGGAAGGTCGGTTTCGTCGAGCATTTCGCGGAGGTCGATCTCGATGGTGCGGCTCATGGACGTGATGGGCGTATCGTTGGCACTGCCTTCGAATGGGTTTTCGGTGCTTTCGCCAACCTGTTCTAAACTCATAAATACCCAGGAGACCAGCACGCCAAACGGAATTGTTAACCAGACGATGTGCTCGCCCAACTTGTCGAATTCTTTTAACAACCCAAACGGAACCAGCCAGACGAACAGGCGAATAAACAGCCCATTAATGGTGGCAAACTGGCGCGGGTAGGGGAAATTCTTGATGCGTTCGCTTTTGCCCTGGTGTTCATAGAGCTCTTTTAGCATCAACTCCAGTTCGACGTATCGATAGTTCTCAATCCAACCCTGATCAGCTAATTCGCGTAGCTGCTTGGACTGTAGGCTGATTAACTGCGTAGCCCGGTTTTTCTTGCTCAGTACATAATCGGTATCTTGGGTCGATAAGAGCTTCCGAAGTTCATCGGCCAGATTGCTTTCCCGTTCCGGAATTTTGTAAAACTGCCGGTATTCAGCATTGTAAATATTGTCAATGTTTTCCCAAACCCGTGGCTCCCGCAATTGAAACCGAAGGGCTGTCAGCCAGGCGATGTGCCGGTAAATGAGTTGCTGGTGAATGGCTTTTGAGTCGGTACCCAACGCTGCCGGCCTGCGCACAAAATCCCGAATCATAATTCCCAGGCTTCGGCTGCTATTGACAATACCACCCCAAATCTGACGAGCTTCCCAGGCACGGGCATAAGTTGCATTATTTCGGAAGCCAGCAATAAAGGCGGCTGCCGTACCTAGCAAGGCAATAGGCACCCAGGGCATACCCAGCCATTTAAGGCCAACCACCTGATACAGAACCGTGACTCCGACATTGATGCCGATTAACCAGTATAAATTCTGGCGAGTCCAGACGATAAATTCCTTTAGGGTATACTTCCTTCCTGCATGCATGGTGCGAAACGGTTAGCGTCATGATTTTCACAAAGATGTAGAATTATGCGAAAAACAGAAGCGCTTTAATATCCCGTAGAGATTCTGTAATTATCAGGCTAACGGCTTCTCATAAGCCAGAAACCGTAATCCGGGTCGGAAGCCAAGCGTAATTTCGCCCGCGTATTGATACCCTAGTTTGGGGAACAGCTTCTGCGTTGACTGGTTTTCGGAGTTGGTGTCAATCCGTAAAAATTTGATGCCGCGCTCAAGCGCCAATTGCTCTGCTTGTTCCAGTAAGGCAACGGCAACTCCTTGTCCGCGAAACGCCGGGTCGACAGCTAGTCGGTGCGTAACAATTGCACGCTGGCTCAAGTCAAAACCGACTTGCGCGTATTCTGGCTCCTGGTCTTCGGTTAGAGCAGCAACCCCTGCGAGTTGCCCATCGATGTCGGCTACCCAAAGTTGTTCGTTGGTAATATCGTTTCCGAAAACGGTAGCATTGGGGTACTGATCGTCCCACTGAAAATTACCCACTTCGTGCATAAGGGGTATTACATTTTTAAGCAGATTCAGTAAAGCTGGAATATCAGCAACAGTAGCAGGGCGAATGGTCATCGATTGATTCGTTAATGGAGCGCAAATAAGGTATTTGGCCGATTGCTAACCAAATGAAAGACCATTGTAACTACGTTAATCCTGTAAAAGTACCCCACTATCCTGATCAATGAATAACGTTGCGTTGCCATGTTGGCGTAAAATGGTGGAAGGGTATTTTTCAGAAATGGCGTCGGTCACCGTATGTTGAATCGCTTCGGCCTTATGAGCTGCCGGGACCATGCAAAAAATAATGGGTGCTTTTACCAGAGCTGGAATTGTGAGCGTAAGGGCGTATTCGGGTACTTCTGACAAGGAGGCAAAACAGCCGTCGTGAACCTGTTGCCACCTACTGGTTAAGTCTAACCCTACTTTTTTGACAAGCGTAGGATCGTCAAAACGGGCCACGTGCGGATCGTTAAAGGCAATATGACAGTTTTCGCCGATTCCCATACAAACAATATCGGTGGGGTATTCCTGGAGTAGTGCGGCATACCGGTCACATTCTGCATTTGGATCATTATTGCCATTGATGAAATAAACGGCTTTCAGGGGTACCTTGCTAAAGAGTCTATCATTCAGGAAGTTGCCGAATCGCTGAGGGGCGTCTTCAGCCAAATTGACGTACTCGTCCATATGAAAAGCATTGATGCGCTCCCAGGCAATGCCGGGTTGTTCGGCCAAGGCCGCCAGAAACTCATTTTGAGAAGGGGCTGCCGCGAAAATAATATTGATAACGGGTTGCTTCTCCTGCAAATTCCGAATGGTATTGGCAGCTTGCCCGGCTGCCTGTTGGCCCAGACTATGCCGGTTTTCAAAGAGCTTAACAGTAAGCTGGTCAACGGTAAATTCACGAATTAAAGAACTAATTGTATTCATAGTATCAGGTAGTTATGACGAGTCGATTTAGGCTGAATAGATAATTTTACCCTGTATCATGGTTAGGTTAACCGTAAAATCCTGATCGAAAAAGACGATATCGGCATCTTTACCTTTGGCTAGTGATCCTTTTTGCTGATCGACGCCCATGATGCGGGCAGGGGTTGTGCTGGCCATTCGGATGGCTTCGAGCAGCGGAACATCGGCTAGTTGAACCATATTACGAACCAGGCGATTCATGGTGGCCACGCTGCCAGCAAAGGCCGTTCGATCGGGTAGTTTCGCAACGCCATCTTCGACGATTACTTTCAACCCATTCTTTAAGGAACCTAAGGTACTTTCGCCTTCCGGCATCCCAGCGGCACGCATCGCATCGGTAATAAGCGCGGTCCGATCGGCCCCTTTAATTTTGTAAACCAGTTTGAGTAACGGAGCGGGTAAATGGACACCATCGCCAATGATTTCAACGTCCAGATCGAGCAAAAAGGCACTTTCGATAACGCCAGCATAGCGAAATGCATTTCGGCGGGTAACACCCGACATAGCTGAATATAAATGGGTTACCAGCGAGTAGCCATTTTCGTAGGCCAAAAGTACATCGTCATAGAGCGCATCCGTGTGGGCAATAGCCGCTATAATTCCTTTCTCTCGAAGCCGCTGCCCGAACCGAATGGCGCCGTCTAACTCAGGAGCCGCACTCCAGCGGGCAATGGAGGAAGAGTGAGCTAAAATCTCCTCGTACTCGAGAGGGTCAGGGTTTCGGATATAGCGAGGGTCTTGTGCACCCCGTTGACTGAGGGCGAAATAGGGGCCTTCCAGGTGCATGCCCAGAAAAGCCGCTCCCTGAGTATTGTTTCGGTGAGCTAGTTCGTAGACGTCCAGTGTTTGCAGGAGATCGTCTTTCTCGGCCGTCAGCGTGGTAGGGACCATTGCTGTCGTGCCGTAACGAGCATGGAGTTCGGCAATTTTCAGAAAAGCCTCCTGCGTGCCATCCATGAAATCGAAACCACCGCCACCATGTACGTGAATGTCGATAAAACCGGGTGCTACAAAATGCCCTTTTGCATCGAGTTCGACTGCTTCCGGCACATCGACAGGTCCTTCGTGGATGCCGATAATCTGACAGTCCTCAACGACAATTGTTCCACCTCGAATGGAGCGAAAGGGCGTTAGAATGGTACCGTTAACTATTTTTAGTTTCATCAGAATCCCCACCGTTTTACTTTATGCCCAAACATAGCATAATAGATCAGGTATAGGTAGCAGGGGAAAAGAACCCAGTAAGCAATATGGACAGAATAGAGGTCGGCAAAATAGCCGTAGACGAGTGGCATAATCGCATTGCCACACAAACCCATAATGAGAATCGAAGCGCCGAGTTTGGTAAATCGACCCAGACCATCCAACGCCAGCGGCCATAATCCGGCCCAAACCAGCGAGTTAGCCAGCCCCAACAAGACCACAAACCAGATCGAAATATCGGCTGTATGCCCCAGAAAAGTGACAGTGCCATGCGTGAAAATAATCAGTATCGTAAACGTCGCGCCCAGAATAGTGCAGATGCGTAACGCGTTGACCTGACTAATAAATCGCGGAATCGTGCTGATACCGATGAGATACCCGCAAATGGTACAGAACAACGTGTAGGAGGGAAAGGTCTTGGCTTTCAGGAGATCGATTCCCATCGAATTGGCATAACCGATAATGGTATCGATGGCGATAACCTGCGTTCCTACGTGGAGAAAGATGGCAACTGCGCCCAGAATCAGGTGAGGGAACTGGAGGATGCTACTCTTTCCGGCATTCGCAGTGGCTACATCGGGCGTTTCGTGCTCCGTGTCGATTTCGGGTAAGGGAGATCGATATACTAAATAGCCTAGTGCAAACAGAAATGTACCCAACACTGCATAGGGTGGAATAACCCGTCGAACCAGTTCGTCGAGAGCCGCTCCCCGTTGCTCCGCGCTCATAGTGCTTAATTGGGCAAACAAATCGGTATCCGTAGGCCGTAGAATAACGGCGGCAAAGATCAGTGGCGAGAGAATGCCGGCGGCTTTATTGCAGATACCCATCATGCTTATTCGCTGGGCGGCCCGCTCTTTGGGACCCAGAATCGTTATGTAGGGATTGGTTGCCGTTTGCAGAATGGCCAGCCCGACACCAATAGTGAACAAGCCCATCAGAAACAGGGCGTATGTTCGGGTCATGGCCGCCGGAATAAAAATGCCCGCGCCTGCGGCCATCGCCCAAAAACCAAACATCATTCCTTTCTTGAAGCCAACAGCCTTCAACAGATAAGAGGCTGGAACCGACATGATGAAATAAGCAATATAGAACGCAAAGGCAACCAGATACGCCTGAAAACTGGTCAACTCGCAGGCAATTTTGAAGTACGGAATCAGGATGGAGTTCACCCACGAAATGAAGCCGAAGATGAAAAACATCAGCCCGACCAGAAAAATCGAAATGGTCGTTTCCCGCTTACTCAGACTGTTGACGTCGATAGCTAGTGTGCTCATTTTTTTAGGTTTTAGTGCGGACCGTCCGCGCTACATTATAGCGTTGGTTCCCAACCCTTCTCGTATTCACGTTGCCAGAATTTCAGGGCGTTTTTGTTATTCAGAATATGACCGTTGGTTGGGTCAATATCCAGGGCGTCGCCTGAGCGCAGGGCGATATTGCCCAGTTGACAAAGCAGTGTACTCTGATGCCCACCCACAATGCCTGATGCCAGTGGTGTACCCTGTCTGATGGCTTCCATGAAATTTTGAAGGTGTGTGGCGTCTAGAGCCTGCGACGGGTTCATTTTGTTACGTGGGTCGATAGGCAGATCGTTCTTCACATCCTTGATCAGTTTATTATCGAGGTCGAAGATTTTGTAGGCGTTGCCACCACCGTATTGTAAAGAGCCCGTTTCTCCATAGAACGTAACGCCCACATCGCTGCCTTCTACGGTTCGTCCATTGCAGCTTCGGCCTTCCCAGGTCATGGCTGTGTTGTTGGCGAAGGTCAGGTTTATTACCTGGGTGTCGGGTGTTTCCCAATCGTCTTTATAGCGATACCGACCACCCAGCGACGTGACTTTATTGGGGTAGTCGACATCCAGACCCCAACGCATCAGATCGAGCATGTGGGTACCGTTGTTGAGGGCTTCGCCCGTGCCCCAATGCCAGAACCAGTGCCAGTTGTAATGAATAACGTTGTCTTTGTAGGCACGCCGGGGAGCGGGGCCCTGCCATAAGTCATAGTTGAGCCAGGTGGGTACTGCCTGCGGTTTGCCAACCCCAATCGTTGCCCGATTGTTGGTGTACCAGCCTTTGGCAAAGTAAGGCCTGCCAATTGCCCCTTTTTTGATGTCGTCGATGGCTTGTTTTACATTGGGCCAGGAGCGCCGTTGGTTACCCATCTGGATAACATTCTTGTATTTTGCCGCCACGGCAACCAGCAACTCACCCTCGTGTGGATTGTGGCTACAGGGTTTTTCGAGATACACATGTTTGCCCGCTTTAGAAGCCAGAATGGCAGCTGGGGCATGCCAATGGTCGGGTGCCGCAATAACGAGCGCGTCCATATCCTTGTCTTCCAGGGCTTTTCGGAAGTCGGGCTGATTCTTTGGCTTCGTTTTCTGAATGCCTTCTACCGTCGTAATGCATTTTTCAGCTGCTCTTGAATCAACATCACAGATGGTGACAACTTCACAATTGGGTTGCAAGGCGTAGTTACTCGATAAAGCCAATCCTCGACTGTTTACACCCATGACGCCGACCCGTACTTTTTCATTAGCCCCCAAAATTCGAGCGTAGCTTTTAGGGCTAAACTGGGGTAGAACCCCGCCAATGGATACGGAGGCAGTGCCAATAATCGCCTTCTTGACAAAACTTCTTCGGGAACTCGAAGTCTGATGATTTCTATCGTTTTTCATGAGCATGGTTTTAGGAAAAAGACGCTACTTACCTTGAGGAGCCCAATAGGTGCAATAGCCGGTTGTGTACACGGGGCCTTTGAAGAGCATACACGAACCACAGCTTTGCCCTTCTTTGGGAGGAAGCCACAAATTGCAGTTACCGCACTTCGATTCTGGTCGGGAAGATTGCTTCACGTAGCCCAGCTTTTTTCGGGTTTTCAGATCTGCTTCACTGACGCCCGAAAAGTCCTCACACGGATCGGTGGCCACTTTTTTCTCCTCTTGCTCTGAAGTCGTTTTTGACTGACACCTACTCAGGAATAGTACTAATCCTAAAGCCGTTGATCCCGAAAAAACGGATTTGCCAATAAATTGTCGTCGGGAGTAGCGTTGCTGTTTAGTCATTGGTTTTATTAGGCAAGGAATTATTTTGTACGCCGGGCGGCCCCGTCCGGCGTACCTGTGGATCTATCATACTTTTCAAGCGGTCGTCCAGCGGCACTCCCGCCGATTTTGCCCCATTTGTCAGGCCCGTGAATACGATCTGTTGCCAATGAGGTTGATTACTGAATAAACTCAACAATTGAACAGCTTCTCCTTTGCGATTGCGAGAGCCCACAACGAAAGCCAAATCCGTTAAAAATGTGTCTTTTTCAGGACTGATCGAGTTGAAGTAAGCACTGCTCACCAAATGACGGGCAAACCCGGTGGAAGAGCCAAGTTCTGAACTGAGCACCGCCGTTCGGAACCAGGTGTCTTTGCCGTGTTTCTCAAGCAGGTTTGCCAGAGCGGTCGTAACTTGTTGAGTTGGGAATTGCCCCAAACTCAACGCTGCCTGAAATGCGACCGGAACAGACGGGTCGTTGGCTTTTTCAATTAGTTGCGGTAAGGTGCCTGGAAAATGCTCGGCCATCATCACTCCATAGGCGCGAATTTCTGGTTGCGCATCCTGCATCGCCTGTTTTACCAGATTGGCATCCAGTGCATTGAGGCCTTCCAGCACGAAAAAAGCGTGCAGGCGCGTCCGTGGGTCCATATCTTTAATGAATAAGTCTTTCAAGGCCAGTACAACTGATTTGTCCTGCTTTTCCAGAAGCAACCGTTGGGCCTGTAGCCGCCACCATTGGTTGGTATGGCCCAGTAACGCCACCAGTTCGGCACTAGTTTTACTCCTCAGTTTAGGTTGACCAATGGCTGTTTTGCTCGTTTTATCTGCAATGCGGTAGATGCGGCCCAATTTGCTGCCATTCATGAAATCCATGTCTTCCTTGAGATCTTCGGGAATGGCGGTGGGCGTTTCAATGTGTTGCCGATACATATCGATCACATACAACGCGCCGTCAGGGCCGACCGTGAAGTTGACTGGCCGAAACCAGGGGTCGGTGGAGGCCAGGAACTCATGTGCTGCCTCCTGGTTGCCCCGTTGTGCGATAAATTGAGGACTGTTAGGCGAGCGTTTCAGCACATCACGGTGAACGAGATTACCCGCCACTTCTCCCGTAAAAATCGATCCGTAATAGTCTTTCGGTAAGGCATTGCCACCATAGTAAGTCCCTCCCGAAGCGCCCGTAAAATGATCATCGGCATACTCATGCCGGTCACTGAGTTTAGCTGCCTCAAACTGCTCATTCCTACGTTTTGTGCGTTCCTGACGCCAGTAGGGAGCAGGCGTTTTCTGGAACATTATTGGGTCGTGGTCAGAGATGTTGACAGTTGGCTCAACGGTTGGCAGGTGCTTGTGTCGGTATAGGTAACGGGCTGGAATCGGTGCCTGCTGGATGTGTAGACTATTTTCGGTGAAGAACCGATTGCCCCAATCGTCGATGGCTAGCCCAAACTGCCCCGAACTCGACTCTACTTCAAACTGACCCCGGTCTAACCGAAACCGGAAATCTCCTCCTTTGACCGAAACGGGTGCCGCTTTGGGGTTTCGGGTAAATCGGATTTCACCCTCCCGGCCAGTGTTAGAAGCATAAATCCAATTGTCGATGCTGTAACGGAGGTTGGTTATCTGCGCTTCAGAGTTGTCGGCAAAGAAACCAGTGAACAGGATTTCTTTCACATCGGCCCGATGGTCACCCGTTGTGTCTTTGAGAAACAGGATATTGGGGGCAGCCGTCACCAGTAAGCCACCTTGCCAGGGTAAAATGCTGGTAGCTTCGGAAAGATGATCGGCAAATACCGTCATCGAATCTGTTCGACCATCATTGTTCGTATCGATCAACATGCGAATAGCTCCGCCCAAAGTGCCATCTTCAGGCTTGGATGGGTAATCCGGCATTTCGACCACGAACGCGTTCCCGTCCTCGTCAAATACCATCTCAACTGGGTCCAGAACGTGCGGTTCTGCGGCAAACACAGAAACTGCTAATCGATCATCACTCAGTTTAAAACTGGTAAGAGCTTCCTCAGGCGAGAGGGCGTCTTTGTAATGCGAACAGGACAGGCATAAACTTATGAGCAATAGTAACCCCAACCATTTCATAGTTAATCCTGTCGAAAATAAATTTTAACTAAATCCTGAATTTCATGCCCTTCGTGTTCAAAGCGGGCTAGTGTATACACCGATTCATCCGCCCCAATGGCAATCGAGTTGACATAGGTTGGGCGATTCCCATCGGCATAAAAAATGGGGCCGTGGTCCGTGTAAGTCCGGCTCGGGATATGGAAAGTAACCAGGTGTAAGTTTTCAAGCCCTTTGGCCGCACCTTTGGCAATCTGCTCTTCGCCCTTTACCCGTTTGCCATCGACATACACAGGGCCGCCCGTGAGGTAATAAATAGTCTCCTGATCTGGCCCTAGCTGAAAGCCCAGATAGCCATAGCTGAACTGATCGAACATGCCACTTTTTCGAGATGGCTCTGAGGTAAGTCGTTCGACTAGTTCAATATGTTGCCGACGAGGGTCGAACCTGAACAGATAGCCCGAATTGCCATGAATGCCATAGGCCACTTCCTCGGGAGCGTACCAGAATATTTTGCGCCAGTTGTAGCCCATACTACCGGGGTGCGTTGGGTCATATTTTCCGAAGTAGTCGAGCCGTAAATCGACATCGGGGAGTTTACTCAAGCGGTCTATCTCAGGTTGATAGGTGAAAATATCCCCTTCGGAAGTGGAGAAATAAACGGCGCCATCGCGCGGATCAACAAACATAGATCGACACAATACCCGGTAGTCATCCCCCGGAATCCCGGCTTCTCCCTTGGCCGAAACGAGGTCAATTGTCTTGAGCGTATTGGTCTGACAATCATACTGGATGAAATAGCCTAGCGGCCAGGTGATGCCGTACAAATACCCACGCTCTTTGTCGATGGTCATGGTCAGAATTCCTTCGCCTTCGGGCGCAATGGCCAGATTTTCGAATGCGCCTGTCGTTAAATCGTAGGAGACAAAGTGCCCGCCGGGGTAGAGATTTTTGCCATTCGGTGCCTGCAGCGGCAACCGCTCCATCCCGTCGATCATTTCGTACACGCCAATGTGCGTAGCGAAATACAGCTTGCCATTACTCTCGTAAAACCGAACGTGGCTTTTGCCTTGTGGAATGGCATTGGCATGGGTTTCGCCACAGATGTCTGTTAAATCAGCTAGCCATTCGGTACTGTCGGTCGAGGGATCATATACATAGAGTTGACCACCTTGCTCGTACGATTCGGAACAAAGCACGTAGTAGATTTTTCCGTTGCTGGCGGCCGTGATCGCGTTGTACGTATCGTGCGCGAGCGGGAAGCCTGAGTAGTAGGGTGTAGCGGTTAACGAAGAGGTAGGCACGTGGGTTTCGTTGACTAAAGTCATTGTTATTTTTGTTAGTGGCTGTGGTGTCGGATTTAAGAATCCGACACGTGAGGTTTCTCAAAACCTCGTGCTGTTCTGTCAGTAGGTTTTGAGAAACCTATCAGGTCAGGTTTGAGAACCTGACCTCACGGCATGCGTCCCATGAGAATCAATTTAGTTTAGGCAGGCCCACCTGATCGGCGAGTCGGTTTATTTCCTGGTAAATCATGGCCGGGACATCGGGTGCCCAGACACTGGGTAGCCCATATACCATCTGCGACGAAGCGCCCTCGTAGCCGCCTTCCTGTAAAATTGTGGTCGAAGGAATATAGCCCATGACATCGTTGGAGTAGCCCATAACGAAAATATCCTGCCCGAAGCGTTTTTTGCAGTCGATTGCATATTGGATAACCAGTTCGCCACCAAAACTCAGGATGGATTGGGTGCCTAACTGCCAGATTTGTAATGGATAAGCATACCGGCTGATAGGGACTTTCCCTTGCTTCTTTTCGGCCAGCATACGCGTTGCCCAACGTTTAAGATAGCCTTCGTTTTCCTGAATCGTCTTTGTTAATTCAGCTTCGGATGGCGGAGCCGAAAGCGGAAGGTCAATCTCCGAATAGGCTGTACGAACCTGGGGCGTCAGATTGCGCATCGGTTCATCGAGTACACGATCCACAGCAGCAGCCAATTCCTGCCCGTACTGACGGGCCAGCGGTATCGTACGACGGGGTAATGGATTCTGGTCGCCAGCTGCTCCCTGAAAGAACATCGCTGTTACGCCGGGATGCGTTTTCTCCAACTCCAGTTGAGCAAAGCCGACATAATCGCCCGACCACTGGTATAAATCCAGAACCGTAGGGTGGCAGGCGTATCCGAACACAATGGTTTTGAGCTTTCCTTTGGCATCGACAATCTTGATCACCGGTACAGCATAATCGTTAGGGCCTTTCAACTCCGTTTGTTCTAGTAGAGCCCCTTCTTTGTTGTTGCGCCGATTGACCTGAAACCGCGTGACTCCATTTTGGGAGAACAATTCAACGGGTTCTAGCGTCTTCAATGCCTGACCAACCAGGCTGACGATCTTCGTTTCCAGCCAGTGCGAATACTGATCAATTTTCCTCTGCTCCTTTGCGTCGAGAGGATAAATATCCTGAAGGGCGTAGTCCAATACAGGCCCGGAGTGGGTATGCGAACTGTTGAGAATGATCTGGGCTTTGGCCAAGCCAAACTGGCTGTTCAGTCGCTCCCGAATCCGGTCCGACATGGCTTTAGGGAAGCCAAGCATATCGGTAGTAACTAATACAACGCGCGTTCCGGTTTCGTCTTCCAGCGCCAGCGCCTTGGCCCATAAGTCGTGCAGTTTTCCGTCGGCAGCGTGGGTGCGCGAGGCATAGCCTGCCTGCCATTGTGGCTCCTTGGGTGTAATAATCACCCTGGCCGTTCCAGCCTTCCAGCCCTTGCCCACCACATAGCCAGGAATCAAAAAGCCTAGCCATATTAACCACGCGAAGCCCAATCGATTTCTCATTTCTGACTCAGTAGTTTATCGGCGTGGGTATGAATTTTTTCGATGGCATTGGTAATTTCGTCCATATCGGCCTGCGTTCCCAGTAGCATGTTTTGCGTGAACCAAACGGCCTCCTCATTGCATAATCGGTCGTTTTGCGGACAATGGTTCTGCTCGACATAGCTCTTGAAATTCAGCATCGATTTTGGATACATTTTCTGGAAGTTTTTCGATTTGAACGCGTCATCCAGATAGGGCATGTTGTTCAGCGTAGCGTACCCTTTCGAGCAGGGAATTCCTTCCGCCGTGAGTGCTTTTAGAAACACCTCGCGCGATAAGCCTTTGAAGGCTTCTTTCTGATACCGAAATGGGAAGAGATGGAAAGCGGCCCGCGTTACATCATCGTAAAGTTTATACGGAACAATACCCGGAATGCTTTTGATTTTTGCTTTCAGATAAGCTGCGTTTTTGTTTCGGGTGGTGGTTTCGGCATCAAGTCGCTTTAATTGGGCCAGTCCAATGGCTGCCTGATATTCGGTTAATCGGAGTTTCGTGCCCTGAATAATGGTTCCTGCCCCAATGACTCCCGAAAGCATGCCATAGGGATTGCCGTAGTTGTGGTACGAAAAACAACGATCCATAAACGCATCGTCATTGCTGACAATGGCGCCACCTTCGCCGATGGCCAGGTTCTTGGAATTCTGGAAACTGAAACAGCCCGCATGCCCAAACGTCCCCACTTTCTGATGGTTGATCTCGGCCAGGTGCGCCTGACAGGCATCCTCAATCACAGCCAGATTATGCTTTTTCGCGATGGCCAGAATCTGGGGCATGTTGGCTGGTAATCCCAGAATATGCACCGGAATGATTGCCTTGGTCCGGGGCGTAATCTTGGCTTCAATTTTCGCTGGGTCGATCTGAAAGGTTTCCGGATCGACATCCACGAAAATCGGCATCGCGCCTGTCGACAAAACAGGGGCTACCGTTCCAATAAACGTGTAGGGTGGGACCAATACTTCATCACCCCCGCGAATATCCAGTTGAGCCAGCGCCGTCATGATGGCATTGGTTCCGTTTACGACAGCCAGCGACCGTTTGGCACCGAGGGTAGTGGCCCATTTGGTTTCAAACTCACTCACTACATTTCCCCGCGACCAGATGCCGCTACGAATTACTTCCAGCAGTTGTTTTTCGTCCTGTTCGGGTTTCCACAAGGGCCAGTTTGGCCATTCGGCGGTGCGTACGGGTTTGCCACCCAATAGAGCGGGTGGTTCTGCCAGTGAAAAGGGTGTTGATTTTGTGGCTGCGTTTGCCGGAGTGCTGGGAGGTAGTGCCGGACTATCCGTGAGCAACGAGGCCGGTAGCATAGCTCCCAGGCCAGTTAATGAGTTTCGTTTTAAAAACTCTCTTCTTGATACGTTAGACTGCGCCATACTGTTGGATTTGTAGCGCGGGTGGAAACCCGCAATTGGACTTAAAAGTCGCGGGTTTCCACCCGCGCTACTTCTTCGCTTTAGCCAGAACACTTTCGAGGGTAACGGCAGCCCCTCCGCGACGTTTACTTTCATCGGCGGCTTCCATAAAGGCGAAAATTTCGATGGTTTCTTCGGGTGTAACGGGTACTTCGCCGGTTTCGTAATAGGTGATAATGTCCTGTAACAAGGGTTCATAGCCACCGTAGGGACCCAACACCAGGTTGCCCGTTTGGGTAAACACCGTACCGCCGTAATCATGCTTTCCTGTACGTGTACCGCGAACGGTGCCTACGCGTCCATTGGCCCACGTTCCCACAATAATATCGGTGCCGTCGGTATGCACGCGAACCACCTGTTTGCAACCCGTCCCCATGACGGTGTACAGCGTTTCAACGCCATGAATACCATACCAGTAAAAGTCTGGGTGGGTCTTTTCGAGGACAGCCGGACTAAAAGTATCGGCACCCACGACCTGGCTTTTATCGACTTTTTCAATGCCTTTGATGTGCCGAAGGGACGAGGCCGAAAAAAGCGGAATGTTGTATTTCTTAGATGCGTCAAAAATGGCAATGGCATCCGACAACGAAGCCGCAATCGGTTTGTCGATGAACACCCGCTTGCCTGCTTTCAATACCTGTAGAGCCTGTTCCAGGTGCAAGCGCCCATCGTTGGTTTCGAGCAACACCACATCGACTTTTTTGAGCAAATCGCTGATAGACGTGACCATTTCGACGTTCTGCTTTTTTACTTCTTCCGTATAGGCCGGAACGCGCGAGGTACTGCTTTCAATATCTTTACTTCCCTGTGGATAAGCGGCCACGACCTTGTAGCCCAGAAAAGCAGGATTGGCATCGGGGGCATTGAGCGCTTTCACAAAAGCGGTGCTATGCGACGTATCCAGTCCAATGATTCCCACCCGTTTGCCAGTTGCCGTCGTTGGTCTGGCTTGAAGTAGCGTGGGGGCCAACAGCAAAGCCGCGCAACCCTGCGACGTATGTTTCAAAAATGTTCTTCGACTGGATGCTGGATTCATGACGTTAGGTTTTTACTGATGCAGTTGGGTTGGTAGTAGAGATATGCCGTGGAGTCGGGTTCTTAAACCCGACATCACGGCTAAAAATAAACCATTATACTTTCGCCTGCGTAGTGCCGCCTTTGCTCATCGAAATATCGACGGGTTTATTTTTTTGCCAGGCTCCACCCGTAAAGTCGGGGACATCAATTGAGTTGGATCGGTGCGCCACCGACCACGCACTTAGCGGCCCAACCGAACTCCACAAAGCGGCATCATACACATCCTGATCGAGCGGTAAGCCGTTCCGAAGACAGTCGATGGTTCGCCAGTCCATCAGGAAATCCATCCCACCGTGACCGCCTACGTTCTTGGCGATATCGCCCATTTTCTTGACGATAGGCGGCATGTATTTTTCTTCAAGTTCTTTAATTTCTTTCTCATTCATCCACTCATGGCCGGTGGAGTAGCGGGCGGGTTCAGGGTATTTTAACGCAACGCCTTTGGTGCCGCTAACCAGCTGGATTCGAGAATATGGTCGTGGTGAGGAAACATCGTACTGAACCATAATGGTCTTGCCCTTTTTGGTTCGGATGGTGGTGGTACTCATGTTGCCATTGAAAGGCTTACCCACGTACGGTTTGTAAAAATCGTCTTTGGCTGCCAGTTCTTTCGCCAGATTACCCAGCACAAAATCATTGCTCGACATGGAGACGAGATAATCCATCTGATCCCCCCGATTGATATTTAGTACCTGGCAAACGGGCCCTAATCCGTGAGTTGGGTAAAGATTGCCCGTGCGTTTGTACATCTCCTCTAATTCCCACATCTGGTAAAAGTGTTCTTTCGAGAAGACAAGCTCTTGTAAATTATGGATATAGGCGGCTTCGCAATGTGCTATTTCGCCGAAGAAACCGTGCCGTGCCATGTTTAGGGTGAGCAACTCGGTGAAGTCATAGCAGCAGTTTTCGGTCATCATGCAATGCTTTTTAGTGCGCTCCGATGTTTCGATCAACTGCCAGCATTCTTCGAGCGTTTTGGCGGCTGGTACTTCCACGCACACATGCTTGCCATGGTTCATGGAAAATACCGCAATGGGCGTATGCAATGCCCAGGGCGTTACGATATAAATAAGGTCGAGGTCGGTGCGTTCGCAGAGTTTTTTCCAGGCATCCGCACTCCCCGAATACAATTGAGGGCGGTGGCCGTTCGCTTCAATTTTCTTCAGCGCCAGATTCACCCGCTCTGGTCGAAGATCACAAAGCGCTTTTATCTCAACGCCCTCAATTTGATTCAGTCGTTCAACGGCTCCCATGCCCCGGTTGCCAATTCCTACGAAACCAACGCGAACAACATCCAGCTTGGGGGCTGCATAGCCACTCATATTGAAGACTTGAGAGCGTATTTTGCTGGCCTGCTCGCCAATAGTTTCCAGTTCTTTAGTGGTAGACGCATAGGCCGAAAATGGACTAGCCGCTACCAGACTTAATCCGCTTAGTCCGGCTGTTTTTAAGAAATTTCGTCTATTGTTTTCCATGTTCGTTTTGTGTGTATTGTAGTGACGTAGCGTGGACGTCTCGTCCGCGTAACCGAAGGCTAAAAAAAGCAATTTCAACTTAGCCTTCGGCTACGCGGACGAGACGTCCACGCTACATTGCTAGTCCATTAAATAGTGCATCGCCTAAAAAGGCAGGTTTATAGCCTTTTACAGTAGCCCATTTTATCGCTGTCAGAATACGATTGAAGAAGTCGGGTTGGTAGGCTTCGTAGAATGGGTAGAAATATTGTTCGTGTACGAGTAAATCAACGAAAGGGGGGGAGGCCCGAGGGTTGATTCTCGTAGTTGTCCAGGTATGGAACAATGTCAGGAAGCTCTGTTTTGTCGAGTACAATACTGCTCCGAATGAACGTGATGTCTTCCTGATTATCGTGCCAGACAAACCGTTTTTTCATGTGCCGACGCTGCGCTACATCGAGATAGTAGGAAACCGGTGGCAACTCATCGTCAACGTTGAAGTATCCCAATTGGCCAATGTATCCCGCGTCGCGTAAGGCTCGTGAACCTTCGACCGTCGCTTCGCCCCAGTGAAGGGTTGTAACAGGTCCCATAACAGCCTCACCCGCAAACCGTTGAATCTGCTCTTTCACGATGGCGCAATCCTGGGCTACCTGCTCGTAACCGGCTTGCTGGTAAGGCTTGTCTGGAAATTCACCCCAGGCATGGAAACTCAGTCGAAGCCAGTCGGCGTTGGCCTGCCATTCCGCTTTGAAACGGTCGGGAAACTGCGACAGGTTGAATCCGTCGGTCTGATAAAAAAGGTTGAGGTGAATTTTGGTGCCGTAAGCCAAATGTATTTTCTTCAAAAAGCCCAGATAGGGATTGTCGAATAGCGACTGGTAGTTGCCCTGTTGTTGATAAATATCCCGCAGAAACCAGATGTTATCGTCAATCGACAGCCGATAATGACCCGCAAAATTCGGCAGCCAGTACACCCGAATAGCTTTATTTTCATCGGTTGTGACGTCATGAACAGTAATCGTATTGTCGAATTGACTTAAACGGACCTTTCCCGAAAAAACGCCCTGTTTATAGTTCGCCCCGATCCCATTGATAGTTAACTGATGCGATGCTGGAGCCGATACCTGTACGTCGATTTCCAGGCCGTCTACGGTTGTTACGCCATCGCGGGCGTGGAGCATATCGCCATCAATAGGGCTTAAGAATTGGAGGTTATTGTTCATGGTCATTCGCAATAGAACACTGATCTTTATGATCGCTTTGATTTAAAAGTGATTGTAGAAATCATAATCATCATAAAAATCAGCGTTCCATTTTTCGTTAAAAGTCTGGAGTAAACATTAACTCGAAGGATTTCAGGGGCTCGGTCTTTTTCTGAATCTTATAGTCCAGCAGTTTCAAATGCAGTTTTCGCCAGAGGCCAAAATCGACGTCGAAGCGGCCCAGTATGGTGTTTAGTCGATACGGCATGTTTTCGGCGTTCCAGGCTTGGGCATAGGCTTGTTTCAGTTCGCCGGTCTCGTCCATCGCATCGACCAACAGGCTATGACAAGGGTAGGTCAGATCATAGAATACGTAATCATCCTTCGTTGAGGCTATCATCCCGTCGTTCCAGCGATCGGTAATGGCTTTCGCCCATAAAAATCGACTGGCAGAATAATTGATCAGCCGTGCCGATAACAGCATGCTCTGAATGAAACTGGTGTCGGAAGGGGTGGCCTGCTGAAGCGCGCTAATCAGCCTTGCCTGCGCTTCTTCTGTCTGAATACGGACCTGCTCAAAATCAGTTTTGTGTTCGGTGGTGTTGGCTAGATAGTAGGCCGAAAACGGATTCGACCAACTCTCGACCAGTGTGCCACGGGGCAGGCTTTGGGTGTTCTTACCGAGACATTTTTCAAGAAACTGACCCGCTTTGGCAATGTGGTCGAAAGCAGCCTGCATATCCTTAGCTACAGCAGGGTAGGTTACGGCGGCATACTGGCCGGTAAAGGTAGTCTTGTCGGACACGGTGCCCTGCCAGGCCGCGATGCAGCCATAGGCCATGAACAGCCAGGATGCCCGCACAAGGGGCTCGACAGAATCCGTCCAGACCGACGTAATAAACCCCAGCGTATTGTGTTTGATTCCTGCTTTCAGGCAGAGATTTATGTTCTCGTAGGTATAATCGGCAGCGGGGTAAATATGGCCCCAACCCGATACCGCAGGCTGGATAAAGAACAGTTTCTTCGCCTTGAGGACAGGGTTTAAGTAATTGTAAATAGCCGTTGTGTCGGGCGAATATTCCCAGATAACCGGGATAATATCTGTCGGGAATTTGGTCAGAATAGTCGGGTAAAACGAGTTCATGTCTGTCCAGGCCAACAACGTTTTGCCGTATTGCTTCAATTCGTTACTGACAAAACCGAGCTGTTGAACATACAGCGCTTCGGGGTCTAGTTTTTTTGCAGGGTCATTGGCCAGCCGTTTCGTTTCCCAGGTTTCGTCGAAGCCGACGTGGATGAACGGACTCTTAAAGAGGGTGGTATATTGCTTAATCCAGTCTTTCAGCAATTCCTGAACGGCAGGATTACGCGGGTCCATTTCATGACCATAGTGACCAATGGCCAGCGATGCGTATTTTTCGTTGCGAATCAGCTCGTGCAGGTGACCATAGAAATTGACGAACGGAATCACATCCATGTGCCGCTCGCGTGCGTAGGCAATGATTGCTCTGATTTGGGTCTTCGAATAACTAGCCTTGTAATTCAGCGTCGAATAGCCATCGAGTTGAATACTAACTTCGTTGTAGAAATAATATTGGTTGGTTTTCCAGCGCGCTAAAAAGTCAATCTGTTTTTTGATTTCGTCGACCGTCAGCAAACCCCCGTGCGCAAAATCCATCATTACACCCCGATAGGCCAGTTTGGGTTGGTCGTTAATCGTGACGAACGGAAGCGTTGACTTAGCGCCTTGGCCCTGAATCAATTGCCGAATCGTTTGTACGGCGTAATACAGGCCGGTCGAGGTTTGGGCTGTAATGTCAACCCCTTTGGCTGAGATCGTAATGGCGTATTGTTCCCGATGATTGCCATTGGTGGCTTCCTGAGTTTCGGGTACTTCCTGACCAGGCGTTTTAACCGAATAACGAATAGTAGAGGTGTTGGCTGATGAACTATGGAGAATGGCTTTTCCAGTCCGTTCGTTCAGGATTTTCTTTAGTTCGTTGAGCGCAAACAGAACATCGGCAGGAACCTTTGGCGCTACATGAATCGTCAGATTCTGCACCGACAACGCTCCCTGCCCATACTGGATAGACTGTGGTTGGGGAAGAAGTACAGGACGCTGCTGCGCCAATGCCGAACCCAGCCAGCAATAAACAAGAATACAAGTTATCCAGTAGCGTTTCATAGTATGCTGGCGCGTGCATTTGCACGTGTCTATAATTTCGTCAGTATCCACTGACGCATTCGCAATTCTACACATGCGTCAGCGAATGCTGACGAGATTATGAGCACGAGCAAATACTCGCGCCAGATAGTGGATAGTATGAGTACGGACAAAGTCCGCCCCATACTACACCAACCTAATACGTTGCCCGGCCACCCGACAAATCAAAGGTGAAACCGGTGGTGAAACTGTTTTTTGGTGATACGATATAAGCGGCCAGATTCGCGGCTTCATCGAGTGTACCACATCGTTTCATTGGAATTTTATCTGTCATGTACTTGACCTGCACTTCGGGCATCGCATCGACCAACGGGGTTTGGATAACCGCCGGAGCCAACGCATTGACCGTAATGCCCCGTTCGGCGTACTCTTTGCCCTGCACTTTCGCCATGCAGATTACGGCTGCCTTTGAGGCCGAGTACGCCAGCATACCAGCGTTCCCCTCTTTCCCGGCAATCGACGCGATATGCAGAATACGGCCATAATTACGAGCCAGCATGAAAGGCAATGTAGCCTTGGAGGTGTAAAAGCTGCTCATGAAGTTTACCTCAAACACCTTGTGTAGATTTTCACTGCTCACCTCATGGCTCTGTACGTTTGTGATACCCGTAATACCCACGCAGTTAATGAGGGCGTCAATCTTGCCAAACTGTGCGTGTACCTGCGAAACGGCTTCGTTTACCCGGGCTTCGTCGGTGATGTCGATGCCGATGAGCAAGGCATCCGGACCGTATTTTTCAAACGCCTGCTGTAAAGCCGCTTCATTAAAATCGAGTAAGCCAACCTGTGCGCCTTCGTTCAGTAACTTGTGCGCGATGGATAACCCAATTCCGGAGGCTGCTCCGGTAACCAGCGCAACCTGTCCGCTAAATTCTCCCATGATACTATGGTTTTGAGTAAATGAATAATAAGGATGCTGTTTAAACTTTTGATTTACTAGTGTTTTTGTCATCCCGACGCAGGAGGGATCTTCGGTATTATGGTTTTTTAGGCAGTTACCGAAGATCCCTCCTGCGTCGGGATGACAAAAATATACCGATTAGTACTTGATTTTAGAAAGCTCAAACAGCCTCAAGGTGTTGATTATCTACCTTAACTACCTTACATTATTCATTAGTTAAGCAACAAGGCTATTGGCAACGGGACGGATGGCGTACTTTTCATCGTTGACTATGTCGAGAATGCGCTGGTTCAACTCCCGGATGTAGCTAATTGACGATGAATCTGGAATATAAGCGGCTTTTCGGGCGATGCTATTACTCAGTACACCTCTGGCAATCAGCAACTCTTTCTCGGCGTAGTGGAACAACTCCATATTTTGGAGCGAGAAGAAGATTTGCGGCATGACCCGTTCGAATAACTCGAACGCCTTGGCATCTTCGCCACTGGAGCGCAGGGTGAAAATCTTTTGCAGAATGTCGGCAACAGCCAGACCCGGCATGACTCCCCGGATACCAATAGGTACCAGTTCGAGCATGTACAGACCACCCCAGCCTTCGAACAGCCCGATTTTGTCGTTAGTCGCCTGAATGATGCTCTCGAACTTGGGCGCGCAAAGTGGTTCTTCCAGCTTCAGGTATTTGAAATTCGGATTTTCGTCCATCAATTCTTTGATGAACTCCACGCTAATCGATGAGCCGCCTGGATTAAAGTCCTGAATCAGAACGGGCGTGTTTGGGATCGACTGTAAAAATTCTGACAGATAGACTTTTAGCGAGGTTTCGGGTAAGCTGAAAATTCGGGGAACCGCCAGTGAGATAACATCGGCACCAGCCTTCACATTAGCCTGTGCCAGTCTGATGGCTACTTTTAAGGAAGGGTGGTTCGATTGAGCGACGATTTTCAACCGGCCCGCAGCCCGTTCTACCGCCACCCGCACAACCTGTAACTTCTCGTCGTCGGTTAGTTTGTAAAATTCGCTGGCGTAGGCAGGCAGGCAAACCGCCTTTATACCACCG